>PQAO01000026.1 GCA_003104995.1 Dehalococcoidia bacterium
CCACTCTTCAACGGCCTGCTAGATCCGGGCACTCTCGATGGTAGTCAGAAGGATGCCCCGGCAGCCCAGGCGTGAGAGTTCGTCCATGATCCGGTGGGCGTCGCGCCGTTTCACCATGGCCTTGACCGAGTACCAGCCCTCGCGCTGGAGCTGGGTAATAGTCGGCGATTCGAGGCCCGGGGTGATCTCGCAGGCCATCTCGAGGATGTTCCCGGGGGTGTCGTATTCGACCATCATGTAGTCGACCGCGACGATCTTGCCTTCGATCCGGTGCTTCAGGGTGGTGACCTGGGGGTGCTCTTCGAGTTCAGGGTTGGCGAAGAGGGCAGCGTTCGAGGCGAACAGGGGCTCGCCGACGATCCGCAGGCCCGCCTGTTTGAGCGTGGTGCCGGTGTCGACGACATCGACGACCGCCTGCGCGATTCCAAGCTGGACCGCAATCTCGACGGCGCCTTCCAGTTCGACGATCTCGAGTTCCCGGGGCGCAAAAAAGCTCCGCACGATGCCGGGGAGGGAGGTCGCGATCCGCAGGCCCGAAAACCCGTCGAGCGTCTGGACGGGCGAGTCGGCGGGGACAGCGGCACGCAGCTTCGAGTGGCCGTAGTTCAGGTCGAGCAGTTGGGCGTGCATGACGCCCTTTTCCGCGACGAAGTCCTTCCCCGTGATCCCGCAATCGAGGATGCCGTTCGAGATGTAGATGGGGATGTCGCCGGGACGGAGGAAGTAGAACTCGACATCGTTTTCGGGGTCGAGCGAACAGAGGGCGCTGCCGGCCCTGGTGACGCGGTAGCCGCACGAGTTGAGCAAGTCGATCGTCGGCTCGAAGAGGGCGCCCTTATTCGGAACTGCGACTTTGATCATAGCTGGCGGTACACATCATCCAGCGAGAGGCCCTTTTCCGCCATCATGCAGGCGACGTAGTAGAGGACCTGGGCGAGTTCGCCCGCGAGGTCGTCGTTGCTCTCGAAGCGGGCGGCCATCCAGCTCTCCGCGGCCTCTTCGACGAGCTTCTTGCCTATGCCGTGCGGCCCACGCGAGAACAGTTCGGAGGTCGACGAGCCGGCGGGCATCTCGCGTTTGCGGCTCACGGCCAGCTCGAACATCTCGTCGAACGTCATAGCCGCACGATAGCCGATTGGTGCATTCGAATCACTTCAAGCGAGGGGACGGACTGAGACGTCGGCCGCCGTGACCGTTTCCACCGAGTCATCGGCCCGGCGGACGACGAGCGACCCGTCGTCCTCGATGGCGACGGCCGTGCCTTCGAACGGTTCACCACCGACGGGGACGACGAGGACCCCGCGGCCAACGGTCGAACTCCGGGCACGGTACGCCTCGAGCACGTGGCCCGGAGGGGCCTCCAGCAGCCGCTCAAGCTCGTTGCAGATGTGTGCGAGGAGAGCCTCCCGCTCGACCGGCCGGCCAAGCTCCCGCGCAAGGGAGGTCGCGATGTCGCGCAATTCGGGGACGACAGTCGGGTCGGCGTTGACGTTGATGCCGATGCCGGGGAGTGCCACCGCACCGGCGGGGGAGAGCTCGGCATCGATGAGCATGCCGGCCACTTTCCGGTCGCCGATCCAGATATCGTTGGGCCACTTGATGCGGGCTGCTGGCGCCTCTGCGGCGATGGCTGCGCAGACCGCCAGGGGCACGATCAAAGGCAGCCGGCGATGGAGTTCAACGGGACACCGGAGCACGAGCGTGAAGTAGAGGTTCTGGCCGGCCGGACTGTAAAACGAGCGGCCCCGGCGGCCCCGGCCGGCCGTCTGCTCTTCCGCGAAGACGAGCGTGCCGTGCGGTGCGCCCTCGGCGGCCTCGCGGGCGGCGAGGTCCATGGTCGAAACCAGCACCTCGCGGCAGACGAGATAGCGCCCGAGCGACCCGGTGGCCAGGGCTGACTGGAAGGCGGCGGGGTTGAAGCGGCTTGCTGGGTGCATGAGAAGAGGTGGACAAGCAAAAGGGGCCCCGGAAAATCTGCCGGGGCCCCTGGCGTAGCTAAGACCGGAGTCTTAGGAGGGCGGATGAGTCCTCGCAGGTTGTCCCTAGGAGGAGGTCACCTCCAGCGCTAAGGTCAGGTCGTAACTACGACTGTGATAATCCATGCGCATCACCTCCTTCCTTAGCGGTAACGCTAACGAGCGCAGCCGTGGCGTGTCAAGAGGAATTGCTGCCTCCGGTGAGCGATCGCCGAAGGCATGTTGTCATCGCTTCCACTACGCGATGAGCGCTGGTATCATTAGCCGGTTGCGTGTATCGGCGGCGTCGTGGTCCTTCTCCGAAGGGGCCAAATCTATGACACCGCACTTTGGAGGCACCCCTGGTTACCCCTGTCAGCATGAAGCAGTTGCTGGAGGCCGGCGTTCACTTCGGCCATCAGACCCGGCGCTGGAACCCCAAGATGCGCCAGTTCATCTTCACCGAGCGGAACGGCATCCACATCATCGACCTGCAGCAAACGGTCACCCGCCTCGACGCGGCGATCAGCTTCATTCGCGATGTCGTCGCGGGCGGATCCGAGGTACTCATCATCGGGACCAAGAAGCAGGCGCGTGAGACGGTCGAGCTGGAAGCCACGCGGGCCCTGCTCCCGTACGTGAACAACCGCTGGCTCGGCGGCACGCTCACGAACTTCCGCACCATCCAGAGCCGCATCAAGCACCTGCACAACCTCGAAACGTCGATGGAGCAGGGCGAGTTTGCCCGCCTGACGAAGAAGGAACAGCTCGACATCTCGAACGAGATCGAGCGGATGAACCGGTACTTCGGGGGCATCAAGAACATGGAGCGGCTCCCGGCGGCGGTGTTCATCATCGATACCGTCAAGGAAGCGATTGCCGTCGCCGAGTGCAAGCGGCTGAACATCCCGATCGTGTCGCTCGTGGATACGAACTGCGACCCGGACCCGGTGGCCTACCCCATCCCAAGCAACGACGACGCGATCCGCGCCATCAAGCTCATCCTCGGGAAAGTCGCGGACGCGGCGATCGAGGGCCGGGCGGCCAGCGAATCCGGCGCGGGCGCGGGCGCCCACGGCGACGAGTTCGCCAAGGCGGTCGAGGCGGGTATGGAGTCTGGCACCTTCTCGGCCACACCTGAAGACGAAGCGGCCAGCGAGAGCGGCCCCAGCGTCACCGTAATCTCGGCCACCACCCAGGCGGCCAGCGAACCAGCAGCGCAGGAGTAAGACCACTCGTGGCAGTAACGACTGAGATGATCAAAGCCCTCCGCGAGGAGACCGGCGCGGGCGTCATGGATGCCAAGCGGGCCCTCGAGGCAGCAGGGGGCGACGCAGCCAAGGCCAAGACCCTCCTCCGCGAACAGGGCATCGCCGCCGCCGCAAAGCGCGCCGAACGCGAAACCTCGAATGGGGTGGTCGAAAGCTACATCCACGCTGGTGGCCGCATTGGCGTGCTGGTCGAAGTGAACTGCGAGACGGACTTCGTGGCGAACACCGACGACTTCCGCCAGCTGGCGCGAAACATCGCCATGCAGGTTGCGGCCATGAACCCGCAGGTGGTCGCCGCCGATGACCCGGAACGCGCAGGCATCGAAGGGACCGACGAAGAGGTCTGCCTGATGAGCCAGCCCTTCATCCGCGACTCCGGGCGGACGATCGGGAGCCTGGTGCAGGACACGATTGCGAAAACAGGCGAGAACGTCCGCGTGCGCCGGTTCGTCCGCTTCGAACTGGGCCGATAGCCCGGCATGGGCCGCTACCGGCGGGCACTGGTAAAGCTGAGCGGTGAAGCCCTCATGGGCGACCGCCCGTTCGGCATCGACCCGGTCACGCTCAACTACCTGGCCCAGCAGATCAGCATGGCTGTCGACGAAGGTGTCGAAGTTGCCGTCTCCATCGGGGGCGGCAACTTCTGGCGTGGCGCGACCGTCGCGGAGACGGGCATGGACCGCGCGACGGCGGACTACGCCGGGATGCTCGGCACCATCATGAACGCGCTGGCGCTCCAGGACGCCCTCGAAAAGGCTGGCGTGGTGGTGCGCACCCAGACGGCGCTACCCATCTCGCAGGTGGCCGAGCCGTACATCCGGCGCCGCGCCATCCGCCACCTGGAGAAGAAGCGCGTAGTCATCTTCGCCGCGGGGACTGGCAACCCGTTCATGACCACGGATACCGCCGGGGCCCTGCGCGCGATCGAGACCGATTGCGAAGCGCTCCTGATGGCGAAGAATGGAGTTGACGGCGTCTACAATGCAGACCCGGCGAAGGACCCGACCGCGACGAAGTACGACCATGTGACGTACCTCGAGGCCATCCAGCGCCGGCTCCAGGTGATGGACATCACCGCCCTGAGCATGTGCATGGAACACCAGTTGCCCATCGTCGTCTTTGACGTAGCTGAACCGGACGCTGTGTTTCACGCGCTCCGGGGGGATAGGATTGGCACACTGGTGTCGTCGGAACCCGAGGGCGAGACGCCGCCACACTAGGCGCAGGAGGGAACCCGCAATGGCAGACCCCGAGGAGATCCTGCTCACGGCAGACGAGAAGATGGACGGCGCCCTCGTGGCGTTTCGCCGGGACCTGAACGGAATCCGGACGGGGCGAGCCCATCCAAGCCTGATCGAGATGCTGCCGGTGGACTACTACGGAGCGATCACGCCGCTGAAACAACTCGGGAGTATCAACGCGCCCGAAGCACGGATGCTCACCATCCAGGTGTGGGACCGCAGCGCCGTTTCGGCCGTGCAGAAGGCTATCCAGGGCTCTGACCTGGGGCTCAACCCGGCGATCGATGGCCAGACCCTCCGCCTTCCGATCCCGCCACTCACCGAGCAACGGCGCAAAGAGTTTGTGAAGCTGCTCCACCACAAGACCGAAGACGCCCGCGTCGCCGTCCGGAACGTCCGCCGCCACGCCCATGACGACCTGCGGAAGGCGGAAAAAGAAGGGTCGGCTTCGCAGGACGACCTCAAGCGCCACGCGGAGGAGCTGCAGAAGCTCACGGATGACCACATCGCCACCATCGACGCGGAGAGTAAGAAGAAAGAGGCTGAGCTCCTTGAAGCCTGAGACCGCCGCGAACAGCCCGGTGGGGCGGAGCGAGGAAGCGGAGTTCCTGGGTGACCCGATTTCTCCCATCTCGGGAGGACGCGTGCCACGGCACGTGGCAATTATCATGGATGGCAACGGCCGCTGGGCGACCCAGCGCGGACTCCCCAGGGTGGCCGGCCACCGCGCCGGCACGGAGAACATCCGCAGGGTCATCGAGCGCTTCGCGGACCATGGGGTCAAGTATCTGACCCTGTATGCGTTCAGCACCGAGAACTGGCAGCGCCCCCAGCCTGAAGTCCGGGCGCTCATCCGGTTGCTGCACTTCTTCATCCGGCGTGAGCTGGCGAACCTGCACAAGAACAACGTGCGGTTACAGATGCTGGGGCACATGGAAACACTGCCCGACTGGCTCCAGCGGCGCGTACAACATGCCATCGAGCTCACCAGCGGGAACACGGGCCTGGTCCTCAATATCTGCTTCAGCTACGGCGGGCGCGATGACATCGTGATGGCCGTCCGCCGCGTCATCATGGAAGAAATCCCGGCATCGGAGCTGACCGAGGAAGTGCTGGCGCGGAACCTCTCCACAGGTACGATGCCTGACCCCGACCTGGTGATCCGGACGGCGGGCGACCTGCGCATCTCGAACTTCCTCCTGTGGCAGGCGGCCTATGCCGAGCTGTACTTCACCGACGCCTACTGGCCGGACTTCGGCCGCGAGGACATCGATATCGCGTTGGCTGAGTACGGGCGGCGCAAGCGGAAGTTCGGCGGGCTCCTCCCCGAGGATATCGAGGCGTTCAAGAAGTCCTGATCGCGGTTCTTGTTTCGCCCATTGCCGGGCCCGCCCCTACACTCGGGCCGGTGCCGAAGAGTAACCTTCAGCTTCGATTGATGACTGCGGCCGTGGGCCTGCCTTTGGTGGCGGTCGTGGCCTGGATCGGGGAGTGGCCATTCGCGCTGGTCCTCGCGGCCATCGCCTTGCTCGCCTCAGCCGAGTTCGTGCACGGGTGGCTCATCCCTTCGGTCCCGATCCGGCAGGTCATCGGACAGGGGCCCACGTTCGCAATCCCGGCGGTGATTGTCGCGGGCGTGCACGCCGACGTGCGGTTCCTCTGGGTGGGCATTGGGTTCGCCGCGGTGTTTGCCGTCCTCGGCTACACGCCCACCGATGCCTTCGGGCCTCGCAAGCCGTTCCGCGTGTACTGCTGGCTCACGCTCTACCTCGGGTTGCTTCTTTCGGCGCTGGTGCTGGTGCGCGACGCAGAAAATGGGCGCGAATGGTTCTTCCTGGGGCTGCTTGCCACCTTCGCGGTGGATACGGGGGCTTACACGGTGGGACGAGCGATCGGCCGGCACAAGATGGCGCCCCGGATCAGCCCAAAGAAGACATGGGAGGGTGCAGTTGGCGGTTATGTCGCCGGGACGGCGACGGTGTTCGCCCTCAACGCGCTGTTCGATACCGGCGTGGGCACCGGGACTATCTGGCACCTCGCGGTTGCGCTACCGCCGGCGGCGATCATCGGCGACCTCATCGCGAGCTGGATGAAACGCCGGATGGGCGTGAAGGACGCCTCGGGGTTACTCCCCGGCCATGGCGGATTCATGGACCGGCTCGACTCGGTGCTCGTTGTCTTTCCGGTGCTGTACCTGTTTCTGCAGCTCCGCGTGCTTTGATAGGCTGGATGCATCCCTTCCGCCCGAGGCCAGCATGACAACGGCAATCGAGGGCACCGACCTGCAGCACCGGTACGCCTACATCAACGGGATCCGCATGCACTACGTAGAGGCGGGAGCGGGCGAGCTCGTGGTGCTCCTCCACGGCTTCCCCGAGTTCTGGTATTCGTGGCGCCACCAGATCCGGGCACTTGCCGCCCACTGCCGCGTCATCGCGCCAGACCTGCGCGGATACAACGAGACGGAAAACGCCCCACCTTACGATATCGAGACCCTCGAGGCGGACGTCATCGCGCTGATCCGGCACGCGGGTGAGGAGAGCGCGCACATCGTGGGCCACGATTGGGGTGGTGCGGTCGCATGGATGCTCGCGATCCGGCACCCGGAACGGGTTCGGTCGCTGGTGGTCTGCAATCTGCCCCATCCGGCGGTGTTCCAGCGCGCGGTGAGACGCCCGCGGCAGTTGCTGCGCAGCTGGTACATGGTCTTCTTCCAGCTGCCCTGGCTGCCCGAGCGAGTGCTCGCGGCGGGCCGCTACCACCGCCTGGCCCGCAAGATGATCCGCGAGTGCCGGCCGGGCACGTTCACCCGCGAGGACGTGAACGCGTACCTCGAAGCATGGCGACGGCAGGGGCTCGGCGGGGGCATCAACTGGTACCGGGCGCTGGCCCGTCGCCGCCCGCAACTACCAAACCCCGTGCCGCTCGTCGTGGCGCCAACGACCCTGATCTGGGGTGATGCCGACGCCTACCTGGGCAAGGAGCTCACCGAAGGCACGGAGCGGCACGTCGCAGACCTGACCGTGCACCACCTGCCGGGCGTCTCGCACTGGGTTCAGCAAGAAGCGCCGGCGGAGGTGAACACCTACCTCCTCCAGCATCTCGAACGGGTGGGCGCCCTTGCCTGACCAGCCCGAGGTAAACCTGGAGGCGATGGTCTTCCAAGCCGAGGAGACCCCGCTGTTGCTCCGAAAGAAGGTGGTCGGCGGGATCGTCCTTGGGTTCCTCCTGGTGGCCGTCCTGTACGTCGTCACGACCGAGTACTTCGGCCTGTCGTACAAGATTGATGCCGAGCCGTTCCAGGATTGGGTCGAGGATCGCGGGCTGCTGGCGCCGCTGGTGTTCATCCTGGTGATGGCGCTCTCCGTCCTCTTCGCTCCCATCCCGAATGCGCCGATCTACATCGCCGCGGGGATCGTCTGGGGGCCAGTGCTGGGGACCGCGTACTGCATGGCCGGGCTGACGCTGGGGTCGGCGCTGGCGTTCTGGATCGCGCGCCGGGTGGGCCGGAAGCACCTCCCCAGGCTCATCGGGCACAAGCTGGCAAACCGGCTCGACACGCTGGTCGAAGACATGGGCGGCCGCGTGGTGTTCTGGTCCCGCATGATCCCCGCGGTGAACTTCGACTGGGTGAGCTTTGTCGCGGGGATGACCGCGGTGCCCTTCAGGGTATTCATCGTCTACAGCTTCCTCGGGATGCTGTTCCCCACGGGGTTGACGGTCGTGGCCGGCGACGGGCTGGGACGCGACCCGCGGATCACGCTGGTGGCGGGCGGCATCTGGGTGGGCGTCATCCTGGTCAGCGCGGCCTATTTCTGGGTCCGGCGCAAGCACATCATGGGGGACGGCGGGCACACGCCGAAACCGGGGGCAACCGTCCCGGGCGAATCGGGGACAACCTCAGCAGCGGTAGGGGAACGGCCTATCTCCGGGACCGATGAGGCATAGGACAATCCCGCCAACACGCACGGCGGTCCTCTCATGGCGGTCACCCGGTTTCCTTCACACCTCAGGCTGATTGGCGCAGGCCAATCACTCATCGCGCCCGCGGCAGCGCCTACCCGGATTCATCCCGAGCTGCTGCCGCACTCAGATTGTGACCGCCTGACGGGCACAGCCACCCGCGCAGCGTTGCTTGCCCGGCTGGAGATGGTCGGCAGCCTGGCGCCGTCCATGCCCTTGTCGTTCCTCGCAGTACACGTCGAAGCCGATGAACTGGCTGGACCGATGCTGCGGGCCGTTGCCGGGCGCCTCCGCGAGCTCGTCCGCGCGACCGACGCCGTTGGACGCCTCGATGAGGCGACGTTCGGTGTGGTGCTCCAGGGGACCGGCGTGACGGCCGCGGGCGCTGTTGCCGCGCGGCTGGCGCACCATCTGAACCGGCTGCCCGGCGCGCCCCGTCAGTTCTGCGTGATCATCTCGGCGGCAACCGGTACGGGACTCAACGGCGGGACCTTGCCCGAAGCCGCGATGGAAACGTTCGCCGCCGGCTGCGGCTAACCGGCGCCCGGCACCGAGAGGTCCGCGCCGTCCGCGAGGTCCATCACGACGGCCACTTCTTTGCAGTTGGTGAAGAACGGGCAACGCACACACTCGTTCCAGACCTTCTGGGGGAACTCCATCACGTTCGCCAGGCGGAAGCCGACCTTCTCGAAGAAGCCGGGCCGGTAGGTCAGGGCGAATACGCGCTCGAGCCCGAACGCGCGGGCATCGTCCACGCAGGCGGCGACAATGCCCGCGCCGACGCCCTTCCCCTGGACGCTTTCGGAAACGGCCAGGGAACGGACCTCGGCGAGGTCGGAGCCCATGATGTGGAGCGAGCCACAACCCACAACCTCACCGCCGAGACGGGCAACCTTGAAGTCGCGGATGGCTTCGAAGATCTCGCCGATGGGGCGGTGGAGCATGTCGCCGCGATCGGCCCAGAAGGTGACGAGCCGATGGATGTCGTCGGCATCCGAGAGGCGGGCGGGTTCGATACAGAGCACGTGTGGTTCTCCTTGAAGCTTCCAGGGTGAGCGAGGTGGGAGCTTCAGGCGCAGCGGGCAGGGGCGACGTGCGTGGCGTCGCCCGGGACAACCTCGCGATGAACGTTCATCGGCATTGAACCACCAGTGTACGGGAAACCGCGTGTTATGGCAGCGACTTACCGGCAGGCGGGCGGGGCTGTAGGCTCTGCACCTGCCCGCGAGCGAACGCAGGCAGGGAGGGATTGGCATGCGCGTTTCGGTGATGGGCCAGGCTGCATTCGGCGAGGCCGTCCTCAAGCGGATCACCGGGGACGGCGTGGAAGTTGCGGGTGTGAGCGCGCCCGCTCCAGTGGGCGACCGCAAGGACGCACTCTGGGCGGCGGCCGAAGCGGCCGGGCTGCCCGTCATCGATACGTTGTCGCTAAAGACGCCGGAGGGCCAGGCGGCGTGGCGGGCGCTTGGGGCCGATTTGGCGGTGATGGCCTTCGTGACCGAGATCATCCCGAACGACGTGCTGCACATCCCGCCGCAGGGGACCATCCAGTACCACCCGAGCCTGCTGCCATTGCATCGTGGCTCCTCGGCGATCAACTGGGCGATCATCAACGGCGACCGGGAGACGGGGTTGAGCATCTTCTGGCCCGACCAGGGGATCGACACGGGCCCGATCCTGCTGCAGAAGAGCTGCCCCATCGGCCCGGACGACACGGTGGGGAGCATCTACTTCAACCAGTTGTTCCCGATGGGTGTGGACGCGCTTTCCGAATCGGTGCAGATGGTGGCCGAGGGAAGGGCGCCCCGGATCGGGCAGGACCACGCGCTGGCGACCTACGAGCCACCCTGTGGCGACGGACACGCCCGCATCCGCTGGTACCGCCCGGCGGACGTGGTCTACCGGCACATCCGGGGGTGCAACCCGGCGCCCGGTGCCGTGGCCACATACAACGACTCGGAGTTCAAGATTTTTGATTGCCGGCTGACGGGCGCGCAGGAGGCGGGGATGCCGGGCCGCATCCTCCGGATCAAGGACGAGGGCTTCGACGTGCGACTGAACGGCGGGGTGCTGCGCGTGCTGCGGGTGCAGCCGAAGGGCGGCAAGAAGTTGCCGGCGACGGAATGGGCGCGGGAAGTGGGGCTGGAGGTGGGGGCGCGGCTGGGGTAGGGCGTGACTGGACCGATTCGGGCGAGCGCAGGTCAGGAACGCGGCCCGCCCGCAATAGTTACCGGCTCCTGCGCCCACGCACCTTCAAAGGCCGGAGACCGAGCAAGGTTGCTAATCCTGCGGTGGCGAGGATCGATCCAAGAAGCCAGAATCCGTTAAGAGTACCTGGCGGAGTCGATGCTGAGTTCCCAACACTCGGTGGCAGTGGCGAATCAGGCGTTCGGAGCACCCCCTGCCCGCTGAATTGAACGAGCGTTCGGCTCAAGTCGAGAATTCGGCCGTAGGCCACGACGGCAGCGTGCCCGTTTACGGTCTCGACGGTGAGGGCGAGCGCTACGGACGCGCCATCCGCACCACGTCCGCTTGCAACGAAGATCAGCGCCTGGGGGCGGACGTTCGGCCTCCACGTCGCTTCGAGGCGAAACGTCCCGGGCGCCATGAGGGAGCTCAAGTCCGCAGTGGCGACAGGCACGCTCACAGGCTCCCCGTCTCCTGGATACGCAGTCCGAATCACGTTGCCGTCCGCTCCTCCGAGCGTGGCCGAGAGAGCTGAGACGTCCCCGGCAGCGATTGCCTCGCCGATGGCCGCCACGTCCGCCGGTAGCCCGACCAACAAGGGAGAACTCTCCTGAGCGCGAGCACTACCGCCCCATACCAGGGCAAGAAGCACTCCGGCAAGGACCACCAGGCGCAATTTCGCGGAGTTCGCCGCGCCTGAACTACGAGGAGTACAGAGCATTCGCCACCCCCAGAGCCGATACTCGAACGAGCCGGGATCGAACCGAGAGCCATGCTCCTTCGACCTCATCGTACCAGATGACGAAGTCCGTAGACTTCCATCGACCTCTCAGTGGCGGCGCTCCGGGGAGCGCCTCGCAGGTGGTCCGGAAGGCCGGCCACGGGCCTATTCGCACCTCCTCATGCGGATGCTGGACGACACCTGCTGCTAGGTTCACACGGTCGGCTCGAAGCGCTGTGTACAGAATCGGCGTGCCCACTCGGCGAGTCCAGAAGCAAGCCAGGGCGTAGTCGCTCGGCACCAAGGGGCGGGACCCGAAGGCGAGCGTCTGGCTCCGCATTTCAGACTCTACGTAAGTGATGGCCATGTCGCTCAGCTTCCCGGCTTCGGTGATCAAGTGATGGACCGCGAGCTGTCGTAGGCCGGGCGGCGGCGTGACTGGAAACCGAACCCGCTCAAGGCCGACGGCCTCGCAAAGAGCCTGAAGATTGGGTGAGGTTCGCATTCTCGGATGCCCGAAGTACCCCATCTCTGGTTGGAACCCGGAGTCCCGTGCGGGAGCGTCTTCAAACGGCGTGGTCCTGGCTTCAATCTCATTGTCGACAGTAGCGAGGTACTTACCGATGTAATGGACGGTCATGGCTTCCTCCCTTTCTCACACATTCCATGTCCAGAAGATTGGTGAATCTCCATAGACGGTTCCTGATGGATTGCCATAGGCGCTGCCATTCGCCCAGTAATGCACGTGGGAACCCGTAAAGCACGCTTCTGACACATAGGTATCACCGGGGCCCTGCGCACAAATGTAGCGAGGGCATGAATAGAGGTTGCCAGCAGAAACGGAGATATCGTAGATATGCTGCGCGATGGCCGAGCCAACGTAGGATTGCAGTCCGTCTGTCCGCAAATAGAAAAAGAGGAGCTGGTTATCCTCGTTACCGGAATATGGCGTCTCACACGAGTCATCAGAGTACACCGGCTCTATATAGCCGTAAGCAGCACTCCCGCGCCGAAAGTATGCGTAGACGCTGCCTGCACCTGATTTGACGATGTCGATTGCGTTGGAATGCCAGCCTTGAGTTACTGTGCCGACCATAGGGCTAGGCAGGTCCCACTCGGTGGTGGCACGAGCCGGTTGTATTCCGGCGACGCCGAGCGCACCGGCAGCCCCGGCCGCAGCAGCCGTACGGAAGACATCGCGACGAGTCATCGACCGACGAGTGAAAAATTGCGCGTAGTCGCGTTGATCTGGCATTTGGCTATCCTGCGAAATGGGCTCATCACCAAGACCTTGGTGCCAGCCAATCTTGGCAGCAGCCTTCGGGCTTGTCCCGAACTCTTTATACGAAGTTCCGATCGTTTTCGATCATTTCGTAGACCAGTGGCACACAGCAGGTCAGGTGTTCGCGCGCCCAAACTCTTAGCTTCTCATGCTCGTGAGGAACTTCGGTGAACTCGAACACGCGATGGCTGAGTTCGGCCACATGCCGCCTGATGGTGGCTCCGGAGACACCCATTAGCAACGCTGCCTCTTCGCTGCGGTAACCCTGGACGAGGAGTGCCAGAATCCGGGCCTCCGGCGGGCTAATCGCTCGACAATGGCGATCCACGATCTCCCGCCAAAGATCCGCAGGTTCAATCACCGATCCGAACACGCTCAACCTCCGCCCCCCCCCCCCGGGCCGGGCGACAGGCGCCTTCCCGCCGAGGAGCAGGGGCAGGATAATCACATGCGGGGACTCTATTCAAGCCCATTTCGGTCAAGAATCACCAACGTCCGGGAATTCCTCGCGGGGGCGAGTCCGCCGCCAAGCGTCAAGATCCTCCGGTCACAAGTTCCGCTGGAGGTAGTCGAGGACGCGCCGCTCCTGGTATTCCATGCCCTTCAGATCGCGGGGCATGTGGCGCTCTTCCGGGAACACGAGGAGGTCGTAGTCCTTGTCGGCGGCGGTGAGGGCGACGATGAGCCGGGCCGTGTGCCGGAAGTGGACGTTCTCATCGACCATGCCGTGGACCAGGAGGAGCTTGCCCTGGAGCTTCGCGGCGTGGGTCAGGACGGAGCTGTCGTGGTAGCCCTCGGGGTTCGATTGGGGCGTGCCCATGTAGCGCTCGGTGTAGCCGGTGTCGTAGCCGTCCCAGTCGGTCACGGGGGCCCCGGAGACGCCGACTTTGAAGACCTCCGGGGCGCGCATCATGGCCATGCAGGTCATGTAGCCGCCGTAGCTCCAGCCGTAGATGCCGACCCGCGAGCCATCGATGTAGGGCAGGGCGGCCATGTGGCGCACGCCGGCCACCTGGTCGTCGACCTCGACCGTGCCCATGCGGTCGGCGATGGCGGCTTCGAAGGCGAGGCCGCGGTTCAGGCTGCCGCGGTTATCGAGCTTGAGCACGACGTAGCCCTGCTGGGCGAGGTACTGGGCGCGCAGGTCGACCGTGAGCATCCAGTCGTCGGCGACGCGCTGGACGTGGGGACCGCCGTAGACCGAGACGACGAGGGGATAGCGCCGCCCGGGTTCGAGCACCGGCGAGCGGTAGATGGCGCCGTGGAGGAGCGTGCCATCGGCGGCGGGGAGGGTGGTCAACTCCGGGGGCTGGAGACCGAGGCTGAGGGCCTCGGCGCCTTCGTTGGCGAAAACGTCTGCGATGGGCGCGCCGGTCGTATCGCGCACGGCCACGCGGGGGCCGTGTTCGAGGCTGCTCCACGAGTCGATGAAGCGGTCGTTTTTCGGCGAGAGGACGGCGGCGTGCCAGCCTCGCTCGCCGGTGAGGCGCACGATTTCACCGCCGTCGAGCGGGACGCTGTAGAGGTGGCGTTCGAGCACGGAGTCTTTCGTGGCGACGAAGTAGGCCAGTCGCTCCGCTTCGTCCACGCCAAGGAGGGTGGTGACCACCCACTCGCCGCTGGTGAGCTGGCGGACGCGGCTGCCGCCGGGCGCGTGGAGGTAGAGGTGGCAGAAGCCGGACTCCTCGCTCAGCCAGGCGATGTTTCCGTCCGCGAGGAAGCGAGTGTCGCCGTAGAGGTTGATCCACGGCTCACGGTGCTCCTGGATGAGCGTTGTGGGCGCGCCGGCAGCATCGAACACATGGAGGCGGAGGGTCCGCTGGTCGCGCGAGAGGACCTGCGCGGTGAGCGCACCATCCGGGCGCCAGCCGACCCGGGCAATGTAGCTGTCGCGGTCGGGGCCGAGGTCCATCCAGGTGGTCGCGCCCGATGCGAGGTCCACGACGGCGAGGTCGAGGGATGCGTTGGGCTGCCCGGCAAAGGGGTAGCGGTGGGGCTCGGTGTCGACCTGGTCCTTGCCCTGGTGGACGATGTTGTAGTCGGGGATGTGGCGCGAATCTGCGCGGATGAAGGCGATTTTCGTGCCGTCGGGGCTCCACCAGAAGCCGCGGTCGCGGTCGAGCTCTTCCTGGGCGATGAACTCGGCGAGACCGTTCGTTAGAGCGGGCTCGGCGCCAGAAGTGAGTTTGCGCGGCTCGCCGCCGGATACCGGCAGCACCCAGAGCTCGTTCTCACGGACGAAGGCGACCTGCGTGCCGTCGGGGCTGAGGTGGGGGTCGATGGCGCCCGCGGAGCCGTCGACCCCCCGCATCTCGCCGCCGTCAACGCTGAGCCAGAGGCGGCCGCCGCCGGGGACGAGGAGCACCTGCTGTTCGGACTTCGAGGCGAACTGGTAGTCCGTGACGCCGAGCTCGCGCAGGCGCGCCCGTTCGCGGCGGAGTTCCTCGTCGCGCGAGAGCTCGCCTTCGCTCGTCGAAGCCGGCGGCGGGCCGGCGAGGACGGTGCGCTCCCCTGTAGCAAGGTCGAAGCACCAGAGGCTGCGGACGAGGCTGCCTTCGGCGCTGAACAGGTAGGTCACGGCACTGCCATCGGGCGAAAACCTGAGGTGCCCGGGGACGACGGTGCCGGGACGGGGAAAGGTAGCGACCTGGGTGATGGTGAGCGATTCGTAGGGCCGGGTCATCGGCTGTGGGCCTCCGCGCGGAGCGCTTCGATTTCGGAGATCGACTTCGGGATGCTGCCGCTCAACACGTCGGCGCCGGTCCCGGTCACGAGCACGTCGTCCTCGATGCGGATGCCACCGAAATCGAGCAGGCCATCGACGCAGTCCCAATCGACCACGTCCCGGTACTGCTCGCGGCGGGCGGGGTCGGTCAGCAGGGCGCGGATGAAGTAGATGCCGGGCTCGATGGTGACGACGTAGCCGGGCTGGAGAGGGAGGTCGGCGCGGAGCCACTTCAGGCCGAAGCGGTCGCTGGCGGTGCGGCCCTTCAGGCAGCCTCCCGCATCGTGCGTGGCGAGCCCGAGCATGTGGCCGAGGCCGTGCGGGAAGAAGAGCGCGTGGGCGTCGCGCTCAACAAGACCCGCGGGATTGCCGCGGAGGATGCCGAGGTCGGCCAGTCCGCTCGCGATGCGCTCGGATGCCTGGAGGTGGAGCTGCTTGTACTCCACTCCCGGGCGGACCTCGCCGATGGCGGCCTGCTGGACATCGAGGACGAGCTGGTAGAGGTCCCGCTGGATGCCCTCGAACCGGGGGCCGATCGGGAACGTGCGTGTTACGTCGCTGGCGTAGCCGCCAACCTCGGCGCCGGCATCGATCAGCACGATCTCGCCTGCCCGCAGCACGCGGGAGGTGGGCGAAAAATGGAGGACGGCGCCGTTCGAGCCAGTGCCGACGATCGACCCGTAGGCGGTGCGCTCAGCGCCGTTGCGGAAGAACTCGGCTTCGAGTTCGATTTGCAGCTGGCGTTCGCTCATGCCGGGGCGGGCGAGTCGCAGGGCGGTCAGGTGGCCGGCCCGAGAGGCGTCGGCAGCCCCACGCATGAGCGCAATCTCGGAAGAATCCTTGGCCCGGCGCGATTCGGAGACCTGCTCGCTGAGGCGGGCGGACAGCTCTGCATCGACCTCCAGTTCAAGGGCAGTCCAGCTTTCGAGCGCGTAGGCGGCCGGCTGGTGGGTGATATCGTCGTTGCCGAGGAGGGCGAGCGTTTCGCCGCGGCGGTGTTCGAGCCATCCGCTCAGTTCGCCCAGGGGCCGGACGCGCAGCCCGGTTGCCGCGGCGAGGGCGTCCAGGTCTTCGCCGTCGCCAACCCAGACGCGCTCTTCGAGACCGGCGACGGGGGCGAACAGGACCCAGCCCTCGCCCGGGTCGAAGGCAAGGGCCGAACCGGAAAGGCGGGCGCCCGACAGATAGGCAAACTCCGGGTGGGTGTGGAAGTCGTGGTACTGGTCGGTGCCCGGCACGGGAACGGGGAGGCCGCCCGGCAGGAGGACAGCCCCACGGGACATGTCCCAGAGGCGCACAACCGCTTCCCTGCGGTTGCGGAGGTCATCGGGTGATTGCATCCAGAGAGTGTATGCGGCCTGGCGGGGTCAGTTGTAGTTCGCGGCGGCCTCGCGGAGCGCTGTCGCGACCGCGTCGCGAAGCTCTGGTGGCTCGATGACGGTAGCGGCGGCTCCCCAACTGAGGACCCACGGGGTGATCTCCAGGAGGCTGGGCAGCGAGACGGACAGGCGGACGCCCCCACCTGGCATGTCCTCGAGTGTTTGAGACGGGTGCCAGTAGCTCTCATGGATCCGGTTCGAAACACCGGGTGCGAAGTCGACGGTCACGTCGTAGTGAGATTCGCCGAACACCACGCCGCCCCAGCTGTTGCGCAGACGGTCGGCAGTCTCTTCGACATCGCCCGGCTCGAATTCGTGGGCGGTTACCTCGACCTCGCTGATGCGATCGACCTTGAAGATGCGCACTTGTCCGTGTTCGGAGCTGTACCCGGCGACGTAGGTGCCGCTCTGGGTGTGGTCGAGCAGGTAGGGGTCGAGGCCGGTCGTCCGGGGCCCGGAGGCGGATGCCGAACGGTACGTGATGGTGGCCGTATGGTTGGATGCCCAGGCCTCGGTGAGGCGACGCACGACCTCGATGTATTGCATGTTGGCGGGGAGCGCCGAGTACTCCGCCACGGTACGGCGCATGTGGCTGGCCACCCTGGCAGGGAGCGCGTCCGCGATTTTCTCGAGGGCGGCAATCCCGTCAGGGTCGCGTTCGTCGGCCGATCGAAGCATGAGGCGGGTGGCGAAATACACGGCCCGGGACTCGTGCAACGTCAGGCGCACTGGACCGAAGACGACATTGGCGCCCTCCATGATCCGCCAGCGGCGGTTCTCATAGATCAGCGGCACGTTTAGCTCGGAATCGAGCGCGAGGAGATCGCGCTGGATCGTGCGCTGGCTGTAGCCGAGTTCTTTGGCGAGTTCGGAAGCGCTAAGGCTGCCGCGCTTCACGAAGAGGTCGCGGATCCGGACCAATCGCGTGGAACGTCGTGTTTGTTCGGTCATGCCGCTCACCTCTGGGCGAGTAACTTGGCTCCTGCCAGGAGTTGCCAGGAAAGTACCCTGCCTTCGCGACAGAATGTGTCGCGAATGGCCCCAAAACGTATGTGTTACGTGAATTTTCGGTCGTTGGGGCGGTAGCGTACAGATGTCACCTGCTTGTGCTCCTCGGAGGAGGGACGGCTGCACCGCGAGCGACGAAATCGCGCTGGTCACCTAGGATCGGATGCACATGCCAGGAACACGCGACTTTGGACCACTCATCCACATCTCCGCAGAGGCGATCGGCCAGCCGGGCCAGCGGCGCTTCCGCCTCCGAGCAATGAACGACTCCGGGGAGACCGCCACGCTGTGGATCGAGAAGGAGCAACTGGCCGCCCTGGGCGACGCCATCGACACCGTATTGAAGGATGAGGGCTACGCCTATCAGCGGCTGCCGCTCGACGACGCACAGCCCGAAGCCGTGCTCCCGCTGAACGCACTCGTGGAGCTGCAACTCACCCAGCTCTCGATGGCCGTAAACACCGAAGCCCAGCGCATCGTGCTCATCGCCGCGGACGGTCCACCAGGCGCCGAGGACACCCACGGCGCGACCATGGAATTCGACTACCGGCGCGGGTTCGAGCTCCGCCGGCAGATCAGGGAAGTCGTTTCCGCCGGCCGGCCTGCCTGCCCCCTGTGCACCGCCCCAATGGATCCGTCGGGTCACGTGTGCGTGAAGACCAACGGCCACCATCCCCACTAAGCGGCGCGTTCTGGCCTAGAATCCGCCCATGCCTGTAGACATTGTCATTCGCAACGCGCGCGTCATCGATGGTTCCGGCTCGGCTCCGTTCGAAGCCGATGTCGAGGTGAAGGACGGGCGCATAGCCCGGGTGGGCACCGCGGGGACAGGCGCAAGAGAGATCGATGCAAAGGGCCAGGTGCTCTGTCCCGGGTTCGTCGACACCCACTCGCACGACGACGGCGCCTTTCTTCGCCATCCCGGCATGGCGTTCAAACTCGCCCAGGGCGTCACAACGGACATCAGCGGGAACTGCGGATTCAGCACCATCCCCAACGAACCCGGGCGGGAATACATGCCGGGCGATATCTCCGGCCCGGGCGCGGAATGGACCGACCTCGACTCCTACTTCGAGGCCTGCGCTGCGAAGAAACCGGCGATCAACAACGCCATGCTCGTCGGGCACAATCGCGTCCGGGCTCACGTGGTGGGCCTCGAAAAGCGCGCCGCAACCGCGGAGGAGATCGCCGCGATGCGCGGCCATGTGGCCCGGGCCATGGAACAGGGCGCGGTCGGCTTCTCCACGGGCCTGATCTACGAACCCGGGCGCTACAGCACCACTGACGAGGTGGTTGCACTGGCGAGCGAGTGCACGGCCTACGCCGGCATCTACGCGACCCACATGCGCAACGAGGGCGACAAGCTGCTCGAAGCCGTGGCGGAGGCGATGCACATCGCCCGCGAAGCCCACATCCCGCTGCATATCTCCCACCACAAGGCGGCCGGGCGGCGGAACTGGGGCCGCGTGAAGGACTCCCTTGCCATGGTCGACGCCGCCAACGCCGAGGGCATGGACATCACCCTCGATGTCTATCCCTACACGGCGGGCAGCGGCCCGATGTGGCAGTACGTGAACCTGGACAACATCGACAGCGAGTGGGCCATGGGCGTGATGATCGCCAGTTGTCCCGACTACCGCGAGTTCGAGGGCCGCATGGTGCCGGACATCGCGAAGGACCGTGGCTGGACGATCGAGGACACGGTCCGCGAGATTGTGACCAGCCCGCAGGGGCGCCAGGTCATCTGCATCCACTTCATCATCGACGAAGCAGACATCGAGACGAACCTGCGCCATCCCAGGATGTTGATCGGCTCGGACGGCATTCCGCAGCTGCGCGGGATGCCCCACCCGCGCCTCTTCGGGACGATGCCCCGCGTGCTCGCGCGTTATGTCCGCGAACGCAAGGTGCTCTCGCTCGAAGAAGCCGTCCGCAGGATGACGAGCGCCTCGTGCGAGCGGTTTGGGCTGGTGGACCGGGGACTCGTGAAAGAGGGCTACTGGGCCGACCTGGTGCTCTTCGACCCGGACACCGTCCAGGACCTGGCGACCTATGAAGACCCGAAGCAAGAACCAGCCGGCATCTCGATGGTGATGGTCAACGGCCAGGTCGCCTGCGACGACGGCAAGCATACGGGCGTGGGCTCCGGCCGGGCGCTGCGTTTCAAGCGGTGAGGGCGCGGCGACGCTCCTCGCCGTCCGGCACCGTATAGTCAGGGATACAACCTGACTCTGGAGAGCCCCCCAATGCAGATGCCTGCAGTTTCCCTCGCCGCCGCCCCTGGCCGCCGAAAGTGGACCGTCGAAACGGCCCAGAAGCTCGAAAAAGCTGGCTTCCAGGGCATCTACTGCGCCAGTTTCGGCGATGGCATGGGCCTCTGCCTCTCCATCGCCCACGCCACCAACGAAATCAAGTTCGGTACGTCCATCCTGCCCATCTACTACCGGGTGCCCTTCGACCTCGCGCAGTCGGCAGCCTACATCCACGAAATCAGCGACGGCCGGTTCTACCTGGGTATTGGTGTTAGCCACGCCCCCGCCAACGCCCGCCTCGGCGTCCAGACCGGCAAGCCGCTCAGCGACATGCGCAGTTATGTGGAGAAGATGCGCGCGGCCGCGCAGCAGACGGGCCCCCTCCCCCCGATCGTCCTCGCCACGCTCCGCAAGAAGATGGTCCAGCTCTCGGTCGAAATCGCCGAAGGCGCAGTCTGGGCGAATGCGTCGCGCTCGCATGTGCCGGACTCGCTCTCCCTCATCCCCGAGGAGAAGCGGAACGGCGATTTCTTCATCGGAGACATGATCCCGACCTGCATCGATGACAACGACCCGGCGGCCGCCGCGAACGTCATGAAGCGCACGCTCACCGGTTACGTCATGCTCCCGAACTACCGCAACTACTGGAAGGAAGCGGGCTACACCGAGGAGATGGAAGCCATCGAGGCCGCCCTCGCCCGGGGTGACCGCGACGCCCTGCCTGGCCTGATGACCGATCGCTGGCTCTCCGATGCGACCCTCTACGGCACGAAGAAGCAGGTGATGGAAGGCCTCGAAGCGTGGTTCGGCGCGGGCATGAAGACGCCAATCCTCGTGCCGTCGTCCACCAGCGGCGGCCAGGTGAAGGCGTTCGACGAGCTCTTCGCGGCCTTCGCCTGAGGTGCCTCGCCCGGGCTGAGCGGGCACAATGGTATTGATGCTCGCCGAAGAACTCCGGATTGCCATCGAGGCCGCGCGAATCGCCGGCGGGGAAGTGGCGCGCCTCCAGCGCGACGGTGTCCGTTACGGCCGCAAGGAAGGCTGGGAGCTCGTCTCCGAGGCCGACATCCGCGCGGCCGAGATCCTCCATGAGACGCTGACAAAGGCCTTCCCCGGGGATGGCTGGCTGAGCGAGGAGCACACCGACACGGCCCACCGCCTGGGGCGTGAGCGGGTCTGGATCGTCGACCCCATCGATGGCACGCGGGAATACCTGCAAGGCATCCCCGAGTATGCGATCTCGATCGGCCTCGCCATCGGCGGCCGGCCGGCGCTCGGCGTCGTTCACAACCCGGCAACCGGTGAGATCTTCGCGGCCGAGTGCCTCACCGCCCTCGAACGCGCCCCCACCGAGCCGACCGGCCGGCCATTCGATGTGCTCGTGGGGAGGGGCGAGAAGGCTCACGACGACGTGCCGCCGCTTCCCCCGGGCGCCAACGCGCGGGGCGTCGGGAGTGTCGCCTACCGGCTGGCCCTCCTGGCCGAGGGGCGAGGAAATGCTGTCCTCACCGGCTTCGGCCGGTCCGAGTGGGACGTGGCGGCCGGAGCCGCGCTCTGCATCGCATCGGGGCTGCGGGTAACTGGCGTGCTCGGCGACCCGCTTGCGTTCAACCAGGCCGCGCCCCATGTGCGCGGCCTCCTCGCCGCCGAACCGGGGCTGCACAGCCAGCTCGAGACCTTCTTCCAGCAGTACCGTCTCGACTGAGGACACCTGGCTTTGGGGCGAAGGCCATCAACGTGGCTGCGGGATGGCCGCGAGCCGCACCCAGAGTCCCGGCTCGCCCTGCGTGTCAGTTACAAAGGTCCGCGTCGCGACGAACAGGCCGAGCAAGCGCACTGAGTCCGCCACCGCCACGATGCCAGGCCGTTCCCAGGCGGGCACCTTCTCGTTGACCAGCATGTCGGAGACCTTGCGCTCCACACCGTGCCAAATCATCCGTTCCCCCGGCTGTAGCGACCGTACACGGAGCGCGCCCGTCGATGTCCCTGCCGCAAGAGCGATGACGGGGCTTCCCGGTGTGGGATCGACCTCGCTGGTCAGCACGTCCACGCGCCATGGCCCGGCACGCGTGCTTCCCGGCACATTCAGCACTGCCGCGGGCAACGGGTCGACAGGTTCGAGCCTCGGACCAAGCCGAATAACGCCGCACGAGGCTTCCACGACTGTATCGCCGAAGTGCACCGTGCCAGTCCCCTTCGCGAGCACCGCGCGCAGGTTCGCCACGCGAGTCCGGTTCACATCCGGCTTCAGGTGGTAGAAGGCGGCTTCGCGCTCGATTACCAGGGTGAGCGCCTCCGAGGGCAGTTCCCTGAATGGGCCTAACGCGAAGATCGCCCCGACCGGCCCGCGCTCGCGCGGCTGCACCTCAAACGAACGTTTCTCGATGAGCGAGAACGCCTCGCGGGCGCTTTCGGCGAGGCCGCGCAGCGCGGCCTCCACCGAGGGATTCAGCGCGCGCAACTGCTCCAGCACGGTCCCCCGTACGCGGTTCCGCGTGTAGGAAAGGTCGGCGTTGCTCGGGTCGACGATGGGCGTGATGCCGAATTCTGCGCAAATGGCTTCGGTATCCGCCCGCGCCACCCCCAGCAGGGGCCGTACAAGCCTGCGCTCGGGCGCGCCGGGCACGCCGGCCACTGGCAGCATCCCCCTGATGCCCCGCACCCCGCTCCCGCGGACGATACGCATCAGGACCGTCTCGGCCTGATCGTCGGCGGTGTGCCCCGTGGCGATGCAGTCCGCGCCTTCTTTCCCGGCCGCGAACGCAAGGAACTGGTAGCGCATCATCCGCGCGGTTTCCTCGATCCCCTGGCGCTGCTTCGCCGCCACCGCCGCGACGTCGCCTTCGCCGGTTACGCACTCAACGTCCAGGTTCGCGCAGAGCTTCCGCACGGCGTCCATGTCGGCAGCCGACTCTGGCCGAAGCTTGTGGTCGAAATGCACCGCTTCGACTTCGAACCCGAACCGTTCCCGAAGCCCGAGCAGTACCAGCAGGCAGGCCACCGAGTCGGCTCCGCCGGATACAGCGGCCAGTACTTTGGAAACGCGGCGGAACATTCGCTCGCGGGCGGCCAGCGCAACAACTTCCCTGGAAACGCGATCGAAAACCGGCCTAGCGGGGGAAGAGTCGCTCCCACCAGGACCCGGTGGGGTTCCCGTCGTCTCGGACCGGGGGGCTGGTGACCACAAAGGGGACTTCTCCATCGCGGATGTAACCGAGCTGGCGGCGGGCTTCCTGTTCAACGTACGCGTCGGAGGCGACGTAGTCGCGCACCGCTTCCAGGTAGGCCTTCCGGTCTTCCAGTTCCTGCAGGCGAAGCTCTGCCTGTGCACGGTCGTCGTTGAGCTGCTGGTTGCGGATCCAGCCTGTGGCCGCCGTGTACGCAAAGTACCCGGCGACGGCCAGGCACGCGATGACGACTAAGCGGGTGCGGGTACCCTGAAGCGCTCCCATACGCTGTCGTCACACGCTACGCGCAGCAGGGACAAGATTCAAGGCATCAAGATGGCAGACATCGTTGAGCCGCCGTACGGCCACACGCCCATTCCGGAGTGTTACCGCCGTGATGGAGGCAAGATCCATCTGGAAGGCGCGAAAGTTCTCCAGCGGCACCTCCAGCAGTGCGCAGAGCAGCGCCTTCAGCACGAAGTTGTGGGAAACCAGCACCACCTCTCCAGCCTCCAACGAGTGGAGTTCGGACAGGATCGGCGCCAGGCGGTCCGCTACGTCGCGGAGACTCTCGCCGCCCGGCAGCGTCGTGTCGACTGCGTGGGGCCCGGACCAGAGTCGTATGAACTCTGGAAAGCGGGCCCGCATGTCGGCAAAGTCGAGTCCCTCGGTTTCCCCAACATCCATTTCCGTGAGTGCCTCACGGATCTCCACCGGCACGCCGGTGGTGGCCGAGATGGCCCCGGCGACTTCCCTCGCGCGGACCAGCGGGCTTGAGAGGATGCGCCCGACGGGCACCGCCGCGAAGGCTGTTCCGACGGCCTGCGCCTGGCGCTCTCCCAGCTCGGTCAGTGGAACATCAGCCTGGCCGAGGCCCTTCCCGTCGCGGTTGAACGCAGTCTCGCCGTGCCGAACCAGGTGAAGGGTGGTCACGCATCCCGCTCCGGGGCGCTAAGCGGCGCCCACAAACGGGAGATGAACGGCGAGAACCCGATCGAACGCCAGAACGCGGCCGCAGCCTCGTCAGCCGTGATCACGGTCATCTCGAAATGAGAGACGCCGTCGACCTGCTGAGCCCAGCCTGCGACCGCCTCGAACAGCGCCCGTGCGATTCCCCGCCGGCGATAGCCGTCATCGACGTAGAGGTAGCCGATGGTGGCGTGCCGCTGAGGCAGGCGGTCCGGCTGGTTCGCCTCGACGCCGCCGCTGATGAACCCCACGAGCCGCCCGTCCGTCTCGGCAACAAACGCGGCGGATGTCTTGCGCGCCAACATCTGCTCGAAGTCGGCGATGAACTCCCGCTGGGAGATGGGAACCGGAACGATCCGGCGGTCGATTGATGCGTTGTGTTCGCGCGCCCGCTGCCACGCACCAAAGAGCCCCGGACCGTCTGCTGCTGCCGCTGGCCTGACGCGGACCGCGCCTACTGGTACTGCCCGTAACGACGCCATAGTTCCCTCGCCTGTGAGCGTTCGTCGAGGACGATACCATCCCGAATGATCGGCCCGCACTCCTGACCCGGGAAGAGGGCTGCAGCGATGGCTTCAGGCCGCGCGGTGAGCAACTGATCCGCCTGCATCCGCATCGAGAGGACCACCCCGCCGTCCGCCGGGCGCCAGCGCAACCACGCCGTGGCGGTGCGCAGGTCGTACTCGCGGATACGTTCTCCCCGCTCTTCGCGCCAGGGAATCGTCTCACGCTGGTTGAACTGCTGGATGGCGGCCTCCGCCTCAGCGGGTTGGAGCCCGGGCATGGCCATGCTGTAGTCCGCCCAGAGCATGGCGGCCTGTGGCGGCGGAGCGTTGAGCGCCACTTCCTCCACCGCGACAACGGCCAGGTCCTCCGTGGATTCCACCCGGAGGCGGCGGGCGAATTCGTCGATCGGCACCCGCTCATCGAGCGTCACGTCCATGACTTCGCGCTCTGCAGTGAACCCCACCGGCAGCGGCGAAGCGAACGCCAGCTTAGGATGTGGTGTAAACCCCTGCGAGTACGACAGCGGCAGCTCCGCGCGCCGGATTGCG
Source organism: Dehalococcoidia bacterium (assembly GCA_003104995.1). Classification (GTDB taxonomy): domain Bacteria; phylum Chloroflexota; class Dehalococcoidia; order Tepidiformales; family Tepidiformaceae; genus Amarobacter. Next base: position 25,176 of record PQAO01000026.1, read on the forward strand.
CGCTCCCAGAACCGAAGCACATCCAGGTGCGAGATGTAGCGGACGCGGTCGCCCTTCCGAAACCAGACGCGGATGCGCTGTGAACTCATTCGCTCGATGGTACCACGGGGCTCGGCGCGTGCCCGGCGGTCAAATCAACACCGACGCCGCGAGGTCCTCGGCGGCGCTGTGCGGGTCGAGTTCACGCGCGGCAACGCGCTTCACCAGTGCCTCCAGCTCCTCGTCTGGCGTGGCCGCCCGGATGCGTTCGAGCACGATCTGGCGCGTGATCGCGAGCACCTGGTGGCGGGCATCTTCTTCCTGGTGTTTTGCCAGCTGGCCCGTTTCGTCCAGGTACTGGTAGTGCTCGGCGATGGCGTCAGCGAGTTCCTCGAGCCCTTCGCCCTTCGTCGCGGTGGTCTTCAGGATCTGGGGCCTCCGTGACCCGGCCGGAGAGAGCGCAAGGAGTGCCCGGAGCTGGCTCACCAGGATGTCGGCTGCGGGGTGGTCGGCCTTGTTCACGACAAGGATATCGGCGATCTCGATGATTCCAGCCTTGAGCGCCTGGATGTCATCGCCCGTGCCCGGGTTGTTCACCAGTATCGTGGTCATCGCCGTCGCGGCGATCTCCACCTCGTCCTGGCCTGCCCCGATCGTCTCGACAAGCACGTAGTCGAAACCGAACGCATCCATCACGGCGACAACATTTGCGATCGATGGGGCGAGCCCGCCGAGGGCGCCCCGTCCCGCCATGCTCCGCATGTACACGCCCGGGTCGAGGGTGAGATCCTGCATCCGGATACGGTCGCCGAGGATGGCGCCCTTGGTGAACGGGCTCGATGGGTCGACAGCCACGATGCCGACGGTCTTGCCGCGCTTTCGGTATTCGCCGGCGAGCGCTCCGGTGAGCGTGCTCTTGCCGGAGCCCGCCCCGCCCGTTACTCCGATGATGTGTGTCTTGCCGGAGTGCGGAAAGAGCGCGCGAACGTACTCGCGGCCCTCGGGCGTCCCGTTCTCCACGCGGCTAATGATGCGGGCAAGCGCGCGGCGGTCACCCGAAAGAAAACGCTGGACCAGCTCGTCCACGGGTTACTTCTTCACGTTGTCGTAGACGAACTTCACGATGTCCTGGGTGTTCGTCCCGGGGCGGAAGATCGCCTTGAAGCCGAGCTTCGACAGCGCTGCCGTATCTTCCTCCGGGATGATGCCCCCGCAGAAGAGAAGCACATCATCGACACCGCGTTTCTTGAGCTCTTCGACTACCCGGGGAAACAGTTCCAGGTGCGCCCCGGAAAGGATGCTCAGGCCTACGACGTCCACGTCTTCCTGGAGCGCCGCCTCCGCGATCATTTCGGGAGTCTGCCGGATGCCCGTGTAGATGACTTCGCAGCCACCGTCGCGCAGCGCCCGGGCGACAACCTTGGCCCCCCGGTCGTGGCCATCCAGGCCCGGTTTCGCAATCAGGACGCGGATCTGCGCGGTGGTAGTGGTGGTGCTCATCGTTCCTCCCGGGACTCATCGTTGGTGTGGGTAGAGTAGCGTGCCGCCGCTACCTCCGCTGGACCAGTTGCAGGTTCACGCCATGGGTCGATTTCATCGAGACAAAGGCCACGCCGTTGTTCGGGTTGCCAACGCGGGCGCCGGCCGCGCGCAGATGCTCCACTGCGGCATCGATGTCGTCGACTTCGAGCGAGAGCATGAACGTGCCCTCGCCACGTTCGGCCGCAAATTGCGCCACCGGCCCCTCGGGACTGGTCGGCTGGATGAACTCAAGGTCGCTTTCGCCGACGGGCATGAACGCATTCTTGATGCCCAGGGCAGGAAGGTCAGCTCCCCGCTTCGCATCGGTGGCGAAGCCGAAGTTCCGTGTATAGGTCGCGAGGGCCGAGTCGATGTCCTTCACTACGATGCCCACGTGGTCGATGCGTGTTGCCTTCATCTCAACTCCCCTCCGCCGGGATCGCGTTGTACTGGATGACGCCGAACGGGACACCGCTGGTTCCGTCCTTGACGGAGGCGATCCTGGCGCCGGGCTGGACTGCCGGCCGCGGGTCGCTCACGGCGTAGCCGAGTTCGCGCAGGTGTGCGACCGCCGCGTCGACGTCCTCGACCGCGAGGACCATGCCCCAGAGCTTGGCCTTTACTTCCTCACCTGGCTGCACCTGCGGCGGACCGGCGAATTCGAGGACGACCTCCTGCAGCTTCGCGAACGCCAGCTGCGCCGACGTCCCGGGCCGGATCATCTTTCGCTTGATCTCGATGCCGAGGTTGTCGGCGAACGTCTGGGCAACGGTGCCGCTGTCATTGGTTGAAATGACGATGTGGTCAATGTGGGTGGCGCCAACGCCCATGGTGCTAATGCCCCTCTTTCAGCGGCGTCGCGAACTCCACGAGCACGCCGTGGTTCGCCTTCGGGTGGAGGAAGCAGATCATGCCGGCAAGGCCCAGGTGCGGCTTTTGGTCGATGAGCTCGATACCCTTGGCCCGGGCGCCCTCGAGCTCGGCATCGACATCGTCCGATTCAAAGCAGATGTGATGCATACCTTCGCCCCGCGTTGCCAGGAACCTCGCGACGCCCGTATCCTCGCGCGTCGGTTCGAGCAGTTCGATTTCGGAGTTGCCGATTTCGAGGAGCACGCCGCGGACACCCTGGTCCTCGATCACCCGGTCGGCCGTGACCGGCAACCCGAGCGCGTCGCGGTAGAACTTCAGGGCGTCGTCAGCGCTGCGGACAACGACGCCCACGTGATGGATTTTGGTCAGCATGTGGTTGGGGTGCCCCTCAGGATGGTTTTGTTACTTCTTCGACCACGGACTGGGGTCCGGTGTGGCGCGCGCCGGTCATTCCGGCGAGAACGGCCGCGATCTGGTGCCAGTGCTCCCGGTCGTGGTCAATCGTGGCCCGGACCATTCGCTCGAAGGCCGAGTCCTCAGCGGTCAGGTCTTCGTCGGAAACGTGGTCGAGCTCTTCCTTTAAGCGATGGCGCCCACCCTTGAGTTGCTCCAGCACGCTCCAGAAGTTGAGGTCGCGCTTGCGCTCCACGTGGTCGCTATTCCAGGAGTCCTGGTTCGCCGGGTCGAAGTCGAATAGCGCGGGACGAATTCCGTGGCGGAATTCCCGAAGCGCCGTCACGACCTCGGCCTCCCAGGAGGCTACGTGTCCCACGATATCCTTGAGGGACCACTCGCCGATGAACGGCCGTTCGATGTCGCGGATGCGGCACGTCTCGATGTTGCGGATGAGCTGATTCCGCTCAACATCGAGTTCGCTCAGGAGACGGCGCCGCTCGTCGGCGCGGCCGCGGACATCGTCGTCGGTCATCAGATAAACACCGGTTCTCGCTGCTCGCCCCACACCTTGCGCAGGCGGTGGCTGATTTCTCCCAGGGTTACCCGGGCCTCGACACACTCAACCATGATCGGGAGCAGGTTCCCGGTGCCTTTTGCCGTCTCCTCGAGCTTCGCGAGCAGCGCCTCGACTGCGGCGCCGTCGCGCCGGGCGCGGAGCGCGCGCAGCTTCTCTATCTGGCGCAGGCCGATGGAGGGGTCGACGCGCAGCAGATCGGGCGACTCCTCGCCCTGGTTGATGAAGTCGTTGACCCCGACGATGACTCGTTCTTTCGTCTCGACCTGCATCTGGTAGCGGTAGGCCGCTTCCTGGATCTCTTTCTGCTGGAAACCCTTCTCAATCGCGACAAGCGATCCACCCAACTTGTCGATGGTCTCGATGTACTCGCGCGCCTCGGCTTCGAGCCGGTTGGTCATATCCTCGACGTAGTACGAGCCACCAAGCGGGTCGACGACATCGCCGACCCCGTTTTCGTAGGCGAGGATCTGCTGGGTGCGGAGGGCGATCTGAACGGCCTTTTCCGTCGGCAACGCCAGAGCCTCGTCCATTGAGTTGGTGTGCAGCGACTGGGTGCCACCGAGGACGGCCGCCAGTGCCTGCACCGCAGTCCGTACGATGTTGTTCTCCGGCTGCTGGGCGGTCAGGGTAGCGCCCCCGGTCTGAGTGTGGAACCGGAGCATCTGGGAGCGCGCGCTCTTCGCGTTGAACCGATCGCGCATGATGTGTGCCCAGAGCCGCCGCGCCGCGCGGAACTTCGCCACTTCCTCGAGGAAATTGTTGTGGCAGGCGAAGAAGAAGCTCAGACGGCCGGCGAAGTCATCAACGTCGAGCCCCGCCGAGAGCGCCGCATCCACATACGAAATGCCGTCGGCCAGGGTGAACGCAATTTCCTGGGCCGCCGTGCAGCCCGCTTCACGCATGTGATAGCCGGAGATCGAGATGGTGTTCCACTGCGGGACCGTATCCTTGCAGTAGGCAAAAACATCGGTGATGAGCCGCATGCTCGGCTGCGGAGGATAGATGTACGTCCCGCGGGCGATGTACTCCTTGAGGATGTCGTTCTGGACCGTGCCGCCGAGCTTTTCGGGGGGGACTCCCTGGTGCTTTCCGACTGCCACGTAGAACGCCAGCATGGTGGAAGCCGTGGCGTTGATCGTCATCGATGTGGTGACCTTGTCCAACGGAATCCCGTCGAAAAGGGTCAGCATGTCCTCGATGGAATCGATCGCGACGCCAACCTTGCCGACCTCTCCCGTCGCCATTGGGTCATCGGAGTCGTAACCAATCTGGGTTGGAAGGTCGAAGGCGACAGAGAGGCCCGTCTGGCCCTGGTTCAGGAGGTAGCGGTAGCGCTGGTTTGATTCTTCGGCGGTGCCAAACCCGGCGTACTGGCGCATGGTCCAGAAGCGCCCCCGGTACATGGTCGGCTGGATGCCGCGGGTGAATGGGTACTCGCCGGGAAAGCCGAGCGTGGAATTTGGGTCCCAGTCGCGAAGGTCATCCTGCGTATAGATGGGCTCGACGGGCATTTTACCCGTCGTCTCGAACACCTTCGCCCGCTCGGGAGAGCGTTCAATGGCCTTGGCGTAGGGGCCTTGCAGCCACTCGCGCTTGGAGGTGATTGGCATTATGTGGAGACTCCGGGACGCATGGAGGCCTGCCCCCAAGAGCAGGCATTCTGGCACCGAAGTATAGGCGCGCCGGTCAGGCCGGGCAAACGACCGGCGGCTACGGATCGCGGGTGTCGCGAGCCCTGTCGACCAGGCGCTTCAGCCGTTCCGCCTCGAAGTCGATGGGGCCGCGGACTATGGCCAGGTGGCGCCTGCGCTCGTGCAACTCGTCGTCGTAGGTGTGGATGCGCTGTGGATGTCCCATATCCTTATGTTCGGCAGGAGTTCCACAAGGGACAATCCGTATTTGCCCGAAAGCCATGCCGGGTCCATGGGCTGATCCTGGTGAAGAGTAGGGGCAATGGGTTTGCATAAATAAGGTCTTCCCCTCTTGACAAACATGTTTATAATCAGCCTCCACGCTCAGGGCAGGTGGCGCCCGGGTTAGGATTTGGTGAACATTTCGCGTCCGTCCTTCGAAAGTTGCCTGCTGGTGGCGCCCGCTGATGTGGCCACTCGCGGTTTCGTGCGGGCCCTCCACGAGGGTGGCCTCGCCGTCCTCCAGCGCGAACCAGATCCACCCTCGCTCGCCCTTGCGCGCACCGGCGAGTTCTCTGTCGTCGCCTGGTATGTGGACCCCTGCTCTGCTTCGGCCCCCCTCGCAATCGTGGAATTGGCTACAGCCGGCGTTCCTATCGTCGCGATCCACGACGCAGGTTCGCCGGAGCTCATCGCCGAATGCTTGCTGGCCGGCGCCGATGCTTGTCTCGATATCGAGGCGGATTCGCGCCTCGTCATCGCCCAGGTGCGGGCAGTCCTGCGGCGCCGCGGCGCGTATGATGGCGCTGCGGCGGAAGCTTCCGGCCTGCTTCAGGTTGGGGATCTAACCGTCGATGTAGATAGATGCGAGGTGCAGCGCGCGGGAACGTACGTGGCCCTCACCGCATCGGAATTCAGGATCGTGGAGTTCATGGCCCGCAACAGCGGCCGCGTGCTTCGCCCCCACGAAATCCTCAATGCTGTGACGGCCGACTACAAGTACCTCCCGCGGGAAGCACAGGACGTCTTGAAGGTCTATGTCCGCCGCATCCGGCGCAAGCTGGAGCCAGTCGAGACCGAGTCACGGTACCTGGTAACGGTCCGCGGCTTCGGGTACCGGCTCGAAGGTGGAGCTCAGCTCCGCCCGGCACGCACGGCGTCACACACCGCCTAGACGCCTGGCTCCCGGGCGACATGGCCTCCCGGGAGTAGTAGTGAGCGACATCGGCAACGACGCAGACGACGCCATCCTCGAACGGCTTCAAGAGGCCGCCTCCGGCGATACGGCGGTGCGACAGCTCCGGCGCCGCTACGACCTCCTTCGGCAGGACTACGAGCGCCTCCTCGACCGGCTCGGCGAGCTCGAAGACCGCCTCAACGAGGCCGCGGAACGGGCCACCCAGCCTGCCACGCCGGCGACTCCCTTCACCTCCACCCTGGCCGAGGCCATCGCGGCGCCACTCATCCGCCTCCGCGATGACTACCTGGCTGCTGTCGCAAGCATCCAGTCTGTCGTCACGGGACTTGAGGGCCTGGCATCCGGGTTCAAGGGACAGCACACAGCCGCCGGAAAGGTCACCGAAGAGGTTGCCGGACCGGCCAGCCCGCCCGACCACCAGGCGAACCACTCCCGCCCGGCGAAGATCCACCTCGATGTCAAGGGCTCGGGGTTCGGGGAGCTCCTGGACTTCCAGGAGCGTCTCTCCCAGCTCGGTGGCGTGGCACGCGTGTCGATCAACGCGATCGACAACGAACGCGCGACGCTCGTGGTGGAGCTCGATGCACCCTCCCATTAGCGCACCGCCACCGGTCCAGATTCGAACCCTGTAGACTCCCGGCGGCATGGAACTCCTCGTGCGCGGTGGCACGGTCTTTCTCGGGCGGTACACCGAAATGACTACCCGCGGACCGCGAACGCCCAGGTCCTGGCCGAATGACACGAAAACCACCACTCAAGGAGACGGAGATGGACCTCGCTGAGTTCAACTCGGCATGGCTGCGGGCGTGGTCGGACAAGGACACGGCGAAACTGCTGACCTTCTACCACCCCGAAACGCTCTACAAAGACGGCCAGGTGCCGGCCGGCCTGAACGGGCACAAGGCACTGGCGGGGTACCTCGACAACCTGTTCAAGATGACTCCGCCGATGGAATACGTCCCGGATGAGGTATGGCCCATTCCGGGCGGTTTCTGCGGCCGTTGGATCTGCACCATCTCTCTCCCCGACGGTACCCGGCGGAAGATGCGCGGGTTCGACCTTGTCCTCCTCGATGGCGACAAGATCACCTTGAACGAAGTCTACACGCACAACCTGCCCTAAACCGTCAGCGCACCGTCCGAAAGAACTCGACAATCTCCCGGCTGAGTAATTCTGGCTGTTCGAGTGCCGCGAAGTGCCCGCCCTTCGGCAGTTCCGTCCATCGCGTGATGTTGAATCGCTGCTCTGCCCAGCTCCGTGGCACGCGCCAGGGCTCCTTCGGGAACACGGCCACCCCCGTCGGGACCTCGACCTTTGGATACATGAAGGCGCCAGGGTCGCGCCGGGCTTCGTAGTAGATACGGGCCGAGCTCGCCGCGCTCTCGGGCGCCCAGTAGAACATCAAGTTCGTCAACAGCACGTCTTTCGAGAACGTCGCTTCCAGGTTCCCGGGGTGGTCGCCCCATCCGTGGAACTTCTCGACCACCCACGCGGCCAGTCCCGCCGGCGAGTCGCTCTGTGCCAGGGTGAGCGAGTCTGGCTTGGTCCCCTGCACATTGCTGTAACCGGTTTCGCCGGCCTGGAACACGTCGCGAGCCGCGATGGCGGCGCGGTCTTCGTCGGTCGGCTGTGCCGGCGGAGGCGCGATAACGAAGTTGAGGTGGGCGCCGGCGATGCTGGCCGCATGGGCCGAGGCCATCTTCGCACTGATGATCCCGCCCCAGTCGCCACCCTGCACGCCGTAGCGTTCATACCCGAGCTCGCGCCTCATGAGAGTGTCGAAGGCAGCCGCGATCCGGCTGATGCCCCAGCCCCGCTCGCGCGGCTTTCCCCCGAACCCGAAGCCGGGTAGCGCCGGGATCACGAGGTCGAACGCATCCTCAGCCGCGCCGCCGTGGGCAACCGGGTTGGTGAGCCGGTCGATCATGAAGTAGAACTCGAAGATCGAGCCAGGCCAGCCGTGGATCAGCAGCAGCGGGAACGGCCTGGGCCCGTTGCCCTTGATGTGCCAGAAGTGCAGGTCGACGCCGTCGGCCTCGCACAGGAACCCGGGGTGGCGGTTCAAGTCGCCCTCGTGGGACCGCCAATCGTACCCGGTGCGCCAGTACTCACAGAGTTCGCGCACGTAGGCGAGGTTGGCGCCGTAATCCCAGCCGGCACCAGGAATTTGGTCGGGCCAGCGAGTACGTTCGAGGCGGGAACGGAGGTCTACGAGGACGGCATCGGGTACATGTATCTGGTAGGGTCGGGGAGGCATTCGCGCATGATAGCCAGCAGAGCAGCCTGGTGCAGCGGTTCGCCTTGACCCACCCAAGGGCCGAATCTAGGATGAGAGGTCGATGCTGAGGTAGCTCAGTTGGTAGAGCACGGCACTGAAAATGCCGGTGTCCCCAGTTCGAATCTGGGCCTCAGCACCACGTTTCCGAATCTGGAGGCGACCATAACGTCGCCTCTTTTTGTCCTACCCCTCCGCCGCCAGCTGCGGGTTCGAGACCGTCAGCTTGTCGTGCGTCACCCGGCGGAGGTGGGCGAGGAGCGCATTGCGCCAGGGGCCGGGATCGGCATCGCCCTTCTGGATGCGCTCGCTCAGTTGCTTGTTGCGCGCCAGCAGCCCCTCACGGACGTTCGCCAGCCCTGGTGGCATCGGTTCCACGCCCAGCAGGTGGTCCAGCCCATCCCATTCGCTTGCGTAGTGCTCTTCGAGGCTGCCGAGTTCGCGCCGCAACATCTCGATGACGTTCGCCGAAACCCGCGCGTGGAAGCTGATACGCCCCTGCGTGTTGGGCAACACGTCATCGCGGAGGAAGCCGGCAACGGCTTCGAGGAGTTCGTCGATCGTGGGCCGGTCTTGCATCAGTCGCCCTTCCCTTCGAGGAGGTTCAGCAGCTCCCACTCGGTCTCGGCAGTGCGGCGGCCGATGCTCGCCAGCTCGACGCTCTTGCTCCGTCCGGTGAGGTAGGTTGCAGCCTGGGTGATCGTGATGACGCCCCACTTCACGTTCCCGTACACCTCCCAGAAGCGCACGCGCTCCGGGTCGACCGGGAAGCCACCGGCGGCCTCGTAGTCGCGGAAAAACTGCTGCCGGTCTCCGACGCCCGCCATGGGGAGCTTGCCACCGAACCGCCAGGACTTCACCGCCAGCCAGCCCAGGTCCTCCATCGGGTCGCCCCAGTGCGCGAGCTCCCAGTCGATCACCCCACGGACGCCCTCTTCGCCAAAGAGGAAGTTGCCGAGCCGGTAGTCGCCGTGCACCAGCACCTGTTCGGGCACATCCGGCATATGGGCGCGGAGCCAGCGGAAGGCAAGCTCGAATACCGGGTGGGGATCGGGGGAAGAAATCCGGAACGCCGACTCGTAGTGGTCGACTTCGGCCTGGGCAGGCGACACGCCGGGCGCGGGCTGCGGAAGCTCGGCCAGCTCGGGATGGGCAGCGAGCCGGACCGTGTGGACCCGGGCGAGGCTGGTGGCCAGCTGCGCCGGGATAACTCGCCGGGCTTCTCCGTACTGTTCCCCTCGAATGAGGCGCGCGCCAAGTGCCTCGCCGGGCACGCGCCGCATCACGAAGAACTTCACGCCGAATGTATCGTCGCCGTCCCAGAGCGGCTCGGGCACAACCACGCCCGCATCCCAGGCCGCCTTGATGAGGTGGAACTCGAGCGCGCGTCCCGGCATCGAAGGGATGCCCGGGATGGGGTCGCAGCGAAAGATGGCTTCGATGCGATCCTCGCCTGCCACGGCATCAAACGACCATGTCTCGCGGGAGGCGCCTCCGGAGAGCCGTACCAGGCCCTCGATGGCATGCGGCTTCCCGGTCTTCGCTTCGATGAAGCGCGCAAGGCCCGCGCGTACGGTCTCGGCATCCACGGTGTTAGTCGACCTGGTCGAGGTATTCGCTGAGGCCGTAGCCCTTGCGTTCGCCGTCCAGGGTGTACTCGGTCATGCCCTCGCCGATATGGGTGAACATCCCCGCCCGCCGGTTCCGCAGCGGGATAAAGCCCTTCACCACACCTTCGAGCAGATGGGTCTTGCCGTCGGCCAGCGTCAGCTTTGCCTTCAGGCGGCTGTGGTAGTTCGTGTTCCCTTCGTAGCTCGTCTCCAGCTCGACGTTCTTGATCTGGATGATCTCGTCCGAGCCGCGATGGAACACGCCGCCGACGCGGTCGCCGACGATCGACACGACCATGCCCAGGTCGTCGCCAAAGTTGCCGGTGATCCAGCGGTAGGACGGCGTCGACTGCCAGTAGCGGGGACCCCACGAGTGGTCTCGCAGTCCGTGGCCGCGGATTTCGAGGACCGGCCCGTCCTCCACCTGGAGGGTGCCCGTGACGCGCATGTGCTGCTCGTAGTGGGCGCGGGCGAAGTCGCTCTGGGCGCCCTCGGCGTTGGGGTCGGCAACGTGGCCGTAGATGGCGCCGACACCTTCGTGCAGCAGGTCGAGCTTGATCTTCTTGTGCGGGTTTTCTTTGAACGCCACGCTCGGTTCGCGCATTTCGCGCGGGTCTGCCAGGTACACCACCGTGCCCGCAAAGGTGGTGCGGATCTTCTCGCCGGGCACCAGCACCTCGACCTTCAGGCCGCCGGCGTCCCAACCGTCGTTGCTCGAAATCTGGGGCCGCTTGTAGTTGAACAGGGCGGAGCCATCCGGTTGGTAGACGATCACGGTCATCTCGGCATGGCCCTCATTGGCGCGGTTGCCGATCCGGAGGAAGCCGCCCATCTGCTTCTCGCGGTCGAAGAAGTTGAAGTAGACGGATTCGTTGAAGTTCTCTTCAGGGCCCAGCGGGTGGGTGTAGTCGTCTTCGGGCTTCACGTTGCCGATGATGGTAACCATCTCTCAGTATCTCCTCGGCGAGTGTGCGGCGCGGACCGCCACCATGTGCCGGAATCATAAACGAACGGCCCGGAGCCTGCCGGGCGGACGGAGGACGCAATGCGTCTCGCAAAGAACTGTCTCGATATCGGCCTTTTCACCACGAACCTTGAACCGATGCTGGAGTTCTGGCAGCAGGAGGTAGGCCTCCCATTCGAAGAACTCCTGCCCGTTGGAGGCGGCGTCCACCAGCACCGCCACGGACTCAACGGGAGCGTGCTGAAGATCAATAGCGTTCGCGGCGAACTCCCCGACCTCGGCCCGAGTGGCTACCGCGAGCTGTTCATCGCGCGCGCGGGCCGGCGCGTGCCGAAACGGCTCACCGATCCCGATGGCAACCACGTGACACTCGTCCCGCCCGGCTACGCGGACATCCAGGCGCTGGGCATTCGCATCGCGACGGGCGACATGGCCTGGGCGAACAGCTACTACGGCGGCTCGCTAGGGTGGGAGCCCGCCGGCGAGGGGCAGTTCCGCTGCGGCACGACGCTGCTGTTCTTCGACCATGACGAAACTGCCCGGCCGGTTGGCGAGATGCGCGCCCGGGGCTACCGCTACCTCACGGTCCAGGTTTGGGACTGCGACGCGGAACACGCGGGGATCGTCGCCCGGGGCGGGACGGAGGGGCGTCCTCCGGCAACGCTCGGGAGCACGGCCCGCATCTCGTTCGTCCGGGACCCCGACGGCAACTGGCTGGAGATCTCACAACGGGCTTCACTCACCGGCCCGGTCGCCTGACTTATTGATCGACCGGAGCGAAGGTCCGCAGGTAGTTCACCAGGTGCCAGAGTTGCTCCTCGGTCAAATCCGAGTCTTTCCAGGCGACCATCGCGGTGCCGGGAACGCCGTTGGCGATGAAGTTATACAGCTGCCCGTCGGGGTGTTGCGGCACGTGGACCGTCAGGTCGAGCGGGTAGGGGTTGAGGTCGAGTCCCGGCGGCGGCACCCCGGTGCGCCCGTGGCACGAGAGGCAGTTCTGTTCGTAGAGCGTGCGGCCGGCGGTTATCGAGTTCGCGTCGGGGAACACGGGGTTCGCCGGCAGTGCCGCGTCCGGCTCATGCGCGTGGACGGCGAACAGCAGCAGCAGCCCAAACGCGAACCCCGACGTCGTCAGCCCATTGGCAGCCCAGCCGGCCTCCTTCCCAAGTCCCCGAATTGGAGCACGGAAGAACGCGAACCCAAGGCCCACGAGCACAAAGACGATCCCGCCGAACTGGTTCCAGCTCAGTCCTGGCGTCGGCTTCGCCCAGGCGCCCGAGGACACCGCTCCCGCTACCGGCAACCCGGCGGGGCGGACATCGAAGAAGCCGATCACGTCGTCGAGGTCCGCCCGGCGCACCTCAACCTCGACCCGCCAGCGGCCCTCCAGCGCCATGAACGGTCCCTGCCCGAGGTAGGCGCCCTCCCCGGAGCGAGCGAGCGTGAGCGTCGACGCACCGATCGACTGGTCTTCCTGGTAGCGGAAGGTGAGCCGCACGCGATCGGCGGCGACGCTTGCGCCCGTCGGGTCTGTTAGTGCCACCCGGTAGGTATTCAGGCCCGTCTGGTTCGGGTCGATGCCGAGCCGGATCTGCAGGCCGCTAAACGTGCTCTGCTGGTCGTACGGTTTCGTCTCGGGTGCCAGCATGATCGAGCGTGACGCTGTGGTCTGGGTAAGCGCGGCCGCGGCCACGAACACCGCCAGCCCCAGTGCAACCTCCAGCGTGGCGAGGTAGCGGAAGCGTCCCGGCTCGCCCGGCGGAGCGGCTGCCAGCCTCGTCTTGCCCCACTTCGCGTTGTAGCCCGCCACCCCGAGCAGCGGCAGCATCAAGCCGAGCTTGACCAGCAACGTGGTCCCATAGCGCGTTTCCGTGAGCTTTGATGTGGAGTCGATCTCCACCAACGCGCCCAGGAAGCCGGTCGCCAGCAGGATGAACACCATGGCCGAGGCCGTGAGAGAGAACCGGGGCACCAACCGCCTCCAGGGGTCTTGCCGCCGCCCGAGCCTGGCCGCCACCGCGATGCCCAGGACTGCACCGACCCACGTGAGCGCCGCCATCCCGTGGAGAAAATCGATGCCCCGTGCCCATCCGCTCCCCGGGACCGCGGCGGCGTGACTCGTTGCCGTATACGCCCACAGGTAGACCGCGACGGCCCCCATCAGCGCGGTGGCGGACCGCCGCAGAGCACCGCCGGCGAACGTGTTCACCACCGCGATCAAGAGCACCAGCCCCATCCGCGTGAGCCAGTAGCCGCCGCTCTGCGTCTCGAACATCAGCTCGGCGAGCGGCAGACCGCTGTACGCGTCGCGGATGGTGAAGAGGTTGAGCACCGTCGCGGCGGCCAGCACGGCAGCACCCGCGTACACCGTAAGCAGCAGCCCACGCCGGACGCCTGGCGTGGCCTCCTTCCAGAGGAGCGCGATTACTGCCCCTGCTGCCACCATCGCGAGGCCGAGGAGCGACAAAGCGCGGATAGCGATGCCGTCCGCGCGAGGCGCCTGGTCGTTGGTCGTGGTGAGCCCCGTTACCATATTCGTTATGTCTGGCACTGACCCGTCGGGGTTGAGCACCGTGAACGGGAACGAACCCTTGATCGCGTGCCCGTCGATCCGCGAAACGTTGCCCCAGAGCACGTTGTAGATGCCAGGGCCGACCTGGGGCAATTCAACCGACATGGTGACGCCCGATACTGCTGGAGGTCCGGTTTCGACCAGGTTGCCCTGCCCATCCAGCACCTGGATGGTGCTGGAGCGCGAGTCGATCGGTTCCGTGAACGTGAGTGTCACGCGGGCCGGCGCCCGCTGAAGGAAGGCATTGGCGCCCGGGTCGGAGCTGCGCAGCGCGGCGTGCGCCTCAATCGGGCCGGGCTGGGAAATTGCCAGCAATGCCCCGGCGATGACCAGGACCAGGGCCGCGACCCGCCTCACGGGCGCTTTTGCACCAGCAGGAACGTACCGCCCGCGCCGACCGCGAACATCCCCACGCCCACGGCTGCTACAAGCATCCAGGTCAGGCCGGCGGAGCCGCCGCCAACATCGATGACCGGCGCGCCGGTGGCGCCGGTGGCGCCGGTGCCGCCGCTGTTTCCGCCGAGCAGATCCTCGCGCAGGACTTCCTTGCCTGCCGCGGGCGCCGCGAATGGGTCGTAGGTGAACGTGACGGAACCGTTCGCCGGATCGCCGTCCTCGGAACTGAGCGTCTTCCACTGCACGGTGTAGACGCCAGGCAGCAGGTCCGCCGGCAGCGGCACGGTCAGGCGCGTCCGGTTCGCGTTGTCGATGACCGCGGCCACCGCGGTGACCTCGTTGCCGTCCGCGTCGAACACATCGACGTCGTTCGCGCCCGCCTCGCGCGCCAATTCCTGGCTCATGTCGAAGGCGATCTCCGGAGGTCGCTCATTGAGGACGGCACCATCGCCGGGACGAACCTTCACCGGCTCGGCATGGGCGGCGACGGTGACCACGACCGCCAGCGCGAGCAGCGGCGCGGCGAGGACCGGGAGGAGTCTCATACGATGCAGTCTATCGGCCGGGAAAGCTGCGGCAACGCGAGGGAGGCCGGCGCCTTACCGCTTCGTGACCTGGCCCGCACCGGGCTACGCCGGACCCGGAGCGGGGTGCGGCGTGGCGCCGCGGGGTGGCCTCAAGCCGGCACTCGTCTACCGCCTGGTAACCTCGACAACTCCCCTGCCCCCCAACTGTACCCGAACCGCTCGGGCGCGAAACCCGACAACTAAGAGTGATGGCAGAAGACACTCCTCCGCAGGGCGACCAACCGCCCTCGTTGGCTCACCTGACCCCCGATCAATGGGGGCTGCAGTGTGGCGCGGAGGGCTGTGAGACGATCCTGGCCGACGTCGCGTGGATCGACATCAACTACAACATGGCCACGAATGTCGCCGAATCCCAGGGGAGCGCCCCAGACCTCGCGGACCTCCCGGCGCCGCACCTTCGCCGGTACCGGATGGGCGTTATGTTCCCGTTCGATTGGAAGTGGACAAAAGAGTCCAGGACATGGGAACTCGAAGGCGCGCGGCCCATCGACAGCGGTCGCCCGATCTCGAAGTCTTCCCGGGTGGTCCGCGGTAACTGGACCACTGGTGAACTCGGGCAGCTGGGCGCGCCGCCATTCCTCGTACGTTGCTGGAACTGTGGGGCACTCCAATCCGTGCCGCCGGTGCGCCGCAAAGGCACGCCTCCACTGGGCCAGCCACCGAAAGCCGATACAAGTTCCCGGCCGGCGCAGACCGGGTTTGGGCCAAAGGGCAAGCAGCTCCCCGTCCGGCCGCTCTACGGAGCAGTCGTCACCCAGCGTCCGCGCAGGCGACACGGCTAAGCCGCCCTTCTGGAGCTCCCCGGCACCATTTGGCTGCCGCATGGTTCACGGCCGGATCGACTCGCCCGGCTGACCTCATCGATGCAGGCACGTGTCCAGCACCCCGCGAGTGTGACCGCATTGAGGGTCAGTCCCCCGAAGGAACGAGCCCCAGGTACCGGTCGCGGTCGGCGGCGGTGGCCGGGCGGTGCTTCACGTCGTCCGGGCGCATGACGCGGAGCCACGTCGCGAACTCGAGCAGGATGCCGTCCGGGTCCATGAAGTAGAACGAACGGATGAAGGTGCCCTCGTGCACCTCGCGGCTGACCTGCCGCGGGCTGTCGTCATGGTTGAGGATGGGCGTGACATGAATGCCCCGGGCCTGCAACTTCGCGTGATACTCGTCGAACTTCTCCGCGGGGACGTCGAATGCGACGTGGTTCATCGAACCGTGGGCCGTCGCGAGCTCGCCCTCGCCGGGCATACCGACCGGCGCCGAGACACCGGGCGCTGCCTCGGGCGCGTTCGGGAACCAGAAGAACGCGAGCGAATCGCCGTTGCCGATGTCGAAGAAGAAGTGCTGCCCCATATTCCCGGGCAACTCGATGGTCTTGACGAGCGGCATGCCAAGGACGTTCGTGTAGAAGTCGACCGTCCGCTCCATGTCGCGGCAAACGAGGGCAAGGTGATTGATGCCCCGGATCTCGAACTGGCTGTTTTCGCGTCCCATCGGTGCCTCCAGCGCGGCGTCCCGGCCGCGCCCCAAGCGTACACCCTGCACCTGCAAAATTGAACGCTCGGCCAGTAGCGCCATCTATGCCCTGCGCAACGCATCCGCACGGTCACCCGGCCAGCGACCCGGCTTCGCCGAATCCGGCCCGCATCGGGCCGGGCCAGGCACTGAACGCCCGCGGGAGCCCGGGCGGTCCAGCGTCGGCAACGTCCAGCTTCGAATCGTGCCTTCGCACCCAGCGGCATATACTTTCCAGATTCGTCCCGCAGGAGTCCCGAATGCTGTTTTCCGTCCGGCTTGTTTCGCGCCAGCCCCATGACATGTCGCCCGAAGCATGGCAGACCGTGGTCGCGGACCAGCTGCGCGCCACGAAAGCCCAGTTCGACCAGGGCAAAATCCGCGCGATCTACCGCGAAACCGGCGTGGGCGTCCTCGCGATTTACGACGTGTCTGATGCTCGCGAAATGGACCAGCTCATCGCCTCGTTGCCGATGGCTCGCTACTTCGCCGAGACAGTCGTCCACCCCGTTTGGGATATGGCGCCGACCCTCCAGGGGATGTAACCATGCCCGAGGTCTCGCCAGACGACTTCAAGGGCGCCCTCGGATCGTGGGCGTCAGGCGTGACCGTGGTCACGACGAAGCTCGACGGGATGGTCTACGGGATCACGGTCTCCAGCTTCGCGTCGCTGTCGATTGACCCCCTCCTCATCACCGTCAGCCTCGCCGACAGCAACCACCTGCCCGGGATGATCAAGCAGTCGAAACAGTTCGCAGTCAGCATCCTCGCGGCCGACCAGCAGGATGTGTCGGCCTACTTCGCCAGGGCGGGCCGCGACCCGCAGCCCGGGTTCGAGACCCCCGTGAAAGCGAAGCCATGGCACACTGGCAGCCCCATCATCGAAGGCGCCATCGCCCACCTGGACTGCAATCTCGAGCAGGCCTTCCAGGGTGGCGACCACACCATTGTTGTTGGACGGGTCGTCGGTGCTGCCTTCGACCCATCAAAGCAACCACTCGTCTATTTCCGCCGCGCCTATCGCAGCGTTTCCGAGGTTCTGTATGGCGGTTAAGGTCATCATCGAACGGCGCGTGCTCCCGGGTCAGGAACGCCGGGTGCTCGAACTACTCCGAGCGCTCCGCATCCGCTGCCTGGATGAGCCCGGCTACATCACCGGCGAGACCCTGCGCGACAGCGAAGACCCGCACAACCTGGTCGTCATCAGTACCTGGTTCGGTCTTGGCGATTGGCGCCGCTGGCACCAGTCGCCAGAGCGGCAGGAGTTCGAAACAAAGATCCGCCAACACCTTGCGACGCCGGAGCGCGTGCGGGTCCTGCTGGAAGGCCTGACCGAGCACCATTCGGGAGCCTGAGGAACTGTTCACTTGCTCAGCGGAAACTTTGCGCAATTCCGCACAAGCGGGGTAGTATCCGCTTTCGGGAGGTCTGGCTGTGTCACCTGCGCTCGCATTTCTGGGCATCTCGATCCTTGGGACATGGGGTCTTGCCAGCATCGGCCTCATCGCCGGCGGGATCATCATGCTGTTTTTCCCCGGCGACCCGACGACGGCTTCCGATAACACACTCGGCGGCATCGTCCTCATCGTCGCCGGCCTCGTGTCAGGCGGCCTCATGCAGGTCGTCGTCGCTCCGCTCCTCGGCCTCGACGCTCCCGTCCCGATGCGTAAGAAGGACATCCGGGAGCACGCCAGCTTCACCCGTTGGGCAAAAGCGGGCCAGGTCCGCGACTACGTCGACGGCATGCCGAAGGAAATCCGCCTGCGGGCCCAGCGCGTACTCATCGTCCGCCAGGGCGAAAACATCTACGCGATGAACGCCCTCTGCTCCCACGCGCGGCTCCCACTCGCCGGGCTGGCCGGCTCGCCCGTGAAGGCGCAACCGGTCCAGGATGGCTGCGTGATGTGCCCATTCCACGGCGCCCGGTTCGAAGTGGCCAACGGCAAAGTGGTCCGCCAGCCCTTCAGCAGTTCCTTCAACAACGACCATCCTTTCCTTGGTGGCCTCCAATCGAAGATGTTCAAGGTGCTGCGGTTCGTCCCAATGCCCTACCAGGCGTTCCCTGTCCCGAAATTCGCCCGGCCCAGCATGGATGCCGAAGATGCGCAGACCTATCCGGTCAAGATCGAGGGCGAAGACATCATGGTCGGCCTCCCGCGCTAACCTGCACGTATCCGCCGAAACCACCATCGGGCATGCTACACAGCATGCCCGATTTGCTTTCCTGGCGGCCCAGGTTCCCGATCCTAGGGAACAAGACCTACCTCATCAACAACTCGCTCGGCGCCATGCCCGCCTCGGTGGCCAACTCGCTCCAGGAGTACATGGACCTCTGGGCGACCGAGGGCGTCGTCGCCTGGGACACCTGGCTGCCCGAGGTCGCGAACACGGCGGCGATCCTCGAGGACATCATCGGTGCGCCTCGCGGCTCGATCACCATGTGCCAGAACGTCACAAACGCGCTTGCCGAAATACTTTCCTGCCTCGAATACGACGGCCCCCGCAACGAAATCGTGCATTGCGCCGGCGAGTTCCCCACTGTGGAGTATCTGCTCGACGGGCAACGCCGCCTGGGCGCGCGTGTGGCGCGGGCCGGCTCGGACCCACTGGTCTTCCCGGCGGACGAACTGCTGGCGGCGATTAGCGACCGCACCGTCCTCGTAGTCCTTTCGCACGTCCTCTTCCGCACGGCCGAACTCGTGGACGTCCGGCCCTTCGTTGAAAAGGCCCACAAGTTCGGTGCGCTGGTCGTGCTCGATGCCTACCAGTCGATGGGCGCGGTGCCGTTTGACGTCGTCGACCTGGATGTGGACTTCCTCGTCGGCGGCTCCGTGAAGTGGCTCTGCGGCGGGCCGGGAGCCGGCTACCTCTACGCCCACCCGAACATCGTCGACCGGCTTGAACCACGACTGGCGGGCTGGTTTTCGCACGCAAGGCCGTTCGGCTTCGAAGCCCCCCCGATCGAGTACGCTAATGGCATCGAACGTTTCACCGGCGGCACACCCAACATTCCCGCGTACTACCAGGCCCGCGAGGGCTACAAGATCATCCGCCAAATCGGCGTGGAGGCTGTCCGTGAACATGCGCGCCGCCAGACCGGCTTGCTCGTCGATGGCGCGCTCGCCCGGGGCTTCACGGTCAACTCACCTCGCGACTTCGATCGGCGCGGCAATCACGTCACCATCGACCTCCCCCGCGCGCAGCAGGTGAAAGACGAACTCATCCGGCGCGGGTTCGTTATCGACTACCGGCCCGGAGCCGGGATAAGGGTGGCGCCACACTTCTACAACACCGGCGAGGAGTGCATCGCCGTCCTCGACGAGATGGTGGCAATCCTCCGGACTGCACCGCTTTGAGCGCCCGCATCTTCCTGATTACCGGGCTGATGGCGGCCGGGAAGTCCACGGTTGCCCAGGCGCTTGCCCGGCGATTTCCCAGGAGCGTCCACCTGCGCGGGGACAGCTTCCGGCGGATGATCGTGAACGGTCAGGAGCCACTGGGGTTCGAACTCTCCGAGGACGCCAGGCGGCAGCTCGCGTTGCGCTACGACCTTTCGGTGCAAGCAGCGAAGGGGTATGCCGACGCCGGCTACACGGTGATCTACCAGGACATCATCCTCGGGCCGTCGCTCGCCGAAGTGGTTGCGAAGTTCGACGGATACCCGCTCTCGGTCGTTGTCCTTTGCCCTGATGAGGAGACGATCTACAGGCGGGAATCGGACCGCGGCAAGGCCGGCTACAAGAACCGCACCGAGATCGCCGCGTTCGAACGCGTGCTCCGCGAAGAGACCGCCCACATCGGGACATGGGTCGATTCGTCCAGCCTGTCGGTGGCCGAGACTGCCGACCAGATCCTCGCTTCAACGCAGGGTGACCCCACCTAACCGCCGTACCGGAAGAACCCGCGTCCCGTCTTCCGCCCAAGGTGGCCCAGGCTCACGAGCCGGCGCAGCAGGGTCGGCGCTTTGAAGCGCGGCTCGCCGTACTCCTCGAACATGCTCTCCGCGATGAGCTTTAGCGTGTCCAGCCCGATGAGGTCGGCAGTGGCGAGCGGCCCCATGGTGTGGTTCAGGCCGACCTTGCAGGCATTGTCGATGTCTTCAGCGGTCGCTACCCCGTTGTCGAGCATTTCGATCGCGTCGAAGATGAGCGGCACCAGCAGCCGGTTTGCGATGAATCCCGGTGTGTCTTTCACCTGCACCGCAACCCGGCCGAGCTTCTCGCAGAACCGCATCGCGTCGCGGAGCGTTTCCTCGGTCGTGCTCGCGGTTGAAACGATTTCCACCAGTTTCAGCGCCCAGGGCGGGTTGAAGAAGTGCAGTCCTATGACGCGCTCCGGGCGCCCGCTCGCTGCCGCCAGGTCGCTCAGCGGCAGGGAGCTCGTGTTGCTCGCGAGCAGCGCATCACCGCGGCAGACCTTGCCGAGCTGCCGGAAGACGCCACTTTTGACCTCGATGTCCTCGACCACCGCCTCGATGACCACCTCCATGCGCGACATGCTCTGCAGCGAGCCCATGTCGGTGGCCCCGGACAGCCGGTGACAGGAGTCCTCGCAGGCCTCAGCCGTAATGCGCCCGCGTTCGGCCTCCCGCTCGAGTCGCTTGCGGATGCCCGCGATTGCAGAATCCACGCGCTCCTGGTCGAGGTCGACAAGGGTGACGTCGAAGCCGTTGTAGGCGGCCACCTGTGCGATGCCGCTCCCCATCAGCCCTGAACCAATGACACCGACCTTTTCGATGCGCATGATAGCCTCCCATCCAGTATGGCTATCGATCGATAGCCACCGGCATCATAGCGGGGCCTCATGGCGGGGCGCGACCCGCGAGGCGATGGTAGACTGCGCCTCACACACAGGAGCTGCCATGTCTGTACCAGAACAGAGCCTTATTACTGACGAGCACCGCGCCCAGGTTGGCAAGAAGAGTGACCCCCTGACCGTCGTCATCAAGGAAGAAGATGCCCGCCGCATGCGCGACGTGCTCGGTGACACGGACCCGCGCTACGCCGACGGCACCGGGATCGCACCACCCTACGTCATCGCCGGCATGGGCGGCGGTCCGCGCCGGGGCATGCCCCAGGTGCTGCCCGGCGGTCTCCTCACCCAGCAGGAGTGGAAGTTCACGCGCCCGTTCAAAATCGGCGAGGAACTCCAGGCGGTGTCCCAGGTCTACGACATTCGCGACCGTCTCGGGGGCCGCTACGGCTACAGCGTCCTCCTCACCCAGGGCACGGAATATTACGACGCGAACGGCGAACATGTCGCCTCGGCGATGATCACCATCACCCAGTTCGACCCGAAGTCCCAGAGGAAGGGTGACGAATGACGCAGCGCTACTACGAAGATGTGAACATCGGCGACGAGACCGAGCCGCTGGAACGCGTGCCCACGACCGACATGGCCATCGACTTCTTCGGACGCGACAACCCCACCAACCCCGCGTTCTCGGACATCGAGGCGGGTAAGCGGCTGGGGGTTGGCGGTGCGCTCGTGCCGGGGCTCCTCAAACTCTCCTGGCTCAGCCAGTACGTGAGCGACTGGGCCGGGCCGGACGCCGCCGTCCGCAATCTACGCGCGGCCTACCGGCGCCCGGACGTCGCCGACCGGCCGCTGACCATGGCCGGCCACGTCGTCGACAAGCGCATCGAGGATGGCAAGCCGATCATCGAGTTGGAGGTAGTGACGCTCGCAGACGGCCAGCCGAGCACCCGGGCCAACGTCCAGGTCGAGTTGCCAACGCGCGGTTAGGATCCTCCCAGAGGGCGTACTTACCAAAGAGAAGCGGAACTGCTACGCTGGATGTAGTTGCATGCACAAGCAATGTGCACGCCTGAACCAGTGAGGTGTCCCATGCCCGCCGCAACCGCGGAAAACGTCCTCGCGCTCCCGCGCGTCCCCCGGCCCGACCCGGAGAGCTTGTTCCGGTCCGTAGCCCATGTCATCACGGCGCCCACGTTTCTCGAAGGCGAAGGCTTCCAGGTCCGGCGGCCCTTCCCGGGCATCGATATGGGGCTCGCCGACCCCTTTCTGCTCCTGGACCACCTCGGGGCGGTCGAGTACGCGCCCGGTGAGGCCAAAGGCGCTCCGTGGCACCCGCACAGAGGTTTTGAGACGGTCACCTACATCATCGACGGCGCCATGGAACATCACGACTCGACCGGCGGCGGCGGCTTAATCTCCGACGGCGCCACCCAGTGGATGACCGCCGGCGCCGGCATACTGCATGACGAAGTCCCCCCCGAATGGCTGATCCGCAAGGGCGGCCTGTTTCACGGCGTCCAGCTCTGGGTCAACCTCCCCCGCGAGATGAAGTGGACGCCGCCGCGCTACCAGGACATCGCCAGCAACCGGGTGGCACTCCTCAGTTCGTTCGATGGCGGCGCACTTGTTCGGCTCATCGCGGGCGGCCTGGCGGGACACGAAGGCCCGGGCGTCACCTGGACGCCGATCACCTATGCGCACATCACGCTCAGCCCCGGTGCCCGCTTCGAAACCGAGTGGCGCAAGGACTTCAACGCCATGGCCTATGTGCTCTCCGGCAGCGGCACCGCCGGCACCGAAGGCCGTCCCATCCGCGAAGGCCAGCTCGCGGTCTTCGGGAACGGCGATTCGATCCGTGTCGACGCTGCAACCGTCCAGGAGAGCCGCGCACCGCACCTGGACTTCCTCCTCCTGGGTGGCCGCCCGATACGCGAGCCCATCGTCTTCCACGGGCCGTTTGTCATGAACACCCGGGACGAGATTCACCAGGCAATCCGCGACTACCACGCGGGCAAACTCGGCACCATCCCCGCGGAGCGGATCGACTTCTCGAAGGTCCACGGCGATCGCGGGGGAACGGTGGACAGCACGGCGAACAGCGACGGGGACCACGATTAGCGCGGGATTGCCGGGCGCGTAGAATCCGCCTATGCCCCAGCCACTCTCCGGACTCCGCGTCCTCGAACTCGGCACCTTCGTCTCGGCCCCGTACTGCGGCAAGCTCTTCGCCGGGTATGGGGCCGAGGTGATCAAGGTCGAGCCTCCGGGCGGCGACCTCAGCCGCGCCCACGGACCATTCAAGGACGGCGTGCCGAGTCCCGAGACGAGCGCCCTGTTCCTCTACCTGAATACCGGCAAGAAGTCGGTCGAGTTCGATGTGCGCACCCCCGCCGGCCGCGACGCCTTCTTGCGGCTGGTCGAGAAGTCCGACGTGGTGATCGAGAACTTCCTGCCTCGCGACATGCGGGCGCTCGGCCTGACCTACGAGGACCTGAAGGCGGTGAACCCGCGAGTCGTCCTCATTTCCGTGACGACGTTCGGCCAGGATGGGCCCTACGCGGACTACCTCTCGAACAACCTCACCGCCTTCGCGATGGGCGGACAGATGTTCATCACCGGCACCCAGGAAGGCGGGCCCCTGAAGAACGGCGGCTACCAGGCGGACTACCAGGGCGGCCTGAACGCGTTCTCCGCCGGGATGCTGGCGGTGCTCGCCGCCGAGCGCGATGGCCTCGGCCAGCACGTCGACGTCAGCATCCAGCAGTGCATGGCTCCCCTCCTCGAGGCGACCATCCCGTACTACACCTACCTGGGGCGCTGGGCAGGGCTTCGCCGGGGCAACCACATGGCGAGCTTCATCGGCATCTACCCCTGCGCCGACGGCCACCTGGGCATCCACATCATGCCGCGCAACTGGAAGCCCTTCACCGACGTTATGGGGCGGCCCGACCTTTTCGAGGACCCCCGCTTCGTCACCCAGGCCGACCGGGCACAGCACAACGACGACCTCATGGCCGAGTTCTACGCGTGGGCCGCCGGCGAGACGAAGCACGACATCTACCAGCGCGCCGGGGCCGGCCGGGCACCGATCGCGTTCGTGCATACCATGGACGACCTGCTCACCAGCGCCCAGCTCAACTTCCGCGGCTTCCTCCAGGAGATTGACCACCCGATCGCCGGGACCGCGACCTACCCCGGGCCGCCGTGGTGGATCGGCCCGGACGGCTGGCGGCACGGCAGAGCACCCCTTCTCGGCGAGCACACCGAACCAATCCTGCGCGAAATCGTTGGTCTGAGCGCCGCCGAACTCGCGCGGCTCAGCCCGGAGGTGCCGGCATGACCAACCGCGAACAGGTCGCGCGGGCGATGGCGTACTTCGAAGGCTGCGACGATGTCGCACTTCTCCACCAGCTCATCGAAGAGATCGCGCCGCGCGCGAAGAAGATGGTCGGGACGCTCCTCGCCCGGGGCAGCGAAGAAGCCATTCCTCCACCGGCCGACCTCCGTGCGGCACGACAGGCGGCACCCCTGGACGAAGCGCTCAAGACCTTGCGGGCCACGAACGACTTCTCCCTCTTCCAGGTACTCGCCCGCAGCATCGGCCAGCGCATCGAGTCGATGGAGATCGCCGCCTCCGCCGAGTTCCCGGCCGGAGCGCGGGTCATCGTGCCGGCGAAACCCGCCTACCCACGGTCCGGCGCTGACGTCGCGGGGAGTGTCGAGGAGACAGGGACCCAGCTCCGCGTGCTGTTGGACAACGGCGAAACGTGGGAAGGCCCGCCGAGCCTGGCGAAGCTGGAGCGTCCGGCATGACCATGCCGCTCGATGGCATCCGTGTTGTCGACCTGACGATGGTCTGGGCCGGCCCGTTCGGCGCCCGCATGCTGGGCGACTACGGCGCCGAAGTCATCAAGGTCGAGTCGCCCCGCCAGTGGGACCTCCTCCGCTCGCTCGGCCTCATTCCACGCACCGAGGCGCGCTGGTACAACAAGTCCGCCTACTTCAACCACAACAACCGCGACAAGTACGCCCTCGCACTCGACCTGAACGACCACCGGGGGAAGGACGTTCTCCTGAAGCTCTGCGCCGCCAGCGACATCATCGTCGAAAACTTCCGGACGGACGTGATGGACAACCTCGGCCTGACTTACGAAGCGGTCCGGGCAGCGAACCCGACCATCATCTACATTTCCATGCCCGGCCACGGCAAGACGGGTCCTGAGAAGGATTATGTCGCGTACGGCTCGAACGTCGAGCAACTGGCCGGCCTCGTCTCGCTCTCCGGCTACGAAGGCGACGAACCCATGAAGACCGGCTTCAGCTACGGCGACCCGATGGCCGGGACCGCGCTCGTCGGTGCCGTCGCCACCGCGCTGCGCCAGCGTTCCCTGACCGGCGAGGGGATGTACCTCGAGCTCGCCCAGCGCGAGAACCTGACCATGTTCGTCGGCGAACACCTGGTGGACTACAGCATGAACCGCCAGGCGCGCCCGCCCATCGGAAACCGCCACCCCATCTTCGCACCCCACAACCGCTACCCGTGCGCCGGAGAAGACCGCTGGGTAACCATCGCTTGCGAGACCGGCGCCCAGTTCGAGGCGCTTTGCGCCGTCATTGGGCGGCCTGACCTGGCGGCAGACCCGCGGTTCGCAACAAACGACGGCCGCAAGGCCAACGAGGCCGAACTCGATGCCGCCATCGGGGCCTGGACAGCCCCCCGCGGGCACTACGAGGTGATGCACCTGCTCCAGCGCGCGGGAGTGCCCGCGGGCGCTGTGCTGACGACTCCGGAACTGCTGGCAGACCCGCATCTGCGCTCCCGCGGCGCGTGGGTCGAACACACGCACCCGGACGCGGGCACCTGGGAGATGGAAGCGCCCCCGTGGAAGCTCTCGCGCACACCGGGGCACATCCGCATGCCGGCCCCCGGTTTCGGCGAGCACAACAGCTACGTCCTGCGCGACCTGCTCCACCTCCCGGAGGAGCGCATCGCCGAGCTCTACGCCGCCGGGATCACCGCCGACGATCCGGACGAATCGCTCCACCGGTAGTCGCAACTCGCGAGGCGGGACCGGATGTCACCAGATGATTGCCATCCGATCATCCATCCCATAATCTGGTTCCATCAATCACGTTGGGATCACCGATGCCGAAGCGCGATCTTTCGCAGGCCGATGCCGCGGAGCTGGTGTTGCGAAGCGCCGGCCGACCGATGCACCGCAACGACATCACCGACGGCATCATCAAGGCGGGATTCAAGGTCTGGGGAAAGGGCGGGCCCGGGCTGACTCCGGAGGAGTCCGTTGGGAGGGCGATTACCCAGGACATCCTGAGAAGGGGCGCTGACTCCAGGTTCGAGTACTTCGGGGGCAAGGGTTCCGGGATGTTCCGCCTTCGCGAGCGGACCATCGGTGACGGAAGTCCCGGCGCTCAATACCAACCAACCAGCGCTCAGGATTCAGACATCGGGCGAGAGCCTGTCCTGATGGGAGGACTCGGCCGACTTCGTGAGCCCCGTGTCACCGAGACCCTTGATGACCTCGTCGAGGATGTTGCTCGGCTCGGCCTCGATCCCGTGCCGTTCATCTGCGGTGCGACCCACGAAGCAATCCGGAGGCTGGAGCTACGAAGACTCGAACGAGAGCACGAGGAGGGCTATCGACGGGTCCCCGTTCAGCCCGATGAGTTCGGTGGAGACGAGGACCCGACCATGTGGGACGAGCTGTGAACCGGGGAGAGGTGCGCCTCTATCGATTCGCCGCCCCAGACAAACGCCGTCCGGTCGTCGTACTGACCCGAACCTCAGCCCTTCGGTACCTTACAAGGGTCACGATCGCTCCGATCACTACCAATGTGCGTGGAATCGCCAGTGAAATCGTCATCGGGCCGGAGGATGGCATGCGCGAGGTCAGCGCTGTGAGTCTCGATAACATTCAGACCGTACGCAAAGATGACCTCGGCCCGATCATGGCAGTCCTCTCAAACGAACGCATGCGCTCGCTAGAAGCAGCCGTGGCATTCGCGCTGGGGTTCGACGAACGGTAGGCCAGCAGCGAACCTACGACGACGACGACCAGTCGATGTTCATCGGCTGGAACCGCATCGAGCTCTCCCATCTCCAGCGCGGTGGGGGCGGGTGCCCCGCTTGAGGTTCAAAAGCCGCGCAGGTTGCTCCATGCCTCCGGGAAGCTGAGCCCGCCGTTCGCGGCCGCCTCCTCCAGCGCCAGGCGTTGCCGGGCCTCACCCAGGTCCGCCAGGTAGAGCGACGGGTTGGTGCTCACCTCGCGGGCGAGCACTTCGTGCCGGACGATCATCCCGCAGAACGCCTCGAACATCGCCTCCCGCGCCAGGTAGTTCTCGAACACGAAGAGGGAGATGTCCTCGAGTGCGTCGCCCTCGTTCGCGGAGACCAGGCGGTCGTACACGTCGCCAAGCCAGTCGCCAATCCGCTCCCACTCCTGCGCCGCTTCCGCACAACCGCGCGATTCCAGCGCCTCCAGCGACGAAAAGAGCATCACGAGGAACGTCGGCAGGCGTCGCGCTTCGTAACCGAGGCGGGCGACCTCGATCCAGCGCACGTCCTCGGCGCAGGTCGCATGCGGGCGTTGCGCAGGTATCGCGCCGGCCAGTTCGTTGGCCTCGGCCTCCGGGAGCGTGCGGATCCAGTCCTCGATGATCCGCAGATCAACCTCGCCCAGGTCGATAACCGAGAGCGCCGCCAGGCGCCGATCCGGCGGGCCATCCTGGATTTCCGCAACCAGTTCGGGCGTGGTCATCCGCCGGAGCGCGGGCTCGTGCTCCTGCCAGCCGGCGTACTGTTCGGGGAGGCGGCGTTCCATGGCTGCAGGATACCGCAGCCCCGGCCTTGAGACCTCGGGAGAGGCACTAATGCCAGGCCCCGATCTTGTGGAACTATAGCCACCTGCCGGGTCGCTGGCCGTTCGGCAGCATCATCATCACCACCTGCCACGCCGGGCAAGCAGTGCCGCGGGTTTCACCTCGCAAACGCGCCTTTCCGCTCCCGCTTCTTCTCGATCTTGGCGGCGCAAACCTTGTATTCCGGGATGCGCGACACCTCGTCGTAGACGTTGTTCGTCAGGAAGTTGGCGGCGCTGTCCTGCAACTTCACGAACGGGACGAACAGGTTGCCCGGCTGCACGGCGTCCGTGACCACCGCCTTCCCGCCCATGCGTCCGCGCCGCGAGAACACCAGGACCGGATCGCCCTCCTGGATGCCCGCCACCGCCGCGTCGGCCGGGTGCACCGCCACCGGCACCGTATCGACCTGTTCCATCAGGCCCGCCACGCGGCGGGTGATCGTGCCGCCGTGCCAGTGATAAAGGACACGGCCCGTGTTGAGCACCAGCGGGTACTCATCATCTGGAGTTTCCTCGGCCACAGCCCGCTGGCGGACCGGTACGAACCGCGCGAGCCCTCGCGGGAACGAATCGGCGTACAGGTAGCGTGTGCCCGGGTGGTCCGGCGACGGGCACGGCCACTGGATGCCGCCTTCGCCCTCCAGGCGCTCGTAGTTGATGCCGCGGATCTGCGGCATCAGCCGCGCGAACTCATCAAAAACTTCGCTTGCCGAACCGTAAGCGAACTGCGCCGGGTCAACTCCGGCCCCCGGGGCCATCCGCCGGGCAACGTCGCAGAGAATCTCCCAGTCGGGCCGCGCCAGGCCGACCGGCGCAATGGCCCGCCGAACTCGCTGGATCCGGCGTTCACTGTTGGTGAAGGTGCCGTCCTTCTCCGCGAACGAACAGGCCGGGAGGACGACGTCCGCCAGCTCCGCGGTCTCGTGCAGAAAGAGGTCCTGGACCACCAGGAAGTCGAGCGCGCGGATGAGATCGGTCGCATGGTGGAGGTTCGGCTCGCTCAGCAGTGGATTCTCGCCAACGATGTACATCGCGCGGATCGTGCCGGAGGCGATCTGCTCGACCATGTCGGTCGCCTTGAGCCCGGGGGACCGCGGCAGCCCGGCTCCCCAGAGTTGTTCGAATGGAGCAATCGCGGCGTCGCCGTATGGCTGGTACCCGGGCAGTGAGTCGGGGATGCAGCCGGCGTCGCCACACCCCTGCACGTTGTTCTGCCCGCGTAGCGGAGAGACGCCGCACCCGGGCCGCCCGAGCTGGCCCGCAAGCAGCGCCAGGTTCAGCAGCGAGTGCGCGTTATCGGTGCCCTGGGTGTGCTGGGTGATACCCATCCCCCAGACAAGGCAACTCCCGGGCCGCAGCTCTGGCGGTTGACCCCGGCGCGCCGGCGGGCGGGCGAAGAACCGCGCCGCGGCACGGATCTCCTCAGCGGCTACACCGCAGAGGTCCGCGCACTCCTCGACCGTGGCCTCTCTCACCGCGCTCACAAAGGCGTCGAAGCCTTCCGTACGCCCTTCGATGAACGAAACGTCGGCGAGACCGTCATCCAGGACCGCGCGCGCAATCCCGTTGAATAGCGCGACGTCCGTTCCAGCCTTCGGCTGCAGGAACAGGTCGGCCCGGTCGCACATCTCGATCCGGCGCGGGTTCACGACCACGAGCTTCGTACCGAGGGTATCGATCGCCCTGCGCATCCGGGAGGCGATCACCGGGTGGTTCGAGCCCGGGTCACACCCCACGAGCACGATGCACGACGCCTCTTCGTAGTCGATGTACGAATTGCTGGTGGCGCCGCTCCCGAGCTGTTGCAGCATCGCCTCAACACTCGGCGAGTGGCACAGGCGCGTGCAGTGGTCGATGTTGTTCGTGCCCATCACCAGACGCACGAACTTCTGCTGGACGAAGGCGTCTTCGTTGGTCGCTTTCGCGCTGGCGAAGCTTCCGAAGTGCCCCCGGTGCTCCAGCAGGCGGTTCGCCACCACGTCGAGGGCCTCGTCCCAGGTGGCTTCCTCGAACCGCCCGTTGCGCTTGATCAACGGCGTCTGAATACGGTCGGGATGGTTCACGAAGGTCGTCCCGAAACGGCCTTTGACGCACAGCATCCCCGTGCTGGAAAGATTCACCGGATCATCGTCGACCCAGCGGATGCGGTCGTTCTCGTCGACGTTTAGGACAATCCCACAGCCAACGCCGCAGTAGGGACAGGTGCTCGAAACGGCTCGGGTCATCGCATCACCCCTTTGGTCTGAGCGCGGACGTTGGGCAGGCGGCCACACACGAACCGCAACTGGTGCAGATCGATTCGCGAAAGCTCACACCCGCACCCGGCGTGACCCGCGCGGTATGGCCGCGCCCGGCGATACCGATGGCTCCGATGTGTTGCAGCTCCTGGCAGGCCGTGACACACCGTGCGCAGAGGATGCAGGCATCTTCGTGGAACGAGAAGAACGGATTCGAAAGGTCGGCGTGCGTGCCGCTCCGAAGCCCGTATTGGCCCGGCCGCGGGGCGTGGCTTGCGTAGGCTTCCAGGCTCTCCGCCGAACGCGGCCCCCCCGCCGCGCCGGCGGGCCCCGACTGCATGGCCGCGGTCAACTCCAGTACACCACGCCGGATGCGCACCGCACGCTCCGAATCGGTCGCGCACTCCTGGACACCTGCTGCCGGAGTCGAACAGGCCGCCACGATCCGGCCGTCCGCCTCCACCAGGCATGTCCGGCACGCGCCGATGACCGGAAGGTTGTCGTCCTTGCAGAGGTGTGGCAACGCGATCCCGGCCGCAAGGACCGTATCCAGCAGCGAGCCCGTTGCCTCCACCGAAACGCCGTTGAGCTTCACGCGAACACCCCGGGCCAGAAGTGCAGAGCCGAACGTACAGGTCCGGGCGCCATCTGGCCCAGGCCGCAGAGCGATCCGAACTGGATCACCTCCGCCAGGCCGTCGATGCCGTCCACGTCCCCGGCGGCGAGAAGGTCGTACAGGCGTGGCGTCCCCTCCCGGCAGGGCGTGCACTTCCCGCAAGACTCCTCCGCGTTGAAGCGCGCCATCGCCAGCGCCGCGTCGCGGATGTCTCCCGGCGCATCCAGCACCACGATGCCGCCTGCCCCGAGCATCGCGCCGGTAGCGTGGAGGATACCCGGCTGGAGCGGCACATCGAGGTGGCCGGCGGAAAGGAAGCCGCCCGACGGTCCTCCCGCGAGCACCGCGACCTCACCGGCAACCGCTGGCCCGGACTGTTCCACCACCTTCCGCAGCGACACGCCCAGCGGCACTTCGTAGGCGCCGGGCAATCGGACCCGGCCACTGACGCTCAGGATCTTCGTGCCGGGAGTTTCGGGCGTGCCACGCGTCCGGAATCCCGGGACGTCGCCAAAGTGCACGGAGAGGTTCGCAAACGTCTCGATGTTATTCACGACAGTTGGCATCCCGAACAGTCCGGACTGGACCGGATAAGGGGGCTTGGTGCGCGGCACCGGGCGGCGGCCCTCCAGCGCGTTGAGCAGTGCGCTTTCCTCGCCAAGGACGTAGCCTCCGCCACCCCTCACAATCGCGACGTCAAGCTGCGGCTCCGCAATGTCGAGCGCTTCCTCCAGCGAACGGACCGCCGGATCTGCCTGGCCGTTGGCGAACACGACGATGACGGCCGGCTCCAGGATGAATGCGGCGATGGCAATCCCCTCGACTACTCGCCGGGGCGCGAGTGAAAGCAGGGCACGGTCCTTGAACACCCCGGGCTCGCCCTCTTCGGCGTTCACCACGAGCGCAATCGGACGCCGCTCCTCGAGGGCGGCCCTCCACTTCGTCCCCACGGGGAAGTACGCGCCGCCTCGCCCGCGCAAACCCGATTCCGCGACAGCATTCAACGCGGCGTCCCGGCCGAGCCTCCGGGCGGCGTTGAGCCGATCGGTGTTGGTGATGTCTGGCGCCAGGAGTGGCCCAGCCTGTCGCACCATGGGCGCCGGGAAGGGCTCCTCACCACCGGTCGCGGGAGCGTCGTAGCAGCGGAAGAGGCAGTGGCTCGCTTCAGACGGCATTTCCGCGAATGCGCCACGTGCGAGCTGGCAGCTCAGCCCGGCGCACCGCACCTCATCGCCGATGAGAGGAGCAGACCGGAAGTCCGCGTAGGAGGTCGCCGCCTCCCACACTTCGGCTACTGGCAGGCGCAACTCGCGCGCGATCGCATCCGCGAACCCGGGTGCGATCCACCCGGCCCGGCGCTGCTCGTCGTAGAGCCGCGCCAGCAATTGTGAGCGAATAGGGAAATCCGGTGGAAGTGGCCGCGCCATTGCGGCCATGCTACCCCGATGCGGTGGTGGGCTGCTATGCGCGCCGCGCTGCCACGGGCTGACTGGACGTCATCGCCGTCGACAGTACGGTGCGGCGGCACGGTGCTGTCGGCTCCTGGCAGGCCGCCATGAGCGACCGATCCACGATGTCGATGATTCCCCGCTCCCGTGCCTCGGTTCGGACGTGCGCAACAGTCGCGGAGATCGTCGCTTCGGCGCCCGGCCAGGGTTCGCAACGCAGGACCCTCAGGTGCCGCGACGACTCATTCCATTCGACGACGAGCCGCGCATGGGAGCCCGATCCAGCCGAGAACCGCGTGTACCCGCCGAGGTACTCGATCGTCAGATTCAGGCCTCGTGACGATGGTTCGATCCCCGCCCGGTCCAATCCATCCCAGAGCTCCCCAAGAGCGATGAGTAGCCTGAACGCAACATCGGAAGTATCAGCACGCAATGGTAGAGTCCGGCGGAGATAGTCCCTCTCGTCAGCGGCCCCCGCAAGCCGCCAAGGCCGATTCTACGCTATCGCGCCCCCATCTATGCAAGCGAAAAATCCAAGCTATAGAGGCGAGCCCGGGATTACCTCAGGAGTTGTGCAGATACGTCGAGACCCCTTGCTCCAACGGAGTCAGTGCGAGCCCGAATGTCTCCGTCAACGACGACGTATCGGCAACGCCATCCATGGTGATGAAGTCGACCGCGCCGGGAGTCAGCGGCCGCCCCGGTGCGAACTGGATGACCCCGGCGACCAGCTTCATCAGTGGCTTTGGGGCGTGAAGCAGGAAGCGGCGCTTGCCCGCCACCTTCAGCGTGACCCGGATGATCTCGTCCATAGTCATTACCGCCGGTCCCCCGAGCTCGAACATGCGGTTCCTCGCGGCCTCGTTCCCGACCGCCGCAGCCACATGGACGCCAAGGTCACGAACGAAGAGCGGGTTGATCCGGGTCTTGCCGTTTCCGATCACGGGAATGAACGGCAAGAATTTCGCGAAGCCGAGGAAGCGGTTCAGCGCGACATCGCGCTCGCCATAGATCCAGCTCGGGCGGAAGATCGTGTAGGTGAGGCCGCTCGCGATGATGTGCTGCTCTTCCTCCCACTTGTAGCGCAGCCACGGGTATTCGGCGTCTTCGGCGGCGCCGACCCCGCTGAGCCCAATGAAGTGGCCCACCCCGGCGGCCCTGGCCGCATCGACGAGGTTCCTGGTCCCTCCCAAATCGATACGCTCAAACGTCAGGCCCTTCCTGGGATTCTCGATGGGCGAGTTCGGGAACTGCACGGCGTCGACTACGACATCCGAGCCCGCGAGAGCCTGGGCGAGGCTATCCGGCTCCATGACATCGCCGCGCACCCAGCGTGCGCGGGCATCGATCGGCTCCTTTTGTGGATTCGAGCGCGATGCCACCGTCACCTGGTGACCTGCTTCGAGCAATGCCCTGGTGATCTCGCGGCCCAAAAAGCCGGTCCCGCCTGCGACGACGATGTTCATGCTATTCCTCCTGGGCGCGCCGAGCCGCCCAACTGATTGATGAGCGTGACCGCAGCCGTGAGGCTGGAGCCTCCATAGCGCGCGCCGTCCTCAATGCGAAGTCCGGGCTCAAGTTCGAATGCGCCACCGCCGTAAACGACGGCGCTGAGCGGCGCCGCCTCGCGGAGCACGGAGACGACGGCCGGCAACCTCCGGGCGCCATCCAGCGTGCCGGCGCTCAGGGCCACGACCTCCGGCTGTGTGTCCTCCGAAGTCCGGATCAGGGCGCTGTCAGCGTCGGGGGCGGGATCGCACTCCATGTCCTCAAGTTAGACAGTCTTTCCAACTCTTGTCATGTCATGTCGATGTCTTAGGCTGGATGCATGAGCACGCGCCCCGGGGCTGTTGTGGATCTTGCCGTCATCGGCTCGGGGACAACGCCTGCCGCGACATCACGGAATCTCTTGGACTGAGGCCCGCGCTATGACTCTCGTCGTGAAGTCCTCCCTGTTCGATGTAAGCACGGACGAGCTGTTCGCGTTCCACATGAATGCCGAAAACCTGGCACGTATTTCCCCACCATGGCCCCCATTCGGCCTGGTGAGCAGCGCAAAAGCGACCGAACTCGGCGACGTGCAGGTGTTTCGCGTCGGCCCATGGCCTATTGCGCGAACGTGGCAGGCGCGGATCACACGCGTCGTCCCCGGGCGCCTGATCGAGGACACGCAGGAATCAGGCCCATTCCTCCGCTGGCGCCACCAGCACCGCATCGTCCAGGAAGGCGGCGGCAGCCGGCTCACAGATGTCGTCTCGTTCCGGCTGATGCCGACGCCGGCGGGCGCGTTCCTGGAGTTCTACCTGGTCAGGCCGGCGCTCCTGGCCATGTTCGCCTGGCGTCATCGGCGGACCAGGCAATTGCTCGATCCGCCCGCAACGTAATTCAGCCCGGGACCGGACTTTCACGGAGACACAAACATTATCGGCGCCGGCAGTGGTAGGCTCGGCGTGCTCCCAGGAAGGTGCCCATTCCATGTCCTTCTGCGCTCTGTGCATCTACCTCGAAGTCCCGCTCCGGCAGGCCACCGGTACGGTTGGTCTGCTGACCTCAGTGCCCGTGTTGCTCGACTGGAAGCTCGACGATCTCGGCGAGAACGCGGGCGAGTCGCACATCATCGTCCCCGCGTGTCCCGAACACGTGGTGGATGTCTATCGCGGCCGTGTCGAAGGCGTCCGCATGGCATGGCGGCTCGCCGAACCTACCGGCACTGACGGAGCAGTCAGCGGTCCCCAAGGTCGCGCAGCAACGTTTTCATCCCGGGCTTGAACACGACCTTCCCGTTGATGACCACAACCTCGTTGTTCAGGTAGAGCTGGACGGCCCGGCTCAGCACCACCCCCTCGAGCAGGCGGCCTTTGCGCCGCACGTCATCGACAGAGTCGACGCCGACATCGATGTGGAACACGTCTTGCAGGATGATCGGCCCGGCGTCGAGATCCTCGGTGACGAAATGCGCGGTGCAGCCAGTGACGCGCACACCATCCTCCCATGCTCTCCGGTAGGGGTTCGCGCCCGGGAAATAGGGCAGCAACGAAGGGTGGATGTTGATGATCCGCCCGGCGTAGGGCGCAACGACCGCCGGCGTCAGGATCTGCATGTACCGCGCCAGGACGACCAGGTCCGCGCGATAGGCATCGAGTCTCTCGAGAAGGAAGGCTTCGTGGGCCGCCTTGTCCTCGCTTGGGAACCACTCGAAGTGCAGGCCGGCCGATTCAGCCAGCGGGCGCAACGCCTCGTGGTTCGAGAGAACGCACACGATCTCGCCGTGGAGGTCGCCTGAGCGCATATCTGAGACGAGCTGTTCCAGGCAGTGCTCTTCCCTGGTCACCAGCACTGCGACGCGCTTCCGCTCGCGCTCGTTATGGAGCGTGACGCGGATGTCCATTCCGATGTCCTTGCCGATGGCGAGGAGCCCCGTGATCAATTCATCGAGCGAGACCGACGCTTCGGTGATGTCGATGAGCATGTCCATCAGAAACTGCCCGCGGACAACGCGTTGTTCGATGTCTTCGATGTTGATGTCGCGCGCAGCGAGGAATGTGCTAATACGCGCGACGACACCTTTCTGGTCGTTGCCGAGCACATTCACGATCGCCAACACCCGGGCCATTCAGAACCCCTCCTCGAATCCAACCGGAGCCACCAGGCCCCGCGGCCGAGCATAGGCCAGCCATCCCCTATTGGCACGCCCGGGGAAGCCGGTTTATAGTCGCGCGGGTTTCGATACCGGCATGTCACGTCGCCTGTTATGCGATTAATGGAAGCATCCATAACTGCGCCGGTGGCGTACTGGTCAAAGGAACGCGGGCCGCGGCCGCGCCGGCTGTGCGTCAGCGAGAAACGGCTCGCGAGGAGGTGACCGGGATTACAAGCGTGTGAATCCCCGTACCGACGCTGTAAAGGATTGTTGACCTTAAGCGATTCCGAAAGCACCTTACCGGACGGTTAGTCGAATAGAGGAGGGAACCACTAACGATGACCAATTCCAAATGGCGGATGCTCCTGAGCATGTTCGCCGTATTCGCCATCATGGCCATCGCCGTCGCCTGCGGCGACGACGATGATGACGACGACACAAACGGCGGCGGGGGCAAAACCCCCACCACGACCACCCAGGCGCCTTCCGGCACCATCACCATCGGAGCGACCCAGTTCGAATCCTGGGACCCGCACTTCGCCGACTTCGCCCAGGACATCTCCCACCAGGTGTACGTCTGGCGCGGCCTGTATCACCTCGACCTCAAGGACATCCCGCAGCCGGCAATGGCCGACGGGGAGCCGAAGGTCACCGATGATGGCAAGACCTACACCATCACACTCAAGAAGGACCTCAAGTGGTCGGATGGCGAACCCCTGACCGCCGAGGACTTCGTGTTCGGCGTTCAGCGGACCTGCAACCCGGACAACGCCGGCCACTACCAGTACATCCTGACCAATATCGTTGGCTGCGATGACTATTACGCCGCTGCTGACGCGGATGCTGCCAAGAAGACTGAGCTCCAGGCCGCCGTTGGCGTGAAGGCGATCGACGCCACCACCGTGGAGTTCAAGCTCAATTCGGCGCAGCCCACCTTCCCTACACTGCTCGCGCTGTGGCCCACCTTCCCGGCCCCCAAGCACAAGCTCGCCACGGTCGACGCCCCCTGGCCCGGCCCGCTCGAGAACGTCTACAACGGCCCCTTCATGCCCAGCGCCTACACGGAAAAGGCCACCATGGAACTTGTGCCGAACCCGAACTGGTCCGGCACCCCCGTAGGCGTCGAGAAAGTCATCCTGAAGTACGTCGACGATGCGGCCGTCCTGAACCAGGCCTACCGCACCGGCGAAGTTGACGCGACCGTCGCCAACAAGCCCGAACTGGACAAGCTCAAGACGGAATTCCCGGACGAGCTCCAGCTCTACCCGGCAA
Organism: Dehalococcoidia bacterium; assembly: GCA_003104995.1. Taxonomy (GTDB): domain Bacteria; phylum Chloroflexota; class Dehalococcoidia; order Tepidiformales; family Tepidiformaceae; genus Amarobacter. The sequence goes on from PQAO01000026.1 coordinate 62,116, forward strand.
CCCGCACCATCGGCCTCGAGTTCAACATGACCAAAGCCCCCGTGGACAAGGCTGAGGTACGCCTCGCTCTTTCGCAGGCCACCGACCGCGAGACGATGATGAAAGTCGTCTTCAAGGATGCCAACACGGCGACCACCAGTTGGGTGCCCCCGACCCGCAACGGCCTCAAGGGTGGCGAGTACGACGACATCCTCGGCTTCAACCCGGCCAAGGCCAAGGAAAACATGTCCAAGGCCGGCTACCCGGATGGCAAGGGCTTCCCTGAGCTGACTCTCATCATCGTCGATTCAGCGACGAACAAGCTGCTGGGTGAATTCCTCCAGGCGGAGTGGAAGGAGCACCTGGGCATCGAACTCAAGCTCGAGATCACCGATTCGAAGACGCGCTCCTCGCGCTTCAACTCCTCGGACTTCCAGCTGGTCACCGGTGGCTGGCAGGAAGACTACCCGGACCCGGAGAACTGGTTCCTCGGACTCTGGGAAACGGGCGGCTCGATCAACAAGGTCAAGGTCAGCATCAAGGCCCTTGACGATGCCATCGACAAGGCCCGCTACAACACCAACGACGAAGAGCGCCGCAAGCTCTACCGCGACGCCGAGGGCATCCTCCTCAAGGAAGCCAACGGTATCGCTCCGCTCTACCACACCCTCGCTGCGATGCTCGTGAAGCCGCACATCAAGGGCATGGTCGAGAACAAGCGTCCTGCCGACACGTTCGTACCGGGTGACTGGTACATCGAGCTCTGGAAGACGGACAAGAAGTAGCTCCAACGGCACCAACTTTCGTGCCGTGACACAATTGGGCCGGGGATTCAAAGAATCCCCGGCCCAACTAGATTGCGGATCAGCCATGCTCGCTTACGCTATCCGGCGCGTCCTCGCCATCATTCCACTCCTTTTCGCCATCGCGACCATCACCTTCTTCCTCATGCACTCTGTCGAAGGGGGCCCCTTCGACGAAGACAAGCCCCTCCCACCAGCGACCCGGGCCAACCTGGAGCGCCGCTACGGGCTCGATGACCCGCTCCCCGTGCAGTACGTCACCTACCTCAAGAACCTCGCTTCGCTCGACTTCGGCATCTCCATCGCCAACAACCGGGATATCAGCGACATCATCAAGGAACGCATGCGCATCTCGGTGCAGCTCGGCATCGCCGCGTTCCTCTTTGCCACGACATTCGGCCTCACCCTGGGGATCGTGTCGTCGCTCAACCAGAACGGCCTTGGCGACTACTTCGGTGTCTTCGTGGCGACAGCCGGCGCCGCTATGCCCAGCATCGTGTTGGCGCCGCTCCTGACCATCGTGTTCGCTGTCGAGCTGGGTTGGTTCAAAGTCCTGAGTACGAACTACGGGTTCACCGACTGGCTCCAGGGCGATTTCAGCAACTGGAAACAGGTGATCCTGCCGACCATCGGCCTTGGCTTCCTCCCGATGGCGTTTATCGCACGGATCACGCGCGCTTCCATGCTCGAAGTGCTTCGCCAGGATTACATTCGTACCGCCCGGGCAAAGGGCCTGCGGGAGCTCAGCGTCGTGATTCGCCATGCCGCAAAGAACGCCCTCATCCCCGTGCTGACGGTCCTGGGACCGATCTTTGCCGGCCTCATCACCGGTTCGCTCGTCATCGAGCGGTTCTTCGCCATTCCCGGGCTTGGCGGCGAATTCGTCCGTTCCGTCATCATTCGGGACTACGGGCTCATCATGGGCGTAACGGTCTTCTTCGCGGTCATCATCGCGTTCATGAACCTCGTTGTAGACCTGCTATACGGCATTGCCGACCCCAGGATCCGGTACTAGGAGGGCATCATCGTGTCGTCAACCGAACAGGCGATCGTCCAGCCCTTCGATTTCGCGAACGAGGTGTTCCACACCAAGCAACGGGGACTCTGGGCGCAGGCGTGGCAACGCCTGTTGCACAACCGGCTCGCAGTTGTTTCAGGCATCATCCTGCTCATCATTCTCACGGTGTCCGTCCTCGCCGACTTCGTGCCTGCAGTGCAGCTGCACGACCCGGCCCAGACCGATTTTGGAGCCGTCGAACAAAACCCGAGCTGGGACCACCCCCTCGGGACCGATGGCCTTGGCCGTGACCTGTATGCCCGGATGACCCAGGCAACGTTGTTCTCGCTGAAGATCGGCCTCGGCACCCAGGCCGTCATCCTGCTCATCGGCATCTCGGTCGGCATGTCGGCCGCCCTGGCCGGACGCCTGAGCGACACCGTCTTGATGTGGATAACCGACCTCGCGTTCGCCTTCCCCGACTTGCTCGCGATCATCCTCCTGCGGCAGGTACTTTTCGGACGCGACTGGCCGATCATCGGCAGCGGCGACCCCCAGATCCCGGGTATACCGAGCGTGCTGCTCGTGACTGTCCTCGCCATTTCGTTCGTGGGCTGGACTACCGTCTCCCGGCTCGTGCGAGGGCAAATGCTCTCCATCAAGGAGCAGGACTACATCCTCGCTGCCCGGGCCACGGGCGCGAGTCCCTGGCGAATCGTGCGCTCGCATATGCTCCCGAACACGCTGAGCGCCGTGATCGTCGCGGCTACCTTCGGCATCCCGCTCGCGATCTTCGCCGAGGCCACCCTCGGATTTATCGGCCTGGGCGTGCCCCCGCCAAACGCCAGCCTCGGGTCGCTCATCAACTCCGGCCTGGACTCGATCCAGACGCACAACATCCAGCTCGTCTGGCCGACCATGATGGTGGCGCTGCTGATGCTGTGCTTCACCTTCCTGGGCGATGGCCTCCGCGACGCGCTCGACCCGCGGACGCGGAAATAGGGGCCATCACGGTTTGCCGCTCCACGAAGGCGGCTGGTACCATCGGAACGTAGCCTGGGGCTGTAGCTCAATCGGGAGAGCGCAACACTGGCAGTGTTGAGGTAGAGGGTTCGAATCCCTCCAGCTCCACCAGCAAAACCGCTACCAACGGGCCCACGTGGGGCCCGTTTCGTTCTTGCCCCGGTCAATAGATTGCGGCGCGACCTGCGCGAGCGGCAGCGCCCGCATCACCCTTATCATCGTCGGCGGGCGACTCCCTACCCACCTACACACGCCCCTGGTAGGTAATTCGTAGCGCCTGTGGCAATGTAACTGCTCACCTCGCCGGTCAGCTCGCTGACGACCGTGGTTGTGCGATCCACCGGGCCCCCTGGGTAGTCCACGTACCCAATGACCCTGGCGGCGCATGTACCCTGTTTCGCGGCACACGCCCCCGCCACCCACATGCGGTAGCCACGGTCGGAGAATGTGGTCGACTTGCCCGTGACTTCGTTGATCACGGTCACGGTCCCAACCAGACCATCGGGATAACTCGCCGCCATCACCCGGGCAACGCAGGCAGGCACCTCGGTCGGCGCCGGTGTAGGTTGCACTGCCGTCGCCTGCACCACAATGGCAACGGGCGTCGGCGTCGGCAGAATTGGCTCGGTGGGTACTGTTGTCGCCGTGGGCGTCGCTGCCTTCTCAGTAACCGTGACGCCGACCGGCGCCAGTGAGGGTGAAGCCACCGCCGCCGCTGGTGTCGTCGAAGTGGCGGAAGGCAGGCCCGCCTGAGCCGGAATGCTGGCATCTCCGCCCCCGGCGAGCATTACGGTCGTCAACACCGCGATGACCAACGCGGCGAGCACCAGCCCGACCGCAAGGACCAGGGTAAGGGGACTCAGGACAATCTGTCGGTTCATGGCACACTCTCGACGCCGAGATACTACCCTTGATTTCGACACCTGTTGTCACGAATCGATCCGAACACATCGTCCGACCGCGACCGCGGAACCTGTTGGAGAATCGTTTGAACGCCGCCCGAGGGCGTGTCACGCGGACGTGCCGGCCCCCACCGGGTGAGGGCCCGAGAACTACGCCAGCACGAGCGCGTCGACCGGCGTGCCGCGCAGCGAGAATGGCCCGGCATGCTCGATCCGCACATCAACCAACGAACCCACCCGCGCGGGGGCGTCCAGGTGGACGAGCTTACCGGTCTGCGTGCGCCCGAACGGCTGCTCGCCACGGATGCCTTCGACCAGGATCGACTGGACTGCCCCGACATAGGTGGCGTTGATCTCTTCGGAAATCCGATGTTCGACTTCCTCGACGCGATGGAGCCACTCGGCCTTGGTCGCGGCCGGTACGTCGTCCTCCATCTTGCGGTAGGCGATGGTGCCCGGCCGGGGCGAATAGGCGGCGACGTGCACCTTGTCGAACCGCACTTCCTCCAGCAGCGAAAGCGACTCTTCGAAGTCAGCCTCCGTCTCGCCGGGGTAGCCGACGATGACGTCGGTCGTGATCCCGGCGGCCGGCATAAGCGCGCGGACCTCCGCGATCTTCGCCAGGTACTCGGCGCGCGTGTATCCGCGGCGCATCGATTCGAGCACGCGGTCGCTGCCGGCCTGTACGGGCAGTGAGAAGCACTCCATCACCTTCGGCAGCCCGGCGATCGCCTCGAGGATGCGGTGCGTCATGTCCTTCGGGTACGACGTCAGGAAACGGATGCGCTCCAGCCGCTCGATGGCTGAGAGTTCGCGCATGAGGTCGCCCAGGTCGGGCTGCTCGGCGAGATCGTGCCCGTAGGCCTCGACCGTCTGCCCGAGCAGCGTCACTTCACGCACGCCGTTCGCCGCCAGGTACGCGACCTCGCGCACGATCTCGTCCATCGGGCGGCTTTTCTCCCGGCCACGGCGGTACGGCACGATGCAGTACGTGCAGAACTTGTTGCAGCCGTGGACGACCGGCACGAACGCGGTCGGCCCCTCCGGGATGGCATAGGTGCTCGGCCAGAACTCGCCGCCCAGGTCCTCGTGCGGGCCCTCGATGAGTTCCATAATCGGCTCGAACTGCTGCGGCCTGGCGAACGCATCCACCTGCGGGAAGCGCTTCCGGAGTTCATCCGTCTTGAGGCCGACCATGCAGCCCATGACCGCCACCTTGAGCTGCGGCTTCGTCTTCTTCAGTTCGCTGATGCGGCCGAGCTTCGAATACGCGCGGTCCTCGGCGTGCTGCCGCACACTGCAGGTGTTCACCACCACGATGTCGGCGCGCTCGATCCGGTCAGTCGCCTTCAGGCCCATGCGGTCGAATCCGGCGGCGAGCTTTTCGCTGTCGGCCTTGTTCATCTGGCAGCCAACGGTCCAGAGGTAGTAACGGCTGGTCATGGACGATTGCCCTGGGGGGGTGAATGGCGGAGGGGGAGGGATTTGAACCCTCGACCGAGTTACCCCGGAACCCGCTTAGCAGGCGGGCGCACTAGACCACTATGCGACCCCTCCGCGCGCGCGATAAGAAGACCATTGTAGGGCCGTGCCCCCAATACGGTCATCCGGCGGAGACTCCTGTAGGATCGGCGAACAACCACCACCGGAGCCCCCATGCGTTACGGAGTCGCAATTCCCCAGGCCAACCAGTTCGCCACGCCGGAAGCGCTCCGCGCCATGGCCCGCACAGTCGAGGACGCCGGCTTTGACTCCATTTGGGTCAGCGACCACATCATCGTGCCCGAGGGTTCCTCGTACATCCCGGAACTCATGACCGAACCCCTCGCCGTCCTCTCCTACCTCGCCGCCGAGACCCGGCACGTCACCATCGGCACGAGCGTCCTCATCGTGCCCTACCGTGACCCGGTCTTCGTGGCGAAGTTCCTGAGTTCGGTTGACGTCCTGAGCAGCGGACGGCTCGTCGTGGGCGTTGGGGCCGGGTGGCTGGAGCCTGAGTTCGAGGCGCTCGGTGTGCCGTTCGAAGAACGCGGCAGGCGGACCGACGAGTACCTGCACGTGTTCCGGAACCTCTGGGAAACTGAGACGTCCTCGTTCGAAGGCGAATTCAAGCGGTACAGCAACATGCGGATGTTTCCAAAGGCAGCTGCCAGCCGGCGCGGCACCATCCCGATCTGGGTCGGCGGGAATGGTCCCGCCAGTCTGCGCCGCGCGGCAGAACTGGGCGACGGGTGGCACCCTATCAACCTCGCGCCAGCCGAGTTCGCGACCCATCTCGCCCGTTACCGCGCCCAGTGCCAGCGGTTCGAACGCCAGCCCGGCCCCGTTTGCCTGCGGCACATGCCTGGCGGGCGAACGCGCCCGGATGGGGGCCGCTGGCCGCTCTCCGGGACCCCGGACGAACAGGCCGCCGACATTCGCGCCTACGCCGAGGCTGGTTTGGACCAGCTGATGCTCTCGCTCAACGCGCGCACGCTCGAGGAGTACCTGGTCATGCTGCGGCGCTTCATGCGCGAGGTCGTTCCTCGCGTCTGAGTCTTCGGCGGACAGGGGCTACACTCTTCCCATGCCGGCCGCCGTCGTCGTCGTCATCTTCACCGTCCGCCAGGGCAGCCTGTCGGTGCTCCTGATCGAGCGCGCCGCCCCACCGTGCGCCGGGCAGTGGGCACTCCCGGGCGGTACCCTCCTCCCCGGCGAGTCACTCGATGACGCCGCCAAGCGCAAGCTCGCCGACGAGACGGGCGTCTCCGATGTATTCCTGGAGCAGCTGTACACATTCGACCACCTGGCGGAAGGCCGCGCCGAAATCGTGGTGACCTACTTCGCGCTGGTTGACCTCGCCCGGACGCGTCTCCGGAAGGACTCGGAGTGGCGACCAGCCTGGCAACCCGTCCACCCCCTCCCGCACCTGGCGTTCGACAACGGGAAGGTGGTCGCCTACGCGGAGGAGCGGCTGCGCAACAAGCTCGAGTACACCAACGTGGTCTACAGCCTGTTGCCGGACCAGTTCACGCTCACCCGGATGCAGCAGGTATACGAGGCCATCCTCGGCGAGCCGCTCGACAAGCGGAATTTCCGCCGGCGGGTAGTCGGGCTGGGCATCGTCAAAGAGACGGGTCAGTACCAGAAGGTTGGCGCACACCGGCCGGCGATGCTCTACGAGTTCACGTCGCGCGAGCCGATGGTCCTCTAACCGGCACGCCTGCGGCCGACCACCACGTACATCGGATCGTGCCCGGGACCGGGGCTGATGTTGTAGGCCTGGGGCGGCTCAAACGTCCCCGCCAGCCGGAAGTACAGCCCGATGAGCTCGGCGTGCTCGCGGGGGCCGAGCGATTGCCAGATGGCCACGGCCTTCGTGGGAAAGCACCGGTTCGAATAGGCGACCGCGAATGGGGCACCCGGCTTGAGGACTCGCCCAACCTCGGCGAACACATCCTGGGGGCGCACCAGGTACTGCACCGATACCGTCACCACTGCCGCATCGAAGGTCGCGTCGCCCCAGGGAAGGACAGGGTTCTTGTTCAGGTCCTGGACTACCCGCTCAGTAAGTATGGGGTTGTTCTCGAGCTCAACCATGTTCATGCCGAGCCCCGCCACGCCGGCCAGCTGCCTGGCGGCCGGAAAGTGCGACACCCAGCTGGTCATCAGGTCGAGCACCAGCGCCCCATCCGGGATGAGCTGCCGGTAGAACGCTGTGAGGGCGGCGATCGCCTCATCATCGATGTGGGTGACCAGCCGGGGCTCGCGGTAGAAGAAGGCGTCGTCCGTGTCATCCTCGCGCTCGAAGTACTCATCGCGCAGGGCTGGTGCCGGTTCGTCAGCCAAGGTTCGCCGGCACGGGGCCGCTCTCGGTGATCACGGAGTCGTAGAATCGTGCCCGCGGGTGGCCTTCGATCACACCTTCCGGCATCCCGCCCGCGTGCGCGCGCCGGAACGCCTCGGATTGCGTCCACCCGATGAACGCCTCCCGCGAGGCCCAGATGGTGTGCGAAATGTAATCGCCCTGCTCGTCACCCTTCATCAAGGCGAAGTGGACGAAACCGGGCGTCTGGTCGAGGTAGCTTTCGCGCTGGCGCCAGCCGGCCTCGAAGTCGGCCTCCCGGCCGGCGGCAACCTTGAACTGGTTCATGGCAATAAACATGGGGCACACTCCGAAATGGCTTCAGGGCTAGTCTATTCCCCAGAGCTTCGCGCAGTTATACCACCCTCCGGTGCCGCCGAAGTGGCCACGCACTGTGCGCAACCAGAGTGCCGTCCGCAAATTCACCACCGGGTCGAATCGCTGGTCAAAGCTCTCACCCGCGCGCTCGAAGTGGTAGCTGCCGTTGAGCTGGGCGAGGCCGTAGCTCCCGCCGTGGGGGTCGCTCGTGTTGTGCGCCATGGTATCGAGGCTGCGCGTCTCGCAAAGGACGATTTTCCGCATCTCGGGCCACCATCCTGGCTCGTTCGGCCACCCGGCCGCTGCGGCGTAGGCGTCGAGCTGTTCGAGCGTCAGGAACCGGCCAGCGTTCGAAGGCAGCGCGGGCGTGGGCGAGGCAAGCGGCGGCGACTTGGCCGTCTTCAGGCAGAACTCCTGCCGAGCGAGGTCGAGCGGCAGTGCCCTGCTGGGCACCTCCGCCGGCCGGGTGATCCCGGAGTCGATGCGTGCGCGGACCTCGCGGTTGTACTCCTGGACCGCGCCGTTGTACTCGCCGACGAGCACTTCCACCTGGGCTTTACGAATCTCTTCGTTCGCCGTGCCCACAGCCGAATCAGCGAGCGCGTCCGCCGAGCACACACGGATGGCTGCGGCGTTGAGCTCGTTGATTGCCGGGATGGCGAAGCCCCAGTCCGTGCCGAACTGAGAAGCCGCCGACGCCCGGAGCGGTAGGACGCCAAGCGCCGACCCTCCGGCGAGCAGGCCAGCCACTCCAGTAACAAGGAGCGCGAGCAACAGCAGCAACCGCGGAAGCGCGTGCCTGTGCGGGCTTTCGAACTCGGGCATGTGCGGTCTCAGGCTCCCCCGAACCCTCGTCTCGTTCAGCCGCATACGCTACGGCACCGCTCGCCGCGGTGCCAGCAGGTTTACCGGGCCGTCATCGTGTCGTACACCGCCCGGCTCACATCGCTCACCAGGGCCCAGTTCCAATCGCCCTCAGCCGTCACGGCGATGACGTAAGTCCCGGCGTCGCTTTCCACGAAGGCTACATCGTTCGTGATGTCTGGCCACGTGCCGGTCTTGTTGCCGACCGCGAGGCCCGTTCGCGACTCGGCGACGAGCGCCGCCGGGATACCGGAACGGATCGTCTGGCCGAGGAGCAGGTCCCGCATGTGTTCCCGTTGGGCGTCGCCGACTCCTTCGCCAGTGACGATCGCGCGCATGAGCAGGGCCAGGTCGGCCGCGGTCGCCGGGAGCTCCTTCGTGTTGACCGACATGGTCGTCAGGCCGATGGCGCGCAGCGTTTCGTCGACGGCGCTTGGGCCCACGTGGCGCAGCAGGGCCACGGCAGTCGCGTTGTCCGAGAGCGTGACCATTGCGTCGAGCGCCTCCCCAACGCTCACCGTCCCGTCCTCGGCCACCGGAACGCGTTCGAGCGTGCCCAGGTCCTCCCCCACGGCCTCTTCATCGAGCAACACACGGTCGTCGTAGGTCAGCTCGCCGGCGCTCACCCGGCGTTCTACTTCGTACAGGACAGCCAGCTTGAAGGTGCTCGCGGCGTACTGCACCCGGTCGGCGTCGTACGCTGCCCAGCGGCCGTCGTCGAGGTTCACCACGGCGACCGAGGCACGCTCCGGGTGGCGCGCAAGGGCACCAAGGATCGCATCAGCCAGCGCGGCATCGGAGGCTACTTCGAGCGGAACCTCGACTCCGGTTATGTCGCTGACGCTGTGTTCGGCGGCGGCGGCTCGTGCGAGTGGCCCGTGCTCGAAGGGAGCGGACGGATCAGCGCCGGCGGCGGGGGCAATCGCTCGCGCCAGCGAGGCACACAGGTAGACCACGGCCACCAGCAGCAGGCACACGGCCGCGAAGAACGCGACAGGCCACGGAAAGGCAGCATGGAGCTGGCCCGGCGGTGCCGCCTCGCCGCGCATGGAATCGGCACGCAGAGCTGCGCGCATAAGGACCTCCGCCAGGCCCCGCCACCGCACAGGCTACCTCCCCGTAGCCACAGCCGCCAACCGTCTCGAGCAGTAGCATGTGGCGATGCCCGACCCGCTCCCCATCTCGTTCGACGATGTCCAGGCCGCCGCCCGCCGCCTCGAGGGTGTGGCCAACCGCACCCCGGTGCTCATCTCTCGCACGTTCGACGGGATGATCGGGAGAGGCACGCGCGTATATTTCAAGGCCGAGAACTACCAGCGCGTGGGCGCCTTCAAGTTCCGGGGCGCCTACAACCACCTGGCGTCGCTCCCCGTCGACGCGCGCGAACGTGGTGTCGTGGCTGCCTCTTCCGGGAACCACGCCCAGGGTGTCGCCCTGGCGGCACAGATGCTCGGCATCCCGGCGACCATCCTCATGCCGACGGACGCCCCGGCGCTCAAGCTCGCGGCAACCCGCGGGTACGGCGCAACGGTCCAGTTCTTCGACCGCCTGGTGCAGACCCCACAAGCCGCCGCCAACGCCGTGCGCGATTCGGCCGGCGCGTACCTGGTCCCGAGCTTCGACGACCCGCTGGTCATGGCGGGGCAGGGCACCGCCGCACTCGAACTCCTCCAGGAGGTTGGCGAGCTCGACCTTGTGCTCGCGCCCCTTGGAGGAGGCGGGCTGTTGTCGGGGACCGCCACCGCCGTCCGGGCGCTTTCGCCTTCGGCGCGCATCCTGGGCGTCGAACCGGAAGGCGCGGACGACTGGGTCCAAAGCCTCGCCGCCGGTGAGCGCATCATGATCGACCCGCCCACAACCATCGCGGACGGCGTGCGCACCCGCCGGCCCGGCGTCCTGACCTTTGCCGTCGTCAGCCGCCTCGCTGGCAGCGTGGTGACCGTCACGGACGACCAGATCAAGGATGCCATGCGGTTCATGGTGCTGAGGATGAAGACCCTCGTCGAACCGACCGCCGCACTCCCCGCCGCGGCCCTGTTGAACGGCGTTGCCGGTCCGGTCGACGGCCTCCGTATTGGCGTGATCATCTCAGGCGGCAACGTCGACCCTGACGTGCTCTGCGACATCCTGAACAGCTGAGCGTATCGGCGACGTTCCAATCGTCCGACTGAATGGCCCCCGGGATTACCGACTCCTGTCCGTGGGAGGAACGAGGAGTGCCCCCGAGACTGGACCCGAGCAAGGACGCCAGAGTTCCTGCCGCGAGGGGACACCATGCAACCACCGGCGCCAACCTGTTCGAATTGCGGCGCTCAGGGCGCCGAAGGTCAGCGCTTCTGTGAACACTGCGGCGGGACCATGGCGGTTCCCGCACCACCGCCTCCTCCAACGCCCCCGGACACCTGTGCATCCTGCGGGGCTGCCATGCGCGAAGGCGCCCGGTTCTGCCCTGCCTGCGGCGCTCCGGCCGGCCCGCCTCGCTGCGGAGCCTGCGGAGCGGAACTCCGGCCAGGCGGCCGTTTCTGCGGAAAGTGCGGCGCAGCCGCAGGCGGCCCGGGAGTCAGCATCACGCCGGTACAGCCGCCGGGTGCAGCCGCGCCACCCATTCGCGAAAGCCGCAGTCCTTTCGGTCGTCCTGCGGGTGCGAGCCAGCCATCGGCGGCCCCCGTTCGCGCGCCACGGCAGGGCGGACAACCACACATCGCGTGGGGCACCGTGGCAGCCGGGGCCGGGTTCGCCATGGCGCTCATTGGCACGTTCACCGCCTGGATCACCACGACCGGCGCGAGTGCGGGCGCGTTCGAAGACAACGCCGAGTACCGCATCGGGCGCTGGCTGGACTACAACGATCAGCCCATCGACGGGCTGATCGTGCTCGCGCTTGCCGTGGCGGGGCTGGCAGTGGTCGCCGCCACGCTGGCGGGAAAGTTCGGCTCGACCCGGTCCAGGACGGTCATCAGCCTCCTGGGCCCCGCCCTGTTCACCATTGGGATGCTCCAGATGCAGTACATCACCTCAGAGTTCAAAGGTTCGGGGATCAACGTCGACTGGGGCCTTGGGCTCTGGCTCATTGTCATCGGCGGGATCGTCGCCGCAGCCTCCGGGTTCATTCCCCAGGGAGGTAGACGTTGAACTGCCCGAACTGCGGCGCGCCCCTTGGCGACGAGATGGCCTTCTGCGATTCGTGCGGGGCCCCCACCCCGCCCCCAGGTCCCGAGGTCTGCCCGAGCTGCGGCGCCGCCCTCGAACCAGGGATGGCCTTCTGCGTTGCCTGCGGGGCGGCAGCGGGCGGAGCGGCCCCGCCGCCCGCTGCATCGGTCGCCGGTGGCCTGGGCGGAAATCGGCGCCTGCTCTTCATCGGAGGAGGCGCGGCCGCACTCGTGGCAGCCGCCGCGGCCTTCTGGTTCGCACCCCAATGTGACGACGACAGCGGCGTATCCGGGAACGGAAGCCCCACGGCCGCCTCCACCACGACACGCACCACAACCCCCGGCGTCACCCGGACGGCCACACCTGGCGGGTCGCCTTCGCCTGGAACAACAGCCACCACTTCGCCATCGCCCGCGACAACGACAACCGCCTCGCCGCCACCCGCGACCGCCACCGGCACCACCGCACCCGGCGCCACGAGCACGCTGGCCGCATCGCCGACCGCCACCAGGACCTCCGCTCCGCCAGCGACCGCCACGATGGCCCAGGCCACGGCAACACAGCGGCCGGCCACGTCAACGCCCGTGCCCCCGACACCAACACAACGCCCGCCCACCAGCACTCCGGTGCCACCCACACCGGCGCCGCAGCGTGACGTGGTCGTTTCAGGCATCGTCTACGTGAAGTACCCAGGCGAACCGGCCGAGATCTGCGACTTCGGGTGCTTTCTCACGTTCGAGGGCACGGAAGGCTGGTCGTACTTCGCTGAAGCGGACAGCTCCGGGCGCTACTCGGTAACGATGTCGCCTGGAACGTATTATGTAGAGGACTGGACCTTCGACCAGGACTGGTGCGGAATGCCGCCCGTGGTCACACCGGCAACGATCGTCGTCTCAGGCGGTTCTATGACCATCAACTTCACCACGACGGGCTGCATCGTCTTCTAGGCAGAGATGGGCAAGTGGGATGGTACCCCCGGCAGGAATCGAACCTGCGCCTTCGGCTCCGGAGGCCGACACTCTATCCGCTGAGCTACGGGGGCGTACCGGGAAGTCATGGTATCGCGTCGATCGCGTTACCGCACCACACCGCGAGCCGGATCAGGCTCGCCCAAAGGCAACGACCGCCGCCGCCAGCAGGATGGCCTGGAGTAGGCCCGTGCTGGCCATGAGCCACAGCCCGGCCGCGCGCTCCCGGGCATGCAAGAGCATGCCCATCACCGTGTTCACGCCCACGATCCCCGCCCCCAGGTAGGCGATCCTCAACAGTTCGTCCTTGTCGCCCACCCGGACCACTCCTCCCAGCGCGGGGAAGCTCAGTTCGACCACGCGCGGCAGCCCCGGGTAGCGCGCGAACACGTATCCGCCAAGCACCACGCAGGCCGCCGCCCCAATCCCGGCGGCGACCAGCGCATGGCGATCGCGCCAGAACGGCAGCGCCGCCAGGCCCGTCGCTTCCGAGCGCTGGAGGTGAGGTTCGACTGGCCCGAGTTCGGCACGCGCCTGGATTTCCTCGGCGAAGGCTGCCTGGTCCAGCACGGTGATCGCGTACGACTCTTCGTTGGTCACCAGGTAGAGCAGCTCGTCGGGCGAAGTATGGGTCGAGTAGAAAAGCGTATAGCCGATGCGCTTCACATCGGAGCCGCCGACGTGGCAGCCCCACCAGTTCAGCCCGCTGACGTGGGCTTCATCGAGGGTGCGGCCCGGCACCATGCGCTGGATGGCTTCGATGGGCACGACGATGCGCCGGAACCCCCAGCGAATCGTGAGCGTGTCGCGGTCAATCATGTAGGCGAGGCTGAACACGCCGTACGTCCAGTTACCGAACACCACGGCCAGCGCCAGGCAGAGCCCCGCCAAAACCCAGGCCACGAACGTCTTGAGTTCGGCCTCAGCGCCAAGGGCGGTCTGAGCCGCGACCCCCGCGGCAATGGCGGCCCATGCGGTGAACCCGCCCCCGGTGATGACGCCGAGCGCGCGAGGCGGCTTGAACGCGACCGGCTCTAGTTTGCGACGCGGGCGCGTGCTGGCGTGCACCAATTCTGATACTTCTCGCTTTTCCCGCGAATGCAGTCGTAGAACAGCTCGCTCAGCTTGCTCGTGATCGGACCGGGGCGGCCCGTCCCCACGCTCCGGCGGTCGACTTCGACCACCGGTGTGAGGTGCGCGGCGGTGCCGGTCATGAATACCTCGTCGGCGATGTAGAGCTCGGTACGGTCGATTTCGCGCTGGACGAGCTGGACGTCAAGTTCGTTGGTGGCCAGTTCGATCACGCTCTTCGCCGTGATGCCTTCGAGCACGTTGTCGGCGGGCGTGGGCGTAATCAGCTTGCCATCGCGGACCATGAAGATGTTCTCGCCGCTGCCTTCGGAGACGTGGCCGTTCTCGTTGAGCATGATGGCCTCGTCGAAGCCGTTCGCGTTGGCCTCGGTCTTCGCGAGGGCGCTATTGACGTAGATACCCGTGACCTTTGCGCGCGGCGGTATGCCGGTGTCCTGCACGCGGCGCCAGGTGCTCGTGTGGCAGCGCGCCACCTCGGGCAGGTACGCCGGGAATGGCGTGAGGAAGATGAGCGTGTCGCTCTCCAGGTTATGCAGCCGGACACCGAGCTGTTCGCTCGAGAGGTACACCATGGGCCGGAGGTACACATCCTCAGTGAACGCGCTCCGTTCCACCAGTTCAACCGCGATCTCGCACAGCTGGTCGACCGTCTGGTGCATCTGGAGGGTCAGGATCTTCGAGCTCTGGCCAAGCCGCTCGAAGTGCTCCCGGAGGCGGAAGAGGTAGGTCGTCTGGTCATCGGAGTTCCAGTTGCCGCGGATGCCTTCGAAGACTGCCGTACCGTAGTTGAAGGCGTGGGTCATCACACCGATTTTCGCCTCGCTCAGCGGGACGATCTTGCCCTGGAAGTATGCGTACGGTGTCGGCATGGCTCTCCTCTGCCCGGTGCTCCGGTGGTGGTCAACAGTATAGACGCGGGCGGCATTCCGGCCTCCCCGCCCGGGTCAGGGCGCGTCGGCGCGGCTGAAGAAGGTTGGATCCTTGCACTCCGGGATCGATGGTTCGAGCGCGGCCATCCGGCGCCGGGCATCGGCTGGCGGTTCGGGCGGCGCCGTGGTCACCAGCGATGTCGGCTCTTCCAGCGCGGCTTCCAGGTACGCCACGAACTGCGTGTTGTACTCCGCCAGGTCGGCCGGGGGGTTCAAAGCCTTCATCTCATCCGCGAAGTCGCGCACGACCCCAGCGATCTCCTCCGCGCTCGTCTTGCTCAAGAGGGCGTTGGAAAAGTTGCTGGTCCCGATGCAGACCGCACGCAGGTAGTCCTCGTCGCTCCCGGCCGGGCCGGTGGCCGCCGGCAGCCCGTCGTCGTCATCTCCACATGCCGCGGCCAGCAGCAGTGGTACCGCGCAGACAAGGAAAAACAGAGCTCGTCGCATGGGTGCACATGCTACACCCGGCTCCCGTTAGCCGGGGTTTAGAGGAGCAGACGTTTCGGCGCGCTCCGCGGTTCGCGGCGCCAGTTGTGCACGAGGTAGCGCTTCTCGCCATCGCGTTCGATCGTTTCGAGCCGGCACCGGCCGGTCCCGTCCACCAGCTTCCCGGCCCCGGCCCGCCAGGTGTCTAATCGCGGCCGATCCGTGATCGCGAACACACCACCGAACTCGGCGAGCGCATCGGCCTGTGCCATGCCGAGCTGTGCCAGCCAGCCCAGGCAGAGTTCGGCCAGCCCCAGGTGGAAGTCGCGGTCGCCGAACGTCATCAGCACGCGGTCCGGCCCTGATTCGTTCCCGGCCACAAGCAGGGTCGACCCGAAGTGCGACAGCGAGAGGTCCATCGTCGTCCGGTACACCGGCCCGAGGATGTCGTGCGCGGCGAGCACCTCGGCCGCCCGGAACGCATGCAGGCGAAACTCGGTGGCGTGCTGGTCGGGCGCCAGAGCGATCCCTCCGCCCTCCAGCCACTCGGCCCACTCCGCCGCATCAGTGCGCAGGACATAGAGCGACGATGCCTGGTAGTCCGCCGCGGCGCGCACGAGCGTAATCGCCGCCACGTAGTTGCCCCACTCGATGGCGTGCAGAGCCTCCAGCCGCGACAACCAGGAGCGTGACCAGAGCCCGAGCGCCGCAACCATCTTCTGCGTCCGAAACTTCGCGCCTGAGGATGCGTCCGCGATAGAGCCTTCGAGGTTCAGTCCATCGAGCACGCATTCGACATCCCCGCTGAGGACGAAGGTGGTCTGGCGATAGGCGCCGGGGCTCCCGCTCGCGTCGGCGGGCGGCTTGGGCGCGCGGGTCGCCACCGGGGAGATGCGGGGAGGGGATACCCGGTATCTGCCGCTCATGCCTCCACCTCGACATCGTCGCCGGGCCTCGCCGCGTAATGCGCGCGGACGTCCTCCATCAACTGCCGCTGGCGCTCCTTCGAACGCTCATCGATGAACTCGGCGTAGAGGAGCCAGTTCAACACCAGTGGGTCGAAGCGTACCTCTGGCGCCGCATCGATCAGGTCCAGCCCGTGGTCGAGGTAGTGCCGCTTCCAGGTGTGGAATGATTCGAGGCCGCTGGACGGTCCGAACGGATCGGCAAGGCGCTCGTCAGGGATGGCGTGGAACGCCGCGAAAAGCGCTCGCAGCGACTTCCGCAGGCGAACCAGCAGTTCGGGGAGTGGCGTCTCCGCGTGGGTCCTCGCCGTCTCGGCGTTGGCGCGATCCCGGTCAAACCCGGCGGGTTCGACCTGCTCGCCCGCGAGCCACCTGCCAATGGCCGCCGCGTAGCCCTCCTGTGACTCCGCGAAGTGCGCGACGAGTTGCCGGATTGTCCACCCGGTTTCGCCGACCACCCGCTCGGCGCCTTCAGCCGGGAGCGACGTCACGATGTGCGTGACGGTTGCCTGCTCGTAGATGAAGCGGTCGAGGATCGCGCGGAGTTCCGGCGTCATCTCAATGCCGCGCCCGCGGGGGACGGCGTTCGCTGCGCGGGCGCGGCCGCGGAGCAGCTTCGCGCACGGGCCGCGGGCCAAGCTGCTTGATCGAATCCCAGCCGGCGTAGGATGCGCCCGGCCCGAGCTCCGCTTCGATGGCCAGCAGGCGGTTGTACTTGGCTGTGCGCTCGCTGCGAGCCGGCGCGCCAGTCTTGATCTGCCCCGCCCCGGTCGCTACGGCAAGGTCCGCGATGAACGTGTCTTCCGTCTCGCCGGAACGGTGGCTGATGACGGCCGTCCAGCCGGCCCGCTGGGCAGTTTCGACTGCCTCCAGCGTCTCGGTGAGCGTGCCAATCTGGTTCAGCTTCACCAGCACGCTGTTCGCGGCCTTCTCCGCGATGCCTCGCCGGATCCGCTCCGGGTTGGTCACCAGCAGATCGTCGCCGACAAGCTGGCATCGGCTCCCGAGCTTTGCCACGAGCGCGGCCCAGCCATCCCAGTCGTCTTCCGCCAAACCGTCTTCGATCGAACCGATCGGGTATTTCTCCACCCACGAAGCCCAGTGCTCGATCATCTGCTTCGAGGTCAGCACCCGCTTCTCCTTGGCAAGCGCGTACTTGCGGTTCGTATAGAGCTCGGTCATCGCCGGATCCAGTGCGATGATTATGTCGGCGCCGGGCTTGTAACCGGCGCGCTCGACCGCTTCCAGGACGACCTGGACCGCCTCTTCGTTGCCCGGGAGCGACGGCGCGAAACCGCCTTCGTCGCCGACCGACGTGATCGCCCCCCGGTCGTGGAGCACAGCTTTCAGCGCCTGGTACACCTCGGCGCCCATGCGCAGGCCTTCGCTGAAGGTCTCCGCGCCAACCGGCATGACCATGAACTCCTGGAAGTCGGTCGAATCGGGGGCGTGCTTGCCGCCATTGAGGATGTTGAACATCGGCACCGGCAGCCGGTGCGCCGACGCCCCGCCAAGGTAGCGGTAGAGCGGGAGACCGTATGATTCGGCGGCGGCGCGGGCCGTGGCCAGCGAGACGCCGAGGATGGCGTTCGCGCCGAGTTTGCCCTTGTTCGACGTGCCGTCGAGCTCGCAGAGCAGACGGTCGATGGCGCGCTGTTCGGTCGCGGGGAACCCTTCGAGGGCCTTCGCAATGGTGGTATTGACGTTCTGGACGGCCTTCTGCACGCCCTTGCCGCCGTAGCGGCGGCCGCCATCGCGCAGCTCAACGGCCTCGTGCGCTCCGGTCGAGGCCCCCGAGGGCACCATCGCCTCGCCCATGGCGCCGTCGTCCAGCACGACGGCGACCTGCACGGTGGGATTTCCGCGGGAGTCGAGGACCTCTCGTGCCAGGATCGTCTCGATGAACATGTCAGCTCCTTGTGCCCCGGGCGGAGAGTTAGCTCCGCACTTCCGGCGCGTCACCCAGCGGGATAAGCGCGTCGGGGCTTGCGAGGTAATCGATGTAGAGGATGCCGTTGATGTGGTCGATCTCGTGTTCCAGCGCCTCCGCCATCAGGTCGTCCTCCGACTTGATGCGGACCTCCTTGCCGGTGTACGGGTCGATGCCCTGCGCCACGACCTTCAGCGCGCGCGTGATCTCGCCGCGGTAGCCCGGCACCGACAGGCAGCCTTCATCCACGCGGCGCTCGCCAGACCGCTTCACAATCTCAGGATTGATGAGCGCTACTGGCTCCTTGTCGCCGACATCGATGACGATAACGCGGAGGGACACCCCGATCTGGGGCGCGGCAAGGCCCACCCCGGGAGCGTCGTACATGGTTTCCCACATGTCTTCGATGAGCTTGTGGATCGACTTATCGATGGTCCGCACGCGCCGGGCCTTTTCGCGAAGGACCGGGTCGCCGGCGCGGCGAATAGGGATGATTGCCAAGGGCGCTGCTCCGGGGCAAGGTGGACGGCCAGGGCCGATGGCTAGTGTAGCTCGCACCCGCCCTTACTGCTCCACGTTGCGACGGAGTTAGTGTAGAACCTACACTAACTCCGATGGCCAGCCCGCACCGCAACGACTTCGCCCTCATCGTCATCGGCAGCGGCATCTCCGGGCTGTTCGTCGCCCTCGAGGCGCGCCATCTCGGCCCCGTCCTGGTCCTGACCAAGGGCAGCATCGACGACTGCAATACGCGCTGGGCGCAGGGCGGCATCGCCGCCGCCGTCGGGCCACTCGACTCTCCCGGTCAGCACCTTGCCGACACGATCTCCGCCGGCGCCGGGCTCGTCAACGAAGAGGCCGCACGGGTGCTCTGTTACGAAGCGCCCGCCCGCATCCACGACCTGGTCACCTACGGGGTGGCCTTCGACTCGCTTGATGGCGAGGTAGCGCTGGGCCGGGAGGCCGCCCACGGCCGCTCCCGCGTCCTCCACGCCGGAGGCGACCGCACCGGAGCCGAGATCGAGACGGCGCTCTCGGCCGCGGCCATGGACCCGTCGATCACGATCCTCGACCACACGCTCGCGACCCGCCTGCTCGTGACCCACGGCCGGGTGACCGGTGTCGAAGCGGTCGCCCTCCAGTCCGGGGCAACCGAAACCTACGCAGCCCCCAATGTCGTGCTGGCGACCGGCGGCGCGGGCCAACTCTATTCGCACACCACCAACCCGGATGTGGCCACCGGCGACGGGATCGCGCTGGCCTTCGACGCCGGGGCAGAGATCGCCGATATCGAGTTCTACCAGTTCCACCCCACAGCACTCCGGGTCCCAGGCGTGCCGACATTCCTCATCTCCGAAGCCGTGCGCGGCGAGGGAGCGACACTCCGCAACGCCCGCGGCGAAGCCTTCATGCGGCGTTACCATCCGCTTGGCGACCTTGCGCCGCGGGACATCGTCGCCAGGGCCATCGTGGCCGAGATGCGCGCGGACGGAGCCGAGAGCGTTTCACTCGACTGCACCGGCCTGCAGTCGGTGGACCTTGCGGCACGCTTCCCCGCGATCTTCGCCTTCTGCATCGAAGCCGGGATCGACATGCGGAGGGACCCCATCCCGGTCTCGCCAGCGGCGCATTACCTGATGGGCGGCGTCCGGACCGACATCCACGGGCGCACCACGCTTCCAGGGCTGTACGCCTGCGGCGAGGTTGCCTGCACCGGCGTCCACGGCGCCAATCGACTGGCGAGCAACTCCCTCATGGAGACGGTCGTGTTCGGGAAGCGCGTGGTGGAGCACATCGCAACGGGCGAGGGCGGGAGTGCCACGCACCACCCCGACGCCGCTTCGGTCCGCGGGCCGGACACTGCAGCTCCGGCGCACCGCGATCTCCAGCACCTCATGTGGGAAGGCGCGGGCATGGAACGCACCGGGGAAGGCATGCAGAACGCCCTGGCAACAATCGCCCGTTGGCCCGCCCCGGAGCCCTCGCGAACGCGGGCCGCCTTCGAGCGCCGCCAGATGACCGTGATGGCCTCGCTGATGCTGCACGCCGCCCTGGCGCGCACCGAAAGCCGCGGTGCCCACTTCCGAAGTGACTACCCGGCGGCCGACGACGCGAACTGGAGAAAGCAACAGGTATTCGTCCGTGAAGCTTGAAATGCCGGCCCCCGAAGTGGTCCGCGCCATCGTCGCCGCTGCACTGGCCGAAGATCGAGCCCTCGAAGACGTCACCACCCTCGCCACTGTGGACGCGAACCTGCGGGGCACGGCACGCTTCCTCGCGAAACAGGACGGCGTGCTGGCCGGCATGGGCGTCGCCCTCGAGACATTCCGCCAGATCGACTCGTCCATTGCGCTCGCCACGCTGGTACAGGAAGGGGAGGCATTTCCCAGGGGAACGGTCCTGGCAGAGGTCTCCGGGCCGGTGCGGGCCATCCTCCAGGGCGAACGCGTGGCCCTCAACTTCCTCCAGCGACTCTCAGCCACTGCCACGCTCACCCGGGCCTTCGTCGCCGCGATCGCCGGCACCCGCGCGGTCATCCTCGACACCCGCAAGACGACTCCCGGCCTGCGCGATCTCGAGAAGTACGCCGTGCGCTGCGGGGGCGGCACGAACCACCGGCGGGACCTCGCGGTAATGGCGATGATCAAGGACAACCACCGCGAAGCCCTCGCGCGCGAGGGACGCTCGCTCGCGGACGGTGTGGCCACCATCCGCAAGCGAACCGCCGGCATCCCGGTGGAAGTGGAGATCGACTCGCTCGACCAGCTCGATGCCGCGCTCGCCGCGGATCCCGAGTGGATCCTGCTCGATAACATGGCCACCGCCGACATGGCCGAAGCCGTCCGGCGGACCGGGGGCCGGGCGAAACTCGAAGCGAGCGGCGGGGTCAACCTCGACACCGTCCGGGCAATCGCCGGGACCGGCGTCGACGCCATCTCCGTCGGCGCACTGACGCACAGCGCGAGAGCACTCGACATCAGTCTCGACCTGGAGTTCTGAACCCTACCGCAGCCCGATTCGCTCGAGGAAGCCGATGGCGGCCCGCACCTTCTCGTCGGACTGGTGCTGGTTGATCTCCAGGGTGTACCCGGGCAGGTGGGAGACGCCCGCCACGATGTAGCCCCAGTCAACGTCGCCGTCGCCCGGCGCCCGGTGATCGCCAAGGCCGATGACATCGTGGAGGTGGGCGCCCACCAGCCGCCTGCTCCACCCGTCCAGCCACGCGTGCCGGTCGATGAGCCCGAGGCGGTGCAACACTTCCGCGTGCCCGGCATCGTGCCAGTAGCCGGCCTGCTCGGGGGCGAGCCCCTCGAACACCTGCTCATATTCAGCGGGGTGCGGCATCTCGTGGTAGTGGTAACGGTTTTCGACGCCGATGGTGATCTTGTGCGGCTCAGCGGCGCGGACGAGCTCGACCAGCGAGCTCCGCGCATGCTCCAGGTACGGTTCGGCCTCAGCCCTCCGTCGCTCGATGACTGCCTCGCGCAGTTCGAGGAAGCGGTCATCCCCGGCCCGCCCGCCGTCGAACATCCGCCGCATCTCGTGTTCGTCCTCGAACTGCTCCACCACTTCGCCAACGTGGCCAAGATGCACGACGAGACGATTTGCACCGATACGGGCACACCACTCGATGCTCGTGACCGCGTAGTCGATCGCCGCCTTGCGCTCGTCGCGGTCGAGTCCGGCAAGGTTGCAGTGGGAGTTGCCCCGCCCGTTCGAGTGCCGCACCCATGGCGCCGGCTGGTGCACCGACGTCACCGGCAACGCAGCGCTCTCGAGGATGCGCTCGATCTTCTCGACCGGTGTGGAGTGGCTAATCTCGATCGCGTCGTAGCCGGCATCAGCCGCGAACCGGGCGAAAACGGCACCGTCGGCGAACCGCTCCTGCTGGGCAAACATCGTCGAAAGGGCGAGGGGTTTCATTCCTGGTTGGGATCTCCGGCAGGTTGATGGCGCACCTGGGCTACGGCGGTGAGGCTCAGGCGGCGGGCGGCAAGCAACAACGATGGCACGCAAACCGCGGCAAGCATGCTCAGCCAGATGCCCGCCGCATCATCCTTGCCCAGCACGGGAACCGCCAGCCCCCCGACCACACCCGCGAACAGGCACAGCGGCAGATTCACCAGTCCCGCATTTCCGCGAGTCGCCACCGACAGGACCATCCACGGGACCAGCCCGGCAATGAGCCAACCGGTCACGAAGAGACTGACGAAAATGAGCGTGAACACCGGCCTCCTAGGTTAGCAGGCGGGCGATGTCGAAGTACGTCACGACCAGGACACCCATCATGAGCAAGGCGAACCCGGTCAGATGGACGAGCGCTTCCTTCTCGGGCGCGATCCGCCGCCCACCGCGCAGGATCTCCAGGAACACGAAGAACATCCGGCCTCCATCGAGCATCGGAAGCGGGAGCGCGTTGAAGATCGCGAGGTTCAGGCTGAGCAGTGCAGCGAACTCGACCAGCGGCCGCCAGCCTTCCTGGTCAATCAGTTGCCCGGTGCTGTCGGCGATGCCCACCGGGCCCGTGAATGCCGGTTGGTCACCGCTCACCGAGGCGCCGCTCGTGCCGCTGATGCGCACGCGGATCTCGTTGACGGTGAGCCGCATGGTGTCCACAAGGGCCTGCGCGCCCTTCGGGAACGCCTCCCACGGCGGATACCACACCGTCTCGGTGTACGGATAGAGCAGCTCCGCCCGGGTGCACTCGCCGTCATCGCTGAACTCGAGACAGGTTGCCGGCGCAGAGATGCGGATCCCCGTCGGGCCCTGCCCCTCGGGCGGGTCCCAGCGTGCATACACCTCCGCGGTGAGCGTCGAGCCGCCGCGGTTGATCACCCAGTGCTGGACTTCGCCCAGGTTCAGCCGGTTTGCAAAGACCAGCTCGCTGGTGTTCTTGATATCCCGGCCCTCGACTTCCAGGACGATGTCACCGGGCTGGATGCCCTGGATGGGCTCGGAGCCGTCACGCATGGAACCCTCGACCAGCGCCTCGACGGCCGGCGACCCGGGCGAGACCTCGGACACCTGGGCCAGCGAAAGCGAACGTTCACGCGGGATCATGAACCCGGCACCCATCAGGACAACGGCGACCACCAGGTTCATGAACACGCCCGCGAACATCACGGTCAGCCGCTTCCAGCGGGGGGCGGCGGCCAGTGAACGCGGGTCGGTTGGGTCTTCCTCGCCGAGGAGCCGGACAAAACCGCCAATTGGCAGCCAGTTCAGTGTGTACTCGGTGTCCCCGCGCCGGAGATAGGTCCATGCCCTTGGGGGAAAGCCGATGCCGAACTCGAGCACCTTGATCCCAAACGCCTTGGCCGCGAGGAAGTGCCCGAATTCGTGGATCACCACCAGCACGAGCAGCAGGCCAACGAAGGGGACAACGGCTCGCAGGATTGCAACGGGGTCGAACGCAAGGAAGATCATCAGCAACGTCATGCGGGGGCACCTGTGGGGACGGCGCGCGCCGCAGCGCGGGCCCGGGCGTCTGCCTCGAGGATCGCCCCCAGTTCAGGATCGGCAACGGGCTGGTGTTTCTCCATGACAGCCTCGACAACGTTGGGTATATCCAGGAAGCCGATCTCTCCCCCGAGGAAGCGTTCGACCGCCACCTCATCCGCCGCGGCCATGGCGGCGGGGTAGGTGGCGCCCAGCCGTCCGGCCTCCATCGCCAGCCGAAGGCATGGGAATCGCTCGATGTCGGGCCTCCCGAAGTGGAGCGTGCCGATCGCTGCAAGATCGAGCGTCGCCATCGGCGGCACGGGCATGCGTTCCGGGTAGGCCAGGGCCAGCTGGATCGGCAGGCGCATGTCGGGCACCCCGAGCTGAGCTTTCACGCTCCCGTCGCTGAACTCAACCAGCGAGTGGACGATGGATTCGCGATGAAGGACCACTTCTACCTTCTCCATGGGGACGTCGAACAGCCACATCGCCTCGATCGTCTCCATGCCTTTGTTCATCAGGGTCGCGGAATCCACGGTGATCTTCGCTCCCATCTTCCACGTGGGGTGGTTAAGTGCCTGTTCAGCGGTGACCGAGGCGAGCTGCCCCCGGTCGTAATCGCGGAAAGCGCCGCCGCTCGCTGTGAGGAGGATCCTGCGAATCGTGTGACCTTCTTCACCCCAGAGGCACTGCCAGATGGCGGAATGCTCGCTGTCCACCGGCCGCAACTGGCCGCCGCCCGACTTCATCGCCCGCCGGACCAGGTGGCCCGCCATTACGAGCACTTCCTTGTTCGCGATCGCGACCGGGCGCCCCGCCTTGAGCGCATTCAGCGTCGGCATCAGCCCGGCTGCCCCGGCGGTGCCCACGAGGGGAATATCGACCTCCGGAGCAACCGCCATCTCCTCGACCGGCAGGTATTTGGCGCCAGTTGCAGCAACCGCATCCGCCAGCAGCGGCGACTCGGCCTCCGCGGTGACGTACATCGGGCGGAACTCGGCTACCTGCTCCGCGAGCAGGTCGGCATTCCGTCCGGCAGCCAGCGCCACCACCTCGAACCGATCGGGCAGCTGGCGGATGACGTCGAGCGCCTGGCGGCCAATCGAACCCGTGGAGCCAAGGACGGCAATGCGGCGGGGGTTGCTCACCCTCCGATCGTACGGCGGTGCGGAGATGGGGGACAGCGAAGGCCGGCCGGTCAGCAGAATGCCGGGATCAGGTGCCGTTCCCATCGACCGCCGGCGCTTGGTAGAAGTGATCCCACACATCGACCCAATCGAAGCCGGCCGTGTCGGCCCACCTCCCGGTGCGCCGGGTCTCTTCGATGGTGATGTTTTGCTGACCGATGTGCAGTGCGAAGTTCCCCGGCGGGCCCCCTCTGGAAGCCCCGAGCCTCTGACGGCCGGGAGAGCGGCGACAACCGCCATCAGCCGAGGCGCTGCCCCGGATCGCTGTTTATGTAGAGAATGCTACTGCGCATCGCTCGCGCATCTCGCAGACTCAGGATGCGACGAAGCTTCGCAACGATGACTTCCGGGGTCACCCGCTGGTCGGTCAAGATGATGATTCCCGCGTGCTCGCGGCCGCTCGACATCCAGTCGCGGTGGAGCCGGGCGAAGTCGGCCTGGTTCGCCGTGACAATGGCCCGCCCCTGCCGGGCGCAATACTCCAGTTGATCCTCGTCGCTAAACCCTGAGTTTCCCGCTTCCACCGTGGTGACGACATCATGGTCAGGTCGCAGAGCGCGGGCCACGCGCCGGTGGAGCGAGTCCTCATCGAGGTAGACCGGAAAGCTCACGAGATGTTGCGGCCGCCGGGCTCATCCCATTCCCGCTCCTGGCGCTCAATTGCCTGGTCCCCAAGCACCCGGTCGTTCGACGAGTCGGCATCGACTTCCGCCCTGTTGGCGTAGTAGTAGGCGAGCGCGGCATGGATCCCGGCCAGGCTCGCTTGCGGAAACCCATCGAGGATCTCCTCGGGGGACATCCCCTGGAGATGGTGCGCAGCTATCGTGTGCACGGTAATCCCGGTGCCACGCAGGCACGGACGACCGCCCCGAAACCCGGGGCGCACCTCGAGCAGACGATCGATATCGACGACTCCGGCTGCCATGCATCCAGTCTACCAGACCGTCTCTGGCGTCCGGGAGAGCAGCGACAACCGGGCGGTCAGCTCGCCGCGAACTCCCGGCACCGGATCGCCCGAAGCAGGTCGTCATTCGCCTCGCGCGCCATTCGGACCAGGACGGGCAATTCGTCTCCCACGGCCGCGACCAGCTGCTCGCCCCGCTCGTAGATGTCCCGCTCCACCAGGTAGGACGGCGCCATGAACCGGTAGAAGTAGCTCGCGAACTCCTTGTCACGGTTGCGGAAGACCTCTGTCACCTTGTCGAAGAAGCCTTCGACGTACGGCGCCAGGAGGTCCCGCTGCTCTACCCAGTTGAAACCCATCATGGCGGCTTCCGTGAGTGCCAGCGAACCGTAACCCTCACCGAGGACCTTCTCCCAGGCCGCAGCCTTGGCCGCGGCATCCGGGACCGCGGTCTCGGCTCGGAGCCTCGCGCGCACACCCCGGTCCGAGGGGTCTCGCTCTGACTCCGCCTGTACACGGGCGGCCGCTCCCGCAACGCCGTACGCGACGTGCTTCACGGCGATGTTCCAGCGCATGTCCTGGTCGACCGTGAAGCCCGGCACCGATTCGGCGCCGTCGGCGAGCCGCCCAATCAGGTCGAGGTCCTCCGCCACAGAGGCGGTCGCGATTAGCGCCCGCGCCCAGATGATCTGGAGGTCGTTCGAGGAGGCAGCCTTCAGTGCCGCCCAGGCTGCCTGCGCGAAGTCGTGCGCCTCGCGGTCGCGCCACTCATCGGGCACGTAGCGGCCGATGGCGGCGATGGCGTTGTTCGTCACGGCCTCCACGGCCTCGGGCATCGTCTCCAGCACCATCTTCGTCCGCACCAGCGCCAGGAAGTCGGTCGACTTGAGCTGCTGGTCGCGGACCATGTTCCAGAGCGACGCCCAGAGCTGCAGCCGGAGCAGGTCGTCGTCGATCCGCTCCATGTTGCCGCGGATGAAGGCGATCGACGCCGGGTCGAGCGCGATCTTGGCGTAGCCGTGGTCGTTGTAGTTCGGGAAGACCAGGTCCGGGGCGGGCAGCCCGCGGGCCTCCGGCAGCTCCGCCTCGGTGTCCCGGATCGAAGCCGGGAGCACTGTCACCTCAAGCTTCCCATCGAGGTCGCGCACCAGGCCAACTTCGAGCGTATGCGGCCGGATCGTCGGGTACTCGTCCGGCGCCGCCTGGGTCAGCGTGAAGCTCGTGATGCGGTCGCCATCGGCCTCCCAGCGGCTGCCGATCGTGTTGAGCGACGGCGTTTCGAGCCACAGCCGCGCCCAGTCCTGGAGGTCCGCGCCACTTCCCTTTTCGAGTGACTCCAAGAACTGCGCAAGCGTTGCGTTGCCGTACGCATGGGTGCGGAAGTAGTGCCGCATCCCTTCGCGGAAGCCGTCCGCGCCGATGGCGGCCACGAGCTGCTTCAGCACCGAGGCGCCCTTGCCATAGGTAATGCCGTCGAAGTTCAGGAACGTCTGGTCCGTGTCGGCCACCTGGCCGGCGATCGGGTGGGTGGTCACAAGCTGGTCCTGGCGGTACGCCCAGTTCTTGATCGACACGGCGAAGTCCTGCCAGCCCGTCGTAAACCTGGTCGCTTTCTCCAGGCAGAGGTAGGACATGTACGTGGCGAAGCTCTCGTTCAGCCAGAGGTCGTTCCACCAGCGCATCGTCACCAGGTCGCCGAACCACATGTGCGCCATCTCGTGGAGCAGCGTCTCGGCCCGCCCGCGGCGCTGGTTATCCGTCGGCGGATCCCGGAACACCATGTATTCGTTGTGGGTCACCAGGCCCACGTTCTCCATCGCGCCTGCGTTGAACTCCGGCACGAACACCTGGTCGTACTTGCCAAACGGGTAGGGGAAATCGAAGAAATCCGAAAAGAACGTGAGCCCCTGCTTCGTAAGCTCGAACAGCTCGCCCGTGTCCAGGTGCTTCGCCAGCGACTTCCGGCAGAAGAGCCCGATATCGATGTCTCCATGCCGGTCGCGGGCCTCGTGGTAGGGCCCCACCACGAGCGCGAAGAGATAGGTGCTGAACGGTTTGGTCTGCTCGAACTCCCACCGCTTGCTGCCATCGGCGTCGGAAACAGAGGCCGCCCGGCTGTTGTGGAGCACCACCCACTCGGCCGGCGCGGTTACGCTGAGCGCGTACGTCCCCTTGATGTCGGGCTGATCGAACTGCGGAAAGAGGCGGTGGCTCTCGTAGGGCTCGAAGTTCGAGTACAGGTACTCCTCGCCGTCCTCCGGGTCCTTGAACTGGTGGAAGCCGTCGCCCTCGTGGTCGTATTCGTTCTCGTAGACCACCCGGACCGTGTTCGAAGCGGCGAGCGCCTCGCCTGGCAGCCACAGCCGGAAGCCGTTCCAGCGCGGTTCGACCTTCGAGCCGTTCACCTCCAGCAGCTCGATCGTCTTCCCGCGGAAGTCGAGGAAGAGGTCGCCGGCGCCGGCCGCGTCGAAGCGCAGGCTGGCGACGCCGCGATACGTCTCCGCGCCCCGCGTGAGCTGCAGGTCGAGGGTGTAGTCGCAGTGGCGGACGCGGGCGGCGCGCGCCTCCGCATCGGCCTGGGTCAGGTTGTCGCGCACGTCAGTGGTAGCTGTAGTCATGGGGCGCTCCGTTCGAAGCCGCGCCACAGGGCGCGGGTGGTCGCACGGTAGGGTAGGGGATCGCCGCCTGAGGCGCTTCAGCCAGCCAGCATGCGAGCGTGAGCTATCTCACGTTCGCGGAGCGACCGGACGGCGTCCGCGGGGACCGTGACCACGGCCACGGTCTCGCCTAGCAGCGTGACAAACTCCACCTCGAATCCCTCGCCCCCCCGTGGACCATGACGACTGTGCCGGTATCTCCCGCCTCGAGGCCATGCATCGGCACCGGCCGCGTCAAAGCCACGATGTCCATCTGTCGAATCATGGGTGCCCTCCGAGCGGATAGACGTGAACGCGTTGCTGCAGTGGAATTCGTGCCCCACACACTTTCGGGAGCATGCTCCGAAGGGTAGCGGTCAACCTCAACGGCCCAGTGCGTCCGGCATGTTTTCGTTGAGGCTCACGCCAACAGGCTCGCCGTCGGACTCATCGATGAGCAGCCGATCCCCCAGTGGTTCGGAGAGGAGGATCGTATGAGCGTCCGCGCAGTCACCCGTTTCCCCGTTGCGCGCGCTCACCAGCACACGCACCTCCCGCTCGGTCTCCTCAACCCGGCTGCGCAGGCGGGCGTTGCAGGTGCCTATGAGGAGGGAGATTCTCGTCCCACCTGGCGACCGCCACCCCTCCTTCACGTCGGCGTCCTGCCACGACGAGCAGCCCGTGCACACGAGGCTCAACACAATCAATACCGCCGCGGCCAGGAACGTCTTCACGAGTCGCTGCGACGGTCGCCGATGAGGATGCGTCGGACTACTCCGCGCCAGGTAGGACATGAATGCCCCCTTTACCCGTGGGTCCCCGTTATTGTGGCTGTGGCCAATCTGTTAGGGGCCAAGCCCGGGGGCGCGGGTGGTCGCACGGTAGGGTAGGTGACTGCCGCGTGAGGCGCTTCAGCCAGCCAGGACGCGAGCGTGAGCTATCTCACGTTCGCGGAGGTTGTGAACAGCGGGACGCCGGTCGATGTTCGAAGAAAGCCCCAGGGCGGGAGCCGTTCCAGTTTGAACCCGAGCAGCACTCTTGTCTTTAGCGTCAACGTGTCTCCAGAGGATCTGGCCGTCTGGCACGCCTGGTGGTACGAAAACCGGGAGAGCCGATTAACCCGTTGGTTCGGAGGCTACAGTCTCCCGATCGTCGCTCTGCTGCTGGCCGCCACCCCACCCTTCACGTCCGCCTCCCTCTCGCTCAAAGCAGGGGGGATCATCGCGCTCGCCGCTTTGTCCTTCTGGGATAACCTCAATCGGCGCAAAGCGACCAGGAGAGAGTTGCGGAAACAGGAGTACACATCCGAGGTGGGCCAAAAGGAGTATTCAGTCTCCTCATTAGAGATCGTCGGGCGCGACGAGACCGGGGAGACACGATCCCGCTGGAGTGATGTTCGCGAAGTGGCGGTGACCGATAACCACATCTTCGTCGTACTCGACACAGCGGGTTTCATTCTGCCGTTGCGACAATTGGATCAGTCCGTGCGAAAAACAGTCGTCGAGCGGGGCGCCGGCCTGGCCGGCCCACTGAACGTGAACGATGAGACCCCGGAGGCCCCACTCGTCCAGGCCCGGTTTGAGTACCACGAGCGTGACGAACGAAACCGAGTCGCCCCGCTGTTTCGGCTTTCACGACGCCAGCAGGCACACCTCGTGGGGGGCGGTGCGTTCGTCGGCCTCATCGGCGTGGTTGCCACGGGGCGATCCCTTACGGAAAGCGTGGCCGCGACGCTCATCACCTGTGCTCTGGGGAGTGGCCTGACTGTGGCCGTCGCGCTTCTGATGCGTTGGGAGGGTCGCCGACGCCAGGCGAGGCGGAAGGATCTGGGCTGGGTAGAGGCGGCGCTCACGACAGCCAATGTGCGGGTCCGGTGGCCTCGAACCACGGAGCGAGTTGCATGGACAGCCGTGAGGCGAATCGCCATCGAGACCGAGGGCATCCGAATTGAAGGGGGGACCGAGGGTGGCATCTACATCCCTCGGCACGCCTTCAATTCGGATGTTGCCTACGAAGACTTCTACCGACAGGCAGAGGCATTGCAGGGTGCCTCCGCACGGGTTCCCTAGGTTCGGATCTCACCTCGCAACGCAACTGAGTCAGCCAGCGCAAACCGCCCGGCGCGTAGACCATCACGGGGACCGCAACCGTGGTTCGACCTTTGTCTCGGAGACCGATCCGCCCTATTCCATCGCGGACATATTCACCCGGCAGTTAGCCCGGTCGTTTTCTCCCGGCAGCGACAACCCCTCCCCTTCGCTACCCCGAGTTCGTGAACCGCGTTACAATCCCGCCCGACCCCACCACCAGGTAGTGCCGGCCACCATGTCCAACATCCCCGCGGTCAACGCGCTCATCACCGCTATCAACTTCGACCGGTTCGCCGAAATCGAGGCACGTCACGCCCCGGACGCCGTCTTCACCTCGTTCCGCGGCCCAACGTTGCGGAGTAGCGTCTCGATCGCTGACTGGCACCGCGAGTTCCTGCGCGACTACGCCGACTGCAACTACACGGAGATCGAGTACATCGAACAGGACAACGTCGTCGCGGTCCGGGCCACCATCGAGGCCAAGGGCTACGACTGGCGCCCGTTTACTCAGCGTGTGGTCGAAGTCTTCGAGCTCGGCGACGCCGGCCAAGTCGTGGCGCGCCGCCTCTACGGCATGCTCCGCAACATCGAACTCGACAAGGCCGCGGCCGCCTCCATGGCAGACGCCCAGGGCTACAAGGGCGGGAGCGCCTCCGCCACCAGTTCGACCATGGAGAAGCTGCTGGCGGCCATCGCCACGGCCGACATGGACGGCATCAAGGAGCAGACCCACGAAAAGGCCACCGTCATCGATGGCGTCTTCGGAGTCGCGACCGGCGTCGAGAACCTGGTCGACCTGATCGCGTCCCGGCCCGCTCCCTCGTTCGGCACGGAGCGTGTCACGAGGCTGCTCGCGGGCGAGCACGACGCACTCCTGGAGCTGGCGATCGATCCGTCCCGGCCCCGCCTGGCACAGTGGTTCCGGCTGGTCGACGACAAGGTCCGCGTCGTCGAGGCGTATTGGATGCTCCGCGAAATCGGCGTCAACCCCTACGAGAACCTCGCCGGTGACCGCCACGCACGCCGGGCCATCCTGCCGATTTAGCCCGGCCCGTCCCGGCCAAACACCTGCATCGATCAAGAAGGGGGCGCCATCAGCGCCCCCTTTCCTGGGTCCGGTCAGTCGCCCTTGCTACTCGACGAAGATGTCCACCGAAGGCCGCAGCTTCGCGCACTCCGCCAGCACCTGGTGGATTTCGTGCGTCTTGAATCTGTCTACCCGCTCGGTCTCGAGGGGGTCCTTCGCGTCCAGCGCGGGGTAGGCCTGCTCCGTCAGCACGTAGTCGAACCGCGGCGCCCACTTACGCGACCCGAGCCTCGCCGTGGTCGAGCAGTTATCGACCATGTAGGAGACGCCGCGCGCATGCATGTACGGGTTGAGCGAGTCCACCGCTTCGATGACGGACTCGTTCGCGACCTCCGAATACGGATGGCCGTGCGCCATCAGGACATCGATCTGCGCCATCATGGTGGCGATGTAGACCCCGGCCGTGAACGGATCGAGCGGGATCTCGTCTTCCTTGCGGGTCGCGCGGACTGCCTTCCCGGTCTGCCAGGTCTCGGTCCGGTCGATGATGCCCATGGGCCGCTTCTTCAGCCGCTCGCCCGCGAGGATGACGCTCCGGATTTCGTTGCCGCTCGAAACCTCGTCGTAGATCTCCGAGAGGATCTCGTGGGCGGCGGGGTAGGAGGCGGCGTAGGCCGCGTCGAACTGCGGTCGCCCATCGGCGCCGACTGCCTCGTACACGCCGAGCATTCCCTGGCGGGAGATGATCCGGGAGATCGGCCCGGTGATCGCCTCGGCGGAGTGGCGGAACGCCTCGTCGTGGCTCATACCCTGGTTGATATAGCGGCGGTAGAGGCTCTCGATGATCCCGTGGACCGCCCCGAGGAGGATGCCGCGTTCGCCGTAGATATCGGACTTGAACTCCGATTCCAGCGTGGTCTGGAAGGTGAAGGGCGACCCGAGCGCGACCGACCAACCGAGCGCGTAGTCGGTCGCGCGCCCGTCGATGTCCTGTTCGACCGCGAAGCTGCTGTTGATCCCGGCGCCGTTCACGGTGGCGCCCTGGACGTACAACCGGCGGACGGAGGGGCCCATGCCCTTCGGGCAGACCGCGATGACGTTGACGTTCTCGGGGAACTTCGCGCCGACGTTCTTCATGTGGCCGACGAGGAAGCCGTGGGACAGCCCCAGGGTGGAGCCGGGCCGCAGCTTTGCGAACACCTGCTCGAACACTTCGGCCTGCGCCGCATCGGAGATGAGCAGGATCACGAGGTCGGACTCGGCGACGACCGCGAACATCTCACCGAGCGTCCCGTTCTCCTCGCTGAATCCGGCTGCCCGCGCCTCATCCATCGAACTCGAGCCGGACCGCAGGCCGACCTTCACGACGATGCCGGTGCCTTCGAGCGAATCACGCAGGTTCTGGGCCTGGGCCGGCCCCTGTGAGCCCCAGCCGATGACACCGATTTGCTTGATGCCCTCCAGCGCCTTTGGGAGGAGTGGGAACAGGTGGCGCCCACCTTTGACGATCTGCTCTTTGCGGCCCTCGAGGTCGATCGTATCGACCTGGAAAACCTTCGAACTGAAGCCGAGAGACAACGGCATGCTGGAACCCCCGCGCGTGATGGACCTGGAAGACAGGAAAGTGCTCCAGAGTATACCCGGAGCTTCGGTAACGGCCCTCTGCCTGTAGCGCGTGGCCGCGTGCGGCGTACTCTTGCGCCGTGGATATCGATGCCGCCGACCTGATCGGAGTGCTGGACCGCGCCGGCATCGTCGCCTTCGCCTTTTCCGGCGTCGAAGTTGGCGTCCGGCGAAAGCTCGACATCTTCGGGCTGCTCGTGATGGGCTCGGTCACGGCAACAGGCGGCGGACTCATGCGCGATGTTGTCCTCGGCCGGGTGCCGCTGGTGCTTGACAATCCCGACTACCTCCTCTGGGCGCTGGGGGCATCGCTGCTCGCGTCGCTCCTCATCTGGCGGAGGCGGAAGTACCCCCGCTTCCTGCTCGCCATCGCCGATGCGGCCGGGCTGGGAGCGTTCGCCACGGCAGGTGCGCTCGCCGGAATACAGGCCGAACTCTCGGTTGTGGCAGTGGTGCTGCTCGCCATTCTCACGGCAACCGGCGGCGGCGTGGTCCGCGACCTCCTGGCCGACCGCGTCCCCCTCGTCCTCCGATCGGAGGTCAACGCGACTGCAGCGGGGGTTGGCGGGCTGGCAGTGTGGTTCGCCGAGCCGGTCTCCTCCGGTGGAGCGGCAATGCTCGGCGTCTCCGTGGCCGCGCTCGTCCGGGTCGGAGGGCTCGCGTTCAACATCCATCTGCCCCACCCCGGGGGTGGCGAGGGGAGGCAGGGGCGGCTGCTGTGAGGCTGCGATTCTTTGACGCGCCCGGGCGTGCAAGAGTAGGATCGAACAATCCATCAAAGGTATCTAGCGCCCGAAAACTGGCGTCACTCGTGTCATCTCATCTGACTTTCCTGGAGACGTTTCATGCTGGCGATAGCCATTATCGTCGGCCTCGTGGGTTTGCTGGCAGGTGCTGGAGCGGGCTTTTTGGTCCGCCGCAGGGCCGAGGGAACATCACTGCAACAGGCAGAGGAGCAGGCCAGCCGGATCCTCGCTGAGGCCGAAACCCGTCAGAAAGAGCTCTTGCTCGAGGCGAAAGAGGAAACTCTCTCCCTCCGCAATTCGCTCGAAGCCGAACTCAAAGAGCGCCGCACCGAAGTCGCGCGTATCGAACAGCGCCTCACGCAAAAGGAAGAGAACCTCGACAGCAAGGTCGAAGCCCTCGACCGCAAGGTCGAAGCCCTCGAGCGCCGGGAGCAATCCGTGCGCGACCGCGAAGCCCAGATCGAGCAACTCCGCTCCGAGGCCGAGGAAATGCGCCAACGGCAGGCCACCGAACTCGAACGCGTGGCCCACTTGACCGTCGACGAAGCGCGCCAGCAGCTCATGGCCGCCATCGAGGTGGAGATCCGCGACGAAGCGAGCCGCCGTGTCCGCGAGATCGAAAAAGAAGTTGAAGCCACCGCCGGTCCGCGCGCTCGCAAGATCCTCGCAACGGCCATCCAGCGCTACACCTCGGAGGTCACCGCCGAGACTACCGTTTCGGTCGTCCCCATCCCCAGCGACGACATGAAGGGCCGCATCATCGGCCGCGAGGGGCGCAATATCCGCGCTATCGAGGCAGCCACCGGCGTGGACCTCATCATCGACGACACCCCGGACGCGGTGACCGTGAGCGCGTTCGACCCGGTCCGGCGCGAGATCGCGCGCCAGACGCTTTCGATGCTCGTCCAGGACGGCCGCATCCATCCGACCCGGATCGAGGAGGCGGTAAACAAGGCCCGCCGCGACGTGGAAGCCACCATGCAGGAGGCAGCCGAGGCTGCCGCCGTCGAGGCGGGCGTACTCAACCTCCACCCGGAAGTTCTCAAGGTCTTCGGACGGCTGCGCTACCGCACCAGCTACGGCCAGAACGTCATGCGCCACAGCATCGAGACCGGCCACATCGCCGCAATGATCGCCCGCGAGATCGGCGCGGACGTTGACGTTGCGCGCGCCGGCGGCTTCCTCCACGACCTGGGCAAGGCCGTCGACCACGAGGTCGAAGGCACCCACGCCATCATTGGTGCGGATATCGCCCGCCGCTTCAAGGTGCGCGAAGCGATAGCGCACTGCATCGAGGCCCACCACGAAGAGGTCGAGCCCCGGAGCGTCGAAGCGGTCATCGTGATGATGGCCGATGCCATCTCCGGCGGCCGGCCCGGCGCACGGCGCGAATCGCTCGAAGCCTACATCAAGCGCCTCGAGACCCTGGAGAGCATCGCGAAAAGCTACAAAGGCGTCGAAGCCGCCTTCGCGATCCAGGCCGGCCGGGAAATCCGCGTCATCGTCAAACCCGAGATCATCGACGACCTCGAAGCGATGAGGATCGCCCGCGACGTGAGCCAGAAGATCGAAGAGACGATGGAATACCCGGGCCAGATCAAGGTGACCGTCGTCCGCGAGACCCGCGCCACCGAATACGCGCGCTAGACGATGCGATTGCTTTTTCTTGGCGACATCGTGGGGAACGCCGGCCGCGAAGCCGTGGTCAGCATGGTCCCGGACCTGCGCTATGAACTTGGCCTCGATTATGTCGTCGCAAACGGCGAGAACTGCTCCGGCGGCAAGGGCCTGACGCCCAAACACGCCGACGAACTCCTTGACTGCGGCATCGACGTGATCACTGGCGGGAACCACACCTTCCAGCACCGTGACCTCTACCCTTACCTGGAAAGCACGCCGGCGGTGCTGCGGCCCCACAACTACCCGGCCGGGGCACCGGGCACGGGCATTGCCGAAGTCGGCAACCTGGTCGTCCTGAACCTCATCGGGCGGGTCTTCATGCCCGCTGATTACGAGGACCCCTTCCGCGCGGCCGACGACGCGCTCAAGAACACACCCGCGAACCGCTTCGTCCTGGTAGATTTCCATGCCGAAGCGACGAGTGAGAAGCAGGCGATGGGCTGGCACCTCGACGGTCGCGTCACGGCCGTCGTGGGCACGCACACCCACGTGCCCACGGCCGACAACCGGGTATTGCCCGGCGGCACCGCCTTCTGCAGCGACGCCGGTATGTGCGGGGCACGCGACTCAATCATCGGCGACGAGGTGCAGGCGGTCCTCCGCCGCTTCCTCACGCAGATGCCGACCCGGCTCGCCCCCGCCACCGGCCCGGCAATCCTCAACGGGCTGTTCATCGAAGCCGACGACACCAACAAACGAGCGACCAGCATTGTCCGCTGCGATCGGATGGGACCCCTGTGACAAAAGGCGATTTTCACCTCCACAGCACCGCCTCCGACGGGGTCTACTCGCCCACCTGGGTGATGGAAACGGCCGCCGCCAGGGGAGTGCGCGCCGTCTCGCTGACAGACCATGACACGACCGAGGGCCTTGCCGAAGCCCGCCAGGCTGCGGACCGCCTCGGGCTCCAGCTCATCCCCGGCATCGAAGTCAGCACCGACCTCGGAAAGGCCGATGTGCATCTGCTCGGTTACGGCTTTGACGTCGAGGCGAAGCAGCTACAGGACTTCCTCCGCTGGCAGCGCGAAGGGCGCCTCGAACGGGTCCACACCATCGTCCAGATCCTTCGCGAGAACGGCATGCCGCTCGAGGTCGACCGCGTGCTCGAAATCGCCGGCGAAGCCACCGTCGGGCGTCCCCACGTTGCGCGCGCGCTCGTTGAAAAGGGCCACGTCAAGAGCGTCCAGGAGGCCTTCGACCTCTGGCTCGGCAACGGCAAGCCGGCCGACGTGAACCGCGAGAAGCTCATCCCCATCGACGCAATCCAGATGATCCACGACCACGGTGGCGTGGTATTCGTCGCCCATGCGGTCTTCATCGGCGAGGACTACCCGGAAGCCGTCGAACAACTCGCCCGCTGGGGCCTCGACGGCATCGAGACGTATTACAAGCACTACGATGCGGAGACGATCCGCACCCACGAGCAGATCGCGGCCCGGCTGGGCCTCGCGAAGTCCGGCGGCAGCGACTTCCACGGCCTGGGCAACCCCGACGACCGCGAGATCGGCGACATCCCGTTCCCGGACGAGCAGGTCGACGCATTCCTCGCCTATCTTGATCGCCAGGGCGTGGACACGGGAAAGCAGGTGCGTTGATGCTGGAAACCGACGAGATCGAGCAGATCATCCCTCACCGGTACCCTTTCCTCCTGGTCGACCGCATCATCGAGATCGAGGAGGGAAAGCGGGCCGTCGGGATCAAGAACGTGACGGCGAACGAGTGGTTCTTCGAAGGCCATTTCCCCGGGAAGAAGGTCATGCCGGGCGTCCTCATTGTCGAAGCGTTGGCCCAGGTGGCGGCGGTCACACTGCTCAAGGGCGTAGAGATGGCGGGCAAGTCGCCCCTGTTCGGCGGGATCGAGAACATGCGCTTCCGCAAGCCGGTCCTCCCGGGAGACCAGCTTCGGCTCGAATTCACGCTCGAAAAGATGCGCGGGCCTATCGGCAAAGGACGTGTCAAGGCCACCGTCGATGGCAAGCTCGCTGCCGAAGGCACGATTTCCTTCGCGCTGGTCGACCTCACCACGGAAGCGGGCTCCTGACCGTCCTCCGGCTGCCCTGCCCCTTTACGCGGCGGCGGGTAGGATCGTAAAGAACCATATGAGCGCTCCCAACTCCTCCACCGACTACTACGAAGTCCTGCAGGTCTCGCCCACCGCGAGCCCTGAAGTGATCGAAGCGGCCTACCAGGGGCTCATGCGGAAGTATGGCGCCGACGCCGACCCCGCCGTGCGCGAGCTCCGGCAGCACGTCGAAGCCGCCTTCGCAGTGCTCTCGAACGAAGGGCGCCGGGCCGCCTATGATGCAGTGCGCGACGGCGCCCCCGCGCGCCCCGAGCCACCGGCCGAACCTGAGCCCTATACCTTCCGTCCAGCCACGGTCGTCGAGTGCCCGCGGGATCCCGGGGTGCAGACGGCCCTCCGCTGCAGCCGCTGCGAAACGCCGATCTGCCCGAAGTGCCTCATCCAGAGCCCGGTTGGCGCTCGCTGCCGTGATTGCGCCCGGATCGTGAAGTCGCCGATCTACACGCTCAACAATCGAGGCATCGCGCGGGCCGCGGTCGCATCCCTCGTGGGCGGCGTGGTGATGGGACTCATCTGGGGCCTCGTCCTCCTACCATTCACCTTCGGCTTCTTCTCTATCTTCCTCGGGGCCGGGTTGGGCTACGCCTTCACTCGTGCGCTCGAGGTCGCAACCGGCCGCAAACGCGGGCCGATCGTGGTTTCGTTCGCGATCGCGGGGATCGGCGTCGCCTGGGGAATGACGTTGCTGTTCATCCCGATGCGGCTCGCGTTCTACGGGCTGGTTGCCGCCGGGATAGCTGCGTACCTGGCCTACCAGAACCTGCGCTAATCGAATCCGGAGCGGATCCGGAGAGTTGCGGGACGGGGCGGGCGGACTACCAGGGATAGTGCTGGACGTAGAAGCTCATGCCGATGATGAACCCCACTACGCCGACTCCAAGGACCAGGATGGTGAGCAGGTCCTTCTTCACATGGCTGTAGTCGCGCGTCACATGGTGTTCGCGGTGGCGTGCCGGCGCTCTGCGCAGCTCTCGCGAACGCTCGGCTTGCTGGTCCGCATCCATGCCGGTGACCGGGCGAGGGAGGGCGGTGGCCGGCGCATTGAGGCGGCGGCGAGGGCGGCGAGGCTGGCGTGCGGTCATCCATCGCATGGTAGCGATGGGGCTACGAACGGTACAGCCGCGGTACTGGCTAGACTTCCTTGACGGCGATGTCGATCGTGAACTCGCCGAAGCTGACGAGGAGCGGCACCACCAGCCGCGTCAGGTTGAGCGTGGCGATCGAACTCCCCTTGCCGAGCAGAAGCACGGGAGGCGACATGTCGCTCGGAAACCCGTTCTTTTCGAGCCCGATGCCTGCCTGGCCCGTGATCATGTTCGCGAGCTCCCCGATGGCGCTCTGTCCGAGCGCGTCAAGTTCGGCAATCGGCTCACCGATCATCCTCGAAGCGAAGCCAAGGGCCGTCTCCATTGACATCGAATAGATGACCAGGCCGGCCACGCCGCCGGTGATCGCGATGAGCGCGCTGACCTCGTTGCTGGTCTGCGGCGAGCGCACGCGGTGCAGTTGGCCCCGGTTCACGGGCTCCTGGCACTCTTGCTGGATCACCCGGGCCGCGGCTTCAACGAACGGCCCGATGAGTTCCAGCCGCGCGCGTTCGGGAGCCTCGGCAGCAGCCTTCGCAGCCTCATCAACCGTAATCTTCGCCAGCATATGATCCTCCAGGGGCAGCCGACTGCTGCCGGCCGGGTGTTGGGAAAGCGTCGCGGCCGGTCAGCTCACCTGAAGGGTCCGCCCAAGGTCCGTGGCGTATGCGCCGAAGTCGTCGATATCGCGC
This sequence comes from Dehalococcoidia bacterium, assembly GCA_003104995.1. GTDB lineage: Bacteria > Chloroflexota > Dehalococcoidia > Tepidiformales > Tepidiformaceae > Amarobacter. Next base: position 101,501 of record PQAO01000026.1, read on the forward strand.
GAGGTAATGGTCACCGTACCGGGCAGCTGGCCCTGCTCTTCGAGCCGCAGCGCAATCTCCCAGCGAGCCCAGGTCTTCAGGAGCGCCGTCTTCTCGACGGCCGCAAACCGCGCGCGGGCCATCTGCTGGACGATCTTCCTGTGGGCATCCTGGGAGATCATCACCGTCACGTTCGACATGCCTGCGCGCCCGCCGTCCACTTTGAAGACGAGGCGATGGAATCCCGAGCCCCCACTCATGATCTCGGACGACATCAGCACAGCTCGGACTGGAATCGTGTTACTCATCGGCGCCGTCATCTCCGAACGTCCTCACCAATCCATCATCGTCAACCAGTCCCGAAACCTGTAGCGCAAGCTTTCGGCCCTGCGTACCCGCGAATCCCGCGAACCGCTCGCAGTTCCCGACGAGCACCCGCAATGGATCGGAAACGAGGTGGTCGAGCACGATGACGTCGCCAGGTGCCAGCTCAGCGAGGTCCGTTGCATCCACGCGGGCGTCTCCGAGCATCGTGCGCACCAGGACTGAAAGCGGCATTAGTTGCTCCTCCTTCACCCGCGCCTCGTCCTTCACTGAACGCGACGGCCGGTTGTCGAACAGGCTCTGGCCGGTCAGCTTGGGGAGGATCTGCTCCAGGATGGTCAGCGGGAAGCACAGCGAGATTCCGCCCGTCTGTTCGGCCAGGCGGACTTCGTACCAGGCAGTGATCACGAACTCCGACGGCTGGATGGCGTGCATGACCTGCGGTCCGAGCGCGAGCTCTGAGACGTCCGGCGTCAGCTCGACCACGCGCGCCCAGGGCTCGATCAGCGACCGCGCGATGTCCATACCAATGTGCCGGATGAGGGAGGTCTCGATATCCGTGAGGTCGCGGTTCATGACCCGTGCCGCGCGCTTGCCCTTGCCGCCGAGCAGCCTGTCGATGATGCCGAAGGCCACGTCGAGCCCGAAGGCCGTGACGGCATAACCCTGCAAAGGCGACATGTCGATGATGATCACCACCGACGACGGGCCGATCTGGTTCACGTATTCCTCATAGATGCCGCGCTCCAGGGCGCTCAGGCGCGCTTCGACCGGCGCCCGCAGCCGCCCCGAGAAGTTCGCGGCAATCGCCCCGGCCACTCCCTGCTGGATGATCTGCAGTCCGCGGATCTGCTCCTTCGAGAGCTTCTCCGGGTGACGGAAGTCGTAGAGCTTTACGCGCTTGCCCGCATCCTTGCGGGCAGGCGGAGGCAGTGCCACCACTGCGTCAGACTCAAGCTGGCTGACATCGGCGGTAAGCAGGGCATCGATTTCGCGTTGACTGAGGACGGCGTTTTCAGATGCCACAGTGACTCCTCTCCGGCGCACAGTCTCCCTGTAATGACTATCGGCCGGGTATACGAGAAGTCCCTAGTGGTACGCCGGTGTCACCCTCGTAGCAAGAGACTCGCATCGGGGATATCCCGGGCAGCTTTGGGGGCACCGCCGAATGACGCCCGCGCACCCTTCGCTCGTAGCTTTAGGAACCAACCGGCACCACCTGCCGGACTTCCAGGAGGTATGCCCGTGGCCACCAAGGCGGAACCCACCACAGAGCTCACCGGTCAGCCCGCGACCGAGGAACACGTCGTTATCTTCCGGCTCGCCGATGAGTACTACGCTCTCGATATCCAGACCGTCCAGGAGATCGTCCGCATGCAGACGATCACCTCGATCCCTGGCTCCGACTTCTGGGTCGAGGGCATCACCAACCTCCGTGGCCGCGTCGTGCCCGTCATTGACCTCCGCAAGCGTTGCGGCGTCGACGCCGGCGAGTATTCCACGGAAACCCGGATCGTCGTCGTAAGCAGCGGGAACGGCATGGTCGGCCTGATCGTCGACGCCGTCTCGGAAGTGCTGCGCATCCCGGGCGACCAGGTCGAACCCCCGAGCTCAATCGTCTCCGTCCCGGAGAACACCTACCTGCGCGGCATCGCCAAGCTCGATGAGCGGCTGGTCTCCCTCATGGACCTCGAAGGCGTCCTCCCCGCGGAGATCGAAGACGACCTTGCCTACGCTGCTTCCCGCGCAGCCTGACCCGCGCCCGAACTCCACCTTCACCCTACGCACCACGAGGAGTGCCGCCGCATGGCAAGCACTAAAGGCCAACGCCTGCAGTTCGATCTCGACGATGACGACCTGAAGCTCTTCTGCGAAGAGGCAGACGAGCAAATCGAGCTGCTCGACACCTCGCTGGTGCAGCTTGAAGGCGAGCCTGATCCGGACCTGCTCCAGCAGATTTTCCGCGCCGCCCACACGCTCAAGGGTTCCAGCGCCACCATCGGCCACAAGAAGATGGCAAGCCTCACCCACGCGATGGAAACGGTACTTGACGCTGTCCGCCAGGGCCGCCGCCGCCCGGGCTCCGAGGTCGTCGACGCCCTCCTCGCCGGCCTTGACGCCCTGCGCGTGCTCGCCGACGAGGTGGTCACGGGCATCGATTCGGGCATTGAGACGGCCCGCCTGGAGGCCGACCTCCATGCCGTCCTTGAGTCGCACGACGAAACAGAGGCAGCGGCGCCTGCCGAAGCTTCGGGCGTCGCCTACCGGCTCGACCCCGAGCAGGCCGAAGCCGCACTCGCCGGGATGGACAATGGCACCTCCCTCTACTTCCTGGAAGTTGCGATTGCGGTGGAATGCCAACTGCCGTCGATCCGCAGCTTCCAGGCGCTGCAGGAAGCCGACGCCCTGGGCCAGGTGCTTGCAACATGGCCGGAACGCGAACATGTGGAAGCGGGCGCCGGCGAGTTCTCGTTGGCCTGCTTCCTGCTTTCCAGCCAGTCCGATGAGCAGCTCCAGGCGGCCATCCAGGCCGTCACCGACGTCCAGAGCGTCCAGGCCCGCTCGATCGCGCCCGAAGACATCGACAAGCCGCTCACCACAACCAGTCAGCCTGCGCACCCGGGCAGCGGCTTGACCGGCCGCCCGCAGCTCACGCTCGTGGAAGATGGCGCTCCGGCCGACGGTGCCCGCGGAAGCTCGCGCAAGGCAACCCAGTCCGTACGTATCGATGTCGAGCGCCTCGACGGGCTCATGAACCTGGTGGGCGAGCTGGTCATCGACCGCACGCGACTCCAACAGATCCGTGAACAGCTCAGTGCGGTGCTGAAAGACGCAAACCTCACCGAACTCACGGAGAACTTCGAGGAAACCACCTCGCACCTGGCCCGTGTCACCGACGAACTGCAGGAGCAGATCATGCGCAGCCGCATGCTGCCCGTGCGGTCGGTCCTCACCCGTCTGCCCCGGCTGGTACGCGATGTCGCTGCCAAGTGCGGCAAGAAGGTCGAACTTGTAACCGCCGGCGAAGAGACCGAGCTCGACCGGTCCGTGATCGAAGAAATCTCCGACCCGCTGGTCCACATCCTCCGCAACGCCGTTGACCACGGCATCGAGTCCCCCGAGGAGCGGCGCGCCGCGGGCAAACCGGAGACCGGCCTGGTAACCGTCACCGCCTGGAACCAGGAAACCTACATCTACCTCTCGGTGAAGGACGACGGCAAAGGCATCGACACATCGACGCTGCGCCGGAAGGTCGTCGAAAAAGGGCTCATGACGCGCGACGCGGCCGAGTCCGCGAGCGAACAGGAGGCCATCCAGTGGATCTTCCTGCCTGGCCTTTCAACCGCGAAGCAGATCTCTGATGTTTCCGGGCGCGGCGTTGGGATGGACATCGTCCGCACGAACATCGAACGCCTCAACGGGCAGATCACCCTCCACAGCACCCCCGGCACGGGCTCTGAGGTCATCATCCAGCTGCCGCTCACGCTCGCGACCACGAAGGCGCTCATGGTCGTGGCCAATGCCACCGTGTACGCGATTCCGCTGGTGTCTGTCACGGAAGCGCTCGCCGACCACGAAGCCGACATCCACACGGTCAACGGCAGGAAAACGCTCCGGCTCCGCCAGCGGCTGCTGCCGATGATCGACCTCGCGCGCGCCCTGGGCGACGGCCGCCCACGCCAGATGGAAGCGGGGCGGTTTGTGGTCGCCGCCCGCCACGGCGAACGCCAGGTCGCCTTCATGGTCGACCGCCTGCTCGGTGAGCAGGACGTTGTCGTCAAGTCGCTTGGCCACATGGTCGGCAACCGCAGGGGACTCACGGGCGCAACCATCCTCGGGGATGGCACGCTCGGTCTGATCGTCGATACCGCCAGCCTGGTCAGTGAACAGGCTGCGCTCGCAACACCGGCCTGAGCGGGCCCGGACCAAGGGGAGGGACTTATGGCACAAGAAGCGCTTGTCCAAATGCTCACGTTAGTCGCCCGCGACGGCGCCGTCCGGGCGGGTCGCGGTCTCAGCGGACTCATGGGTCAGCAGATCTCGATCCACGTCCCCAACGTCCGGATCGGCACCAAGGCTGACGCCTGCGACGCGGTCGGCGGCGAGGAAAACCTGGTGCTCGGGGCCTACCTCTCGATCTCGGGGGACATCACGGGCCATGTCATGTTGCTGTTCCCGGTCGCGCGGGCGCTGGAGTGTGTCGACCTGATGTGCGGGCAAGCGCCCGGCACCACCGTCGAGCCCGACGAACTGGCCCAGTCCGCCGTCGGAGAACTTGGCAACATCGTCGGTTCGGCGTTTGTGAACGCTTTGGCCGACGACCTGAACCTCATCCTCCATCCCAGCCCGCCAACGATCATCCACGATATGGCCATCGCGCTCGTGCAGTCGGTCTATGCCGAGGTCCTCTCGCAGGGCGGCGATGTCGTGATGATGGATGCGGTCTTCGAGGACGAAAAAGGCCGCACCGCCGGTCTGCTCATCGTGGCGCCGGACCCGACCTCGGTCGAGCGGCTCATGAAGGTGGCCGCATGACTGCCCCGCCTTCCGAGGCCCGCCGCGTTTCGGTGGGGATCGGGCAACTCGCTATCAGCCGGGACCCCAAGGAGGTCCTCGTTGCGTACGGGCTCGGGTCCTGCATCGGCATCAGTTGCTACGACCCGCAGTCGCGCGTGAGCGGCCTCGCCCACGTCTTGCTCCCCAGCTCCGACGGCAAGCGCGTCGAGGACCGCGAACCGGCCAGGTTTGCCGATACCGGGATCGACCTGCTCCTCCGGCGCCTCGCCGAGGCTGGAGCGTCCCCCCGGCGACTCATCGTCAAGGTCGCCGGGGGCGCTGCTGTGCTCGGCCCGGCGAACGCGGAAAAATTCAAGATTGGCGAAAGAAATGCCGAAGCCATCAGGGAACGGTTGAAGCACCACGGCATCGCGCCTGCTGCGACCGATGTCGGTGGTGCGAAGGGTCGCACCCTCGAAGTCCACGTTGGCACCGGCAAGACATTCGTGAGAACGGCCGCTTCACCGGCCAACGAACTGTAGGAGTCCTCCCTTGGCAACAATTCTTGTGGTCGATGACGCAGCCTTCATGCGGATGCGCATGTCGAAAATCCTGAGCGAAGCGGGCTACCAGGTCGTCCAGGCCGAAAACGGCCTCGAAGCGGTCGCGAAGTACAAGTCCGAAAAACCGGACGCCGTTCTCATGGATATCACGATGCCAGAAATGGACGGCCTCACCGCGCTTAAGGAGATCAAGTCCCACGACCCGGCCGCGCGGGTCGCCATGGTCACCGCCCTCGGCCAACAGCAGATCGTCCTGGAGGCCGTGAAGAGCGGCGCCAAGGACTTCCTGGTGAAGCCCTGCGAAGGCGAACGCGTCCTCGCTGCCGTCAGCAAGCTCTGCGCATAGGAGGGATCCCCGTGGCCTTCCCGGCCTCTTCAAAGGACCGCCAAATCCGGGTCCTTATCGTCGATGACTCCGCCTTCATGCGGCGCGCCATCGAACGGCTCCTCTCCCAGGACCCCCGCGTGACCGTGGTTGGCAGCGCCGGCGACGGCATGGAGGGCGTGAAGCGTGCGCTCGAGCTCCGCCCCGACGTCATCACCATGGACGTCGAGATGCCGCGCATGGACGGGGTCACGGCCGTGAGCGAGATCATGCAGGCCATTCCGACGCCGATCGTCATGGTATCGACCCTCACCAGCGAGGGCGCTGCCACCGCCATCCGCGCTCTGGAGGCCGGCGCCGTCGAATGCATCGGCAAGCCGAGCGGTGTCAGCACTGACCTTGTCAACGTCGGAGAAAAGCTGGTTGAGGCCGTCGAGCGCGCGAGCGTGGCCCGCGTTCGCCGTCACCGCATCTCGCTCGTCCCTCCCCGTCCGGCGGCCCCCCTCACAGCACACCCGGGTGGCATCACCGGGGGCAGGATGCCCGCCCACAACCTGCTGGTCGTCGGCTCCTCGACGGGTGGCCCACCGGCCCTCACCCAGGTCATCCCGCATCTTCCGGCTGACCTGATGGCCGCGGTCATCGTGGTCCAACATATGCCTGCGGGCTTCACCGGGGCCCTGGCGCGACGGCTCGATTCGCTCTCGCCGCTGGCTGTCGCCGAAGCGGTGGAGGGCGAGCCCGTCGTCAACGGCCGCGTCTACCTCGCCCCGGGCGACTACCACTTGACGGTGACGAAGGACAAGCGCATCCACCTCGATCAGTCGCCAACTGTCCACGGTGTCCGCCCCAGCGTCGACATCACGCTGTTCTCGGTCACCGAGGTCTTCGGCCGGGCGGCAAGCGTCGCCATCCTGACCGGCATGGGAAAAGACGGCGCGGAAGGAGCCGCCCGCCTCGAGGCCGCCGGCGGCAAGGTGATCACCCAGGACGAGGCCACCTGTGTCGTCTACGGCATGCCGCGCGTGGCGACCGAACGCGCCCAGCGTCCCACCCAGGTCCCGCTTGACCAGGTAGCGCCAGCACTGCTCAAGACTCTTCCCGCGATGAGGCTCTCCCGATGAAGTTCGAAGAACCGGAAGATCCCCAGTGGCTCGCCTTCCGCCGTGCGCTCGAGCGCGCCATCGGCGTTCCCCTCGGCCAGTACAAGGAGCCGCAGATGAAGCGGCGCCTGGCCAACATCATGACCCGCCGCGGACTCAATGGTTGGCCTGCCTTCGAAAAGGCCATTGCGGCCGACCGCGAGTTGCTGGCAGACGTGCGGGACACCCTGACCATCAACGTCAGCGAATTCTTCCGCCAGGCCGACCGCTTCCAGGAACTCCAGGCCAAGTGGCTCCCCGAACTGATCAAGGAGCGCCGGCAGCTCAAGATCTGGAGCGCCGGGTGCTCCGTTGGCTGCGAGCCCTACACCCTTGCCATGATCCTGAACGAGCTGGACCCGCGCGGGAACCACAGCATCCTGGCGACGGACGTCGATATGCCAATACTTTCCCGCGCCCGGGAAGGGAACGGGTACCCCCCGTCCGAGGTCCGCTCCGTCCCGCCGGCACTCCTGAAGAAGTACTTCGTCAGCGAGGGCGAGACCTTCCGCGTGACCGACGACATCCGCCGCAAGGTGAACTTCCGCCGCCACGACCTGCTCAGCGACCCCTACCCCACCGACCTCGACATGATCCTCTGCCGCAACGTGGTCATCTATTTCACCGACGAGGCGAAGCAGCATATCTACAAGGGCTTCGCGAAAGCCCTCCGCCCGAGCGGGCTCCTCTTCATCGGGGGAAGCGAGATGATCATGCGGTCAGGCGAGATCGGGTTCCGCACTGCCGGCACCAGCATGTACCAGAAGGCGGCCTAGCGGGTCTCGGCAGGAGCCGGCGAAAGCCACCGCCGGGCAGCCAGCCACAGCACCGCGGCGCATCCCATGCCCACCGCGAGGTCGGCCAGGTAATGCTCGCCCAGGTACATCAGCGCGGCGCCCATGACGAGGGAATACACGAGCAGCCATGGCGCCAGCCGCGGCGCATGGTCCCGTGCCCACAGGTACATCGCAAACGTCACGCCCTGGTGCAGCGACGGCATCGCCGCAACCGAGTTCGGCTCGCCCAACGACGCGTAGAACGATTGGTACGTGTCCGGGTCCACGCTTCCGCCAACGAAGTCCATCACGCGGTAGGCGCCGGGCAGGGCGCCCGTTTGGCCTGCCAGCCACGGGGGCGCGGTCGGCAACAGGAAGAAGAGCACCAGGGCCAGGTACATCGTCCCCGCGATCATCACGACGTACTTCGGGAAGAGCGTCCGCCGGTAGAGGAACACAAGCACCGCGCCAAGGTGCGGCGCGATGAAGAACGACCAGTGCACCACGACCGAGAGATAGTCGTGCAGGCCCAGCGAGACCGGGTCGAAGAACCGCTGCTGGAGCCAGACAATCGGGTCCGTGCCCAGGAAGACCGCCTGATCGATGGAGATGACGTACTGGGTACGGACCGGGATCCCGGTCTCGTCGGCGTATGCGCGCAAGAGGGTGTACACGAAGATGCCTGCCACGTAGGCGAACCACCACACCCGCTCGCGCCGAAACCGTACTTCGGGCGCCCACACCACCAGCGTGATGCCGACCAGCGCGAACCCGGCCCAGATGTGGTCCTGCCAGACTTTCGTTGCTACCGTGCCCGCCATCAGCAGCAGCGCGACGACCTGCAACCCGAGGAGCAGCCTCCCGGCCAACGTGGCACTCACGGTGACTCCCGAATCGCAAACGGCGGTGCGCTCCGAGACCGGTGGTTCGGCGATACTCACGCATTTCAGCGTATCGCCCGTCCCTCACTGACGGAAGCGATGAAGTGTGGCAGGCTATGAGCCGGGAAGGATTCGGGTCAACGATAGGAAGCATGCGCCGATTTCTCCTTGGCCTGGCAATCACGCTCGCCTGCGTTGCCCTGCTTCTCAGGCTGATCCCATGGACCAGCACCCGCGCAGCCCTCGAAGCGGCCAACCCCGGCTTCATCGTGCTCGCGATCTCCTGCCTGGTGATCTCGCTCATCGCCAAGACTGTCCGCTGGCGCCTGCTCCTCCCCGAGACGTCCCGGGTTTCCACCCGCGGCCTCTACCGCATCCTCCACATCAGCCTCTTGCTCAACAACGTACTCCCGGCCCGGCTCGGTGACGTTGCCCGGGTGACCATGACCACCCGCCAGCCCGGCGTCCGCTTCGGCCACGTCGTCTCCTCGATGCTGACCGAACGTGTGACCGACACGGTGACGCTGCTCGCCGGGTTTGTGCTGGTCAGCCCATTCCTCCCGGTCCCCCGGCGCTACGAAGGCTGGTTGCACACCGCCTGGGCCGTACTCGTCGTCCTGCTGGTGGTCGTGGTCCTCCTGGCCGTGTTCCACGCCCGCATCGAGCGGCTCGCGGGCAACCGCCACCTCTCCCGCCTCCTCCCCGCGAACCAGCGCATGCGCGATGAGGCCCGCTCGTTCTCCGAGGGACTCCGCCAGCTCTTCCGGCGCGACCACGTGGTCGGGATCTGGGGCTGGTCCTGGACGGCCTGGCTCACGGCCTTCGCCATCAACTACCTGCTCATGCAGGCCCTCAACATCGATGCCCCGGTGGCGGTTGCCGTCCTGCTGACGTGCACCACCAACCTGGCGATGCTCATCCCTTCGTCGCCCGGGTACATCGGCGTCTTCCACCTGGCCGCGACGGCTTCGCTGCTGCCGTTTGGCGTCGGAGAGAGCCGCGCCCTGAGCTTCGCAATCCTGGCCCACCTGGTGAACGTCGTCCCGGTGAGCCTGATCGGCGCGGCGTTGCTGCTCGCGAGCCGCGACGGAGTTTCGTTCAGCCTCCGGGGCGTGCGCGCCGCGCAGGTGGTGGATACCGGCGAAGGTTAGCCCGGGGCTACCGGCCCGCCCCGATGACCGCGGTGACGTCGACCTCGATGTTGATCCGGGGAGTCGCGAGTGCCTTCACCACCACGAAGGTCACCGCCGGGAACGGCGGCCTAAGAAACTCCGCCCGGACATCGGCCGTCTTGCGCCAACCATCTTCGTCGGTGCAATAGATGGTCACTTTTACGATGTCGTCCGTCGTAGCGCCACTGCCGGCGAGCAGCTTGCGCACATTCAGGAGCGCGTCGTGACACTGCTCTTCGAGCGTGCCTCCGCCCATGCTCACCTGCCCCGAGCAGTACACCGTTTCACCAACGCGGACGGCCTGCGAAAAGCCGAGGGCCGTCGCGTTGAACAGCCCCGGTGGATTGATGACCTGCTTGCCTTCTGCCACGGACCGGCCTCCCGCGCTAGATTTTGCCCCAGAGCTCCTCGGCCTCCCGGCGGAGCTCCGCCCGGAAGTCCGGGTGGGCGATCGAGATGAGTTCCTCCGCGCGCTGGCGGTGGTTCTTGTCGAGCAGCCGGGCAATCCCGAACTCAGTGATGACCGTGTCCGCCAGGTAGCGCGGAATCGTGACCAGGGTCCCGGCATCGTGTTTCGCGGTTACCTTGGAGATGCTGCCTTCCATTGCCGTCGAGCGCATCACGGTAATCGCCCGGCCATCGCGGCAGAGCGCAGCCGAGATGTGCGTGTCGGGCTGTCCGCCAGTGCCGTTCACCATGTGTCCGCCAAAGCGGTCCTCACTCGCGATCTGGCCCAGCAGGTCCACCGCGATCGCGCTGTTGATCGACGTCATCTGGTGGTTCTGCGACATGAACGCCGGGTTCAGGATGTTCTCCGGCATGTGCAGTTCAAAGGCCGGGTTGTTGGTGATGATCTGGTAGTCCTCCCCGTCGCAGCCGGTCCACGCTACGGCGACCGCCTTGCCCGGGAAGAGCGTCTTCCGCGACCCGTCGACGATCCCCTTCTTCCAGAGCTTCGCCAGGCCGGGCGACCCCAGTTCGGTGTGCACGCCCAGGTGCTTCGCGTCGTCGAACGCGCCCGCGAGGAACATGAGCGAACTCGGCTGTCCGACGCCTACCTGGATCGTGTCGCCGTCGCGCACGATCTGGCGGAGGTTGTCGGCGATGCCCTGGGCCGCCGGGTCGACCTCGACCGCGCCGAGCGCGTTGGCCAGCATCGCCGGCGGGAACGCGTGAAACATCGACTCGACCAGCGCGAGTTGTTCCGAGCTCGCCTTCCTCAGGATTTCGAGCAGCGCCGGCCGGTCCGCTTCGTTCGCAAGGGTGTTGATGCGCTCCTCGATGCCGGGGATGTCCACCGGCTTGATGGCCCCCTCGATGAATGTGTCGATCTCGCTGACGTGCATCCACACGTCCCCGAAAACCGGCGACATGTTCGGGTCGACGATGGCAATGGTCTTCTTACAGCGCTTCGCGTAGGACTTGCGCTGCCACATGTGCGGGCCGAAGTGGATATAGCCCTGCTCGTTGGGAGCACTGCATGGCGTCAGGAACACATCGGGCATCCGTGCTTCCTCACGGCCCGCATCGAACGCTTTCATCCCAAGCATGAACGTGTTGGGCAGGTAGGTGGCTATCTTCGAATCGTGGGCGGGCCGCATGGCGTCGCCGATGAAGATCTCGATTTCTTTCTCGCCCTTGATCAGGTCCGCATTGAACAGTTCCGGGTTCCCCGGGGCGAGAGTACGGAAGTCCACGCGACCCAGCTTCTTCGCCCGTTCGACGAAGGCGGTGACCAGCGGCGCGGGACAGAGGATGGTGATTGAGACCAGGTCCCCTTCTTTGATTGCCTCCACGGCCTGTTCGGGGGTCTTCAGGCGCGACTGGTAGTTGTCGCGCCAGTTATCGTAGCGAGCGCTCAATGGGCCACCTCGGTGTAGTGCTGTGCCGCGGATTCTACCGGGCGGAGACAGAACCCGCCCGTCGTGCAGCGGGTGAGGAGCTCTGCTAGAGTTCCGGCCACAGTTTCGGGCCGGTCCATCGGCCCCACGGAGGTGGATGTGCAGGCACTGGACGACCTGACCATCCTTGATCTGAGCCAGCACATCGCGGGGCCCTACGCGACGCGGCTCCTGGCCGATTTTGGGGCCGACGTCATCAAAGTCGAACCGCCCGGCGGCGATGTTGCCCGCCAGCTGGGCCCTTTCCAGGGCGGCGAGCCCCACCCGGAGAAGAGCGGCACGTTCTTCTATCTCAACTGCAACAAGCGCTCCGTCGTGCTCGACTTGAAGACAGCCGCCGGCCGCGATGCGCTGCGAGTGCTCGCGGCCAACGCCGACCTCGTCGTCGAAAGCTTCGCCCCGGGAACGCTCGAGCGGCTGGGCATCGGCTACGAGTTCTTCCGCGGCATCAACCCGGCGCTCCCGCTCATCTCCATCTCGAACTTCGGCCAGACAGGTCCGTACCGCGACTACAAGCTGAACGACCTGACGCTCTACGCCTTCGCCGGCGAGATGTACTCGATGGGCGAGACCGACCGCGAACCGGTGAAAATGGCCGGGACGGCCGCCCTGTTCGAATCTGGCGCAGCCTCGGCCGTCGCCATGATGGGCGCCATCTTCTCCTCCAAGCGTCACGGTATCGGCCAGCACGTCGATATCTCCCTTGCCGAGACCCACTTCGGCGGCGTCGATCGGCGCCACGCGACCGCTATCGCCTTCCAGTTCAGCGGCCGCAAGACGCTCCGGCTCGCCAGCCACGGGGGCGGCATGCCCGGTGGTATCTACCCCTGCGCCGATGGCTACGTCGACTTCACCAACGGCGGCCTCTACCCCGACCGCGTCGCAGACATGCTGAACTACCCCGAGTGGATGGACGACCCACGCTACAGCGACCCCTTCCAGCGCATGGACCCCGCCGTCATCGAGGAGTGGAACGGCAACTTTATCGGCTGGTGCATCGAACGGACGAAGCGCGAGGTCTGGGACGAAGCCCGGCGGGCGAAGGTCCTCTGCGGCCCGATGTTCACCATGGACGACCTCTTCACCGACACCCACTTCCGCGATCGCGGGTTCTGGGCGAAGGCCAGTCACCCGGCGCTCGGCGAGGTCGAGTTCCCGGGACGGCCGCTCATCATGCAGCGGGGCGGCTGGGAACTGCGGCGCGCTGCCCCGCTCCTGGGCGAGCACACTGCCCAAGTCCTCTCCGCCGCCGGTCTCGATGCCGCCGCCATCGCTGCCGCATCCGGAGGTGCTGCATGAGCCCGAAACCGCTCGAGGGTATCCGCGTTATCGACCTCTGCGTCGTCTGGGCCGGCCCGTTCGGGACCATGCTCCTTGGCGACCTTGGGGCCGAGGTCATCAAGCCCGAGAACCCGTTCGTCTTCCAGCCAATGACCCGGGGCGCGATGGCCCGGCCACCCCAGGCCCTCGCCGACAACTCGATTGCCTGGGCCGGCGGGGTGCCCGGTGGCAACATCGGCGACCGCCCATGGGACTACAGCCCCACGTTCGTGAGTCTCTACCGCAACAAGAAGAGCTTCACTGTTGACATCCGGCGCCCGGAAGGACTCGACGTGTTGAAACGGCTCGTCGCCGCTTCCGACATCGTCTATGAGAACAACGCCACCGGGACCATGGAGAAACTCGGCGTCACCTACGACTGGCTGAAGGCGGCCAATCCGAAGATCATTTTCATCCGCGTGCCGGCATACGGCAGCACCGGCCCCTACTCCCAGGCGCGCGCGCTCGGCGTACACCTCGAGGCGGTCATGGGCCACAGCCTCTTGCGCGGCTACAGCGACGCCGACCCGTCGTCGAACACCGCCATCTACTCGGGCGACTACCTCGCCGGCGCCCAGGGCGCCTTCGCCGCGATGGCTGCCATCTGGCACCGCGACCGCACGGGCGAGGGCCAGCTCATCGAGATCGGCCAGGCGGAAAACGCCGCAGCCATGTTCACCCAGGCCATCATGGATTACAGCCTGAACGGAAACGTCCAGGGCGCCATCACCAACCGTGATGTCCTGGGCCGGGCCGTGCAGGGTGTGTACCCGGCGAAATCGCCCGGCACCGCGGCCACCATGGACGACCGCTGGGTCGCAATCTCCATCGAGGGGGACGACGAGTGGAGCGCCTTCGCCGCTGCCATCGGGAATCCCGCATGGGCGAGCGACCCGCGATTTGCCACCAGTGATGCCCGGCTCGCCAACCACGACGAGATCGACGCACGCATCGCGGAGTACACCGCCACCCAGGACGACTACGAGCTCATGCACCGCCTCCAGGCTGTGGGCATCGCCGCGACACCAGTGCTCGAAGCCTCGCGCATGTTCGATGACCCACACCTGCGGACGCGCGACTTCTTCCGCACCCAGACTCAGCGCTCTTCGGGCACCTACGAGTACGTGGGCCCACTCTGGCAGCTCCCGGAGACTCCGGTCGAGTTCTACCAGCCGCCTGTGATGTTCGGTGAGCACAACGAGTACGTGTACCGCGAGGTGCTGAAAGTCTCGGACGACGAGTACCAGTCACTCCTCGCCGGCGGGCACATTGCCGACGCCTACGACCCGAGCGTGCCATGACCGTCCGACCGCGGATGTACCACGAGCTCGCCGGGTGGTTCCATCTCATCACGGCGCCCGGGGACTACGCGGAAGAGGCGGCCTATTACCTGCAGGTGATGCAGAACATCATCGGCCACGTGCCAGCGAGCCTGTTGGAGCTCGGCTCGGGCGGCGGCAACAACGCCTCGCACTACAAGAAGCGCATCCCCGACGTCGTCCTCAGCGACCTCTCAGAGGAAATGCTCGCCCTGAGCCGGACCATCAACCCGGAGCTTCCCCACCTCCGGGGAGACATGCGCACCATCCGCGCCGGCCGCCAGTTCGAGGCCGTCTTCGTCCACGACGCCTGCTCCTACCTCACCACCGAAGAGGACATCCGCCAGCTCGCGGCCACCGCGTTCGAGCACTGTCTTCCCGGCGGCGTGGCCGTCTTTTGCCCCGACCACACCGCCGAGAACCTGGTCTTCGAGACCGACCACGGCGGACATGATGGCAAGGGCCGCGCGCTTCGCTACCTGGAGTGGACCTACCCCGGCTCGCCCGGGACGTACGAGTTCCAGGTCGACTACGTCTACGTCCTCCACGAGGACGGCCGGGAGCCACGCGTCGAGTACGACCGTCACGTCAACGGCGCCCTCCCGCGCGAAGTATGGTTGCATGCGCTCGCCGATGCCGGGTTCGAACCCGGGGCGGTGCCGCTCATCCACAGCGAGGTGCCGGAGGGCCACAGCGAGGTCTTCACCGGGTGGCGACCCGCCTGAGCGGTTCGCCGTTCAGCCGGTAGAATGCCGCACCAGAGATCACCACAGGCCGCTCCCTCAGCGGCTTTCCCGGAGGCACACAGATGGCTGAAGTCGGACTCCCCGTCGACGAGAGGTACGCCCCCCCAGCACGTGTGAGCGAGGGCGCGCTCGTCTCCAGCATGGCCGAATACGAAGCCCTTTACCGCCGCAGCATCGACGACCGGGACGCCTTCTGGAGCGAGATGGCTAACAAGCACCTTACCTGGATGGCCCCGTTCACCTCCGTCTGCCAGGAAAACCTCCACACCGGCGAGATCCGCTGGTTCGATGGCGGCAAGCTGAACGTCTCGGTCAACTGCCTCGACCGCCACCTCGCAGCCCAGGGCGACAAAACAGCGATCATCATGGAAGGCGACGAGCCCGGTACCAACCGAAGCCTCACCTACCGCAAGCTGCACGCCGAGGTCTGCCGCCTCGCCAACGCCCTTCGTAAGCGCGGCGTGAAGAAGGGCGACCGCGTCGCAATCTATATGGGGATGGTCCCCGAGCTTGCCGCCGCTATGCTCGCGTGCGCCCGTATCGGGGCTGTCCACTCTGTCATCTTCGGCGGCTTCAGCCCCCGCTCCATCCGCGACCGCATCGATGACTCGACCTGCAAGGCCATCATCACGCAGGACGAGGGCCGGCGCGGGGGGCGCCTGGTCCCGCTGAAGGCGAACGTCGACGAAGCGCTGAAAGCGCCCGGACACACCATTGAGTTCACCATTGTGTTCCGGCACACCGGCAACCCCGTGAACATGCAGGCCGGGCGTGATCTCTGGTGGCACGACACCCTCGCCGGCGAACCTGCCGAGGCCGAACCAGAAGTCATGGACAGCGAAGACCCGCTCTTCGTCCTCTATACCTCGGGGTCGACCGGGAAGCCCAAGGGTGTGCTCCACACCCAGGCCGGCTACCTGCTCTACACAGCCCTGAGTCACCGTTATGTCTTCGACATCCGCGACGAAGACGTGTACTGCTGTGCGGCCGATGTCGGCTGGATCACCGGTCACAGCTACATCGTGTATGGACCGCTCGCGAACGGCACCACCTCGGTGATGTTCGAGTCCGTCCCGACCTATCCCGATGCGGGCCGTTACTGGGATATGGTCGACCGCCTGGGCATCACCGTCTTCTACACGGCGCCTACGGCCATCCGCGCGATCGCCCGCGAAGGCAACGACCAACCGAGGCGCTACAGCCGCAAGTCGCTCCGCGTACTCGGGACGGTCGGCGAGCCGATCAACCCCGAGGCCTGGCGCTGGTATTACAACGTCGTCGGCGAACAGCGCTGCGCCATCGTCGATACCTACTGGCAGACCGAGACCGGCGGGCACATGATCACCGGCTTCGCGGGCGCCACCGTGATGAAGCCCGGCTCAGGCTCTCTGCCTTTTTTCGGCGTCCAGCCCTGCGTGGTCGATGAAGTGGGAGAAGAGCTCCTGGGGAACAACGTCACCGGGCGGCTCTGCATGAAGGCTTCGTGGCCCGGCATGATGCGCACCGTCTACGGCGACCACGAACGCTTCGTCCAGACCTACCTCTCCCTCTACCCCGGCAAGTACTTCACTGGCGATGGCTGCCTGCGCGACCAGGACGGCTACTACTGGATCACCGGCCGCGTCGACGACGTGCTCAACGTTGCGGGCCACCGGCTGGGCACCGCCGAGATCGAAGGCGCGCTCGTCGGCCACCCGGCCTGCGCCGAGGCCGCCGTCGTGGGCTACCCCCACGACGTCAAGGGCACCGCCGTCTACGCCTACGTCCACCTGAACGCCGGCTACAGCGGCTCTGCCGAACTGGCGAAGGAACTCCGCGACGCCGTCCGCAGGGACATCAGCGCCATCGCCACGCCGGACAAGATCCAGTTCGTCGAAGGGCTGCCGAAGACGCGTTCGGGCAAGATCATGCGCCGCATCCTGCGCAAGATCGCGGAGGGCGAACCCGAGAACGTCGGCGACGTGACCACCCTGGCCGACCCCGCCGTCGTGGAGGACATCATCGTGGGCGCGGCGAAGGCGGAGTAAGGCTGACGCTCGAAAACCCGTTCGCACCCGGCGAAATATCCTGTTACAATCCCGCCGCAATACCGGCCGCCCGGGACGTTCCCGGGCATCCGTGGCCACGCACCGCGCGTGGCCGCCACTATGTGAAAAGGACACCCGCATATGGACCTCGGCCTCAGCGAAGAACAAGAACTGCTGAAAAACTCTGCTCGCGAATTCCTCGAGAAGGAGTGCCCGGAAGAGCACGTCCGCGCCATGGAAGACGATGAGAAGGGTTACAGCCCCGCCCTCTGGAAGAAGATGGCCGACCTCGGCTGGCAGGGCCTCATGATCCCCGAGGAGCACGGTGGCGCGGGGTTCTCCTTCCTCGACCTCTGCGTCCTCGTCGAGGAGTTCGGCCGCGCCCTCGTCCCGGGCCCCTTCATCCCGAACGCCGTCTCCGCCAGCGAGCTCATCCTCGCCGGGAGCGATGCCCAGAAGGCCAAGTACCTCCCGAAGATCGCCGATGGCTCCGCCATCCACACCTATGCGATCACCGAGCCCAGCGGCCGCTGGGACCGCGAAGGCATCGAGATGAAGGCCGCCGCCAGCGGCTCCGACTTCGTCCTCAACGGCACGAAGCTCTTCGTCCCCGACGCCCACGTCGCTGACTACCTGCACGTCGTCGCCTGGAAGCCGGATGGCCGCCTGAGCACCTTCATCGTCCCGCGCGACCAGCCCGGCATCTCCGTCACCGTCCTCAAGACCATCGCCAGCGACAAGCAGGCCGAGGTCACCTTCAAGGACGTGAAGGTCGCCGCCGCCGACGTCATCGACATGGACGACAAGATCGCATCACGCCTCCGCAACATGGCCACCAACCTCGAATGCGCCTACCTGGTCGGTCTCGCCCAGCGCGACTTCGAGATCTCGGTCAACTACGCCAAGGAGCGCGTCCAGTTCGGCCGCCCGATCGGCTCGTTCCAGGCCATCCAGCACAAGGCCGCCGACATGGTGACCGATGTCGATGGCATGCGGTTCATCATGTACAAGGCCGCCTGGGCGACCAGCGAGGACGAAGACTCGGCCGATATGGATACCGCGATGGCCAAGGCCTGGTGCAGCGACGCCAGCCGCCGCGTCGTGGCCCATGGCCAGCAGATCCACGGCGGTATCGGCTTCACCAAGGACTACATCATCCAGTTGTTCTTCCGCCGCCAGAAGCGCGCCGAACTCTTCTGGGGCGATGGCGACTTCCACCGCGAGCGCGTTGCCGAGATGCTCGAGATCTAATCGTCTCGGGATAATCTGCCGAAACACGAAGAGGATGGCCGTTGGCCATCCTCTTCCGCTGTCACCGAAGGAGGGCACAAGCCGTGATTGGTGCGTGTCCTCCGAAGCCGACAGAATGCGTGAACAGCGGGAAGCACCGCAAAGGAGAGGTCATGAACATTCGTAAGATAGCCATTTGGGCGGGGATCGTCCCCGTCGCGCTCGGCGCAACTCTGTTCGCTGCGTGCGGCGGCGACGACAATGGTGGCGGTGGAGGGAGCGGGAGCGGAAGCGACGAGGACTACGTTGCCGCCATCTGCAAGGCGGGGCTCAACTTCACCAAGGACCTCGAGGAAGTCTTCAAGGACCCTTCGGCGCTGGCCGATGAGAAAAAGGCCATGGAGAAGCTCGCAGATATCTTCGAAGACTTCGCCAACGACTTCGCCAAGGCCAAGCCGCCGGCCGACCTGAAGGATTGGCACAACGACGCCTCGAAGCAATTGAAGGATGGCGTCAAGCAGATCAAGGACGGAGACCTCGAAAGCGGCATCTTCGCGGGCGATACGCCCTTCCCCGAGCCGCCCGCCGAAGCAGGCGAGCGGCTGCAGAAGGCTGCTGAGTCGAACGAGGACTGCCAGGAAGCGGACTTCGCCTTCACCGAGTGACGGTGGGCTGACCGACAACCTGTCAGGAGGGGAGGAAGGGTTCGCCCATCCTCCCCTCCCCGCATTTCCCGGCGGTTGCCGTGGTGGCGCTCCGCCGGCGCAGGAGGGAAGCTAGACCCCAGTGTCGAACCTCAGCTCTCCACGTATCCCCCGTCGGTCCACGCCGGCTTTGCTCGCGGGGGCCCTGGTTCTCGGCGCACTTGCCGTCCTGGCCGCCACGGGAGGGCCGCTGGGGACGAACCCCGGCCCCGGGCAGGAATCCGGCGAGTACGTCGTCGTCCGGCATGTGCTCCTCGCGGGCGCGCCCATCAGCCGGCCCGAATCCGATGCACCCGGCGCCGTGTCGGCCCAGTATGCGGTCAACAAACATCGCTGGGCGGCCGCTTCGATGCCAATCAGCGTCGCCTACAACGCCAGCGGCGCCCCCGCCGGGATCGACGCTGCGCCACTGTTGGAAGATGCGATCAGCCGCTGGAACGACGTCTCGCCCGGGACCTTCGCGTTCGCCTGGACCGGCGCCTCGACCGGCGACACCGGCTCCTGCGGAACTTCCGTCCGGCGCGACGGCGTGAACACCGTCAAGTTCGTAGACTTCCTGCCGCTCGGCACGCTCGGGCAAACGTGTACCGTTTGGTCGATCTCGGCCGGTGCCGGCGCGCCGCTGGTGGAATTCGACATGGAACTCAGCTCGACCGTGCAGTGGTCCACGGCCGAGACGACACCGGGCAACCGCTATGACCTCTGGTCGACCGTGCTGCACGAAGTGGGACACGCGGCGGGGCTGGGGCACACACAGGACGGCACAGCGGTCATGTATGCCTCGCTGAAGGCGGGCACCCAGAGGAGAACGCTCACCGAGGACGATCGGGAAGGTCTTGAGTCCGCCTACCGACGAATCGTCCTCCAGGCAATTGCCCGCGACTAGAAGTCGATGTCGTCGAACGAGTGGCTGTGGCCGCCGGGACCGTGGCTGTGCCCGTGCCCATGGTCGTGCGAGTGACCGTGGTCGTCGCCGCCGTCTCCGCCATCCGAGTCCCAGGGAGCTTCGCCGTCCCCAACTCCGGCCTGGGCCCCGCCAACAACGGAGAACTGGCCAATCGCCTTGGATGCCTGCTTCCCGCAGCTGGGGCAGGGGATGAACTGCAGCACGTCCGACATGGGCATGCGCTTTTCGGTACGGGTGCCACACCCGGGACAAACGTATTCGTAGAGAGCCATGCGCAGATCGTGCGGTGTCCGCTGGTGGACGGTCAACCTCAGCGGGCGTCCCGGTAGGCCCAGGCCCGGCGCTCCCAGGGCACCGCGGGCTCATCACGCCAGCGCGGGTGGAGCCGGGGCAGTTCCCAGCCGGCTGGCGGCATCCAGGCATCCCAGCCCGCATCAAATGGCTCGCGCCTCGCCTCGATGTCGGCGACGACCTGCTCCGCTTCTTCGCGCACCGCCTGGCCGAATTCCGGCGAATACGTCCCACGTGCCACAAGCCCCTCGAACTCGTCGAGGTCCTTCCACGACCACGACAGGTCCGGGTTCACGACGATGTCCAGCGCGTGGTCGTTGGTGTCGACGCCGATTGCGGTCCGCCGGAACGGTTCTTCCATGTTCACGTAATAGGACGTGAAGCGGCGTTCGTCGCCCTCCCAGAAACACCAGACCGAGTGTGCCTTCCCCGGGAACATCAGCCGGAGCATGTCGCGCCGCCACTCGCGCTCGACCAGGCCGCGCGATTGGCCGGGAGGCTGATGCCACGCCATCTGCATGCTCCCCCGTGGGACGTACAGGGCAAGCAGTTCGTCGTCCCGGACCACGCGCGCGGGCCAGGTCATCCCGGCCACGCCGTCCAGCCGGGTGATGTAGCGAAGCACCACCTCATCGCCTGGCTGCCAGCGCGGTCCAGTCACAGGGAGATCGTTGCCCGGGCGTCTCGCGCGGTCAACGCGGCGGGCTACTGTGAACGCGGCAGCGGAGTCGGCGTGTTTTTCGGCGGCACCGGGGTACGCGTCGGCGTGGGCGTTCGCGTGGGCGTTGGCGTGATGGTCGGCGTCGCCGTGGGTGGGCCCATCGTCGGCGTCTCGGTCGGCGGCGGCGGCGGTGGCGGCGGCCCGGTCCCGGCGGAACCGGCCGGGGTCTGGCCCGGCTTCGCGGTGGCTTTCGGCGTGGGCGTTTCGGTTGGTTCCTTCGTGGGCGTCACCGTCGGTGTCTGGGTGGGTGTTGGCGTCGGCGTCCAGGGGATGACCTCCCGCCCAGGGATCTGCACGAAATCCGCCGGGTCCACGGCAACGCCGTTGTACCGGATTTCGAAGTGGAGGAAGCCGTCTGGCTCGCCCATCCCAACCACCGTCGACTTCGAAACGAGGTTCCCCTGGGCAACTCGCGTGGTTTGCAGCCAGCCGTAGACCGTGGCGAACCCGGCGCCGCAGTCGACGATGACGTGGAGGCCGTACCCCTCGTCCGCCCCGGTCTCGACGACGGTACCGGCGCAGGCCGACTCCACGATGGCGTTCTTCAGCCCGACGAGCGAAAAGTCGACGCCGGCGTGCTTGAGGCCCCCGCCCCGGTCAGTCCCAAAATCGTCCTCGACACCGGCATGCGCGGTGAGCGGGAGCTCGAACCGGTTGCCGCCGGCGATAAGGTACTCCTTGATATCGGGCTTCGGTGGGTTCGCCGGAAGCTCGGCCGTCCCTTCGTTGGTTCCCCCGGTCCGGATGGCCGGGTTGCGGGTCGGCGCGATTGGCGGCTGGGTCGGTTTGGGTTGCCCGGTTTGGGCATCGGACCCTGGCGACGCCTCCGCTCCTGGGTCCGCTGTTGAGTCGCCTCCGCCCAGGAACGCCATACCCAGCCACGCCACGATGCCCAGCACCGGAAGCGCAGCCAGCAAGTAGAGGGGCGCCATCCGCCGCTCTGACGACTTTCCACCCCTCGATTGCCGACCGTAAAACCCTTTGCCTGGCGGCATTCCTCACCTCACCCCGTTCCACCGTGATTTGCACCCCCGGTCGGGGCAACCGTCACGGCCGAAAGCCTGTCCTCCAACACCGGCGCGAAGACGAGCACATCGCCTGCCTTCACCGGGTTCGCTGCGCCGGCGCCGAGCTCGATGACACCCCAGGCCCCGCGCCCCCCGAAGGCCATCCCGAGCCACGGCCGCACTGAGCGTGCAACGCGAGTGACCCGGTAGCTGCGGTCATAGAACACAGCGTCGATCGGGAACCGCATGAACATCATGTGGATCGAGGAGCACGGGCGAATGTCGATTCCCGAACCCGGCTCGAGTTGGCGCCGGAACATCAGGCCTCGCGTGCGGCTCCACAGCCCGTGGGCCTGGGCTACCCGCGCGGCGATGACGATACCGGTCTGTTCGATGTGTACTTGATGCATGCGAAGGCCCGCGCGACGTTCCGCGCTCATACCTATCTATCGGCGGTTCTGCCACCGATCACCAGCGCTGCGGCCAGGCAGAATGCGCCCGGCAGTGGCAGACGCAGGGAGCTGACCGCGACTCGCGACTCCCAGCGCGCCCGCAAACTGCACGCGTTTACCTCCGGTCCGATGCCCGGTTTACCCGCGCCATATCTCGGGTAAACTTCGCGCGAACGTAAGGATCCCGCGTGGACGCGTAACAGGAGCAGCACTTGACCTACCGACCGAACCGCATGCGCTTCGGCATCTTCCTCGCCCCGTTTCATCGCGTGGGCGAAAACCCTACCGTGGCGCTCGACCGGGACATCGAGCTCACCGAACTCCTCGACCGCCTGAACTTCGATGAAGCCTGGTTCGGCGAGCACCACAGCGCCGGCTGGGAACTCATCGCCTCTCCCGAACTGATGATCGCTGCCGCTGCCCAGCGCACGCGGACCATCCGCCTCGGCACGGGCGTCTCTTCCCTTCCCTACCACCACCCTTTCATGCTCGCCGACCGGATGGTCCAGCTCGACCACATGACCCGGGGCCGGGCCATGTTCGGCGTGGGCCCGGGCGCGCTCACCTCCGACGCGCACATGCTCGGCATCGACGCGATCACCCAGCGCCAGCGGATGGACGAAGCCCTTGGCGTCATCCTGCGCCTCTTCAGGGGCGAAACAGTCAGCATCGAGACCGACTGGTTCACCATGCGCGAGGCGCGGCTCCAGCTCGCCCCGTACACCCATCCTCATATGCCCGTGGCGGTGGCCAGCACCTTTTCTCCCGCCGGGCCGGTGGCCGCCGGCAAACACGGTGTCGGCATCCTCTCTGTGGCGGTATCGCAACCCGGC
The DNA here is from genome assembly GCA_003104995.1 of Dehalococcoidia bacterium. Taxonomy (GTDB): domain Bacteria; phylum Chloroflexota; class Dehalococcoidia; order Tepidiformales; family Tepidiformaceae; genus Amarobacter. Next base: position 124,618 of record PQAO01000026.1, read on the forward strand.
GGCCTCATCTCCCTGGCGAAGACCTGGGAGATGGCCCAGGACGCCGCCGGCAAGGCTGGACAGACCATCAGCCGCGATGATTGGCGCCTCGTCATCCCCATCCATCTCGCCGACTCGCGCGAGGAAGCGCTCAAGGACGTCGCCGAGGGCAGCTTCCGCTTTAATAAGGACTACTTCGAAGACACCCTCGGACGCCCGGCCGACCCGTCGAACCCGAACGATGTCCGCGCCACGGCCGACCGCGGCGGGGCCATCATCGGCACCCCCGATGACGCCATCGCGGCAATCGAGCGCATGCTCGATATGTCCGGCGGCTTCGGCGCCGTGCTTGGCCTCGCCCATGAGTGGACCACCTGGGAAAAGACGAAGCACAGCTATGAACTCTGGGCGCGATACGTCGCCCCGCGCTTCCAGGGTCAGCTCGACCGGATCGAGGAAAGCCAGCGGTTCGTTGCCGAAAACCGGACGACCATCTTCGGCCCCAATGCCATGGCAATCGGCAAGGCGTTCGTCGATGCCGGGATCGCCCTTCCCGAGGAGATGGTCAAGCGCATGCAGCGGGGCAATACCTGACCGAAGCTCAAATTCCTGCCTTCGCCAGGCCGGCGAGCAGCTCGTACGTGCGGTCGCGGGCCGCTGTGTCTCCCTCGACCGCGAACAGCGAAGCGTTGAAGTCCGTGACGCCATCGGCTGCCAACTGCCGCACCTGCGCTTCGACCTCTTCCTCGCTGCCGATGATGGCGATGTCCGCCGGACCCGGAGCGCCCTCCACGTCGAGTACAGCCCGGTACGAGGGCAGAGCGCCGTAGTTGGCATATACCTTGGCAGCCGCCTCTTTGGCGTTGTCTACCCTGGACGTCACGGCGATGGGAAAGCCCGAGACGATCCGCGGAGCAGGCCGCCCGGCCTCAGCGGCCGCGGCCCGGATCGTGGGGATGGCCGCCTCACGGAGGTACCGGGCACCGCCCATCCACGTTGCCGTCCCGTCGGCCAGCTTGCCCGCGAGCCTGAGCATCTGCGGCCCCAATGCGGCGACGATGACCGGGGGCTTTGGTGCGTCGGGGACCGCCAGGCGGGCCATCACCCGGTACTCCTCGCCCCGGTACATGACTTGCTCGCCGCTCAAGAGCGGGGTCAGCACCGACAGGTACTCCCGCATGTGGCGCACGGGCTTTGAGTAGTCCAGTCCCAGCATGTTTTCGATGACGACCTTGTGGCTCAACCCTATCCCAAGCGTGAAACGCCCGTTGGTTGCCGCCGAAGCCGTCAAGGCTTGCTGCGCCAGCGCCATCGGGTGCCGTGGATAGGTCGGCACTACAAAAGTGCCGACCTCCAGCCTGCTCGTCACGCGACCTGCCAGGGCCAGCATCATCACGGCGTCGAATGCGAAGACGTTGGCCATCCACGCCGCGTCAAAACCGGCGTTTTCCGCTCGTTCGAACGCGGCCAGCATCTGCCCCAGGTTGCCTTCTTCGCCGATGCCCGCCCCAATACCCAGTCCGATCTTCATGCCTGGAACTCCTCCGCGACTGTCTTGCAGGAGCACAAGCCTACGCGGCCTTTCCCGCTCCGCACAGCTCGCAAGGGCGTCGCAGAGCCAACCGGCGGACCGCGGTAGACTTTGTCCATGCCGTACGCCAGGGTGAATGCAGCCCAGCTCTATTACGAACAACACGGCCGCGGGCCCGACCTCGTCTTTCTCCATGGGGCGGGCGGCAACCATCTCAGCTGGTGGCAGCAGGTGGCGGAGTTCTCCGGGTCCTACCGCTGCACCACTTTCGACGCCCGGGGCTGGGGCCTCTCCCGGGGCGATATGGCCGTCGGGCGCTGGTCCCTCGGCACAGACCTCGTCGCTCTCCTCGAACACCTCGGCATCGAGAGCGCGCATGTGGTCGCGCAGTCCATGGGTGGGCGCTCGGTCGCGGGGCTGGCGCGCCTGGCGCCGCAGCGCGTACGTTCGCTGGTGCTCTGCGGCACAACGGCGGGAGCGACGAACGACCGCGTCCGCGATCTCCAGGACCAACTGCAAGGCGAGCGAGGCGACGGCGGCCTCCGCGAACACGCACTGGCGCCTGGCTTCGAATCCGAGAACCCCGGCCTCACGCTCCTCTACCGCCAGATCAACGCGCTCAACCCGGCACGTCGGCGAGGCATGCTCGGCAGGCCTCCACCGGCTTACCGCGGCAGCACCCACGCGCTCATCGCTGGCCTCGGCGTGCCAGTCCTCTACCTCGTCGGCGAGCACGACCTGATCACGTCGCCGGAGATGATTCGCGAAGCGCGGGGGCTCATCCCCGGCGCAGCCTTCCACCAGGTGGATGCTGCCGGGCACTCGTGCTACTTCGAGCGCGCCGCTGAATGGAACCGGGTCGTGGGTGAATTTCTCGCCCGGGTCGATGGTTAATGTGTGGTTGCCAGTAGGGAAACGCCGGGGTTATCGTCTACCTCCTATGTCATGGATGTTTCGCTGGCTGTCGGCGATCCTGTCACATCTGCCCTTCCGGGGTGACGATGAAGCCGGGTGGGTGGAGCCCTCGAACGCGGTGACGCGCGCCGTCCTCGGCGGTGTGCCGCTCGCTCTACCGATCGCCGAGGCCAGTCCCATCCACCAGCCGGCCCCCGTCGTCGAGCTGCCGCAGCGCTCGCAACCCGCAACCCGCACGGCCCAGCGCACGCGCCGCCGCCGCGCAGGCCGCGCTGCCTGATGCGCCCCGTCCGGCTATACTCGGCCCATGGCCATCTACGAGTATTACTGCCCCACCTGCCGTGAAAAGTTCGAAGAACGCCGCCCGATGGCTGAGGCCTCGGTCGCGGCCAGCTGCAAGAAGGGCCACCGCGCCGAACGCACTATTTCGGCATTCGCCATGAGCCGCAGTGGTGGCGAAGTCGCGCTCGCCGAAATGCCGGCCGGCGGCGGTTGCTGTGGTGGCGGCGGCTGCGCCTGCGCGAACTAAGACTCGACGGCCCGCGGCCCGGCCGCCGGACTCGGAACCGGCCCGCCCGCGCCGGTCTTATCCCGCGCGAACACCACGTACGCGAGGCTGACAACCACTACAAGCGTAACTTCCGCCAGCGTTAGCCCGGCGACGATGAACGTCGCCTCCTGCCAGAATTCCTCCGGAAACATCTGGATGAGACGGTCAGTATCCGGATCAAGCCGCCACAGGTCGTTCCGGAACGCGATTTCGTGGAAGGTGGTCCACGCCTGGTCGAACCCGGTCAGCGCGAACGCTCCGACCACGCCCACCACCGCGACCCCGAACCCCACCCCCGCCAGCGAAAGCCTGGCGAGGCCCGCCACGGTACGCTCGCCGGTCCAGAGAACGGCACAGGCCACATATGCGAGCACAATCGCCAACGAGACCTCGTTGAGCCGGTAAACCGTCCGAATCAGCGCTTTCACATCGCGCATGTGATCCGTCTCTTTCGCGTTGTAGAGCGACGTCTCCTGGCCGTCCGCCGTCACCAGGATGCGAAGCGTCTCCGCGTCGTCCTCGAAATACTCGATGATCTCCTCACCTGCACGGTCCAGGTCCGAAAGGGGCAGGCCGGTGCGTCCGCTGGAATCGAACTCGCGGAAGCCGTGCTTGTAGTACCCGATGTCGCTCGCGAGAAAACGCACGTTGGCCGTGACCAGGAAGACCGGCAGAGCGACAACAAACAAGGCGGCTGCGAGGCGAGAGACGATGAGCATGGGCGCGCTGCGGACGCGGGAGCCCGCGAGGGGGATCGTGGGCCCGGATCCGCCGTGGGTCAACCGGGCAGCCAGACTCAAAGGCCGGGCTCTGGTAGACTCGAAACTCCCGGCCACGGTCGGATCTTCGTGCGCCATGAACCTTTTGGAGAAGCGACTATGACCGCGCCCGCTCAAGTACCCGAACTCGACTTCGTCTTCCACCCGCGCTCAATCGCCATCGCGGGCGTTTCGGCCAAGGAAACGGCCGCGTTCGGAGGAGGCGGGTTCGTTTCGTCGCTCCAGGAGATCGGCTTCCGGGGCCCTATCTACCTGATCCATCCCACCGCGCGCGCCATTCGCGGCATCAAGTGCTACCCATCGATGCGTGACATTCCGGCTGAGGATGACATCGACTACGTCATTTCCTCGGTCAACGCGCGGTTCGTCCCCCAGTTGCTTGAAGACTGCATCGCAAAGGGCGTGCGTGTGCTCCACCTGTTCACCGCCGGGTTCACCGAGACCGGCGATGCCGAGCGCGCCAAAATGGAGCAGGCCGTGATCGCCCGTGCAAAGGAAGCCGGTATCCGCCTCATCGGCCCCAACTGCATGGGCCTCTACGTCCCCGAAGCCCGCCTCGCCATGATGAACGGTCAGACGCCCGAAGAGGGTCCCGTCGGGATGGTCTCGCAGTCCGGGATGAATGCCGGCGAATTCATTCGGTATGCCATCCCCCGGGGTATCCGCTGCTCCAAGGTCATCAGCTTCGGCAACGGCGCCGACCTCAAGGCGGCCGACTTCTTCGATTACCTCGCGGATGACCCGAAGACCGAAATCATCGTGGCCTACCTCGAAGGCATCCAGGACGGACCCCGCCTGGCCCGGGCGATCCGCAAGGCCGGCGAGCGCAAGCCGGTCGCGATCCTGAAGAGCGGCCGGACCGAAGCCGGCTCGCGGGCGGCGAACTCCCACACGGCTTCGCTTGCTGGCTCTCTCCAGATCTTCGACGCGCTCTGCAAGCAGGCGGGCGCCCTTCGCGTCGAGAGCATGGAGGAGCTGGTCGACATGGCCGTCACCTTCCGCTTCGTGAAGCGTCTGAGTGGCCCGAACGTGGTCGTCGTCGGTGGTGGCGGTGGCGCCAGCGTCCTCGCGGCCGATGACCTCGCCGCGGCCGGCCTGAACCTTCCTCCGCTGCTCCCTGAAACCCAGGCCGAGCTCGCCAAGATCACGCACGAAGCCGGGACGAGCATCCGGAACCCGATCGATACCACCAGCCTCTGGGAGGAGAAGGGCTTCGAGGCCACCCTCATGCCTTGCGCCCAGGCCCCGAACATCGATGTGCTTCTCTACCACACAAGCTTTGGCTCCGGCCCCGGAATGCGCCAGGTCGGTCTTCGCGATCGGATGAGGCGGCAGGCCGACACCCTCGCTCGCATCCAGGAGCAGTCGGGCAAGCCAGTCGTCGTTTGCATTCGCCCCTCGGTCACCGCCGAGGCGTTCGAACAGTCCGAGGAGTTCCAGGACCTCTGCTGGCGAAACGGCCTTGCCACCTATCCGAGCATCGCCCGGGCGGGCGTTGCGCTTGGCAACCTCCTGGAGTGGCAGCGCCTGCGCGAGTAAGCCCTCCATCATCTCCGGTTAGTTGATACGGCTTCGGAGAAGCGTCCGAAGCCCCCTGGCCACCTGCGCGGAGATGAGGAGCCGTGTCGTCTCGCCGCCGGGGCGGCCGTCACGCCAGGCGCGCATGACGCTTGCGAACGGGCGGATCGATCTGCCCCTCGACCACCGGCTGACACTTCGGGCACCAGGCGGTTTGCCGGATATCGACGCCCTGCGACCCGGATCGAATGCGCGTGTAGCAGCGCCGGCAGGGCTGGCCTGCACGCTCGTACACCCACATCTCTGTCCGCCTCGTGAGTCCCAGGCTGTTCGGCTTCCCCACGCTCGCCCGCAGAAGCGCCTGGGCCTTCAGCACGAGCCCGCGCAACTCGTCGTCCGGTAGCTCCCGGACGCGCCGCCACGGGTTCATCCCGACATGGAACAGGGACTCGTGCTTCCAGATGTTCCCAACGCCCGCGACGGCCGTCTGGTCCATGATCGCATCGCCGATGGTCAGCGTTGCACGGGATGGGTCGCGGAGGCGGCGCAGCGCCTCGTCCACGTCGAAGTCGTCCTCCAACAGGTCGGGCCCGAGGCCGGCGACGGGCCGGTGGTGCCCCAGGGCGCGCTCTTCGAGCAACTCGATGACCGGCGCGCTGAAGTTGACTACCACAGCATCGGCGACTTCGAGCACCAGGCGAGCCTCGCGCTCTGGCTTTCGCCACGCCTCCCCGGGTGCGTAAACGTGCCAGGTCCCGTACATCCGCAGGTGGCCGCGCAGCACCAGGCCGTTGTCGAAGCTGATGAGCAGGTTCTTGCCGGTGGAACGGGCACCGGTGCAGGTCGCCCCTACGATGCGGTGCACCTGCGGGACCGGGCCCGGCCCATGGCTGCGGGCAGCGAGGACCTCCTTGCCCTCGAGCGCGGCACCAACCCTACGCGCGAACTTGTAGAGACTGTCGCCCTCAGGCACGGCCGGGCCCCTGCAGGCGTGCCGGCCGGTACGTCAGCCCGCGGTAGCCGCTGGCAAACCCGGCCGCGCGCAGGTGGGCCGCGAGCGGCGACTCGATCGCAGGCGCGCCATCGATCCGCTCGATGGCCAGTCCCTTGGCCCCGTGGCGAGCTGCGTAGCCGAGCAGCGCGGGCATGGCGAGCTCCAAAAGGCCGTCTTGTTCCGCTGCCGGGAGGGTGACGATTCCCCGACCGGACCGTTCGACGTACAGCACCGGAACACCATCGACTAGCACTATTTGCGCGCTGGCTGCCCGGGCGAGGCTCCGGCGGTCGTCGTCGTCACGGCGGGGCCACGGGATGGCCGCCCCGTAGGGCTGTGCGGGGTCGCAGGCAGCCAGGATCGTCGCTGCCGGGCCATCGGGCGTGTCTCGCTCTGCCCTGAGGCGTTCGATTGCACCGGGGTAGCCAAACTGCGCGGCGCCGAGCCCTTCCACGAAGTAGCCCCGCCGCACGCGGCCCGCATCCTCCATCGCCTTCAGCACCGGGTAGACCGAAGAAAACCCGCCGGGGAGGTCTTCGGCGTTCACGCCCTCGCGCGTCACGATGCCGTGGCGTTCGAGCAGCGCTTGCGCCACCGCGTGGAGCCGGGCCGTCTGGGCGGAGGCACTGGCGGCCGTATCCGCGAGCCGCACAAGCGACCAGCGCCCAACCGATTCCGGGGGCAGCCGCCCAACGCGGCCACGCGGCGCCGGGCCGCTCCCGCGCCGTGGCCAGGATAGCGCCCGCAGCGGTGCGAAGGTGTCGTTGGTAACCGCGCCCTGCCAAACCAGGTCCCAGAGCGCGTCCAGCACCGCCGGTACCGGCGCCCCGGCCGCTGCGACCAGGTCGGTGAAGAACAGCGCCCCGCGCGTCTTGAGCGCGGCGAGGATGGCTTCATGCGCGTGCGTCGGGGTCTCCGGCTCGGCCCGGGGCGCGAAGTGCTCCAGCATTTCCCGGCGCACGAGCACCACCCTGCCGTCGTCCTTACCGAGACGCCCTGCCCCGTACCAGGCGACTTCGCCGCCCGCGCCAAGCTGGTCGAGCAACGCCGGCTCGTACCCGGACACGCGCGCGGGGAGCACGTCGCGTTCGAGCACCGAGGCCGGCACCGGCAGCCCTTCGATCTGCAGAAGGACATCGCGCAGGCGATCCGGACCATGATGGACAGACCCTACGCCGTGCCAGCGCTGCAGGAAGCGTGCATAGGCTGCGCCCGAAACCGGTTCCACATCCCTGCGGATGCGTGCCAGCGACCGCTGTTTGAGGAGCCGCAAGACCTCAGGGTCGCACCACTCGCGCTCTGTGCCGCCCGGGCGGAAATCGCCATGGAGGAGGCGACCTGCCGCGTCGAGCTCCTGCAGCGTCTCCCGCACCAGCGACTCCGGGATCGCCCAACGAGCCGCCGGAGCGCGCGCCACGAACGGGCCGTGCGTCCGGGCGTAGCGGCTCAGCAACCCTTCGAGCGCGTCAGGCGTGGGCCGAAGGAACACCTCGGGGACCCCCAGGGGAGCGGCCACACCCAGGCCATCGCGGTACCGCCCCGCATCCTCCATCGGAATCCAGCGCTCCTCTCCGCCAATCCGCACCGGGCATGCCCGCCGCGTGTCCTGCAACTCCGCGAGCCACTCGCGGAGCAACATTGGCTCCGCTACCCGTGCCGCCAGCTCGGTTTCGTCCAGGTCGCCCAGCCGGCGCAGAAGGTCGTGCAGTTGGTCGGCATGCCGCGCCTTCCGGTTGGGCACCAGGCACTGGAGATCGAGCTCGACTTCCTCCACCGCCGCGGGGTCGAGTAATTCGCGCAGTTCTGCCTCTCCGAGGAGATCGCGCAGCAGGTTGCGGTCGAGCGTGAGCGCCTGGGCGCGCCGTTCCGCCAGCGGCGCATCGCCCTCGTACATGTACGCCGCCACGTAGTCGAACAGCAGTGACCGCGCGAACGGCGACGCTTCGCGCGTGTCGACGGTGGTCACGCCGATCTCACGGCTGCGGACGGAAGCCAGAATCTCGGCCAGCCCGGGCAGGTCGAACACGTCGCGCATGCACTCGCGGTAGGTCTCGAGGATGATCGGGAACGAGCCGTAGCGGCTCGCGACGGCGAGGAGGTTTGCCGAGCGCTGGCGCTGCAGCCAGAGCGGCGCACGTGTGCCCGGGCGATTTCGCGGCAGCAGCAGCGCCCGGCCGGCGTTCTCCCGGAAACGGGCCGCGAACATCGCCGTGTTGGCAATCCGCGCGACCACCCGCTCCTCGACATCCTCTGGCGATGGGAAGAGCGCCTCGGTGCCCGGGGGCTCATCGCCGCCGGCGAAGCGGATGGCGATGCCGTCGTCGCTCCAGATGGTCTGGACATCGAAGCCGCTGCGTTCCACAAGCTCCCCCTCGATGGCCTGGGCCCAGGGGGCGTGCACGCGTCCGCCAAACGGCGTCAGGATGACCACCCGCCAGTCGCCAAGCTCGTCGCGGAAGCGTTCGACCACGATGGTCCGGTCCGTCGGTACGGTGCCGGTGGCCTCCTTCTCATCTTCCAGGTAGGCCATCAGGTTGCGGGCGCCGTTATCATCGAGGTCGTGCGCCTCGGTGAGCTGCCGGATCGCAGCCTCGGGGTCGCGAAGCGCCATCAGTTCCCGGGTAAACGCTCCGATCGCCCGCCCGAACTCCAGCGGCCGGCCGACGCCATCACCCTTCCAGAACGGCATCTTGCCGGGTTCGCCGGGCGCCGGCGTAACGATCACCTGGTCACGTGTGATCTGCTCGATCCGCCATGTGGTCGCGCCGAGAAGAAACGTTTCGCCGGGGCGGCTCTCATAGACCATCTCCTCGTCGAGTTCGCCCACGCGCGGACCGCCCACCCCGAGGAACACGCCGTACAGTCCCCGGTCCGGGATGGTCCCCGCGTTCACTACAGCGATCGTTTTGGCGTCGCGACGGCTGGAGAGCTGATTCGTCTCCCGGTCCCAGATGATGCGCGGCTTCAGATCGGCGAACTCGTCGGACGGATACTGGCCCGCAAGCATGCCCAGGACGCCTTCGAGCTGGTCCCGGCTGAGCGTGGCGAAGCTGTAGGTGCGGCGGACCATCGCCTCCAATTCGTGGACCGTCATGTCCTCGACGGCGCAGGCGGCCACGACCTGCTGGGCGAGCACGTCCAGCGGGTTGCGGGGGACTTCGGTCTTCTCGATGAGCCCGGCGCGCATGCGGCCGGTGACCACCGCGCACTCGAGCAGGTCGCCCCGGTACTTGGGGAAGATGCGCCCGGTACTGGTCGCCCCCACCTGGTGGCCCGCTCGTCCCACGCGTTGGAGCCCGCGCGCGACGGACTTGGGGGACTCAACCTGGACGACAAGGTCGACCGCGCCCATGTCGACTCCCAGCTCCATCGAACTGGTGCAGACCAGGCCCGGCAAGAGGCCCGCCTTCAGGCGTTCCTCCACCTCCAGCCGCTGCTCGCGCGAGATGGATCCATGGTGCGCGCGCAGCAGCTCCTCGCCCGCAAGCTCGTTGATCCGCGCTGCCAGCCGCTCGGATAGACGCCGGTTGTTCACGAAGATGAGCGTCGAACGGTGGGCCCGCACGAGGGCAAGCAGCTCCGGGTAGAGCGCGGGCCAGATGGAGCTCCGCTGCTCCGGGCCCGGCTCCGGCACGGCCCGGAGCAGCTCCCCAGGCCGGGTCATGTCCTCCACCGGTACCACAACCTTCAGATCCAGCTCACGGCGGGCGCCGGCGTCGGCGATACGCACCGGGCGGTCGCCCCCGAGGTATTTCGCCACTTCCTCCAGCGGCCGCTGGGTCGCCGAGAGGCCGATGCGCTGGAACGGCCTCCCGGCCAGCCGTTCGAGCCGTTCCAGCGAAAGCGCCAGGTGGGCGCCGCGCTTGCTCGCCGCCATCGTGTGGATCTCGTCCACGATCACGGTGTCCACCGTCGCCAGCACTTCGCGCGAGCGCGACGTGAGCATCAGGTAGAGCGACTCAGGCGTGGTGATGAGGATGTCCGGCGGATCCTTGCGGATGTCCTCGCGTTCGCGGGCAGAAGTGTCACCCGTTCGGGTCGCAACCGTTATGTCGGGCACGGGCAGGCCCTCGCGGGCGGCGGCGATGCGCAAGCCCGCGAGCGGGGCGCGCAGGTTGCGCTCGATGTCATACGAAAGCGCCTTGATTGGTGAGACGTACACCACCGACACGCCGGCGCGGATGGCCCGCCCCCGCTTGTCGACAGGTAGTGGAGACCGCGCGGCAAGCCGGTCCAGGCACCAGAGAAAGGCGGCGAGCGTCTTGCCCGATCCGGTCGGCGCCAGGAGCAGCGTGTGCTCGCCTTTCGAGATGGCGTCCCAGCCAAGCTCCTGCGCCGGCGTTGGGGCGGCGAATGTGTCGCGGAACCACGCGCGCGCCGCCGCACTGAATCGATCGAGCGACGACGGGACCACCGTCGGTGTCATCCGCCTATTGTGCCAGAACTGGCAGGCAGTAGCACAAGTGTTCGCCTACGCCTTGGGTGTCACGTCCTTCGGCGCTCGCCGGTTCGCCGGTTTCCTGGCCACACGGGGAGCGGCCGGCGGCGGCGTCACAAACCCAAGATGGCGGCGGCCTTCGTCTTCTTCCGGATGGATCTCCACGCGATAGATCGTCTGGTAGGGGACGAAGACCTGCCTGGGGTGCGTGTGCTCGGGGCTCGCCGTTTGCAGGGCAACCCACGTATCAGCGAGTCCGCTGATGCCCTTCACATAGTGGGTCATGCCATCGACGGTGCTCACTTCGACCACCGGGACCTGGCACTTCACCTGCTGGCAGAAGCCGGCTATCGACGGCGGCAGGATGTTCTCGAAGAAATTACGGTCGAAGGGGAGGCCTGAACCGATGGTCGCGGCCGGGTGTGGTAAGGGCGTCCCGGCGACAACACCGGGCGGAAGGTAGATGACGCGGGAAGGCTGAGTCATGGGGAGGAGGGTAAAGCTGTGTCAGGCGACCGACAACTGGTGAGAACCCCGGCATGGACGACCGCCCGCCGCATCGCTATGCTTTCTATAGTGATTGCTGCCGCTCACGGTTGCGTCACGGAGTTCGCAACCAATACCGCCGTGGAGGCCACACACATGACGATCGATTCCGAAGCGCCCGCAACCCTGGTCAACATCACCGATCGGGCTGCCGAGAAGGCCAGGGCCCTCCTCGAAGCCCGTGAGCTGCCGGAAGGCGCGCTCCGCGTCTTCGTCGCCGGTGGGGGCTGCTCGGGTTACCAATACGGGATGGCGCTCGCACGCGCGTCCGAAGGCGACGACATCGTCATCGAGAAGTCGGGCGTCCGCATCCTCGTCGACCCGGAGAGCGCCCAGTACCTCCAGGGTGCGGAAATCGACTATGTCGACGACATCATGAAGAGCGGGTTCAGCATCTTTAACCCGAACGCCGTGAAGTCGTGCGCCTGTGGCTCGAGCTTCCAGACCGGCGACGAGAGCGGCCAGCCGCGCGCCTGCTGCTAGGACTCGCCTCCGGGCATCTGCGCATCAACACAAAGGGGTGGTCGTGACGACCACCCCTTCTTTCGTGTCTCGAATGCCCGCGCCTACATCAGGTTGCGCATCAGTTGCGTCTCGCTCGTCAGGAAGACCATCGAGGCGCGCGTCGCCGCCCGAAGACGCGCAAACTCCGCGTCGGTCACAGCCATCTCGTCGAACTTCTCCAGGGCGGTTAGCGAATCGAACTCCGCTGCGATGGAGACCCCGTTCGTGTGCCCCGTCATGGACGACCAAACGCTGGTGTGCGCGTCGATTCCGCGCTGCTTCTGGTAGTCGAGCGCCTGCGAGACCGCGAGCACGAAATCGCGATGGTGGCCCGCCTGGACTTCGCCGGTGAGGACGCGCATGTATTTGCGCGGTGCCGTCGCATCCTCGGAGGTCATCAGCCCTTCGGAGTGGTAGGCCAGCCGATGAATGGAGACCTTGGAATCCTCAAAGACCATGTGCGTGCGCACCGTGCGGCGGACTATCGCGAAAAGCGAATCCACCGTGGCCATATCGGTCCACTTCTCCAGGACATCGAGCGCGTTGAAGTCGGCGGCAATGACGACGGCGTTGTTTTTTCCCGTCATTGCCCCCCAGATTGCCGTCCGCGCGCGGATACCGCGTTCCAGCTGGAAGTCATTGGCTTCGCGCATTGCGGCCAGGAAGTCCCTGGTCTGTCCCTGGCCAACCACGCCAGCGAGAATTCGACGGTACATCGGCAGCTCCCGCGTCGCCGGGTTCAACGGCCCCGGGCGCGGCGCTAGTCTACCAGAAGCAGCGTCTCCGTCCCCGGACAGCCGCGACGGGGACGCGGTGCGTGCCAAGGATTCGCTGATCAATGGGTGAGGGCAGAGCTAGACCACGGCCATGAAGGACGCGCAGCCGAGCTCACCGATGTCGAGTACGGGATGTGCCGCTCAACGCAGCGGGAGACATCCCTGACGATGATGGACGAGGCCATCCCCCCGCGATACCAGCCGTTGGACCATTGCCACTGCAAGCATCAACGTGCGAGTATTTGCGCGGTCGCGCGACTCGACAAATACGCGACAGACATGGACTGAGACACCCACGGCGTTGCTATAGTCGGGCGGGGCCCACGGCGGGGGACCGGCAGAGATCGAGGAGTGGAGGATGCGTTCGAAGGAAGCGGCGACCGGTAGGTCGGCGGCAGAGTCTGAGCCCGGCGAGCACTGGATCCGTCCCGGCTCCATCGTACTTGGCTACCTGGTAGTGGCCTCGGCATGGATCCTGCTGAGCGGCAAACTCCTCGACCTGGCAACAGGCCATGAACACGAACGGTTCGCATTCCTCGAAGTGGCGAAAGGCCTGGGATTCGTTGCCGTGACGGGCCTTGTGCTGCTGCTTCTCCTCCGGCGCTACACGGACCGGCTGAACCAGGCCCACGAAAAAGCGCGAAGGATGGCCCGCTTCGCCGAGCTGAGCCCAAACCCGGTCGTCGAGCTTGGGGCGGATGGACGGGTTCATTCCGCGAACGCCGCCGCCCGCGAAGCAGCGGCGGCCCTTGGGCTGAAGGTCGATGAGCTGCTCCCGTCCGATGCGCCGGAGCTGGTGCGCCGGTGCGCGGAGTCCGGCGAGCACCTGAGTGGTGTGCTCCATTCGGTGGCGGGCCGGAGTTGGCGCTGGGCGTTCTTCCCGGCCGAACCGCCGGCCGGCGCGTACGGCTACGGTTACGACCGCAGCGACGAGGCACGCCTCGAGCTCCAGGTGGAGCATGCCGGGCGGATGGAGTCGGTGGGGCGGCTTGCCTCGGGCGTGGCCCACGACCTGAATAACATCCTCATGGCCATCGGCGGATACCGTGCGCTGATCGGCTTACAGCTTCCGGAGAGCGACCCATCGCAGGAAGACCTTCGTGGCATCCAGGAGCAACTCGGCCATGCCGAGGAACTCGTGAGAAAGCTCCTGCTGGTCGCGAGGATGAGGACGACGGGCGAGAACGTCGTGCGGGTCGATCTCGCGGAGCACATGCCGGACATCGCGACGACAGTCCGGCACGTCCTTCCGTACTACATCCAGATGGACATCGACCTCGCGCCAGCACCGTTACGGGTGGATCTGGACATTCGCGACCTGGAGCAGGCCGTCCTGAACCTGGCGTCGAACGCAGTCGACGCCATGGCCGGCGAAGGTGTCCTGCGGATAGCCGTGCATCCAACAAGTGGCGAGCGAATTCGCATCCAGGTTACCGACAATGGGCACGGCATTCCGCCCGAGATCCTTCCGCGCATCTTCGACCCTTTCTTCACCACCAAGGAGGAAGGGAAGGGCACGGGTCTCGGACTTGCTTCTGTCTATGCGTTCGCGACCCGCAGCGGCGGCACGGTGGAGGTGGAAAGCCACCCCGGAACGGGCACCTCGTTCACGATCCTGTTGCCCGGGGCCTGAGCTCAGCCCGCCGCCGCCTCGACGGCCAGTTCCGCACCGGGCTGGCCCAGGTAGTAGCCCTGTCCCTCGTCACAACCGATGCTACGCAGCGCCTCGACATCCTCCGGCGACTCGACACCTTCGCCGATGACCCGGATTCCGGCGGAGTGAGCCAGGGTGATGACCCCCCTGAGCAGTTGGCGGTAGTGACGAGAGCGTAGTTTCTCGCGGACGACGCTTCGATTGAGCTTCAGTGCCGTGACCGGGAAGTCCGCGAGATGGCCAAGCTGGGCGACGCCAGAGGCGAAGTCATCCACAACCACTCCGGCACCGAGCCGGCGAATCGCGCCGAGCGCATCTCCGGCGCCCCGCTCCTCGATCCGGCGCGAACCGGAGATTTCGATGTCCAGCAGATCGGCGTTCATGCCCTCAGCCAGGAGGAGCCGGCCGAGCCGGGCGGGAAAGAGTGGATCGTGGAGCTGGTCCGCTGCGACGTGAACCGCCAGCCGGACCCCGGACCCACCGTAGTTCTTGACGTGCCAGCGAATGGCCTCCCGCAGCACCCATTCACCGACGACTACCGTCTGTCCGGTCTGTTCGGCAAATGGCAGAAACTCTTCCTGCGAGACTGTCCCGTGTCTCGGGTGGCGCCAGCACCCCATTGCCTGGACGGACACGATGCGCCCGGTGGTGAGGGCACGAACCGGCTGATGGGCCAGCGACATCTGCCCCCTGGGTACCGCCATTTCCAGGTCTTGCCGGAGTGCGAGTTCTCGCATCGCCGCCCGCCCCAGTGCGGGGCTGTACGCCGCGACTCCCGAGCGCGCGAGCTTTGCCGACCCGAGCGCGAGGTCCGCGGAGCGAAGGAGCGTGCTCGAATCCCGGCCATCCCGGGGCGCCAATGCGACGCCAACACTGACGGAAAGGGGATGGCCAAGAAACTCGATACCCCGCGAGCTGACGTCCTCGCGGATGCGCCACGCGCAGTCTTCGGCCTGGCCGGCATCGGAGCCCGCGTCTCCGATCATCAACAGCACGAACTCGTCGCCGCCAAGCCGAAAAGCCGCGGGACCCCCCACCGCCTCGCGCAACACGTCCCCCATCTTCCGAAGCGCCAGGTCGCCCTGCGCGTGGCCGAAACGGTCGTTGATCCCTTTGAAGTCGTCCATATCCATGAGCAGCAGGGCGATCGGTTCGCGGCGACGCCATGATTCATCCAGCCGCTCCAACAGGGCCCGGCGGTTGCCAAGACCCGTGAGCGGGTCGGTGAATGCCAGGTACTCCAGCTCCCGTGCGTGCTCCACCTCCGCGCTCACGTCTTCCTGGAACGCCACATAGTGGGTCGGATTAGGATTGCCCACCGGGAGAGGCGTCACTGTCTGAGCCACCACGCAGAGGTCCCCGTTCCGGGCCCGATTTACCATCCGGGCGCTGAAACTGCGCCCGGCGCGGATCTCGCTCCAGAGCCCGGCGTAGTAGTGCTTGTCGTGCAAACCCGACTGGAGGATCCGCGGGTTTTGGCCGATGGCTTCCTCCGGCGACCAACCGGTGACGCGGCCAAAGGCCGCGTTGACCCAGATAATGGCGCCGGAGGCATCGGTGACGAAGACGACACTGCCGGCGGCCTCGAGAGCCGCCTGGGCCAGCGCCCGCGGTAGTTTCGCCGGGGAACCACCCGTTTCTGATGCAGGATTCACTGTGGCCTCTTTCCAGGTTCAACCCGTCCCAGTGCTGGCTGACCATCGACGGACGGAAGGGCCGGGCCGTTGCCCGCCGAACTCAGTCACTCCAATCCTCTGGACCTGTGGTCGGCAGCCACGGACAGGACTTCAGTGCCTCCGCCATGGGATTACACGCGAGATCCGAGGGTTTTTCCCCACAGTCAACGGTGCCTTTCCTCCGTGGCAGTCGGGGCAGCCCCTACCGACTCCAAGAGTGACGACACGGTGAACCGCAACTGGTTCGAAACTTTCGTCCGAGGGATTTGATGACTACTTCGACTGCAATGCGAGTTATCCACGGGACCAACCGTCTCACCGGCCTGGCCGCCTACCGGCGGGAGTTTGTGGCGCCAGCCGCCGGAGTGCGGTGCGTGGCCGTGGTTCTTTCGAGTCCCCCGGACCGTTCCGCAAGTCTGCTGCCCGTGCTGGCCGGACTGGGCGTGACGGCCATCGACCGGTTCTTCGACGGCGAGGCGCACCGCATCGTAGCCGCGCTCCGTCCCGAGTTGGCCATCCTGGTCTGTGACCCGACGCAGCCGGACGGCGTTGAAATGATTCGCGCGATCGCATCGAGCGGTGCCGGCCGCCTCCTGGTGGTCGATACCGGGGGATCGGTCGCGGGGACGATTGCCGCCCTGGAGCTCGGCGCCGACGCCACGCTCAGCGGTGGCGATGACGCTGCCATTGTGCGCGCGACGCTGACCTCCCTGCTGCGGCGAGTGCACTCGCTTCACCAGCCCACCCCTCCGCCCACCGAACCACAGCAGCAGCGTGTTGGCGCGCTGACCATTGATCAAGACACCTGCGAGGCCCGTCACGACGGCGAACTCGTGCCGCTCACCCGCACTGAGTTCCAGATCCTTGGATATCTCGCGGCCCGGGCCGGGAAGGTGCAGAGTCCCGGCAAGATCATGTCGGCGATCCACGAATACACCTACACCGACGTGGAGGCTCAGCAAGCGGTCAAGGTGTACATCCGCCGGATCCGCCGAAAGCTTGCCGACTGCTCCAGCGAGTCGGTCGAAATCGTTAACTCGCGTTCGTTCGGGTACCGGCTCCAGGCCACGTCAGCTACGGAGCTCATCGAGGAGCCCGCCGCCTGACCCGCGTGCCTCCTGCCGAACACCAGGCCCCACACCTGAGAGGAGTGCTCGCATGCGCGCCCGTTCCGCCCTCCTGATCGACCCGCGTGGCGAATTGCCGCAGGCGGCGTTGTCGGAACTCGAACGGGCCGGCATCACCGTCGCGGGAACCACCGGCTACGGGCTCGACGCGCTCCAAACCGCATTCGCTGTGCGGCCCGACCTCTTTGTCATAGGCATATCCGACCCGGTGGCCCGGCCTCTCGACCTTATCAGGCTCATCCACGACGCTCTCCCGGACTCGGTGATCGTCGGCGTCATCGACGCGTCCGCGACCGGTGCCGCCGGGCACGTGATCGCGGCGGGAGCTGCGGTCTGCATTAATGCCGGGGCTCCCGAGGCGGCGTTTGCACCAGTTATGGACTCAGCCCGGCACCACTTCGACCGGCTGCAGCGCCGGGGCAGTCTCGCGGTCATCGAGGGCGGCCAGGTAATCACTGTGCTCGGCGCCAAGGGCGGCGTCGGCAAGACCACTATCGCGACGAACCTCGCGATCGCCCTCGAACGGGCGTCCCAGGGGGCAGTAGCCCTGGTGGACGGCGACCCGCTCTTCGGCGACGTGGCGCTGTCCATGGACCTGGGCGTGCAGAGTTCGCTTGCGGAGGCGGTTGCGGACCTGTCTTCGCCGGAGCCCCGGGACACCCGGGAATTCATGACGCCGTGCTTCGGCGTTTCGGTGCTACCGGCTCGCGCCAGGGCACTGCACGGAGCGCTGGTGACCGGCGACGACCTGGCGGCAGTTGTCGCGCGGCTTCGCCAGTCGTTCGACTTCGTGGTGATCGATACCGGCGGAGCCTTCACCGACCTGTCGACCGCGGCCGCCGACGCCGCAACGACGCGGATCCTGGTGACCACGACCGAGCTGAACAGCGTGCGCGATGCAGCCCGCGCCATCCGCTGGCTGCGGCACCGCGGGGGCCAGGGCGCCCATGTGCCCCAATTACTTCTGAACCGTGGCGGCATGTGCGGCGGACTGTCCCGATCGGAAGTCGAGCGCGAGCTCGGTGTCTCGGTGGCTTGGTCTGTTGAGGATGACAAGCGCCTTTTGCGGGCGATGCAGGCCGGCATCCCGGTCGTGGAGCGTTACCCGGATAGCCGCGCCGCGGTTGCGATTCGGGGACTGGCGTCTTCGTTTGTCCACGTGCCGGGCAGCCCCGGGCGGCCCCCGCCGGGTAACGCCGGCAGACACCCCCTTGCCCGGCTCTTTCCCCATACGGCGTAGGGGGATCGCCGTGGTCGACCGCGGGTATTCCCCGAGGGTAGTTCAGGGGTTTTGCCGGGTCGGATAGGGGGTGA
Source organism: Dehalococcoidia bacterium (assembly GCA_003104995.1). GTDB lineage: Bacteria > Chloroflexota > Dehalococcoidia > Tepidiformales > Tepidiformaceae > Amarobacter. The sequence goes on from PQAO01000026.1 coordinate 142,919, forward strand.
ACTCCGCCCGGGGTTGGGTAACAACTCCGCGTACCCGCGGAAGCCGGGTAGTCCCAAAGTTGTTACCACGCAGCCACTCGCCTGGCGGGGGCTTCAAGGTCAAGGAGCAACCAATGCAAAGCACAAAATCACAACTGTCGTCCGAAGAACGCGACAGGCTCATCGAAGAGAACCTTCCGCTCGTCCGCTACGCAGTCCGTAAGATGCACATCGCGAACCCGCCCGCGGGCCTCGACTTCGACGACCTTGTCGGGCATGGCACCCTGGGCCTCATCCAGGCAGTCGATCGCTTCGACGACGGCCATGGGGTGCAGTTCAGCAGCTTCGCCATCACCCGCATCCGCGGCGCCGTTCTCGATGCGCTCCGGTCGCTGGACCCTATCGGGCGTCCCACGCGGACCATGGCCAAACTCATCGACACGACATTCAACACACTCGCCCTGGAGCTTGGCCGTGAACCGACCGCCTGTGAGGTGCAACGGACATCCGGGATCGAGCCGGACCGCTACTGGCGGGCACGGGCGGCCGCGAGCATGACACTCGTTCCCTTTGAGCACCCCTCCACCGACGAACAAGGCTGGGAAGAGCGCATCCCGGACGAGACCGAGGATGTCTCGGCCAGGCTCGAATACCGGGACATGGTGAGCAGCCTTGGTGCGGCTGTGGCGACTCTGCCCGAACGCGAACGGCTCATCCTTTCCCTCTATTACGTTGAAGGTCTCACGCTGAAGGATTGTGCGCGGGCGCTGGACATCTCGGAGACGCGGGTGTCACAACTGATGCACCGGGCGTACGCCCGCCTCCGCGCCAATCCGGCGCTCGCCGGCGCCGCCTGATAAGTGGAGAACGGTGTTGGCAAGACTTCGGGTAATGATTGAGCTTGCACCACTGATTGCAATGCCCCCCGTTGAGCACTATGGTGTTCATAACTATTCGGGGCGGTTGCTCGTGCCTTTGGACTCTCGTCAACGCAATTCGGCAGGCCCGCCACTCCGGGTACTCCTCGCAGACGACCATGTGCTCCTTCGCCATGCGCTGGCGACATTGCTTGGCTCGCGTCCGGGTCTGGAGATTGTCGCCGAAGTCGCTGACGGACACGCAGCCATTGAAGCCACCGAACAGTGGCACCCCGATGTCGTCATCATGGATGTCGGAATGCCCCGCATGAACGGCATCGAGGCTACGCGCCAGATTCGTGCCCGTTTCCCCGTGACGAAGATCGTGATCCTCAGCGCATACGGCGATGCGGCGGTTGTGGGAGAAGCACTCGCAGCGGGTGCCTGCGGCTTCATCATCAAGCGTTCGGACATCGACGAATTGGCCCTGGCACTGCGGCTTATCGCCACTGGCAACGTCTACGTATCGAGCGAGCTTGCCGCGCACATGGATATCGCCGAGGTGACCTTCGCAGCGATAAACAACTCTCAGACACCTTCCGGACTGACAGCCCGGGAACGTGAGGTCCTGCAACTGATTGCCGAGGGCCACACCATGCGCGTTATCGCGGAAATGCTCGTCATCAGCGTAAAGACGGTTGAAGGACACAACAGCCGCATCATGGCGAAGGTCGGCGCGAAGAATCGTGCGGAGCTTGTCCGTTACGCAATCGGGGCTGGACTTGTGCGGCCCGAAGCGCCGTCGCGGCTGGCCTGACACCGCCCGCGCTGGCTTCTGAAAAGGGCAGACCAACGTGAGCACACCGGTACCTCCTGAACCCCGTCCGGGCCTTTTCGGAGCTGACGACCCGTTCCTGGAACTGCTCCTCAGCTCGATCCCCACCATCGTGTTGGTGAAGCGCTCGGACGACCTGTCCTTCGTCCGGGCCAACCGCGCGGCGAGCGACTTCACCGGGTTGCCAGAGGACGAACTCGTGGGGAAGTCGGACTTCGATATCTTCACAACCGCAACCGCCGCACGACAGCAAGAGCGCGACCGGGCGGTGCTCGCCACCGGCCGGCCCTGGCACCTCCCGGAGGAACCGTTCGAGACGCCGCACGGCCCCCGGTGGCTGTGGACACAGACCATTCCTGTGGACTTCCTGACGGGGAAACCCGACTACTTGATCTGGGTCGCCGGGGACGTCACCGAGCAACACCTGTTGCGGGTAGCTTCAGCGGCGTGGAAAGAGATCTTCGAGCACGCGGACTGGGGCATCGTGGTCGCCAGCGCCGATGGGACGCGGATCGAGCGCATGAACCCCGCGTTTGCGCGGATGCATGGCTACACCCTGGCCGAACTGGAAGGCTCGTCGCTCCTCGACGTCTTCGCCCCCGATGCGCGCGCCGAAATCCCCGAGCTCATCAAGTCGGCACACCGCCAGGGTCACATCACCTTCGAGTCGGTGCACATCCGAAAGGATGGTTCGACATTCCCGGTGCTCATCGACGCCACGGCCGTGAAAGACGAACAGGGCACAAACCTGTACACGGCCGCCAACGTCCAGGACGTCTCGCTGCTCAAGGACATAGAAGACGGCCTCCGTGCCGCCCGTGCCGAGGCCGACCGCGCGAACGATGCAAAGAGCGACTTTCTCTCTCGAGTGAGTCATGAGTTGCGAACTCCCCTCAACGTCATCCTGGGCTTCGCGCAGGTGCTCCAACTCGACGAGCTGACGCCTGCCCAAACGGAGAGCGTGGGCCACATCCTGGGCGCCGGACGCCACCTCCTGGCGTTGATCGACGACGTCCTCGATACCTCCCGCGTCGATGCCGGAAACGTCGAGTTCTCGATCGAACCAGTCGCGGTAGCAGAAACCACGGAGCAGGTGCTCGAACTGATGAGGCCGCTGGCAGCACTGTCGGGAGTGACGCTCACCAGCGCCAGCCCGGAATGCGCCTGTAACGTTTCCGCCGACCGCCAACGCCTGCAACAGGTGCTCCTGAACCTGGTCTCGAACGCAATCAAGTACAACGTGGAGGGTGGGAACGTGGCCTTTTCCTGTAGCGAAGACGTAGCGGCCGTTGCGCTGTCCGTAGCGGACACCGGGATAGGCTTGCCCCCGGACGCGATGGGTCGCCTGTTCGAACCCTTCGACCGGCTCGGCAGGGAGGGAATGGGAATCGAGGGTACCGGGCTCGGCCTGAGCTTGAGCAAGGGCCTGGTGGAAGCCATGGGTGGCAGGATCAGCGCCTCGCAGAACCCGGGTGGTGGCGCCACGTTCACGGTGGAGCTCCCGCGCGCGGACGCACCGGAGAGCCGCGCCAGGGTCGCACAGGCCGAACCCATCGCTGCCGGACATTCAACCGGGCACGTGCTGTACATCGAAGACAACCTGGCCAACTTTCGGCTGATCGAACAGGTGCTCTCGCGGCGTCCGGGAGTGCGCGTCCTGCCGGCCATGCAGGCCGGGCTCGGCCTTCAACTTGCGCGCGCTCACCGGCCAGACTTGATCATCCTGGACCTGCATCTGCCGGACATGAATGGCGAAGAGGTGCTGCGGCGGTTGCTCCACGACCCGGCGACCGCCTCCATCCCGGTGGTGATAGCCAGCGCGGACGCCACCTCGCGGCAGGTCGAGCGGCTGCTCGAACTCGGTGCCCGTGCGTACCTGACCAAGCCGATCGACATACGGAAGCTGCTGGCGACAGTCGATGAATTCCTGCCCGTACAGGGCGCGTAGGACGGCCCGGTGCACCGGTCACCAGCCGAGCAGTGGCGCCTCCCGGGGATGGCGCCAGGGCGCGTCCCCCAAACGTCAGTGGTAAAGTGGCGCCACCACGCCCTTCTCACGAGAGCACCATGCCAATCCGCATCATCATCGCCGACGACCATGCCGTGGTTCGCCAGGGCTTGCGCATGTTCCTGGGGCTGGACGAGGACTTCGAGATCATCGGTGAGGCCCAGAACGGCGCGGAGGCGGTCGAACTCGCGCACAAGCTCCACCCCGACGTCGTGCTCATGGACCTGCTCATGCCCGTCATGGACGGGATCACTGCCATCGGCCAGATCCGGGGCGAGCTGCCGGATGTCGAGGTCATCGCCCTGACGAGCGTGCTCGAAGATGCCTCGGTGGTGGGCGCCGTGAAGGCGGGCGCGATCGGCTATCTGCTGAAGGACACCCAATCCGACGAGCTGCGCAGGGCCATCAGGGCTGCCGCGCAGGGCCAGGTCCAGCTCTCTCCCCAGGCAGCCGCGCGACTGATGCGCGAGGTGCGCACTCCGGAATCGCCTGAATCGCTTACGGACCGGGAAACCGAGGTGCTGCGCCTCCTCGCGGCCGGCTATGCCAACAAGGAGATCGCCCGCGACCTGGTGATCGGTGAGAAAACCGTGAAGACCCACGTCAGCAACATCCTGGCGAAGCTGGGAGTGCAGTCGCGCACGCAGGCAGCCCTGTACGCCGTCCGGATCGGCCTCGTCCCGGGCACTCCCGAGGGTTAGACGTAAACGGCCGAGTCCGGCGGGGTCATCGGCGAGGCCGACACGATCATGGAGCCGGTACGAAGTGGAGTTCACGCCAGCCGCGCACCGAGTTAAACGCTGCGATCCTGGAACCGGCGCTCAAGCTGCCGGCCGCGATGCGGCCCTCCTCGATAACTCCCCGCCCGAGCAAGTCGGCCCGCATGGTGCCCGGTAACAGGCCATCGGAGACCGGCGGCGTGACCCACCGCCCTTCACGGCAGACCGCCACGTTGGCGATGGCGGTCTCGGTCAGATAGCCATGCTGGTTCCAGAGGAGGATCTCGTCGCAGTCGGGACGGGACGCCGTTGCAGCCTCGTAGACTGCTCGCCTTGTGGTCTTGTGATACAGAAACGCGTTGGATGCATCGATTGGCGTGGCCGCCAGGCCAGCCCGCACGGGAGCAGCCGCGTCCACAGGGAGGAGGCTGACCCCGGTTCGAACACGGCCGTCTTCGTCGAGCGTCAGACGCACTCGCATCGGAACGTCACCGCCGGTGGCGGCGGCGAGCGCCTGTCGTATCGCTACCCGGTCGAACGGGAAACCGAAGTACCGGGCGGAACCCGCCAACCGGTCAAGGTGGCGGTTCAGCAGCACGAAATCTCCGGCTGGCATCCACTTCAGCGTTTCGATGAGCGAAAACGGCGACACGTCGCGCTCCAGCACGCGGGCCTTGGCCAGGCATTCGGCGTACTCCCGCCCGGCCCGGGAGTCCCAGACGATCGCACTGCCAACGTTGTAGGTGGCGGTGCCACGGTCGCGGTCGACCGTCGCGGTGCGGATGGCGACGTTAAACCGCGCCTGCCGCCCTGGCCCGATGTAGCCCACGGCACCCGTGTACACACCGCGTGGCGCGGCTTCGAGTTCCCGGATGATCTGGGCCGTCCGGGCTTTTGGCGCGCCGGTGACGGAGGCGCAGGGGAAAGTGGCGGCGAACAATCCGGCGAGCGATACGTCAGTCTCGGCCGTCACGCCGGATGTCATCTGGAGCACCGTGGGGAAACGCTCGACCTGGAATAGCTCAGGAACCGCGACCGAACCGACGCGGGCGATCCGGCCCAGGTCGTTCCTCACCATATCCACGATCATCAGGTTCTCGGCACGTTCCTTCGGCGAACGCCGAAGTGCCGCCGCCCGCTGGCGGTCTTCCACAGGTGTGCGGCCACGGTTGGCCGTGCCCTTCATCGGCCGCATGCGGACGTCAGCGCCTTCCCGCTCGAGGAACAACTCGGGCGAAGCCGAACAGACAACGAATCGGCCGAAGTCGAGGTAGGCGGCGCCATCGGCACGTTGCGCCCGGGCCAGCCGCGCGAACAGCGAGAACGGATCGCCGCGGAAGGGCGTCGCCAGCGGAAACGTGAGGTTGACCTGGTAGCTCTCGCCGGCAGCGAGATGCTCGCGAACGCGGCGCACGGCCCCGGCGTATTCTTCCTCACTGACCTGCGGACGCCAGCACAGTTCGGGCGCGGAAGCCGCAGCCGCGATCAGGCCGCTGGGATCGAAGGGTTCAAGCTCACGACCGACCATGAACGCCGCAAGCGGGAGGCCGGCCTGCGGCTGGTGCGATGCAAGGCCGAACGCGGCGGCCGCCTCGTAGGCGACGAACCCCGCGACGTGGCCGCCCCCTTCGGCAGCCGCCTCGGCAGCGGCGATCACCGGGGCTACTTCGCACGGCTCGCGGGCGATCAGGAGGGCGCCCCGCCCGGCCAGCCGGTACCACGCCCCGTATAGCTGCAGGACGGCGAAGCACTCACCGGTCACGATGCGCTCCTGCAATGCGACGACGAGATTACGGACAGTCAGGCAGCTCTACTGCCGAATGGCCAGTACCAGCGCCGGGCGGTCGACGGCTTCGGCTTGATATCTGCTTCGGTGAAGCCACGGCCGCAACCCTGGCAATAGACGTAGACGTTCAGGTTCTGGCGGCCACACCACGGACATTCGCGCATTCGAAACCCCTCACTCTCAGGCTGATCCCATTGTAGGGAAGAAGCCCGCTACCTGAACTTCCGAGCTGCGAGAATGGGCCAGGTGTCCACCACCTCCCCGCCACGGCGGACGTAGTACACGTCGTGCATGTTGAGGGTCGTATCGCCATGGCTGGGGATGACCTCGATGCGGTCGCCCGGCTTCAGGAAGGCGACACCTTCGCCCGTGAGGGTGGCGTGTTCCTCGCTCAGCCGCGCGACCTTGATCCGGCCGTCGACTGACATCGGCGGCCCGAACTCGTTCGTCAGCGACTTCGCGCCGGTGTCGGCCACCGCATAGCGCTCCTTCACGGAGATCACCGTCGTCAGCAGCGTGAGCGCCTGCTGGAAGGTGTTCGGGATGAATTCCTCGTTGTGGCTGTCGTGGAAGACGTAGGTCCCGGCCTGGAGTTCGGTCACACCCGGAGTTCGGGCTGCGATGGGGACGCTCGCGGTACCGCTGGTCGAAACAACCGCGGGCGCGAGCCCGGCCTCGGCGAGCGCCTCGACGTGCGTGTTCACGATGGCCAGGGAGTCACGGATGAGCTGCTCGCGGGCGGCAGGGTCGGGCTGGCCATACATGTGGCCTTCGTAACCCATGATCCCGCGATAGTCGATGCCGTTCTCAATGAGCAGGCGCGCGAGCCGGACGGTCTCTTCCGGGGCCGGTGATCCGCAGCGCCGGAGCCCGGCATCGACCTCGATCACGGCTGCGGGCTTCTGCCCCGATCGGCGCGCTCCATCCGCAAGCTGGCGGATGTTGAACTCGGTTTCGACGGCGGTGGTGATGTCCACCCCACGGGCGAGCAGCGCCATCAGGCGGTCGACCTTTTGGGGACCCACTACCTGGTTCGCCATCAGGATTGGCCCGAGGCCGGCATCCGCCAGGACTTCCGCCTCGCCAAGCTTGGCGACCGTAATGCCGATCGCGCCCGCATCGAGCTGGAGCTTCGCGACCTGGGGGCACTTCGGCGTTTTGAAGTGCGGGCGAAGGCTCACTCCCGTGCCCGCGATCATCCCCATCATTGTCGCGATGTTGGCCTGGACCTTGTCCAGGTCGAGCAGGAGGCAGGGTGTGTCCAGGTCATCGATGTGCATGCCCGGAAGTCTACCCGCGAACCGCCACCCGGGGATATCCACGAGCTGATTCACGCACCGCCAACCACCTTGCGTAAGGTTCGGGCAGAATGGACGAAGGAAAGGGAGGAGGTGTGGCTGCTGGAATCGACACAGAACCCCTTCTCCGTCCTGCAGAACACCCAGTACCGGCTGCTGTTCGCTGGAACGACGCTGGCGATGCTCGCCTTCGGCATGATGCAGGTGGTGCAGGGCGTGGTCGCGTTCGAACTGACCGGGAAGAACAGCGCCGTCGGCTTCGTCTTCCTTGGCCAGGGTATCTCGATGCTCTTCCTGAGCCCGGTGGGCGGCACCCTCTCGGACCGGATTTCGAAGAAACGCCTGCTGACCTCGGCCCAGTTCGTCATCGGCGCGATGTTCGCGCTCATCGCCGTCCTGATCGCCACGGACCTGATCACGATCCTCATCCTGGCGGGGGCGAGCCTGGTGCTCGGCATCATGTACTCGATCATGGGGCCGACGCGGCAGGCGTGGGTGGGGGACCTCCTCCAGGGGGACGAACTGGCGCGGGGCGTCGCCCTGCAACAGCTGATGATGAACTCGACCCGCATCGTCGGGCCGCTGTTGGCGGGGCTGCTCATCGCGACCGGCGGCGTGGGCACTGCCGGGACGTATTTTGGAATGGCGCTCCTGTTCGCCGCGGTGGTTGCGGTGTTGTTGCAGATGGCTCCTTCGCCGCCGCGTCCGCGCGCGCATCAGACATCAGTCCGTGCCGACCTCGAGGAAGGCTTCCGCTACATCTGGAGGGATCGCGACGTACGGATGCTGGCCCTGGTGTTCGTTGGCATCGTGCTCAGCGGCTTTTCGTACCAGGCGATCATGCCCGGCTACCTCGAGAATGCGCTGGGCCATCCCGCCAGCCACCTGGGCATCCTTTACGGTGCCATGGCCGTCGGCGGTATCGTCGTAACTCTCGTGCTTGCTGCCTGGCCGCCGCGCCGGCCGAGCGCCCTGATGCTCGCGTTTGGCGCGGGCCTGGCCTTTTCGCTTGGCGCGCTCGCCGTGGCACCGGGCTTCGGCGTAGCGCTGGCAGTCGGTGCACTGGTGGGGGCCGCGTCGAGCGGCTTCCAGATGCTGAATAACGTCAGCCTGATGCAGCGATCCGATCCCACGTACTTCGGGCGCGTCATGGCAGTGACAATGATGGCGTTCGGGGTGAACTCCATCGTTTCGTACCCCGTCGGCCTGATCGCCGACGCGGCAGGCGAACGCGCGACCCTCGGGGGGCTGGCGGTCGCCTGCGGGAGCGTCGTGCTCGTGGGTGTGCTCGCATTGCGCCCGCGCCGGGCCGTTGGCGGCCAACCGGCAGTCGCACCCGAGACGTAGTTCCGCGGGACCCGGGCGGCGCGGAACAATCGGCCTATGCGGTGGCACCGGCCGCGGCGAACTTGGCCCGCTTCGTCTCGCGGGCGCGGAGGGTCGGGTTCAGCTCGGTCTTGCGGATGCGCAGGGACTTCGGCGTCACTTCCACCATTTCATCGTTCCCGATGAGCGAGAGGCTGCGCTCGAGGCTCGGCGGCGATGGTGGGACGAGCTTGACGGCGATGTCGGAGGTCGAGCTACGGATGTTGGTGAGCTGCTTCGCCCGGCAGACGTTGACGTCGAGGTCGGTGTCTTTCGCGTGCAGGCCAACGACCATGCCGGCATAGACGTCCTCGCCAGGGGAGATGAAGAGCATGCCGCGCTCCTGGGCATTCGCGATGCTGAAGCTAAGCGCCGTCCCGGTCTCGGAGGCGACGAGCGCACCGTTCCGGTGGCGGGTGATCTCACCCGCCCAGGGCCGGTAGCCCAGGTACTCGGCGTTCATGATCCCTTCGCCGCCGGTACCGCTGATGAACGAATCGCGGAAGCCGATGAGGCCGCGGGTGGGCACCTCGAAGTCGAGCCGGACGTTGCCGTTGTGGTCGGAGTGCATGCCAACCATCTGGGCTTTGCGTCCCGAAAGCGTCTCGATCAAGAACCCGGTAGCGGACTCGGGCGCTTCGACGTACAGGCGCTCGAACGGCTCTTCGCGGCCGTGCAGGCCATGGTGGACGATGACCTCGGGGCGCGTGACCGCGAACTCGTAGCCCTCGCGCCGCATGGTCTCGACAAGGATGGCGAGGTGGAGCTCGCCGCGGCCGCTGACTACAAACTGGTCCGCCGACTCGCCGTCCTCGACACGCAGCGCCACGTTGGTCTCGACTTCGCGGAAGAGCCGCTCCCGCAGCTGGCGGCTGGTGACGAACTGGCCCTCGCGGCCAGCGAACGGCGAATCATTTACGCGGAAGGTCATCTTCATCGCCGGTTCTTCGATGGTGATGACCGGCAGCGGCTCGGTGACGATCGGGCTGGCGATGGTCTCGCCAATCAGGATGTCGTTGATGCCGGTGAGCGCGACGATGTCACCGGCGCGCGCCTCCTGCAGCTCCACACGGCCGAGGCCCTCGAAGCCGAACAGCTGGGCGACGCGATGCTGGCTGGTCTGGCCTTCGTGGTTGAAGCGGGTGACCGATTCCCCCGCCCGCACAACGCCGTCGCTGATGCGTCCGACAGCGATGCGGCCGCGGTAACTGTCGTACATGAGCGTGGTGGCGAGCATGCGAAATGGCGCGTCCTCGTCGGCCTCGGGGCCGGGCACGTGCTCGATGATCGCGTCAAGCAGTGGCTGCATCGTCCCGGCCGTTATGCCGGGCGTGAGCCCGGCGTAGCCGTCGCGGGCGTTGGCGTAGAGCGTCGGGAATTCGAGCTGGTGGTCTTTCGTCGCGAGGTCGAGGAAGAGGTCGCTGGTCTCGTGGATCACTTCATCGATGCGGGCGTTCGGCCGGTCGATCTTGTTGACCACGACGATGGGGTAGAGGCCGATTTCGAGGGCCTTCCGCAGGACGAATTTCGTCTGGGGCATGGGGCCCTCGACCGAGTCGATCAGCAGCAGGCAACCGTCCGCCATGTTCAGCACGCGCTCGACCTCACCGCCGAAGTCCGCGTGGCCGGGCGTGTCAATGATGTTGATCCGGACACCGGCATATTCGATGGCGGCGTTCTTCGCCATGATGGTGATGCCCTTCTCGCGTTCGAGCGGGTTCGAATCGAGGATGAGCGTGCCGACCGTTTCATTCTCGCGGAACACGTGCGATTGCTTCAGGAGGGCATCGACCAGGGTGGTTTTCCCGTGGTCGACATGGGCGATGATGGCGATGTTGCGCACGTCGGCGCGGCGTTGGGACATAGATCCAGTGTGCTGGAAGCACCGGTAACCGCATAGGCGGGATTCGGGACCCTGCGGAGCCCCCTTGCGGACGGTCGGCAGCCGCAACCCGGACTCGCTTTGCGCGATGGGGCTGGCAAGCGGCACACTGGAATCACGCGCCGAGCGCGAGGAGGCATTGCATGAGCAGCAGCTACGATCTGATCCAGGAGATTATCGCGGGCAAGCGCCCCGACGCCGATCTCGTGCGCCCCTCAGCCATCATGCCGTTCGTCATCGAGAGCGACGGCCGCCGTGAGCGCGCCTACGACATCTACTCGCTGCTCTTGAAAGAGCGGATCGTCTTTCTCGGCACGCCGATCGACGCCATGGTGGCGAACGTGGTCATTGCCCAGCTCCTCTACCTCGCCCGCGAGGACGACGAGAAGGACATCATGATGTACATCAACTGCCCGGGCGGGAGCGTGACCGCGGGGCTGGCGATGCTCGACACGATGAACCTGATCCGGCCGGGCGTCTCCACGCTGTGCATGGGCCTCGCCGCCAGCATGGGCACCGTGATGTTGACCTCGGGCGCGAAGGGCAAGCGCTTCGCGCTCCCGAACAGCACCATCCACCTGCACCAGGTGCTGGGCGGCGCGCAGGGCCAGGCGCGCGACATCGAGATCCAGGCGCGCGAGACGCTCCGCCTGCAGAAAGTCCTCCGCAACATCATCCAGACAACCACGGGCCAGCCGATGGAGAAGATCGAGCACGACACCGACCGTGACTTCTGGCTCGACCCGGAGGCCGCAAAGGACTACGGGCTTATCGACGAGATCCTGGCCCACCCGAAGCAGATCGCCGCGGCAAGCGCGAACGGCAAGGTTTCGTGAGGCGGATCCCGCACCTGTGACGATTCACCTGGCGTACCGGGACTCGACCAGGAGATACACGCGCCGCCAGAAGAGCCGATTGATGGCGACGACGTAGAGGGCCATGACGGTAATACCGGCAAGGAGATGGTGGTAGTCACCTTCCTGGGCGGCCCCGGAAATGTAGGCGCCGAGCCCGGTGGCGGTGAGGGTGGTGCCGCCGTAGGTCACGACCTCGGCAATGATCGATGCGTTCCAGGCGCCGCCAGACGCGGTAATGGCGCCGGTGACGTAGTGGGGAAGGATGGCAGGCAGGGTGAGTCGCCGCCAGCGCTGCCATCCGTGAACGTTGATGTCATCCATGGCTTCCTTGAGGTCGTTCGGGATGGCCTGGGCGCCCGCGACGACGTTGAAGAGGATGTACCACTGCGCACCCAGGGCCATCAGCGCGATCCCTCCGATGTCGAGGCTGATGCCAGTCCGCAGGAGCACCCACGTGGCAAAGGGAAACAGGAAGTTGGCGGGGAAGCTGGCCAGGACCTGGATGAGCGGCTGGGCAATGCGGGAGGTCCTGGGATCAGAGCCGATCGCCACACCGATCGGGACCCACACCACGGTGGCAACGATCATCAGCACCACGACGCGAGCGAAGGTGATGGCGCCCTGCCACAGGGGCGGCCAGAACACGGCCCAACCTTCGATCTCGACGATATAGCCGAACAGCCGCCACGCCCCGTAGCCAATCACCGCTGTCGTGATGGTCCAGAATGCGATGTCGCCAGTGCGACCCGCGACCGCGCTGCCTGGCGCTGTCGACGGTGTGCCGAAGAGCCTGTCTCCCAAGCGGTCGATCGGCTCACCGATCCTTGACCTGACCCGGCCAGTACCGCGTGACCACCCGCTGCGCCGAACGAGATCCAGCACCAGTGAGCGGGGCGCGTTGGCGGAATCGGTCTGCTCGTTCTTGAATTTCTCCGACCATGCGACGAGCGGCTGCCAGAGCACGAAGTTCACGGCAAGGACAAGAACGGCCATGGTCGCAACTGCCAGGCCGACCTTGCCGAGGTCGCCCGCATCGATTGCGGCTCCCGCGTAGGACCCGATGCCAGGCAGGGTGTAGGTACGGTTCGAGACGCTGATGGCTTCGGCTGCGACGAGGAAGAACCAGCCGCCGCCCATGCTCATCATTCCGTTCCAGACCAGCCCAATTGCTCCATGCGGAAGATCGAGCCGCCAGAACCGTCGCCAGCGGGAAAGCCCCATCATGCGGGCGGCTTCGTCGAGCTCGCTGGGCTGGTTGGTGAGCGATTCGAAGAAGCTGAAGGTCAGGTTCCACACCTGTGACGTGAAGATCGCGAAGATCGCCGCCAGCTCCAGCCCGATATAGGAGCCGGGAAACAGCGCGAGGAAACCAGTAACGGTGATAGCCAGGAATCCCAGGACCGGGACCGACTGCAGGATATCGAGAGCGGGGATCATCAGCCGTTCGGCGTGCCGGTTGTGGGCGGCGATATAGGCGTAGACAAATGTGAACAGATACGACGCACCCAGCGCGACGAACATTCGTAGGAGGGTGCGCGCAGCGTAGTAGGGCAAGCGCGCCGGCGACGTGTCCACGGTGGTGACCTCGGTCGGTGTGAACGACAAGGTTGTGTCTTTTCCGACGACCACAATCGTGTAGAGCACCACCAGCACGAAGAGGCCAACGACGAGGTCGACCAGGCTGAATCGACGGCGCAGCGAAAGCGAGGGCATCCCACCGGGCCGGCGGGGTGGCCGCGGGTAAATGCTCCGGGCCCCGGCCGCTACCCGAGAAGTGAATCTCACGGCACTCCAGCCACCTGAGCCGCGGCTCGATCGGGGTCCGCCACGAACTCGTCGTGGTCTGCATCGTAGGCGAACAGCTCGGCGTAGCGCCCCCAGTCGGTCGCGATGTCAAGCTGCCGGTCGGTCTCAGCCTCGTCGAATGAGCCGCCCAGCACATCGGCAAAGAACCCCCACCGCAGCGCTCTGCTGGGCGTCTTTTCCAGGGCACCCACGATCAATCCGACCAGCGGGGCCCGCTCGATCGCCGCCCGCGCGAAGATCTGCTTCGACATCTGGATATCCGCGCTGGCGAAATCCCGCCCTTCGGCCGAGAGGGTGACGCGACCGTCGGCGACATCGGCAAACCCCAGCAACGTCAGTGCCTCAACGAGCGGCAGCAGGTCCCGGAAGTCGAGGCGGAGGTCGGTAGCCAGCTCACCCAGGCTCTCCGGGCCGGAAGTGGCCAGGATCTCGGCGAAGCCCGACAGCGCATCCACACTGGCGTACGGCAAGGGATGCGTCCCGGGCGTCGCCACCGGGGCCGCGGCCGGCCGCACGGCTACATCCGCGGGGCGGCCAGTCATCACGCTGTAAATCTGCTCCACCAACGCACGGAACTCGGCGCCATCACGGTCACGTGGCCGCGCCAGACCGATCGACAGCTCGAAAACGATTCGGCCGGGACTCGAGCCAAGGATGAGCACCCTGTCGGCCAGCAGGATCGCCTCGTCTATGTTGTGGGTCACGAGAACGATCGCCCGGATGGGGAACTCGTCACTCTCCCAGAGCTCCATCAACTCGCCACGCAGGTTCTCGGCCGTCAGCACGTCCAGCCCCGAGAAGGGCTCGTCCATCAGCAGCACTTCCGGAGTCACCACCAGCGCCCGCGCGAACCCCACGCGCTGGCGCATCCCGCCCGACAATTCCTTGGGATAGGCGTCTTCGAAACCGTCCAACCCGACGAGGTCGATCGCCTCTTCGGCCAGCACTCGCCGGTCCGCGGCGGATACGCCCTTCGCCTCCAGGCCGAGCTCCACGTTCTGTCGTACCGTCAGCCACGGCAGCAGCGCGAACGTCTGGAACACCATCGCCGTGCCCGGGTTCGTGCCAGTCAACCGCTCACCGCGGTAGCGCACTTCGCCCGCTGACGGGGCGAGCAATCCCGCCATACATCGCAGCAACGTCGATTTGCCGCTGCCAGACTTGCCCAGCAGCGCCACCACCTCACCCGCACGCACGGCAAAGGAGACGTCTTCGAGCACCGGTGGCGTGTCCGCGGCCGAGCCAAACCGCTTCGTGAGCCCGATCACTTCGATCAGGGATTCGACTGGGCCTGCATGCGGAGTCGTCGTGCCCTCAGCCATGTGCTCATCATCACACGATCGCCGGTACAGCGCGCCCGGCAGCCTCAGCCCGGTTGCCCGGCCTCGGCACAGCTTAGCCGGACACTGCCGGGATCACGTCCATGCCCATGTATGGCTGGAGCACCTCGGGTATGGCGATGCTGCCATCCTCGCGCTGGTAGTTCTCCATCATGGCGATCACCGTCCGGGGAAGGGCGAGGCCGCTCGCGTTGAGCATGTGCGGATACTTTGTCGGCTGGTCGCTGGCCGAGCGATAGCGAATGTTGGCGCGCCGGGCCTGGAAATCCAGGCAGTTCGAAGCTGAACTCACTTCGAGCCACTCACCCTGGCCCGGCACCCAGATCTCCAGGTCAAACGTCCGCGTCGCATTGAATCCCACATCGCCAGAGCACAGCTCCACCAGGCGGTAGGGCAGCCCGAGGAGGGCCGGGATCGAACGTGCCTGCGCGACCAGCCGCTCGAGTTCGGCCGCGCTCTGGCCGGGTTCGCAGTATACGAACATCTCGACCTTTTCGAACTGGTGGCCGCGCTTGATCCCGCGCACATCCCGGCCGGCGCTCATCTTTTCCCGCCGGAAGCAGGGTGTGTGGGCGACGAATCGCATCGGCAGTTGCCCGGCAGGGATGATCTCATCCCGGTAGAGGTTGACGAACGCAACTTCGGCGGTGGGGATGAAGTAGTAGTCCTCTTCGGCGTCGCGGTAGAGGTTGTCGCGAAACTTGGGGAGCTGACCAGCCGCGTAGAGCGACGCTTCGGTGAGCATGTACGGCAGGTAGGCTTCGGTGAATCCGGCCCTAGTGTGCTCATCGAGCATCAGCTGGATGAGTGCCCGCTGCAGCCTCGCCAGGGGGCCGTGTAGCGTATAGAAGCGGGAGCCGGACATTTTCGCGCCGCGTTCGATGTCGAGCCCCCCGGTGATCTCCCCAAGTTCCCAGTGCGGCCGCGGGAGGAATGGGAAGTTGGGCAGATCGCCCACCACCTCGACAACCTGGTTCGAGGTCTCGTCGGGGCCTTTGGGCACGCTGGGGTCGAGGATGTTGGGGACCTCGTAGAGCTTCTCCTGAAGCTCGGCCTCGACCTTCTTCAGGCGTCCATCAAGGCGATCGATCTCGTCGCCCACGAGGCGCATTTCGGCAATGCGGACTTGGCGGTCAGCGGCGTCCTTCGACTGTCCGATGGCCTTGCTAACGGTGTTTCGCTTCGCCCGCAAGCCCTCGACCTGCTGGAGCAACTCCCGCCGGTCTTCATCGAGATGGAGGATGCGGTCGATGGGGGCAGTGGTGTTGCGCAGCAGGACATCACGTTTGACTCGCTCCACGTTCTCGCGGATGTACTGCAGGCTCAGCATGAATCAGGGCTCCCGGGCCGCGGCGGCGGATAGTGCGCGAAGGCCGAGGAGTCGAACGTCCTCGGCGACCGGCACGAGCGTACCATCGGGTGCGGGGAGGGAAAACGCCTCCGCCAGCTCGGCCGCCGAGAACCACTGGTGTTGCCCGTGCGGGATGGGCGCCCCGAAATCCACCCGGGCCCGCGCCACGGTGAAGTACACATGGTCGATATGCTGGTGGAACGGCTGGTCGTCCCGGACGATGTCCTCGACGAGGATAACGGCGGGGGGCGGAAGGACCAGGGGACGGTCCACAACGAGCAGCCCCGTTGGCGGGATCACTTCCACCGGGAGCCCCGACTCCTCGAATGCCTCGCGGACCGCACCCTGGACGGGGTCCTCGTTCGGTTCCAGGTGGCCGCCAGGCGGGAGCCACATCCGGAGTTTCCCGTGCCAGAGGAGGAGCGTCCGCCCGGCGGCAACCACGTAGGCGGTTGCCGTGTGGTGCCGCTCGAACGGTCCGCCCGTCATCCCTTAACCGACTTCAACTGCGGGAACAGGATGACGTCGCGGATCGAGTCCTGCTCGGTCAGGATCATCAACAACCGGTCGATACCCATGCCGAAACCGCCGGTCGGGGGCATGCCGTGTTCGAGCGCGAAGAGGAAGTCTTCGTCGACCATCTCCGCCTCGTCGTCGCCCGCGGCTTTGAGCCGCGCCTGCTCCTCGAACCGGATCCGCTGATCCACGGGGTCATTGAGCTCGGTGTAGGCGTTCCCGGCCTCGAAGCCGCCAATGAACACCTCCCAGCGCTCCACGAGACGGGGGTTGTCGGCACGTCGCTTGGCCAGTGGCGAGAGTTCCACCGGGTAGTCCATCAGGAATGTCGGCTGGACGAGGCGCGGTTCGACGTAGTGCGACATCGCCTCATCCACGAGCTTCCCGTAACCGGCTGTGGGCGGCACGTCGAGTCCGCGGCGCTCCAGCTCGGCGCGGAGGGTGTCGGCCGTGGAGAACTCCTCGAGTTCGAGGTCGCCGTACTCCCTGAGCGCATCGTGGAGGGTGATCCGCCGCCAGGGCCGCTCCAGGCTGACCTCCTGGCCACGGAAAGTGAACGTGGTTCGGCCCAGGACCTCCTGCGCGATGGTGCTGATCATTTCTTCAACCAGCATCGAGACATCGCGGTAGTCGGCGTAGGCCTGGTACAACTCGATCATGGTGAATTCAGGGTTGTACTTGGCGCCCAGTCCCTCATTGCGGAAGATGCGGCCCATTTCATACACGCGCTCGAAGCCTCCAACCACCATTCGCTTGAGGTAGAGTTCGAGGCTGATGCGCAGGTGCCGCTCTTCTTCGAGGGCGTTGTAGTAGGTCGTGAACGGCCGGGCAGCGGCGCCGCCGGCTTCCTCCTGGAGGACCGGCGTCTCGACTTCGAGGAAGCCGCGAGCATCGAGGAACCGGCGGATGGCGGAGACGACCTTGCTGCGGACGATGAACCGCTGGCGCGTCTCTTCGTTGGCCATCAAGTCGAGGTAGCGCTTGCGCTGGCGGAGTTCGACGTCGGCCAGGCCGTGGTACTTCTCGGGCGGGGCGTGCAGCGCCTTGGTGAGCATCGTCCAGTGCGCGGCCTGCACCGTGGGCTGTCCCGTCCGCGTGCGAATGGGCGTCCCGTTGACGCCGATGAAGTCGCCGAGGTCGATCAGCCGAAGCGAATCGTAGTTCGCCACGGAGTTCTGGCGCATCAGCACCTGGATGCGGCCGCTCCCGTCCAGCAGGTCAAGGAACGTGGCCTTGCCCATGTCGCGCTTGGCGACGACGCGCCCGGCAATGTCGACCTCAATCCCCTCCACGTGGGATTCGCCTTCGGGGAGGGCTTCGACGAGCAGAGTCACGTCAGCTGCCATGTGGGTACGCGTCAGCCTGGGCGGGTAGGGGTCAATGCCGGCGGCACGCAGCTCTTCGGCCTTGGCGACACGCTGCGCCATGAGTTCATCCACAGTGTTATTCCCCTTCCACAACGCAAACGGGCCGCTGCGACGCGGCCCGGGAGATACCATCGCAGAACGGCGCCGGTCAGTCGATCTTCAGCACTTTCACCTTGATGACGCCCCTGGGCACGTTCACTTCCACGGAGTCGCCAACAGCCTTGCCCAGCAGCGCCGCGCCAACGGGCGACTCGTTGGAGATCTTGCCGTTCACGGGGTCCGCTTCCGGTGCGCCGACGATCCGGTAGTGGTACAGCTTGCCATCCTGGTCGACCTGGACGCCGCTGCCGAGAATCACGCGGCCCGACTGGTGGGCTCCGGTCTCGTCGATGATGCGGGCGCGGCGCAGAATGTCCTCGACTTCCAGAATGCGGCCCTCAACGCGCCCTTGCTCCATCTTGGCATCGTCGTATTCGGCGTCGTTCTGGCTGGTCCCCTGTTCCTGGGCGTTGTGGATCATCTCGGCCACTTCGCGGCGGCGCGCACGGAGTTCTTCGAGCTCATGTTCGAACTTTGTTTTTCCTTCATGTGTCAGAGGAACGGGCTTATCGGTCATGTCGTACCCTAACTGGCAACGGCGCCCTGAAGACAAAAAGGGACTGAGGCCAAGTAGTGCCCCAGTCACAGATTGAGTATACCGGCGCGGGACCATCCGCGGCAATCCAATGGAGAGGCCCACGGCGTGACCAACGACGACCCTCACGGCCCCGGGCGGGAACCGGGCGAAGCGCTGCGTCCCCCGTGGGAACGTCGCCTCCACGCGTCCTCCGGCGGGGAACCTGTGGGCCCGTGGCGGGCCACCGCCCTTCCAGGAGAAGGTCCTTCGGCCGATTCCCACGGGCTACCTGCTCCCGCCCCGGCGCAGGCCCACGGATCCCGCCCCGGGGCACTCCCGCTGGCCGCCATGATGCTTGGAGCTGCGGTCCTGGGTGGGATCCTCGGGGGCGCCATCGTCGCGGCCGTCGTGTCCCGGGGAGATGACTCTTCCGGCACGGCAGGCCGCGGGGACGCTGCCGTCCTCACCGTGGAGCAGACCAGCGCGATCGCCGACGTCGCCGCTGACGCGCGGCCTGGCGTCGTTCGGATCGAAAGCATCAAGACGACAGCGACCGGGCAAGAACAGGATGTCGGCAGTGGCGTGGTGTTGGACCTCGATGGCCACATCGTGACCAACGCCCACGTGGTGGTTGGCACAGACACGCTGAAGGTCGTGCTGGCGGACGGGACCGAACGCCCGGCTGTACTCGTGGGCCACGACTTCCCTTTCACGGACGTGGCCGTACTTCAGATTGGTCCGGGGAACCTGGCGCCCATCGCCCCAGGCGACTCGTCCGCGCTGCGGCTCGGCGAGACGGTGGTGGCCATCGGTAACCCGCTCGCGGAGTTCGATGGCAGCGTGAGCGTCGGCGTGATCAGTGGGCTGAACCGCGTGCGGATCTTCGATGGCGTGCGCCAGGTGGACCTCATCCAGACCGACGCGGCCGTCAACAACGGCAACAGCGGCGGTGCGCTCTTGAATCTCTCGGGCCAGTTCGTTGGCATGCCAACAGCGGTGCTCCGGCAGTCGCGATCCGGTTCGACAGTAGAAGGCATTGCGTTTGCCCTGCCTGCCAACCGGGTTTTGGCGATCGCCAACCAGATCATTGCCAACGGAGGGCCAATCGAACGTGCGACCCTGGGGATTGAGCACATCGACATCACGGCGGAGAACATCTCCCGGTTGCCGCGGACGGCCGTGAATGAAGGAGCAATAGTGGCGGAGGTCGCTTCAGGCGGGCCCGCGGCAGAGGCCGGCATCCGCGCCGGGGACGTGATCACCAGGCTTGGCGATGCGGACATCAACCACGCGAACCCGCTCGCTAACGCGCTGATGCCGCACCATCCGGGCGAGACCGTCCGGGTTGTCCTCAATCGGAATGGCCGGATAATCGAAGTCGAGGTTCGCCTTGCCAAACGTTCGTAGCGCGTGCCCTCCGCCCCCGAGAGCACCTCGTACATGAGTCGACGCGGCGGTCAACTCCCCTGGGGAGCCGGGAGCAACCCTGGCCTGTATGGAGGTCGCCGGCCCGGCGGCGGATACGGGCGGCTTGGCGTGCTCGCTGCAATCGTCATCGGTGTGCTTGTCATCGCCTTCTTCCTGGTGAGCCGCGCATGCGGCAGCGCAGCCGGCTGCGACGACCCCTATTGCCCCTCAGACCGCAATATCGCCGCGCCCGAAGGCTACCAGTTCGTTTCGAAGATCTTCTCGTACAACGAAGAAAGCGGGGCGGTCCAGCCGGGGTTCGACCTCGTCGTTCAGGTGGCGCTTTCGGAGACCGTGGGCGAGGGGCAATCGCTGAGTTTTTACCGGTACGTCGAAGAGACGAAGAACTGGGAACCGATCGCACCAGCGATCCTGGATGCGCAGGGGAAAGTGGTCAGCGCGACCTTCACCGATGTGCCGGCCATCATGGCAGTTATGCGGCGGAACACGCCCGGCGGGAGCGTTGCCGCATACCTCCCCCATAACGCGCAGCTTCACCCCGAGGCGGTGGGCCACGTCACCATCGTCCACCCCATCGACTTCTCCCCCGCAGCCGACGGCTCCGTGCAGGGCGAGCTGAGTGCCATCACGAGCGATGGGTCTTTCGAGATTTACCCCGTGATCGCGGCAAATGCGGGCACTCAGGGGGCCGTGGCGATCGTGGAAGGCATCCTCGCCAGCCCGGCCGCCCGCACGAACCATGTGCGGCAGGTAGTCGCCAAACTGGCCGAGGTCAACGTGCGGGGAATCGACATCGCCTACCTCGACTTGCCGGCCACCCAGCGCACGTCGTTCTCACTGTTCATCGGAGAGCTGTACGAGGCGCTGCACGCCCAGAACAAGCAGTTGACGCTCACGTTGCCGGCGCCGATTAAGGCCCAGAACCGCATCGACGAAGGTGCATACGACTGGGCGGCCCTGTCGAAGACAGCCGACCTCATCAAGATCGCGCCATTCCGTGACCAGGCGAAGTACCGGCTCGACATGCCGGATGTGGTGGCGTTCCTGGTGGGGCGCGTGGCCCCGGCAAAGCTTGTGCTCACCGTCTCGCCCTATGCAACGGAGACCGGGGGCGATGCCATCGTGACGTATAAGCTCACCGATGCGATGAACATCGCTTCACAGATTGCAATCCGGGCGGACGCCGATTCGATCACCACCTCGACGAATGTGGAGGTCGCGGGGACGAACATCGACCGAGACGAGAACCTCTCGGGTGTGCGATGGTTCGCCGAAACGGCGACGGTCGCGTTCAGCTACAAGCAATCACAGGGCGGCGGAAGCCGGACGGTCTACATCGAGAATTTCTTCAGCATCGGATTCAAATTGGAACTCATTTCTACGTACAAGCTCGGCGGAGTCGCCGTCGATGATGCGAGCGACGACCGGTATCTCGGGAACATCTGGAACGCCCTGGTGCCGTTCATCACCAGCGGCCAGCCGATCCTTCTCCGTCCAAACGACACGGACCTCGAACCAAAGTGGACCGCGAGTGGTGGCACGATCGAGTCAACCCGCCGCGGGACGGCGAACTGGTTCACACCCGCGGAACCCGGCACGTACACGATTAGCCTGACCCTGAGCGATGGCGTGGCCGTGTTCGAGAACAGCGTGCCCGTGAACGTCAAGGCGCGGGACTCACGCACGCCGGTGGCAACAGCCACCCCGGGCAACTAGCGATGGCCACGGGGCGAGGAGTGAGGATCGCTGGCGGCACGGCCAGGGGAATGCCCCTTGCAGAGCCACGGGGCGTCCGGCTGAGGCCGACCTCGGGCCTCGTGCGGGAGGCTATCTTCAACATCATCGCGGACCGCGTGGAGGGCGCGCGCGTGTTGGATCTTTACGCCGGGACCGGCGCGCTCGGGATCGAGGCGCTCAGCCGCGGAGCCGCGCAGGCGACCTTCATCGAAGGCGAAGCGGCATGCGTCCAGGCCATCCTCCAGTCACTCAGCCGCGCGGGCTTTTCCGAAAGCGCCACCGTGATCAGGGGGCGGCTGCCGGGAGCTGTCTCGAAGCTGGAGCCGGGCTTGTTCGACCTCGTTTTCCTGGACCCTCCATACAACGACGAAGGGGCAGAGGACACCCTGATGGGTGTGCCCCGGTTGCTTGCTCCGGGTGGGATGGTCGTCTACGAGCACGGAAGCCGGTACAATCCGCCGGAACGCCCGGCAGGCCTTCAAATCCTCGAACGCCGGGTGTATGGCGATAGCGCCGTCGCGCTGTATGCCGAACTGGAGGGGGAATGAGGATCGCAGTCTTCCCGGGTGGGTTTGACCCGGTAACGAACGGGCACCTGGACCTGGTGACCCGAATGACCCATTTGTTCGACCGCGTGATCGTGGCGGTGGTCAAAGGCCGGGATAAGGGTTCGCTGTTCACCTGGGACGAGCGCGTCGAGATGTTCGCCAAGGCGGTCGAGCATCTCCCCAGCGTGGAGGTAGAAGGCTTCGACGAAATGACCGTCGAGTTCGCCAAGCGGAAGGGAGCCGTCGCCATTGTCCGGGGCATTCGTGCTGTCAGCGACTTCGAGGCGGAGTTCGACATGGCATTGATGAACCGGAAGATGGCTCCGCACCTCGAGTCGGTGTACCTCATGGCCAACCAGGAGTTCCTCTACATCAGCGCAAGCCGGATCCGCGAAGTATCGAAGCTTGGCTATGACGTAGCCGACCTGGTGCCACCGCACGTGAGGACCGCACTGCGCGAACGCCTGGGTCTGTCGTAGGCTGTGAGCCCTGACGGGGCACACATGGAGATTCTCGACCTCATCGATGCGCTCGAAGAACTGGTGATCCAGTCCCGAAGGTTGCCCGTCGGTGGGAACCTTGTTGTCGACCGGAAACGCATGCTCGACGTGATCGACCAGATGCGCCTGGCAGTGCCGGCCGATCTTCGCCACGCACAACAGGTTCTCGAAGGGCGTGATCAGATCATCGAGGACGCGCACCATTCCGCGAAGCTGGCAATTGATCGCGCGGAACAGGAAAAGCAGCGGCTTCTCGAAGAAAACGCCATCGTGCGGGAAGCCCAGGATCGCAGTCAGCAGATGCTGATGGACGCAGAGGCCCGTGCCCGCCAGGTGATTGCCGAGGCCGATGCAACAGCAGCCGCGCATTTGAGCGAAGCAGCGGAAGCAGCGAGCAAGCAACTCGATGATGCCGACCAATATGCGTTCGAGGTCCTCCGCCGGCTTGAGAACCAGCTGCAGGCGTTCCTCGACTCGATCAAGATGAGCATTTCGAGCTTGCAGGAAAAGCGGTAGGCCGCGCCGTTGTACGCACGAGGCACTGGAAAGCGACAGGTTTTCCACGTATCTTTTCTCTAGATTCGCTGTCCCAAGGGATTCTCGTGGAAGAATCGTTGGGTACGGCAAATGGAGGCACTCAATCATGGCAGAATTCACCGTCATCAAGGACTCCGACGCGCCACGGCCGGCACGGCAAACCGGGCGGCTGGCCGCGCGTATGCGGGAGTATGAGAAGTACATCGACGCTGTCCCGCCGGGGAAGGTCGGCAGGCTCACCCCCTCTCGTGGGGAAACCGCCCGCGGCATTGCGCTCCGCATCAGTCGCGCAGCCAAGCGGCAGGGGAAAAGCAGCAATACGTGGGTCGTTGATGGGACGGTCTATTTCAGCCTTTCCTGAACACAACACTCGAACGCAGGAAATGACCGAGGGGGCGCCAATGGCGCCCCCTCGGTATGCGTGGCTTGTGATGAGATCTAGTGCCGCTCTCTGGCGGAGCGTTCTTCACTCGAAACAATGGCAAACGAGGGGACCTCGCGCCGGGCAGTCCGGGGCCCGGCCGCTGCAACCGGTTCACGCGACACGGCCGGCTGCTCGGCAATTGGCCCGGTAGGGGGCGGGACCACTGCCGGCCTGGAGGGCTCCGGCTTCGCGCTCTTCTGGGTGGTGTCAACCGTCCCGGAGAGCGAGGCGCCCTCTTCGACCACGAGCGTGGTCGCCTTGATCGTCCCTGTCACCACGGCCGTCGCTGCCAGCAAGAGCCTGCCAGAACAAACGATGTCGCCTTCGAGGCGGCCCCGAATCTGGGCGTCACGGGCCTGGATTCGGGCGCGCGCGGAAGCTTCGCGCTCGATGGTCAGGATGCCGCGGCAGAGCACTTCGCCGCTGATCGAGCCTTCAACCCTGAGGTCGTGGTCGGTCTCGTACCGCCCATCGAAAGACGAATGGCGGTCGACAAGGCTCTCAGAACGAGCATCGGCCGCGGACGGGTCGTCACCGCCGGCCTGGGGCGCGGCGCCCGGCCTTGGCTGGCGCCGCGCAATCGGTTCGGGCTGGAATTCGCCGTAGTCCTCGGCCTGCTCGACGCCGAACGACTCGTTCTCGTACCGGGTCGCGGAATCCGGATAGCGGACATCTCGGGGAGACTTCTTGAGTTGCACATGCCCTCCTGCATCGGGAAGAGGCGCAACCGGCTGCGGGGGCGCTCGGTTGGCCCGGCTCTTCGCACCTTATGCGTGCCTTCACCACCCGTCCACCAGCGCTTTGTAAAACTTCAGACACGCACAGACCCTGCGTTAACCACAAACACGGTCCACTACCGCACCGTCAGATGACGATGTTCACGAGCCTCCCGGGGACGTAGATGACACGCCGCGGCTCCTTCCCGCCCAGCCACTCTTGCACCCGGCTCGAGGCGAAAACGGCCGCCCGCGCAGCCTCTTCATCCGCATCGGCTGGCAGTGTGAGGCGGTCTCGGACCTTACCGTTCACCTGCACGACCACTTCGATTTCGTCCTCGCGGACGAGGGCCGCGTCAGCCTCGGGCCAGCTCGCGAGGTGCACGCTGTAACGCCCACCGGTGCGCTCCCAGAGCTCCTCAGTGATGTGCGGCGCGAGGGGGGCCGTCAGCAAGAGCGCCGTTCGCACCGCTTCATCCCACGCACCCACGTCGACCGTCCCGCCCTCGCGCGCGCGTTGCATGGCGCTTGTGTGCTCCATCAGCCGCGAAATCATGGTGTTGAACCGGAAGCTCTCGATGTCGGCCGTTGCCGCCAGGATGGTCTTGTGGGTGGCTCGCCGCAAGGCCGTGGCTGCCGGGTCTTCCGGGGCATCGACACGGGTCACCGGTTCGACACAGAGCGACCAGAGGCGGTTCAGCCAGCGGGCGATGCCCGCCATGCCGGTTGGGTTGTAGGGCCCCCCCTGGTCCCACGGGCCGACGAACATCAACTGGCAGCGGAACGCATCGGCGCCCCACTGGCTCACCTGTTCGTCGGGCGCGACGACGTTGCCCCGGCTCTTGGACATGCGGTTGCCGTCGGGGCCGAGGATCACGCCCTGGTTGAACAGCCGGAGCATCGGCTCATCGCCCGGGACCATGCCCATATCGCGGGCCGCCTTCCAGAAGAAGCGGGCATAGAGCAGGTGCATGACCGCGTGCTCCGCGCCTCCCGTGTACTGGTCAACCGGGAGCCATTTAGCCGCTGCTTCCTTGGAAAAGGGGCGCTCAGGGTTGTGCGGGTCGACGTACCGCATCTGGTACCAGCTGGAGCACATGAACGTGTCCATGGTGTCGGTTTCGCGACGGGCGGGCTTGCCGTCGATCGGGCAGGGCACGTTCACCCAGTCTTCGATGAGGGTGAGTGGCGACTGCCCCGTTGGCTCGAAGTGCACTCCCTTTGGCAGCGTCACGGGGAGGTCGGATTCGGGCACGGGGACAATGCCATGTTCCGGGCAGTGGACCATCGGGATTGGCGCGCCCCAGTAGCGCTGACGGGAAATGAGCCAGTCGCGCAGGCGATAGGTAACCGTACCTTCGCCGAAACCGCGCTCCTGCGCATAGGCGACGACCTTCGCCACTGCCTCGGACTCTGGCGTGCCATCGAACGGACCGGAGTTGATCATCGTGCCGCCGTGGGTGAACGCGCGCTCCAGCGGCCTGGCCACATCGACATCCGGATGATCGAACACGGGCACGATCGGCAGGGCGAAGCGGGTTGCGAATTCGAAGTCGCGCTGGTCGTGCGCGGGGACGCCCATGACGGCCCCGGTGCCGTAGGTTATGAGCACGTAATCGGCGATCCAGATGGGGATCCGCTCACCGTTGAAGGGATTGATGGCATAGGCGCCCGTGAAGACTCCCGTCTTCTCCTTCTCCGTCGAAAGACGTTCGATCTCCGTCTGGCGGCTGGTCTGCTGGCGGTAGGCGTCGACGGCTTCGCGCCGGGCCGCCGTCGTGACCGGGTCGACCAGCCGGTGTTCGGGTGCCAGCGCCATGAAGCTCGCGCCGTAGACCGTATCGGGGCGCGTCGTGAACACGGTGATCGAGTCATCGACGCCCGGCACGTCAACGCGGAACTGCAACGTGGCGCCCTCGGACCGCCCGATCCAGTTCGTCTGCATGGCGCGGATGCGCTCGGGCCACTCGATGCCTTCGAACTGGAGCAACTCCTCCGAGTAGGCGGTGATCTTGAAGAACCACTGGGTCAGGAAGCGCCGTTCAACGACGTCATCCGAGCGTTCGCAGCGGCCGTCAACGACCTGTTCGTTGGCCAGCACGGTGTGGCAGCCGGGACACCAGTTCGCCGCGGCCTCGGCCCGATAAGCCAGCCCCCGGTTGTAGAGCTGGAGGAACCACCACTGCGTCCACTTGTAATAGGCGGGGTCACTCGTGACGACCTCCCGGTCCCAATCGAAGCTGGCGCCCATCAGGCGCAGCTGGCCGCGCATCCGGTCGATGTTCGCGTAGGTCCACTCCTGCGGGTCGATGCCGCGTTTGATGGCGGCGTTCTCCGCGGGGAGGCCGAAGGAGTCGAAGCCCATCGGGAACATGACGTTGTGGCCGCGCATGCGCCGGTAGCGGGCCGCGGCGTCGGACGGCGCCATTGCGTACCAGTGCCCGGTGTGGAGGTCGCCCGAGGGGTACGGGAACATGGTGAGCGCGTACCACTTGGGCCGGGGGTCGTCGTCGCGGGCGGCGTAGAGCTGGTCGTCGCTCCAGCGCTGGCGCCACTTCGGCTCGATAGCATGCGGGTCGTAACGATCCGTCACGATCACTCTCCTTAGGGAACAAGGCTGCAGAAGGGAGGGCCCGGCCAGGGCGGGCCAGAGGAGACGCCCCGCCGGCTACGCGCCGCGGGGCGGGGTAAGGATGAGAAGCAGTCGCACGTTGTGCATCAGGCTCCCAATCCTACTTGACACGCGCGGCAAACGTCACGCAGTGAGCTCAAACATCCTCATCGGGTCGCACCGGCTTTTGAGGCGCGTTCGTGGCTGCCTCCGAGCGCGCAGCACCCCGGCTGCGCACCCACTGGAAGAACCTTTCTGACACGGGCGCGAGCTCGAGCACGACGACCACCGTCGCACTGGCGAGGACCGCAGTCAGCCACAGCTGGTTAGCCACCAGGAGCCCGATCGCGGCCATCACCCAGATGGTCGCAGCGGAGGTGACGCCCCGCACCATGTGGCCCCGCTGGATGACAAGTCCGGCGCCGAGGAACCCGATGCCCTGGACGACATTCGCGGCAATGCGCGTGTCTCCCAGCTCGTTGCTGATGAGCCCGAAGATCGCCGCACCGCCACAGACCAGCGCGTTCGTACGGAAGCCCGCCTCGTGACCCCGGACCTCGCGTTCGAACCCAACCACGGCGCCAAGGCCAAGAGCGAGCAGCGCCCACAGGAACAGTTCAAGCTGGCCGGCGTTGCTCATGACTCGTTGCGATAGTGCGCGACGATGAGCGTTTCGAAGTTGCGCGCCTTCGAACAGAGCCGGCAGGTGAGATACCAGACCCAGAGGTCGTCCGGTTCGCGTCCGTACTTCTCGCTCGCCTCCTTGCGCGCGCGCTCGACGGCCCTGGGGAGTTCGCCCCAGGGCGCGGGAACCAGCCGTGTATACGCGATGCCGCCCGGCCGTTCGACATCCTTCGCCCCGTCCGCGACGTCCTCGACCTCAAGCAGAATCGGGCGGCGGAACTTCCCGGAACCGATCAACAGCATGGCGTCTTCGGGCACCGTTCCACCAGCCTTCGCGGCCTTCTTTCGCAACTCCTCACGCGAAGAGTCGAAGCCAACCGGGACGCCAAGCACCGCGGAGGTGCTGGTCTTCACGAAGGCGATGTCCGACCAGTCGTTTTCGACGGCGTCCCAGTCCTCGGGGTCGAGCCGCGGGCAGTCGCAGTCGGGTGGCGCGGCCGGGGGCTCGCCGGGGATGTCTTCCTTACGGACGGGCATGCCCTTTTCGTCGAGGGGTATACGGCGCGGTTCGGTCATACCCAGAGGATACCGAATGCGCCGCCTGACGGGGACTCAGTACTTCGGAGCCTGGACCATGGCTGCGGCGAGCGGCGGCAGCGTGAGCTTGCCCGATTTTAGCGGACCCTCGAGCGCCTGGTCGGTCGCGAGGATGACCGTGCCACCGCCCGGCAAATCCACCTCGCGGGGGGTGGGCCCGGTATTGACCGCGACCGCGACGGAAGGTTCGCCCGGGAGCACGCGTGCCCATGCGAACACATCGGCCGGGGCGGGGAGTTCGCGATAGGCGCCCCTGAGCAGTGCCGCCGTGTTGCGCCGCAGCCAGATGGCCCGCCTGTAGAGCGACAGTAATGAGCCGGGGTCCCGGTCCTGATCGGCGACATTGGGAGACGTGTCTCCAAATGGCAGCCATGGCTCCGCCGGGGAGAACCCTCGCCCCGGCGAGGCGTCCCATTGCATCGGGGTCCGCTCCGGGTCCCGGCCGATGGTGCGGATGCGGGCCGGGTCCTGGAGCCGGTCTTCGGGGATGTCCACGTCTTCCATGCCGATCTCTTCGCCGTAGTAGATGAACGGCGTGTTGCGAAGACCGAGCAACAGGATCACTGCGGCGCGCGCGCGTTCCGGGCCGCGTGCATCGGCGTTATGTCGTGATATGAAGCGGGGCCGGTCGTGGTTGCCAAGGGCAAAGCAGGGCTGGGCCTCGGCCGGGAGAGACGCCTCGGCTGCGTTGACGATGCGGCGAAGCGCCCCCGCATCCCACGCGGTCAGGCCGTGTTCGGCCTCGTGGATGAACTGGAAGTTGAATGCGAGGTGGAGTCCGTTTCCATCGTCGTCGCCGTAATAGCGGCCAACCTCTTCGGCCGTTCCAAACACCTCGCCCACGCCCATGCGCCCGGGGTACTCATCGAAGACAGCGCGGATGCGCTTCACCGCGTCGTAGACCTCGGGGTAGTTGCGGTTGTTCTGCCAGAGCTGGGTGCTCCGTTCGCGATCGCCGGGCATCCAGTCGCCGTTGAGCGGGTTATCCGCAAGCTCAGGGTGCTTGACGATCATCCCCATGACATCGATTCGGAAACCATCGATGCCCCGGCCGAACCAGAAGCGAAGCGTCTCGAGCATGGCCGCTTCGACCTCGGGATTGCGCCAGTTCAGGTCGGGCTGCTCCTTCAGGAACGAGTGGAGGTAGTACTGGCCGGTCGTCTCGTCGAGGGTCCATGCGGGGCCGCCAAACACGCTCTTCCAGTTGTTCGGGAGCGAGCCATCGGGTTTGGCGTCGCGCCATATGTACCAGTCGCGCCTGGGGTTGTGGCGCGATGAGCGCGATTCGATGAACCACGGGTGCTCTTCGGACGTGTGGTTCGGCACCCAGTCAAGCAAGAGCCTTATCCCGCGCCGGTGGCACTCGCCGATCAGCCGATCCATCGTCTCCATGGTGCCGAAGTCCGCGTGCACGCCGCAGTAGTCCGAGACGTCGTAGCCGAAGTCGGCCATCGGCGAGGGGAAGGTCGGCGACAGCCAGATCGCATCGATACCGAGGGAACGCTCTGTTCCATCGTTCAGGTAGTCAAGCCGCTGGATCACACCTTCGAGGTCACCGATGCCGTCGCCGTTCGTGTCCTGGAAGCTGCGCGGGTAGACCTGGTAGACGACCGCTTCGCGCCACCAGTCCTCCGGGCCCAGGCTCACGCGAGCGCCTTTCGCACGGCCTCGATGACTTCCGGATGGTTGTCGAGGAACCCTCGCGAGACGGTTACGATCGACTCAACATCGCCGCCCCGCTCGATGAGGATTGGGAACCAGACCTCGCCAAGCGCGCGGGCCAGCGCGTCCCGCGTCTCTGCCGAATCTGCCATTCCGAGTTCAGCTGCGAGGAACTTCCCGGCGGGTTCGTTCATCAGGATGGCCGATTCCTTGGAGTTGCGGCCCGGGATCGCAACGAGGAAGTTTGCCTGGGTGTACCCCCAGGTATCGGTACCGGGGCTGGATCCCTCATATCCGACGCTGGCTAGAGACTCCGTCGTGACTGGCATGTGCTTCCCCTGTCCGGATCAGTGCTGCTCCTGCGGCATCGCGATCTTCAGTGCTTCAGGGAGCTCCCCGAGCAGCTGCACCCGCGCCTGGGTTCGCGTCTGGAGGCCCCAGATGTTGATAAACCCGACGGCGGCCGACTGGTCGTACGTATCGCCCCGATCATAGGTAGCGAGCCCACGGTCGTACAGGGATTGCACGGCCTTCCGGCCGACCACGGTCGCCTTACCACGATGGAGCTTCACGCGCACCGTGCCCGTGACGTGGCGCTGGGTGCTGGCGACATAGGCGGCGATATCCTGGTGGTGCGCACTGAACCAGAGGCCGTTGTAGATGAGCTCCGCGTACTCGATCGCGATGGCTTTCTTGAGCTTGATCTGCTGCTTCGAAAGCGTGAGTGTCTCGAGCGCGCGGTGAGCCGCGTGGAGGACGACCCCCGCGGGCGCTTCGTAGATCTCCCGGCTCTTGATGCCAACAAGCCGATCCTCGACATGGTCGATCCGGCCGACCCCGTGGAGCCCCCCAAGGTCGTTCAGGCGCTCGACGATCGCGACGGGCCCCATCTCCTGCCCGCCGAGGCGGACCGGCATGCCGGATTCGTACTCAATCTCCAGGTATTCCGGTGCGGCCGGGGCATCTTCGGGGTCACGCGTCCACTCGTAGGCTTCCGGCGGGGGTTCGTTCCACGGGTCCTCAAGGACGCCGGCCTCCGCACTGCGGCCCCACATGTTCTCATCGATGCTGAACGGCCCCTTTTCGCCCCATGGGATGTCGACGCCGTGCTGCTTCAAATATTCGATCTGGTAGTCCCGCGCCATCGCGTTCTCTCGCGTGGGAGCGACGATGCTGAGGGACGGGTCAAGCGTCTGGATACCGACATCGAAACGGACCTGGTCGTTCCCCTTGCCGGTGCAGCCATGGGCGACAGCGGTGGCGCCTTCTTCGTGCGCGACATCCACCAGCAGCTTCGCCATCAGGGGCCGGGCGAGAGCAGTCGCGAGCGGATACTGGTCCTGGTAGACGGCGCCGGCGGCCAGGGCCGGGAAGGCGAAGTAGCGGAGGAAGTCCTCGCGCGCATCGATGACGCGCACCTTGAGCGCGCCGGCCGCAATGCCGCGCGATTCGACGACCGGCTGCTCGCGGGACTTCCCGACATCGATGTTGAGGGCTATGACGTCGTAGCCCTGCTCGACTGAGAGCCACTTGATGGCGGTGGTGGTATCGAGGCCGCCGGAATACGCGAGAATCAGTTTCGGCACGGATGCTTCCCGGGTGGAGGGTGGTGGGCCCAGTATCGCCCGCGGAGAGATAACGGGGGAATCGGCTACCGGGCCAGGTGGGCCTTCGCCGTCTTCACCCCAAAGAACCACGAAGACAGCGCGGCAATCAGGATCACGAACGCGCCCGCAATCAGGATGGCCGTCGCAAAGGCGTTCGGCAGTGCACCCGCGATGGCAAATGGCAGGACCGCGAGCGCCATCGCCAGCGTGGCGACGCCCCCGAAGATGAGGTAAGGCGCGCCGTATTTGTGCGTGGCATACCACTGCTCGTCGTTAGCCATGGTGTACGGCGTGCGAATGCCGGCGAAGTGCTGGCGAGGAAGTCTCCCGAGCCAGGCATACCAACCCACGGCCGTGAGCACTGCCGCCCCGAGCGCCATCACGAGAAATCCAACCCACACCTGGCACTAACCTCCGCGTGCTGCGTCAGCGCCTATCTTCAGGTCTTCCGCCGCTCCGCGCAGGTCGTCCCCGTTGCGGACCGATCCGTTCTCGATTCCCGAGCGGATGCTGGCAATCGCGGCCGGGTCGCTCTCGAGTGCATTAATGCGCTTTGGCCGCCGGTTGACGCGGAGCTCGAAGACATCGGGGCGGGTGTAGTGGCCCGCGTGGTCCGCGATCATCTTCTGGAACATCACCGTGCCCAGGTTCGCCTTGGCGGTCAGGATCGTCTCTTCGTTTTGGACTGGCCCGGCCAGGTAATCGCCGTTCGGACCAATGATGCCCGAGAGGCCGTCGCAGGGGAGGATGAGGCTGCGTGATGCCCCGCCGATCTCCATGCGCAGGTCCCGGAGGTCTGGAGGCAGGTCCTCTTCGCGGATCAACCCGCCGCTCATCACAACGTAGGCGCCCGACTGCATGGCGAAAGCGCGCGAAAGTACGTCCTGGCGCGTGAAGGCGCCTCCCGGCCACGCCCCCGCATGCACCTGGATGCCCTGGCTGATAAGGGCGTAGCCGGGGAGCACCATCTGGTGTTCCCAGCAGTTCAGGCCCCCCAGGCGGCCGTACGCGCGGTCATAGAGCACGAGTGAGCTGCCGTCGCCCTCGCCCCAGACGGTGCGCTCGTACATCGTGGGCTTGAGCTTGCGGTGCTTGCCCAGCAGCTTTCCTTCGCGGCCAATGAAGAGCAGCGTGCAGTAGATGCTTCCCTGCGTGGCCGAATCGCGCTCAGCCACGCCGATGACCACGTCGGTGCCGGCGCGGCGGGCGGCCCGGCAGAGCGCATCAGTTGCCGGCGAGGGCACCTCGACACCATTCAGGATGAAGCGCCGCAGCAGGCTGCCGAAGGCCGGGTGGTTCGGCCATGCCGCGAACGAGGCATAGCCCGAGACCCATGTCTCGCCGAACACCGCCAGGTCCGACCCGAGCGCAGCCGCCTCGTCGATCAGGCGGCAGGCTTTCTCGATGCTCGCATCGCGGTCGAGGTAGACCGGGGCGGCCTGGACCGCGGCCAGTGTGAAATCCTGGATCTCGTCACCCATGGGATAAGCCCTCCAACGCCATCGTAGCGCCGGGACGCAGGCCCTGCGCTATTTCGCCGGCGTGCCCGTAGCGGCCGCGATGGCTTCTTCGAGGATGTCGCAGGCGCGGCCGATTTCGTCGTCGCGCACGTTGAGCGGGGGCATCAGGCGAATGGCGTTGGGGCGCACGTTGTTCACCAGCAGGCCCCGCTTGCGGCACTGGTCAACGACTTCGGCCGAGCAATCCCGGGTCAGCCCGACGGCCACGAGGAGCCCCCGGCCCCGCACCTCGTTGACCACGCCGAGGCGGTCCTCCATCGAGCGCAGGCGGCTCATCAGGAGGCCGGACGCCCGCCGCACCTGTGCCGGTACGTCGTTTTCGACGATGTAATTGAGCGTTGCGAACCCGGCGGCGGCCGCAAGGGCGTTCCCGCCGAAGGTGCTCCCGTGATCGCCCTTCACCAGGTGGGCGGCGATCTCCTCGCGCGCGAGGACGGCGCCGATGGGCACGCCGCCGGCCAATCCCTTTGCGAGGGTCATGATGTCGGGCTCGATGCCCTCCTGTTCGTACGCCCAGAGGCTGCCCGTCCGTCCCACGCCAGTCTGGACCTCATCGAGAATGAGCAAGAGGCCTCGTTCGTCGCACCAGTCGCGGACGCCGCGCAGATACCCGTCGCCGGGCATGTTGACGCCGCCTTCTCCCTGGATGGGCTCGATCATGACCGCGACGGTCTGCCCGGAGGTTGCAGCCTTGATGGCTTCGAGGTCGTTCCACGGCACGTGGACAAAGCCTGGCAACTGCGGGCCAAAGGGCTCCTGGTAGCGGGCGTTCCCGGTGGCGGCGAGCGCACCCAGGGAGCGGCCATGGAAGCTGTCGACGGTGGTGATGATCTCGTAGGCGCCGTTGCGGGTGTCGTGCCCCCAGCGGCGGGCGAGTTTGATCGCGCCTTCGACGGCCTCGGTGCCGGAGTTGCAGAAGAATGCCCGGTCGAGGCACGAGTTCTCCACGAGGAGCTTCGCGAGTTCGATCATCGGCTTCGTGTAGAACAGGTTCGAGGTGTGGATGAGCGTCCTGGCCTGCTCGGCGATGGCGTTTGCCACCACGGGGTTTGCGTGGCCGAGCGTGTTCACGGCGATGCCACCCACAAAGTCGAGATATTCGTTGCCATCGACATCCCAGGCGCGGGTGCCTTCGCCACGCTCGATCACCACGGGCTGACGCCCGTAGTTCTGGAATACGTAGCGGTGCTCTTCGGCGACCCAGTCAGTCATGACAACCTCCAGGGGTGCCATGGTAGTGGCTGGGGGTCGCACCGGAAACCGGAGATCAGGCGAACGGCGCCCGGGCGAGCAGGATGGCATGGGTGCCCGGCTCTGTGACGGAGGGGTCACGCTGCCAGGTGCTGTCGATAAGCTGCCATCCCTGGCGGCGGTCAGCCAGCATGCCTTCCACCAATTCGTCGAGCTGGCGGCGGTGCTCAGGCGCGCGTACGGGCGCCAGGACCTCGATCCGCTCGTCGAGGTTACGCTTCATCACGTCCGCGCTGCCGATAAAGTACTCGGGTTCGCCGTTGTTTTCGAAGTAGTACAGCCGCGAGTGCTCGAGGAAACGGCCAATGACGCTGACGACCCGCACGTTTTCGCTCAGGCCCGCGATCCCGGGCCGCAGGCGGCAGATACCACGAATGATCAGGTCGACCTTCACGCCGGCCTGGGAGGCGCGGTACAGCAGCCTCGTGAACTCCAGGTCTTCGAGCGCGTTCATCTTGAACACGATGCGGGCGGGTCTCCCGGCGCGAGCGTTCTCGATCTCGCGCTCGACCCGGCTCGTCAGCCCGCTGCGCAGGTTGGCGGGGGCCGCGAGGAGTTCATCGGTCTCGACGACATCGCTGTAGCCGGTGAGGAAGTTGAAGATACGTATGAGGTCGGTGCAAATGTGCGGGTCGGAGGTGAAGAGGCCGAGGTCGGTGTAGAGGCGGGCCGTGCTCGAGTTGTAGTTCCCGGTTCCCACATGGGCATACATGTTCACGCCACCGACTTCCTCGCGGACGACCAGGCAGATCTTTGAGTGGATCTTCATCTCCGGGAGACCGTAGGCCACATGAACTCCCGCGCTCTCCAGCTTGCGGGCCCACTCGATGTTGTTCGCCTCGTCGAACCGGGCGGTCAGCTCAACCAGCACCGCTACCTGCTTTCCCCGCCCGGCGGCCTCGATGAGCGCCTCGAGGATGGGCGAGTCCGGCGACGTCCGGTACATCGTCTGCTTGATGGCGAGCACAGCAGGATCCTCGGCGGCCTCTTCGATGAAGCGGACGACCGTGGAGTCGAAAGATTCATACGGGTGGTGCACCAGGATGTCGCGCTCGCGCAGCGTGGCGAAGAACGAGGCTGCGTCGCCCGTGCCCTGGAAAACCGTGGGAACTGCCGGCGTGAACGGCGGATCGCAGAGTTCGGGAAATGGCAAGCTCGCGAGTTGGAAGAGGTCGTGCAGCCCAAGCGGCCCTTCCGACTGGTAAACATCGCGATCAGAGAGCTGCAGCTCTTCGAGCAGCAGACCGAGCCGGTTCTGAAAGAGCACGCCGGTGATTTCGAGGCAAACCGCTTCAGCGAGGCGGCGCCTGCGGAGGGCACTCTCGATGAGTTCGAGGAGGTCGTCGGCTTCTTCGCCGGGGCTGCCGACCTCGGCGCTGCGAATGACCCGCAGGGCATGCGCTTCGGTCACCTCCATGCCGGGGAAAAGCATTGTGACGTGCGCGGCGATCAGGTCCTCGATCAGCACAAAGCGGTTGTCCCCGGCATCGACAAACCGGGGCCGGTTCCCGGGAACCTTCACGCGGGCGAACCTGTCCTGTCCTGATGCCGGATGGCGAATGTTCAACGCCAGTGAAAGGCTGCCGGTGGAGATAAACGGAAACGGGTGGGCCGGATCGACCACCAGAGGCGTCAGCACGGGGAAGATGGCCTGCTCGAAGTAGGCCGTCAGGCGCTCACGGGCGCCGGGTTCCAGCTCCTGGTAGCGGACGATACGAATGCCGTGTTCGGCCAGGCGGGCCGCCAGGCACTCCTTCCAGGTCTGATCGATGTCGCGGCGCATCGCGACGCAACGGTCGATGACAAGTTCCATCTGTTCCCCAATGGTGCGGCCATCGGCGGTTTGGGCGCGCGGGTCGGCCGCGAGCATCCGCTTCAGCCATCCAACGCGCTTGGTGTAGAACTCGTCGAGGTTGCTGGCCGTGATGGCGACGAACTTCACGCGTTCGAGGAGGGGGTTGCGCGGGTCGCGGGCTTCCTCGAGTACACGGTGGTTGAACTCCAGCCAGCTCAACTCCCGGTTGAGATAGAGCGCGGGATCATCGAGGTCAAACGGCGGGGCCTGGGGCGAGGTTGTCTCCGCGGCCGTTGGGGCGCTGGTGGGGAAAATCGTCTCAGTCTCGTTCACGGTTGCCAATGATTCTGTCAACCCGGGAGACGGATGTCACGCTTGGGAGAACGGGCAGATTCAACCGTAAGGTTCAGAACGTGAGGACGGTGCCGGCTCCATCGAGGGAACGAAGGATCCCGGCGCGGCGGCCGTCGGCGATCTGGACGGACACTCCGAGCGACAGCGCGTGGAGGCAGGCTTCCACCTTGGGGATCATGCCGCCGGAAACCGTGCCATCGGAAACGAGTCCGCGCGCCTCCTCAGCGGTGAGGTGAGGGATGGCCGTTCCATTGGCGTCGCGCACGCCTTCCACGTCGGTCAGGAAGACGAGGCGCTCAGCGTTCAGGGCAGCTGCGATGTCCCCGGCTACCGTGTCCGCGTTCACGTTGACGAGCTGGTCCGATTCTTGCCCGGGCACGAAGCCGATCGGCCCGATTACCGGGATGATGCCGGCGGCGTGGAGCGCGGTGATGGCACGGGTGTGGACTGCGACGGGCTCGCCGACGAAGCCCAGCTCGGGCGCGGCGATGCGGCACTCAAGGATGCGGCCGTCGGCGCCGCAGATCCCGGCGGCAGTAGCGCCCGCGGCATTGATGGCACTCACGATGCGCTTGTTCACGAGACCCGCAAAGACGGCGACCACGACCGGGAGCACACGCTCGTCGGTGACCCGCAGCCCCCGTTCGAAGCGCGACGGGATACCCATGGCTTCGAGCCATTTACTGGCCTCGGCGCCGCCACCGTGAACCACGACGGGCACGCTTCCCGCGGCGGCGAGCGCGGCCACGTCCCGGAACGTCGTGTCGGCCGATCCGAGTGTGCTCCCGCCGATCTTGATGACCAGCGGGCGGCTCATGTGTGGTAGTCCGCGTTGATGGAGACGTACTCAGCCGAGAGGTCGCAGCCCCAGCCCGTGGCCTCGCCACCACCCGCGCCGAGGTCTGCCTCAATCACGATGGTGTCGCCCTTCATGGCTTCCGAAAGCCGCGCGGGGTCGAACTCTGTTGGCCGTTCCCGCTCGAACACGCGCACACCGCAGATGCCGATGGTCACCCCGGGCTCATGTACCGTGAGGCCGGACCGGCCGATGACAGCCGCGATCCTTCCCCAGTTAGGATCGGCCCCGTGAATGGCGGACTTCAGCAGGTACGAGGTGCTGAGGAGGCGCACGAGCGCGCGCGCTTCTGCTGTAGTCGCTCCACCGGTGACGCGGAACTCAACCAGCTTCGTCGCACCCTCGCCGTCGCGGGCGATCTCCTTCGCCAGGTACACACAGAGCGCGCCGAGCGCGCCGCGGAAGCCGTCCGCGAGAGGTGAACCTTCGGAGATCGTCTCGCCACCCGCGGCGCCGTTCGCGAACAACAGCACCGTATCGCTCGGGCTGGTATCGCCATCGACGGAGACCAGGTTGAATGACCGGTCCACGGCCTCGCTGAGAGCCTGCTGGAGGAACGGTTGGTCGACCGGCGCGTCCGTCGTCAGGAAGGCGAGCATCGTCGCCATATCCGGGTGAATCATCCCCGAACCCTTGCAGCATCCACCCAGGGTGTAGGGCCCGAACCGCACCGAGCCGCGCTTTGCTCGCGTGTCGGTGGTCATGATGGCGCGCGAAAACGGCTCCCCCCCCGACGGCGACATCTCGACAGCGGCGATTCCGCGCTCGAGCTTATCCATTGGCAGGTAGTGGCCGATGACGCCGGTGCTGCACACGAGCACCTCTTCTGGCGCGATGCCGAGCTTCTGGCCCGTGAGAGCGGTCATTCTCAGGCCATCCTCGATTCCGCGTTGCCCCGTGCTGGAGTTCGCCACCCCGGCGTTCACGACCACCGCGCGCGCGGGCCCTGCCGCCAGTCTCGCCCGGTTGATGTCGACCGAAGCCGAGTGCAAGACGTTCTTCGTGTAGGTCGCCGCGACGGTGCACGGCAGCCCGGAGGCGAGGACCCCAACGTCCAGCTTCCCCTCGCCATAGGTCTTGACGCCGGCATACGTTGCTCCGGCGAGGAACCCGCGAGGGGAGGTCGCGTGTCCGTCGGGGTCCACCTCCGCGGTCACGGGTACACCGCCGGGAGGTCCAGCCCCGCGGTCTGCTCGATGCCGAGCATCAGGTTCATGTTCTCGATGGCCTGGCCCGCCGCGCCCTTGCCGAGGTTATCCAGGACTCCTACCGCGACCAGCATCCCATTGCGCTCGTCGACAGCCGGGTGGACG
This sequence comes from Dehalococcoidia bacterium, assembly GCA_003104995.1. Lineage (GTDB taxonomy): Bacteria > Chloroflexota > Dehalococcoidia > Tepidiformales > Tepidiformaceae > Amarobacter. The sequence goes on from PQAO01000026.1 coordinate 181,581, forward strand.
AAGCACATGTTCGTCCCAAGGGTGTGTTTCGTGTGGGGAGGGGCATCGACAACGCGGGTGAACGGCGCTGACCGGTAGAAGTCGCGGTAGACCTCCAGCACTTCGGCCTTCGTCACCGCCCGGACGAGCGGGGCGTAGCAGGTGGCGTGGATCCCACGTGTCATCGGTACCAGGTGCGGGACGAAGGTGACACGAGGCGCCCGCGCCTCACCCAGTCCGGCGAGTTCCTGCTGGATCTCAGGCTGGTGGTTGTGGTTGGCGATCTTGTAGGCAGAAACGTCCTCGTTGACTTCTGCATAGGCGAAGCCGCCTCCCGAACCGCGGCCGGCGCCGGAGACCCCGGACTTCGCATCGACCACGATCTGGCCCGTCACGAGGCCCGCGGCAACCGCGGGAGCCAGCGCCAGCAGCGACGCTGCCGGGTAACAGCCGGGATTCGCGACCAGGCGCGCCGCCGAGATCCGCTCGCGGTTAAGTTCGGGCAATCCGTAGACCGCCTCGGAAAGGAGCTCCGGAGCGGGGTGTGGCTGGCCGCCGCTCATCCACTCCTCGAACGCGCCCGGTTCGCGAAGGCGGAAATCCGCCGCGATGTCGACCACTTTCACGCCGGCGTGCACGAAAGGCGCGCACGCTGCCGCGCTCGCAGCCGTCGGCAGCGAGGAGAACACGACATCCACACTCTCCTGGATCTCGTCGGTGATTGGGAAGTCGCCGTAGATGGCGAGGCTCGGAAATGCGTCGCCGAGACGCTGGCCGGCGAGGGAACGGCCGGTCGCGGCGACGACCCGCGCCTCCGGGTGCTTCCAGAGCAGGCGTGCCGCCTCCATGCCCGCGTATCCGGTGACGTTGATGATGCCGATGCGGTAACTCACCGTGAAATTGTGGACGTCCGGGCTCGACAAAGCCACCTCTGTGAAGCAGTTCACATTCCGGCGCCGCAAACAGGCCCGATCGTAGGCGCGAAACCAGTAGAGTAGCTCCCGTGAGCGACCTCGAGCTGCGGTTTATCGGGACAGGAAACGCTTTCGCCCCGGGCGGTCTCTGCTGGAATGGGTTCGTCGTAGACGAACGCTTCCTGTTCGAAGCGCCGCCCCAGGCGCTCCAGTCGTTGAACCGGCTGGGCCTGGATGCGAACGCGCTGGAAGCGGTGGTCATCAGCCACCATCACGGCGATCACTTCCTGGGGCTGCCGTTCCTCCTCCTCCAGTGGAAGTACTACGGGCGCCGGAATCCCGTCACGATCGTCGGGCCACCGGGGACCCGCGAACTGGCATCCGGCATCGCACTGAAGGTGTACCCCGGCATCTTCGACATCAAGTACGAAATCAACTGGGTTGAGGCGAATTCGGGTGACCGTGTCGCTGTGGCCGGGCTCGAACTGGAAGCGTTGGCCGTCAAGCACGACCGGCGGCTCTCGGGATCGCTCGGATTCAATGCGACGCTCGGTGGCCGCAAGTTCGCCTACACCGGCGACACCGCGATGTGCGACGCGGTACGCGATATGGCCCGTCACGCCGAAGTCCTCGTGAGCGAGTGTGCCTCGCGCTCCGACGTTCTCGACATCCATATGAACCTGGTCGACGACATCCCAATGGTCCGGGCCGCTATGGCCCCGGACGCGCAGCTGGTGCTGACGCACCTTACGCCGGAGGTCACGGCCGAAGGCCTGGCGAACACCACGATTGCGGAAGACCTGGCACGCTATCGTTTCTGACACTGGCATGCCCCCGGCTTCCCGGTAGAATCGGGCGCGGAGGGACTGCTGCATGGGACATCCGTTGCGTGGCGCCGCTGCCATTACCGGGCTCGGCATGACGCCGATGGGCCGGATCTACAAGTCGACCACGGAACTGGCGGCCGACGCGACGCGGGCCGCGCTCGCCGACGCCGGACTGCGGAAAGACCAGGTCGACGGCCTCCTCATCAACGCTGGCATCACGGGGACAACGGGCGGCGGGCTCACGCTGGGACTCCAGAACTACATGGGCATGCAGAACCTGCGCCTGCTCAACCATATGAACGCGGCCGGTTCGACCGCGGCGCAGATGGTCCAGTACGCGGCACTTGCCATCTCCGCGGGGATGGCCAACCACGTGCTCTGCGTATTCGCCGATGCGCCACTCCGCGAAGGGAGTTCAGCGGGGGCGGCCTATGGTGGCGCCGCGCGAAACCCGCAACGCCCGCGCGGCATGTCCGGGCTGTATGCGGCGGCGGGCTACTTCGGGGCGAACACGCCATACGCCCTCGCCGCACGGCGGCACATGGCCGAGTACGGCACAACGCAGGACCAGCTGGGCATCATCGCGGTCGGACAGCGGGAGTGGGCGACGATGAGCCCGCTCGCGCAGCTGCGCAGCCCCATCACGCTGGAGGACTACCACAACTCCCGCTGGATTATCGAGCCGCTCCACCTGCTCGACTGTTGCCTGGTCTCGAACGGCGCCGTAGCGGTCGTTGTCAGCAGCGCCGCTGCGGCAAGGGAGATGCCCCAGCCGCCGGTCTACGTGCTCGGCATGGGCCAGGGCCACCCGGGCGATACAGGGCGGACGGGTGCGGAGTGGGAAACGCAGACCGGCGCCCAGCTTGCGGCGAAAACCGCCTATGCCATGGCCGGCGCCGGCCCGGCGGATATCGATGTCTGCCAGATCTACGACTGCTATACCTACACCGTGCTGGTCACCCTCGAGGACTACGGGTTCTGCCAGAAGGGCGAAGGCGGGCCGTTCGTGGAGGACGGAAAGCTCGGCCCGGGCGGCTCACTGCCCACCAACACGGGGGGCGGCGAGCTCTCCGGCTACTACATGTGGGGCATGACGCCGCTCAGCGAGGGCATCATCCAGGCCCGCGGACAGGGCGGGGAGCGCCAGGTCGCCAAGCACGACACCGTGCTCGTGACCGGAAACGGGGGCAGCCTGAGCTATCACGCCTGCCTCATCCTGAGCCCGCACGCGAATTGAGGAGCCAGACCATGACTGAGACCGCGATCCCGAAACCGCTCCCCGAAGCCGACGAAACCTCCGGCCCGTTCTTCGAAGGGGCGATGGAAGGCCGGCTGATGCTGATGCGCTGCAGCGATTGCGGCACCTGGCGCCTGCCTTCTCGCCAGCATTGCGACGCGTGCCTCTCTCCAAACTTCACGTGGGAGCAGGGCAGCGGACGCGGCACTGTGCGCACCTTCGGGATCATGCACCAGCGCTACCACCCGGGGTTTCAGAACCCCTACAACGTAACCATCGTGGAGCTCGAAGAGGGCCCCCGCCTCCCGACCAACATGGTCGGGATCGCCGACGACCAGATCCGCGTGGGCATGGCCGTGGTGGTCGAGTTCGAGCAGCACGAGGATGTGGCGCTGCCAAAATTCCGCCCGGCCTAGAGTCCATTCCGAGCAAGTTACTCATTATGGCAAGTTTTGGCCTTGACAGTTGACAGTTAGTTATCTTCGGAAGGAACGGGGGCGCAGGAAGGCAGTTGGAACCTGGAACAAGCTTCGCAATCACCCTCTGGGCGACCGATGTCTACGCGGTGGCTGACTTCTTGCAGGCCGTTGCCGGGGCGGAAGTGCGGCAGCGTCACCCCGGGTTTGCGGCGCTTTCGGTGGGCGGAGTCGACCTCCAGGTGCATGACGACGAGAGCTACCGGGGCCATCCGTGGTACGAGGCCCTCGCGAAAGAAGGCGTCGCGCGCGGGATTGGGGCCGAGCTCAGGATTCGCGTGAACGATGTACAGGAGTCCTACCGCGAAGCGCTGAGGCGGGGCGCCCAGGCGATCGCGGCCCCGTACGAGTTCGAGCGTGCGGTCGAATGCCAGGTGCTCGGCCCCGATGGTTATGTGCTGTGTCTATGGCAGGCATGGGAGTCTTCGACGCCGGACTGAAATTTTCATATTTGTAACAAAACTCGGCGGTTCATCTGCTACGATATTTGTGAAAGTAGTCACATTCACAGAGGAGTCGCCGCAACCATGCTTTATGATCTCGTTTCGCTCTCCATCGTCGTGCCTCACGGCGACCCAACCCCGGAAGCCAAGTTCCGGGAGGAGTTCTACAACACGCCCGAGCCGGAGGCTCCCAAGCCGGAAGCCACGGACCCACAGCTCACCGAGAACTCGCGCGCGCTGCGCGAGCAGGTGATCGCCCGCGTGGCCCACTTCTTCGGATAGGCACCTGCCAGAGTAGTCGCGAGCGGACGTGACTGGCTGTCTTCGAGGCGTTTGCCGTCCCGGATGGTCCCTAATCCGAGCGCGCGATGCCGCGGCCGTGTTTACGATCGGCCTATCCGCGCAGTGAACGCAAACACGGCGACGACCCTGAGCATCTACGCGCACGCGGTCCCGGACCTGGCTGCAGGCCGCCGCAGATGCCCTGGGCACGGTACCCGCCGCGTCGAGCCAGTGAACGGGTCAGCATAGGGGTCGAGCCGGATGATCGGGGTGGGGTGGACTCGGGCCGCTCACCCGATTCTGAATCTGAAAACTGGTGCCGAAGGTGGGATTCGAACCCACACGAGCTTGTGGCTCAGCGGTTTTTGAGACCGCCGCGTCTGCCATTCCGCCACTTCGGCCAGTACAGCCCATCATACGGGTTGCGCGCTCAACGGGCCGGTCGATACGCGCCAGGGAGAGCTCCGGGGGCGACCGGGCGGCGGGACGCCCGCGGCGGAACCAGGGCGGCCGGGTGGCCGCGATGTCTCCGAGAACGCCGGTCATCATCGGTCGTGATACTGTTCCTCTGGTGACCGGATATATCGTCATCTAACGCTGGCGTGTCTCCGGGGCGAACCCCCTACCGACAGCCAGGGGTGAGTGGGCGCTATGCGAATTCATCGATGGATCGGCGGGGTGACCTCGGCCACAGCCCTGCTTCTTGCCGTCACCGTTGGGAGCGGCGCTCATCCTCCGCACGCCGTCGCCGATGAGCCCGTCTCCCCGGTTTACTGCGCTCCGGATGAGCCGCCACCGGCCCCGGCCGTCAGTTTCGCGCAGACGACGACCCACATCCGCGTTTATGCAGGACTCCCCTTTCGGGTGGTTGTGCCGGGCCTTGCCTACCTCACCGGGTCGTCACCCGCTGCGCCACCCACCGAGGGCCTCAGGGAGCTGCGGGCGGCGCTCGCCCATGCGATAGCGTCAGCCAGCACGCCCGGGGACTTCGCCTTCGCCGTTACCGACCTGCAGACCGGCGAGCACATCAGCATCCACGGCGACCGCATGCAGCGCGCTGCATGCGTGATGAACCTCTTCGCCATCATCGCCGCGCTGCGGGACGTGCAGGCCGGGTTCTTCCCGCTGGACGACGTAGACGCGCTCATCCGCCGGACCATCTACGCGAGCGACGCAGTCACGGGACGGGCCCTGTACGAGAAGCTCGGCGGCGGCGACATCGTGGCTGGAGTCGGGCGGGTGCGCGAGCTGCAGCGGGAGGTGATCGGGATGCGTTCGACCTCACTCGACCATCCGCCGGCGTTCCCAAACGAGTCGCTGGGACTCAGCGCTGACAACCTCATCACTGCCGATGACGCGAACCTGGCGCTTGAGGCGCTGTACCACCGGCACCTGTTGAATGAGGAGCTCACGGCGTGGCTGATCGAGGCGATGGTCGGCGTAAAGCCGGGGCTGAACTACCTTACCGCCGCGCTTCCCGCGGAAGCGACCGTGAGCCACAAGAACGGCTTCGTTCCGCTCTGGGACGGGTACGTCGACAACGATGTGGCCATTGTGCGGTTCGGGCCGGACCGGCGGTACGCGTACGCGGTATCGTACTTTTCGGAGGCCGTCCCGGTGCAGTATGCGGACATCCCGCTCGCCCAGTTGCTGGTGCGGATGACATGGGAGCATTTCCGCACGGCGTATCGCTGAGCAGCCCGCCAGTGCGGGGCAGTGCCGCTGGGACTAAAGCGTGAAGGCCGCTAAGCGGATTGCAGCCGTGTTGGCCCTCGGGGGAGTTTTCGTGGGCGTTTGCTGGCGCCCGGTGCAAGGCCGTTCGTCCCTGTCGCGATCGACGCGCCGATGAGCGAGTTCACGGCACTGGCCGGCCGGTACCCGCTGTTCCGGGTGGACCCTGCCTGAGGACGCGACACTCCCTGCCACCCCCTACAATCTCGCGCATGTTGTTCAAGTCGAGGTTCTGGCCCGGTATCGCGGACGGCTCCATCACGGTGACGTTCCGCCGCTGGAAGCGGCCGCAGGCGGTGGCGGGGCACGTGTACCGTACGCCAGCGGGGCTGATTGCGGTCGACTCCCTGGCGGTGGTCGCGGCCGGGACCATCTCCGACGACGAGGCAAGGCTGGCGGGCTACGAGACTGCCAGGGGCCTGGCCACCGACCTGCGTGGCGATCCAACGCTGCCGGTCTACCGAGTTGCGTTCCGCCGTCTCGACGGCCCAGACCCGCGGGACGAACTGGCTGCGGCGGACGCTCTCACCGTTGATGACACCGACCAGATTCGTGAGCGGCTGGCACGGTGGGACCGTGCGAGTCCCTTCGGGCCGTGGACCCAGGCTGCGCTCCAGCTCATTGCCGAGCATCCCGGGCGACGGGCGGGCGACCTGGCGGCATTGCTGCGCCGCGACACTCGGTCGTTCAAGCTGGATGTGAGGAAGTTGAAGGCCCTCGGGCTCACGATCAGCCTGGCGACCGGGTACCGGCTCTCCCCGAGGGGCGAGGCGTTCGTGGCCCGGGTCAATTCCGCACCAGCCAGACGAAGTTAGCTGCCTGCCCTGCGGAGCTGTTCGTCATCGCCCGCGATGAGCCAGACGTCACCGGGTTCGACGACCACTTCGCGGTCGGGCCTGAAGGTCACGACGTCATCCCGGATCAGGGCCAGCAGTACGACGTTATGACGTGTGAACGCATCGAGCGTCCCGAGGTTCCTGCCATGCGCGGAAGCAGGCGCTTCCAGCTTGGCGCATCCGAAAGTCGGGCCGAGCGAGAGATACTCGCCGAGGTGGCTCGACGGGCCAAGCGTGTGGGCCAGCCGGATGGCAGCCTCCTGTTCGGGGTTGACCACGATGTCGGCGCCGGTGAGACGAAGAGCCTCGGCGTGGTCCTTCGTGCTGGCTTTCGCGACAACGTGCGGGAGTTCCAGCCGGCGCTTCAGCGTGAGCGTGAGCAATACGCTGGTGGCGACATCGCTGCCGATGGCCACAGCGACAGAGTCGTACGTCTCGAGAGCCAGCGATGAGAGGAACTCGAAATCGGTGAGGTCGCCGGCCGCGGCCAGGGTGGCTACTTCCGCGAGATAGTTCACTCGCCCACTGTCCGCGTCGACGGCAAGGACCTCCAGGCCCATGCCAACGAGCTCTTCCACGAGCTGTGAACCGAACCGGCCAAGACCCAGGATGGCGACTTTCACGGGCTAACCGAGCCTCAAGCTATCTGAAGGGTGGTGGTACCGGAGCTTCCGGCGTGGCTTCGACATGTAGAGGATAAGGAGTAGTGGGCTGAACCGTCCGAAGAGCATCGCCACGATGAGGACAGCGTGTCCAGCGCCTCCAAACGATAAGGTGCCCCCGGCACTGAAGCCAACCGTGCCAACGGCGGAGACCGCCTCGAAAACGACATCGACGAACGCCAACTCGGAAGTCAAGGTCAGGGCCACTGTACAGACGAAGACCATGGCAACGTAGTACAGGGCGAGGGTTGTTGCCTGCTGGATGACAAGTGGCGGGATACGGCGGCCGAAAGCGGTTACGACTTCGCGTCCTCGCAGCGTGGCGACCATCATGGCAAGCAGTAACGAGAACGCGGCAACCTTCAATCCTCCTGCCGCGGAGCCGGCGGCCCCACCAACGAACATCAGCCCCATGGTCGCGATCTTGGACTCATCGGTCATCGCCCCAACCTCGACCACGCCGAAGCCGGCGGTTCGGTTCGCGCTGTGAAAGAGGGCGGCGACGGGGCGGTGACGCGCTTCGATGCCGCCGAGCGTGTCGTCGTTACGCCACTCGGCCATCCCAACGAAGATGGCTCCGGCGGCCAGGACGGAGCCGAACGTGACGAAGATGAGCTTCGAATCGAGGGGCAGCCGCCTGAACGACCGGCGGCGCATGAAGGTGACTATCGGCAAGAAGCCGAGGGCCCCCGCGGTAATCAGCACCGTGAGCGTAAGGAGAATGAAGGGGTTCGCGGCAAACGGGGCCATGTCGGCTCCGGTGATGCTGAAGCCAGCGTTGTTGAAGGCCGAGATGGAGTGAAAGAACGCCCACCACAGGGATTGGCCGGGAGGTGTGCCGTCCAGTATGAAGGCCACAGTCAGCACCGCTACGCCGGCCACTTCGAACACAAGGGAGAAAAGGCCGACTGCCTTCGCGAAGGAGAAGGTCTCTGTCATGCTGGGCGCACCGTAGTAAAGGCGCAGCATGTTGCGATCGCGGAGCCCCATTTGGCGCCCCATCACCCAGAGCACCACCGATGTTCCCAGCATGTATCCGAGTCCCCCGACCTGGATGAGGACCAGGATCACGACATGCCCGAAGCCACTCCAATGCACGTGCGTGTCGGCCACGATGAGCCCGGTCACGCAGACCGCGGATGTCGCGGTGAAGAATGCTGTCCGCGGGGGGACCCAATCGCCGGAGTCGGATGCGAACGGCAGCATGAGCAGGAGGGTCCCGACAACGAGCACGGTTCCGAAGCCAGCGGCAACCTGGGAGATCCCGCTCCCAGGACCCCGGAGCCTGGGGCGCACGGCCATGCGCCGGCTGAGGATGCCGGTGGCGGCTGCCTGCCGGCCGGTGGTGGCGGTCATCTCTAACCCAACCTCACGCTGTCGGTGGGGCTGTGGTAAGTCGGCTTCTTTCGAGGCTGGGACATGTACAGCACGAGCATCAACGGGCTGAACCGGCCGAAGAGCATCGCCACGATCAGGACGACGTGCCCGCCGGTCCCGAATACGGGTGTGCCGGCGGCACTGAAACCGACGGTCCCCAGCGCCGACATCGTTTCGAAGAGCGTATCGAGGAACTCCTGGTGGGACGTGAGCGTGAGCGCGAGTGAGAAGCTGAAAACGAGCGCGACAAAGTACAGCGCCAGCGTTGTCGCCTGCTGGATGATGGCCGTGGGGACCTGGCGCCGAAAGACACTCACCTCTTCGCGGCCGCGAAGGGTCGCGAGCATCACCGCGAAGAGCATGGCAAAAGCACCTACCTTCAGGCCGCCAGCGGTGGAGCCCGCCGCTCCGCCAACGAACATCAACCCGACGGTGAGGACCTTCGACTCATCGTGGAGCGCGCCGACGTCAATGGCGCTGAAGCCGGCTGTGCGGGCGTTGGCGCTGTGGAACAGCGCCACAACGGGGCGGTCTTCTGCCGGGACGGCCCCCAGGGTCCCATCATTACGCCACTCGAACACGCCGACGAAGAGCGTTCCCGCTACAAGCAGCGCGGCCGATGTCGAGAGGATCAGCTTGGAATCGAGCGGCAGGCGCCGGAACGATCGCCGGTTCTTCAGCATCAGGAGGGGGATAAAGCCGATTCCCCCGGCAACGATCAGCGTGGTGAGCGTGAGCAGCACCACCGGGTTGCCTGAGAACGGCGCCATGTCGGCGCCGGTGACGCTAAATCCGGCGTTGTTGAATGCCGAGACTGCGTGGAAGATGCCCCACCAGAGGGCTTCGCCGGGGTCGTGCCCATCGACGAGGAACGCAGCGGTGAGGATGGCCGCGCCGGCGGCCTCGAACATGAGCGTGAACAGCGCAACGCCGCGCGCGAAAGACAGCGTCTCTTTCATGCTGGGGGCGCCGTAGTACAGCCGCAGCATGTTGCGGTCCCGGAGGCCGAGCTGGCGCCCGAATGCCCAAAGGACGACGGTGGTGCCCAGCATGTAGCCGAGGCCCCCAACCTGGATGAGCAGCACGATTACACCCTCGCCGAAGGCGCTCCAGTGAGCCTGGGTGTCGTGCAGCACCAGCCCCGTAACACAAATGGCCGAAACCGCGGTGAAGACCGCATCGACGAGGCTTCCCCAATCGCCCGATTCGGACGCGATTGGCAGCATGAGGAGCAAGCTCCCGGTAGCCAGGACGATGCCAAACCCGCCGAGGATCTCCGAGATGCCGCTTCCCGGCCCCCGGAACTTCCGGCGGGCCACCATCCGGGTGACGTGCACCCCACTGGCCACCGGCCGTTCACGAATGCTCAAGGAATGAACCCACCGGCCACTTTCGAACCTCGGAGCCATCGCGGAGACCGCGTTGCCGCTCTGCAACACGCGGGCCCAACGGGGAGACGCTGGCGCAGGACGATGGGCGCTAACCTAACCGACCCGGGGCTCAGCGACCACCGGGTGCGGCCGGGGAACGTTGCATCCGGGCGAGCCTACCCACCCTGGTTCAACAACACCGGATCAAAGCCCATCATTCCGCGCAGGAGGTTCACCTCGCCGCGGTGGCCGTTGAGGTGTATCACCAGGTGCAGGTTGATGGATTCGCCCAGCTTCTCCGTCCGCTCTCCAAGCTTCACCTCCCGCTCAAGATCCTCCTTCGAAGCCGACTCGAGGAATGCCACCGAAAGCTCGGCGACGCGCGCCTGGTATTCGCGGAACTGTTCGAGCGACGCGATACGAAGCGCAGCCGCATCCTCGGTGGTTTGGCCCGTCCCAAAGCCCTTCTCGGGGAGACCGGTCTTGGCCGCCCAGCCGCCGGTTTCCCACTCGGCGGGCTTCCCCTGGAAGATCTGTTGAAAGAACAGGTCCTCGATCCGGGCGGCGTGCCACATGCACCAGGCGACCGAGTGGGATTGGCCTTCGGGAACGAAATGCAACTGGTGATCCGAAAGCCCTTCGGGCGCGCCCCTGAAGCCGCGATGGATGAAGTCCAGGGTCTGTTTCATGAAGCCAAGAGCATCCATGGTGTACCTCCATTCGCAGCGGGACTATACGCGGGAACGCCCGAACCCGGCAGCGGGAGTGAGCCGCCGTACTGCCCGTAGCGGCCGGGCGCGATAGCCTGATCCACTGAATGCTCGACGAACCACGACTGGACTCCGTCCGCGCTCAACTCGCCGGCACGTTCGCGTCCATCGCAGCCGGCCTGGCTTCCCCTTCGCTTGTGACTCTTCCGGTTCCTCATAGCGCATTCCAGGGAGCGGAAGCACCAGAACGCATCGGGCTGCTCCGGGCTGCAACCGTGATCTGGAGGCCGGCTGGCAGCGAGACTGTCCTGGCCGGGTTCGGCCGGGAGATGCGGCTCCATGGCCCCCGGGACTCATCGCTCCACGAGGCGGCCAGGGTCCTGCGGGACGCGACCGCTTTGCCCCGGTTGGATACTGCAGGAGGGCGCGCTCGGCCAGCCTTCTTCGGCGGCGCGCGCTTCGTTGCCGGGGGTAGCATGCGTGACCCCGCCTGGGACCCGTTTGGCGGCTGGGCGTTCGTGCTGCCGCGCCTGTTGTTGGCGATCACGGGCGAGACCGTCGAAGGAAGCGTGACACTCCGCCTGGAACCCCGAATGAGCCGTGCCGCCATCGAGGAGAAGCTCGCCGGCGACCCGCCGGATAGGCCCCCAGCCCAGCTTGTCCGGCCCGCCTGGCCGGCGGAATCTCCCGGCGCCGACTGGTGCGCCGTGGTCTCCTCTGCCATCGACGAGATCGCGGAGGGACGCTACCAGAAGGTCGTCCTGGCGCGTACGGCGGATGTCCAGCGCGACGGCGACATCGACGAGGGGGTCGTGCTCGATCGCCTCGCGGCGCGTTACGGCGGCTGCTATGTGTTCAAGATCGCCCAGGCCGGCAGCGCCTGGCTTGGCGCCACGCCGGAACTGCTCTGCCGCGTGCGTGGCGGGACCGTCAGCACCGTCGCCCTCGCCGGTTCCGTGCCGCGTGGCGGCGACCCCGAGAGCGATGACGTGCTCGCCGCACGGCTGTTGAGCGACGCCAAAGAGCGGCGCGAACACGCATTCGTGGTCCAGGCGCTCAGGGAGGGCCTTGCCCCGTTCTGCAGCGCGCTGGACATCCCGGCCGAACCGGAGATCCTCCGCGTGGCGAACATCCAACACCTTCGGACGCCCATCAACGGGCAACTCCACCATAGCGAAGACGTCCTGACGGTGGTCGCGGCGCTCCATCCATCTCCGGCCGTTGGCGGCTCGCCGAGGGCCGAGGCGGTCGCAGCCATCGACAGACTCGAAGGCATCGACCGCGGTTGGTATGCGGGACCGATCGGCCGCCTTGGGCTGGATGGCGACGGCGAATTCGCCGTCGGGCTCCGGTCTGGCCTGATTCGAGGGGCCACCGCGAGGTTCTACGCCGGCGCCGGCATCGTCCAGGGCTCGGACCCCGAACGAGAGTACGCGGAAACCGAAACCAAGTTCCGTCCGCTGCGGGAGGCCGTCGATGGCCTCTGATGGACCGCTGGCCGTCGAGGCTGCATCGGCGGCGTTTGTTGATAGCCTTGTCGCTCACGGCGTCGCGCATGTGTGCATCACGCCCGGTTCGCGATCGACTCCGCTGACGATCGCGTTCGCGATGCAGCCAGCAATCCGCCCGTGGCTGCACCTGGACGAACGTGCATCGGCCTTCTTCGCGCTGGGGCTGGCGAAGGCGACGGGCCGGCCGGTAGCGCTGGTCTGCACGTCGGGGACCGCGGCGGCGAACTACTACCCGGCGGTCACCGAGGCGCACCTCTCGGGCGTCCCGCTGATTGTCTGCACGACCGACCGCCCGCCGCGGCTGCGCGACGTGGGCGCGGAACAGACGATGCCACAGGCCGGGATGTTCGGGACCACGACGCGGTTCGCGCAGGACCTTCCAACGCCACACGGCGCGGCCTTCGAGCCAGGCTTCTTCGCGACCGTCGCGTTGCGGGCCGTGCGCGAGTCGCTCGGCCCGTACCCGGGGCCTGTGCACCTGAACTTTCCCTTCGAAGAACCGCTGATCGGCCCGGGCGCGAGCCAGCAACGTCCGGCGCCCGTCACCCGCACGGTTGATTCCGGGACACCGGCCCCGCTCGCCGCCGACATCCAGGCTGCTGTGGGCGTGCTGAAGGGCGCCCGTCGCCCGCTCATCGTCGCCGGGCCGGAAGTATCAGCTGCTGCCGTTGCGCCGATCGCAGCGCTCGCCGCCGCCCTCGGCGCTCCACTGCTGGCCGACCCGCTGAGCGGCCTTCGGGTTGGCAGTCACGATCGGTCGCACGTGATGGCGTCGTACGACGCCGTGCTGCGCGATCGGCGAGCTGCCGGGGACTGCGAGCCCGACGTAGTGGTGCGGTTCGGTGGCAGGCCCACCTCGAAAGCGCTGAATGGACTGCTGGATGATGCGAGAGCTGTGCACATCCTTTGCGAACCGTGGGGTTCGTGGCGGGTCGGTTCGGTGGCGATGGACCAGGTGCTCCCCGGCGATCCGGCGGTCAGTGCCGCGGCGCTTGCGAGCGCGTTGCCCGACCGGCCCGGCGCTGATGCTGGCTGGCTCGATGCGTGGAAGGCAAGAGATGCCGCCGCGCAGGCCGCGATGCGGCACTCCGCGCTTCAGCCCGGACCGCTATTCGAAGGACGGGTCTTCATCGAACTGCAGGAGGCCCTCCCCGCCGGGGCAACCGTGGTGGCCGGTAACAGCATGCCCGTGCGTGACCTGGACTCGTTCACGGTCTCGGACGCGAAACCGTTGCGGTTCATTTCGAACCGCGGGGCAAACGGCATCGACGGCGTGAACTCGACGGCGCTCGGCGTCGCGGCGGCGGGGGGCGGGCCTACCGTCCTGGTGATCGGCGATCTCTCCTTCTACCACGACCTGACCGGGCTCTGGGCAGCGAAGCGGCACCAACTCGACCTGACCGTCATCCTCATCAACAACAACGGCGGCGGCATCTTCCATTACCTGCCCCAGGCCGCTCATGAGGACATCTTCGAGACCTGGTTCGGGACGCCCGGCGACATCGAGTTCGAACACGCGGTACGGCTCTTCGGGGGCGAGTACGAACGGATCGACAGCTGGGACGCACTCCAGGCGGCGCTGGCGCGGAATGCAAAAGGTCTGCGCGTCCTCGAACTGCGGACAGACCGGGTCGCCAACACCGCATGGCACCGCGCCGCGTGGCAGCGGGCGGCATCGGCGGCGTGGGACGAAGCCGGGGTCGCGCATGCCACGGTATGAGGTCGCTCCCGGCATTTCACTCAACGTCGAGGTCTCGGGAAGCGGGCCGGCGATCGTATTGCTGCACGGCTTCACCGGGTCAGCCACCGGGTGGGGTCGTTTCGGCGAGCGGCTGCGCGAACGCCTGACCACGGTCGCGGTCGACATCGTTGGGCACGGCCAGTCGGACAAGCCCCAAGAGATAGACCACTACCGGATGCCGCGGGTCGTTGCGGACATCGTGACCGCCGTGCGGATGGCCGGGTTCGAGCGCTGCGCCTGGCTGGGGTATTCGATGGGCGGCCGGACGGCGCTGCACGTCGCCGCGGCGTTCCCGGGAGCGGTCGAGCGGCTCGTGCTCATCGGCGCTTCGGCCGGCATCGCCGAGGCGGACGGCCGGACCGCGCGCGTTGCCGACGACGCGCGGCTGGCGCAGCGCATCATCGATGAAGGCGTGTCCGCTTTCGTCGATTACTGGGAGTCCATTCCGCTGTTTGCGTCGCAGCGGCGCCTCCCGGAGGAGACACGGGCCGCCGTCCGGGCGGGGCGCCTCCGGTGCGACCCGGCAGGGCTGGCGAACAGCCTCCGGGGGATGGGGACCGGCGCGCAGGAACCGTTGCACGGGCGGCTGAGTGAGGTGGCAATGCCGGTCCTCGCGATGGCGGGAGAGCTGGACACGAGGTATACCGAACTCGCCCATGAATTGGCCGCGGCGATTCCCTGCGGCCGGGCCGCGGTCGTCCCGAACGCCGGGCATGCGGCACATATCGAGAACCCCGAATGGTGCGCCGCCCAGGCGGCAGCATTCGTTCTGAACGCGGAAGGAGACCACAGATGACGGCGATTGAATGGCAGGCTGCTGGAACTTATGACGACATCATCTACCAGAAGGCGGAGGGGATCGCCCGGATCAGCATCAACCGGCCGGAAGTTCACAACGCCTTCCGCCCGAAGACGATCTTCGAGATGATCGAGGCCTTCAGGAATGCGAACGAGGACTCGACCATCGGGGTCGTCCTCTTCACCGGCGAGGGTGGCCGCGCGTTTTGCTCCGGCGGCGATCAGCGCATCCGCGGTCACGGCGGCTACGTTGGCGAAGACAACATCACCCGCCTGAACGTCATCGACCTCCACAAGCTCATTCGCTCGATGCCCAAGCCGGTGGTCGCGCTGGTCGCCGGATATGCGGTGGGGGGCGGGCACGTCCTGCACGTCATCTGTGACCTCACGATCGCCGCGGAGAACGCCCGCTTCGGGCAGACGGGCCCACGCGTGGGCAGCTTCGACGGCGGTTTCGGCGCCGCCCAGCTGGCGCGCATCGTCGGGCAAAAGAAGGCGCGGGAGATCTGGTATCTCTGCCGCCAGTACGATGCGCGCGAGGCCGAGGCGATGGGACTGGTCAACAAGGTGGTCCCCCTCGACCAGCTTGAGGCGGAGGGTGTGCAGTGGGCGCGGGAGATGCTCCAGCACAGCCCGATCGCCTTGCGCATGATGAAGTCGTCCTTCAACGCCGAACTCGACGGCCTCTCCGGCCTGACGGAGCTCGCCCACAACGCAAACATGCTGTTTTACATGACCGACGAAGCAAAGGAAGGCCGGGATGCGTTCCTCGAAAAGCGCCCCTCGCGCTACAGCGACCCCTCGGCGTTCCCCCGAACTCCCTGAAGTGGCGGGCACCCGCGTGGTGCGCTTGCGCTGGCGCCGCGTGGCCGTGCCGCTCAGGGTCACGGTAACGAATGCGCATGCGGCCTATCGGGTGCGCGAGAGCGTGCTCATCGAGGTCGAGACGGCCGGGGGGCAGCGCGGCATCGGTGAGGCGTCGCTGCCCGCAGGCGCATCGTTCAATGCATACGCCCGGGAGATCGAAGCGTTCCTGAGGGCAGCCGCCATGGCAGTGATCGGGCGTGGAGCCTCCGACGGCCTCGCGCGCCTGCAGCTTCCTGCGTTCGTCCCCGGTGAATGGTCCGGCGCGACGGTCTGCGGTGTCGAGACGGCACTTGCCGACCTCGCCGCTGTGATGGCGGGACTGCCTCTGTACCGGTGGCTGGCGAAAGAGGCGTCTATTCCGCTGGCAGCGGCCTTTTCGGAGATCGACGTCAATGGATTGGTCGACCTGACTGACCCCACTGCCGCCGCGGAAGGTGCGGTCGCGCTCGTTCGAGACGGCTTTCGCACCATCAAGCTCAAGGTTGGCGGCAGTCCGGAACGCTCAATCGCGACCGTGGCTGCAGTCAGGGCGGCGGTCGGGCCAGATGTGGTGTTGCGCTGTGACGCGAACCGCTCCTGGGGGCGCACCGAGGCGGAGGCCTTCGTCTCAGGATGCGCGCCATACGGCGTTGCGCTTTGCGAGGAGCCGCTCGGAGAGCCCGGGCCGGACTACGGCGCGCTGGCCGAACTGCGTGCTGCTTCGCCGGTGCCCCTGGCGGTGGATGAGTCGACCCGGACACTGGAAGAGCTCGAACGGGTGATCGCCGCCGGCGCCGCGGATGCGCTGGTGGTAAAGCCGATGGCATCGGGCCTCACGGAGAGCGTGGCGATGGTGTGCCGGGCGCGGGACGCCGGGCTGCCGGCCATCGTCACCACGACCTTCGACCTGGCTCCCGGCACGTCGGCCGCGATGCACCTCGCCGCGCTCGTTGGCTCGCCCGGGCCCGCCTGCGGGCTGGGGACTGCCGGCCTCGTGGAGGACCTGCTCGGGCACGGGGTCCCCGATGTCCGCCGGGGCTCGATAACGCTGCCCGAAACGCCTGGCCTTGGGATCGAGTTCGACTACGAGGCGATCGAGCGGTATGCCGCTGGACCGTGGGAGGAAGCGGCGTCGTGAGCGAGACGATGCTCGATTGGCTGGCCCACCGCGCGGGCGTGATGCCGGGGGTGATCGCGCTCGTGGATGACCAGGGCGAACATACGTACGCCGAGCTCGACCAGCGGGTCGACCGGTGTGCGGGGGTGCTCTGGGCGGCCGGCGTGAAGCCGGGCGACCGGGTCGCGATGCTCGCGTGGAACGCTCCGGAAGTGGTGGAGCTGGTCCACGCCGTTTCAAGGCTCGGGGCCATCCTGGTGCCGCTGAATGCGCGGTTGCGTGTGGAGGAGCTGGCGTTCCAGCTTCGCGACGCCGAGGTAGCTCTCCTGGTGTGTGACGCCCCGCTTGCCGAAACCGGGGCCGCCGCCGCGCGGGAGGCCGGGGTTCCACCCCCGCGGGTCTTCCCGCTGGACGAGCGCGCGGACAGTGCGTTCCCTCGCGTTGAGGCGCACGCCAGCGGCGATCCGCTGTGCATTATGTACACCTCGGGGACGACCGGTCTGCCAAAGGGCGTCGTCCTGACCTACGGGAACATGCTTGCGAGCGCCGCAGGGTCGGCGTTCAACCTTGGCGTACTGCCGGGGGACCGCTGGCTGGCGGTGCTCCCGCTGTTCCACGTCGGGGGCCTTTCGATCGTCATCCGGAGCGTCCTCTACGGCACCGGGATGGTGCTCCACCGCCAGTTCAGCGAACGCGCCCTGAGCGCGTCACTGCGTCGCGACCGTGTTACCCACGTCTCGGTGGTTGCGACGATGCTGCAGCGCCTGCTCGATGTGGATGCGGAGCCATGCGCATCGCAGGTGCGCGTGGTGCTCGTTGGCGGAGGCCCGGTGCCGGAAGCCCTTCTCGAACGGGCGGCGGCGCTGGCCTACCCGGTGGTGCAGACCTATGGGCTCACCGAGACCGCGAGCCAGGTCGCGACGCTCGCACCGGCGGACGCCATCGCGCGGCTCGGCTCGGCGGGCAAGCCGCTGGTGACGACGCGCCTCCGGGTTGACGCGCCGCCCGGCGAGCCCGGAGAGATCCTGGTCTCGGGGCCGGTCGTCACGCCAGGATATTTCCGCCGGCCAGAGGCAACGGCGGCGGCGATCCGCGATGGCTGGCTCCACACGGGGGACATCGGGCGGCTCGACGACGATGGTTACCTGTACGTACTCGACCGGCGCGACGACCTCATCGTCAGCGGGGGCGAGAACGTGTACCCCGCCGAGATCGAGGCGTTGCTGCTTCGGCACCCCACCGTGCGCCAGGCCGCGGTCGTGGGGCTCCCGGACCCGGCCTGGGGCCAGCTGGTGGCGGCGGCGATTGTGGCGGACGACGGCGCGGCACCCGAGGAGATCCGGTTGTGGATGCAGGAGCGGCTCGCCGGGTTCAAGGTGCCCTCGCGGATCGAGCGGGTAGAGGCACTGCCGATGACGGCCAGTGGCAAGGTGCAGCGCCGGCTCGTGCGGGAGATGCTCGCCGGCGGGAACTACCTCTGACAGTTCGGAGGCGGGCAGGGTTACCTCCGTGCGCGGCGCCATCGCAGCACAATCTTGCGCGCCTCGTCGGCCCAGAGGACGACGCTTGCGAGCGCTCCACAGATCACCCAGTCGGCCAGTGAGAGCGCCGAAGTCCTGAATGCCTCCTGAAGGAACGGCACGTGCACAACGGCCACCTGGAGGAGCACTGAAACGGCAATCGCGAGCCAGAGCAAACGGTTCGTGAACATGCGGTTGAAGGCGCTCGTGAGGTCGCTGCGGGCGTTGAAGCAGTTGAAGAGCTGTGCCAGGACGAGGGTGGTGAACGCCATCGTCCTGGCCTCCTCGATGTCCCCACTCCCCCCGATGATTCCTCCGGGGAGACGCAGGTCCAGGGCCAGCAACGTCACGATGGCCATCACCGCGCCGATGAACATGATGCCCCGCTGCATCTCTGCGTCGATGACACGGTCGGTCAGCCGCCGGGGAGGGTATTTCATGACGTCGTCGGCCGGTGGATCGACACCCAGCGCCAGGGCCGGTGCGGTATCGGTGAGAAGGTTAATCCACAGGATCTGGGTCGCGAGAAGCGGTACGGCCACGGCCTCACCAGTCTTGTCCAGGCCAAGCATGCGGGCAGCAACGACGCCGAGGAACATGGTGAGCACCTCACCGGCGTTCGATGAGAGCAAGAACCGAAGGAATGTGCGGATGTTCGCGAAGATGGCGCGGCCTTCGCGGACGGCCACCACGATCGTCGCGAAGTTGTCGTCCGCCAGGATCATATCCGCCGCTTCGCGGGTGACGTCGGTACCGGTAACGCCCATGGCAATACCGATGTCGGCAGCCCTGAGGGCCGGCGCGTCGTTCACGCCGTCACCCGTCATGGCGACCACATTCCCTTCCGCCTGGAGGGCATCCACGATTCGGAGCTTGTGCTCTGGCGCGACCCGAGCGTAAACAGCGACATCGCGAACGGTCTCGCGCAGAGCGGCGTCGTCAAGGCTCTGGATATCCGTGCCGCTGACGACGCGGGACCCCTCGGGCGCCAACCCGAGGTCGCCGGCGATTCGCAACGCCGTGCCGGGATGGTCGCCGGTGATCATCAAGACGCGAATGCCCGCGCGATGGGCCTCGCTGATGGCATCGCGAGCCTCGGGGCGCGGTGGATCGATGATGCCGACGACACCGAGGTAGGTGAGGCTGTGCTCGAGCGACTCGATCGCCTGGAACGCACCCTCGGAGATCGCCTCCGGGTGAGTTTGAGGTAGCTCGCGATAGGCGACGGCGAGCGGACGGAGGGCCTGGCTGGCGAGCGATTCGACGCTCTCGATGACCTCCTTGCGCCGGGCGTCCGTGAGGGTGCGGACCTCGCCAGCCACTCGCTCGGCAGTGCAGCGCTCGAGGAGCACACTCGGCGCGCCCTTGGTGAAGATCACCAGCTTCCCAGCGCGCTCGGCATCTGCCTCGAGGGTGCTCATGAGCTTGCGCTCGGAAGTGAACGGAGCCTCGGCGACCCGGACGAAGCGCGCATCCATCCGGTCCGAGATCCCCAGCTTCGCTTCCGCCACGAGGAAGGCCGCATCGGTCGGGTCACCTTGCACGGTCCACTGGCCATCGACCTCCCGAAGGACGGCATCGTTTGCGAGGCTGCCACCCCCGAGCACGGCGAGTACTTCCTCGCGCAACCGGTGGTCGTCGCCGATGCTCCCAAGTGGCCGGCCATCGACCAGGGCTTCGCCTTCGGGACAGTACCCGGTGCCGGTCAGCGTCACGGAGCCGGAGCCCGTCATGACCGTAACCACGGTCATTTCGTTCCTCGTGAGCGTGCCGGTCTTATCGGAGCAGATGACCGAGGCCGAGCCGAGCGCCTCGACCGACGATAGCTTCCTCACGATTGCCCGCTCACGGGCCATGCGCTGAACTCCGAGGGCGAGGACCACTGAGAGCACGGCTGGGAGCCCCTCCGGCACCGCTGCAACCGCCAGGGACACACCAACCAGTAACACGTCCACAAGGTCACTGGCCGTCTGAATGTCCGCGGTCAGGAGAATGCCGCCGACCACCACAACGGCGATGGCAATGACGGCCAAACCAAGGACACGTCCAATGAGACGGACCTCTCGCTGCAGCGGAGTGGGCTCCTCGCCGGTCCGTGCGAGCAGGCGCGCGATGCTCCCCATTTCGGTATGCATACCGGCGTGCGTGACCAATGCTCGCCCGCGCCCGCTTGTGACTGCGGTGCCCGCGAAGACCATGTTGAGCCGATCGCCGAGGCTCGCCGGCCGGTCAATCGGGGCCGGGTCCTTCAGGACAGGTTCGCTTTCGCCCGTGAGCGCGGCCTCCGCAACCTTGAGCGATGCAGCCTCGATGAGGCGGGCATCGGCGGCAACAGCGTCGCCCTCGGCGAGGAGCAGCACATCGCCGGGGACGACCCCGGTGGCCATGATCGAGCGGGCCGTCCCGTCCCGCACCACGGTCGCCGTAGGGGCAGCCATGCGCTGCAAGGCGGCTACCGCCTGCTCCGCGCGCGCCTCCTGGAGGTAACCCAGGATGGCATTCGCGATGATGATCAAACCGATGACGATGGCTTCGAACGGAACACCTTCGGCCCCGTCCAGAAGCCACGCCGCGAACGATACCGCCACCGCGCCGATGAGCAGGTAGATGAGCGGGTCCCGGAACTGCTGAACGAACTTTCGCCAGGCCGGCGCGGGAGGCGCGGCATCGAGCGCGTTTGGTCCAGATTGTTTGAGCCGTTCGGCGGCCACCTCGCTGGTCAAGCCCAAGCGGATGTCGCTCTGGAGCGACTCTGCGACGGCGAGCGCATCGACGCGCCACGGCTCTCGCTGCATCTGTCCGGTGCTCCTTGCGTGCGAACCCGCCGCCCGCGCGTCACTTTACCCCGAACGGGACCCGGGCTGTGCTGTAGAGCCTGGTAAGCGACGGGCTGGAGAGCTGGCCCGGACGGTCGCCATCGTAACCGGCCTTCAGCCGAGGGCGCGCGAACTCATGGGCGAGCCACGCGTTGAGGTGCGCCGGGCGGACCGCGGCGAGCTCCTCGACGCCTTCACGCTCGATGGCGGGGACGAGGCTACCGAGGATGGCGGACGTGTAGAGCGCGCGGTCTTCGGGGAGTAGCTGTAGTAGTGGCGGGCCACTCTTCAGCTATGTCACGTAGCGTGCAGCCCCAGCGGGCTGGAAGCGGTCGTGGTTGGAGACCAGGAGTCGGCCGGTTTAACGGGAAGGGGATCGACGATAAGGAGAGGGTGAATGATCATTAGTCATGCGCCCTTACCGCGAGTACACCCCCGACCAGGCCTTTCTGCTTCCGCCATCTTTGACTGAGCTGATCCCGGAGGGAGACCCGGTCTTCTTCCTGCGCGAAGTGATTCAGCGGCTCGACCTCGAGGCGTTCCACAAAGCCTACCGGTGCGAACGCGGACAGCCGCCCTATCACCCCGAGCTGGTGGTCGGGCTCTACCTCTACGGGGCGATGCGCCGCACCTACTCGTCGCGGCGCCTGGCCGAACTCCGCCAGCGGGACGTCGCCTGAATGTACCTGGCAGGCCGGGCGACCCCGGACTACCACACCGTTGGTGAGTTCCGGCAACGCTTCACGAACGAACTGAAGGGTCTCTTCCTCCAGGTCCTCGTGCTCTGCCGCGAGGCAGGCCTGGTCCGGCTCGGACACGTCAGCCTGGACGGGGCGAAGGTCCCCGCGAACCCTTCGAAGCACAAGGCGATGAGCTACGCGCGGATGCTCCAGCGGGAGCCGCTCCTCGCCGCCATTGCCGCGGCCGAGCTTGCCAAAGTGGCGGAGGAGGCGGGCACTTCACCGGTTCAACACATGAACTTCCCGGATCACACAGGAAGCTTCAGTGTCAGTCATTGCGGCACGGGTGGCCAGGTCATCCTCGCCGACGAGGTCCTGGCGCTGATCCGCGCGAAGCTCGGCGCCGGGGGCTACACGTGCTGAGGAGTCCAGCAGCGATGGCCATGATAGCGCTGGCCGTTCTGGCTTCGCTCGGCTGTGACAAGAGCCCTGACGGTTACACCGTCGAGGAACTGAAGGCGCTGCCTGTTTCCTCTCTGGTGGTTCCCGACGGGGAAGTGATCCGGACAGTAGGCCATCCGGGAACGACCCTCGGGGGCCCTAACAGTACGTACATTACTATCGACGTTCGCAGCGACATGTCCGCTGAGGACGTGTTCGAGTTCTACCGTGTGGAACTCACCGGGCTCGGTTGGACATTCGAGAGAACCACCACCCAGAGGGGTCAGCTCCTGGAGGGCTCGGGACGCGAGGGTGACTTCGGCGTTGGACTGCGCGTCTTGGACCGAGCAGCGGTTCAGGACGACTCAGATTGGGGGAGCCGCCGAACGGTATATCGGATCAGTGTCGTAGCCGCCGGGAGGAAGGGCGAATGAAGACGAAGTTTGTCAGCCCGTCGCGGACTATACGGCTCAGTTGGAATTGGAGCGCATCGACGCCGGTGCGGTTGACCTCGCTGGTGCTCGAACTCCTCGGCGGCGCTCTGAGCACCTTCGCGGGGTAAAAAGAAAGCGAACCCGGGTCTGGGTTCGCCGAGGGACCACATTGGCTCCCCGAACCGAGTGAAGATCCGAACGCCTTCAAAATTATGGCGCGCCTTTACCTTGACTGCACTGCGAAGCGTACCGACGGAGAACGCCGCTACCGATTTCCCTGGGAGGCGCTACCTGAGGCAGCATATGCCTCGCCCAGCAAGAAGCGCCACATACGCCCCAATCCCGTAGGCATCGCGCGCGAATGGCGGCGGTCCATGGAAGAGCACGGTGAATCTCAAGCTCAACTCGCCCGGCGGCTCGGTGTCACGCGCGCTCGCATCACCCAGATGCTCCAGATCCTCGATCTCGATCCGGCCGTGCTGGCATACGTTGAGCACCACTCGACCCCCAACATCTCCGAGCGAACCCTGAGACGGCTGCGAGGACTATCAGCGGTGGACCAACGGAAGTTCATCGCGGACTTGGCCGTTCCAGCACCACCGCCGGGTCGAGTGCCGTCCCCTCCGGGAAAACGCGGATGAACAGCGGAAGAAGACAATATCCGTCTGGACGAGGAATTAACGACTTGTGCTGTACATCGAGCGCGATGTACACTCTGGGTGGAAATTTTTCGTTCCTATCTGGAACTTGGGACCTTCGATGAACCTAACAAGGGAATCCATCCGGGGCATATCAGCAACGCGTCGCGAAGACCTCACGGTACTCAGTCGCTCGTTCAATGAGCCGTTCAGTGCGGCACAGGCGGCTGAGGCACTCGGCCTCGACCTAGCGAAGACGCGGCGACTTCTGGCTGCGCTAGCCGACGGTGGATGGCTTGCAAGGGTCCGCCACGGCTGGTACATCACCGTGCCGATCGACGCGTCGGTACCGTCAGAGTGGCGAGAGGATCCATGGATCGTCGCTACCACGCTGTTTGCCCCCTGTTACATCGGAGGTTGGAGCGCGTGCGAGCATTGGGGGCTCACCGATCAGATCTTTAGCGCCACTTACATCGTCGCTGCGAGGAAAGTGACACCGACCGACCAGATCATCCAAGGCAGCCGGTTCAAAATACACTCGGTCCAAGACGATTCGTTCTTCGGCACTCGCCGCGTCTGGCGACGGCGCACCGCAGTAGAGGTCTCAGATCCGCACCGCACCATCGTCGACATCATGGATGCCCCCTCAGCCGCAGGTGGAGCTTTGCATGCCGCGGAAGTCCTTCGCGCGTACTTTGAAAGCGAGCATGTCGACGAAGACAAGCTCATCGACTATGGCGACCGCCTGGGCCGCGGTGCTCTATTCAAGCGCCTCGGATATCTCATCGAGAATGAACATCTGGGGAGTGGGGGCCTAGTCAACCGCTGTCGCGAACGCGTAAGCAAGGGAATCAGCTATCTCGATCCCGACGGGTCCGACAGCGGACGGATCGTCTCCCGCTGGAATCTCAAGGTGAACGTGTCACGGCTAGCCCCGTTGGAACAGCCATGATTGGCAGGGCAGACCTCGACGACCGCGTTCGGCGGTGGGGGCTGCGTGAGGACGTCGTCGAGAAGGACTACGTCCTTGGGTGGATGCTGTGGGGGATCGGTGCCGACCCGTTGCTTGGCTCAACATGGATCTTCAAGGGGGGCACGTGCCTGAAGAAGTGCTATCTGGAAACATACCGATTCTCCGAGGACCTGGACTTTACGGTCTTAGAGAACGGGCCAATCCAGCCCGGCGAGGTCATCGAGGCACTGGCCCCTGTCCTTGATCGGATCGGACAGGAATCTGGTATCGACGTCTTGGTACGCCCGCCGACATGGCGTAACCGCCCGTCCGGGCGGTCAGCGGAAGGCCGCGTGTACTATCGGGGACCGCGCGGTGCCCCGACGCCAGCGAGCATCAAGCTCGATCTGACGAAGGACGAAGTGCTCGTTCGGCCGCCTGTGCTGAGACCGGTAAGTCATGACTACCCAGATACGCTGCCCGCGCCGGCACAGGTGCGCTGCTATGGATTCGAGGAGGTCTTCGCGGAGAAACTCCGGGCAATGGGGGAACGTGCGCGCCCACGTGATCTGTACGACGTCGTGAATCTGTTCCGTCGGCGGGAGTTTCGCCATCACGCGGCTCTGGTCAGCGAGGTCCTTGCGCAGAAGTGCGCCGCAAAAGGCGTGCCAATACCCTCGGAACAAGGCATCCGTGATTCGCCGATGTTTGGTGAACTGCAGGCCGAGTGGGCAAACATGCTTGCTCATCAGCTACAGGCACTTCCGGGATTTGACCAGTTTTGGGACGAGATGCCTCGACTTTTTGCCTGGCTGAGCGGCATTCCTATTGACGATGAGACCGAGCTGGCTCCACTGGGCGTCGAGGATGAGATCTGGACACCTCCCGCCACGTTCTGGACCACTGGTACCGGGAGTCGCCTCGAGCCTATTCGCTTTGCCGCAGCAAACCACCTCTTAGTTCAACTCGGCTACGGCGGCCAGAACCGATTGATCGAGCCTTACTCGCTGCGTCGCACCCGCGATGAGAATGTCGTGCTTCACGCCATCCGCGCAGACAGTGGCGAGCATCGCTCATACCGCCTTGATCGCATTCAGTCGGTCACGGCCACTACTCATCCGTTCCGGCCCAGGTATGTCGTCGAGTTCGCAAGCACAGGCCCAGTCCCGATCGCACCTTCCACGTCGCGAGCTCCGCGGACACCGTCACGCGGTAGGTCCACGCTGTCTAACCAAACCTACATCGTCGTTTGCCCTCTTTGCGGCAAACGCTTCACGCGAGTCCGGCGAGGCACTCGCCTGCGCGCGCACAAAGATCCGAGCGGCTCGTGGAACTGCTCAAGCAGGAACGGATATCTGGAGTAGTGGCCGCCCCCGGCGTGCGCTCCTGCAGCCAGTCTCCGCTCAGTCCCGACCGACGCCGAGCAGGCCGCGGTGGTACACGCGAGCTTCAGCCCCGTTCTCAGGTTCGGCCAGCGAGCCAGGACCAAGATCACGCTCACCCTGAGCCTTGGATCCGTTGTCGGACTTCTGCGCGCACGAGCAGATCTTGGGTTTGATAAGCACGCAGGGCGGCGACCATGTCGTTATAGACGGGTGCTCCTTCGGGCCCGGACACCGTCACGACTAGAGCGAAGCCTTGAGGCTCCGGCGCCTGTTCGGCCCTGTGCAGAAGGTCCACGAGTAGTCGCCAGTGTGTCGACCCCACTCCCTTGCTGAGCGAACGTCGGTAGCTCTTACTCGGGCTCCATTTGAATCCATGCCGGATAAGGTGTTCCTCTGTCGCTGATCCGGCTCGTTTTGGTTCCGGGGGGACTTGGCCTTTGTAGAGCAGCTCGCCGTCCGAGTTCACGGCGGGGCCCCACGTTCCGAGGGAAGCCGTGACGTTTGCTCGGCAATACTCCAACCCGAACGCTCCGTTGCGCGGCGGCGAGTACACCAGTGTCATCTTGATCTCGCCTACGGATTTGCCGTGCGCCTGAAGACATGCAGGAAAGGGAAAAGGATCCAACTCCAGGCTGTGCCCCGGTTGTAACACGTCTTCAAAGATGACCGTCGCCGAGGACTCGGTGCACTTGATGACTTTCAAGAATGAGTTGGCGATTCCAAAACCGTAGTAGTCGCGATCGGACGAGCTATGGGGCGCTGGGTACTCCGCCGCATGGAGCATGAGCGCCCGCACCAGGTTCATCGAAGGTTGAGGCTCGAGCGCATGCAGTACGTTCGCGAACGTAGCCGAAACCAGAGGCGTCGCCATACTCGTTCCGATGTCCTCGGCGACGGCTCCACCGGCGTTGAGCGACCGTATGCCAACCGACTGGAAATCAAAAGCCTGGTCGCAATTCCCGCCATAGTGGACAAGGTCCGGCTTCACGAGGTAGCTGGGGCCGGGGCCACGGCGCGAGAACGGCGATGGTGCCCGAACCTTGACGACGCTACCGATCTGCTCCGCGTGGGCGACCGCTCCTACCGTCAGTCCAACGACCGAATCCGCGGGGGCACAGATGAGGTCGGCGGCACCGACGTCCTCCTGGGGTGGCCACGTCCGGGGGATCTGCACGAAATTACCAGCAGCGAGCACGAACTGGACTTTATTCTCCGCTTGGATCTCGTCGAGAGCCTTCGCGAAATCGCTGAAGGCGTCGGCACGGCAGGGCTCGTTCGAGCTGAGCGAGAGATTCCAAACGCGTACCTCGCTTTGGTACTTCGGAACCACCTCGTGCAGAAGCGCGACCAAGTCTGACTCGAGTAGCGATCCGACCGGCCCGACGGCAGGGTTCATGTTCGGGATGGCGGTCACATCCAATATGCGGCAAGGTCCGCCAGTGTCTGCCACCCCAGATGAGTTCAGATCAGGTCCGAACGCAATCAGGCCCGCGACGAAGCTCCCGTGCTCATTGTCCTGCTCCGCTGCGTCCACGTACGACTCGCGGCCGATGATCCACGGCTGCAGAGGGCCACAGGTGGATGCCACTCCAGAATCGATGACACCAACAATGGGGTAGTCGCTAGCGGGATCAGGTACGGCTGCAGGAACACCCGAGATGCCCGGAACCGGTATTGAACTCTTTCTGACTGAATAGAACCTTGGGAGAACGCCTGCATGGCGGACCGATGGGTGCGTGGCTAACGTTCGTACCGGTGTCCGTGTCCGAATTACGAAGATCGTCAAATCGCGAGCATAGCGAACAACCTGCGCAATCTCGGCGTCTTGCGCAGTGACGAATCTGCTGAAATCGGCGGTCATTTGTTCGTTCACATGGTTGTCTATGTAGTCAAATAACTGAAACTTGGCAAGGCCGTCAGCACGAATCCGATCTTCTATGGATTCGATTTCTTCGGGTATGTCTGTTCCAAACCTGTCCTCATTGGTGAAGGGTAGTATCGCCTCAAGTGTCGAGATGTTCGCGAGAGACTCCCGCGACGTACCGGAGACGATGTGCTCCCTGAGCCTGCCGAGACCAGCGACATCTACCTGGATCAACAGTTCGTTCAAAGCGCTGACACCTAGGATGGGGCACGTGTCCGGGTTCAGCAGCCGTGACGGGCGGTGGCTCTTCGCTATCGCCTCCTTTTTGAGACGAGCCTTTGCGACGACTACTGCCCCGGGACGTGCCGAGGCTTCCGCCCGTACTGCCGCCGACAAGCGAGTTACGTCGGCTGCAAGCCGCTGGCGCACTGACAGATCGACTGTCCCAAACTGTTTTCGCCCACCTCCGGCGGTGTCCCGGATATGCGTGCCTTGTTCCGGCGCGATGATCTTAATCGGAAGAAACTCATCCGCCACGGCTCTTCTCCTTGTTCAGCACATTGCTGATCTTGCCTTTGCTGATGCCGAGAATCTCGGCGACAACATCGTATGTAAAGACCTTTGGATCTCGCGCTCGGAGCCAGCGAATGCGCTCGCTGGTATCCACTGGGTATTCAGTGAGAACCCCGAGACGTCGCCGGCGTCCGACCGTTAGGAGTGATGCAAACGTGGACGCCAAGGTGGCTGTCTGCTCCGGCGCGAAAGCACGTTCTCGTGAGATCGCGGAGCCGAGTAATTCGATGTCAGCCGGCGTTAACCCGTCCGTCAGAGCAGCAAGTACGCGCAACGTCTGCGGAGGGACGGGCCCTGGCAAATACATACCTAGAATGGTCTCTCGTTCGGCAATGCCAGGGAGACTCACTTCCATCTGGAATTCGAACCGTCGCCACACGGCAGGATCGAGGAGATGCGGATGATTCGTCGCCGCAACCACGACGACGTCGGACGACAACAGATCGATGTTCTGAAGCAGGCTATTCACCACCCGCTTTAATTCTCCCATTTCGTGAGCGTCGTCACGCTTTTTGGCGACGGCGTCGAACTCGTCAAGAAACAAGACACAAGGGAGTTGATCGACGAAATCGAACAGGGCTCGAAGATTCTTAGCCGTGTTCCCGAGGAGAGAGGACACAAGGGCATCTAGGCGGGCGGTGACGAGGGGCCGATCTATCCTTGCCGCGAGGAATCTCGCGGTCTGCGATTTCCCACAGCCGGGAGGACCAAACATTAGGAGATGGCCCGGTTTCGTGATTCCGAGCTTCAGGAGCTCAGACCGACGTTCCCACGCCTGAACGAAGTCATCGAGTATGGCTCGCGCGTCCGGCGGCAGCACCAATGGAGCCTCATCGAGCAGCGGCCGGGACGTGACCGCCAGCGCCAGGCGCGACTCATTGTCGACTGGGAGTCCTGGTCGTGGCCCAACCTTTGCCGACCGAAGACTGCTGGTGCCGATCTTCCGGACCACATCACGGATAAGCTTGCTGCTGGTGGGGTCGTTCTCCGAGTCGAGCTTGGAGGCCAAGAACTCCGCGTAGCGATCGACCTTGGCCGCATCTCGCTGGAGCCCTCCTTCGATGAGCTTCAGGACCTCGGGAAGATGTTCCACATGGAGCTCCGCATGAACATGGAGCTACTTTCGTGAACATCAGTCCTCCCGTCAAGGACGTCGCGGCATAAAATATGAACCTGGAGCCCAGGGAATGAACATCGACAGTGTACCCGACGTACGAGGCCAATGCGGCGTGGATCCCCGACGGCGCCCATAGCGGCCGGCTCGGCCGGCCCCGTAGAAATCGTTGTTCGCCAGCACGGTGACTGCACAAAACATCGGTCGGCGCATCAAGTCGAATCGAGGAGCCGCGAATTGATCTTGGTAGTCGCGGCTCCTCGCCGATGATGCATTTCACCTAGTAAGGCGAGATGCGATAGCGAGGATAGTCGTCGAAGTACCCCTCGCGCTCCAGATCCTCGAACGTCACCCTCCGCTCGAAGGTCATCGCCGCGTCGGCCGCCGTGACCATATGCAGTAGACCTCAGCATGCGCGTAATGGTCAGCCTTTCCGCCGTCGAGCCAGCGGGCGACCCAGTTCCGTTAGCGTCCTGCTCCATCGTCCGGCGCTGCGCCAGCACCTGGCGGCAATACTCTCCAAGGCCCTCACGGGAGCGACGGCTTCGAGCTCGCTTGCGCCAGCCACAAAAAAATCACCGCCGCCTTTGCAGGAAGGTGGGGAGAGGCCTCTCCCCACCTTCTCAGAGTAGTCGAAGTTGTTGCGCAGCCGCCTTCCCGTAGCTTACCGACGGCGTGCGGCCGTCAACCGACCCGTCGAGCGTCGCGCAGCCAGTTTGGCCATGCTCAGCCCTCACCTCGACAGTCACTAGCTCTTCGCCCTTGTTTGCGGAGGCCCACGTGTCCTGAGTGTCGACGATGGAGTCGAGAGATTCGGCCGCTTGGGCGCTGACGAACAGCGCCTCCAGTCCCTCGTCACTCTCTTCAGCGTTGCCCGTCAGGCTCCGAGCGAGCGCGAGCAACATATCCTCGCCATCGTCGCCGAAGCTCGCGAGCCCGTCCTCGGGAAGCTCCCCTTCGATGGCGAGTGAAGCCTGGAGCTTCCTCGCGACGAGAGTGAGCGCTTGTGCCTGGAGCGTGCCCCGGTAGGCGAGGTAGACCACGCGCACCGGGCGACGCTGGCCGATGCGCCATGAGCGACGGCTCGCCTGGCGCATCGTGTAGACCGAGTACTCCACCTCGTACCAGACAAGTGTCGGGAAATCGATCAGGTCGAGCCCCGTCTGCACGAGCTTGGGGTGGACGAGGAGGACATCCACGCCCTCCTCCACTCTGCGGCCGACCCACTCCTCCCGGCGATCCGGGGAAACGGTGTCGGCCTTGAGACAGGCAACGCGGTGGCCTGCCTCGCTCAGGACCGATTCCAGCCGGGGCGTGATGTCTCGGCTGGCCGTGTGCGTGACGTAGACCAGGACCCGCCGGCCCTGCGCCTTCTCGGTCTCGACGAGGTCGAGCAGTGCCTGTTCCTTCGGGTACCGGTGGTCGGTCGGCAGCGGTGGGGCAGACCCAATGATGGTACCGCTGGCGGGATCGACGACCTGCTCGCCCCTGGTGCACGCGTCCGGATAGGCCAACAGCGCCTGCAGGTAGGCACCCAGCAACCGCTTGGATCCCATCGCGAGCGCCTGGCGCACGGCAGCCTCAAGCTGGCCCGCAAGCTGCCTGTAAGAGGATGCCTGGCTGGCGCCGTCCAGCAACTCCGTGTCGTCGAGGTCTATCAGCTGAACCTCCTCCCCGTATGCGGGAAGTCCGGCGGCCACGTCCGAGAGACGGACGAAGACGGAGTTGCCGATGAGGTGGAAGAGGACGGCCGGCGACACGCCGGGCTTTTCCACCACGCGGGTGCGGTAGCTGCGGCGACGGCTCGACCGGCCGTCCTCGTAGGCGTCGTCGCCGCCGCCCTTGCGGGTGATGCGTTCGACGATGCCGTGGCGGCCGACCCATTTGGACTCGTCGCTGTACGAGAACTCTTCTCTGACCGCCGGCGAGAAGCGCCAGAGCAGCCAGAAGAGCGTCGAGCTGTAGCCGCCCATGAGGGTTCCCGTCAGGGTGAGTACGGCTTTGCAGGCCTCGGCCAACGTGCCGGCGGCGACTCCCTGGGCGGACCCGCGCGCTTTGTACTCGTGCTGCTCGTCGATCAGAAGGAGGTCGAAGTAGCCACCCATGCGCCGAGAGATGTAATCAGCGAGCGGGTAGCGATGAGGGCCGCGGCAGTCCGCCTGCCAGAGCGGTTCATGGCACCGGTCGCAGGAGCGCTTCTTGCGTGCGAGGTCTGCCTCCTCCAACGGCAGACCCTCGTCATCCACGACGGGAGCGAAGCACGAGGGACAGCACGGCAATCGGAGCGGGCGGCCACCCTCGTCGCGGACAACACTCCCATCACGGCCGATGTACCGGCTGACCGTTGCTGGCTTCCAGCGGTACGAGAGCTTCGCCTGCTCGCGGGAGAGGATGACGAACAGCGGCCAGCCCCCCACGCGGTCGAGCCGGCTGAGCTCGGAGATCGTGCGAACGATGACGGCGTTGGCGGCCGGCATAGTCGCCTTCACCTCCCGCTGCCACTTTCGCACGAGGTGTGGAGGGCAGAGCACGAGGACGCGCTCGAACCCCGCAAGGGCTGCCGCGGCAGTCCCGATCGTGGTCTTGCCGGTCCCCATCTCGCCGACGAGGTTCGTGGCGCGATGGGTCTGCAACGAGAGCGCGCATGCGCGAATCGCGTCGGCCTGCGCTCCCATGGGACGGCGTCTGAGTCGCCGGAGGTCGAATCCCAGCTCGTCACGGCTCTGGGCCGAGTAGAGCGGTGGATACGCCTTCAGAACGGCATCCGTGATGGCGCCCTGGAAGGTCTCGATGAACTGGACGAGGTTCAGGATGCCGCCTCGGCGAGGTCGCCACCCTGCTCTATCTGCTCGAAGACCCCGGTCTCAAGGTCGAGCATGACCACCGACGTGCGCAGGAACTCCCGCTCCACTTTCACGTCCGGGTCCGCCGACTCGACTGAGCGACTCACCTTGGTGACGCGTCCCTTCACGAGCACGCGGCGGACTCCATCATCGAGGACGATGTTGTTGAGGAACCCAGCTGCTACCATGACCGCCAGGTGTCCCCGGCGGAGGGGCATCAGCGGGCGGACCGTAAGCTCCTCGGGCGGCCATAGTCGCTCGACGAGCGCCGGGTTGGTCCACAGCCCCCGCTGTCGCGCCTCCGCCGCGGCTTCTTCCGGCTCGACGAACTGCGAGGCGAAGGTGACCGGTCCTGCCCGAAGCGAAGGCAGGTCGAACAACGGTCCGACCGTCCCCGGTTCAGGAAGAACCGGGACCTCGCCCTTTGCCCAGTGTTCGATGGTCGCCCGGAGGTCCGGGGCGACAGCCTGTACCTTCCGCTTCGGGCCGAGCAGCACGCACTGCCCGAAGTCAGCGTATTCCGGGTCCTGGAAGCGGTAGCAGCGCAGGTCATCGTAGTGCGCCGACAGGTAGCGGGCCGATTGCACGAGCCGCGACCGCGGCACGATGTAGACCAGCAGCCCACCGGGCGCGAGCGAACGACCCGTCGCCGTGAGGAAACTGTGCTCCAGCCGCCGGTTTCCCTCGTCCTGGTCGTAGGGCGGGTTGAGCCAGAGACAGGAGAACGCTTCTGCTGCCACACGGACGGCGAAGGCGCTGCCAGCGATGACATGGCCGAGCACCTTTCGCGCATCGGCCGCGCGGTGCTGCTCGATCTCGATGCCGTAGGTCTCGGCTTCGCCGATCACGTCTGCGAACTGCCGCAGGGCGTCACCGGCGCCACAACATGGATCGAGCACTCGGACCGCACGGCGCTGTGATGGTTGGGCGGGGCGGACGAGCGCCGCCACGCGTTCCACAACCGAAGGCGGAGTTGGGTAGAACTGCGCCTTCGCGATTCCTTCAAGGCGTGCCATTGCGCCCGGTGTCGGAGATACGAGGTTGTTGAGCCATTGGTATGGATGTTCCTTTCGTTGCCTGAGGAGAGAGCGAGGACACCCCGAAGGCCGTTCCTCGCTCCCGTGATCAGCCTTCCGTTGTCCCTGCACGCTCGTCCTCTCGGAGGAACCCGAACAGGCGGCGTCCTTCGAAGGGGTGCGCACCAGAAGTGCCAGAACACCCCTTGGGGATCGAGGAGCCCGCCCGCGAACGCCTTCCTCGGCTCGCCCGAGTGGTCTTCGGGGTCGTGCTCCTCCCAGTGATAGAGGCGGTCGTAGAGGGCACCGCCGTGGAGATTGCAGGGTTCACCGAAGCCACCCGCGAGGCGGTGCTCGGCACCGAGGTCACGAACGCGCCGTCCCGGCAGTCCGCTGAGCCGGTGGCATTCGGCTGAGGCGCAGTGAACGCGCCCGGTAAGCAGGCGCACCTTTCGCCAGCCGTTGCCCTCGGCCTCGACCTGCCACACAGGTGGCCGGCTTTCGAGCTGGTGTGACCGCAGGTGTACCAGCAGCCGATCGGGGCCGCAGCGCCCATTGGGATGGAGTCCGAACTCGGAACTCCAGCCGCATGAGCACCGTCCAATCAACCTGCGTGTGGCCTTGCCACGCTTCACCTCATCCTGGTGGGAGGTGGTGATGGTCCACCTCCCCTCGGGATCAGAGAGGACGAAGCGAATCGGCTCCGCTTCCGCTGCCTGACGCACGCGTTGGATGCCCAAGGCCTCGGGCGTGCGCGGAGGACAGCGACCGGTGGCAACGGACACATCCGTCGCGGCGGCGAAGAGGTCAAGTTGAAGCTCGCTCATCGCTGGCGGGCCTGCGACGGATAGCCAAGAACGGTGACCGCACGCCGCCATCGCTCGCCGTGGCCGCTGCCGGGAGCCAGCAGGTGCGCGTATTCGTGCGCGAGGAGCGCGGACGGCCTCCCCGATGGTGTGACCAGCCGCTCCGGCTTTGCGCTCAGGAAGCAGATCCAGCCAAAGAGCGGATCGCGCCGATGGTTATGTGCGTGAGCTCGCCGCCGGAAGGCACCCCGACGGGATGTGCCGATCGCCTCAGCACACCCGCCAACACTGACCCCAGCCACAGGGACAGCACGCAGCCCGGCGGCGGCAGCCCGCTCCATGAGAGTTGCCAGCGCTTCCTGGTAGGCAGACAGATCGAGTGTCTCGGCCATGGTCAGGCTGCCTTCCGCTCGATGGCTGACGCGGTCTCTGACTCGACGCCAAGCTCGCGGCGACGAACAGCGTCGCCGATGTCGTCGCGCATGGCGCTCTGGTTCGGCCGACAGCGCCATGCACGCAGTCCGAGGGAATCCAATTCTTCGACCTCCCCGCTCGTCAGTGCGCGATTCCAGAGCCATTGCGCCCACGAGGGGTGGAGCGGCAGGTCGAGGCGGCGGGCCAGGAAGCGGTAGTGGAGATGGGCGGCGTCATCCTGCTCACGGACGAGAAGGAGGAAGTCGCTGCGGTCGCTGTTGTACACGGCCAGCTCGGGAATGAGGAGGCCGTGGTAGGAGGCGCCGGACGGAAGTCGCATGCCGGAGAACCGCCAGGTGCCCCATGCCTCGCGGGCGAGTGGGAGTGATTCGCCGCCGAGGTCATGGTTCTCCAGATACGCTGCCTCTCCCTTGACGAGTCTCGCCCAGATCGCCCTCACTGCCTGCTGGTGGCCGAGCATCGAGAGGAACCAGAGTTCTTTCTCACCACGGGCGCAGCCGTCGACGTTAGCCGAGAACCCTCCCGCGCGGATGGTGAACAGTTCCATCAGGCCACCTGCGGG
Organism: Dehalococcoidia bacterium; assembly: GCA_003104995.1. Lineage (GTDB taxonomy): Bacteria > Chloroflexota > Dehalococcoidia > Tepidiformales > Tepidiformaceae > Amarobacter. The sequence goes on from PQAO01000026.1 coordinate 216,517, forward strand.
TCTGATGCTCGGGGGTCCGGTTCGCTGGTCGCAGCCGACGCCGGTGCTTCGTCTGCGAACTCGGTTGGTGGTGTCGCTGGCAGGCGAGCGCTTTCGGCGGGTTCGTATGCGCAGCGGTCGCAGTAGCGCAGGTCGCCGTCCTCAGTCAGGGGACGGCGGCACCTCGGGCAGCCGGTCATATCAACCTCCTCCGGGGTTGCCAGGCGTTGGGATCGTCCCGCCACGGGTTGCGCTCACTCCGGACCGCGTCCTCGTCGTGCGGGAACCATTCGGGGTCGGGGATGTAGCCGCGTCCCTGCCGGTGCGGCACGTAGGGATGACTGAATACCAGGTGCTCGTCGGTGAGCACGTGCGGCTTCTTCTGCCAGGTCACGAGCATGCCTTCGTAGCCGTAGCGGAACGGATGGTTGTCAGGCAGCGTGCTGTGCTCCCGGTAGGAGAGCGGCAGGTCCGGGTGCGGGCTTCGGTAGTCCGCGGCAGGCACCACGCGGTAGACACTCATGCCGCGCGACTCTCCACGTCCTACCCAGCCGCCAGTAGAGATCCAAAGTGCGCCGAGACGATGGACTGGCTTGCGGATCTTGCCGGTCATGCCGATGGTGTCGGCGCAGTAGGGCGCCCACTCGCGCGGTGCTGACCAGCCATCGGAATCGTCGCTGGCGTCCTCATCGGGGGCTTCCTCATCCTCATCCAGCAGCTCCGCATCGTTGTCGAGTTCGTCGTCGACTTCGGCGGTGAGGGCCGCCTCGTCCTCGATGACGTAGGCGGGTTCCTCGCTGGAGAAATCGAGGCGGTAGCCCTCTGGGGCATCGATCCGCATCTCCGGTGGTGTTCGCCCGGGCCAGCCCGGAACAGGCAGTGCCCCGTCCTCCTGGAAGAGCGACATCTGCGCGCCACGGCCGGCGAGTGGTAGTCGGTCATTCATGCGGTGAGGAAGACGCGGACCGAGTTATGGAGCCCGGTCCGCGCCCTATTCCTACCAACCCCGACGGGCCTTCTCGTGCTCGAGCCAGCGAGCGCCCTCGGGCGTGAGCCGGTAGCACCGATCACCGCGGTGGTCGATGCCCGCGACCTCTGCGAGGCCAAGGTCACAAAGCTGGAGCACCTGTTGCTCGAAGCGCTCCAGACAATCGAGAACTGCGCTGCACTCCGGGCAGAGACGGGTCTCGAAATGGCCGCGCTCGCCGTGTGGGATGAGGCGGACGATCGGTTCGCTCACCGGTCACCGTCCTCATCATCCGGGCGGAGGGCGTAGGCGTAGTTGAACGCGGCGTGCTCCAAGACCGTGTCGAAGGCATCGCTACCAATCTCGACATCGGCGAGGTGATGGAGCGCGGCGATCAGGTCGGCGAGCGTGTCGATCCAGGCCGCGACCTGGTCAGGGTCGCCTCCGATGCCGGTCAGCTCGCGGAACTGCATCGCGACCTGTCGCGCTGCATCGATGTGCCGGTGGTCCGGTGATGGCGAGATCATGGCTATCCCGCCTTCCGTCGGCGTTCGATAATCGCGACACGAGAGCCAGTGAGACAGCCGTCATCGTGGTGGTGACCGGGCTGCGTGGCGTGTTCGATAGCCCGCGATGGCGGAACCGGCTCAGGGTCAGCGCTGTGTGACCAGGCCGAGTAGCCGCGGTCGTCGATGTAGAGGTAGCACCGTGTGGCGCAGAACTTGTACGAGAAGATCACAGTCTCGACGCCGTCGACGAACCGAGCTCGGCAGCCCATCGCCATGAAGTCGGCGGGGTGGAGCCAGAACCCATGCATGCTCGCGTAGTTCCAGAGGGGCTGGAAGCTCTGCGGATTGAAGTTGAGGGCTTCGTAGCGGTGCGGGCCGCCCGTCGGGTGGAGGGGGCACCGGTCGACATCCGTGGGGAACCCGGTCCATCCACAGGAAGCGCCACTAGAGAGGCTGCACCGGAACAGTGGTCCCTCACCATGCGGATATGGCGTGGGGTTTGTTTCGCCGGAACGATCGTTCATCTGTTCCTCCTTGTTGGTTGGGAGGCGGAGACGCGGCACGCCAAGGAGTCCGGCTGGTTGGCCGGGCTCTTGTGGGCGTGCCGGTATGGACATCGGGTCAGCCGGGTGCCTTGCAGCGGGCTGCTGGGCGTTCAACGACGGCTTCAAGGAGTGAGCCATCGTCGTTGAAGGTCTCCCGAAGGTGCTCGATCACGCCTTCTGGCGAGACCACGTGAGCGAAGGTGAGGCGGATGACCACCGTGTGCCGCTGCCTAGACGGCTGCGACGAGGTCATAGACCTTCTGTCGCGCTGCGGCGACACCGCCTTCGAGCGAGCCAACCATGCGCCGCTCTAGGATCTGCGTGCTCTTGGTGGGGTCGACCCACTCCATCCACTCGCTGGCAGCGTTGAAAAGGCCCCAGCGATTGTCGAGGCCACCGGCGCTCGCGATCGTCGGCAGCTCCTTCGCGTGCTGGAGCATCGTCATGAAGCTCTCGTGCCGCCGGACCGCGCGGTTGCGCTGGCGATCGGTCAGGTCGACCGTGATCGTCGCCGGGTCGGGCGCTACCAGGTCGATGACCTGCTCGACGATGTCCTGCCCGGCGTTCATCTGCGCCAGCTGTTCGAAGCGCTCCATCGTCTCCCTCTGCTGTCGGGCGACGAGTCCGAGCGCCTTCGCGGCCGACTCGATGTTCGCTTCGGCCGAGGCGGTGTGGCGGATGCCGATCCGCTCGCCTTTCTCACGAAGGGCGATGTTCAGGGTGTTGGCGCAGACGACGCGCGTGGAGACGAGCTTCACACCGAGCCCGCTCGACCCGTCGTGGCTGTTGGTCACGAGCGCGTAGGGCGTCACCGGGTCAGCGCCGGCGATCGTGAAGTCCTCGTCGATGCGGACGAGGATGAAGACCTTCCTCCCCTCGTCGAGGGCGCCGGCGGTCTCATAGCGGACGCGCCCATCGCTGAGCCAGCGGTCGATGGCGTTGAATGCGGCGACGTTCTGGACGACGGTATACCGGTTCCCGACGACGCCGAGGACAAAGCCAGTGTCCTCATAGGCTGTCGCGAACTTCTGCGGCACCGCAACTGGCTCGCCGTCGACGATGGTGTAGAGGGGCGTGAGAACGACCCGGCGGTTGAGGCCGGCAAGCTCAGCGACAGTTTCAGAGTGCTCCATCCCGGGCGGGATGGCCTGGCCGAGGCCGTGCCAGCCTGGGCGGCCGTTGGCGTAGGCGAAGGACGCCTTGCCGTTGATGACTTCAAGGTTGTGTGCCATGGGTTGTTCCTCCAATGGAGATGGAGAAGCCCGGCATTGCTGCCGGGCTTCCTGAGTGGTCGCGAGGGTGTCCGCAAACACACAGATGCGGTCTGGTTTCACCGTTTGGTGGGCTACTTGAACTGGTACTCCCAGCCGTCCATGACTTCCTGCGTCACGGGTGTGGGTTCGTCGTCGTCGCCGATGACGACGAGGACGAGGCGATCGGTCGCCTCCTCGCGGACGAGGAAAGTGACGCCTTCGTGGTGGGTCACCGGATCGTCCGCAATGACGCGGCGCACGGCCGCGGATGGGCTGTCAGCCTCCAGCCAGCCATAGGGAATCGAGAGGTAGTAGCGGGGCATCGCCGTCAGTCCAGAAGCTTCCGTTCCATTAGGCTGACGAAGCCGTCCCGGCCAACGATGACGTGGTCCGAGATCTCGATGTCGAGGAGTTCGCCCGCCTTGATCAGCTCTTTCGTGCGCTTGATGTCGGGCGGACTCGGTTCCGGGTCGCCCGAGGGATGGTTGTGGACCAGCACCAGCGACGGCGCGTTGCGGATGACGGCATCCCGAAGCAGCTCCGCTGCCCGGAAGCTCGTCGAGTTGACGTTGCCCTGGTAGACCAGGACAACGTCGAGCACGTGGCAACGGGTGTCCAGCAGGATCACCCGCGCCTGCTCCTGGACAAGGTGCTCCATCTCGGGACGGACCAGCTCGTAGACGTCACGTGGGCACGTGACCTTCCGTCCGAGCGGGCCACCGAGATCAGCCGAACGATTCCTTGCCCGCAGTTCTGCAAGGCAACGGAGGTTCTCCTCGATGAGGCAGAACAGGGCGATGTCATCCGCCTTCATCGACAGCGCCCGCGGCTCACGCAGCGAGCGGGTCATTGGGGACGTCGTCCATGCGGTCGAAGACGGTGAGGTGCAGCGGCCTGTCGCCCGGATTCGGACCGAGCGCAGTCACTGCGTAGGCGCGCCAGCCGGGCAGGACAGGGACCGCCTGCCGCACCTGGACGATCTGGCGTGGGCCGGAGCGGGTTTCGATGATCCGCTCTGGCTGCCGGTGGTGAAGCATCTCAGGCAGCCTTCCGCCGCTGGGCTTCACGTTCGTTGAGCTCGTTCGCGAGCACTCGGATAGTGGACGTGAGTTCCTGCTCGCCGGCTTCATCGAGCTCCTGCTTGTGGCGCTCCCGAAACCACTCGCGAGCACGAGGCTCAGCGACGCCGAGCCGGCCCAACAGTGCGAGCAGCCGCCTGCGTAGCTCGTCGAGCTTCGCCGGGCTTGCGAGCGAGCCCGCCCTGCGCTCGTTGAGGTCGTGCCCAAACTGACTGCCGAACTGGCTGAAGGCGCGCTTCATGCCATCGGTAACCGCCGCCTTGGCAGCGTTGGAGTGCCCTTCCAGCGTTCGCTCGGTGACGAAGCCAGAGCCGACGTCACTCTTCGGCGGGCAGCCGGTCACGGTCACCCGGACCGAGACCGTGTAGATCCCGAGTGCCTGGACCTCGCCGGTGCCCGGGTCGATGGCCTCGATCGCCTGGTAGCGGGGCTCTCCGACGGTCTCGGCACCCCAGCGACCGTACCCGAAGATGCGGTTCGCCTGGTCGATGACCACCTGCCGGTCGAGGTAGGCGAAGACGTTGCCGTCGTCCCGCGCCCGTTCGCGGACGAGTGCCCGGTCGAGAGGCTGCGCGAGGAGGTCGAGGGCTTCCTGTGGAAGACCCTCGTTGAGCGGCGCCGTCATGCGGCAGTCCGTTGGCTGGCTCGGGCCACCCTGCTGGCCTCCAGGAGGCAGCGGGTGAAGCCCTGCCGTCCGTCCGGCTGGCAGCCAAGGCCGTTGAGGTCGGCCACACCCGCCGGAAGCTGAACCGGGATTGCGCGATCGCCGAGGCGCTGACGGAGCTCCTCGGTCGCCTCACGACCAGCGTCGTCCGCGTCGAGAGCGAGGTAGACCTCCTCAAAGCGCTCCAGCACCGCTACCGTACTCGCTCGAAGTTGTGTCCCCAGGAGCGCCACAGCTCGGAATCCCCAGCCGGCGGTGGTCAGCCAGTCGAAGGGGCCTTCCGTGACCACGACCGCCTCGCCCGTCGCACTCCCGAGGCCGAGGATCGGCTTGGGGAGACGGAGGTTGAGGTAGCGCGGCTCGCGGTCATCGAGTCGCCTGCCCGTGAACCATGTCGGCCTTCCGCCGACGAGGTCGGGGATTACGACGCGCCCGACGAAGCGCTCACGACCCTCGCGCAGCAGCCCGAGTTGCTCGGCGACCTCCGGATCCAGGCCCTGTCGACGAAGATCATCGGCAAGGCCGCGAACCCCGAAGCCGAGCCGGTGGCGTCTGGCTGTCGTCCTGCCGACGCCTCGGGCTGCGAGGTACGACAGCACCCTCGGCTGCGACCAGAGGGCTGCCGCATAGAAAGCGACAGCCTCTTCGACGATCGGTGCGGCCATCGCCGGATCGACCCGAGCTATCGCCTCGGATACCTGCGGCCGAGCCGTCTTGACCGGCATCGACAACCGTAAGCCCTGCAGAAGCGCCGCGGCTTCCTTGAAGCTCGTGTTGTGCAGGCGGCTCACGAAATCGAGAACGTCGCCGCCCGCCCCACAACCGAAGCAGTAGTAGCTCCGCGTGCGCGGGTAGACGATCAGACTCGGTCGAGTGTCGCCATGGAAGGGGCAGACGGCAACGAGCCTGCCGCCTGTCGGGCGCAGTTGGAGTCCGGACGCGACGGCCACATCGGCGATGGGGTGGTCGCGCCGGATCGCATCGGTGTCATACATCGATGGACACGCTCCGCCGCGGGAAGGGGCCGCCCCCGAAGGGACGGCCCCAAGGAAACCCACGACGGGATGGTGATCAGGCGGCCAGTGGCCGCGCGCCGCGCAGCGCCTTCGCCGCGAACCGTCGGTCGGCCTTCCAGCCGGAGAGGCCGATCGCGGAGACGACCTTCAACCTCGTCTCGTTGCCTTCGTCAGGAACGAGGACGGCGCCTTTCCCGGTAGCAGGGCTGTAGTGCACTGCGCCTTCCAGCCGGAGTCGCCTGCAGGAGTCGAGCCAGCAGCCGTAGACCTCGCGAACGAGCGCGAAGGGCATTCCAGAGAGGTCGAGCGCACCGAGGATCTCGGCAGCGCGGTTCGGGTCACGGCGGTGAAGCCGCCTTGCTTCGGCGAGCGCCTTCTCAACCTCGATGGTCTTGACAGCGTGCGCCTGTCGTCGGATCGTGTCATGACACGAGGCCAGACCGGGCATGTTGGGATTCTGTTTGATCGCCGAACCCAGCAGCCTGAGGGCCTCGTTTTCTTTGTGCTCCGATGCCAGCGCTTTCGCCTTCTCGATGGCGGCAAGAGCTCGCTCCTCGCGCTGACGCGCTTCCTGCTCCTCCCGCTCAAGAGCAAGCAGGCGTGAGAGGTCTTCCCTCACCTCCAGCTCCGAAATCTCGGCCGTGACGGCCTTGAGCCGGTTGGCGGCGACCGTCGCGACCGCCGAGGCGGTGGTCACGAGTTGGTCGGCCTCTGCCTGACTGGCAGGGAGGAACGCGGTGGCGACAACCTTCAGGGCGCCGGCCACGACCTCCCGCGCGTCGCGTTCAAGCTGCCGGTAGCGATCGGCATCCTGCCGGAGCCGCCGGTGCTGTTCGAGGATGGTCTCCGCCTCCCGCCGGGCGGCGGCATCCTGCTCGCTGAGCCGTTGCAGCTCGCGCGCCGACCGCAGAATGGCCTGGACGAGCTGGTCTGGCTGATCGTCGATGACTGGCGGTGGCGTTGCCACCTGGGTCGCGGTGGTTGGTTCCGGTTCCGCTACGAACTCATCCCGATACTGGGCGAGTTCGGCGAGTCCCCGGAGGACGACGGGTTCGTTCACGCTGCATCACCTCCGATGTAGTCAGTGAGCCGCGAGAGGCTCGCGGCGTCTGGGTCGTGGCCGTTGCTGGCCGGGGTGGGTTGGAGCCGCAGGTCGACGATCGAGCCGCCGGCTCTGGCCGGGGTCCCGTGCTCCAGGTCGAGGGCGACGCTGAGGACGGGCTTGCCGATGGCATCGGCGAACACGGCCGACAGTTGGTGACGGAGCGCCGCGAGCAGCTCCCCGTCGCTGACCTCGCGCCCACCAACGGAGAGCGCGAGCTGGATGACGTAGCGCTTCGCGTCGCCGGTTTCGTAGACCGTGAGCAGGCCGTTGACCTGCCTGCTGTCGAAGACAGCGCGCTGGACGATGATGGCGAGACCGTTGGGCAGCGAAACCCCGAGGGCCTTCGCGTAGCCACGTGCCGTCCGCCGGACGAGTCGCCGGAGCTGCCACGCCTCACGGCGAGGGGCGTCGACGATGACCGTGGGCCAGCGGCGGCGAATGCGCCGGTAGACCTGGTGAGCCTTGCGGCCCGTGACGATGAGGATGCGCCGGAACTGCTCCCGGCAAGCGATGGTCCAGCGGCAGAGCAGGCAGCGCTGCTTCCTGGACCGGCGTCGTGTCGTAGCCAATGTGATTCCTCCTGTGGCCTGCTAGAACGGCCAGCTCTTGACGGCGACGAGCACCACCGAACAGACCGCGATGACGATGGCGGCGAGTCGGATGTGGCGCATGAGCCATCCCTCCTCCCGCACCCGGTAGGGGCGTGACGACATTGGGTTCTCCTTTCGGGGATCTGGCGGACGCAGGGAAAGCCCCGCACGGGTTCCTGCTTCTCGAAGAGGAGCGGGATCGTGTGAGGCTTTCGTTAGAGCAGGACCTCAGCGCGGTTCGATGACCGGGCAGGGCACTGCAAGGCTGTTTCCTTCTGCTACGCGCGGTGGGCTACAGCCAGGTCGATGTCGATACGGATGGGATTGTACGGGGTGGACTCATCGTTCGATGGGCGCTCGTTCTCCTTTCGGTTTTCGTGTGTCGTGTGGCCGTTGATGGATGGTTCTGCTCGTGGAAGTCCTCCTTCTGCTTGAAGTGCGCTTCTCATGTGCCCTGGTTCGACTCCAGCCTGGAGAGCAAGCTCGTTTTCCGTATGGAGAGATCCTTGCTTGAGGTCCCGGATGGGCTTTCCGTACCGGTAGTTCGGTCTGGCAACACCGGTAAGTCGCGATTTCTGGTGGCCAGCGTAGCTTCGCCAGTTCCAATTCCGTTCCAAAATCCGGACCGATCCGCTCCAAATGGGGGCGATCTGTTCCAAGTTCATTCCAACCGGGGCCGACAACGGTTTCATCGGGTTGCAGCAACTGGAATGCCGGGCGCGATGAGCAGGTACGGTAATGGCGACACGTCAGCGGGGGCCGAAGCACGATGGAGATCGTCGTCCGCGTCCTGCTCGGCGCGGCACTGGGCGGCATGGCAACATGGCTCCTCGCCGGCGCCGCGCTGCGCGCACCGCATAGCGGTTGGCTGGCGTTCGGGGCAGCGGTCGGCGCACTTACCGGTGTACTGAGTTTCCGATCCGGCCACTACGACGTTGGGCCAGCCATGGTCTCTAGCCTCATCGCATCGGCTCTTCTGGCCATCGCCGTCTGCGATTTGCGGGAACGCCGTATCCCGAACCGGGTGATCTATCCGCTACTGGCCGGGGCCCTCTGTAGCGCCTGGGTATGGCCCGATCGCTCAGTCGGTGCGGCCTTCATTGGCTGTGCCGTGGCAATCGGCATCGTGGCGGCGCTTGCCGTCCTGACGCGGAGGCATGATCGAGGACCAGCTTTCGGCGTGGGTGACCTGAAGCTCGTGGTGGTCCTTGGTGCCATCGTGGGATGGCCATTGATCGCCTGGTCGCTATTGCTCGGTACGACGCTCGGCGGGATCGGAGCAGCGGTGGCGCTGATCGCGCGGCAGCGCACCATTGCCTATGGCCCGTACCTCGTAGCCGGAGGCCTGGTCGCTCTCCTGTGGCCAGGATCGTCTCCCTGGACGTAGGAGGGGGCGGGACTCACGGGTTGGACGAGATAAGATCCGTTCCAATTCTGTTCCAATCGAGGGGAGGAGTGCGGGCCTTGGCGCGGCGACTATGGTCTCCACGAAGCGAGCACTTCGCTGGCGAGATGCTGGATCCGGCGACCGAGGCGCCACGCGGAAGCCCGATCAGGCTCTTGCCGTCAAGGCGAGGTAATGGAACGCCGAGCAGGGGCCGATTGGAACGAAATTTGAGTGCAACTGAAATGCTGTCTTGAGTTGTCTTCTGTTCCAGTCCAACCGAGCCACGGCATCCAGCTACCCTGGAGGTGCTCCTCCGCTCCATGTTCGCTGTCTTCGAATCATGAGCCGAGATCACGGCAGGGATCCCGTGATAGCCATGGGTTCGTTAGCTCCCTCACGGATACGGACGTGGTGAAGCCACTCGGATGACTTGTTGATGTCTGTTCAACGGATCGAAGCCTCGTCTTGGACTCAGTCAGCACTTCGAGCTATGGAACTTCACGCGCGTCCCGGCCCACACCGCGAGCAACGCCGCTTCCGAGGGGTAGCTGCGAAGGTAGGCGGGACTCAGGCTCTTCCACTGTGGGTCGAGTTCGCAATAGTAGTACTGCGCCGACGAATGGCTCGACGTATACCAGGTCATCTGGCCTGCGGGCGATGTGGCGGTCGGCATGGGCTGAGATGGCGGAGCAGGAGGTCCGACGCACGCGTCCTCGCCCCAGAGGCCCCGGCCAGCCTCGTACGCTTCCTGCTGCGCAGTGCGGATGCGCTCTAGGTACTTGATGTCTGGAGGGAAGGTAGCGAGCGTAGCGAAGCCGCCTCGGACGATCTGCTCATTGAAGAGTCCTTCCTCGGTCCAGACGTAACGGAGCAGCCTCCCGAAGCGGTCGGTTTTCGCTGACGTCCTTCTCCAGCCGAACAGTCTGGCCGAGCAGTCGCGCTCGCGTGTACTCGGATGCCTCGCGTCCATAGCACTGGACGCCGCCGAAGACCTCCGGCGTATCGACAAGTATTAGCCGCACCCGTCCCTCGTCGCAGCAGTTCGCGACATCGATGGTGTCACCATCCACGACGTTCGCCACGATGCAGGCGACCAGACCTGGAGGAACGCCTGCGGGCGTCGGCGTCGACGCCGGGGCAGGCTCACCCTGGTCCATCGCAAGGCCCGGGACGAAGACACTGTACTGACCCTGCTGGGCGTCCGCATCGGCACGGTCGGTCAGGCCTGCGATGAGGAGCAGCATTGCGGTGGCGAGGGCGGCGGCGACTATCCCTTTCATTGGCCTTTGACCATAGCCGAATCGAGGCAGGATGAAGTCCAAACAACCCCGCCGGGTGCCATCACGACATCCCTCCACGTCGATGACGGCGTATCGCGTGCCGGCGCCGCACCGGGCTGACGCGGCTCCGGCGAGCTGGTGACGCCGACGGCGATCCCACACCCAACGCTCTGAGCTAAACGGCAGAAAGCTCATCGATGCGGCGGATGAGGAGATACCTAACGAGAAAGAACAGGTCCCCGGACATCTGCGCCACATCGTAGGTTTCAGGCGCGACGCCATCGTGCACGAGACGCGACCGCAACGTGTAGCAGCGACCCAGGAACCGGCCGATGTCGCTTTCCTTGAATCCGGCAATCCTGGCGGTATCGAGCCCGGCGGCAAGGTCTCTGATCGACCGGCTGATAGAGCGAGTCTTAAGTTCGGAGAGCGCGCTTCGAAGTGAGTTCGCCTCCTCGTCCCCCATGCTTGCTCGCTGCCCCTCCAGTACCGCCAGGGCTCCGTCCACGATAGCTATGGCAGCTTGAGCCCGAGAGCCGCGGTCAGCGAGGATCTCGAGGACTGTCACCAGGTCGAGGAAGCGCGTGCGTGGGGTCCGTTCCATGTCAGCGCCCATGAACACCTCGACCGCAAGGCCGAGCCGAGCGTGCGAGGCGAAATCACGCCAGTTTCGATCAAGCGTCGCCGTCAGCTCGGCGAGGAACCTATCAATGGGCGATCGGACATATCCCTCTGCCTGGAGCTGGAAAGTGGCTGTTGGGCCGTCAGCCTCGTCCATGACGTCAATTCCGTGGACATCGGGTCTCGGGGTGACCCCGCTCGCCTCCCTTATTCGCTCCACCAACACTGATGACAGCCGGATGCTGCTTTCGTTCTTCCCAAAGAGCATAGGCACGTTGGTGACCAGACCGGTCCGCATCAGCGCGTACTTCGTTGCCTCGGCTTGTTCGCGGGCTTGGTCGACCGTGGCGATACCGTGCTGTGTGAGCACCAGTGCATCGGGCCTGGTGCCCTCGCCCTGGTTGATATGGAGCTTTACGGTGTCGCCCTTGAGCCTGATGAGGTGAGGCTCATCAGGCGCGGTGTGCGGCAGTCGGTCGCGGGGAATCAGGAAGCGCAGGCGGTAGGTGAAGGGCGGCATAGGGTTCCCTATCGGCGAACTCGTGGTCGCAAACGACGCGTGGACTCGTGGCGGAGACTCTACCACCGGCGGAGCCGGACACTATGTTCACACTTCCGGGGCGCCAATATCCTAGGCGATACAGAACGCATGTTCTACGATTGTCGGTCCTATGGATGTTCTCTGCGCGGTTGTGCCACGCTTCCTCATCGCCCTCGCCCGGAGAGATGACCCGGCTCTCCGCGGCCGCCCGGTCATCGTTGGGCGGTCGAGCGAGACCCGCGGAAACGTTGTCGCGTGCTCGGAAGAGGCCGCCCGAACAGGTGTGACCCCGGGGATGCCGTTCACCCGCGCCATGGTGCTCTGCCCCTCCGCGGCAGTCGTCGCGCTGCGACAGGAGGAAGTGGAGGCGTCGGAGCGGGCGTTTATGAAGCTGCTCGGTGACCTCTGTCCCGCTGTGGAGAATATCGAGCCAGGTCATGTCCATGCCGATGTCTGTGGGATGGCGAAGCTCGTGAGACTGACCCCATCTGCGTACCTGTCAGAGTTGTATGAGTCTGTGGCAGGCCGCGCCGGGCTCCCGGTGCGTATCGGCGGTGGTACCACGGTCTTCGGGGCGCACGCGGCGGCGGCCTATCTCGCCAACCCAACGCGGTTGCTCCGCGCTTCCGATGCGGTGGAGCTGCTCGGAGAGCTCCCGGTCGACGCGCTCCCGGTTTCGGAGGCGATGCTGCGGCGACTGCACCTCTTCGGGCTGGAGCGGCTCGATCAGGTTGGCGCGCTGCCACCAGCGGCGCTGCAGGCGCAATTCGGGCGCGAGGGCCTCGCCTGGCGGCTCATTCACGGCGAGGAGACCGGGCGAATTACGCCCGCGCTTGATGAAGTGCGCGTTGTCGAGCGATGTGCGCATCTCCGGCGGCGCCGAGACGATCCAGCAGTACCTGGACAGCGGCCTGATCGACGAGTTCACGATTGCGCTCGCGCCCGTGCTGTTGGGCACCGGCATCCGCCTGTTCGAGGGCGTGTACGCGGGCCGCGTGGCCCTAGAACCGGTCCGCGCCGAGCCCTCGCCGAGAGTGACCCACCTGACCTACGCCGTCCGGCAGCGGTAGGCGCACGGGCACCAGCCGGGCGACGGGCTTTCCGTGGCGGGTGATCGGAGCTGGTCTCCGAGCCAGACATCCTCGGTCGAGCACGTTCTCGTCTCGACTACCGCAACTCACGGCCGCCCTGCTGCGTCCGGAGATCACGCTTTCGGCCATTCGTGTGGAAGGGGCCTCGCTGCCGGCACCGTGGCGGCGTCTACCAGGCGGGCGACCAGCTCCTCGTACGGCACCTCCGCAGCCGCGAACATCCTGGGCACCTGGGACTCGGCGGTCATTCCGGGCATCGTGTTGACTTCGATGAGGACAGGCCCCTCCTCGGTGAGAAAGAAGTCTATGCGTGCGACTCCAGAGCAGCTGAGAGCGTCGAACATCCGCAAGGCCGCCTGCGTGAGTGCGACACGGTCTGAGCTGCCGAGGTCGGCGGGCACGCTGAACCGGGCGGTTCCGTTGTATTTCGTGGCCGTGTCGAACAGCCCCTCGGCATGAATCTCCAACGGCGGTGGCGCCCAGCAGCTGCCGTCGGCCTCGCGCAGGACGGCGATATCGATCTCTCGACCATGGACGACGTGCTCGATGAGGATTCGGTCGTCGTAGTACACGGCGGTGCGCAGAGCCTCACTGAGTTGGCCGGCGTCCCGGGCCAGGGTGACGCCATAGCTGGACCCGGAAGAGACCGGTTTGACGACAACCTCCATCTCGAATTCGATGCTCTCCACGTCAGCTGCGTGAACCAGGCGTCCGGGGGCAGTGCGTATGCCGGTGGCCTCGGCGACCAGCTTCGTCGCCCACTTGTCCATGCCGATCGCTCCGGCACGCATCCCGGAGCCGACCATGGGTTTGTCGGCGAGGGCGCACAGCGCTGCCAGCGCACCGTCTTCGCCGAGGGGACCGTGGATCGCCGGGAAGACCACGCCGGCGCGGGCGAGGGTTGGCAGTGACGCGACCAGCGAGCCGGCGATGCTCTCGCCGAGCGGGTGTTCTCCCTGTCTCCATCGTCCGTCGCGGCCAATGGTGATGGCGCTGACCTCGAACCCCCGACTGCGCAGCGCGCCCTCGATGGCGGCTGCCGAGGCCAGGGAGATGTCGTGTTCGGCGTTCTGTCCCCCGCCGATGACCAGGATGGGTGATGTCATGCGATTGTCCTTCTCACTCGTGGTCCGATGCCGGTGACGATGGTGTGCGGAATGGTCCCGGCCCAGCGAGCCCAGTCGCGGATGGTCGGAGCGACCCCGCCCTCCGGGCCGAAGACGGTCGCGGTCGTGCCGAGCGGAACGTGCTCAGCGCCGGTATCGATGACGATCTGGTCCATCGAGACACGTGCGACCACCCGGTAGCGCCGTTCGCGGATCTCCACCGAAGCCTCCGGGCTGATCTCCCGCGGGATTCCATCGGCGTACCCGACGGGCAGAATGCTGAGGTTGGTCGAATGTGCGGTGACGTATGTGCCGCCGTAGCCCACCGGCGTACCGGCCTCGACGGCGGCGCTGTGCACAATCGGCGCAGTAAGACGAGACGCGCCGTGGAGTTCGGTGCTCCCGGATGGGTCTATGCCGACAAGCCCGGCACCGAAGCGGACCATCCCAAAGTGGGTGGCTGGATCGGTGAGCGTCCCTGACGTCGCAGCGAGGTGCGTAAGCGGAACATCGAGCCCCGCCGCGATGACCGCGGTCCTGGCCTGGCGCATACGCGACACCGCCGGCGCATTCGCCGCCGGATCGGCCAGGTCGGCCAATGGGAGATGTCCCATGAGGCCCACCAATCGGACCTTCCCTCGCCGTTCCCCTTCCCGTGCGCGCGCGATCAGCGCGTCCCACTCATGCGCCGGGCAGCCCTCCCGGGCCATGCCGGTGTCCATGTTGAGGTGCACTCGCAGGGCTGTAGGCGAGGTCTGCCGGAGCAGTGCCTCCAGTTCGTCGACCGAGCCGACTGCGACGTCGATCCTGCTGCTCGCGGCGGCCTCGACATCGACACCGGACGGGTTCAACCACGTCAGGATCGGCACGGTAAGCCCTGCCGCACGCAGCCTCGAGGCTTCCGCGATGTCTGTCGTGCCGAGCCATTCTGCTCCGGCGGCGATTGCGGCACGCGCGACCGTGACGGCGCCATGCCCGTACCCGTCAGCTTTGACGACGGCCATGATCTGGGAACGAGTCCGCGCTCGCGCGAGCGCGACGTTCTTGCCGATCGCCTCGGGGATCGTCTGTAGCGTGGGCGGCAGGAGATCGACGAATCTGGGCTGGGAAACAGCGAGCATGCTGGTCACCGCTGCATCCTTGGATCGTGCGTGGGGTCGGCATACATGGGCGGGCAGTCGTCATCGACGGCTTCGGGGCGTAGTTCGTAATGCCAGGGCTCGTTCCGGTAGATCTGGCAGAGCCCGTACTTGGCGCCGTGCTCGGATAGCCACGCCAGGGCATCGGAGTGCCCGATGTCGACCGCATCCCCGGACACGTGAGCGGACGTGTCCGCGGTGGAGACCCATCGTGCGGCTTCCTCTTTCGATCCGTACTCGGAGATCGCCTCGCGAAGAAGCTGATCCTGGTACTCGGCTGAACGCCAGCCGCTGTTGACGTAGAACTCGATGCCGTTGTCTGCGGCGTCCGTTGCCGCTTCGCGCAGGGCCTGGAGCAGATCGGGGTCGAGGTTAGCTACGCCGGGATACCCGCCATCGAACGCTGTCACGCCGTCGGGAAGGACACCGTCATCCCCGGTAGTCCCACGTCCGTGGTTGCGGCGAGGGGCTTCGCTAAACGAGGGCGCTGATGACAGCGGCGCGGCGTGATGAGTGTCCGGCGAGTGTGCTTCACTGAGCGAAGGCGCCGATTGCGATGCGAACTGCGACGCAGCACGGTGAATGTCCGGCAAATGAGCTTCGCTGAACGACGGCGCCAACTGGTAGACGACGAGTCCGGTGATCGCAACGGTGAGGACGACCAGGAAGATGGCGATGGGCCGGAGAGTCCCGCGGGTGGTCTGTCGTGCTGGTTCGCGGTAAGTCATGCCGCCAGTCAAGCAAGCGTGGTGTTGCCGGCGCGTATGTGGTTTTCGATACGCCGGCGATATGTGCCAGGCCCGTATCATTGGGAGGGTGCGTGTGTTGGTCGTGGAGGACGAGCCCTATATGGCAGAGGCCATCCGGGATGGGCTGCGTCTCGAAGCGATCGCAGCCGACATCGCCGGTGACGGCGACACCGCCCTGGAGCTGCTGAGCATCAACGCCTACGACATCGCCGTCCTCGACCGCGACATCCCCAGGCTCTCCGGCGACGAGGTTGCCAGGCGCATCGTCGCCTCCGGCAGCGGCATGCCGATCCTCATGCTCACGGCGGCCGACCGTCTCGACGACAAAGCCTCCGGGTTCGAGCTTGGCGCCGATGACTACCTCACGAAGCCATTCGAACTCCGGGAGCTCGTGCTCCGTCTCAGAGCGCTCGACCGCAGACGCGCCCACAACCGGCCACCCGTGCGGGAGATCGCAGGCCTGCGGCTGGACCCGTTCCGCCGCGAGGTCTACCGGGACGACCGCTACGTCGCGCTCACGCGGAAGCAGTTCGCCGTGCTCGAAGTCCTCGTCGCTGCCGAAGGCGGTGTTGTCAGTGCCGAAGAGCTCCTGGCGCGAGCGTGGGACGAGAACGCGGACCCGTTCACCAACGCGGTGCGTATCACGGTCTCGGCCCTGCGCAAGCGGCTTGGCGAACCCTGGCTGATCGCCACCGTGGCCGGCGCCGGCTACCGCATCGACACGGGACCGGACGCCGGAGCCGGGGGAAGGTGAGCGTGGCCAGGGCACCCGGGTTGAGCGTTCGCCTGAAGCTCACGCTCAGCTACGCCGGGTTCCTCATGCTTGCCGGCGCCCTACTGATCGCTGTGGTGTGGGTGTTCCTGCTACGGTACGTACCCGAGGTGACGCACCTCCGCGGCTCCGAAGTTCCTGGCGACCAACCGGTGACATTCGTGCCGAATCGCCTTGACCTCTGGCGCGCCTTCGCCCCGAGAGCGGCCCAGGCACTGGCGTTCCTGCTGGTCTTCGGTCTTGTGGGCGGCTGGATTCTCGCTGGCCGCATGCTCGCGCCCCTGCGGCGCATCACCCATGCCACACGACTGGCGTCGGACGGCTCCCTCTCCCACCGGGTCCAGCTGGAGGGCCGCAGCGACGAGTTCCGCGAGCTTGCCGATGCCTTCGACACCATGCTCGCGCGGATCGAAGCGCAGGTCGCTGAACAGCAGAGATTCGTCGCCAATGCCTCTCACGAATTGCGCACCCCACTGGCGATCACACAGACGCTCCTCGATGTCGCCCGCAACGATCCGAGCCGCCCCACCGGCCCACTCGACGAACGCCTCCGCGCCGTCAACGCCCGAGCGATCCGCCTGACCGAAGCATTGCTGGTGCTCAGCCGCACCGAGCAGCGATCCTTCGCCCGGGAACGCGTCGACCTGTCCCTTATCGCGGAAGAAGCCGCCGAGACGCTCCTTCCGCTCGCGGAGAAGCATGGCGTCACCATCGAGACCTCCGGGGAGATCAGCCCCACCATCGGCTCAAAGGCGCTCCTGCTGCAGATGACCACGAACCTGCTGCACAACGCCATCGTCCACAACCTCCAGGAACAGGGAACCGTGCAGGTCAATACCGCCGTTTGCCCTGAGTCGGTCATGCTCACTGTCGAAAACACCGGTGAGAAGCTCAGCCCACAGCTGGTCTCGACACTCACCGAACCGTTCCAGCGCGGCACCGAGCGCATACGCACCGACCACGCGGGCGTCGGCCTCGGCCTGGCCATCGTCAAGAGCATCACCCAGGCACACGACGGAACGCTCACCCTCACCCCCCGCCACCACGGTGGGCTCCAGGTCACGGTGCAACTACCCGGCGCGCGCGCTCGAGAAGACGCTCGATAGCGTCCGGCATCGGCCGAGGGCGCTGCGATCGTCGTGGGCGACTACAGCCGAGCGCGCCGTCCCGGTCGACATGGCGGGCAACCTGGTCTACTTCGGTGGATACAAGCGAATTCGAGGCGCCTTGCGCGGCGCGCAGCCGCTGACATGGCTCGATGCAACGTCGGTGCGACCCGTACCGGCCAGCCCGGCGGGAGCGGCTCCGCATGACTCTTTCCCGGTGAGGAATACCCAGTCGCCTGTCGTCACACCATGCGCCTGAGCGTGCGGCGCCAGAGGGCGAGACCAACATGGACGGCCACCGCCGTGTACAGCACCACGTGAGAAGCGACATGAGCCGCAAGCGCGATGTCGGCGTCCACGATGTTGAACGGCGGTTGCCACTCGTGGTCTCCGGCGATGTCGCGTTCCTCGCCGGACAAGTAGAGCAGGGCCAGGCCCGTTGCTGGCATGACGAAGAGCGTGAGGTAGAGCACTTGCTCGACCCGGTGCTCTATCCGGCGGTCGAGCGCGCTCAGCCGCTCTGACCAGGAGGGTAACGGTGTGGCCAGCCGCCACAGCAGACGAATCATGGCGAGTGCGAGCACGGTGATCCCGAGCCAGGCGTGGACGAACACGAGCGACTCGTCGTAGTCCGAATCGTCGTTGACGAAGGTCTCGGCGAACTCCTCCAGGCGGTACCCGAGCGTGATCTGGGCAACGAGCAAGGCCACGGTCAGCCAGTGCAGGCCCTTCGCGACCGCACCGTAACCGGCGTCGTGATTGAGGAGGCGCATCGTCTGAAGGTACTCCGCTCCTGCGCCGCCGGTCTTCGGGCCGCTAAGGCCTGAAAGCGAACCTCCCGGATCCAGTGCCGCCAGGGTCCTCTCCTGATGCTGGGTTCGTGCGGCGGCCCAGACGACGCTCGCAATTCGGGGGGTTATCCCTACCCCACGAGTAGCGTCAGCGGGAGCGCGGGCGGAATGGTCCCGACCGCACGATAAATGCATGCCTGCCCTCGCTTCCCCTGCCCCAACGTTCATCCACGCGCACCAACAGGATCCTCCCGGTTCCGCCATCCGCTTCGACGACGTCTCGCGCGTCTACGGCCGCGGGCGGAAGCAGGTGCGGGCGCTCGATGGTGTATCGCTGCCCATCCCCGCCGGCCGCTGGACCGCGATCATGGGGCCGTCAGGCTCCGGGAAGAGCACGTTGCTGCACTGCGCCGCCGGGCTGGACCGGCCAACATCGGGGCGGGTGTTCCTCGGCGACGACGACCTCGCGGCGTTCAACGAGACACAGCTGACGAAGCTCCGCCGGAAGCGGCTCGGCTTCGTGTTCCAGTCCTTCAACCTCATCGGCTCGCTGACGGCGGAGCAGAACGTCTCCCTTCCACTCAGGCTCGACGGACGGCACATCGACCGCGAGGAGGTGCGCGATGCGCTCGCGACCGTGGGCCTCGCAGACCGCGCGAAGCACCGGCCGGCGCAGCTCTCTGGGGGACAGCAGCAGCGGGTCGCCATCGCCCGGGCGCTCATCACGCGACCGGAGGTGCTGTTTGCCGACGAGCCGACGGGGGCACTGGACCTACGCACGGCGCGCGAGATCCTCGGGCTGTTGCGGACGGCCGTCGATTCGCTCGGGCGGACCGTCGTCATGGTCACGCATGACCCGGCGGCCGCATCCTACGCCGACTCCGTGGTGTTCCTGGCCGACGGGCGTGTCGTCGATCAGCTTGACGGTGCGTTGGCGCGGGCGATCGAAGCGCGGGCAACGTCGCTGGAAGAGCGGAGCGCAGGATGATGCGGCTCGCGCTGCAGACGCTTCGCTGGCGCTGGCCGAGCGTGGTGGGCGCGTTCGGCGCGCTGACCTGTGCGATGGCCATCGTCGGCGCGATCGGCATCCTCGGAGAGACCGGCGCTCGTGGCGCCGACGGTCCGGTCGAGCGCTACGCCAGTGTACCGATCGTGGTCGCCGCATCGCAGTCGCTCGTCCTCCAGCAGGGCGATGCAGATGTATCCCACCGCCTGCCAGAACGCGCACGCGTGCCGCTCGATACGCTCGAACGCATCAGCGCGGTGCCGGGCGTGGCCGGGGTGGTGGCGGACGTGACGGTGCCGGCAATCGTGACCTCGGCCGGTGGAGACGCGCTGGTCGCAGAGGACGGTACGCCGCCGCCGGTGGCCGGGTGGAGCAGTAGCGCGCTCGCACCGTTCGCGCTCATCGCGGGCGAGGCACCGGCAAACGAGGGACAGGTCGTGATCGATACGCACCTGGCACAGGCCAACGGCCTCGGGGTGGGAGACACCATCGTCGTGGTGTTCGCGACCGAGACGCGGGCGCTGACCATCGCTGGGATAGCCGCCGCACCGGGTGGTGCCGCGAGCCCCGTTATCTTCGTGGCCGATTCGCTTGCCGCGGCGGCCTCGGGCGACCCTTCGCGGGTGGACGCGCTCGGCGTGTTCGTCGAGGATGGCTTCGACGCGACCGCGGTGGCGGACGCAGTCCGCCGCGCGGCCGGCGACGGCACGCAGGTTTACACCGGGGCGCAGCGAGCGAAAGCCGAGCGACCGGAGATCGCCGCGCAGAACAGCGACCTCGTCGAGCTTTCGGCGGCGGTTGGCGGGCTCACGGTTGTGCTCGCGATCACGATGATCGCGAGCATCCTCGGTCTGGTCGTCAGCCAACGGCTGCGCGAAGTGGCGCTGCTGCGCACGATCGGCGCCACGCCGGGCCAGGTCCGGCGCCTGATCCTCGGCGAGACGCTGTTGGTCGCCGTGCTCGCGGGCTTCGCCGGGATCCTCCCCGCGCTTGCGCTCGCGCAGTACCTCTTCGGCGAGCTCCAGCCGCGCGGCGTCGGTGGCGCCTACACGTCGCTGGAAGTCGGACCGCTGCCGCTGGCCGGCGCATTCGCGGTCACGCTGCTCACCGCCTGCCTGGCCGCATGGCTCGCGAGCCGCCGGGCCGCGAAGGTTCGGCCGACCGTCGCTCTTTCCGAGGTCGGCGCGACGCCGCGGCGGCCCGGCTGGTTCCGGCTGCTCATTGGGCTGGCGGCGCTCGGCGGGATGATTGCCCTCGCACAGGTTGCGTTCTCGCAGAGTGGTATCGCGGCGGCAGAGGCCTCCGTTGGCGTCCTTATGACCGGGCTCGTCGCGGCGGGATTCCTCGCGCAGGCCGCGAGCGCGCTCGTTACCACGGTGGTGGGTGCCACAATCGGACGCATCTCGCGTGGGACCGGATTCCTGGCGATGGCGCATGCCCGCGCGCAATCGCGGCGAATGTCCACCGTGGTCGCGCTCATCGCGGTGACTATCGGCCTGACCGTGACGCTCATCGGGACGGTGACGGTCCCGATGAGCGCGACCATCGAGCAGACCCGCGAACGGCTCATCGCCGACCGCGTCGTCCACGGCGCGCAGGGAGTGCCGGTGTCGCTGGACGAGCGGTTGCGGGCGACGGACGGAGTCGCAGCGGTCACGCGGATCACCGACACCTCCGTGGCGCTTCGCTACTCCGAACTCGGCGAGTCGGCGTTCGAGTTCTTCCCCGCGGCAGCGATCACCTCGAACGAACTCGCAGCGACGCTCCAGCTCGACGTGCTCGCGGGGTCGCTCGACACCCTTGGTCCTGGCGATGCCATCATCTCGGAAGGCCTGTCGCGGCTCACACGATCGGGCGTGGGCGACCGGCTGCCGGTCTGGCTTGCCGACGGCACCGCGGCCGAGGTGCAGGTGGTCGCGATCTACGCGCGCCCATGGGGACTCGGTGACGTGCTCGTGGCGCACAAGACGCTGGCCGGACACATCGTAAACCCGCTGAACAGCTACCTGCTCATCGCCTTCGAGGAGGGAGCCGCAGCCCCGGACGTCGAGGAAGCGATCATCGAGATCGCCGGCGGCGTGCCCGGACTCGAGACCATGGACGCGGCCGCGTGGGAGGCCGGCATCTCGGAGGCGGCCGAGGCGAACGCCTGGGTCAACTACCTGATCCTCGTTGTTCTTGGGCTGTTCTGCGCCATCGCGGCAGTCAACAGCCTCGTGATCGCGACCAACGACCGCGCGAGCGATTTCGCGCTCCTTCGCCTGACGGGCGCGACGCGCGGACAGATCCTTCGCATGGTGCGCTGGGAGTCCGGCCTGGCCGTCGCGACCGGGCTTGCGCTGGGGCTCGGCGTCGCAGCGCTCACGCTCGTGCCCTTCAGCCAGGGCATCGCCGAGACCTCGCTGCCCGCGCTGCCCTGGGTTGCGGTTGGCGCGATCATCTTCCTGACGGCCGCGCTGGGCGTGCTTGGGGCGGAGCTGCCCGCGCGGCGAATCCTCGGAAGCGGGCGGGAACCGCAGCCCGCCAGCACGCGATAATGGCAGGACCGATGCACGAAGCAGCCAACGTGAAGCGCCGGCCAGAGACGCAGGCGAGCCCGGCGGAGCGGCGCCGCCGCCTCTGGGCGCGGCCGTGGCTCGGATACGGCCGCCGGTTCTGGGCGGCGAGTGTCTACGGGTTGTGGTGCGCCGTTGCCGGGATCGCGGTATCGCTGGCTGTGTTTGTCCTGCTGGCGACAGGCGTCGCGTTCGCGGTGGTCTGGGTGGGGATCCCGGTGCTCCTTGCGGCGCTGGTCATGGCACGCATGCACCTCGTGGCCGAACTCTGGATGCAGCGCCGCTTCCTCGACCGGCGAACCACACTGCCGCCATGGCCGCGCCGCGAGTTCCCGCTACGGACGCACGTGCGCCTGCTCCTGACCGAGCGGATGACATGGGTGAACCTGGCGTGGACACTCGGGAGCTTCGCCATCGGTATCACCTGGCTGGTGGGTCTCTCGATGCTCATTATCTGCATCCTCGTCTTCGGGACGGCGCCGTTGTGGTATGCCGCCGACATCGAGGCGAGTTCGCTCGTGTCCTCGTGGCCCACGGCTATCGCGGCCCTCTTCTTCGGGTGGGCGGTCGCAGCCGTAACACCGCCCATCGTGGTCGGCGCGGCCAAAGCGACGGCGACCGTCGCGGGTGGAGTCGCGCGGTCCCGTGGCGAGACGCTCGACCGCCTCCGTGCGGAGCGCGACCGTTCGATCGCCAGCGCCGAATACGCGCGGCGCCGCGTCGAACGCGACCTGCACGACGGCGTGCAGCCGCACCTCATGGCCACGGCGATGACGTTGGCGCGCATCCAGCGCCGCGCCGGAGAGAACCCGGAGCTTCGCCCGCTCGTCGACGAGTCGCTCGCCCACCTCACGACAGGGATGAACGAGCTGCGGCGCCTGGTCCGCGGGCTCGGGCCGGCCTCGCTCGATGACACGGACCTCGTCCCGGCACTCCGCGGACTCGCCGCCGGCATCCCGGCCCGGCTGACGGTCCGGGGCGACTTGGGGACCCTCCCGCCCCCGGTGAAAGCCGCGGCTTACTTCGTGGCGAGCGAGGCTGTCCACAACGCGGTCCAGCACGGGCAGGCGTCGGAGATCACGATCGACCTTGGACTGACCGGTGAGGGCGCGGCCGTCGAGATCGTCGTCACTGACAACGGCGGCGGCGGCGCTAAGATGACACCCGGCGGGGGCCTGGCAGGCTTGCGCGATCGGACCGGCGCCCTCGGCGGCACAATCGCGCTCGAAAGTCCTGCAGGCGGCCCGACGGTCGTGAGGGCCGCCATCCCATGCGAATCCTGATCGCTGACGATTCCGCGCTGCTCCGGACCGGCCTGCGACTCCTCCTCGAGGACGCGGGCCACACCATCGTGGCGGAGGTGGCAACGGCATCGGAGATCCCGGCGGCGGTCGCCGAGCACCAGCCCGACCTCTCGATCCTCGATGTGCGCATGCCTCCCGGATACATCGACGACGGGCTGCGCGCGGCGATTGAGGTCCGGGCAGCGCAGCCGACCGCCCCCATCCTGGTCCTCTCGCAGTACGTGGAGCAGGCGGCCGCGGCGAAGCTCTTCCGACGCGGGACGCGCGGGCTCGGCTATCTCCTGAAGGACCGGGTCGCGGACATCGGCACATTCCTGGACGCGCTCGAGCAGGTACGCGGCGGCGCCAGCGTCCTCGACCCGGAGGTGGTGGCCCAGCTGCTGGTGCAGGGTCAGGCGGACGACCGGCTGTCCCTGCTAACGGCACGCGAGCGGGACGTGATGGCCCTCTTGGCCGAGGGCATGTCGAACGCGGGTATCGCCGAACAACTCGTGGTGACCGAGGGAGCGGTCGAGAAGCACGTGCGGTCGATCTTCGAGAAGCTCGACCTGCAACCGTCAACCGACTGGAACCGCCGCGTCCAGGCCGCGATCGCGTGGCTGACCGATCCGGGGCGGCTTCGCCCGTAACGCCGAGTAGCAACGAGCTAAACGAGCCGAACAGGCGCGACTGTCATTAGCGATTACATAGGGCCGCGCCTACGACACCCAGCAGCGCGCAAATGACTGCCAACACCAGCAGTGTTGCAGAGGCGACAGGCACCGGAGGGCGTGCTGCGAGGCTGTTTCGGAGAAAGCCAGCCTCGCGGCTCACTCAAAACGGATGGTCTCGGAGGTGATGGGCTGAGTGGTGGCGACGACGGTCAGAGCGGCGATGAGGACTCCACCGAACGCTGCGGCGGCGGCGAGGATGAGTGTGGGCTCCCACGGCGCGGCGAGGTCGGTGTCGCCGAAGGCGAGGTAGGTAGCGCCGGCAAAGTGGCCGAGAGCGATGGCGAGCACAGCGCCGCCGGCGATGGGCACGAGCGCTTCGACCCACTGGCTTCGGCGCAGCGTGTGGGCGGGGATGCCGGCGAGGCGGAGCGAGGTGAGCTCGCGGCGTCGCGCGATGGCCCGGTCTATGGCGGCGATCGCGAAGGCGAGCAGGCCGAGCCCCATGACGACGGCAGCGACCGTGTAGACGGTGCTCCTCAGGGTGGCGACGAAGTCGTAGTCGGCCATGTCCCAGTGGCTGTGGGCGTTCGGCAGGACGCCAGCGTCGCGAAGCCGCTGTTCGAGGTCTCGGCCGGGGTCACCGATCACGACGATGCCGTTGTCCGCGATGCTAGCGATCTCCGCGACCTGCGGCAGCGACGGAGGGATGACGACGCCGTAGATAGTGCTGGCCGTGAAGGTGTCCTGCGGGGCTGAGACTGTGATGCTGTACGCGGGATCGGGCGCAAAGTTCCGTTGTGGCATCCAGGTGATCGCCAGCGTGGCCGCTTTGAACGGCAAGGAGCCGACGGCCATGACTTCGCCGTCGCGGCACCCTTCGACGGCCGGGTCAATCGCAGCGAGCTGTGCGCAGGTCGCGACAATCGCGATCTCCCGGCAGTGATGCGGATCAAAGAAATCGTCACAGGCCGTTGTGAGGATTGGATAGGTGATGACCTGGCGGACACCAGGAACGGCGAGGGTCCGAGCGGCCACTTCGTCGACCTCGGCAGCAGGCAAGGTAGTGCCGACCCGCTGCTCCTCGGTGAGCTGACGCGCGGCGGCGCGGTACTGGGGCGTGTTTTCAAAGGCGACTACGACCGCCCGGGCGCCGACGACCAGGAACAACCCGAGCAGCAGCCCAGTGATGACGCGGTTGACCGCCGCGGGTTGCGCCTGCAGGCGTCGGCCGGCGAGC
This sequence comes from Dehalococcoidia bacterium, assembly GCA_003104995.1. Classification (GTDB taxonomy): domain Bacteria; phylum Chloroflexota; class Dehalococcoidia; order Tepidiformales; family Tepidiformaceae; genus Amarobacter. Next base: position 241,562 of record PQAO01000026.1, read on the forward strand.
AGCAGGGGTACCTGCCGCCCGGCGCGCAGCATGAACGCCGCGACGAACTGGACGAAGAGCGGGACGACCAGCACCATCCCGGCGCCGAGCAGGAGGAGGCCGGCAAGCATGATGTTGGCTGCACCCTCGTCGCCGCGCCGCGCGATCTGCACGTACAGGCAGACGCCGACACCGAGGAGGAGCGGGATCACCCGCCACCATGCGGGCGCCGGCGCTTCGGACTGGCGCGACTGGCTGAGCGCCTGGCGGGAGCCAAGCTGCTCCGGGAGGACTGCCAGCGCGACCGTCGCTGCCGTGACCAACGCGGGCACGGCGACCAGCGCAAGCACACCGGGGTCCAGCGCGCTCGCCGGCCACGCCTGCTCGCCCACCCGCAGCCGGGCGAGCACGGGACGCATTGCTGGGAAGACAGCTACGGCCACTATCGAGCCGGCGGCGGCGGCGACCGCAACCTCCGTCGCGGCCACGAGCCGGGTGCGCCCAGCGCTCAGGCCAAGCAGCCGCAGGTTGCTCAGCCGGCGCGCCCGCATCACCGCCGAGAGGCGACCGGTGACGGCTGCGAGACCGGCCACCTGCAGGGCGATGATGGCCACGATCGCTGTCACCATCCGGTCCATGCCGCCGTCGCCGTAGCGGCCTGGGTTCAGCTCGCGGTCTGCCGCGGCCACGGCGAGCACCGACAGGATCGTCAGCGTGCCCGCCGCACCGGCCAGCGCGACCATCGCCGCCCGCAGCCGGCCCGAGCGCGAGGTCCGCAGGGCGAGGCGGATGCCCAGCGCGATGGCGGCGCTTATCGTCGTGCCGCTGCCGGCTCGAGGATCGCGCCATCGCGCATCGTCACGAGCCGGTCGAGGTGGCTGGCGACCTGGTGGTCGTGGGTCACCACCAGCAGCGCCGTGCCCCGGTCTGTCGCGAGCGAGACCAGCACGTCCAGCACTGCCTCCGCGTTCACGGTATCGAGCGAGCCGGTCGGCTCGTCGGCGAAGATCACAGCCGGTTCGTGCACGACCGCGCGTGCGACGGCGGCACGCTGGGCCTGCCCGCCAGACACGGCACCGGCGCGGCGCTCGGCCACAGCGGCGACGCCGAGGGCATCGAGCGCGTCCATTGCGGCCCGTCGAGCCTGGTCGCGCCGCTGCCCGGTGAGCAGCAGCGGCAGCATCACGTTCTCCACCAGCGTCAGCTCCGGGACGAGGTCGCCGAACTGGAACACCACGCCCATCCGCCGCAGCCGCAGGTCGCTGCGCTGGCCGTCGCGCAGCGTGTTCAGGCGCTGCCCCTCGAACCACACTTCGCCTTCGTCCGGCGGCAGCACCCCGGCGAGGCAGTGCAGCAGTGTCGACTTGCCCGACCCCGAGGCGCCCATCAGCGCCACCCGGTCTCCGGCGTCCAGGCGAATGTCTGCGCTCCGCACCGCCTTCGTCTCGCCGTAGGACACCGAGAGGCCGCGCGCTTCGACCAGCGCTGTGGCACTCACGAGGCACCGCCGAATGCGGCCCGCAACGCGTCCAACCGCTTGCCCGAGTCCTCGATCCAGCGCAGGTCGGCGTCCAGGTGGGCCAGCTCGTAGGTCACCGAGAGCACCTCGGCCGGTCCTGCTCCCCGGCGTTGTTGCTGCAGCGCGCGCATCCGTTCCATATGCACGGCTCGCTGCTCGTCCAGCACCGACTCCGCCAAGCGACCCGACATCAGCGCCACCGATACCCGCGCGAACAGGCTGCTCGTGGCGAACACGTCCGGGTCCTGGGGCGTGTACACCCAGCGGTCCACCACGGTCACCCCATCAGGCGTGATCTGGTAGCGCTTGCGCTCGGGTCCTGCCCCGGGCCCGACCTCCACCACCTCCGCCAGTCCATCCCGTTCGAAGCGGGCGAGCGACTGGTACACCTGCCCAAAGGCCAGCGGACGCCGCTGCCCGAAGTGCAGGTCGAAGTCCTGCTTCAACGTGTACCCATGGGCTGGGCTCCGCTCCAACAACGACAGCAACACCGATGAGGTCGACATGGAGGCTACTATACACTGAGTATCTACAGCGACAACCTAGTGGTCCGTATCGCTGACTATGAGCCGCGGTCACTAGACGCTGTGCTACGGCAGGAGCAATCCCCAGTAGGCACCCCAAGGCTCGGTGGCAATGCGGCAGCGAGAGGCGGCTGATAAGGAAACAACACCGAACCCATCCGTGGCTCTCCACTCTCTTCAGAATACTGGTCCAACACCACTGCTGGTCCTCTCCAACCCCCAGGTGTTGGTCGAGATTAGAGCGGCCCCTGCTGCGGGGATCAACGTCGGCGGCAGGAGTTCGATCGCCACGTCGGATCTCGACGAAAGACCCAGGGCTGGTTCGCACGCGGAACTGGCAGATCACCGCGCTCGGGGTGGCGCCTTCAAGCGCACGTTGCGATCAAGGAGCGTCGGGCTCTCGGAGGATCGCTGCGGTGAGATTGGCGAGCTGGTCGGCGTAGGAACGCAGGAACTCCTCGGAGGTGGGATCGACGCCGCACAGTCCCTGGATGACGTGGGGCAGGAACGTGGGTGCCATCGCCGCACCCATCAACATGATCATCAGGTAGGCCGGGTCAATTCCCTCTGGTAACTGCCCCTGGTCCGAAAGGTGACGCAGGAGCTCTCCGTTGCGCGCCAGGCGTTCCGATCGGCCTTCGTAGTCGGGGTCTTCCTCTGGCCCTACGTACTCCAGCCCGCTCCAGGCAAGCAGGCGGACGTTCTCGGGGTTGTTCAGCGCTTCGAGCGCGTACCGGCGGATCTGCTCGGGAAGCGGCGTATCCCTGGAAACAAGGTCATCTTCACGCGCTCGCCAGCGTTCCGAGATTGCCTGGGCCAGCCCCTGCTTGCCGTCGAAGTAGTACGAGATCAGTTGCTGATTCACACCCGCGCGCGCGGCGATCGCGCTGACCCTCGCTCCCGCGTACCCGTGGGCGGCGAACTCCGATGTCGCCGCGTCCAGGATCAACGCTCGCGTGCGCTCCGGGTCGCGCTGGCGCTCGCCCGGTTTCGGCGAACGGTTGGGACTCCTTGGGGCCATGTCGCAAACCTCTTCTTGGCTAGCTGGATCAGGATACGGGTTGGCTGTCTCATCTGCCTGATTGATCCGTGACCCGGAGTGCTATTCACGCTCGGTGAGATCGGTGCTGACTCGCTCGAGTACGGGGTGCGACGCGCGACCGGCAAGCCACAGAGCGATCGCTCCGATGCTGAAGAGGCCGGCGAAAATGCCGGCGCTGTAGGCGTTCAGCAAGCTGACACCTCCGCTGGTCGAGCCGCTGATGAGTCCGGCGATGGCAGCGATCGTGCCGACGAGCGCTGTCGGCAAGACCAACTCGTATCGTTGTGCCGAAGACAGCACGCCTGGGGCAGTTCCGGCCAGTCGAAGGGCGATAAGCGCCTCGCGGCGGTCGTAGATGCGCGCGATGGTGCCGATGACCATGGTCGCGAGGGCGACCAGCGCCGCGATCGGCATGACGACGACTCCGATCACAACTCCGTCCAGGACCAGCCATTTGGTGGGCAAATCCTCCGCCATCTGCATCTCAGGTCCCCACAGACCGCTTTCGATCATGGTCGTCCGCGCTCGCTCTCGTTCGACCTCCGGGTCGTTTACGGTCAAAGTGAGCGTCGCCCACTCGGCCTCATCCAGCCAGAACGGCGCCGCGGTGATCTCGACGTCAGCCTGGATGTCTGCGGCACCGAGCACCGCGCGAGCCTCGGCTGCCCGGGTCTCGATCGTGGCGGCTGGTGCGACCGCCTCAAGCCGATCGGCCCTGTTTTCGAAGTCGCCGACGCCCCTGAGTCCCAGCGGAAGGGTCGCCGCGAGGAACGCCGCGAGCGAGAATCCACTGACGGTTCGCCACGCGCTGTCCGGGCTATCGGCGAGAAAGCGCCCCGCGAGAAGCGTCGCCGGGCGATGGGCCCTACGTGCGAGGAGCCGGCCGAGGCCACCGATGATCAACGGGCCAGTGGAGAAGAGGCCCCAGCCCAGGAACACGACGCCGGTGAATACGATGGGGACCAGTGGGTTGCTGCTGCGCAGCCAGAAGAGCGCCACGGCCGCACCCATGAGGAGGACGCTCCACCAGCGCAGCGGCGTCGAGGAGGGACGCGCACGGCGATAGCTTCCCAGAGGGTCACGGATAGACGGAAGAATGCCGCTCAGTGCCCCGAGGGTGAGCATGAGCACAACGGCGGCCATGGTGCCGAGGGTGAGGAGCGCACCGGGTTCTACGTCGGGCGGGAACCACGGGCCGCCCTTGATCGGAATCCGGGATACCAGCGGCAGGACCAGCAGGTGAAGCACGGCACCGATCACCGCACCGATCCCGGCGAAGGTGGCCAGCTCCGTGATCGTCAGCCGCGCCAGCTGGGACGTGCTGGCGCCAAGCAGTCGAAGCGTGGCGAGGCGCCGTTGCCGTCGTCCGGCCATCAGGCGTGAGGCGAGACCGCCGAGGCCGGCAAGGGGCAGGGCTGTCATGAATACGGCGAGCAGCGCCATCTCGGCGTAGACGGTCTGATACAGGTCCGGCGTGGTCGACCAGCGGTCGATCCTGGTCGGGGTGACCGCCATCGCCTCCATCCACAGATGGGGCGCGCGCTCGTCGAACGTGGGGTCATCCAACTCGCGGCCTATCACCGCGAACAGCTCACCCGGGTACTCCAGCGTCTCCTCGGGGAGCACCCGGGTGACGGGTGCCGGGAACCGGTTGGCGAGCTGGTTGGCCGGGAGCTCTTCGATGAGCTCGGCGAGGGCGGGCGAGGCCCACACTTCGCCAGGTGCGGGGAAACCGTCCGTTCCTGGGACGTCGGGTGGGTCGGGGGTCAGCGCTGCGAGGTCGACGACCGTAATCGGGCGCTCTCCGAAGTAGTCCGTGAACCCTGCCTGCAAGACGGTGGGTTCACCGGCCGCGGCCTCGGGCGTACGCCATGCCGTCCTGTCCGCGCGGTGGGAGAGCCCCTGCTGTAACCCGAGCATCAGCAACAAGACGAAGGTGATGACACCTCCTGCAACCATGGGAAGACCGATCTCCAGGCGTGCGGTTGATCCGCCGCCGCGTAGAAGGCGCAACCATAGTCCACGCATCAGCTCGACCTCGGCGCAATTCCGGGGCTAGCGACCGTGTCAGGCAGGGTCCGGCCGTCAACCACCCGGACGATCCGGTCGCAACGTCCGGCGACTCGTTCGTCGTGGGTGACGAGCACCAGCGCGGCACCTCGATCCCGCGCCGTCGAGACCAGCAGCGACACCATTTCGTCGCCGGTCTGGGTATCGAGCGCACCGGTCGGCTCGTCGGCGAACACGACCGCTGGTTCGTGGATCAGCGCACGAGCGATACCGACCCGCTGTGCCTGACCGCCAGACAGCTCTCCCGGGCGCCGCAGTTCCAGGCCGGAGAGACCGAGCGTCGGGAACAACTGTTGTGCTCGGGTGACGGCGTCGCGGCGGCTTGCGCCTCCCAGCATGAGCGGCAGCGCGACATTCTCGACGGCCGGCAACTCCGGAAGCAGGCCTGGGAACCGAAAAACGAAGCCGAAGTCTGAGCACCGCAACTGGGCTCGCCGGGCGTCAGAGAGGGTGTCGACGCGGACCTCACCAAAATGCACCTCACCGCTGTCGGGTGCGACAACGCCGGACAGGCAGTACAGCAGCGTCGATTTGCCCGAGCCGCTGGGGCCCATCACCGCTACCGATTCACCCCGAGCAACCTCCAGTGAGGCGTGGTGCAGAACGATGGTAGGTCCGTAGCTCTTGGCGAGTCCGGTCGCTGCGAGTACCGGGCCGTCGGCTGTGGCCAGTTGTCCGATTTGGGTCATGGAAGGTGTGGTCCTTTCAGGTCGCTCATGCGTCGTCCTTCTCGATCTCGTCCCATCGCGCGGATCAGGCCACGGCACTGCGGTAGACGCGGGTCGCCCAGGTGAGCGTCATAGCGGCGAGCGCGCCGACGACGGCGAATGCGATGCCGGTGTCGGTGGTGAGGATCGAGCCCTGGGCCAGGTCGCGCGCGGCGTTGACGGCGTAGTAGAGAGGGTTGGCGTGGGCGAGGACCCGCATCCAGGTGGGGCCAATCTCGAGGGGAAGCAGCACACCGGAGAGCAGCGTGAGGGGCAGTTGGAGTCCGGTGACGATCGAGGCCAGGCTGCCGATGTCCTTGAGGAGCATGCTGAGTGCGTTGGACCAGGCGGAGACGACGATGGTAAGCAGGCTGAGAAGGACCAGCAGAACCGCGGTTCCGGTCGCGTCGGGGTGGTAGCCGAACGGTTGGGCTGCGATGGTGACCACGATCGCCGGGACGACGAAGGTGACGACGTCACGCAGGACGGGGCCGAGCAGGAGTGCGAGCCGGCTGGCCGGGGTGACGCGGAGGCGTTCGAGCACGCCGGTGTCCAGCTCGGTGATGACGGTCCAGCCGGCGCCCATCCCGGCGCCAAAGGCGACGATCACGAGCACCCCCGGCACGAAGATGTCGAGGGCGGAGCTTCCGGGCGGGAACCCTGGGGCTCCGACGATGGAGTTGAGCAGCGGGCCGAACAGCGCGAGGTACAGCAGTGGTGTGGAGAGCGCGACGACGATCCACGCCGGTGCCCGCCAGCTCTCGAGCAGCTTGCGTTGGAGCAGCCACCACGTTTGGGATGCGAATGTGCTCATCGGCGGGCGCTCCCGGTAGGGTCGGGGTCGCGCAGTGAGCGACCGGTGTGAGCGAGGAACACGTCGTCGAGTGATGCGCCGGCGAGCGAGATGCCGTCAATCGGGACGTGCTCCCGGCGCAAGAACTCGACAACCGCCGGGAGTGTCGCAGTGCCATCGTCGACGGCAAGGCGCACGACATCGCCATCGACCACGGCCGTTGTAGAGGGCACCGCGCGGGCGAGGTGGTCCCGCAGCTCGGCGACCTCTTCGGGGCCAAGCCGGGGTTGGACAATCACCGTGTCGCGGGCGAGGGCAGCCTTCAGCTCGTGGGGCCTGCCCTCGGTGACGACGGTACCGCGGTCGACGATCGCGATCGTGTCGCAGAGCTGGTCGGCTTCGTCGAGGTAGTGGGTGACAACGACGATCGTCGTGCCACCGGAGCGCAGCGCGCGTACATGGTCCCACAGGCTGGCGCGCGTCTGCGGGTCGAGCCCGGCGGTCGGCTCGTCGAGGAACAGCACGCTGGGCCGGTGGATAAGCCCGAGGGCGATCTCGAGGCGGCGACGTTGCCCGCCGGAGTAGGTGCGCGCCGGTCGATCGATGAGCTCCGCCAGCTCGAACAGGTCGACGAGTTCGGTGACGCGGTCGTGGATGTCGGAAGCAGCCAGACCGTGCAGCCGGGCCTGGAGCAACAGGTTCTCCCGGCCGGTGGCTCCGAGGTCAGCGCCCCCGGCCTGCCCGACGTACCCGATCCGCCGGCGAACCTCCCGGGGCGCTCGGGCCACGTCGACCCCGGCGACTTCGGCGCGCCCACCGTCGATGGGCAGCAGCGTGGTGAGCATCCGCAAGGTTGTGGTCTTGCCGGCCCCGTTCGGACCGAGGAGACCGAAGATTGTCCCTGCTTCGACAGCAAGATCGACCCCGCGCACCGCATCGACCGTGCCGGTGCGGGAACGGAACGACTTCTGGAGCCCGTCCGCGACGATGGCCGCGTGGGCCTGAGGCTGAGATCGCGCGTTATCATCCATAAGCCGGACTGTATCATACGTTCAGATGATTGTCTTGGTAGCTTGGGTGAACTGCGGATCTCGATCCCGGAGCATGCGGGAGAAGCCGTCGAGCACGGAACGGTCTTGATCCCCTGGCAAACCAGGCCCGTTGGAAGCCCACTCCCCGGCCGGGCCTTAACCCGTGCAAACAGGCGGCAAAACGTCGTCATCCATTCAGCAAAATCTTGTCGCAAACGCACGAATTGACTCCCGCCCTAACCCACCGCTCAAAAACGTTATGGCATTCTCTTGGCGCGAGTCGCCCCCACCGATACTCGCGCCGAGGTGCGCCATGCAGGAGATCGATCCGTGGCGGCGCTGCCCGGGGTGCGCCGCCGGGCAAATGTAGCGCTTCCCTTCCGTGTGGATCGCAGGATGCTCGCAGGCTTCCTGCTGGTCGTCGTATCGCTTGTAGGCGGACTCCTCTTCTGGCGGAGTGCTACCGATACCACCGCCGTACTCGTTGCCGCGCGGGACATCCCTCCTGGCCACGTCATCCAACGCGATGACCTTCGCATCGCCGAGGCACGCTTCGACGGAAGCCTGGCGTCGCTGGCGCTTGGGGAATCAGAGCTGGACGTCGCGGTAGGTCGCGCCGCCAGCACGACCATCCATGCAGGCGAGATGCTGGTCCGCCCGGACCTCGCCTCCGGTCCAGTACTTGGCGCCGACGAGGTCGCCATCACCATCTCCGTCACAGCGGACACCATCTATCCCGGCCTGCGACCGACCGACGAGGTCACCCTGCTGGCCACCAGCAACGCGGGCCGACCGGAAAGCGCCACCGTCACGCTTCTCGACCGAGCGACGGTTTTTGCGATCGGGCTGGAGCGGCGGGTCGTCAGGTCCAGCACATCAAACAGCCCCAACGAGGGCGCCACGCTCGCCAACATCACCCTTGCCGTCCCGCGTTCCGAGGCGGAAGCCATCGCACACGCCGTGACGAACGCGACCATCACCGTCGTCCTCCTCGCGCCCCAGGAGACACCTGTGCAGCCATAGCCACGAACTGGAGGCAGCGCCATGAGCGAAGCCAGCAAGCAGCCACGCGTCCTCCTCGCCATCGGCAACCCCGAGCGCGAGCGGCTGCTGCTGACCGCGCTGCGGGAAGCTGGCTGCGCAATCGCCGGTCGCTGCCTCGACGGCCCTTCGCTGGTCCAGCAGGCACTGGCCGGAGCCACCGATGTTGCGCTTGCCGTCGCGGGTCTGCATCGGCTGACGCCGGAGTCGCTGGCTGCCCTGCGGGAAGCCGGAGTTCCGGTGGTTCTACTCGCAGGGACGGAGGAGGCTGACGCCTACGACGGGCTGGCGTACGTGCTGCCGGCAGCCAGCGATGAGGCTGCCCTCGTCGCGGCCCTGAGCGAAGCGATGAAGCGCGGCACGGCGATCGACCTGGCAGCCAGGACCGGGCCTGACGCCAGCCACACCCAGCGCTACCGGGGCGACAGCGAAGTCCTCACGCTGGTCAGCGGCAAAGGGGCACCCGGCACCACGACCATCGCGATCGGGCTCGCCGCAAACCTCGGTGCTTCCGGACGAAGCGTGCTGCTGATCGACGGCGACCTGCGCGGAGGATCCATTTGCGCGTGCCTCGATCTCGACCCGCGCCGGGGGCTCGCCGGGCTCAGCGTCGGTCCGGGAAGTCGGGCGGAACGTGTTCTCGATGAACTTCAGGAGGGACCAGGCTTCTCCGTCCTCGCGGGGGTCGAGCGTCCCGAGGCGCAGGAACGGCTGTTGCCCGAGCGCATCGCCAGCGCGATCGCCACGCTTCAGGAGCGATTCGACGTCATCCTCATCGACGCTGGCGAGACGATCAGCGGCGTCACCTCGGCGACAGGAGCGGCCTTCGTCAGGTCGGCAGAACGGGTCTTACTGGTGACGACTGCCGACCTGCTGGGGCTCTGGAATGCACGGAGTTGCCTGCGCTTCATCGCGGAGTCGCTCGGTGTTCCTCCCGAGGCTGTTTCCACCGTCATCAGCCGTCACAGCGGAACCGAGCAGTACGGCGCGCACGAGGTGGAACGTGCCCTGGGAATCCGGGTGCTCGGCGCTATACCCGAGGACTTTCGGGCGGCCCGCCGGGCGCAGGTCGAGCGGGCGCCGATCGGGGGCAGGGCGGCTCACGCGCTCGCAGAGCTGACATCACAGCTGGGTGGCGCCGACGGCGTCGAGCAGCGACCCGTCACGCGAGAGGTATCTGCGTGGCGGCGCTGGCGGCGCCAACCGGTCGAGGGGAGGCGATGAGATGGCCACTCCGTCGACGTCCCGGCTGGAACAGGCGCTGCGCGAAGAGGTTCGTGAGGAGCTGCGACGCGTCGTCGAGCTCGATGCCCTTGCTGACGAGCACGGCGAGGTCCGCCAGGTGGTGCGCCGACTGGTCGAAGCAGCCAATCACCGAGCTGCCTCCGTTGGAGAACCTCTGCTACCCGACCCCGACGGCCTTGCGAACCGGCTGGTCGATGAGATCCTCGGGCTCGGTCCGCTCCAGCCGCTGCTCGACGACTCTGGGATCGAAGAGATCATCGTCAACGGGCCGCACCGCACCTTCGTCATCGAGCACGGCCAGAAGCGCCTGACCGATGTCGTCTTCGATGACGATGCCGAGTTGCTCCGCGTCGTGCGGCGGGCTGTCGGGCGGTTGGGACGGCGGCTCGACGAGACCAGCCCGCTGGTCGACGCAAGGCTACCAGACGGCTCCCGTCTCAACGCGATCATCCCGCCGCTGACCTCGCGGTATACCCATGTGACGGTGCGGAAGTTCCTGCTCCGGGCAAGGACGTTGGATGACCTTGTGGCGCTGGACACGCTCCCGCCAGAGGCCGCCACCTTCCTCGAAGCGTCGGTGCAGGCGGGTCTGAATATGCTGATCTCGGGCGGGACGGGCAGTGGAAAAACCACCTGCCTCAACGCGCTCGGCTCCTCCATCGCCGGGACGGAGGAGCGTGTGGTCGTGATCGAGGAGACAGGCGAACTCCACCTCGAAGGCACCCTCCCCGACTGCGTCGCGCTGCAGGCGCGGCTCCCGAACGTCGAAGGTGTCGGCGCCTTCCCCATCCGCAGCCTCGTGAAGAACGCCCTCCGCATGCGGCCCACCCGGATCGTCGTGGGTGAGGTCCGGGGCGCCGAAGCCCTCGACATGCTCTCCGCCATGAACAGCGGCCACGAGGGCTCGATGTGCACGATCCATGCCAACGGTCCGCGGCAGGCGCTCTCGAAGCTGCGGATGTACGCCATGATGGCCGAAGAGGCGCTCCCTGCCGAGGCGGTCACGGAGATGATCGCGGAGGCCATCGACCTCGTCGTCCACCTCCGCCTGGACCCCGCTGGAGCGCGGCGGGTCGTCACGAACATCTACGAAGTCACGGGACTCGAAGGCGACACCGTCGCCGGTTCTGACCTGTTCGCCCTGACCGATGGCGCGCTGCGTTGGACCGGCATCCGTCCGCGCTTCGCCTCCCGGCTGCTCGGTGGAGCCTTCCCCTGGAACCAGATGAATTACGCCTCCGCCTCCACTGTGGCGGACCTCGACCGGAACGGACGGGGGTTGGAGCGATGAGCAGGGCCATTGGAACGAAATTGGAACGAATCGCGGGGCTGAACCGGCGATTGGAACGAAATTGGAACAGATCGGGCCCGATTGGAACGGACCGCCCCGAAAGTTGGAATGGAATTGGAACGGCGACCAGCAGGATCGAGTGCTCGGGAGGTGTCCGATGCCGCTGATCCTGACGTTCACCTTCGCCGCTGGACTGCTGCTGGTCTTCCTTTCGGCGACCACGCGCTGGGCGCCGACACGCGAGGAGCAGCCATCACGCTCTTCACCGCTCCGAACCTTCCTCGACCGGAACGGCGCGAGTCACGTGAGTGTGCGCGACCTCATCCTAATTAGTGCAGCAACCGGCATGGCGCTGGCGCTCGCCACGCAGCTCGCCCTCGGGTGGCCGATGGTCGGCATCGCGGCATTCCTGCTCGGGCTCACGTTGCCGGCGTGGTATCTGTCGAACCGCCACCAGCGTGATCGGACGGCCGTACAGGCCGCACTTGCCGATGCCGTGGACTCTCTGCGATCCGCCGTTCGCTCGGGGATGAGCGTCGAGGAGGCGCTGGCGTCGCTCGCCCGGAACGGGCCTGAGGTCCTTCGCCCGGCGCTGACCGACCTCGCCCGCGACCTTCGCGTCAGTGGTTTCGAGGAAGCGGTGCGACGCACACGCGAACGCATCGCCGACCCGGTCTTCGACATGGTCGCAGCAGCGCTGCTCATGTCCCACCGCGTAGGTGGCCGCAACCTCAGCACGGTCCTCGAAGCCCTGAGCCGCTCAGTCCGCCAGACGTTGCAGGTCGAGCACGAGCTTCGCGCTCACCAGGCCAAGAACGTCCTCTCCGCCCGCATCATCGCCGCTCTGCCGCTGGCCCTGATTCTCATCATCCGCGGTCTCAACCCCACCTATCTCGACGTCTTCTCGTCAGCCACTGGTCAGGCCATCCTCGCGCTCTGCCTGCTCAGCGTCGCGATCGGCTACGCAGGCATGCTCCGGGCCACTCGTTTGCCCGGGGAAGAGCGGGTGCTGCAGTGATGACGGGACTGGCCCTCGGCGGACTGTTCGGGGTGGGCCTCTGGCTCATGCTTACGAGTCTGCCGTGGGCGCAGCGCCGGCCGGACCTCGTCTTCGAGCTGCGTCGTCTGTCCGCCCAGGGACGCATGGATCTGGAGGCGGAGCGCCAGCGCGCCGCGCCACCCATGTTCGTGTCGCCGCTACTGGAACGGACGCTTCGCCCGGTGCTTGATGACGCGGGTAGGCTCGCGGGCAATCTACTCTCACGGCTCGGAGTCAGGTCGGCGGACCTGGAACAGCGCCTCGCCGTCGGCTGGCCGGGGATGACGCCGAGCCAGTTCTTTGGGCAGAAGCTGGCGGTCGGCCTCCTCTTCGCCGCGTTCTTCCCGGCGCTCAACTTCGTCGGACTTCAGCCCTTCGGTACATGGCCGGCGTGGGCCTGGCTCGGGGCCGGTTTGGTTGGGTTCGTGCAGCCGGACTGGCTGCTCGAACGTCGCGTGGCCCGGCGACGCCAGCAGGTCCTCATGGAGCTGCCGACGGTCCTCGACCTGCTCGCGATGGCAACAAGCGCAGGGCTCTCGCCGGAGCAGGCTCTGCTCGATGTGAGCCGGCAGGTCAGCGGTGTGCTTGGTGATGGCCTGCGCAACGTCGCCCGCGAAGCTGGGCTCGGGACGATGACTCATCCAGAAGGGCTCCGGGCACTGGCTGCGCGGGAAGGTGTGCCGGAGCTCGCCACCATGGCCGACGCCTGGCAGTCGGCGCTCGAACAGGGGCTGCCGCTCGGCCAGGTCATGCTCACGCTGGCGGATACGGTGCGCGAACGGAAGCGCACGACCCTTATCGCCGTGGGGGAGAAGAGCAGCGTGAAAATGCTCTTCCCGGTCACGCTCTTCATCTTCCCAGTCTTTCTCGCGGTCCTTCTCTACCCGGCAGGCGTGCAGCTGCTGGGCCTGAGTGAGTGAGTGCGCCTCCAGAAAGGAGAGTTCCCATGAACCTGCGCCAACGACGCCGAACCGCACTCAAGGACGGCGAGTCCGGCCAGTCGATGGTCGAATACGCGTTGGTCACAGCCCTCATCGCCGTCGTGGCCATCGTCGCGGTCGAGACGCTGGGCGACGGTGTCGTCGCCGTCTTCGAGAACATCGCCAGTGCAATCAGCGACATCTAGGCGGTGGCGGTTGTGCCAGTTCCGCCTGGCCGGTGGCGAGGCGGGCGAGAGCATGGTCGAGTTCGCGCTCGTCTTGCCGCTGCTCCTGCTCGTGCTGCTCGGGGTGGTGCAGTTCGGACTGGTTCACCACGCGCAAAACGTCGCCACGACCGCAGCACAGGAGGGCGCCCGGCTGGGGGCGGCCGAAGACGGCAACACCAGCGTTGCTGAGCAGCGGACCCTGGACGTGCTGCGCTCGGGACTGGGTGGCGTCGGCGACGGATTCGCCGCCGATGCGAGCGAATCTGACGAGTGGATCACCGTGACGACCGCTGGCGGCTATCCGCTCATCATCCCCTGGCTGGGCAGCCGGACCATCTCCATCGATGCCACCACCGAGATGCGGAAGGAGGGGTTCCGTAGTGGCCCGTAAGCGATGGCTCCGGAAGCACATACACCAGATCGAGGACGAGTCCGGGCAGGCGCTTGTCGAGGCTGCGCTCGCGATTCCTGTCCTCCTGCTGCTGGTGTTCGGAGTCGTGGCGGTGGGGCGCGTGACCGAGGGGAAGGTTGCGGTCCAGGCAGCGGCGAGGGAATCCGCCAGGGCACTCGCCGTCGCACCATCAGAGGAGCAGGGCGTCATCGATGCGCTGGCAGCTGCGGAGGCTGTCGCGGCGGGCTACGGGCTGGATGGCGGCCAGCTCACCATCAAGGTCGACTCAGGCGGCTTTGCCCGCGGCGCCACGGTGACCTCAGAGGTTCGCTACTCCGTGTCGTTGTCCGACCTCCCGCTGCTGGGATTTCTTGACGTGGACGTGAGCGCCAGCCACTCGGAGCGCACCGACATCTACCGGAGCCGGGAGGTGGCTGCGCAATGAGTGACCTCGTCGGACGGCTGCATGGTGAGGAGGGCCAGGTGCTGGTGATGGTCGCGCTGATGATGCTCGGTGTGGTCAGCGTCGTCGGGCTCGTCTCGGATGGCGGGCTGATCTTCGCACAGCGGCGCGACCTCCAGAACGTCGCCGACGCTGCGGCAGCGGCCGGGGCGATGCAGGTCGACGAGACGGCCTACCGCGCCACGGGCGAGATCGTACTCAACGAGCAACTGGCCCGCGATGCCGCAGCCATCTACCTCGACGCGGAGGGCGGGCTCGACTACGTGGTCTCCGTGCTGCCTGACCGGGTCGAGGTACTGGTATCGCGGCAGGCGTCCACCGGGTTTCTCCGGGTCATTGGCGTCCAGGGGATTGAAGTGAGCGCAACCGCGTCGGCGGAACCACGCTACGGCGTGGAGAGCGCGGGGCCATAGGAGGCAACGAATGAATGGACCACGAGTTCGGACAGTGGTTGTGGGCACCCTGCTTGCGCTGGCGGTAACAGCGTGCGGTGGTGGCGACGCGGAGCCAACGCCAACGGCGACTGCCACCGTCACCACTCCCAGCCCGACCGCGACAGCTCCACAGCCAACGGCTACGCCCGACCCGGAGGCGGAGGTTCTGGCCGCGTATGCGAAGTACTGGGACGTCTACACCGAGGCACTACGCAACCGAGACGACAGCCGCCTCAACGAGGTGATGACCGGACCACGACTTGAACGCGGGTTGCAGGAGATAGCTGACCTTCGGGCGGAGGGCCGCGCAATCCAGTTGGTGGTCCGACCCAACCCGGTCGTCCTGGAGATAGGCGAAGATCTCGCGCTCGTCTCGGACGAGTACGAGAACAACAGCTACTACATCGATCCCGTGACCAAGCAACCCGCGGGAGCAACTCCCGTCGGTTCAGAGACACTCAGGGACCTGACAACACTCCAACGCGTCGGTGATGTCTGGAAAGTGAGCGACGGCGTGCGAGAGGAGACGAGTCAATGACCAGCCATCGCAACCACACGGTAGTCGTGTCGCTCCTGGCGATGCTCGTCAGCGTCATGGCACTTGCCTATCCTCCCGGTGTCGAGGCGCAGACGCCGGATGGAAACCGTCCGCGGCCCGATCCGGGTCGCCCGGACTCAACCAATGTCTCGGTTACGTCCGGCCCCAACGGCGTCACGGTCTACATTAGGGTGACCGAGCAGTCTCCGGGCAGTGTGGGCGGTCCGTCATCCAATTCGTCCGTGAGCACCGCGAGCACCCGCTCCTGCCGACTCAGCGTCCACAACATCGGGATCGTCCTGTCCCAATCGCCGTGGTACCAGCAGGAACGGGCAGCCCATCCCAACCATGTCTTCGGCAGCGTGTTTTGCGATGACGGCTTCTCCACGTTCGTCTGGATTCCCGTGGGCACGCCGACCGACGCGAACGTGCAGGTGGTGTTTGTGGATGGCGATGCAGTTGATCCGGTCACCGTCGCGCTGGAACTGCTCAACCACCTGCCCATCCCCGACATCGCCATCGAAGCCAACCCGTCCACCGGGCTCGTGGCCCTGCCCTCGTGGTTCTGGGTCGACGGCTACGACGGGTCAGCTATCAGCTCGTCGGATGCACTCTCCGGCGTGGAGGTCGATGTTGAGATCCAGCCCCTCAGCTACCGCTGGTCCTTCGGTGACGGGACCACCGCCGAGACGACCTCACTCGGCCAGCGCTACCCGGACGAGAGTGACATCCAGCATGTCTACGAGCAGTCGTCGCTGGCCGCGGGCGGGGCGTACACCATCACCGTGGAGGTGACTTTCGCGGCGCAATACCGCATCAACGGCGGCGCCTGGGAGGCGCTTGGCCCCATCACGCGCTCGTTCAGCAACGACTACCCAGTACAGCAGCTGCAGTCCGTCATCGTGGGGCAACGACCATGAGCACAGACTGGAGATTCGCGAGCGAACGGTACGAAGAGGACGAGGGCGGATGGCTCGGCCTGGTGACCTTCGTCGCCGCCTGCATTGGCGTCGGTGTCGGTCTCTGGTGGTTCACCGGACCGCCAACGATGCTCATGTCGGTCCCGGACTGGAGCTACATCCGCGAAGCGCTCGGAAGCTCGGAGCTGCGTGACCGCGACGTCATCACCGTGACAACGGGCATCGCCTGGCTCATCGTCGGCTACGTCCTGCTGTCGGTCGCGGTGCGGCTCCTGTTTGGCGCCGTGGTCGCGGTGACCGGTGGAGCGGCGTGGGCACGCGCCGCCCTGCAGGCGACTTCACCCCTCACCATCCCGGTCGTCCGCCGGATGGTCGACGCGACGCTGGCGGGGACGATCATGGTCAGCGCGACGCTCCACACGCCTTCAGCGGCTTTCGCCTCGTCCGCCTCGACGACCGCCGTTGTCGAGACGCGGGTCCCAGGCCAGATGGTGACATTCAACGGGTCCACACCCACACTGGCCACACCTACGCCGGCGTTGGCAGCGGAGGCCATTCCCAAGACCTACACCGTCGTGCGGGGCGACAATCTCTGGCGCATCGCCGAGCGCTACCTCGACGACGGCTTCCGGTGGATCGACATCTGGAGGCTCAATCAACACCGGACGATGGCCGACGAGCGCCAATTCGTTGACCCCAACCTCATCCACCCGGGATGGGTGCTGGAGCTCCCACAGGACGCCGTCAACCTCGAGCCCGAAGCTATCGCTGAGGGAGAGAGCCTCGATGTAACACCGGAGCTTGAATCCACACCAGAGCCTTCGCCTATACCACCGACTCCAAGCCCGACGATCGTTGCTCCGGCGCCGACGGCCGTTCCCGGTGGACTGGTCGTCCCCAGTGATGACGACGGCGGGAGCGGGACGGAACTTCGGCCTTCCTTGCCGTCCGTCCCGATGCCTGACGGCGGAGCGGTAGCCGCCGCTGCCGCGATCACGGTCGGCGGTGCCGCGATGCTGCTCGTGTTTCGACGCCTCCGTCAGCGGGCAGGACACTCGAATGGAGCACCCGAACGCCGGCCGGCGGGATCGGGCGATGCTGCGCGGGTACTGGCCACGGCCACCGCGCTCACCTCAGCACTCTCCGACCTGGACTTCGCAGCAGCCGAGATCCTCCTTGTACGCGAGTCGGATCGGTACCTTGAGGTCACGATGGAGTGCCCGCCCGGGGACGCTGATGCGCTGGTCGAGTCCCGCTATTCGCTCGGCCGCCAGCTCGGCTGCGCGGTCGACGGCACAGTCGTCGGCTCGACGACGGTCCATCTGAAGCTATCCCGAATGAACCAACTGGCGGCAGCCCTACTTGCTGACACCGGCGGCGATAGCAGGCCCCTCCTCGTACCGGTCGGGGCGTCGGACTCTGGCATCTACTATCTCAACCTCGCTACGGTCGGCAGCGTCCTCGTCGCTGGCGGACGGCTGGAAGCACGTGAGCTTCTGACGAGCTGGTTCACCACGCTCGATTCGCTCCACCCGGAAGGCGCGGTCACCGCCGTCGCGGACGAGGCAGTCTGGGACCCGCTCGGGGACTGCATGGAGCTGCTGCCGAGCCCGATCGACGACGACCTCGCCGCGGACTCACCTGCGGCGTTCGCCCGCTGGCTCGAGGCGAAGCTGATCGCGCGGGGTGACGACCCCGACCATCCCGCGCTCCTGGCATTGATGGGGCCGAACGGCGAGCCAGCCAGAGCGGTTGCCGAGATGGAAGGAGTCCTTCGGCGAGGGCCGGAGCGAGGTATCTTCGTGATTGCGTTCGCCGACGTGATCGATGGCATCGACACGCAGCGCTCGTTCGGTGCGGCCATCCTCTTCGGGGAGGACGAGCAGTCCGGCGCCCTCAACTCCATCACGCTGACTATGGCGCACCTGCCCCCACTTCACCTGGAGCCGGTCGTGGTGCGGCGGATGGTCGCGCACCGGCCCCGAAAGGGTGCCGGCGAGCCCGTGCCCGGGCCGCATTCGCCGGTGCCGACTCCGAACGGGCATGGCAGCGCTGCCGAGGTATGGCCAGAGCACGAAGGAGAACCCTTTGTTGGAGATGGTCGCCCCAACGTGCTCGATGTGGTGGCGCCGGCGTCGACCAATGGGATACATCCGGCGAACTCCGATGCTCCAGCGATTAAGGAGGTGCGCAGACCACTTCACGATGGCATGGACAGGCAAGCATCGCTCCCAATTGACGCCCTCGACGGGGATGAACCGGGCGACGATGGCGGGCCGCCGTTCCGGGCGAAGCTCTTCGGCACATTTCGCGTCGAGACCGATACCGGCGAGGTTGATGGTTGGACGATCCAGAAGGCGCGGGAGCTGCTCGCCTTTCTGCTCGCCCACGGCGGATCACCAGTCCTCCGCGACACCGCGGCGGAGGCACTCGGGCTCAGCGGCGAGAACCAGGGAGGTCACCCGCTACCGAACGCCGCTTACCACGCCCGCCGCGCACTCAGTCGGGCGGTCAAAGACCTTGAGGGCGAGATCCTTGTCTCCGCGCGCCAGCGGTACGTGCTCCGCGCCGGACTGTTCCGAACCGATGTGGATGCCTTCGACAACCACCTCGCTCGGGCGGAGCGCCTGCAGGGCTATGAGGCCCTGGTTGCGTACCAGCGTGCGCTGGAGATCTGCGCGGCTGACTTCCTCGCAGACGAGGACTACGACTGGGCGGGCACCTACCGTCACGACTACCAGAAACGGTTCATTGCGGCGGCGCATCGGGCGGCGAAGCTTGCACTCGACTTGCGAGATCCGAAACTCGCGCTTCGCTTCTACGACGCCATCCTGCAACGCGACTCGATCGATGAGGAGGCTGTACGCGGAGCGATGCAGTGTCATGCCTCTCTCGGCGACAGGAACTCGGCGAAACGGCTGTACAAGAAGCTCGCCGAAGATCTCAGGGAGGTGCTCGACGACGAACATGCCGAGCCGATGCCCGAGACCACGAGGCTGCTGGAAGAGGTGGTCCAGACACCGAGCTAACGGCCGGTGAGACACGCAATGCCGCGTGACCCCAAGTTTCGCGTCAACTGTTGTCCGAAAAGCGAGCGAAGCTGAACTGCCGCGTATGATGGAGCCGCGGGGACTGCATGGCCAAGCTCGAGGAACTCCTACCGAACGCCGTTGTGAGCGGCCTACTACCCGATCGTCTCGTAACGGTCGTCGGCGTCCAGTGGTTTGGTTCGGACGCGCTCGAACTCACCTACAAGGACCCGGCCGGTAAGGTCGCTAACGAGCTGCTCTACAGGCACGATGAAGAGCGGCTCGAGATCGCCGAGATCGGACGCCCGTGGGCTTTCGATGGAGACGGCCACCTCCTGCGACTGGTCTCCGAGGCTCAGCGTATCCGCTTGGCCCACCTCTTCGACCCGCTTCTTGCCGTCCACACCTCGCTCGTCGATCCGCTCCCACATCAGATTACGGCGGTCTACGAGGAGATGCTGCGCCGCCAGCCGCTTCGGTTCCTCCTGGCCGACGACCCCGGCGCGGGCAAGACCATCATGGCCGGTCTACTCATCAAAGAGCTGATCGTCCGCGGCGACCTCAAGCGCTGCCTGATCGTCTGTCCCGGCAGCCTCGTCGAGCAATGGCAGGATGAACTCTACCGCCGCTTCAACCTTCCCTTCGAGATCCTGACGAACGACAAACTCGAGGCGGCTCGAACCGGGAACTGGTTCGTCGAGAACGACCTGGCGATCGCCCGTCTCGACAAGCTGTCGAGGGACGAGAACGTTCAGCAGAAGCTCCAGGCGCCTGACTGCGGGTGGGATCTCGTCGTATGCGACGAGGCCCATAAGCTATCCGCGACCTACTTCAGTGGCGAGGTCAAGTACACGAAGCGGTACCACCTCGGGGAGCTCCTCGGGACGTTGACCCGCAACCTTCTCCTCATGACAGCCACGCCGCACAACGGCAAAGAAGCCGATTTCCAACTGTTTATGGCGCTGCTCGACAGCGACCGCTTCGAAGGCCGCTTCCGCGACGGTGTGCACGCTTCGGATGCGTCGGACCTGATGCGCCGAATGGTGAAGGAGAAGCTGGTCAAGTTCGACGCGACGCCGCTCTTCCCGGAGCGGATCGCCCATACGGTGCCGTACAAGCTGTCCGAGCAGGAGGCTCGGCTCTACAAAGAGGTCACCGACTACGTTCGCGAGGAGTTCAACCGAGCTGAGGCGCTGCAGAACGACAAGCGGACCGGAACCGTCGGATTCGCGCTCACGATCCTCCAACGCCGTCTTGCATCCTCTCCCGCTGCCATCCACGAATCGCTGCGGAGGCGACGCGAAAAGCTGGAGGCGCGCATGCGCGAACTCGAGCTCCTGCAGCGCGGCGCTGCGCCCATGTCGCCGCTGACCGTGGCCGGCCCACTCCTGGATGCCGACGATCTGGATGACTTGGATGACGCCCCAGACGATGAGGTGGAGGCGGCCGAAGAACAGGTTCTCGACCAGGCGACCGCCGCCCGGACGATTGTTGAGCTCGAGCACGAGATCGACACGCTCAAGCGCATCGAGTCGCTCGCCCTGAGCGTCCGTCGAAGCGGTGAGGATACGAAATGGAAGGAGCTATCGAGCCTCCTTGGCGAGATCTTCACGCCTGCCGCCATCGCGAATCACCTTGCAGAGGAGCGAGCGCCCTACGACGGCCAAGCCGTTGAGCCTCCCAAGTCGTCGCCTGCCCAGAAGCTGGTCATCTTCACGGAACACCGGGACACGCTCGCCTATCTCTACGAACGAATCTCCACGCTCCTCGGTCGCAGCGAAGCCATCGTCCAAATTCACGGCAGCATGGGGCGGGAGGAACGGCTGAAGGCCCAGGAGGCTTTCCGGCACGACCCGCACGTGCAGGTGCTCCTCGCCACGGACGCTGCAGGCGAGGGCATCAACCTGCAACGCGCCCACCTGATGGTGAACTACGACCTGCCCTGGAATCCGAACCGTATCGAGCAGCGATTCGGGCGCATCCACCGGATCGGGCAGACGGAGGTCTGCCACCTCTGGAATCTCGTGGCCGACGAGACGCGCGAGGGCGAAGTGTACCGCACGCTTCTCGCAAAGCTCGAGGAGGCGCGGGGAACGTTGCACGGGCAGGTGTTCGACGTCCTCGGCAAAGTGCACTTCGCCGGAGCATCGCTTCGCGATCTACTCGTCCAGGCGATCCGCTACGGCGAGCGCCCGGAGGTGCGGGCACGCCTCACACAGGCAGTCGAAAGCGCCTTCGACCCCGCCCACCTTCAAGAACTACTCGAAGACAATGCCCTCGCGCAGGACAGCATGGACGCGGCTCGCGTGCACAAGATCCGCGAGGACATGGAGCGAGCAGAGGCGCGGCGGTTGCAGCCGAACTACATCGAGTCGTTCTTCCTTGAGGCGTTCCGGCGCCTCGGCGGGACCATCCGCGAGCGCGAACCACGGCGGTTCGAGATCACGCACGTCCCGGCACCCGTCAGGAACCGGGACCGCACCATCGGCATCGGTGAGCCGGTGCTGTCGCGATACGAGCGAGTAGCGTTCGAGAAGTCGCTCCTCGCACCCCAGGGCCAACCCCTGGCGGCGTTCGTCTGCCCGGGGCATCCACTCCTGGATGCCACACTTGACCTGACGATCGAGCGCCATCGCGACCTGCTGCGGCGCGGAGCAATTCTCGTGGACGAACGCGACCCGAACGAAGAGCCTCGCGTGCTCTTCTACCTTGAGCACGCCATCCAGGACGGGAGCCTAACGAGGGCAGGCGAACGCCGGGTCATCTCGAAGCAGATGCTCTACGTCGAAATCAGTCCGAACGGCGAGGCCCGTGGCCTCCAATACGCCCCTTACCTCGACTATCGTCCGCTGCGCGAGGACGAGCCTGGCGTAGAGCAGATCCTCGACCTGCCCGAGTGCGCGTGGATCAAGCGTGATCTCGAGCAGATGGCTGCCGGCTACGCGGTGGCAAACGTGGTACCCGGTCATATCACCGAGGTTCGTGACCGGAGGCTGGAGCTGATCCGGAAGACCGAGGCGGCGGTGAAGGAACGCCTGACGAAGGAAATCAACCATTGGGATCACCGGGCAGACGACCTCAAGCTCCAGGAGCAGGCGGGGAAGACGAATGCACGTCTGAATTCCAGCGAGGCGCGAAAGCGGGCCGATGGGCTTCAAGCACGGCTGGAAAAGCGCCTCGCCGAACTCAAGCTCGAAGCGCAGCTCTCGCCATTGCCGCCGGTGGTGCTCGGTGGCGTGCTGGTGATACCGGCCGGGCTCGTTGCCCGGCTAACCGGACGACAGCTTTCTGAGGCGCAGGCTGCCGTGGATACGCAGCTCGTCGGAGCCCGTGCGAGGACGATCATCATGGAAGCGGAGCGGCAGCTTGGCTTCCAGCCGGTAGATCGCGAGCACGAGAAGCTGGGTTACGACATCGAGAGCCTCGGCAGTGACGGGCGCGTTCGCTTCATTGAGGTCAAAGGACGGGTCGCGGGCGCCGATACCGTCACTGTGACCCGCAACGAGATCCTCTACTCCCTGAATCAGCCTGAGACCTTCATCCTCGCGATGGTGCAGTTCGCACCCGATGGCGGCCACTCCGTCCACTACCTGCGCAAGCCTTTCCGCCGCGAGCCTGACTTCGGCGTGACGAGCGTCAACTATGACTTTGCAGAGCTGCTTGCGCGGGCAGGTGAGGCAACATGAATAGCTTCGAGATGGGTTCCCGAGCAAACAGCCTGCCACCGGGCGAACCGATCACGGCGGCCGGCCCAACGCGTCGATGTCCCGGATACACTAAGGGGTGACCATGATGAGGAACGATCCGGCTCGCCAAGCGATCTTCACGGTCGGCCACTCTGTCCATTCGCCGGAACGGTTTATCGACCTTTTGAGAGATGCGGGGGTTGAGGCGGTCGTTGATGTGCGCTCCCAGCCGTTCTCGCGACAGCACCCTCACTTCGATCGGAGACAGCTTCGGGAGCTCTTGCGCAGCGCTGGGATCAGCTATGCGTTCATGGGCGATACTTTGGGTGGGCGACCGCAGGACTCCTCCATGTATGACTCAGAAGGGCATGTCGACTACGCGCGAGTAGCAGCCAGTGCTGCCTATCAGTCCGGCGTTAGCAAACTTCTCAAGTCCATCGGGAAGTACCGTCTCGCGCTCCTCTGTTCAGAGGAAGACCCAGCACAGTGCCATCGGCATTTGCTAGTCGCAAAGACACTCGTCCAGCGTGGGTGCCCCGCGGACGATATTGTTCATATCCGCTCAAGGGGTCGACGAGTTACCGAGTCCGAGCTTGTTCACCAACTCGGGCTTGCCTTCGAAGGGGGGGCGAAGTGGAGATCGCCACAATCGGTTTTACACAAAGTTCAGCGGAGCACTTCTTCGAGCGACTACGCCGTGCAGGGGTAAAACGCCTGCTCGACATCCGACTGAACAACGTGTCGCAGCTCGCCGGCTTTGCCAAAGGCAAGGATCTGGCTTTCTTCGCACGGGAGATTCTCGGCGCGACCTACGAGCACGATCTGCGCTTGGCCCCTACGCAAGCGATGCTCGACGCCTACAGAAAGGACCGAAAATCCTGGAGTTGGTACGAGCGCACGTTCCTCGACCTCATGGAAGACCGCGGTGTGCCGGCTTGCCTTGATCCCGCACCGTTCCGCGAGCGCAAGACGGCCCTCCTTTGCAGCGAAGCCACTGCCCAGCGCTGCCATCGGCGCCTGGTCGCCGAGACACTCGTGGACGCCTGGGGCGCCGACGTGGAGCACCTCTAATGGAAATGCTCATCACCGATCTAACTCGGATGCAGAATCAACACATCTGCGTAGCTGGTATCGATCTGGGCTCGGGTAAACGCGTGCGCCCGGTTCTAGCTGGGGGAGCGCAATTCTCGTTGGATATGGCGCGCCACCATGGCGGACCCTTCGACATCCGGCGAGTGGTCGATCTGGGTGAAACCAAGCCAGTACCCTCACCTCCTGAGATCGAGGACGTGGAGGTGTCTCCGTCTGCAATTCGACGCATTCGGCTCATGCCGCCCCCCGACTTCCTCACCCACCTATCGTCCGCTGCCATCCCCAATGCTCAGACAGCGATTGGGCCAGCGCTGAAGAGGCACTTGAATGGGACAAGCATGGTCTGTCCCGAGGGACAAGGCGAGTGCTCGTTGGCCATTCAGCTAGCGAACAAGGAGTTTCAGGTTACTGTTGATGGTTTCGGCAGATTACGGGCAGCTTGGGCAAACGGTATCAATCTCAGCATCACAGACCTACGGCTATACGAGGCAGACGGCGCCACCCCAGACCAAGATGAGATTACGGCACTGCAGAAGCGTCTAGCCGCACACTTCTCACAGTCGCGAGCGGTCTACATTGCTTTCGGTTTGACGCGTCCAGTTTCCCTTCCGCGGACAGGCGATGCCACCGTGTACCACTGGCTTCAGGTCAACTCCATCCATCTCGAGGACAACCTGAGCTGGCGGTTGCCGAAGCTACCCGAAGGAGTCAGCTGATGACCATCACCCGCAAGAAGCTCATTGAGGTGGCGCTGCCACTGGATGCCATCAACGTCGCGAGTGCGCGGGAGAAGAGCATTCGGCATGGGCACCCGAGCACACTGCACCTGTGGTGGGCACGGCGGCCGCTGGCAGCGGCGCGAGCGGTCATCTTCTCGCAGATGGTCGACGATCCATCGGCGGTGCCGGAGGAGTTTCCGACCGAGGAGGCGCAGGAGGCCGAGCGGCAGCGGCTCTTTCGGCTGATCGAGCAGCTTGTGCTGTGGGAGAACACGACGAACGAGGGCGTGCTCCAGCGGGCTCGCGACGAGATCTGGCGAAGCTGGCGGAGGGCTTGCGTGGATAACGCCGATCACCCTCAGGCGGCGGAGCTGTTCAACCCGGACAAGCTGCCCGCGTTCCATGACCCGTTCGCCGGAGGCGGCTCGTTGCCGCTGGAGGCGCAGCGGCTGGGGCTGGAGGCGTACGCGAGCGACCTCAACCCGGTCGCCGTCCTCATCAACAAGGCGATGATCGAGATCCCGCCGAAGTTCGCCGGGATGCCGCCCGTAAACCCCGAGTCACGCAAGGGCGCAGGCTCGACCGCCGCCGCGTGGAAGGGCGCCGCCGGGCTGGCAGAGGACGTGCGCTACTACGGCAAGTGGATGCGCGACGAGGCCGAGAAGCGCATCGGCCACCTCTACCCGAAGGTGGCCGTCACGCCAGAGATGGCGGTGGAACGGCCTGACCTGAAGCCTTACGAGGGACGCGAGCTCGTGGTGATCGCCTGGCTGTGGGCACGAACCGTCAAATGCCCGAATCCTGGCTGTGCCAGAGCAATGCCGTTGCTTTCATCATTTGTTCTGTCGTCCAAATCGGGACAGACATATTATCTCCACCCTGAGATCAGCGGTGATCGCGCGAGTTTCCAGATACGGAGCACCGCACCATCAATCGGGGACCCAAAACAGGGCTACAAGCGAGGCGTCTCCGGAATATTTGAGTGCGCATTTTGTGGAACGATTACGAGCAGAAACTATGTCGCTGAGGAGGCCGTCACGCGAGGGTTGGGGATCATGCCAACAGCAGTCATCGCTCAAGGTAACCGCGGTCGTGTCTATCTCCCAGCCGACGCAAGTCATCCACCCCAAGATATCCCGAGCATCGACACAATTGGGCTTGACGTTGAGTTTTCCCCCAACCCGAGAGAAACATGGTGTCGCAACTTCGGACTCTTACGACCCGTGGACCTTTTCACGCAGCGTCAGCTTGTGGCACTCAGTACTCTATCGGACCTAGTTCAAGAGATTCGAACACATATCAAGGACGACGCGCGTCGCGCTGCGCTACCCGACGATGGAAACGCTCTTGGCAAAGGGGGAACGGGCGCTGATGGATATTCAGAAGCCGTGTCCATCTATCTATCCTTTGCAATCTCCAAGGTGGCGAACATCGGATCGACTCTCGCTTCATGGATGAGTGATCGCGGAGCGTTCCGCGAAACGTTTGCGAGACAAGTGCTACCGATGGTTTGGGACTTTGCCGAAGCGAATCCGTTTGCGGATACCGGTGGCAGTTTGCTCACCGTTATTGACAAAGAAGCCCTGGCTATTGGAACGTTTCCATCGTACCCAACGGGAGTCTCCGTACAACAAGATGCCGCAACCAAGCAGGAGCACGCTGGGATAATCGTCTCTACCGATCCACCGTACTACGACAATATCGGTTATGCAGATCTTTCCGACTTCTTCTATGTATGGCTACGCAGGTCACTAAAGGGCGTGTACCATGACCTTTTCAACACGATGGTCGTACCGAAAGCAGAAGAACTTGTCGCCCTATCCTATCGACATGGAAGCAAGCAGAGGGCAGAAGACTTCTTTCTTAATGGCATGACCAAATCGATGAGTCATCTTGCGGATCAGGCCCATCCAGCATTCCCTACGACGATCTATTACGCGGTGAAACAGGCGGAGACTAAAGGGAATGATGGTATCGCTAGTACAGGCTGGGACATATTCCTTGATGCTGTTATTCGCGCTGGTTTTGCGCTAACTGGAACTTGGCCCGTGCGTACCGAAGGTGCTGGGCGGATGATTGCGTGGGGCAATAGCGTCCTCGCATCTAGCATTGTTCTCGTTTGCCGTCGACAGTCAGTCGACGCATCCAGTGCTACTCGACGCGAGTTCGTCGCCGCCCTGCGCTCCGAGCTACCTCTCGCACTAACCAGCATGCAACATGGGAACATCGCACCAGTTGACCTCGCGCAGGCAGCCATTGGCCCAGGAATGGCAGTCTTCACCCGCTATTCGAGGGTGCTGGACGCCTCGGGCGAGCAGATGAAGGTGCGGGAGGCGCTGGCGCTCATCAACCAGGTACTGGACGAGGCGCTGGCGGAGCAGGAGGGTGACTTCGATGCCGATAGTCGCTGGGCTCTCGCGTGGTTCGAGCAAGTGGGCTTCGATGAGGGCCAATACGGCGTCGCCGAAACGCTGAGCAAGGCGAAGAACACCAGCGTAGAGGGGCTCGTTGAGGCTGGTGTCCTAGCATCGGGGCGGGGCACAGTCCGGCTCTTGCGGCCCACCGAACTGAAGGTGGACTGGGACCCGGAGAACGACCGCAGACTCACCGCCTGGGAGAGCGTCCACCAGCTTGTGCACGCGTTGGAAACCGGCGGCGAGCCGGCGGCGGCAGCGCTGGCCGCGAAGCTCGGGAGCCACGCCGAGACAGCTCGTGAACTCTGCTATCGTCTCTACACCCTTTGCGAGCGCAAAAAACGCGCCTCCGAAGCGCTCTCCTACAACGCCCTCGTTCAGAGCTGGCCGGAGATCATGCGCCTCGCCCAGGAGACACCACGCGACCAGCTACAAGGTACGTTGCTTTAGGAGTCGAGCATGGCCATCACAAACACTGAGCGCGTCGGCAAAGCGCTGGACCTGTTGCGGGATGGCCTGCGGCCCTTCGTCGAGCGCGAAGTGCGGTCGCGCTATAGCGGCAGCTCTGCCGACCAGATCCGCGACATCCTGAGCGACACGCGCCTTGGCGGCGACCGTGCTGACCCACTTAACGACATCGCGGTGCTGTTGGTCGTGATGGACCGCCTCTGGGGCGAGGTGTTTCGGCTCACGCTGGGCAGGGCAGAACGCAGCCTCGTCAACGAGCTCATTGATGTCCGAAACAAGTGGGCGCACCAGAACGCCTTCTCTGGTAACGACACTTATCGGGCGCTCGACTCCGTCTCCCGCCTCCTGACGGCGGTCTCCGCCTCGCAGGCAGAGGAAGTCGAGAAGATGTCGATGGAGCTGCAGCGCGTCCGCTTCGACGAGCAGGTGCGAAGCCAGCAACGGCGCTCGGCTGGCACCGTCGTCGAAACGCAGGTCACCGGCAACCTCAAGCCGTGGCGGGACGTGGTGACACCACACCCCGACGTTGCCTCGGGCCGCTACCAGCAGGCGGAGTTCGCCGCCGACCTCTGGCAGGTCCACCTCGGCGAGGGCTCGGACGATTACCGGAATCCGGTCGAGTTCTTCCGCCGCACCTACCTGACGGTGAGCCTCAAGCAGATGCTCACCGGCGCCATCCTGCGCCTCTCCGGCAAGGGTAGCGACCCGGTCGTCCAGCTCCAGACGAACTTCGGGGGCGGCAAGACGCACTCGATGCTCGCGCTCTACCACCTGTTCTCGGGCGCGAAGCCAAGCGAGCTGGCCGGGATCGACGCCGTCATGGCAGATGCCGGCGTCACCGAGCTGCCACGAGTGGCGAAGCCGGTTGTCCTCGTCGGGAACAAGATCTCGCCGGGTAACCCCACGACGAAGCCGGACGGAACAGTCGTGCGCACGCTCTGGGGCGAGCTCGCCTGGCAGCTTGGCGGGCGTCCCGCCTTCGACCGCATCCGTGCCGACGATGAGAGCGCGACGAACCCCGGCGACCGTCTGCGGGAGCTTCTCGAGGAGTATGGCCCAGCGCTCATCCTCATCGACGAATGGGTCGCGTACGCGCGCCAACTCCACGATGCGAAGGACCTGCCAGCCGGCGACTTCGATACGCACTTCACCTTCGCGCAGGCGCTGACCGAGTCGGCGAAGCTGGCGGAGAACTGCCTGCTCGTTATCAGCCTCCCGGCTTCAGACACGGGAACTTCGCCCCATGCACAAGCAGATGACATCGAGGTTGGTGGACAGCGCGGCCGTGAGGCGTTGCAGCGGCTCCAGAACGTGATTGGACGCGTGGAATCGTCGTGGCGCCCGGCAAGTGCGGAGGAAGGCTTCGAGATCGTGCGCCGGCGTCTGTTCCAGTCCCTCGAGGGTCCGGAGAAGTTCACCGACCGGGACACGGTTGCTCGCGCCTTCGCCGACCTCTACCGGACACAGCACCAGGAGTTCCCGCCCGAGTGCCGCGAATCGGACTACGAGCGCCGGATCAAGGACGCCTACCCGATCCACCCTGAGGTGTTCGACCGGCTCTATGGCGACTGGTCGACGCTGGTGAAGTTCCAGCGCACGCGTGGCGTGCTGCGCCTCATGGCCGCGGTCATCCACAGCCTCTGGGAGAAGGGCGACCGCAACCCGCTCATCCTGCCCTGCAACATCCCAATTGACGACCCGCGCGTGCAGTTCGAGCTGACACGGTACCTGCCCGAGGGATGGGTGCCGGTCATCGAACGAGATGTGGACGGACCCAACGCGTTGCCGCTGCGGATCGACAACGACATCACTAACCTCGGGCGGTTCCATGCGACGCGACGTGTTGCACGCACTATCTACCTTGGTTCAGCTCCGACCGCCGAAGCGGCGCATCGGGGCGTTGAGGACCGGCGAATCAAGCTTGGTTGCGTGATGCCGGGAGAATCGCCCCAGATCTTCGGCGATGCGCTCCGGCGGCTAGCTGCTGCTGCGACCTACCTCTACCCCGACGGCAACCGCTACTGGTACTCGACCCAGCCGACCGTCACCAAGATGGCGGAGGACCGCGCCGAGCAGCTTAAGCGCGAGCCGGACAAGGTCGCGCAGGAGATTGAACGCCGCATTCGGCTGGACGTGGATGACCGGAAGAACGGCTCGAAGGGCGACTTCTCTCGCGTCCATCCGTTCCCGCAGTCCGGCTACGACGTCCCGGACGACACCGATGCCCGCCTGGTCATCCTTGGACTCGACCACCGCTACAGCCGCGAGAACAACCTCTCGGAGCAGGCAGCCAAGGCTATCCTCGAAAGCCGAGGAAGTGCACCACGTGGCTACCGCAATACGCTTGTGTTCCTCGCCGCCGATGCAGTCCGTCTCCAAGACCTTGACGAGGCGACACGCCGCTTCCTCGCGTGGGACTCGATCCTGGCGGAAAGGGTACAGCTGGAGTTGGACCCGAGCCGCGTGAAACAGGCCGAGACCCAGAAGGCGGCCAGCGACAGCGCCGTGACTGCGCGCATCCCGGAGACATATCAGTGGTTGCTGGTGCCTGTGCAGCCAACTCCGCAGGCTCCTGTGACGTGGCAGAGCATCCGTCTCTCCGGGCAGGATCGGCTGGCGGCACGCGCGAGCAAGAAGCTCCGGAGCGATGAGCTGCTCATCACGGGCCTCGGCCACACAGTCCTGAAGAAGTACCTCGATGACATCCCGCTCTGGCGGGGCGACCACGTTGCCATCCGCCAGCTCATCGACGACTTCGCGCAGTACACCTACCTCCCCCGGCTGCGCGACCCCGAGGTGTTGCTTGAGGCCATCCGCTCCGGCCTGCGGACGCTACTCTGGACGCAGGACTCGTTTGGGTATGCAGAGAGCTTCGATGAGGCGAGCAACCGGTACCGAGGCCTCCGCTGCGGCGAAGCAGTCGATGTGTCACGTCAGAACGACGCTGGTCTTCTTGTGCGTGCTGAATGGGCACAACTCCAGCGCGAGGAGGATGCGGCCAAGGCCACCGGCGCGACTGGGCAAGGGGGAGCCGCTGCGAGCGTTTCAGCCGGCCAGACTTCCGATCCGGCTGGGGCGGGTACTGCCACGTCCGGCACAGGAACAGCGACCACACCCGAGACGAAGCTCAGGCGCTTCCATGGAACGGTATCGCTCGACCCGAGCAGAGCGGGCCGGGACGCGAGCCGGATCGCCGACGAAGTCATCGCCCACCTCGTGGGTCTGGTCGGGGCCGACGTCCGTGTGACGTTGGAGATCGACGCCGACATCCCGGATGGTGTGCCCGACAACGTCGTGCGGACGGTGACCGAGAACGGCCGTTCGCTGAAGTTCACGAGCCAGGGGTTCGAGCGGGAGTAGTGGGGCGAGCGTCCACCTCGCGATGCGGAAAACCCTGCCGCGCCCCAAGAGGATCCGGCAAGAGTTTATGACCAAGTCTGGAGCGACAGCAGCAGAATGAGGGGGCCGAATGCAACTCACGACGTTGGTAGTAAAGGGGTTCCAATCGTTCGGGCCTGAACCGACCACAATCAGCCTTAATCGGCGGACGTTTCTGCTTGGCCCGAATGGTGCTGGCAAGACTGCTATCTTGCATGCGCTCTCCCGATTGTTCGGCTATGGCCCGGAGCTGCGGCGGGTACGTCCGTTTGACTTCCATCGGCCCGCGTCGCCGCCGACGGACGGTTCTCCAAACGCCCTAGCCGAGCTGTGGATCGAGGCGCACTTCGAATATCTCGAGCTGACCGACGACGACGGTACCTACCCCACTATTCCGCCGTCCTTCAGGCACATGACTCTGCTTAGTCCTGATGGTATTCCCCAACTTCGGGTCCGGCTCACCGCCACCATCGACGAGGATGGCCAGATTGACGAGAGCATCGCCTACGTCACTGAGGTGGATGACGATGGGGAACCGATTAAGACGTCGACCATGAACCGGCACGACCGCTCCATGGTCCAGGTCCACTATCTGCCAGCCCGCCGCGACCCGGCTGATCACATCCGTTACACAACCACCTCGCTGCTTGGAAGGCTCCTTCGCTCGGCGAACTGGATCGACGAACGCGAATCGATCGAGGACCTCGCCGGCCAGCTCAGCGGCCTGTTGGCCGGGCATTCAGCGGTCGAAGGGCTGGGTTCCCAACTGGCTGAGCGCTGGAGTGCGATGCACCGTGGATCGTACTTCTCCAATCCCGCCGTCTCGTTCGATACGAGCGATATTGACGCGCTGCTGCGACACCTGACAATCCGCTTCGGGCCTGCGCCTGGCGCCACCCACGTCGACTTCAACTTGCTCAGTGACGGTCAGCAGTCGCTGCTCTACATCGCCCTCATACTCGCGATGCAGACCATCGGGCGGCGGGTCTTAGCGGGCGAGCTGACGGAGTTCGATCCGGTCAAGCTGCGACCACCAGTGTTCGTGCTGCTGGCCGTCGAGGAACCCGAGAACAGCCTGTCACCCCATCACCTTGGGAGAGTTCTGTCCGAGCTAACTTCTTTCTCGGAAAACAACGGCGCCCAAGTGGTCCTGGCTACCCACTCGCCCGCATTGTTGCGGCGAGTCCCACCCGAAGAGATTCGCTACCTCTGCCTCGACGAAGCACGCTGCACGAAAATCGCCTCAATAAAGCTGCCCGAAGGCACCGACGAGGCATCCAAGTACGTCCGCGAGGCCGTGCTTGCCTACCCCGAGCTGTACTTCTCGCGCCTAGTCGTGCTCGGCGAGGGCGACAGCGAGGAGGTTGTACTGCCGCGCCTGTTCGTTGCCCACGGGTTGATGACCGATCACGCGTCTGTGTCAGTCGTGCCACTTGGCGGCCGACATGTTAACCACTTCTGGCGGCTCCTCGCTGGCTTGGGCATTCCCCATGTCACGCTGCTCGACCTCGACGTCGGCCGACACCAGGGCGGCTGGGGTCGCTTACAGTACGCACTCCATCAGCATCGCGCCCACTCAGGTGGACCCGTTGACTTCGTGAACGAGAACCTCGCGAATCTGCTGGCCTGGGACTCCGCGGACCGGCCCGACAAGAATGACGTTGGTATCAAGGTGATCGAACGGCTGGAGGAGGTCGGCGTTTACTTTTCGGCACCGCTGGACCTGGACTACGCGATGCTCACTTCTTACCCAAACGCGTATGGCGTGGCTGCACCTGCCCCTGACTCAGTTGACGACGGCGTGGTCGCTGCGGTTCTCGGAAAGAGTCATGGGCCGATCGAGCAGTACAATCACGACGAACAAGCGCTATTCGACGCTTACGGCGAGCGGTTCAAACGCGGCAGCAAGCCGGCCGCCCATATCGAGGCGTTAGCGCGACTGTCCGACGACGATCTCATCGCCAACCTTCCCGATGTTTATCGGCGACTGATCTCCGCCATCGTGATCAGGCTTGAAGGCATCCCGGAGTGATCGCGCCGACGCTCTGGATACCTGCGGCTGGGTATACGCTCGAACCGAATGCGCTCCGTGCCGCCACTGCACTGGACCGCAATGCTCTCGTTGTCGCCGGGCCTGGCGCAGGCAAGACGGAGATGCTCGCGCAACGCGCTGACTTCCTGCTCCGCACGAATACCTGTCCCTATCCACGACGGATCCTCGCGATCTCGTTCAAGACGGATGCTGCCATGAACCTTCGTAGCCGCGTCGCGGAGCGATGTGGTCCCGAACTCGCTGCTCGGCTCGACAGCTATACCTTTCACGCTTTCGCTAAGCGGATCATCGACCAATTCCGAGTCGTGCTGACCGGCACTGACGCCCTCGACGCAGGCTACGAGATTGGCAACCAGCGGATCGCGCGCCGTCAGATCACCTTCGACGACATGGTGCCGCTCGCAACCGAGATACTTGACGCCTCCCGGGTGGCCGCCAACGCGGTGCGCAACACATACAGTCACGTCTTCCTCGACGAGTTCCAGGACTGTACCAATACCCAGTACAAGTTCGTTCGAACCGCATTCGGCTCTACTTCGGCCGTCCTGACCGCCGTTGGCGACATCAAGCAGAGGATCATGGGATGGGCCGGGGCCTTAGATGGCGTCTTTGAACTGTTCGCGACGGACTCTCAAGCCGACGTGCTACATCTCTACCAGAACTTTCGCTCCGCTCCTCGGGTGCGCCGGGTCCACAATGCAATTGTCAAGGTAATGGATCCGCCGGCAGCAGTACCTGACGATGAACTCATCGGCGATGACGGTGAAGTGGAGGTCGCACGGTATGCGACGTGTCGCGAGGAAGCGATCGCTGTCGCTGAACGCATTGACGCCTGGATCACTGAGGACGGGCTTCCACCCTCCGAGATCGCGGTGTTGGTCCGGCAACAGGCCCATTTGTTCGCCGCGCCGCTGATCAGCGAGCTGGGTGCCCGAGGCATCGCGTGCCGAAACGAGCAACACCTTCAGGACGACCTCGCCGAGCCGTTGGGGCAACTCATCCTCGACTTCCTCGCCGTGACCATCCATGACCGACAGCCTAACGCCTACCGACGCCTGGTGGAGATACTCGCGCCAGGTTTGGACGACGACGAGAGCGACCAACAGAACGCCGCTCGCTGGCGACATCACCTGCAGCAGGCGCGCATAAGGATCCGCGACGCCGGATCGACTGGCGGTGATCTGCTCTCTGTGGTTGAGGGATTCCTAGCGGCGGTGGGCCGCGACAGATTGGTTGCGCTTTCGCCCACCTACGCTACTGGAGCCCGGTTGGACCAACTCCTCGGGTCAATCCTTGAGCGCATCGGTGAACTGGCCGCCGGTATCGGCGGAGCGCTTGATGGCTTCACGCAGGTGACGGATGACGGCTCCGTGAAGGTTCTGACGATCCACAAGGCAAAGGGCCTCGAGTTTCACACGGTTATCGTCCTTGGAGTCGAGGCCCAGACCTTTTGGTCAGAGGACGAGGACGCGAACCGGGCCGAATACTTCGTGGCGGTCTCACGCGCGAAGCAGCGGCTGCTACTCACCGTCACCGATGAACGTGAGAAGCCCCTCGGGGGCGGCCGTTGGGACCATGCCCGCAGCCCCCACATCGAGTTCCTCGCGTACGCGAATCCCTGACAAACACGAGATCGCGGTGCCCGGTCGCTGGCGGACAGGATCTCGGCCAGCGGAGTTGGGGCGATGGCGCACGCACGAGATAGACATCTGCGTCGATGAACAACCGCGGGGCACGCTCGTGCCCAGTACATACACTCCCTACCCGCCTATGGAATCTTGGATCATGCCCGCGATCACTCTGGCCAGAAGCACGATCGAGAACCCTACCAGCGCGTTCACTATGGCCGACTTCCCGCGCTCCATTTGGTGCGGGCTTCCTGCTGCGCTCATATAGAGGAACGCTCCCCACATGACGAAGAAGGCGGCAACGGCAGCGCCGACACCCATCCCGATGTTCAAGAGATTTTCAAACAGTGAGTTGATCTGTTCCATGACGTCGGCCTCCTATCTGCCGGTGTTGGTGAGCGGTTCTTCTGAACGCAGCCGGAACTCCGCAACCAGCCAGCCGCCTTCGACTCGGACGAACCGGCAGGTGACGTGCTGCCGGAGTCGCTGCTCCCGGAGCTGCCCGGTCGTGGGATCCACGGCGCGACGGGTCTGTTCGGTGGTCACGGAGACCGTCGCTTCGCTGTCGGAGTAAGCGGTGGCCTGGACGCTGACCGTCTCGGTCGCCATCGTCTGTTGCTGTCCGAGCGCTGTTGGGTCTATCTGAGATGTCGCAATAGCGGCGTGCACATCGCCGGTGCTCAGCTCCAGAAGTCGTCCCTTGTAGGCGTCCGGCTCACGGAAGTCGAACGTCCCGTAGGCCTCGACGAAGAGGCGGGCAGCTTCCTCCACCTCGCTCATGCCCTCGCCCTGGCCGCGGAGGCGGCTCGCGCCCTGCCAGCCGCTGACGATGGCGATCACCAGCAAGGTGGCGGCGATGCCGCCGAGGATGAGCATCACTCCACGTCCGCCACTCATGCCGTTGGTCCCTTCACCGGGCGCCCGGCACTGGCGAAGTGCCGGGCCCAGTAGCTGTTGTCCATCGGCACCTCCTTGATGAACTCCCCTGGCTGGGTCGCCATCACGACCACGCCGTTGCCCACGTAGATGCCGACATGGGTGATGCGTTCATGTGAGACGTAGGTGTGCTCGTAGAACATCAGGTCGCCGGGCTGGAGATATTCGAGTGGGACGGGCAGCGTCGTCTCGAACTGCGCCTGCGAGGTACGTGGCAGCGAAATGCCGAGCTGCGCGTAGATCCACTGCGTCAGGCCACTGCAATCGAAGCTGTCCGGGCCGGCGGCCCCCCACACGTAGGGGAGACCGATGCGCGATCGGGCCAACGTCACCGCCTGGGCGGGGATGCCCGCCGGGTCGAGATAGCCGTAGCTCACCGCGATGCCGAGGACGTGGTCCACATACGACCAGGAGTGGTTGTAAGCGTAGAGCGCGCGGCGGAGGTCACCAGGCGCGCCGCTGTCGAGGAGATACTGGGCCGCCGCTGGCAGGCAGTCACGGTAGTTGAACGGATCGGAGATCCCGTCCCCGTCGCCGTCGGCACCGTAGTGGGCCCAGGTCGCCGGCATGAACTGGCAGTAGCCCAGAGCTCCAGCGGAACTCGGTCCCATGTTCGCGCCGAAGCCCGACTCGACCTTGGCAATCGCCGCGAGGAGTTGCCAGGGGACGCCCGTCGCAGCGCCAACCTGCTGCATGACGACGAGGTGCTCGGGCGGGATCTCGGCGATCGCCGCTGCGGACGCTGGTGACTGCGCGATGCCCGGCGTGCCGCCAAGGGCCGCCATCAGGAAGAGCATCGGTGCGATGAAGATCATTCCGACAGTGCCGGCGACCTTCAGTCCTTCGTTCGCGACGCTGCCAAAGATGTCTCCAGTGGGTGGGTTCGAATTCATGGCATCCTCCTACGCCCTTCCTGCGGCGGGCCGTGGGGAGCTACCGTTGCCGCCCCCGCCTCCACGTCCGCCAGCGGCAGCCGCTCCGCCCGCGGCTGCACCCGCGCGGCCCCCGCCCGCCAGCGCACCGAGCGCGTGGGTTGCCATCGCGAAGGTCAGAACATTGGTGATGCCAGCCTGGCTGCGTGCGCTCCGGAGCAGCGACGGGACCTTGAGGGTCAGCCAGCAGACCGCCAGTCCGAGGAGCAGCGTGAGGAGGGCATTCGAGATACTGCCGGGGGTCAGCTCGACCATCAGCGCCGTGCCGAGCGCGAGGACCATGACCTGGACGGCCTGCTGGAAGACCGTGATCACGAACATGTCCGTCCACCAGCGCGTCCACTGCTGCGTCTGTGGCAAGACCCAGAGCAGCGCTGCTATCGGCCCGAGGACGATGAGCATCGCCAACAAGGCCAACCTCATCAGCATCTGGAAGACGAGGAGCAGGACGACGATGCCGTATGCAACGGCCGTGAAGATGAGGGCGAGACCCTCCTGCTGCGGCGTCGCCTGGTCGTAGCCCGGGAGACCAACACCACCAACGCCCGCTGCAATTGCGTTGTTGATGTCGATCAGCATTCGCGCGAACTCGATCGTCAGGTTGGCGGCGAGGGCCGCGAGGATGACCCTTGGAAGCAGCTCCATTGCCTCGTGGTAGGGCGACCTCGTGTGCTCCTTGATTACGACGTTGAAGCCTCCCCACATGACGATGACCGCCAACGAGACGTTCACAATCGCGCGGGAGAAGTCGTACAGCGACCGGACCGTTGGGCTCTCGTAGGTCCCTTCTGCCGGTGTCCTCGTGACGAAGTTGAGCGACGAGCCGCCAAGCCCGAGCGCCCAGTCGACGAAACCGCGGATGGCTTCGAGCATCGCCTGGCCGATGAGGGTGAAGACGGCGTTGACGATGTCCTTCGCCCAGTTGACCGGGTTGAGGCTGCCGGGCAGCCAGTCGAGCGGGTTGGGGATCAGGTCGATCGGGTTGGGGATGGGGAGGTCGACGAGCGTATCAGGGGGCGGCTGTTCGTCCGGCTCCTGCTGCCCGGGCGGCACATGTTGCTGGACCGGCCCGGCGGGCGTGTTAAGGAGCGGGATACCCGCCGACGACAGCTGGTCCAGCGTGTCGTCTGCCTCTTGAGCGGCGACGGAGCGAACTCCGAACGTCAGCGCGAAGGAGAGTCCCAGGACAAGGGCGGTGAGGGTGAGGATTCGCATGGTCTGACTCCGGGGCCAGATGGCCGTGATGAGTCAGCTTGCCAATCGGCGTTCCATCAGCGTTCCAAGATTTCGCCCAATCCACTCCAATTCGGGGGCCGTCTGTTCCAATTTCAGTCCA
Organism: Dehalococcoidia bacterium; assembly: GCA_003104995.1. GTDB lineage: Bacteria > Chloroflexota > Dehalococcoidia > Tepidiformales > Tepidiformaceae > Amarobacter. The sequence goes on from PQAO01000026.1 coordinate 279,407, forward strand.
ACTTCGTTCCAACGACCGGTTCTGGCTGCCGACGGTGGCCCACGACAGGCGGCGCTCTACGCCATTCCCTAGCACCAGCCCCGGATCAGGCGACTCGACCCCGCGTTTGTGCAGCAGTGTCGAGCTCCCGCACGTGGCGTTCCAGTAAGCGCTAGACGGCGGTCGAAAGGTCCAACCCAAGACGAGTGGAACGAAATTGGAATAGATGCGCCGACTTTGGAACGGATCGGCCCGGATCTTGGAACGGAATTGGAGGTGCGATTGGCACGCTCTCCTCACCACAGCAAGGAGATGCCCATGCAGCGTCACGAAGTCCCCACCCACCTCAACATCGAGGACAAGGCCTTTGCCGGTCTGACGATGCGCCAGTTGATGGTCGCCATCATCGGTCTGGCCATCGCCTACTCGGCCATGAGCGAAGCCCCGCTCCCATTGGCTCTCCGCCTCGGGGCGGGCGCGACTGCCCTCCTGATGACCGCAGCGGTCTCCTTCTGGCAGCCAGCCGGCCGCTCGCTCGAAGACTGGGCGTTCATCCTCCTCCGTTACGTCAGCCTCCCACGTGTCGTCGTCTGGCGTGTGCGTGCGTTGCACGACGTGGGCGTTACCGACGAGGCGCGCTTCGAAGTGCTCGTTCCCGACCGGCACGGCAACCAGAGCTGGACGGAGGACCCGCAGCGATGACGCCGAACGGAAAGCACGGAAGCGTCCAGGAGATGCTGCCCCTGGAAGAGATCGTCGAGGGTGTGCTCTGCCTGCGTGGCGGCGACTACCGCGCGGTCATCCAGGCGCAGAGCGTGAACTTCGCCCTCAAGTCCGAAGAGGAGCAGGAGGCGGTGATGGCCGCCTATCGATCCTTCCTAAACAGTCTCAGTCACCCGGTGCAGATGCTCGTGCGCATCCTCCCTACCAACGTCGAGCCCTACCTCAAGGGGTTCCGCACCAACGTCACAACCCACGCCAACAGCGAGGCGATACGCCGCCTCGCACTCGATCACGAGATCTTCGTACGTCGCCTCGCCCGCGAGCGGACGCTGCTCGAACGGCGCTTCTACCTGGTCGTGCCATCAGGCCGCGAGGATGGTGACGGACACACCTCCCTCCGCTGGCCGTGGCAGCGATTAAGCCGTGAGCGGAATGAGCAGCAGCTCGCCGTTGCCGCGGCGCAACTCGATGCCCGTTGCCACGAGCTGAGTCAGGGACTGACTTCGTTCGGTGTGAGTTCGCGACGGCTCAGGAGCGAGGAGCTAGCGGAACTCTGGACAGCCTGTCTCTGCTCACAGGTCTCCCAGGTCGCACCGTCGCTGACTGCCGGCGCACGCCCTGTGGTCACCGCTCTCCGGAAGGAGGTCGAACATGGTTAGTCTTCCCCTGCAGCGCCGCCGAAACCGGGCCGCGCCCACCGCCGACGACCTTCGCTTCGAGCGGGGGATGCGGTCGGCGATCGACCACCTCGCTCCGGCAGCCATCGAGGCATCCCGCTCGCATCTGGTCATCGACGGGCGCTACGTGCGGGTGCTTGGCCTCGCTGACTACCCGCGCTACGTCCATCCCAATTGGCTCGCACGGCTCATCGACTTCGACGCGCCGCTGGACCTCAGCGTCCACATCGACCCGCTCGACTCCGCCACCACTGTCCGGCAGCTCACCCACAAGCTGGTCGAGCTCCAGTCATCACGTCTCCTCGACGCCCGCAGCGGCAAGATCGCTTCTGCCGAGCGCGAAGTCGCATACGAAGACGTGGAGCGTCTCCGCGATGCACTTCAAAGAGGCGAAGAGCGGGTCTTCTCGGTCAGTCTCTACATCTGTCTCAGGTCGGGGTCGGCCAGCGGGGTCGATGAGCTGCACCGCCGCGTCGAGACGGCGCTCGGCGGGATGATGGCGTCGTCCCGCGCCGCACTCTTCGAGATGCTGCAGGGCTTCCTTTCCTGCCTGCCCGCTGGGCGCGACTACCTCGGCCGCTACCGCAACATCGACACCACCAGTGCCGCGACGATGATCCCCTTCACGTCGAGCCACCTCTCGATGCAGGCGGGGATCCTCTACGGGATCTCGGTCCACAACAACTCGCTCGTCATCTTCGACCCGTTCAGCCGCGAACTGGAGAACGCCAACAAGGTGGTGTTCGCCAAGTCGGGAGCGGGCAAATCCTACGCCTGCAAGGTCGAGGCGCTGCGGGCACTGATGCGCGGGGTTGAGTACTACATCATCGACCCCGAGGACGAATACGGCCGCATCTGCGAAGCAGTTGGCGGACAGTATGTGCGCCTCTCGGGGAGCTCAGCCCACCACATCAACCCCTTCGACCTCGCCGTTGGCGCCGACCGGGATGGCGAGACGCGAGATGCGCTGACCGAACGTTTGCTCGCGCTCCAGGGTCTGCTTGGGCTCATGCTCGCCGACCGCGGCAGCAGCCTGACGCAGCGGGAGCGCGGGTCGCTCGACCGGGCGCTCCTCGAGACCTACCGCCGTATGGGCATCACCCACGACGCGGCCACGCACGGCAAACCGCCACCGGTGCTGCGAGACCTCTACGACGTCATCCGGGAAGAGGAGGACCCGCTCGGCCTGGCCGACCGCCTCGAACGCTTTGTCGACGGCAGCCTCGGAAGTGTCTTCTCGTCGCCGACCTCGGTGGATTTGGAACGGCCCTTCGTCGTCTTCAACGTCCGCGACCTCGAGCCGGAGCTGCGGCCCCTTGGGGTCTATCTCATCGCCGACCACATCTGGCGCGAGGTCCGCCGCAGCCGCAAGCCGCGGATGCTCCTCATCGACGAGGCGTGGTCGCTCATGCAACACGAGGAAGGAGCGCGCTTCCTCGCATCGATGGCCCGCCAGGCGCGGAAGCATTATCTCGGCCTCACGACGGTGACGCAGGATGTCGAGGACTTCCTCGCGACGTCCGAGGGGCACACGGTCCTCGCCAACTCCTCCGTCCAGCTCCTCATGCGGCAGGACAGCTCGACCATCGACGCCGTGACCAACACGTTCCGGCTGAGCGCCGGGGAGCGGGAGTTCCTGCTGTCCTGCCGCAAAGGTGAAGGGCTGTTCGTTGCCTCGGGCAACCACATCGCCCTCCGCATCGAGGCGAGTCCCTTCGAACACGAGCTGGCCACAACTGACCCCGCGGAGTTGGCCGAACGCGAGCAGGAGGTGACCGATGCCGCCGGTTGATGTCGACCGCATCAAGGAGAGGAATCCGATCGAACGGGTCATTGCCGCGCATGGCATCAAGCTCCAGCAGCGCGGAGAGCGCTTCGTGGGGTGCTGTCCCTTCCACGAGGAGTCGCATCCCAGCCTCGTCGTCTACCCGGCGACGAAGAGCTTCTTCTGCTTCGGCTGTCGCGCGTCGGGCGATGTCATCGACTTCCTCAGACGAAAGGAGGGTATCGGGTTCCGGGAGGCGCTGGACCTGCTGGGAGAGCGTCCAGCGCCTTCACCGGAAACGCCGAAGCGAGATGCAGTCGAGGCGACGACTCCGCAAGCGGCGCCTCGACTCACCGTCGATGACCGCCTCATCCTGTCGGCCGCCTGCGACCTCTACCACGAGGCGCTCCTCCAGAACGAGCGCGCCCTCAAGTACCTGGAGCGTCGGGGGCTCGCGTTGCCCGTCATCCAGCGCTGCCGGCTCGGCTACAGCGACGGGCAGGTGCTCAAGCCCTTCCTGCAACGGCACCGCTTCAGCCTGCGCCGCGCCACGGAGATGGGTCTGCTGCGCAAGGACGGGAGCGAGGCGCTGACCCGCCGGATCGTCGTACCGGAGCTGCGTGGCGGTCGCTGCGCCTGGATGGTCGGAAGGTCCCTCGATGAGCGCCGGCTGAAGTATCTCGGCCTGTCGCTGCCCAAGCCGATCCTCGGCTACGAGAGCCTGCGCGGCCACCAGCGAATCTTCGTCACCGAGGGCGCCTTCGACTACCTCACCGGGGTGAGCTGGGGCCTTCCCATCTGCGCCCTCCTTGGCACACACGTCCGCGCGGGGCGGCTCGGGTTACTCGAACGCGTGCCCGAGGTGGTGCTGGTCTTCGACACCGACGACGAGGGGCAACGGGCAGCACACGACCTCTCTGCCTCGCTCGGCCCGCGGGCGCACGTCGTTGAGCTCCCGGGCGGCGTCAAAGACCTCGGCGATTTGGGCGCCCGGCCTGACGGCCGCGAGACGTTCTTCGCGCTGCTGGCGGACCTTGGGCTCACGCCGAAGGAGGTGCAGCATGCGCCGGCCTCCTGAACCACCGACGATCCTCTACGAGCTGTTCCCATCACGGTGGGACGACGAGCCGGTGACTCGGGCACGCACGGTGTTCGCTGGCCTCGCCGGCATCCAGGGCTTCGCGCTGGAGTTCGCAGCCTCGGAGTCCAGTCTCCGCTTCTATCTCCGCACCAGATCTTCGCAGATTGCCGAGTCGATCCTCGGGCAGATACGTGCCGCGTATCCACAGGCCGACTTCGAGCCGGTCTCAGCTCACGGACACCCGAACCTCGACCCGCTCGCAGTCGGCCCTCATGAGGCGTCAGCGACCTTCGACCTGATCCCCTCCCGCGACGCCGCCTTTCCGCTCGATACCGATGCGAGACATGGAGAACCGCTCGCGGGCGTACTTGCCGCGGCGGTCAGCGCTGGAGGTCGAGACACCCGCGTCGTGGGACAGGTCGTGGTAGGACGATCACCACGACCAGGCTGGGCGACCTCGATCCAGCGGCGCGCCGAGCGTTCTGCCCTTGGGAGGCTATCGCCCCGCGCGGAGCCGAATACGGCCAGTCTTCTGCCGTTCGTGGCAGTTGCGGGAATGGGGGCAATCGGAGTCCAGGGCTACGGCTGGTACCAGTCCGGGCACCTCCTCCCGCTCTTTGCCATCGGAGGGATCGCCGTCGTCGGGCTTCCGATCGGTGCGCGTCTCTGGTCACGGTACGTCGCCTCCCACGAGCCGGTCGCGTCGGCACTAGCCGCTGAGAAGCTCGCCTTCCCCGCTTTTCACGCCTCCCTTCGCCTGACCGCAACTGGCCCACGCGAAAACGTCGACGAGGTCGGCCGGCGAGTGGCGGCTGCATATGAGGCGTTCGACCACGCGAGCGGCAACAGCCTCCGGCCGCGAAGACGCAAGGGTTCGTCGCCTACGATCACGCCCCGACGCACGCGCTTCACCCGGCACGCCATCCTTAACGCCGCTGAGCTGGCAGCACTCTGGCATCTACCAGATGGCTCCTCCGGTCTTCCAATCGCGGCCAAACCGGGCGGGCGTCGCTTCCTCCCGGCGGATGATGCCACCGCCCGTGGTGGCCGCGTCGGCACATCCCGTCACCACGGCCAGTCCGTGCCAGTTCACCTGCCCAAGGGTGCGTTGTACCGCAACCATCTCGTCGTCGCCAAGACACGGCGCGGCAAGTCGACGCTCCTCCAGCACATCGCGAGCCACCTCATGCAGGAGATCGCGTCCCACCGCGAGCGGCTCCTGCTCGTTGTCATCGACCCGCACCAAGACCTCGCCGAGAGCGTCCTCTCCGTCGTCCCGCCCGGGATCGAGGACCGCACTGCATACCTCGACCTTACCGATCGGCGGCGACCGGTGGGTCTGAATCTCCTCGATGTCGCGCTCTTCCCCAACCGCGACAGGACTACGGAGAACATCGTCGCCATGCTCCATCGCCTCTGGCCGGACAACTGGGGACCACGCATGGAGGGCGCCCTTCGCGCCGCCCTCCTCTGCCTCCACCAGGCCAACCAGGTTCGACAACGTGAGGAGCAGTACACGCTCCTCGACGTCGTGCCCCTGCTGATGAGCCCCGACTTCCGCGAGCGGGTCATGGCGCAGGTTCCCGATCAGACGCTCTGGGCGTGGTGGCGCAGCAACTATGACAACCTCGGCCGACCGTTCCAACTCCAGGTCGCCGTGCCCGTGACCATGAAGGTCGGACGCTTCGAGGTCACGGAGGCTTCTCGCCTCACTCTCGGCCAGGCGCAGTCAACCATCAATCCACGCACGCTCCTGCGCGACGGTGGCGTGCTCGTGGTCAACACAGCAGTCGGGACCCTCGGCGAAGGCGGCTCGGCGCTCATCGGCGCAACGCTGCTCAACCTCCTCGGCCTCATCGTCGAGGACCAGATCGAGCTCCCTCCTGAGCAGCGCAGCCGCATGGTTGCGCTGATCGACGAATCGAGCACACTCGGCGGAGCCGATTACCCGCGCATGATGAGCGAGCTGGGCAAGTACGGCGCGTCCTTCGTCCTTGTCACCCAGTCCCTCGCGAAGCTCGATGCGATTGACCGCGAGCTACGGCCCACCATCTTTGCAAACCTCGATAGCCTCACCGTGTTCCAGGTCAGCGCTGAGGATGCACGCTACCTGACACCTGAGCTCGGGCACGACCTCGAAGTCGACGACCTTGTCTCCCTCGACGACTACGAGTGCTACGCCCGCTGGTCCTCCGGTGGACATCGACGTCCGGCGTTCTCCCTGCGTCTCGATCCGCCAAAAGCAGTGGATCCCGCCCGAATTGCTGCCATCGCGGCTTCAACGGCGGACCGCTTCGGACGCTCTCGTGCCGAGATCGCCCGACAGGTCGACCGGGTGTTCGCGGCACGCGCGACCAAGGTGGGAAACGCGATGCCCGACGACACCAAGGACATCTGGAACGCCCACGCCTCCGAGACAAGGCCTGTCGCACCTCCTGAACGCAGGAAACGGAACGAGAGACGCGATGAGAGGAGGCAAGATGGTGACCGACCGGATGCATGAGAAGCATCGCGAGACGCTGAGCTGGCTGGCGCGCCTGCCCTTCCTGTCCGGCCCTCAGCTGGCGCTGCTGCTGGGAATGCCCTCGCAGGAGTTGGAGGACGTTCTTCGCGGCCTGCGGCAGAGCGATTGGATCGACTGGATCGAACCGTCATCGCCGGAACTGGTCCCGAACCGGCGGTACGCGCTCGGCTCGGGAGCTTGGGAATGGCTCACAGCGCATCTTGACAGCAGCGGTATCCAACTCGACGTCCTTCCATCTACGTGGGCCGACACCATCCGTCGGATCGCGAGCATTGAGCTCACTTCCGCTGTCAACCAGGTCTGCTCGACGTTGGTGGCGGCGTCGCATCGGGTCGATTGGTGCGAAGCCGTGGACGCTCGCGCGCTGCCGCTCGGCCGCCGCGCCGAGCGGCCCTGGCCTCCGGATACCCACGCCCGCGTGGCGTTCAGCGGGAAGGGCCGTACTGCCGAGGCATTTCTGACCATCGTGCGGAAAGGCGTTCCGGCAGCGTATCGCGACACAGTGGTGGCCAACTGGTACCGCCACTGCGGCTATCCAACGTCGGGTCTGCCGGTCTCGCCCATGCTGGTTGTGTGTGCTGACCAAGCGAACCTGTCCGTTTGGTCGCTCTCCATACAGAAGGCTACCGAGCGACGTGGCGCGACTTCGCTGCCCGTCTATCTGGCGTGCGCTGAGGACATCGGGGCAGATCTGTTTGGCCTGCCCAGTTGGCGTGCCGCGGACGGTGCCGAGCCCACACCTTTGGGAAACCTCTTGTCGTGGCGGACATCGGCTGTCGCGACGACGGCCGTCCGGCCTGAGCTTTGGTTCGACGATGCTCCCTCGGCAATGCACAAAGAGCGTGGGCTCTACGAATGGGCACGATCTGTGCGCGCCTTCGACGCTCCAGCTCCGCGAGCGCGGCGGGGTGTTGAGCAGGTCGCGGCGCTCGCGCTCGCAGCGACCGCCGAACAAAAGCGCCTGCTGGAGGCGGTCGGTCGCTATCCACTGCTTTCCAAATCCGACCTGGCCCTCGTCTTGGGTCAGCCCCACCGACTCCTTCATCGTGCCCTTGAGCGCTCCATCACCCAGGGGCTCGTTGAAGCTATCGTCGGGCCCGCGACCGGAGGAAGTGCCGCGACCGAGATCCGGTTTGTCATGACGGAGCTTGGCCTGCGCCTGGTAGCAGCTCGCGAGCGCACTCCTGCGCGTCGCTACCACCAGGATGGACCAATGGCTGCCCGGTTCGGCTCCGGTGACCGTGGGCGCCTTCAGACACTGATTCGGCAATATGAGCACACGGTTGGTTCCAACCGCTTCTTCCTCAGTTGCCTCACCCACAGCCGTCCAGGCGGACCCCGGCTTCGGGAGTGGCGAGGCGTCGCCGAGGCGGCAGTGCGGTTCGACTACGGCGGCGTTCGGCGGACGTTCCGGCCCGACGGGACGGGCGAGGTCGTTCAGGACGGATTCGCCTGGCCATTCTTCCTGGAGTGGGACCGCGGAACTGAGCGGATAGCCGTGCTGCTCGAGAAGCTTGACCGGTATGCGGCGTACTACCGCGGCGTATCGGCGTCCCAAATGTGGCCGCCATGCCTTCTGGTGGTTTGCCAGACACAGAACCGAGAGGGCCTGGTCTGGAAGGCTATCGACGCCGTGTTCGCATCCGACCGCTCCCGAAATTTCGTCAAGACAACGTCCGTGCCGCTCCTGGAGCGGCGCGGACCGTTCGGCTCGGTGTGGCGGGCGGCGTCAGCCGCCGGCCGCTCACATTTGATCGAGGAAACGCGATGTACCGACACTTGACCCCACAGGAACGCATGGACCGAATCGCTCGACTGCTGCTTCGCGCGATAGCACTGGACGAACGACCGTCGGGAGTCGCCTCCGACCCTGATCTTCCGGATCCGCGGTCGCGCGCGAGCCAGTCGTCGCAGCCCACCCGACACGACGCTCGGCAATGAGCAAGTGGTCTCCGAGCGGTCGGTTGCGGTGGGCGCGTGACCTGGTGATCCTAGTCATGAGATCGAGGCCGGTGCCTATGGCCAGGAGGTGAACGATGCGATGCGCAGTCTACACACGAGTTTCGACGGATGAGCAGGCACGGAGTGACTACAGCTCACTGGACCGCCAACGCGAGCTGTGTGTGTCGTACGTCGACCTTCATCGGGAAGACGGTTGGAAGGTCACCGAGGTTTACGAAGACGGCGGGTACTCGGGCAAAGACATGCATCGCCCGGCTCTCCAGCGCCTCGTCCGCGATCTCACTGAGGGCAAGGTTGACGCAGTTGTCACGTACAAGATCGACCGTGTCTCCCGCTCGCTGAAAGACTTCTACGATTTCTGGGAACTGCTGCAGAATCACAAGGTCACCTTCGCATCCGCGACGCAACACTTCGACACGTCGACATCCGCAGGCATGTTGATGCTCAACATTCTGCTGAGTTTCGCGCAATACGAGCGGGAGCTGACGCGTGAACGAACGTTGAGCAAGATGGCGGGCCGTGCCGAACGCGGGCTGTGGAACGGCGGCATGGTGCCAATCGGCTTCGATTATTGCGCGGAGGCGAAGATGCTAACCGCGAACGAGCGAGAAGCCGAGGTCGTCCGGTTTGCCTTCGAGCGGTTCATCGAGACAAAGTCTCCGAGCCGGGTCGCGAATGAAGCAAACAGCCGTGGCTACCGAACGAAGAAGCGGCAGGTGGTCGCACGCGGCGGCGAGCCCAAGGCGATCGGCGGCAACCGGTTCGACGAGGACACCGTCAAGGCGATCATCCGCAATCCTTTGTACAAGGGGCTCATCCGCTACGACGGCAAGCTTTTCCCCGGCACGCACGCAGCGATCGTGGATCCGGAGACGTGGGATCGAGCGAACCGCTACGTGGGCGAAGCTCGAGAAGACGATGGCACACGGAACCGCGACGACCACGTCCATCTCCTCAAGGGCATCGCGAAGTGCGGTGTCTGCGGGACCACCATGACGCCGTACCCCGCCGGCAAGAAGGGCAAGGACGGCAAGCCGTACCTCTACTACGCCTGCACGACGGTGACCCAGGATGGCAGTGCGTCTCCGTGCCCTGTGCGGGCATTGCCCGCGCGGGAGTTCGAGTCGCTGATCAAGAGTGTTCTCATAGACTTGGGTGCCGACCATGCGATGCTCGAAAGCTGTGTCCAGACAGCCAACCGTGACGCTCTGGTGCCGCTCAAGGACCTCGAAGAGCAACAGCAGCGCCATCGCGACGAGGTCGCGCGGTTGACAACTGGCATCCGCCGGATCATCGAAATGATCAAGTCTGAAGATGAGATCGGGCCGGACCTTCGGGCGGAGCTGAGGAAGCTCAGCGGCGAGAAGGAGCAACTCGAGACGCTCATCGAACAGCTCCAGCTGGACATCGACCGGCGCCGAAGACGCGTCATCGACGTCGACCTCATCCGCCGGAATCTGGTTGAGTTCGAGCGGCTGGTGAATCTGATGCCGAGTGCGGACCAGAAGGAACTGATGCAGCTCCTCTTGAGCCGTGTGGAGGTCAGGCCGTTCGATCCGGAGCGCGATCAACTGCCAGAGGGCCGCTCCGGAGCGTTCACAACGCAGGTCCGATCGAAGTGGTACGAAGTGACCGTGACCCTACAGCAGCTGCCCAGCCTAGGTTTAGGCGAACGCTTTTCTGGGCGAAGTTCGGATTACGGGGGTAAGTGGCTCCCCGACGTGGACTCGAACCACGAACACCGCGGTTAACAGCCGCGTGCTCTACCATTGAGCTATCGGGGAACACCTTCAAGTTTCGGCGGCGGCGGCTGAAGAAGCAACCTGCGGACCGGTGGTGTCGGCGCCCGCAGCCTCAGCGGCGGAGGCGGACAATCGGGCCCTCATTGAAGAGCGACCCCACGCCGAGCCCCAGCCGGTCGTGAACACTGAGTGGGATGCCAAGGTCGGCGAGGAACAGTTCGCCCACATGTGCCCGCGCGGAAGGTTCGAACGCGCCTCGCTTTGGAAGGTCGAGCATGAGCGTGGTGACGGCCTGGATGGCGGGCCGGTTGACCTCGCCGGTTGTGGCGTTCACCCCGGTGGGTAGGTCGATCGCGAGGACGGGGCGGCGAGCTTCGATGGCGAGGTCCGCGACCGCGCCCGCGATGCCCGTCGGCGGGCCTTCGAGGCCGTAGCCCACGAGCGCGTCGATGACGAGGTCGGCCGCGGCGAGGTTTTCTTCCACCGTGATTTCGCTCGATTCCATATCGGCCGGTGCGATGATGCCCGACTGACGGAGGATGTGGAGCTGGCGGCGGGCCGTGAACGAGGCCTCTTCTTCGACGCCGCCGACGACCGGGTCGACATGAACGCCCCAGTTGGCGAGGTGCCGGGCGGCGGCCAGACCGGATGCGCCCTTGTTGCCTCCCCCGCAGAGGATGACCACCCGTTGGCCGCGGCCACGCCCGCCAAGCATGGCAAACGCGAGCAGTGCGGCTACACGCCCGCCATTCTCGGTGATCTGGAGAATATCGAGGCCGAACTCTTCCTGCGCGACGCGCTGGACGTCCCGCATCTGGGCCGCGGTGACGGAGCGAACCTCGCTGATCTTGCGCTGTGGATACCCGCCCGGGTCCGGTTTCACGGGCATCGAAGTTGACCTCCGGGTGGCACGAACAGAGCCACCCGGCAGTCTACGCCCGGCTCCGGACAACGGTCACGGGCGGTCACTCCTCGCCGGCGGCCGAGTACGAGGCGGTGATGCGCGCGGAGATGCCACCCCTCGTGTTGAAGTCCCCGGTCACCATCAGGTGGCGTGGATGAATCGCGGCGACGATGTCATCGAGGACCGTGTTGACGACGTTTTCGTAGAAGATGCCCCGGTTTCGGAACGTCTGCAGGTAGAACTTGAAGCTCCGGAGCTCGATGCAGCGGGCCTCGGGCGTGTAGGTGACGATGAGGGTGCCGAAGTCGGGCTGGCCGGTCATCGGGCAAACGCTGGTGAACTCCGGGGCCACGAACTCGATCTCGTAGTCACGTTCGGGGAAGCGGTTCTCGAACGAGTCGATGGTTCCGTCAGTTTTGTAGATGTTTTCGGGCATGGTTCGAGCGTGAGCCTCCCGGGGCGGTGACGCAACCGCTACGCGCGCGGCAACCCCAGGCCGCGTGTGGCGATGATGTTGCGGTTCACCTCGCTGGTGCCGCCCGCGATGGTGTAGCTGGGAGCTGCAAGTGCCCAGCGCTCCACGCGACCGTGGAGCGGCGCATAGCGGCTGCCAGGTTCGATCGTGCCCGGGAGCCCCAGGACACGGAGACCGGTGATGCCCATCTGGCGCTGCAGCTCGGTGCCGAACACTTTGGATACCGAAGCCTCGGCGTTGGGCACCTTGCCCTCGCCCTGCATCTGGGCAACCCGGTAGCAGAGCCAACGGCCGATCTCGAACTCCAGGTGGCGCTCGGCGAGCTCGTGGCGAACCTCGGCGCGGCGGCGGAGGGCCGGGGTCTCGCGCACGTACCTGATGAGCGCCTCCAGCGTGCTCCGCGTCATGACGACGCGGTTGATGGAGCTGCGCTCCTGGTCGAGCGTAGTCGTAGCGATGTACCAGCCGCGGTTCTCCTCACCGACGAGGCAATCCCGCGGGACGCGGACATCTTCCAGGAAGACCTCCGTGAAGTGGTGGCTCCCCATGAGGTTTACGAGCGGGCGGATGGTAACGCCGGGCGCGCGCATATTGAGCATGAAGTAGCTGATGCCCCGGTGCTTCGGCGCTTCGGCATCGGTGCGGGCGAGCATGATCCCCCAATCCGCGTCGAGGGCGCCGCTCGTCCAGATCTTCTGACCGTTGACGACATACTCGTCGCCATCGCGGACGGCCCGCGTCTGGAGCGAGGCGAGGTCGGAGCCGGCGCCAGGTTCAGAAAAGAGTTGGCACCAGTGAACTCCGGCGACGCGCATGTCGGGGAGCCAGCGGTCCTGCTGCTCCTTCGTGCCGTGCATCATGAGGGCGGGCCCGGCCAGCCAGACGCCCTGGTCGTAGGCTCCGGGCGCGCCGGCGGCGCTCATCTCTTCCATGTAAACGGTCTGGGTCATGTAGCTGGCTCCAGCGCCGCCGAACTCGCGCGGCCAGCCCATGGTGAGCCATCCCCGCTGGGCCAGTTTCTTCCGGAAGGCCTCGGTGAAGGCCGCCGCCTGTGGAGCGACATGGTCGCGATCGTTGGTCATGTTCCAGTCGCCGGCGGGCAGTTCCGCCGCGAGGAACTGCCTGAGTTCGTGGCGGAAGGCGGCGTGTTCTGGCGAGTCATGAAAGAGCATGGGCGGTCCCGGAGACTTGGTTAAGCGGAGTATACGGGGCGGTCCGCCATGCGGCGGTTGTTGCACGTGACGAAATCTTCACACTTGTCCAGAGCGAAATGGTGTTGAATCTGGCCAACCCAGTAAATTTGCGCGGGAACGCCCGCGCGTGCTGGCCAATATCACGGCTCGGGGTGTCGCGCTGCGGTGGTGGCGGCTATCATCCGCGCTGCTCTCGAACGCGGGCTGGTGGGCGTACACCGACCCGTGAGTACACCGGCCCGCACTTGCGGGTGCGGGGTTGAAAGCCGGCCCGGCATCCGGGCCGTGTGGCGTTAGCGCGTAGGGGGAGGTTTCGAACTGGGAGTGGGGAATGGGGTGAAGGCCGAGGGGCCGCGCGCGCGGTTCGCCCTGCTTGTGCTGCTCGCTCTGAGCGCGGCGGCGGTGCTCGGTGCGCCCAGGTTTTCGGCGAGCGCGGCCGGCGAGGGCATCTTCGAGCTGGACAAGGTCGAGTACTCGACTCCCGAGGGCACTGCGGTCCTGGTGACCGTGAAGCGGACGAGCGGGGCCACATTGCTGAACGACGTGCAGGTGCAGCTCGAGCTGGAGGGCGGCGACCCCAACGTGGAGTACCCGGCATCGGAGCAGACGAAGCTGGTGACCTTCCCGAAGAACACGAACCTGACGCAGCAAAGCGTCTTCATCCAGACGCTGAATCAGAACCGGCACGAAGACAAAGTCATCCAGGTGACGATCCGGAGTGTCGGCCTCGGCGGGATCATCGGGCCGATTTCGACCGCCCCAATCACGATCCTGGGCACCTGGGCGCCCCGCGTGCTGGACGTCTCTCCGAAGGCCGGCGGCAACTTTTCGGACGACGGCACTGTGTTGACCATCACGGGTCAGAACTTCATCACCACGGAGGCTTCAGGCGGATGGAGCACCAAACGAATCCGATTCGAAGCGGTCGTCGGGGGCAACGCCTACGAGACACTACTCCCGACCGAGTTCTTCAATCTCACGCCAACCTCGGTCTCCGTAAAGGTACCGAAAAACGAGATCACAAGCTTCACGGGCGACCCCAACAATCCGCTCCTCGCGACCTATCATGTCCGCGTCGGTATTGAGAAGAACGACGACACAGCGCAGAAATCGTTGAGCAGCGCCACGGCCGCCGACCTGTTCGTTTACACCACCGGCCCGACGGTGACCTCGATGTTTCCGAAGAACGGGCCTCCCGGCGGCGGTACGGTGGTCACGCTCAACGGCACCAAGCTCAACGGGACCGCCGGACAGCCGTGTGGCGTAACGCAAGTGACGTTCGCAGGCGTGCCGGGTACCGACTGCGTCTTCACTGGAACCAACACCCTCCAGGTGCGCTCTCCCGAAAAGCCGGCGTTCTTGACGACACCCGCGGAAGTCACCGTTTCCACAGGCGCGGGACAGACGCCGCCCACGTCGGACACGAAGTTCACGTACACGGGCCTTTCCACGATCACCGGGCTGAGCCCGAACTTCGGGCCTCCCTCCGGCGGCAATACGGTCGTGATCACGGGCGTGAACTTCATCTTGAAGGACGCCAGCCTGTACGACGTCCCAGTCTCCGAAGTCCGGTTCGGGGGCACGTCAACCACCTTCGTTGTGGAAAGCGCCACGCGCATCGTCGCGACGGCCCCGGCGGGCACCGGGACTCAGCAGGTCACCCTGGTCCATCCACTGGCGGGGACCAGCCAGTTCACCACCGCCGCAAACTATGGCTACAGCGCTGGGCCGCTCGTGGCCTCGATTTCACCGGATTCGGGGCCCGTCGTCGGGGGGACTGTGGTGACCATCACCGGGACGGGCTTCCTCCCCGGGGCAACCGTGAAGTTCGGAGCGACCCAGGCGACGTTCGCCACGGTGGTCAGCCCCACCCGCATCGACGTGACCAGTCCGCCTGGCACCGGCGTCGTGGACGTGGTGGTCACGGTCAACGCAAACCCGAGCCCCACCGGGCCACAGGCGCGCTTCTCGTACTCGGGCCCGACCGTCGAACGCATCTCGCCGATCGCCGGGCCCCCGGCCGGCGGTGGGACAATCACCATCAAGGGGAAGAACTTCAACTCGCAGTCGGTCGTCCAGTTCGGGGCGTCGCTCAGCGTGATCCCGACGTACGTCGACACCCAGACGCTAACAGCAGTTGTACCGGCCTCGCCCATCGTCCAGGCGGTCCATGTTCGCGTTTCGACAGGGTCGGGGATCAGCCCCGAGACGGAGGCGGACGTCTACACCTACACGAACGGGCCGATCGTGGACCTGGTGAACCCGAACAACGGCCCGACGACGGGCGGCACCATCGTCATCATCATCGGCAAGAACTTCACGGCGCCGCTCTCGGTGCGATTCGGCGACTCCCCGGTCGACGCGTTCAACATCAACAGCGCGACCCAAATCACGCTGCTGAGCCCCTCGAATGGCACGCCCGGCGCCGTGGACGTGCGCGTAACCAAAGGCAACGACGTCAGCCCCACGGGGCCAGCGACCAAGTTCACCTATAACTCGGCGGTGCCGAAGATCACCGCACTCACACCGAACACGGGGTCGACATTCGGGGGCAACGAGGTCGTGATCACCGGGCTGGGGTTCACGGGAGCCAGTTGCCCCGGATCCGTGAAGTTCGGGACGGTCCAGGCCCCGGAGTGCACGGTGATCAACGACACCACCATGACCGCCAAGGCCCCGCCGAACGTGTCGGGAGCCGCGGTCGTGCTGGTGACGACGCAGAACGGGACCTCGGATATCGTGCCGAACTACACGTATGTGAGCCCGTCAGGCACCGGTGGAGGTTCGAGCGCACCGCCAGCGCCGGGGCCCGGCGGGAACGAGAGCTACACGCTCACCTACCGCTGGTCACTCCTGACCTGGACCGGCCGAAACGGGATGGCCGTGAGCGATGCGGTGCACGGGACAGGGGTGCCCGGTGCGAGTGACCTTTCGAACCGAATCACGGCGCTCTTCCAGTGGGACGCCGTGGCGGACACGTGGAGGGCCTACTTCGTTGGCAGCGATGGTGTACCGGGCGCGAGCGACTTCGTGACACTCACGCAGGGGGCCGTGTATTGGGTTGCAATATCCGGAGAAGGAGCGGTGCCCTGGGTGGTTCCGCTCAACTGAATCATGCGATTCATGGGACACGGTCACGCATTCGTCACCTTTCCTCCACATGGTCATCGCCCGGAGTGACGCGTATCCTTCATGCGATGCATGACTGTGCCCCCATGCAAGCGGAGCGTGTCGCGTGAAATTCGGGACGCTCCAGGTCGCCTTGCTGACTGGTGAGACTCGGGATTTCCCCATCGACCTCCCGTCTGTGATCGTGGGCCGCGGCGAGGGCGCAACCATCCTGCTGGATGACTTCTCGGTCTCCCGCCGGCATGCCCGGCTGACTGTGGACTCCGGGCGGTTGATGGTCGAAGACCTGGCGAGCGCCGCCGGCACGTTCATCAATGGCGAGCGGCTGGCGCCGAACATCCGCTATTTGGTCGATGACGGCGCCGAACTGCGCTTCGGCGACCTCGACGCGAGCTACTCCCCACCGCCGCCTGCCGATGCAGTAATCGCCTCAACGGACGAGGACGGGGCCGCATACTCGCCCACCGGGCTGCACGTCGCCCTCGTTTCGCCGACCGTGGCCATCGACGCCGGCCGCCAGGCCACGGCCACGGTCACCGTGACCAACCGCGGACGCGTCGTCGATACGGTGAGCGTCGAGGTCACCGACCTCCCGCCCGACTGGTACACGATCGAAACGACCCAGGCATCCCTCCTGCCGGGCACGCACCTGGAAGTCACCGTCAGGCTGCATCCGCCGCGACGGCACGACTCCCTCGCCGGGCACTACGACTTCACGGTTGCAGTCAGTTCCCAGTCGCACCAGCGCGAGGCGATCGCCATTGGCCACTTCGAAGTGCTGCCCTTCGAGTCGTTCGGCCTGGCATTCGAGGCTATCCGCAGCGGGCGCAATTTCCGGCTGATCGCGGAGAACCGCGGGAACGAGCCTGTTCGCTACGCGCTCGCCGGCCAGGACGACGAACAGGCGTTCCGGTACCAGTTCGATGCACCAGTGGTGCACCTGCAACCCGGCCAGAAACAGGTCGTCGCGCTGAAGGTGCGGCGCCCGCGCCAGCTGTTCGGCCCGAAAATCGCCCACCCCTTCGAGGTCGTCGGCACGACCGCGACGGGCTCGGAAGTTCGCGCGCGTGGTCAGCTTTCGGTCGCCCCGCCGCTCCAGAAGTTCCGTATGCCGGCGCTGTTCACGCTGGCGGCGCTCATCCTCGGCGTCACCGCACTCGCCATTCTGATCCTGACCGACGGCGAAAGCATCCAGACGGCTGGCGCTGAAGACGAATACGCCGGGGTGCACCTCTGCGATGAGGAGGGCGCCCAGGAGAAGCAGGAGGAAAAGAACCAGGACGCGGCATCCGAGGCGCCGAATACGTCGGCGGTCGTGGCGGGCCTGTACGACGGTGGACGGCCCATCTTCGGACAGACCGACGCCAACGGTGCGCCGTTCTTTGCCCAGAATGACCCTCGCTGGGGCTCCGTTGAATACGCACGCTCGACCGAACTACCGGCCGGGAAGGACTGGTGCGGAACGACGATTTCGCAGTGCGGCTGCGCGATGACCTCGGTAGCGGTAATGCTGGCCCTGTACAACGTCGTCAACCTCCCCGACGGACAACCCCTGACCCCGCAGTCGCTCAACGCGTGGTTCAACGGAGACGCACGGCGCACCGACCGCGGCTGGGTGAGCCGTGGCTACATCTACGGCGACGTCATCTGGACCGCGGCGAACGAACTTTCGGGCGAAATCGCGAGGGCAAACCCCGGGACCCCAACCGTGAGGTTCGTGCGCACCGGGACGGGTTCAGAAGATGAGATCCGGGCAGAACTGCGCGCGGGCCGCCCCATCATCCTCGAGGTGCCCGGCCACTGGATCGCGGCCGTTGGCCTCGACGGCGACACCATCCTCATCAACGACCCGTTCTACCGCGACCGGACGACCCTCGATGCCTACAAGGGCAAGGTTCGCAGCTCCGTACTCTACGAAACGAGTGGGGACCTGAGCGCGGTGGTGCTCACCGCACCGGCCGACGTCAAGTTCAAGGTCACCGACAGGCAGGGGCGGGTGGTGAGTACCGGGGACACGGCCAGCGGCGGGACCGGGGAGCCGGTCAACCAGATCCCGGGTGCATCGTTCAGCGCCCATCGTGCGTGGCGCGACCCGACCTGCATCGAGAAGGCGCCTCCAACCGGCGCGGGTACGAACCAGATCATGCTGCCGGGTTCGCGAGACGACTACACGATCGAGATCCTGGGGACCGGCGACCAGGCCGGGAGCATCGCCATCCACACCTACGGGCGCGATGGCACCGGATCGATTGCAACGATCGAGGGGCAGGAGGGCACCACCGCGGAGCTTGGCTTCGACCCGAACGCGCCGCAGCCGACGGTCCGCGTACCCAACGGCAACGTAACCACGACGGCCACGCCGGATTCGGGCGGCGAGGGAGGCGGCCCCGGTGACGAGACGCCGACGCCTGCGCCCACCCCGAGCGCGACGCCAACACCCACCGGGACGCCATTCGTCGAATCGCGCACCAACATCACGCTGAGCGCCGAGCCGGGCCAGACGCGCGTGGAGACAGCCGGCAACACGGGCTTCGAGCTGGGCGACCCGATCCGGTTCGCGCCCGGGTTACCGAATGAAGAAGACAACCTCATCGTTGGCTTCGGGTCGTTCCTGTTGGCGACGCCGCTGAAGTTCGCTCACGGCCCGGGAGAACCAATCCTGAGATTGCCGCGGCCACCTGGCCAGGGACCGGGGCTGCCCCCGGGCATCACGCCGCCTGCCCAGACGGGGCCGCTGCTCCCGCCTGACACCGTCGGATTGGCCTGTAGCACCATCTACCAGCCATCGCCGAAGCAGGCGACGTTCATCTGCGACCTGCAGGTAACTGGCGACTACACGAACACGCGCTGGTCGCTGAACGGCCAGACGGTGACGGACTTCACGGGTTCGAGTTCGTTCCTGATGGCGTTCAACGATGACACGCCGGCAACTGTCTCGGCGACCGTCTGCAACGTGACGATCTGCCGGTCGGTGACGCGCGCCGAGCGGATCGTCTTCCCGGCCAATCTCAGCGGCACGACCTTCACGGGGCCGGGCGGCACGGGAACGGGGGCGCCGCCGGTCGTGACCCCGCCGGCGGGTGGGGCAGTGGCGATCGTGTGCGCGACCGAGTTCCCGATCACCCCGGACGGCCAACTCGCGCAGTTCACGTGCCAGGCCAGCTTCTCCGGGGACTTCACGAGCATCTCGTGGTCGGCTCCGGGTGGAACGCCGGCGAACCAGAGCGGGAAGAGCAAGACGTTCACGACGACCGTGCGAAACGTCGAGGGTGCCCCGGTGTCGCTGAAGGTGACGGCAACGGTCTGCAACTTCGGCACCTGCCGCACCTCGGAACCGACGACGGTGGGCATCGGCCGCACGATTACGACGCTGGAATCGAGCCCGGACGGGCAGGTCAACAGCGGCCACCGGCTCACGCTGATGGCCCGTGTCGATGGGATCGGGGGCGTGGTGCCACAAGGCGGAACGGTCCAGTTCTTCGCCGACGGCTTCGAGTTCGGCCCAAGCGCCACGCTGTTCACCGTTGGCAAGGTCGCGGTGGCGCAGGTTGCGGTGGAGACGACGGGGCTCACCACGGGCCCCGAGCCGGGCGCACCCCACGCGTTCAAGGCACACTACAGCGGCGGTATCAATGCGTTCGGTAGCGAGAGCGCGGTGCGGGTCATCAATGTGTTGCCTCCGATTCCGGATGGTTGCGACTCCGTGAACAACGATGCCGACACCGGAGACGACGTGACCGACGGGACATGCACGTTCGCTACTCCGCGGAACCTCGGCGGAGGCACGGTCTTGAATGACCTCAGCATCAACGGCCAGACGGGACCGCTTCGAAACACTGTAGTGGTTGAACCGGGCGATAAGTTCACCGTGGCTGGAAATGCTGGACGGACCGACTACTGCCCGGGCTGTATTCGCCAAGTGTACATCGGAATCGGCGAGAACCTGACCAGCGGCACTCCGGCTATGGGACCCGTCTGCTATCCGGTGGGCATACTGCCCGCGACCAACCCTGGTGTCCCCATGCCGCCAGTTGAGTTCACTGCGCCGAGCAGGCCAGGCGTGTACTACTTACGGGCCACCACGACGCTGGACTACTTCTGCGTCGGGCCGCAGGTTGGCCCACCCGAAAGTTCGGTGGGACGAGTCATTGTTCGGCAGCCCGTGAGGCCCGACCTCGAAGTACGAGACGCGGCTGGAACGGCACAGGTCACCGAAATCAACGAGGGGCAAAAGCTCACACTCTTCGCGCGGGTCCCGGAAGGAATCACCGGTCGCGTCAATTTCACTGCGACGGGACTCGGCCCGGACGGCACCGATCAAGATACCGACCCCGATCTGGTTACTGTCACCGCGGGGGGTGGCGCCTTAATCGCCGCCATTTGCCCGCCGAGCGGAGAGCTCCGCGTGGCCGTGCCGGCCGGGAGCCAGGTGGTTCCCTGCACGCCTCGCGAAGCCCGAATCGTAACGGACGCGCTCCCGGGCCTGCTCGGCCCGCTCACTGTTACCGCGGAATACTTCGATCCGAATCCGCTTCGGCTGGTTGACCCGACGACTGGACTCCCCGGCGTCGTGCCGATCCGCGTGCCAACGGGACCTCCCACATCGAGTCCCGCGAGCGTCGCCGTTCGAATCCTCGCAACGCCCGCCATCTCTGTGACTGCGGTCCCCAATCCGGTTGAGATGGGTGCCAGCTTCACACTTTCCGCGACGGTAACCTCTCAGAATGTCGGCCTGGGTATCACCGGTGAAGGAGGGACGGTTCAGTTCAAGGCTGGCAGCCAGAACATCGGCCAACCGGTGACCGTCGGCGCCGGTGGCCTTGCGACATTGTCGTGGACGGCTGGGATCAACCCCTGTGCTCCCAGTGGGACCTGCGGCGGGGCTCCGTTCGATGCAAAGGACGACACGAACCGTTCACTCTACAGCAACGTTCACGCCGTGTTCTCCACCGGCACATCAAATCTACAAGGCGGACTTTCGCCAAACATCAACGTCGATATCAACCCGGCACTCTCCACCACCGCCATTACGTCCGTGACATCGACGTCTACCCCTCCAAGAGTCGGCGACACCCTGACCATTACGGCCACGGTCACGGGATCAAACAGCTTCTCCCCAGATCCGGGTGCCCCTGGATCTCCAGGCAAGGTCCAGTTCCGGGTCCGGATGGTTTCTCCTCAGGCGACGGTACAGAACATCGGCAGCCCGGTGGACGTGGGGAACTGCAACACATTCACGCTGGAATGCACAGCAACCACTACAATCATCACCGGCGACGATCAGGGCCCGATGCCAGACGCCGACGGATACGAGCTCTCGGCGGTGTTCCTCGGGACCGACCAACTCGCGGGAAGCACGTCGGCCGATTTCCCGATCACACTGGATAGTCAGAACCCGACCATCGACGTGACCCTCCCGACCTCCGGGACCATTACTGTCGGGGACGCCACCTCGGTAGTGCGCGTTGTCGTGGATGCGTCCGGCCGGAAGGATCGGCTCAATGACAACTGCCCCGGCGACAGTACCTGCGGTGACATCGAATTGCTCGGGACAGGCGCCGCCACACCCCCTTCGGGACCCGTAGTAGAACTCGGGAACAACACCGGCATTTACGGCCGCGAGTTCTTGGTCAGCGATTTAAGCCTGAACGCAAATGACTACACCATCTCCGCGCGGTACACGGGAAACCGGTACTTCAGTGAACGCACATCGGCCACCAAGTCGCTAACTGTTGATCCCTTCGAGCCATCGGTAGACATGAACGCGATCACCC
Organism: Dehalococcoidia bacterium; assembly: GCA_003104995.1. Taxonomy (GTDB): domain Bacteria; phylum Chloroflexota; class Dehalococcoidia; order Tepidiformales; family Tepidiformaceae; genus Amarobacter. The sequence continues at coordinate 301,335 of PQAO01000026.1, forward strand.
CCGTCGCCGTGGGCAACGAGCTTACGGTGTCAGCGATTGTTACCTGTTCGGGCGGAGCCTGCAGCGGACTCAGGGCCCTGACCGGAGGCTCGGTCTCGTTCTACAAGGACAGTGTGGCGCCGGAGAACCTTCTCGGCACCGACACGTCGATTGACTCCGGAGGCGGAGCGAGCATCAGCACCGCCACGGGTGATATAGGGCTCCTGAAAGTGGCCGAAACACCGTACTCCATCGTGGCAAGGTACAACGGCAACGCAACCAACGGTAACACGGTGGCGGTGACCAGCACCGCAGGAACCGTAACGTTGACCAAACGTAATTCACGGGTCTCCGTAGAGAACGCTACGGCGGTGCTTGGATCCGACATCACCCTCAAGGCGACCGTGGAGCCCACTTCCCCGCCAACCTCCACGGTGAGCCTTGCTTGCACAGGTTGTCTCCAGTTCCAAATCAACGTCGCCGGAACGTGGACCGACATCAGCTCCGACGTGGAGGTCTCTGCAACGGGAGCAGCCACTCTCACGGTGGGCACGGGCTCCGGCGCGTTCCCGGCGAACGGCTCGTATTCGATCCGGGCCGTGTTCGCCACCGCGGGAATCACCGCCACCCATACGAACTACAACGGCGCCACTTCTGGCTCCGGGACGGCCACGGTCGGCCCGCCGCCGCCCACGGTCTCGCTTGAGGATGCGACGATGCCCCTCAACGGGACCACGAACCTCGTAGCGGTGATCACGCCGCCATCCGGCCGTAACCCGACCTGCAGCGGCTGCGTCGCCTTCAAAGTCGGCGCCACCCTGGAATCGGCTACAACCTTTACCACGGGCAGCGTCGCACTCGTGAGTACCGAATACCGGGCGAGTGTGCTCATCACCGGCGGTACACCGGAATTCAATGCGACCCAGTCCTACAAGGTCTGGGCCGTCTACCAGCCGACGGGCGGCACCGGGGCCGCCGGGACGACAGACGATGTCGGCGGTCCGGCGGCAAGCAATGAGGCGGCGGTAACAGTGACCGCGCGGACCGTGACGGTGAGCGTTTCAGCTCCCGCCTCCGTCACACTCGGGAATTCGATCACCCTGACGGCAACGTTGTCACCGGCTGCGGCGCCGGGCAACATCCGGTTCTTCGCCGACGACGTCGATGTTTCGGATGCCGTCACGGCGGACACGACGGACGGCATAACCACGTTCAACTGGTCGCCGCCGTCCGTCGGCGACGGGACAGCCACGATCACGGCATCCTACACGTCCTCGGATGCGGGCTACGCCAGCCAGGCGACGTCCACATCGACGAACGTGACCATCAACCCGGCAACAACGTCGCTGGTCGCGACAGCGGTCCAGACTGGTGCTGCAGGGACTACCCTGACCTTCACCGCTGACCTGACATCGGCTTTCGGAGCGAAGACCGACATCGACGGCGGGACTGTTACGTTCTCCATCAGCGGCTCGGCGTGCACGGGAATGGCCGCCGTTACGGTAACCGACGGTGTAGCGACCCTGACCGGAGTCACATGCACGCCGGGGACACGCCAGGTCACCGGCACCTACAGCGGGAGCGGGTACTACGCGGCATCCGACGACACCAGCAACTTCCAGATTGTCGTCGCCTGATCCGTAAAGCTGCGTGCGCGGCCCGGCGTGGCGTTCTATGCTCCGCTGTGCTGTGGCTCCAGTACCCTGTGCCCCGGGTGAAATGACAGCGTGAAGTTCGGTTCGCTCCAGGTGATGACCCCTGATGGGGAGGCGAGGGAATTCCCCATCGACCTCCCCTCCCTGGTCGTGGGCCGCGCCGATGGCAGCGGGATCGTCATCGACGACCTGAGCATCTCCCGGCGGCACGCCCGGCTGATCATCGAGTCGGGGCGGCTGCTGGTGGAGGACCTGGGGTCGGCCGCGGGCACGTTCCTCGGCGGCCACCGGATCGACCCGCACACCTCGAACCTGGTCGAAACCGAACAGGCCATCCGCTTCGGCGATGTTGAGGTGCAGTATGTCCCGCCCCCGCCCGTGGCAGCGGAGGCCGGCGATTCTGACGCGGAAGGCGCAGGGCTCACCGAGTTCGAGGAGGTGCCTTCGAGCGCGATCCGTGTGTCGATCGTCTCGCCGGCGGCGCCCGTGGAGCCCGGCGGGGCGGTCTTCGCGACGGCGGTCATCCACAACCGGGGCCGCGTGGTCGACCTGGTGCAGCTTTCGGTGACTGGCATCCCGGCGGGCTGGGTGACGTTCAGCCAGGGCACGATGGCGCTGGTACCGGGCACCCGGGAGACGGTGACGCTGGTCATCCAGCCGCCGCTGAGCCCGGAATCACTCGCCGGCGAGTACGACTTCGGGGTCACGGTGGCCTCCGGCGAACACGACCGCGAGGCGGTCGCTTTTGGAAAGCTCACGGTGCTGCCGTTCGATGCGACCGAGCTGCACCTGCTGCCCATTCGCAGCAAGCGCGATTTCACCATGACCGCCCGGAACAACGGCAACGCGCTCGTGACCTACGTCCTGAGCGGCACCGACGACGAAGCGGCGTTCCTCTACGACTTCCAGCAGCCCTCGATTGAGCTGCGCCCCGGCGAAGAGCGGCGGGTGCCCGTCCGCGTGAAGAAGACGAAGCGGCAGTGGTTCGGGCGGCCGACGTTCGTGCCGTTCCGGGTGGTGGCGACTCCAACGACCGGCAAGGCTCCCGCGGTCGAGGCGCCCGGGCAGCTGGCCATCCGGCCGCCCCTGGAACGCTGGAAGATGCCGACGATCCTGTTGCTCCTTCTCGCCGCGATCGCGGTCGGAGGGTGGCTCTCCTGGGTGCACCGCGACCGGCTGCCCGCGTGGGTGCCGTGGGCCGAAGAGAGTGGCGGCAAGGGGGGCGGAGCGGCTGCCGAGGGCGAGGCGGCCTTCGCGGGCGTGCACATGTGCGACAAGGACGAAAAAGACCGCCCGAGCGTGCAGCCGCAGGAGCTGCCGGGCGGAAGCAGCGGGGCGCCCTACTTCGCGCAGAACAACCCGGCCTGGGCCGACATCGAATACGCGAAAGCGAAGGACCCGGAGTTCGGGCCGGACTGGTGTGGTACGACGATCGAGCAGTGCGGCTGCGCGATGACCTCGGTGGCCACGATCATGGCCATCTTCAACATCCTGACCATGCCAGACGGCTCGGAACTGACCCCGGAAGCCGTGAACGCGTGGTTCAACAACGAAGCGCGCAAGACGAGCCGCGGCTGGGTGAGCCGCGGCTACATCTACGGCGACGTCATCTGGACGGCGGCAAACGAACTTTCAGCGGAGATCGCCCGGACCCGGCCGGGCAGCACAACCATCCGCTTCGTCCGCTTTGGCACTGGTTCGGATGAGGAAATCCGGGCGGAGTTGCAGGCGCAGCGGCCCATCATCCTCGAAGTGCCCGGGCACTACATCGCCGCGGTCGGGCTCGATGGCGACAAGATCCTGATCAACGACCCGTATTACGCCGACCGGAAGACGCTCGACGTCTACAAGGGCAAGGTCAAGAGCTCGGTGCTGTTCGAGCCGAGTAACAACCTGAGCGGGGTGGTCATCACGGTGCCGAAGGACCTGCGGCTGCGGGTGGTGAATGTGAAGACGAACCAGGTGGTCGGGACCGTCTCAGAGGAGCCGGCGAAGACCGAGATCGACGGCGCATGGCTGAGCACGCGCAACGCGTGGCGCGACCCGACCTGCGTCGAGAGCCCGCCACCCCCGGGCGCGGGGACGACGTCGATTTACCTGCCGGGGAGCCGCGAGGACTACCGTATCGAGGTGCTGAACCCCGGCGGCGGCGGTTCGACGATCGCCATCCACAGCTATGACCAGAACGGCAACGCGGAAGTGACCACCGAAGACGCCACAGGCACCCTCGTGATGTCCATGTCGTACGACCCGGCGAGCGCGGCCGTGCGGACGCAGGTACTCGCTGGCGCGACACCCATTCCGGGATCGGGGACACCGGGGGCGGGCGAGACGGTGACCTTGCCGCCAGGCGGGCCGGGCGGTGGAACCGGCGGGGCGGGAGACGACGGCCCGGGCGGGGTGCCGACCACAGGTTCGGAGACGGCGACTGCCCAGCCGACGCCCACGCCTCGTCCAAGCGCGACTCCCGTGCCGACACCGACTCCCGTAGCACCCCAGGCCGTGGCCGTGAAGTGCGACATCGCCTACACGCCGCCCAACGCGGGGGTGACCTGCACGGGGACAGTAACGGGCACGTACACCACCACGCGCTGGAGCGTGAATGGGTTGCCCGCGCCCGTACCTCCAGGGTCGACGTCGTTCGCGACGACGTTCAGCCAGGACACGTCGCTAAGCGTGGAGATGACCGCCTGCAACGTGACGGTCTGCAAGACCGGCGCGGCGGCCGTGGTGATCGCCTTCCCGACGGCAACGCCGACGCCATCACCATCGGTGGCTGCGGGGACGCCCACGCCGACAGCCACCCCACTGCCAAACGGACCGCCCCTGACGGTGCCGTTGCTCTGCACCTACGCATGGGTCTCGGGGCAGGCAAAGATCGATTGTTCGACGAGCTTCTCCGAGGGCTACACGGAAATCACCTGGACCGCGAGCGGCGCAACACCGGCAGCGGTGACGACCTTCGCGAAGACGTTCACGACCTACCGGGCGAGCGCGGGCACCACGACGGTGCAGGCGAAGGTGTGTTACGCGTCGGTCTGCACGAACTCGGCGGCGGTGGACGTGATCGTTGGTTCTGCGCCGCTGGTGATGTCGACTGTGTTGAACCTCGTGGGCCCGGAGGGAGATGTGTGCGACTCCACGCCGGTCCAGCTGTATGCGTACATCGTGAACTGGGATCCAAACGGCCCGTATCCGACCGGCCTCATAACGTTTTACGACCAGGGCGCGCCGATCGGGACCCTCCCGGTTGAGTCGGGAGAACCACAGGCTATCCTCAACACAACGTTCCCCGGCGACGGCGACCACTCGATCTACGCCACGTACAGTGGCGACAGCACTTGGAGCCCCGCAAGTTCGCCGACGGTGGGTTTCGCGAGCAGCGTTTCT
>PQAO01000027.1 GCA_003104995.1 Dehalococcoidia bacterium
CGCCTTTCCTCGGCGGCCTTCTGCTTGGCTTCCTCGTCGCTTAGCCGAGGAGCGGGAGGTTCGGCCTCGGGGTCTTCGCCGGCGTCGGAGTCCCCGGGCTCGCCGGGGGCCTGGTCCTCTCCGGGCTCTTCGCCATCGTCGGAATCCTCGGGCTCGCCAGAGTCAGAGGCATCGCCCCCGGGGTCTTCGCCGTCGTCGGAGTCCTCGGACTCGCCAGGTGCCTGGTCCTCTCCGGGGTTTTCGCCGTCGCCGGAATCCTCGGGCTCGCCAGAGCCAGGGGCATCGCCCCGGGGGTCTTCGCCGTCGTCGGAGTCCTCGGACTCGCCGGGTGCCTGGTCATCGGCCCCGGGGTCTTCGCCTTCAGTGGAGTCCTCGAGTTCACCGGGGACCTCGCCATCGTCAGCGGGGTCTTCCCCGTCGCCGGAGTCCTCGGGCTCCCCGGATGCCTGGTCATTGGCTCCGGGGTCTTCGCCGTCATCGGAGTCCTCGAGTTCGCCGGGCACCTCGCCATCGTCAGCGGGGTCTTCGCCTTCAGTGGAGTCCTCGGGTTCGCCGGGGACCTGGTCATCGTCAGCGGGGTCTTCTCCTTCGTCGGAGTCCCCGGGCTCGCCGGGGGCCTGGTCATCGTCAGCGGGGTCTTCGCCTTCGTCGGAGTCTTCGGGCTCGCCGGAGTCAGGGTCATCGGCCCCGGGTTCTTCGCCGTCAGCGGTGTCCTCGAGTTCGCCGGGGGCCTCGCCATCGTCAGCGGGGTCTTGCCCGTCGTCGGAGTCCTCGGGTTCGCCGGGGACCTGGTCATCGTCAGCAGGCCCTGCATTGCCGTCAGGGTCCCCGGGTTGGAACGCCGCGCCCTCGCTGGCGAAGCCTTGTGGTTCGCTGTCCGGTCCACCATCCACGGTGAACCCTGGGAGGCTGTTGTCAGAGTCCACGCTGGCGGTGAGGACCCAGGCCCTGCTGCCCGAGTCGAAGTTGTCGGTCTGCGGTTCGCTTGCAGGGGGCGCCACCGCGAACGCCGTGGTCGCAGCCATGATCACCGCGGCCCCCGCGGCGAAAAGTATCGCCATCGAGCGACGCTGCGCACGAGTGAATCCCATGAGCTTTCCAAGTCGCTCCAGGACTGTGGAGCCATCTTCCTGGAGGTATGCGGCAAGTGACTCCACATCCTCGCGGCGGAGGGCAACAACCGGCTCGCGGCGCTGATTTCGGAGGTCCCGTACCAGGCGGAGGTACGACAGCAGGAGCGAATCGGAGTTCGCGGGGTCGAATCCGACAGCGACGGCGCCAGCAGTCAGTGTGCCGCCAGGGTGGACTGTGATGGACATGCGCGGCTGAAGGAGTGCATCGAGGTCGATCCCGTAGAGGCGCGCCAGTGGCGCGAGGTCCACATTGGCGAGGGAACGTCGACCAGACTCGAAGGCTTCGAGCGTCCCGGCCCCGTACGCACCGCTCGATCTGGCGGCAAGTTCTCCGCAGGTGAGGCGCCGGCGCTGCCGGGCGACGCGGAGGCTGGCCGCCACGCGACGAATGAACTCCCGGGAAGAGATGTCGATATTCTCGTCGTGCGTCATGGGTGATCCTCGCGCTGGTCTCGTCGTGGTTTTCGGCATGTCGCGGCCCAGCCTCAGGGACTTCCCCACCATTACCTCTGGTGGAGATTGGGTGACTGCGTGGTAAGGAGACCGGACGCGTGGCGGGAATCCGCGGATTCCGGGCTCGGCACTCCATCCTGCAACCTGCCCGCCTCGCCTTATTCACGGGGTGTAGGGGTAATCCCTACCCTGTCTTGCCGAAACACAATGGAGATGGATTACCAGATCGGCGCCTCCATTCGTCCGCGATCACCGCGCGTTATCGAGGAACTCCGCAGCCCCATCGCGGGCCGCGTCTTTCGCGCCGGCGAGATCACACTCGCGGGCGAGGTCGTCGTCACACCATCCGGGCCACCCCACGCCTCCCTTGCAGCGCCGCATCCACTGCCCGATCCATCCTGCGCACCGTTTGCCGTCCTGCCGTAAGGTGTAAGGCGGCGGCGCCCGCCGCGGGAGGCGTTTCCGTGGACCAGACCCTTGAAGCGGCGATTGCGGCCCGGCTCGAAACTATCGACCGGGACCGGATCGTCGAGCGCATCTGGGATGGTGACCACACCGTCTGGAGTGACCACCCCGAAGAGGTCAGCGACCGCCTGGGCTGGCTGCGCATCCAGCGGCACATCGACGCTCGCATTCCCGAATTCGAAATGCTGCGCCAGGACGTGATCGCCGAGGGCTTCACCACCGCGGTCTTGCTGGGCATGGGCGGTTCGAGCCTCGCCGCCGAGGTGCTGTACCAGTCGTTCGGGCCGCAAGAAGGCGGCCTCCGGCTCATCGTGCTGGACTCGACCGACCCGCGGCAGCTCGCAGCCACCGAGGCCGACCTCGACCTCGACCACACCCTGTTCATTGTCTCTAGCAAGTCCGGCAGCACCGTGGAGACGTTGAGCCACCTGGCTTACTTCTGGGAGAAGCTTCCCCGCGGGCGCCACTTCATCGCCATCACGGACTACGGGACCGGGCTCGAACGAATTGGCCGGGACCGTGAGTTCCGGGCCGTGTTCATCAACCCGCCCGACATCGGGGGGCGCTATTCGGCGCTCTCGTGCTTCGGCCTGGTGCCGGCCGTTCTTTGTGGCATCGATGCCGGGCTCTTGCTCGAGGGCGCGGAGCGGATGGCCGGGTTCTGCGATCCCGGAATCCCCGCGCGGCTCCACCCCGGCGCCTGGCTGGGCGCGGCCCTCGGCGAGGCCGCCCTCCACGGCCGGGACAAGCTCACCCTGGTTCTCCCGCCCGAGATCGAAGTGCTCGGCCACTGGATCGAACAGCTTGTTGCCGAATCGACGGGCAAAGAGGGCCAGGGCATCGTGCCAGTCGAGGGTGAACTGCTGGCCGATCCCGCCGTTTACGGGAATGACCGGATGTTCGTTGCCCTGGGCGAGGACCCATTCCTCGGGCCGCTTGAAGCCGCCGGGCACCCGGTGCTCCGTGTCCCGTTCGAAGGCCCGGCCTCCCTCGGCGCCGAATTCTGGCGCTGGGAGTTCGCCACCGCAATCGCGTGCTACGTGCTCGGCGTGAACCCCTTCGATCAGCCCAACGTCCAGGAGGCGAAAGAGGCGACCGCGGTTGTGCTGGCCGGCGGCGGTGGCGACCCGGCAACGCCGCCACTCGCCGATGTCCTCGCGCAGGTCCGCGCCGGCGACTACCTGGCGATCCTCGCCTATCTGCCGCGCAACGAGGAAATCCTTGGACGCCTCCAGCGTGTGCGCCATGCTCTCCGCGACCGCTACCGTGTGGCGACGACGGTGGGCTTCGGTCCACGGTTCCTCCACTCCACGGGCCAGCTTCACAAAGGTGGCCCCAATACCGGCGTCTTCATCCAGGTGGTCGATGAGCCTCGGGAGGACCGCCACGTGCCCGGCCAGCCCTACAGCTTTGCCGAGCTCGAAGCCGCCCAGGCCCTCGGAGACCTCGACGCGCTGCGGATGCACCGGCGCCGCGTTGCGCGTGTCTCGCTCGAGGATCTCGAGGGAGCGGTCCTCTGAGCCGGCCCTCTTCCTCCGCCGCGCCGGCCGGGCCGCTCGTTACCGGGCGCGCCGCCGGCCTCCTCCTCCATCTCACGTCCCTGCCTGGCGCCGACCTCGGCGAGGACGCCTACCGGTTCATCGACTACCTGGGAGAAGCGGGCCAATCGATCTGGCAGATGCTCCCCGTCGGTCCCGCCGGGCCAAGCAACTCGCCCTACGCCGCCCGGTCGGCCTTCGCCGGGGATCCCCTGCTCCTCTCGATGGCCGCTCTTGCAGACGATGGGTACCTCGACCGGGTCCCGCCTCCTCCTTCTCCTGGTGGATCGATCCATGTCGACTTCGAAGCTCGCCGCGCTTACAAGGAGCCGCTCTTGCGCACAGCCTTCAAGCTGTTCGTCGAACACGGCCGCCTGGAGGAACTCCAGGCCTTCGAGGCTCTCCGACCGTGGCTCCATACCTACGCCGTGTTCTCGGCGCTGCGCAACTCCCACGGCGAGCCCTGGTGGCTCTGGGACGAGCACCTGCGAACCCCCGCAGGGGTCGAGGTCGCGGAGGGCACCCCCCTCGCGGGCGAGGTCGCCTACCACAAGTTCCTCCAGTTCTGTTTCGACGAACAGTGGGAGCGTCTCCGAACGTACGCTCACGCTCGCGGCATCCGCCTATGGGGCGACCTGCCCATCTTCGTCGACCGCGACAGCGCCGATGTCTGGGCCAACCAGCACCTCTACAAGCTCGATGAAGACGGCAACCCGACGGTGGTCTCAGGCGTGCCGCCCGATGTGTTTTCGGCCACCGGCCAGCGCTGGGGCAACCCCGTGTACGACTGGGACGCGATGGAGAGCGACGGGTATCGCTGGTGGATCGAGCGTCTGCGTACCACCTTCCAGCTCTTCGACGCCGTCCGCATCGACCACTTCCGCGGCTTCGAGTCCGCCTGGGAGATCCCGGCACACGAAGAAACGGCCATCCACGGCCAGTGGGTGCCTGGTCCCGGCGACCGCCTTTTCGCGGCCCTCGAGGCTGAGCTGGGCGAGTTGCCAATCCTCGTCGAGGACCTGGGCATCATCACCGAGGAGGTACGCGCCCTGCGGGACCGCCTTGGATACCCGGGGATGGCCGTGCTCCAGTTCGCCTTCGAAGGTGGACCTGACAACCCCTACCTGCCGCGCAACCAGGTCGAGAACTCGGTCGTCTTCACCGGTACCCACGACAACGACACGACACTCGGCTGGTGGGAGTCACTGCCCGAACCGCACCGGGACGTCGTCCGAATGGAGCTCGGCATCGATGGGAGCGACATTGTGGACGACATGATCCGCGCCGCCTACGCTTCGGTCGGCCGGACGGTGCTGATACCGATGCAGGACGTGCTGAAGCTCGGTGGCGAAGCACGCATGAACCGGCCAGCCGTGCTCGACGGCAACTGGGGCTGGCGGTTCGAATGGCCCCAGGTCCCGCCGGGGCGCGCGGCCTGGCTGCGGGAGCTGGCCATCGCCACAGGCAGGCTGCCTGCCGGGCCCGCTGATGTCTGAGATACGGCCGCGGCCACCGATGAGATCCGGCCCCTCGCCTATCCGGCTCGCCCCTGAAACGCGTCGCTGACAGCGACGCCCCGGCTGGCTTATCGTCAACTCACCAACTACTGCAGGTGAGAGACATGGAATACCGATCCCTCGGCCGCACCGGCGTCAAAGTCAGCAGCCTGTGCCTCGGCTGCATGATGTTCGGCGGCAAGACCACCCCCGCCGACTCGGCCGCCATCATCGATCGCGCCCTCGACGCGGGCATCAACTTCCTCGATACGGCGAACGTGTACAGCACCGGCCGGAGCGAAGAGGCGACCGGCGAGGCGCTCAAGCGAAATGGCAAGCGCAATGAGGTCGTCCTGGCGACCAAGGTGCACGGCAAGATGGGCCCCGGCCCGAACGACATGAATAACACCCGCCGCCACATCATCGAGCAGTGCGAGGCAAGCCTCCGCCGCCTCCAGACCGACTGGATCGACCTTTACCAGATCCACCGCCCCCAATCCGACATGCCCATCGACGAGACCCTTCGCGCCATGGACGACCTGGTCCGATCGGGCAAGGTGCGCTACATCGGCACGAGCACCTTCGCCGCCTGGCAGATGATAGAAAGCCTGTGGGTGTCCAAGGAGTACGGCCTGAACCGCTTCGTCTGCGAGCAGCCGCCCTACAACCTGCTCGACCGCCGGATCGAGCGCGAGCTGCTCCCGATGGCTCAGAGCTACGGCATCGCCACGATCCCCTGGAGCCCGCTCGCGGGCGGCCTGCTGACCGGCAAGTACAGCCGCGATTCCCAGCCCCCCGAGGACAGCCGCTATGCGAATGCCGACGCGAACCCGATGTACCGCCGCCGCATGAACGACGCCATCTGGGACGTGATCGAAGGGCTGGAGGCGATCGCGAAGGAGAAGGGCGTGAGCCTCTCCCAGCTTTCGCTGGCCTGGTGCATGCAGCAGCCCGGCGTCACCAGCCCGATCATCGGGCCGCGCACCATGGACCAGCTCGAGGACAACCTGAAGGCGGTGGATGTGGCCATCACCGACGACGATCTCAAGGCGATCAACCGGGTCATCCGCCCCGGTACGCACGTCAGTCCGTACTACGAAGCAGACTGGGCCGTAAGCGAGTACCGCTGGTAGGGATCAGGGAAGCATCGCGGTGGCACACAGGGAATCTCGTGGGGTGCGAACGGGCGCATCGCGCTTGCCTGGGGCACCGAGGTGTATTCCATCGCCGAGGACGGGAGCAGCAGGCGGACGGAGGCGCGCGTCTCGGGCGGCAGAACGGTGCGCCATCCCGTGTGGTCGCCCGATGGCAAGCGGCTGGCTTTCGTAGTGGAACCTCCCTACCGCGACTAGCGTTTGACACTGGTTCATCGCGGGCGATAGCGTCCGGGCACTTCTGGTTCGATCGCGGGCGAAAAGGCCCGGGAGGATTCCCATGCGCGAAATGACCGGCGGCGAGGCCGTCTACGAATCCCTGCGCGCCCTCGGCGTCGAGCACGTCTTTGGCATCGTCTCCGTCCACAACATCCCCATCTACGACGCCATCCACCGGGGCGGCGGCATTACGCCGATCGCCGTCCGGCACGAACAGGGCGCCCTCCACGCGGCGGACGGGTATGCGCGCGCCACCGGGAAACTCGGAGTTGCCATAACCAGTACCGGTCCGGGCGTCACCAACGCCATGACCGGGCTCTTCGAAGCCGGCTTCGCCTCCAGCCGGGTGATGATGGTCACCGGCCAGGTCGACTCGGTGTATTACGGCAAAGGCAAGGGCTTCCTCCACGAGGCGGAAAACCAGCTCCCCATGTTGCGCACGCTCACCGGCCGCACCGAATCCGTCCAGCGGCCCGAGGAAATCGGCGAGGCGATGTTCCGCGTGGCCTCCGACATCTGCACCGGCAGGCCTCGCCCCGGCGCCATCGAAATCCCGGTCGATTTCCAGTACGCGAAGGCCGAAATCGACATCCCGCACATCGAAAGCTGGCCCCGCATTCAACCCTCCCGCGACGCGATCAGCAGGGCGGCCGAACTCATCGGGAACGCGTCGAAGGTCGTCATCTGGGCCGGCGGCGGCGTCCTTACCGCCGAGGCCGAACGGGAAGTCCAGCAGCTTGCCGAACGGCTGAACGCCCCCGTGTTCACGTCGACGAACGGCCGCGGCGCCATCCCTGAGGACCACCCGCTCTGCATGGGACCGCTCACCAATATGCCCGCGTTCGGTGAGGTGTTCGCCGGCGCCGACGTGGTGCTCGCTGTCGGTACCCGCTTCCAGGGCGGCGCGACGCGCAACTGGACCATGCCCATCCCGGCGAAGCTCATCCACATCGACGCCGACCCCGGGGTCATCAACCGCAACTACCGGGCCGACCTGCCCATGGTTGCCGACGCCCGGCTGGCAATCTCCGCGATCCTCCGGGACCTCGACGGCAAGCGCGACGTCAAGCCCGAGGATGCGGCGCGAGCACAGGTCGAGAACTCGGTTTTCCTCACGCGTGCCCAGGAGCTGCGCGATGCCGCGAGGGCCCAGATCCGCAAGGAAATCGGCCCAGACTACGAGGCGATCATGGACGCCATGCGCGAACACCTTCCCCGCGATGGGTTCGTCGTGCGCGACGCGACCGTCCCGGCCTACCTCTGGGGCAACCGCCTGATGCCAATCCTGGCGCCCCGGACATCCCTCAACCCGACTTCAGCGGCCATCGGCCCGGCCCTGCCACTCGCCATCGGCGCCGCAATCGGGACCGGCCGGAAGGCCGCCGTGATCCAGGGCGATGGCGGCTTCATGCTGAACATCGCCGAGCTTTCGACGGCCGCGCAGTACCAGGTCCCCGTAGTCGTCTGCGTGTTCAACGACGGCGGCTACGGCGTGTTGCGATCGATTGAGGGCCGGACGTTCGAGGGCCGCCAGTTCGGCGTCGACCTTCACACGCCCGATTTCGTTCAGGTCGCAAGGGGCATGGGCGTCAAAGCGGAGCAGGCCGACAGCGCTGCCGCCTTCCGCGATGCCTTTGCCCGCGGAATCGCGCACCGGGGGCCGTACCTTATCGATATCGATGTCACGAAACTGACGCCGATGGCCGGCCTCGGCACGCCGCCGCCGAAGAAGGACGCCTGACGCGCTCACCGTTCGGAGACGGGTTCGAAGCTAACGCGAACCCGCTTTCTGCTTCTCCTCCATCTCGCGGAGCACCTGGCGCATCTTCGCCCAGCGGGCGGCCCGCAGCCGGGCAGTCTCGTCGAGCGTCGCCGGGTCGACTTCGGCGATCATCGCCCCGTACGCCGGGGACGCCGGGATTTCGTCGTCCGTAAGCTCTTTCATCCACTGCTTCCGCTGGAATGCCTTCTCCACGTACGGGGCAAGTTCATCGGCCTTCCGCCGGGTGCGCTCTTCCTCGTGCTCCTTGAATTCCGGCATTACGTCCGAGGCGAAGAGTTCCAGCGAGGCGCAGATGTCTTCGTGCTTGTTCTTGCCGCCCTGCTGGATGAAGACCGTCTGGTCGACCCCTGCGTCGGCGAACTTCTGCAGGTGCGCGCGAAGCTGGTCGGGCGTACCGATCCCGTCGCTGCCGCCGCCGAGGAAGTCGAGTTGTTCGGCGCCCATGGCGTCCTTCACGGCCTCGTACTGCGCCCAGATGTTCGTGCGGCCCGGCTTGTGCGTGCCGAAGACATAATGATGTCCGAGCCCGAACTGGAAGAACTTAAAGCCGTCGAATCCGCGCCGGAAGGCCTCTTCGGCATCCGGGTGGCACGAGAAGCTCGTCACCATCGCAACGTTTGGGTTGACGGCGTGGCCGATGGGCACGCATTCGTTCTTGAACGTCTCGTAGTAGTCGTCCACCCACTTCTTCGCTTCGGCGGGATCGACGAAGGCGAACGTCAGCGCGCCGATGCCGAGCTGGGCGGCCAGGTGGATGGTGTCGCGGTTGGAACAGGCGACCCAGAGCGGCGGGTGCGGCTTCTGGACCGGCTTGGGCACCACGTTCCGGACCGGCATCGAGAAATACTTGCCCTGGAACCCGGGGTACGGGTCCATCGCGAGCATGTTGCACACCTGCTCGGTCGTTTCGCGCCACATGGCCCGGCGCTCGGCCGGGTTGATGCTGAAGCCCTCGAGTTCCGCCCGCGAGGCCGATTCACCCGTGCCGAACTCCACGCGGCCGTTCGAAACCAGGTCGAGGGTCGCGATCTCTTCGGCGATGCGGGCCGGTGGGTTGTAGCCGGGCGGCATCAGCTTGATGCCGTGGCCCAGCCGGATGTTCCTGGTGCGCTGGCTTGCGGCCGCAAGGAACACCTCGGGGCAGGACGAATGTGAGTACTCCTCCAGGAAGTGGTGTTCCACCTCCCAGGCGAAGTCGATGCCGAGCTTATCCGCGAGTTCCACCTGCCCAAGCGCGTCCTGGAACAGCTTCAGCTCGATGCCGTCGTCCCACGGCCGCGGAAGCTGGTGCTCATAAAAGACTCCGAACTTCATTTATTTCCCTCCTGCCATGGCGCGCGAGTCTACCAGAACAGTTAGCACCTCGCGGAGCATTTTTTCTCGGATATTTCCATGACTTCCTGCCTTTGATTGCGCTCGCGCCGCTCCTCGGACAGAATCGGCCAACCTGCACCAGCCTGGAGCCTGCCTGATGACCAAGCCCTCCCGCGCGCAGCGGCTCGATGAGGCTGCCACCGCACTCTTTGGCGCGAGTGCCCTCCTCGACCAGGTCCGCCTGATGATCTGGGATCGCGAGAACCTCACCGTCACCCAGCTCCGCCTGCTCGGGCACCTGCTTCAGCAGGAGGGGCTGAGCAACGCCGAACTCGCTGAGCGCCTGTACGTCACCCGTCCCTCCGTGTCGGCTCTCCTGGAACGGCTCGAGCGAGGCGGCTTCATCCGCCGTGAGGTCTCGGCCAGTGATCGCCGCGGTATCAACATCTGGCTCGAGCCGCGTGGCCGGGCCGCGGTGGAATCGCTTCGCCAGGAGTTGCGCGAGTACACCACCGGGCTGATGGACGACATGTCCGACGCCGAAGTCGACGCGTTCATCAGCGTGGTAGGGCGCTTCGTGGCCTCCGGCAGTGCCCGCAGAGCGCGCGATCTCGCCCTTGAAGCTAACCAGACTGCCTGACCTCCCCATGACCGGCCCCGAACCGCTTCGCCTCACCGAGATCCTCACGACGTCCTCGGCGGTCGCCAACTACCTGGGGCAGCCAGAGGTGACTGCCGGGCACATGCTTAGCGCCATCGCCATCCTTCGCGGCGAGATGACCATGGAAAGCCTCGGACGGCCGGTATCGCCGCTCGTTTCGCGCATCCAGGGTGGAGGCGGCGCGGAACCGCGCGTGCGGGAACTCGCCCAGCGGTGGTTCGCCCGGCTGGGCGGCGATGTTGGCGCTGCTCTCGACGATGTGCAGCTCGCGAGCTTCCTCGAGGAACTCTACGGGCTCACGTCTGAGACATAACGCTCGAACCTAAGCGCTGACCAGCCGCCGAACCACTTCATAGAGCACCTGCAGCCCGAGACGGATGTTTTCCACGCTGATCCGCTCGTTGTGCCCGTGCACCCCGGCCAACTCCTCCGGTTGCAGCAGGCACGGCACGAACCCGTAGGCGGGAATGCCGCGCAGCCGGTAGATACGGGAATCGGTGAAACCGCTGGTCATCTCCGGTGCGATCTGGGCCCCTTCGACCAGCTCGGCGACAACATCGCTCACGACCTGGACGAACCGCGTATCCATGGGGCTCTCCGCGCCGATGAACCGGTTCAGGACCTCGACCTGCATGCGTTCGTCATCAAGCACATCCCGCAGCTCATGGAGAAATGTGTCCGGGTCGGCATCGGGCAGCAGGCGGCAGTCCAGGGTCGCTGTCGCCTCCGCGGGGATGACGTTGACCTTGATGCCAGTCCCGATTGTCGTGACGGTGACGGTGTTGCTCAGGCGCGCCCGGAGCGACGGGCTACGCTGCGCTTCGGCAAGCGCTGCTTCATCGGTCGCCACGTTGGAAAAACCCGCGGCATGCATCGCCTGCACGTGCGAGCGCATGATCGGGACAATCCGCAGTTCGCGTTGCCAGCGCGTGACTCGCTCCAGGGCCTGCACCAGGTGCTCAGCGCAATTGTCGCCGTGGGGCACCGAGCCATGGCCGGGACGCCCCCGGACCGTGAGCTTGACCCACAGGGGCACTTTCTCAGTCGGCGCCACCTGGAAAACCTGTGGCCCCCGCGAGGACACGAGCCCATAGGCGCCCTCGTTGATCACCAGGTCCGTGTCCATCCACGCGGGCCGGTGCCGTTCGATCCAGCTGACGCCGAAGGCGCTCCCCGCTTCCTCATCAGCCGCCGCCAGGAACGTGACTGACTCGCGAAGCTCGACGCCCTGGCGCTTGAGCAGGATGAACGTCATCAACTCGAAGATGCCCATGCCCTTCATGTCGAGGGCGCCCCGGCCCCAGACCATCCCGTCGCTCAGCTCGCCGCCGAAGGGATCGACACTCCAGTACTCGCGCTCGACCGGCACGACGTCGGTGTGGTTCAGGAGGCAAACACCGCCGGCCGGTGGCCCAAGCCGCGCGAAGAGGTTGGACCGGCCCGGCGCCGACTCAGCGACCTCGAATGCGATGCCCTCGGCCGACAGGATCCCCGCCAGGAACTCCACCGCCAGCGCTTCGTTGCCCGGAGGGTTGGAGGTGTCGATCCGCAGGTACTCGCGAAGCAGGGCGACCGCCTCGGCAGTCGCAGCATCCCAGTCAATACGGCTCACGGCTCACCCCGGATGGAAGTAGGCGGAGTCTACCGGGATGGGCCCCCGGGTGCTGGCCGGGCCTGATTGCCGGTATGCGCCGGCCCGCCGATAGTCGGCAACGTGGATCCAGCAGTATCGATTGCGGCCGCGGGCACGGGAGCTGTGGCCGGCGCCTTCGTGCCGCTCTGGCAGCACCGGCTCTACCGCTCCGAAGAGCACCGCGCCAACCCCGTGAAAGGCCGGAAGCTCCGGCTGCTCCAGGCCTTCTGTGCCATGACGACGGCGGCGGCCTGGGGGTTGGCCTTCCGCCCGGACTACTACGACGCCGGGCCCGCAGCACTGACCGCAATGTTTGCGCTGGTTCTCATCATCCTGAGCAGCACCGACTTCGATCGGCGCATCATCCCCAACCGCCTGAGCTACCCGGCCATCGTCGCGGCCGCGGCCCTCTGCTGGGCCTGGCCCGACCGGGACGTTTCCGACATCGCGCTGGGGGCCGGGTTCGGGCTCGCCGTCGGTGTGGCCATGGTTGTGCTCGGGGTGGTCGTCGGCGGCCTTCTCGGCGCCAAGGACATCGCGTTCGGCATGGGCGACGCAAAGCTTATCGTCCTGATCGGATTACTGACCGGCTGGCCCGGTGTGATGACCGCACTGTTCTATGGCGTGCTGCTTGCCGGCGGGGCCGCGTTCGTCTTCCTATTTCGGCGCGGTTGGCGGACCGTTTTCAGCTACGGGCCTTACCTGGCGGCCGGGGGCGTCATCGTGATGCTCTGGGTCGCCAACTTCGACTGAACGACCAGGGCCTCCGAACGGGAGGCCCTGGTCTTCTGCGTCGCGTCGCTCCGAATCAGAAGGCGCCTTTCAGCTGGAGGATGGCTGGCCCGCCGATCACGATCATGATCGCCGGGAAGATGAAGAATACCAGCGGGAACACCATCTTGATTGGCGCCTTGAAAGCCTGCTCCTCCGCCTTCTGACGGCGCTTGGTGCGAATCACGCCGGTCTGCACCCGGATGACTCCGCCGATGGAGATACCCATCGCCTCCGCCTGGACGACCGCGTTGATGAGCTGACGAAGCTCTTCGACGCCCGTGCGGTCCGCCATATCGAGGAACGCATCGCGGCGGGAGCGCCCCATCTGGATCTCGCGCATGGTCCGCGTCAGTTCCTCGGCGAACGGCCCGGTCACCTTCTCGATGACCCGGGTGAACGCGGCATCGATCCCCAGCCCGGCCTCGACCGATGCCGTGATCAGGTCGAAAGCGTCCGGCAGCGACCGCCAGATGTCCTTTTGCCGCCGCTTGATGCGGCCGAGGACAATGATCCGGGGTGCATAGATGCCAAAGGCCGTCATCACCACGAATGTGCCGGCGATCATCTTGAAGTCGCCACCCATCGCTGTGACGTAGAGCGTCGCGAGAGTGGGCAAGACTCCCGCCGCAATCCCAACCATCACCAGGAACTGCCCCGGCTTGACCTTCATGCCCGCCTGGGTGAGCCCCCGTTCGAGCCGTTCTTCCATCGTCGACGGGAGGACGCTGTTGGCCCGGCGGGAGATCCCGCGGATGAGCGGCTGGATGACGCGCTGGCTAAACGCGGCATCGGGGTCCGGCAACGCCTCGCGGTTCGGGCGGCTATACCGCAACCCGCCGAGGCGCATGTCCATGGCTCCGTTGCCGGCTGTCTTGTGCATCAGGCCATAGGCCATGAGCGTCACCGTGACGAATGTGCTGACCGCGACCAGGAATTCCATGGGCCTAGACCTCGATGTTCACAATCTTCTGGATCACCGCAAAGCCGATGAGTTCGGAGACCGCCGCGCCAGCCAGCATCATTCGGCCCAGCGGGTCGGTGAAGAGCAGTCCGGTGAACTCCGGGCTGATCACCGTGAAGATAAGCAAGAGCCCAATCGGGATTCCGCCAATGACATAACCAGTCATGCGCTGCTGCGAGGTCAGTGTGCGGATCTCGCCCCGGATGCGTTCCCGTTCGCGCATGGTGTGGGCGACGTTGTCGAGGATCTCGGCAAGGTTGCCGCCGACCGAACGCTGGATGAGTGTCGCGGTGATCACGATGTCGAAGTCCGGGCTGCCGATCCGGTCGTTCAGCGCCGCCAACGCCTGATCGACGCTCGCACCCATCGCCGTATCACGCAGCGTCCGGCGGATCTCGACGGACAGCGGAGCTGAGATCTGTTCCGAAGCCGCTTCCATGGCCTGGAGGAGCCCGAAGCCTGCCCGCAGGCCGCTCGAGAGCATCTGGATGAGTTCTACGAGCTGCGACTCCATCTTATGCAGGCGTGACGTGATCCGGCGTTTGAGCCAGAAACCGGTGGCAAAGAACCCCAACGGTGCCCCGGCAAGCGCCAGCGCGGGGATTGGCGACACCAGCATGAACACGGCCACCAGCCCGAGCGCGACAACCAGCCTCAGGACGAAGTACTCCTTCGCGTTGAGGGTCAGTCCCGCGCGTTCCAGGTCTCGGGTCCAGTTCGCCGCCAGGTTGCCTGAGATCACGGTGATGCCGGCGAAGTTCACCGAGCCGCGCCGGCGGAGGCCAACGCGTGTCTCCTCTGGAATCGCCGGGTCAGCGTTCCGCAACCTCGAAAGCCGCGCAGTTGCCATCCCGCCTGACCCGCCGAAGGCGGTCACCCAGAATATGAAGGTGGTCGCGAAGGCCCCCGCGCACAGGGCTGCAAGTATCATGAGCATGGGCTTACCACCCTTCCGCCGTGCCGAACAGGTTGTTCGGGAGTTCGATGCCGGCCATCGCGAACTTGTGCACGAAGCCGGGCCGGATGCCCGTTGGCTTCATCGATCCGTGCACTTTGCCGTCTTCGTCCACGCGGTCGAGTTTGAAGAGGAAGATGTCCTGGAGGGTGATCGTGTCGCCCTCCATGCCGCTCACCTCGGTCACATGCGTCACCTTGCGCGATCCGTCCTGGAGGCGGCTGATCTGGATGAACAGGTGGATAGCTGACGCTACCTGCTCCCGGATGGCCCGCGACGGAAGCTCCATGCCTGCCATGAGCACCATGTTTTCCATGCGGGCGAGCGCCTCACGCGGGTTGTTCGCGTGGATTGTCGAAATCGAACCGTCGTGGCCGGTGTTCATCGCCTGGAGCATGTCGAAGGCTTCCTCGCCCCGGACCTCGCCAACGATGATGCGGTCCGGGCGCATGCGGAGGCAGTTCCTCACCAGGTCGCGCTGCTTGATCTGGTTCTTGCCCTCGATGCTGGCGGGCCGCGCCTCGAGCGTGATGACGTGGTCTTGCTGGAGCCGGAGTTCCGACGGGTCCTCGATCGTGACGATCCGCTCGGTATTGGGGATGAACGCGGAGAGCGCGTTCAGCATGGTCGTCTTACCGGTGCCGGTACCGCCGCTGATGATGATGTTCATGTGGGCGCGGACGCACATCGCCAGGAATTCCGCGGTCGCCTCGCTGAGAGCGCCCACGCCGATCAGATCGGCCATGCGCATTTTGTCGGCGCGGAACTTCCGGATCGTGATACTGGGCGCCTTCGGTGAGGCCGGCGGGATGGTGATGTTCACGCGGGAGCCGTCAGGCAGGCGGGCATCGACCATTGGGCTCGATTCGTCGATGCGGCGGCCGAGCGGCGCCACAATCCGCTCGATGATGCGCATCACGTGCTGTTTGTCACGGAATCGCGCCGGGCTGCGGAAGATGCGGCCCTCGCGTTCGAAGTACACCTTGTCGATGTCGTTGACCATGACTTCGCTGACGGACGGGTCTCGGAGTAGCGGTTCGAGGGGGCCGAGGCCGAGCACTTCGTCGGCTACGCCTTCGAGGAGCTCTTCGCGGCTGGTACCGCCGAGTTGAATGCCCTCCTGGGCGATCAGCTCGCGCGCCGCCTTCACCACGGCGTCGCGCTGCTGTTCGGGGGCGAGGCCCTCGAGGGCGCCGTGTTCCAGCTCCTCGATAAGGAGTTCGTGCAGCCGGATCTTCGCGGCTTCGGCCTGCGGGTTCGGGCCGCCTTTGAGCGAACCCGTGGCCGTGGGCACGGCGGCGGTCGGAGCGGTTCGCATCGGCCGCTGTGGAGCTTCGGTGCGCGGCGGCTCGGGCGCCGCCGCGGGCAAGGGCCCGGGTCCCGTGCGTACACCGCTCATGCGTGCCTGGCCGGGGATGCCCGGCGGCGGGGGTGGAACCTGCTCAACATCTCCCCAACGCCGTCCTACCGCGGGCTGGCGGCCGAGCTGTCCGGAGGGCCGAAGCTTTGGCGGCTCGTCATCTGCCTGCCGCGGCGGGTCCGTGGGCGGAAGCTGCCCGTCGGGCTGTTGCGCTCCGGCGTGCTCGCCCATGCGGCGCCGCGCCCCGGCCCAGCCGAACGGCTGCCGCTCGTCGTCGCCTGCCGCTCGTCGATCGCGAAGGTCATCAGACATTTCGGGTCACTCCGTCCTCGTGGGTGTTAGGCGCTCTTCTTGAACGGCATCCGGAAGATGCCACCGAACCCGCCGCCGCGCTTGTGCGCCTTCGACCGCTGGCGGATCCCGGCCAGGGCGCGGGCGATGTCCTTGATCTCGACGGCCACCTTGCTGTTCGGGCGGCTCATGACGATGGGCCGTCCGAGCTGGGCCGCTTTGACGACTTCGTTGTCCTGCGGGATCTTCCACCACAGGTCGGTGTCGAGGGTCCGCTCAACGTCCTTCTCCCGCACGCCGGTGTCCATCCCGGCCCGGTTCAGGACGACCTTTATCCGTTCGTCGTCGTTGCCGAAGCGCTCGTGCAGCATCTCCAGCGCGAGCACCGTGTCTTTGATGCTGGCCATGTCGAGCGTTGTGATCAGCAGGATCATCGTCCCGACCTCGATGGCCGCCGCTACGATTTCGTTGAAGGTTCCCGGAGTGTCCAGGATCACGAAGTCGTGCGTCTGCGAGAGCACATCGACAACGTCGCGGATGTGCGCCGAGGTGAGGTTGCGCCAGTCGCTCGGCCGCGTCGGGGCGGGCAGAATCCGGACGCCCGATTCATGCACCACCAGGTAGTCGCGAAGCGAGTTCCGGTCCACGTTGTCGAGGTTGCGCGCAAGGTCGGCGATGGAACGTTCGACCGGGATGTCCATGGTGATGGCCACATCGCCGAAGCGCGTGTCCATGTCGACCAGTGCGACCGTCTGGTGCGCTTCGGTGGCGAGCGCGACGGCCAGGTTGGAGGCGATGGTGGTCTTACCGATGCCGCCCTTGGCCCCAAAAATCGTGATGACGGTCCCCTGGGCCACCGGGTCGGCGAGTTCGCCGCGGCGGCGCATCGCCTCCCGCTCCTTCTTCTCCAGCACCTTCATGATCGAGGCTTCGAGCTCTTCCGGTGAGAGCGGCTCGACGAGGTAATCCGAGGCGCCGCCAACCATCGACTGGCGCATCAGGCGGATGTTCGCTTCGGTCGAAAACACCACGATCGGGAGGTCGGGCAGTCCGTCGTTGATGCGCGACAGCGTCTGGATCGGCCGGACCAGCGGCTCCTCGATGCGCATCAGGACCAGGTCCGGGCGCATCTGAAAGCAAAGCGTGAACGCCTCGACTCCGTACCCGGCCGTTGCCAGCACCTGGAAGCCCAGCATCTGGAGCGTCTTGGCCAGCTCCGCCGAACTCTCCCGGTCCGGATCAACCACAAGCAATTGCGGTACCCGTGCCATCGTCTGTTCCTCCACCGTTTCGCACCCCGGGGACCACCAGGGGCCTTGCGTTCGTCTTGGTGCGGGCGCCGCTCTGGAGAGCGGCGCCCACGCATGTATCGTTACTTCGGCTGCCTATTGCACCGGGAAGAGGTCTTCGTACGAGAAGACTTGCTTCCCTTCGACCGGCTGGGCGTCACCCTTCTGGCGGACGAGGAGCCGGTACTGACCCACGTCGTCTTTCATCGCGTCGATGAGTGCGACCTTCGCCGCCAGGTCCGGCGGCAGGGCCAGCGTCACCGAGATCGACTTCTCGTAGGTGCTCTTGTCCTGGTTGGAGCTGACTGCCTGCGACTGCTGGATTCCCGTGCCGGTCGCACCCTCGGCGCTGTCGGCAGTCGAGGCGTCGACATCGATCTTCGGGACCGTGCGCACCACGCTCTGGGCGATTGCCAGGACGAGCACGTCCTGGGCGATGTAGCCAGCTACGACGTCCGGTTTCTCTTCGCCGGTCAGCGGGTCGACCTTCATCAATGTCGTAATGCCGAGCACATCGATGCGGTCGCCCGGCTGAGGGAGGCCGCCGGCAATCCATGCCTCATGGGGCACCTGCAGCGAGAGGCCGCGCATGCCCTCCGGGACTTTCCAGGTAACGGTGTCCTGGCCCTCATAGGTGGTTACCTTGGCCGCGAGCACCTGCTCGCCCGTGTACATCGGCGCCGTGGCGACCTTGCCGACCAGGCTCTGCGCGTCCTTGTCGGTGAAGAACCCATCGACGAGGCCGGCAGCCGGGACGGTCTTCGTCCCGAGCATGTCGCTTGTGATCTTGTCGCCGACGTTCACGTTCTTCGTGAGCACGACAACGGTCTCGGCGCCGGCGCCGGAGTTGAGCACTTGCTCCACACCGTCGTCGCCACCCTTGCTGTTCAGGAATGCAAACATGAGCAGCGCGCTGAGCACGCCAAACACGGCGGCCAGCAGGAGCACGCCGCGGTTTCGACTAGAACTACTCGATGCTGCCGCAATGGTTCGGTTCACGTTTTACTCCTCCCCTAGCAATATCGGCGGGTTTCCCGCCGGACTACAGGCCCGGTTTACCCGATGCCCGGAGAAAAAGAGGTCCCCGCTCCTCTACGAAGCGGGGACCGGGTGGTGTTCGCGCCTGCCGGGACTAACGGGACAGACGGATGTGGGTCAACTTGCTGATGGCCAGGAACGCGGCCTGCAGCTGCGCCTCGTCCGGAGCCTTGAAGAACTTGCCGCCCGTCTGGTCAGCCATGTACTGCATCAGCGCGTCGTCCGAGGCGTTACCGTAGCCGATGGTGTAGATCGTGATGCCATGGGTTTGGGCGAGTTGGGCCATATCCTTCGCCCGCTGGGTCGCAGTGGAGCTATTCGTCCCCAACGACGTGCACGTCGTGGTCTGGTCCGGGTTGCAGTACCGGTTCGCGACACCGTCCGAAAGGACGATCAGCACCCACTTGGCGTTGGTCCGCCCGTTGTCGAGGAACTCCTTGATACCCATGTAGGTGCCGTGGGCAATGTTGGTGTACTGGTCAGCGCTTCCGCCCGCTGTTGGGTCGGGGGAGTTCGCGATGTCCGTCTTCAGCGCGGCGAATGAGTTGGTCATCGCCGCCTCCTCGTACCCTCGCGTGGAGAACTGTACGTAGCCGATGCGGTCGTACGCGGGGTTGAATGTGTCCACGAACACCCGGGCCCCGGTCTTTACGTACTCCCACGGGTAGTACGGGCCCTTGCCCGCGGTCTGGCACGTATCGCCCCGGAGGTACGCATTCGAACTGTGGCTTGCCTTGCTGGAGCCGTTGACCCCGCGAACGACAGTGATGGTGTTCGGCTCAGCGATTGCGGTGATCCGCATCCACTCGTTGTCGATCCGGAACTGCTGGCCGACGTATACGTAATAACTGAGCGCCTGGGGAGCCTGGTTCCCGGGCATCGTCGGGTTTCGCTTGTTCACGGTTATCGTCGTGGTGGAGTTGTTGATGCTGCTCGCCAGCCGCAGTTGCGAGTAATAGTTCCCGTACGGGCTGTGGCTGTCCCAGCACATCGAGCCCGAGCGGTCGAGCACGAGCATCGCATCGATCACGATCGATTCGGCGTCCCCTTCGGCCGAGACGTGCCATTCATCGACGCCGAACAGGCGGGCGAACCACGTCGGGATATCGGCCGAGGCCTCAACCGCGATCTTCTTGTTGCCCGGCGGGTAGCTCACATCGAACTCGATGTTCGATCCCTGGTTCTGGATGAAACCGCTGTTGTCGAGCCAGTAATCGGTGGCTTTCTGAGTGGCGTCAGCCTGGTCGGGCAGACTCTGGGCAGCGGCGAGCGCCGAGGCGTCGACGGCGGCCTGCATCTGGGTGCGGGCCCAGACGTACCGGCCCACATCAATGCTCATCGCCACAAAGCCGATGAACACAAAGAGAAACAGGCCGAACAGCGGCAACGCCTGTCCAGCCTCACGTTTTGTGACTTTTCGAATCAGCGACCGCAGCATCGCTTCCTCCTTCTCCCGGCTATTCCAGCCGCATGGACGAATGGGCCGAAATCGTCGGCGATGCCAGGTTGCTCCCGCCGAGCATCTGCAGAATCCCGCCGAGCGGGGTGACGAATTCGAAGTCGTAGGCGAGATCAATCGACACCGCCGAACCGCGAACGCCCTGGACGTTGGCCTTGGAAATCGTGAGCTTCCCCGGTTCGAGCGAGCAGTCGCTCGGGAAGCTGCTGCAGAAACTGTCGTAGATGCGCGCGTCGATCGACGAGCTATTGCCCTGGACGGCAGCCACCCGGGCGCCTTCGCGAGCGGCGTTCGTGACCAGCATCCACGTGTAGAACGCCCGGCCGAAATCGACCAGGCCAAACATGAGCACGAGAAAGATCGGCAGGATCATCGTGAACTCCACGAGGCTCTGCCCTGCTTCCGTCTGCCTGAACCGGTGCAGAAGCCGCTTGAAGGGCCCCCTGTGGGCCGCCGGTTCTCCCTGGATGGTCAGTTCCATGGTCGGCTCGATTCTCTCTGGCCGCGGCCGCGGCCGCGCTGATCAGGGAAGGGGTGGGTGACCGTGGTCGCCCACCCCTTCCGGGCTGTCTCCGGCGTTGCCGCCGGGCTGCGAACTAGATGGAGTTCGCGACGGAGTTGAGAGCGTCGCGGACGTTGCCACCAAGCAGCGTCAGTGCGGCGATGCAGACGATGGCGATGAGAGCGAGGATGAGGCCGTACTCGGCGAGGCCCTGGCCCTCTTCCTTCGCGATCTGATACTTCGCAACCTTGCTGATGGCCCAGTTCTTGATCTTCGACATGTTGGTTCTCCTACCTCTTCCTGGTTGGGGCAGTGCCCCGGGTGTCTGCTATTCCGGCGTTGCGACCGTTCCTCCCGCTGGCCAGGCCAGCTGCCCCGGTTGGTGCTTTGGCGGACCCCGTTGCCGGGTTGGCCTCCGCCTCCGCTCGGCCCGGGACCGGGCACTTCGTCGGTGAAGCTACTAGCACTTTCGACGGGCTGGAGATGCCCTAAAGGCCCGTCACCGGGTATCCACCTGCTTGACTCCCGGTCTCGTTCCGGGGTCTGCAGCGCAGGCTGCCTGCCGAACCCCCGCAGACGTGCCGACTCTATGAAAGGAGCCAGTTTCAGGTTCGACTGGAGAGACAGGGGGGAGCAGAGGAATGCCGGTTTCAGCCAACTCCACACAGCCCAGGATGTTCACCGCGGCGGCCTGGCGCAGACGGCTCTCTCTTGCACAGGATGCCTCGCTTGTTTGCGTCTCCGCGCTCTTCTTCTACGTACATGCGACACATGCCGTCGAGGCCCGCTCGATCGCCAACGTCTTCTTCGCACTGGAGCAGGGCCTGCTCGTCGGGATGTTCCTCACCCGCAGGCGCACCGACACTACGTCGACGCGTCCGTGGGACTGGTTCGTAGCCACTATCGGCGGCTGGCTTCCGCTGGCCATGCGGCCCCAGGAAGCAGGAGGCAGCCTTGAAGCATTTGGCACAGGTCTGCAGGTGGCCGGGCTTTCATGCGTGATCATCGGTTTTGCCACGCTCGGTAAGAGCTTCGGCGTGGTTGCCGCGAACCGCGGCCTCAAAGTGGGCGGCCCCTACCGGTTCGTCCGGCACCCTATCTATATGGCTCACTCCATCACGCTGATCGGGTTCTGCCTCGCGAACCTTTGGTGGTACAACTCGGCCATCCTCGTGACCGTCACCGTCTTCCAGGTCCTACGTATCCAGGCGGAAGAGCGGGTACTGGCCGCCACCTCCGACTACGAGTCGTACCGCCGTGCGGTGCGCTGGCGCCTGGTGCCAGGGCTCTACTAAGTGGTTGCGTTTCGCCGTCGCCGACTGAGCTTGCCCGCGCCTTCAGAGGTCGCGCCCCGGCGCCTCATCCGATTTCTCAGCGCGACTGCCACATGGGGCGTCTTCGCCATCCTGCTTATGCCCTACGTCGCCATCCGCGGAAAGGGTGACGAGATCTTCGCGCCGATTGGACTGGAAGGGGCGGAGCGGGCGGCGTTCTTCGGGGTCCCGACGCGCCTCTTGCAGGAGCACCTGTACGCAACCGATGTCGTCTGGCTCGACGCCGCCGGATTCGCGCTCCACCTTTCATGGTTCTTCCTGCCATTCACCTTCAGCCTTGTCGTGGCCTTCACCGAGCGCCGGAAGATGCTCGAGTTCTACTGCTGGGTGCTGGCGACCAGCTACCTGAGCACCCTCTTTTACCTTCTGCTTCCCGTCCGCCCTCCGTGGATGGAACCGGGTATTACGCGCATCCTGGCCGAGCGCAACTTCATCCAGTACACACAGGCTGACGACAACCCCTTCGCGGCGTTTCCGAGCCTGCATGCTGCCATTCCGCTGGTGATCGCGCTGTTCTTCCTGCTCCGGTCCGAAAGGCAGCGCGTCCTCGTGTGGCCAATCGCCGCACACGGACTATTGATCAGCGCTGCGGTTGTCTACCTCGGCGAGCACTGGGTGCTGGACGTCGTGGCCGGGTGGGCGCTGGCCGGCCTGGTCGCGTGGCTTTTCGTCTCTTCCCGCGTGAGTGCGGCCCTGCACCGCATTCCTGGAGACCCGCTCAGGCTGGTCCAACAGCTCGATGCGGGGATCGCCAATCTGGGACACTGCACAGCCCCTCCCGTTGCTGAAGAAGGGACTGAAGCGGAGTTCCCGCCCGAACGCCGGGCCGCCTAGGGCACCAGCAGCAGGTCCACCAGCGCAGGCAGGGCGATGCCTGATGGCGCCCGGATCACCACGTCCGCGATGTCCGTCAGCCCCGTCTCTTCCGGGTTGATCTCGATCAGCGGCGCGCCGCGGCGTTTTGCCAGCACCGGGAAGTCCGCCGCCGGGTACACCACCGCGCTCGTCCCGACGGTCAGGAAAAGGTCGGCCTGTAGCGCCTGCCGGTAGCACTCGTCCAGCGCGTCCTTCGGGATCGGCTCT
Organism: Dehalococcoidia bacterium; assembly: GCA_003104995.1. Taxonomy (GTDB): domain Bacteria; phylum Chloroflexota; class Dehalococcoidia; order Tepidiformales; family Tepidiformaceae; genus Amarobacter. The sequence continues at coordinate 22,896 of PQAO01000027.1, forward strand.
CCGAACATGACCGTGTCGTTCTTCAACACGCCGCCGCATTCAGGACAAAGCGGGGGCAGGCGCTCCAGGTCGATGGTCTCCAACCGGTCGCGCGCCCCACACTCCATGCAACGAACCTTGAAGCGGTTGCCGTGGATTTCGGTCACAAGGCGCGACCCGGCCACCCATTGCAGGTTGTCGATGTTCTGCGTGATCACATGGGCGAGCCGCCCCATGTGCTCCAGGTCGGCCAGTGCGTAGTGCCCCGGGTTGGGGGCCGCCCGGTCGATCGCGTCCGTGAAGTCGGAGCCGCCGACTTTGTGCTCGATGGCGTAACGCCACCAGCCTGCCGGGTCGTCCTGGAAGAGGTCCCAGCCGTCGATGGTGGGCTCGCCGAACTTCGTCCAAATGCCGCCGGTGCCGCGGTAGGTTGGGATGCCGCTCTCGGCCGAAAGCCCTGCACCAACGAGCGCCACGGCGTGGTAGCTCCGGCGCATCAGCGACGCGGCCGCACGCAATGCGGTGGAAATCTCGGCGTTATCCAGCAGCGAAGTGGTCGGCGGCAAGTGATTCCTCTGTAGGAAGATGATAGGCCACTTCCTCTTCGAATGCCCTTACCTGATCGGTTACCTGATCACTGGACCAACCGGCCTCTTCCGCCGCAATCGCGGCGATTCGGCGGTGGCAGCACAGCCCCCGGCAGGCGGCCCACGAGATGCCGGTGCGCCGGAGCATGATGTCGGCGAGGGTGGTCACGTGCTCATTTCGCATGGCGTGACGCACCTCCCCGGCGATGGCGCCAGAGTGCTCGCAGAGCACTTCCCGGCCGAGCGCGAGCACCCCTGGTATCGCCGCTCCATACACGCGCAGGTGCCGCAGACTGGGCTTCGGCAGCCCGCTTTCCAGTAGTGATTCGCGCCACCCGGCCGGCGGCTGGTCCGTGTGGCGCGCCCGTTTCCGCGGGGGATCGAGCCGGGCGACCACCTCCTCGGCGAGCGGCCGGAAGGTGCTCAGCTTGCCACCCACCACGCTGTAGACGCCGCGAGCCCCGCCGAGTTCGCCGTGGTCGAGGACCGCGTGGCGGCGGCTGATGGCCGCCTCCGGTCCGCCTTTCACCTTCTGCAGCGGCCGGAGGCCGGCGTAGGCGTAGCAGATCCGTGATCGGGTGATGTCGTACCCGGGCAGGAGTTCGCGGGCTTCGGCGACAAGGTACTCGATGTCCGAGTCCACCGGGCGGATCTCCGAGGGTTCGCCGTCGTAGCGCTCGTCGGTCGTCCCAATCAGCAGCAAGTCACCCTGCGGGACCGCGAAGAACACGCGGCCGTCGCTCTTCGCGGTCGAGAACACGGCGTTGTGTCCGGGCGGCCGGTCGAGATCGACCACGATGTGGGTGCCGCGCGTCACCCCGAGCAGTTCGGGTGGGGGCAGGTCGTCCAGCTGATTGACCGCATCAACCCACGGACCAGCCGCGTTGACGACCGCCCGCGCCGCGATCGTGAAGCTCTGCCCTTCCCAGGAAACCTCTACCGCGGCGACCTGGCCTGCCTCTTCGGCGATCCGTGTGACCGCCGTGTGGTTGTGGATGGAGGCTCCCACCGATTCGGCCGAGAGCGCCAGTTCGAGCGTGAGCCGCTCGGGCGAGTGTACCCGTGCATCGAAGAAGCTGAATCCCCCGTTTGCCGGCTCGGGGAGGTAGGGCGCCATCGCTCGGAGGCGCTCCCGGCCGAGGCGGCGGTGCGAGGGCACGCCCCGGTAGAGCGCGAGCATGTCGTAGGTCGCCAGCCCGGCGCGAAGCTGCCACGCGGGCCGGCGCGTCCACGGCAACATGGGCAACAGGAAGCGCTGGGGCGTAACCAGGTAGGGGCGCGTCTTCAGGAGCCATGCGCGTTCCCTGAGCGACTCGAACACCAGGCGGACGTCGCCGTGCTCCAGGTAGCGCAGGCCGCCGTGGATGAGCTTGGTCGAGCGCCATGTCGTGCCGAACCCGAAATCGGTGGCTTCGAACAGCGCGACGCGGAGACCGCGTGCCGCCGCCTCTTCGGCGATGGCGCAGCCGTTGATCCCGCCGCCGATAATCGCAAGGTCCAGCGGCTGCCCGGAGGCGAGGTCATCGAGGTTCACTCCGCGTCCCAGCCCAGGGTGCGCTCCACCGCGCGCCGCCACTGCCGAAGGTGCCGGTGGCGCTCCGCCGGGCCCATCCGCGGCTCGAACACGCGCTCCGCCCGCCAGAGTTCGCCCACTTCCTCCAGCGACGTCCAGATGCCCATCTCGAGCCCGGCGATATACGCGGCGCCAAGGCCGGTCGTCTCGGTGCTCGTGGGCCGCAGGACAGGGATGCCGGCGAAGTCGGCCTGCATCTGCATCAACAGGTTGTTCTGCGACGCGCCGCCGTCGACGCGGAGTTCGGTGATCGGCTCGGGCAGCGATTCATTCATGACTTCGATGAGCTCCGCGCTGGAGAGCGCGATCGCTTCGAGCGCCGCGCGGGCAATATGCGCCTTCGTGGTCCCCCGGGTGATGCCCATGATCGCGCCCCGCGCCCGGGGGTCCCAATCCGGGGCGCCCAGCCCGGTGAACGCCGGGACGACCGCCACGCCGCCGTTGTCCGGCACCGAAGCGGCGAGCGGCTCGATCTCCGCCGAGTGGTTGATGACACCGATTTCGTCTCGTAGCCACTGCACGAGGGCCCCGGCGATGAACACCGATCCTTCGAGCACATACTCCGGGCCCGCCGGACCGGCACCCCCGCCGATCGAGGTCAGCAGCCCTCCCTCGGAGTGCACGGGCCTCTTTCCGGCGTTCGCGAGCAAGAAGCAGCCGGTCCCGTAGGTGTTCTTGGCCGGCCCCATCGCAAAGCCGCCCTGGCCGAAGAGCGCCGCCTGCTGGTCGCCCGCCACGCCCGTGATCGGCACGCGCGCCCCGAATACTGACTCGTCCGTCGTCCCGAAGAGCGACCGCGACGGCTGTGCCACCGGGAGGATGGCCCGGGGCACTTCGAACAGGTCGCAGAGCGAGTCGTCCCAGCGCCCGCGGTTGATGTTGAAGAGCAGCGTTCGGCTCGCGTTGGTGTAGTCGGTCACGTGGCGCCGCCCGCCCGTGAGCTTCCAGATGAGCCAGCTATCGACCGTACCGGCAGCCAGGGTTCCGGCGGCCGCGCGCTCGCGCATGGCCTCATCGTGACGCAGCAACCACGTCAGCTTGGTCCCGGAGAAGTACGGGTCGAGCTTGAGCCCCGTCAGCTTGCGGGTCGTCTCCTCGTGGCCTGCACTGCGCAGGTCTTCGCAGATGCCGGCCGTCCGCCGGTCCTGCCACACGATCGCGTTGCCGAGCGGTTCACCCGTCTCGCGATCCCATACCACCACCGTTTCGCGCTGGTTCGTCAGCCCGATGGCCGCGAGGTCGCCCGGCGTGAGGGCCGCCTGCGCGAGCGCGATCGTGATCGACTCGAGCGTCGACTCCCAGATGTCCCCGGGGTCGTGTTCGACCCACCCCGGCTGCGGGTAGTGCTGCTGGAACGGCTGCTGGCCGAGCCCGACGATTGCGCCGGCCGAGTCGACGATCAGGGCGCGCGAACTCGTCGTCCCCTGGTCGATGGCGAGGATATACGGGGGCTGCATGGCCGGAGTATACGAACTGCGCGGTTATCCGCTGTAGGCGTGGAGGTTACGGGCGCGTGACTTCCAGTTTATCGAGCCGCTCCCGCAGTTTGGCGTTCTCGTCCCGGAACTTCTCGAACTCCTCGCGGAGCTTTCGCACCTCTTCCTCCGTGGCCGCTCCCTTGCGCAGGGCGAGGGCGTTTTCACGGGCCATGCGCACGCCGCGGCCATCCAGCTCCCGCGCCGCCATCTTCTCGAGCGCGGGCACCTGGCTGTCGTCCTTGAGCGTTTTCAACGCGTTCGCTGCAGCGATGCGGACACGGAAGTCCGGGTCCTCCAGGTAACTGGCTATCTCCTCGCCCAGCGCCTTCTTCCGGTCGGGGAAGAAGAGCCCCAGCCGTGCGATGGCGCCGACCGCAAGCCCGCGGGTCTGAAACGGCTCGCCGTAATGCGCGGCCTTCGAAAGCAACTCAAACCCTGCCACATCCCGCAGCTCCACCAGCCCGTCGATACACCCGCCCCGGACCACCTGCCGGAACGACGGCCGGTCGAAGTTCGCCTGCAGCACGTCCAGGGAACCCGGGAGACGGAGCTTGCCGATACTGCGGCACGCCTCCGCCTCGACGAACCACGAGCGGTCGCGCTTCGCGAAAGGCTTGAGCGCTTCGAGCACCTCCGCGTCGCCGCGGAACTGCCCCAGGGCCGCCACCACGCCCCGGCGTGCCTTCGGGTGGCGCACAGACAGGCAGCGCAGGAGCGCGTCGCGAGCGGCGGTCGTCTTCAACTCGCCGAGCGCCTTCGCTGCCGCCGCCTGGACCGCCCAGAACCGGTCGCTCATGACCGCCGTTTCGAGGGCGGCCACCGCTTCGGGACCACCCTTCTTCCCCAGCCCTTTTGCTGCGAACTGGCGGCCGGCGATGTCATCGTCGTCCCGCAGTTGCAGCCGCAACTCCCCGACGGACTTCTCGAAGTCCAGCTCCTTGAGCACACGGTTGTACGGGTCGAAACGGCAGAGGTCGGGCTTTGCGGCAAGCGGGAACATGAACGTGTGGTCGGCCTGGGTGATCTCCACCGGGAAGGCGATCGGCTTCCCCCGGCCTTTGCGGAAGTCGATGGTCAGTGGGACGCGGAAGATCGGTGTGCCGTCGTCCGTCTTCTGGGTCTGCTTCACCGTGACCGTGGCGAGCCGGGAAGCTTCGTCCCAGCTCCAGGTCACCTTGAACGACGGATGCCCTGGCTTGTAGACCCACTGGTCGAAGAACCAGTCCAGGTTGCGGCCCGTCTCGGCGGCAATGGCGCTGGCCAGGTCCTGGGTGATCACGCTCCGTTCCTGGTTGTCGCGAACGTACCGCTGGATCGACCGGAAGAACTGGTCGTCGCCGAGGAGGCCCCGGAGCATGTGCAATACCACCGAGCCCTTCTCGTAGAGGTGCCGGTCGAACAGGTCGATCGGCTCGTTGAACACATTCGTGACGATCGGCCGCCGGTAGCGCTCTTCCAGGTAGAGATCGGTGTTCTCGATGGCGCCCTGGCGGTACATATCCACGCCCAGGTGCTCCTCGTCCCAGAGCATCTCCAGGAATGTCGCGAAGCTCTCGTTCAGCCACCCGTGCGACCAGTCACGGCAAGTCAGCAGGTCGCCGAACCACTGGTGTGCCAGCTCGTGCGAAATCAGCGGGTCGCTCGTGAAGTCCACCGCCGCCTTCCGGTCGATGATGATGTTCTCGGTCATCGTGGTGGCGCTGGTGTTCTCCATACCGCCAAATACAAAGTCGCGGACGACCACCTGGCTGTACTTCGACCAGGGGTACTTCATGCCTGTCAGCTTCTCGAAGAGGGCGACCATCGCCGGTGTGTTGAGGAACGTCCGCTCTCCGTCCGGAACGTCCTTCTCTTCGACGAAGTAGTCGATGGTGAGCCCGTCGCGGGTCGCGTCAATCCGGGAGAGCTCTCCGGCCGCCAGCGTGAGCAGGTAGGTCGAGTGCGGCCGGTCCTGGTGCCAGTGGAACGTGCGCGTGCCGTCACGGTTCTTCTTGTCCTGGAGCAGGCGGCCGTTCGAAAGGGCGTACCAATCGCCCGGCACTGCGACGATCATCTCCGAGGTGGCCTTTTCGCTCGGATGGTCGAAGCACGGGAGCCAGAACCGGGTGTCCTCGTCCTGGCATTGCGTCCAGACCTGCACCGGCTTCGTGGGATAGGCGTCATCCGGGGCGATGAAGTACATCCCGATGCGGGGGTGTGCCTCGTAGGTCACCGCGACCGCAACTTCCTGGCCGCGCTTCCGTCCCTCGCCGAGGGCGACCCGCAGCTTCGCGCCGTCGTAGTCAAACGGAGTCGGCTTCTTCGCTACCGTCACCGCCGATATGGTCATGTCGATGGCGTCGAACTCGACGTAACGCGTGCCGTCGTTGAGCGGTGCGACCGTGTGCGTGACCGTGCCCGAGACCTTCTTGGCCGCGACGTCGAGCTTGATGTCGATCTTCATGTGCAGGACGTCGACGACCCGGTCGCGCGGCCAGACCGGGCGATCCCCCGGAAGTGCGTGCGGCAGCGTGCGGGGTTCGTCTCCAAGGCGGCCACAGCCGATCCGTTCTCCGTACAGCAGCGACATAACAACACACCCCATTCCCGAATTGCCCGGGAATCCTACCGTCCGCGGTGGCTAGGGGCGACGAACCAGAAGCCCGCTACGATGCGTGTTCCTTCAGCCATGCGAGCACTTCGGCGCCGTGCGCGTCCGGCTTCACTTTTGGCCAGACCTTTGCGATCTTCCCGTCGGGATTGATCACGAACGTCGAGCGGATGATGCCCTCGTAGGTCTTCCCGTACATATTTTTCGTTCCCCACGCGCCAAAGGCCCTGGCGACGCCGTTGCCTTCATCAACCAGCAACTGGAACGGCAGGGAGTGTTTCTCGGCGAACTTGCGGTGGGCAGCCGCTGTATCGCCGCTTACGCCCAGGACCGTGGCGCCCGCCGCCTGGATTGCTGCGTGGTTGTCCCGGAAGTTGCAGGCCTCCTTCGTGCAGCCCGGCGTATCGTCCTTCGGGTAGAAGTAGAACACGGCCCACCTGCCCCTCAGCGAGCCGAGCGTGACCTCGGTCCCGTCCTGGTCGCTCAGCGAGAACTCAGGGGCGGCGGAGCCGATAACGGGGAAGACCATCTCGATGCTCCTGGGGGGTGGTCGTCAGCCCGAAAGATGCTGGGCGAGCTCGAGCAGGTGCAGGTTTGGCTGGGGGTGCTGGTGGCTGACTACTTCGGTGAGCGGCACCTCGACCGATCGGCCTCCCTGGCGTCCGATCATGACGCCGGTCCGCCCTTCGAGGAGGGCCATGGCAGCCATCGCGCCAGCTTCCGAGGCGACCAGCCGGTCGCGCATGGTCGGACGGCCCCCGCGCTGGATGTGGCCGAGCACGACAACGCGGTAGGGGTGGTTCAGCGCCTTGCCGACGGCGGCGCCGACCGAAAACGCGCCGCCCGCCTCATCTCCTTCTGCCACCACGATGATGTGGCTCCGTTTCCCGCGAGAAATGGACGCCCGCAATTGCTCCACCAGTCGTCCCGTCTGGTCGGTCGCCTCGGGCACGAGCACGCCCGCCGCTCCGCCGGCAACCGCCGTGTGCAGGGCGAGAGCACCACTCGTCCGCCCCATTACCTCTACGAAGAACATCATCCCGGTGGAGACACTCGTGTCGCGGATCTGGTCGATAGCGAGTAGCGCCGTGTTCACCGCGGTGTCGAAGCCGATTGCCTCGTCGGTCCCCCAGACATCGTTGTCGATCGTGCCGGGGATCCCGGCAACAGGGACGCCGCATTCGTCCTGGAAGGCGAGTGCCCCCCGGAAACTGCCGTCACCGCCGACTACGATAAGACCCTCGATGCCATCGGCCCGCATTTGTGCCGCTGCCCGCTGCCGCACCTGGGGATCGCGGAACGCCTTGGAGCGAGACGTGCCAATGATGGTCCCGCCCCGCTGGATGATGTTGCCGACGGTGCGGTCATCCAGCTCGACGAAGTTCGGCTCGACCAACCCGGTGAAGCCATCGAGGTAGCCCACCATCGTCGCCCCGTGCGACGTGACGGTGCGGACGGCCGCGCGGAGGGCGGCGTTCATGCCGGGCCCGTCTCCCCCGCTGGTGAGAATCCCGAGTCGTTTCATATGCCCTACTCTGACGCCCAGACCTTGACGGGTGCAAGGCCCGTGCGTATTACACGCCATTCCCGGGCCGCGAATGGCATTCGTTGCTCGCACTCCCCGGCGTCCTTAGCATTCTGGAATGCAGCCCTTCCTCCAGCTCCTCCGCCGCAACAGGATCGCTGTGGGTGCGGCTGCCGGCGCCGTCCTTGCCCTGGGCGTAGCGATCGCGGCCATTGCACTTCTCGGCGGTGGTGGGGCCACCTCTGCCGCACCTGAATTCACTCCAACTGCTGACCCGACCAGCACACGCACGGCAACGCGAACCGCAACCGCCGGGGCCACGCCATCGGCCACGCCGGTTCGGCATTACGGCATTCTCGACGGCGCCGAGATGTCCGCCGCCGAATGGGCCGAGCGCAAAGACCTGCTTCCGCTAGCCATCATGCTCGACAACACGCCGAACTCGTACCCGCACTCGGGCCTTGAACAGGCGGACCTCGTGTACGAGGCCTTCGTTGAAGGCGGCATCACCCGGCTGATGGCCGTGTACTGGCGACGCGAGGCCGGCATCGTCATGCCCGTCCGTTCCGCCCGCACGCCGTTCGTGATCTGGGTTACCGAACTCGGGGCGCTCTACGGCCACGCCGGAAGCGCCAACACGGTGAACGACGCGAACGCCGGTGGCCAGATCGTCGAGTGGGGCGTGAAGGACATGAACGCGTTTTCCCCGGAGACCAACACCGGCTATTACCGCGACCTGGGCCGCTACGCTCCGTACAACCTCGCGACCAGCACGAAGAAGCTGCGCGAGATCGCGGCCACGTTGAGCTTCGGTGGGCCTTCGACGCTGGAGTCATGGAAGTTCCGTGACCCGGGTGACCCGCCAATCGGCGGCACGAAGGCGGAAGGCATCGAGGTCGACTTCCAGGGCAGCCGCTATAGCTGGCAACTCATCCAGTGGAAGTGGGACCCGGCAGCGAAAGCCTACGCCCGCTACCAGTTCGGCGGGCCACAGCTCGATGCCGTCAGCGACAAGCAGCTCAAGTTCAACACGGTGATCGTGCTCCTCGCTCCCGGGCGGGTGGTCGACGAGTCGGGCCATGTCCTGCTTGACCAGCTCGGCGAAGGACCAGCGACCGTGTTCACTGGCGGCAAAGCCATCACGGGCACCTGGAAGAAACCCGAGCGCGAGTCCCGCACGCGCTTCTACGACGAGTCCGGCCAGGAAATCGCGTTCGAGCGCGGCCCGATCTTCATCGAAGTGATCGGCCACCAGAGCAAGCTCACCATCAAAGCCACCGCCGCTGAACTGCCGGAACTGCCGAGGTATGAGCCGCCCCCGCCCGGCACGGGCCCGGTCGCACCGGATGACACGGCACCCGACGAACCCGAGCCGAGCGCCACGGCTACCGCCAGCCCAACGCCTTCGCGTACGGCAAGCCCCACTGGCGCAACGGGTTCGCCCTCGCCCGGGCCTTCGGCCAGCGCTACCGGGTCCCCGGATGGGACGACACCCTCTCCGGGAAGCTCCGCCACCACGACCGGCTCCGGCACGACAACCGCCGAACCCGAGGCCAGCGCAACTCCCGAACCACCCTCCGCCACTGCATCACCCTAAGACTGAGGGCCCAGGTCGTGGCGTCCACGCAGCGTGACGCCGTCCGCGAACGTGAGCTATCTCACGCTCGCGTCCTCGCTGGCCGAGGCGACCCAGGCGGCGATCCCCTATCCCTGGGCGTTCTGCTCCCAGGCCCACCGGTGTAGGCGAAGAGTTCGGTTGCGTCCCGTTCCATGAACGCGCGCGGTAGCAGAACGCATGCTCGCAGCACAATCGCCTCGACATCTGTGCTGTACGCTCGATCCCATGCCCAATCGCCTTGCCAACGAGACCAGCCCCTACCTCCTCCAACACGCCGACAACCCCGTGGACTGGTATCCGTGGGGCGACGAAGCCTTTGCGAAAGCCCGGGCCGAGGACAAGCCGATCCTGCTCTCGGTCGGCTACAGCTCGTGCCACTGGTGCCACGTCATGGCCCACGAGTCGTTCGAGGACCCGGCGACGGCTGAGCTGATGAACCGTCACTTCGTGAACATCAAGGTCGATCGCGAGGAACGGCCGGACGTCGACAGCGTGTACATGACCGCGGTGCAGGCGCTCAGCGGCTCGGGTGGCTGGCCGATGACGGTGTTCATGACGCCGGATGGACGGCCCTTCTACGCCGGCACCTACTTTCCGCCGCAGGATGGGCACGGACGGCCCGGGTTCCCACGCCTTCTCCAGTTCCTGCACGAGAAGTGGACGGAGGATCGGGAGAAGGTGCTCGAATCGGCAGAGAGCCTGACCGAGCACCTGCGGAATGCGGCGGCGCGGGTGGCCGGCCCGGGCGCCGCGATTTCGCAGGAGACCAGCAATGCGGCGGTGGAGCGCATCGCCGAGAACTACGACACCACGTGGGGCGGCATCGGCAGCGCGCCGAAGTTCCCCAGCCCGTCGAACCTCGAGTTCCTCCTCGCCGTGCACTACCGGGACGGGAGCGCCACGGAGACGGGCCAGGCGGCGCTGGACATGGTGTTGCACACGCTGCGGGCCATGGCGACCGGGGGTATGTATGACCAGCTCGGAGGCGGCTTTGCCCGGTACAGCGTCGACGAGCGCTGGATGGTCCCGCACTTCGAGAAGATGCTCTACAACAACGCTCAGCTGGCCCGGGTGTATCTCCACGCCTACCAGGTCACCGGCGACGAAGGACTCTCCCGCATCGCCCGGGAGACGTTCGACTTTCTCCTGCGCGAGATGCAGGACCCCGCTGGCGGCTTCCATGCGGCGCTTGACGCCGATAGCGAAGGCATCGAAGGCAAGTACTACGTTTGGACGACCGAGCAGCTACGCGAGGCGCTCGGCGACGAGGCGGACCTCGCCATCGCCTGGTATGGAGTCAGCGAAGCGGGAAACTTCCACGACCCGCACCATCCCGAACTGACGCGCCGCAACGTCCTCAGTGCACGCCCGGACCTGCCGGACATCCTGGGGCGCTTCCAGATGGACGAGGCGACGCTCCTGGAGCGCATCGACGCCATCCAGGCGCGGCTGTTGTCTGAACGGGCGAGGCGTGTGCGTCCGGGGCTCGACGACAAGGTGCTCACTTCGTGGAACGGGCTGGCACTGGCGGCGTTCGCCGAAGCAGCGCGCGTGCTGGACGAGCCCGAGTACGGGCTTGCAGCCGCCCGGCTCGCCGCCTTCCTGCGGGAATCGTGCTGGAAGGATGGGCGCCTGCTCCACACGTGGAAGCAGGGACTGGCACGGGTCGATGGGATGCTCGAGGACTACGCTTACGTGGGGCTCGGGCTGGTCGAGTTGTACAAGCTGACCGGCGAGATCGACCACCTGGAGTGGGCTCGGGACCTGCTCGACAACATCCTCAAGCGGTTCCGGGACGCTGAGCGCGGTGGGTTCTACGAGACGCCCGGTGACGGCGAGGCGCTCATCGTGCGACAAAAGCCGTTCTTCGATGCGGCGACGCCTTCGGGCAATGGCGCCGCCGCGCTTTTCGCGCTCTGGATGGGCCGTTACTACGGCCCGGCCGCCTGGGAGCACATCGTGGATGAGGTGGTCGCGAATGTCGCGGACCATCTGCTCCAGGCGGTGACCGGCTTCGGCACGATCCTGCAGGCGATGGAGTTCGCCCTATCGCCCCACCGCGAGATCGCGATCGTCGGCGATGTGCTGGAACGAAGGCCGCTCGAGCGGGTGGTGGCCAGTGGCTTCTACCCCTGGACGGTGATCGCGCCGAGCGCGGACGGCGAGGGGCTGCCCATCTTCGAGGGGCGCGAACCCACCGGCGAGGCGCTCGCCTATGTGTGCGAGAACATGACCTGCAAGATGCCCGCGAGGACCACCGGGGAGCTGGCCGACCAGCTGCGGTAAGGCAGGCTACAGCCGCTTCTGCTCGAGCAAAGCGCGCGAGCCCGGTGAAACCGGCCGACATGGCCTTTACGAGGCGAACACGTCGTCCACGCTGGTGATGCGGATGCGCTCGGGCGTCAGCCCCAGGTCATAGGCGCCGACGATGCGGTCCTCCGCGAGCAGCTCGTCGGGCTTCTCGCCGTCATAGACGATGGTGGACGGCTCGCTCGACAGCAGTTCGGCGCGCAGGCCTTCGGCGTCGGCCGCGATCATGACGACCTGGAGGTTGTGCCACGACAGGTGGCGGCGGACCACGTCATTCACGCGCTCAGCGGTCAGCTTCGCGAGCTCGTCCCGGATGTACCTGGTGAACTCGGGCGTGCCGTACCAGTCGCTATCGAGCGCGTAGCCGAGCTGCTGGTCCTGGGTCTTGGTCATTACGAAGACGTTCTTGGCCAGGTATTCGCGGGTCGTCTCGAAGTCCTCTTCGGAGATGCCGTCCTGGACGAGGTTTCTGAGTTCGTGGATGGCTAACTTCAGCGCGAAAACAGCCTGCTCCGGGCGCAACGGCCGGAGCCAGACCTCGAAGATCTGCGCGCGCCTCCCGAGGTTCGCATCGGGGAAGAACTGGTACATGCCGCGCGGGAAGGCCTCGATGTAGGCGTAGTCGCCGTAGTTCATCCCGCGGACTTCGCGGATGCGGTGGTAGAGCCGGCCGTTGGACGCCCGATGCTCGCCGAGCCATGCGCGGACCAGCCAGAGCGGGACGAAGTCCGGGTGGCCACGGCGGACCTCGATGGGGTGACCGAACGAGACCGCCACGGAGCGAGTTTCCTTCTTCACGATCTCGACGTTGAGACCGGTGACCTCCCGCGGGGTGATGGCGGCCCGGGGCTGCTTCGTGCCCTCCGGGAGTGCCGCAATCGCACGGTTGATGGCCGCGAGCCTGTCTTCGGGAAGGTTGCCGGCCGTCCCGAGGACGAGGTTTGCGCGGGTGTAGTGGCCCGCCACGAACTTTCTGATCTCGTCGAGCGTGATGGATTGCAGCCCCGCAACCGTGCCAAGGACGGTGTGGCCGTACGGAGTCCCGGCGAACAGGAGTTCCTGCAGGCGCTCCTTCCCGAGCTCTTCCTCGTTGTTGGAGCGCAAGTCCTGCTCGAGTTCGTTCAAATGGAGCGCCTTGAGCCGCTGAAAGTCCTCCTCCCGGAAGCCCGGCCGTGTGAGTTGGGGCAGAGCGATACCGAGGAACTGCTCCAGTGTGTCCACATGGGCCACCCCGGTGAAGACGGTCATCTCACGGTCCACCTGGGCCGAAAACGAGGCGGCGAGAGGGAACAATGCGCGGGTGATCTCGTCGAAGGCCATATCTGCGCTGCCCGCCTCGGTGATCATCGAGGCGGCGAGGGCCGCGAGCCCTTCTTTGCCTACCGGGTCGTAGGCCGACCCCGTTTCGAAGAGCAGCTTGAACCGGACCAGCGAGGACGCCGACGGGAGCGTGATGGTCCGGACGGCGCTGACGCCGGCCGGCTGTGCCGCCTGGATGTCCGGGGCGGACAGCAGTTCGGCCGTCGGCTCTTCGTGCGAGAGCAGGGCGACGACCATGTTTGCATTGGTGAGGTAGCGCCTGGCGGCTGCATCGAGGTCGGCGATCTCCAGTGAGGCGATGGTCTGGAACAGCCGGTTGAGCGTCGAGTACGAACGTTCGAAACGGACGAAGCGGGCCAGTGTCGATGCGATCGACTCGGAGTTGTCGAGCGTGCGCGCGAACGCGTAGCGGTTGTGCGATTTCGCCTCGGCGAGGCGCTTTGCGGTGACCGGCTCGCTGCGGGCGGCCGCGAAGGCTGCGGCGATGGCGTCACGGACGTACTGCGCATCTTCGAAGCGCTTCACGCGGGCGAAGACCGTAGCCAGCCCGGGGTCCTGTTGCGAGGGCAGGTAGGGGAAGAGCTGGTCGACGACTTGCTCCTTCTCGACCAGGCGGCGGTACAGGTCGGAGGTTTCGCCGAAGTGCAGGTCGAGGAGGACATCGAGGGCCGCGTAGTCCTTCTCCGTGGCGGAAAAGGCGGGGCCGTGGAACCCGACGGTCACCCACGGGAGGGTTGGGGTCGCCCACCGGTGGTGGACCACGGCCGGGGAGCTGTGCGGTGGCTCCTGGGGGATTTCTACCGGCGCGGGTGAGCCCGCCGGCCATGCCCCCCAATGCTTTTCGACGAGCGCGACGGTTGCTTCGGGGTCGATATCGCCCGCCACAATGACCGTGGTGTAGCCCGGCCGGTACCAGCGTTCGAAGAAGAGCTTCGAGTAGTCGAACTGGTTGGGCATATCCTCGATGTCCGCGATGAAGCCCATCGTGGTGTGACGGTAGGTATGGGTGGTGTAGGCGTGGTCGCGCTGGACTTCGATGAGCTTGGTCAGCGGGTCAGACGCGCTCTTGTTGTATTCGCCGAGGACTGCGCGCGCCTCGGTCTTGAAGTCGGGCTCGGTATACGCGAGGTTCGCGAACGGGTCGGCCTCAAGTTCCACGATGGTCTCGAGGTCGTCCTTCGCGAAGGTCAGGTGGTAGTTCGTGTAGTCGTCGGTGGTGTAGGCGTTCTGGCGGGCGCCCGAGCGGGTGACGATCTCCTGGTAGAGGTCGGCCGGGTAGCGTGGGGTGCCCCGGAACATCATGTGTTCGAAGAAGTGGGCGAAGCCCGACTTGCCTGGCTCGACTTCGTTCCGGGAGCCGGTCTGCACGGGGATCTGGATGGAGACCAGGTTGGGGTAGCCCGTGTTCAGGGCGATGACCCGGAGACCGTTGGCGAGCGTGTGTTCAAACGCTGGAAACGGGAGGATGTCGGTCGGGTCGGGGACGATCTGCATGGCACGCTCTCCGGCTGTGGTTGCGGGAAGTGTAGAACAGTAGCCGGGCCGGGGCCCGCAAGCGCCCCCGCCTCGTCCTCATGCGGTACTGCCGAAAGCGCGCCGTACTCCGTTCGTACGAGACGGACATCTACCTGCCGCCGCAAACCGACGCCGACTGAGGCTTCCGTTGGCTGACTCAGAACCCGTTGGGGCAGTGGGGCGCGTACTCAGTACGGAAGAGGCCGTCGGCGGTGCGGAGGGCACGCTCATCGCGGGCCACGAGCAGGCCGGCCCGGCTGAAGTAGGTCGCGCTGCGGTGGCCTGCCAATAACGACGCCAGCACGTTGGGCGAGACGGTGATGTCCGCGGCACGATCGGTGCGCGAGACGTCCGCCGTCGGACCGTCCGTCTCCAGCAGATAGGAGCCATCGTTCCACGGGCACATCGCGTCTCCTTCGACGGCGATGGTCAGGTCGCCGCGCGAGCCGTACGGCCTCCGCATCAGGGTGCGTTCGGCGTCCACGACGCGCATCCAGATGGCGTCGCTTACGCGCGCGCTGAGCATGCGCGGCTCGAGAAGGAGGCTCGGCGCGGGGTCGTCTTCCGGTGCGCCCTGCATCTCCACGCGCCGGACGAGGTCGTGACGGCGCAGGTATTCCCACAGGCCCCGGTAGGCTTCCGGATCGAGCGCGATGAAGTCCTGGACCGTGAGCACCTGGTCTGGGCCTGGTTCGGTCCCCGGCTTCTCCTCGGTGGTGTACACGACGTGACCACGCGGCTCGCCCGCGGCATCGCGGTAGACCGCGCAGTAGACGGGCGCGTCCTTCTTGCGGGGACGGAGGGTGCTCGCCTGCCACAAGGCGGTTGAGCGGTGGAGGCAGAGGTTTCGTGGGGTCGCCCACTGGATGTAGACCTGCTTGAGGGTCGGCAGGGCGTCCTCAGCGCTTGCCAGGAGCTCGACCCGCCCGGGAACGGTTGCATCATCTCGGAAGGCCGCGAAGCGCGGGTCAAAGGAGTACTGCATTTGCGTAGAAGCCAAACCGTAGCCGAAGCGCTGGTAGATGGCGCCCATGCTTGCCCAGAGGATTCCCAGCGGCTGCTCGCGCTCGCGCATTGTCAGCAGCGCCTGCGACATGATGGCGCGCAACAGCCCCTGGCGCCGATGCCCCGGGAGCGTCCCGACGGCCGTCACTCCTCCGGCCGGTACCGGCGAGCCGTTCAGCCGCATCGTGAACGGAAAGGCACCGAGGGTGGCGGCCATCGTGCCGTCGACCCAGCCGCAGGTGGTCCATTCCGGGAGCGTGTTCGCCACCTCGTCGTCAACGCCCTCGGTCGAAGCAAAGACATAACTAACGATCTGCCGGTACTGCTGCATCTCCTCCGCGTCGCGACAGGAGCGAATCTCGATCGACATGTGCCATCTCCGGTGAGTAGAGGAGCGAGTATACGTCGCTGGCCGGATGGACGATGCCCTATAACGCCTGGAACACCCGCTTGCCGCCGAGCCGGACCAGCCGCCCCAGGCCCGGATGCTCCCAGTGGCCCGCAAGCCAGGTGCGCTGCTGCCCAGTTGAACAGCCTGTCGCGGGTTTTGGCCGACTGCACGGGGTCGATGTCGAAGGCGGGCGACCAGTCCGGGTGGAGGAGTTGCGCGGGATGATGCGAGGCGTCGCCGATGATCACCGCCCGTTCGCCGGCCGACATGATCCCGACGGCAACGTGGCCGGGCGTGTGGCCGGGAGTCGGCACGCAGGTCAGGTGCTCGTCGATGGCGTGTTCGCCGCCGATGAACTCGATGCGGCCGCTATCGCGCAGAGGCTCGACGCACTCAACAAGGTAGGCGTTTCCCGGTGCGGCAAGGCGCTCAGGGGTCATCCAGTAGTCCCACTCCGCCTTCTGTACGAAGAACCGGGCGTTGGGGAAGAACACCTCTCTCGTGCCATCGTCCCGGTCGAAGGTGTTCCAGCCGACATGGTCGATGTGGAGGTGGGTGTTCACCACGGCGTCGATATCCGCGGGGGTCAGCCCTGCATCGCGGAGTGCGAGGTCGAGGTTCCCGCTCGGGAAGCCGGGCCGTTTTCGCGGCCCCAGCCCTGTATCGACCAGGTAGTTCTTTCCGTTGGAGCGGACGAGGTAGCAGGTCACGGCCATCTGCATGAGGCCGCGCTCGTCCGCGAGGTGTCCGAACTCGGACAGGAACGCGTCGGCGTGCTGCGGCATGAACTGGCGCGGGTCCATGAGGATTGGCGCGTCGTAAAGCGCGGTGACCTCGACGTTCCCGATGGCGACGTTGTGCATGGGCATCCCTCCAGGGGGCGGATTCTACGCAGGCGCCGCTCCGGTGTCGTTTGGTTGGCGCGGTATGCTTGGGGCATGCGGCTGGTTGTCATCATCGGAGCGCCGGCGGTTGGGAAGGCCACGGTCGGCAAGGCGCTCGCCGAGCGCTATGGGTTCCGGCTGTTCCACAACCACGTGTCGCTGGACGCAGTAGCGGCGGTCTTCGATTGGGGCACACCGTCATTTCAACGCCTGGTCGATGAATTCAGGCGGCGGGTGGTCGAGGAAGCGGCGGCGAGCGGTGTGGACCTGGTTTTCACCTACGTTTGGGCGTTTAGCGAGCCGGACGACGGAGCGCCAATTCGCCGGTACCGGGAGACGGTGTTGAGGGCCGGGGGCGAGGTGTACTTCGTTGAACTGGTGGCGCCGCTCGAAGTGCGGGCGGAGCGAAACGGCCTGGCTTCGCGGCGCGCCATGAAGGCCCGGAGCGACGAGGCCAGCACACCCGCGTGGCTCCGCGAAATCGATGCGAAGTACAGCTTCGAATCTGGCGGCGCCTTGCCGTTCCCCGACCCGTACCTGTGCATCGACACCACCAGCGTGGCGCCGAATGCCGCCGCGGACGCCATCGCCCGCGCATTCGGGTTCGAGCCGGTGGCGTTGGCGTAGTCCTACTTGGCGGTGGAGCGGGCGGCGACTTCGGCCATCGCTTCGCCGAGTCGATGGATACCTTCCTCGATCTCTTCCATAGCGACATAACTGAAGGCCAGCCGCAGGTGATTGGTCGCCTGTCCATCGGCGAAGAACTGCGGCCCCTGGCCGACGATGACCCCCCGCTCGTTGGCCGCGAGCTGCACATCGCGGGAGCTCATTCCAGGGCGAAGCTGGAGCCAGAGGAAGAAGCCGCCGAGCGGCCGCACGTACGTGGTGTAGTCGGCGCAATACCGGACCAGGGCATCTTCCACGCGTTCGAGCTTGCGCAAGTAGGTGCGCCGGAGGCCCTCGATGTGCCGGTCGAGATCGCCGTTGCGGATCATCTCGGCGATGACGCGTCCGAGGAACGGGCTGCTGCCCATGTCGTAGCGCAGCGCGGCGATGCGGGAGACGAGCACCGGCGGGCCCATGATCCAGCCCATGCGGAGGCCCGTAGCGATGATTTTGGAGAAGCTGGACACCTTGATGCCGTGGTCGGCGTTGCTCATGGCGAACAGGGACGGAGGCGGGGGCGTCTCGAACCAGAGTTCACCGTAGGCGTCGTCTTCGAGGACGAACGTCTGGTACTTCCGCGCGAGTTCAAGCAGTTCGTGGCGGCGTTCGAGCGAGAGCGTGCAGCCTGCCGGGTTCTGGTGGGT
Source organism: Dehalococcoidia bacterium (assembly GCA_003104995.1). Classification (GTDB taxonomy): domain Bacteria; phylum Chloroflexota; class Dehalococcoidia; order Tepidiformales; family Tepidiformaceae; genus Amarobacter. Next base: position 40,981 of record PQAO01000027.1, read on the forward strand.
GGGGATGCAGTAGATGAACTTGGCGCGCTTCCCCTGGTCGGCGAGGTTCTGGAGTTCGGCGGCCAGGACTTCGGTGCGCATGCCGTGCTCGTCCATCGGAATCGCCACCTGGTGCGCGCCGAAGGAGCGGATGGTGCGCATGCTGCCGGGGAAGTTCGGGCTTTCGACCATGACGTAGTCGCCAGCGTCGAGCAGGGTTTCGCAGACCATGCCAATGGCATGTGCCGATCCGCTCGCGATGATGACGTTGTCGCGCGTCACTGGAATGCCTTCGATGCGTGTTGAACGTTCAGCGATGGCGTCGCGGAGCGGCGCCGGGCCGTAGGTCCCGCCGTACTCCAGCGCTTCCTTCTGTTCGCGGTCGATGACCGTGCGGGCAGCGCGGAGAAGTTGTTCGCCGGGCAACGAGGGGATGTCGGGAAGACCACCGGCGAAGGAGATGAGTTGGCGCGGATCGGGCGTCGCCGCTGCCCAGACGGCCGGCCCAAGGATCTTCGAGCGGGCGCTGACCATCTCTTCGAGGGTTTCCGGTGTCCAGTAGGACTCTGTCATCGCGTGCCTGCCGGTGAGAAGCTGGGGCCAGTATACGCGCCGGGTGGGAATGGATAGGGACCGGTCATGGGCGGGAATTCGGAACACGCGGGGTCGACGGACCGGTTGACAGCGCTGCTATACTGCAAACTCACCTAACTGTTCGCCTGACTTTGCGAATGTTTTCACAATCGTGGGCGGCGAAACCGCCGGCCCCGCGGGGGCCATGGCATTCGCGAAACGGGGGGTGTTTGACACTGCAATTTGGGGGGAAGAGGACGTTGAGCCAGCCAGGAAAGCCGTCCGCTCAAGGGCTATACCGCCCGGAGTTCGAGCGCGACAGTTGCGGCGTGGGGTTCGTTGTCCACCTGAAGGGCCACCGCTCTCACCAGGTGGTTGAGGACGGCCTGACGGCGCTGGAGAACCTGTACCACCGGGGCGCATCGGGCAGCGAGCCAAACACAGGAGACGGAGCGGGCATCCTCCTGCAGATGCCGCATGAGTTTCTGCGGCGCGAGTGTGCCCAGCTTGGGATCAAGCTGCCAGAGGCCGGCCACTACGGGGCCGGCCTCTTCTTCTCCTCGCGTGGCGAGCGCGACCGGAACCAGGCCATGGCACTGTTCACGGCGATCGTCGAAGAAGAGGGCCAGCACCTCCTGGGCTGGCGGGAAGTCCCGACCAACAACGCAATGCTTGGCGCGACCGCCCTCGCGGCCGAGCCAGCCGTCTACCAGGTCTTCATCGGCCGCGGTTCGCGGGTCGGAAGCGACGACGACTTCGAGCGCAAGCTGTATGTGATCCGCAAGCGGTTTGAGAAGGCTCTTGATCGCTGGGGCATTCGCGATGCCGAGTGGTTCTACTTCTCGAGCCTTTCGTGCCGGACGCTGGTGTACAAGGGCATGCTGACGGCGATGCAGCTGCGCGGATACTTCCCCGACCTGAGCAGCCGCCACATGATCAGCGCGCTGGCGATGTTCCATTCGCGCTTCAGCACGAACACGTTCCCGAGCTGGGAGCTGGCCCACCCCTACCGGATGATCGCGCACAACGGCGAGATCAATACGCTCCGCGGGAACCGCAACTGGATGGCCGCCCGCGAGGCGCTCTTCGCATCCCCGTTGTTCGACGACATCCACAAGATCCTGCCGGTGATCAACGAGCACGGCAGCGATACCGCCAGCCTCGACGAGGCGCTCGAGCTGCTGGTCCTCGCGGGCCGCCCGCTCTCTCACGCGATGATGATGCTCATCCCCGAGGCATGGCAGGCGCACGAGTCGATGCCTCCGGAGAAGCGCGCATTCTACGAGTACCACAGCTGCCTGATGGAACCCTGGGACGGCCCGGCTTCGGTTGCCTTCACCGATGGCACGAACATCGGGGCGGTCCTCGACCGTAATGGGCTGCGCCCTTCGCGCTACTACGTAACAAAGGACGACCTGGTCGTGATGGCGTCCGAGGTCGGTGTACTTCCCATTGAGCCGGAGCGTGTCCTGCACAAGGGGCGGCTCCAACCGGGCAAGATGTTCCTGGTGAGCCTCGAAGAAGGCCGCATCATCGACGACACCGAACTCAAGATGAGGCTCGCCACCGAGCATCCATACGAGCAGTGGCTTCAAGCGAACCTGCTCCCCATTGACGATATCCCGGAGGTGGAAGCCCCGCAGCCACCTGCGCCAGAGGTACTGCTCCAGCAGCAAATGGCCTTTGGGTACACCATCGAAGATCTGAAGTACATCCTCGGTCCGATGGGCCAAAACGGTGAGGAAGCCATCGGCTCGATGGGCACCGACACGCCCCTGGCCGTGCTCTCGATCCGCGCGCAGCCGCTGTACAACTATTTCCAGCAGCTGTTTGCCCAGGTGACGAACCCGCCGCTCGATGCCATCCGCGAAGAGCTCGTGACCTCGGTGAAGACGGTCATCGGGCCGGAAGGGAACCTCCTGCATCCGACCCCCGAGAGCTCGCACCTGGTCAGTCTGGACAACCCGTTCATCGACAACGAGCAACTGGCGAAGCTGAAGTCACTCAAGGAGCATGCCCTCGGGGCGACTGTTCTCCCGATGCTGTTCCCGGCAAAAGCCGGCCCAGCGGGACTTGCGCCTGCTTTGGATGAGATCTTCGCGCAGGCCGACGAGGCGATCGCCGACGGCGCCAAGATCCTCATCCTCTCGGACCGCGGCGTGGACGCCGAACATGCGCCGATTCCCTCCCTGCTGGCGGTCGCAGGCCTCCACAACCACCTGGTCCGCACAAAGAAGCGCACACAGGTCGGGCTGGTGGTCGAAACCGGCGAGGCGCGGGAGGTCCACCACTTCGCGCTGCTGATCGGCTACGGGGCGGGCGCCGTGAACCCCTACCTCGCGCTCGACTCCCTCGACCAGGTCCAGAGGGATGGGTATATCAATCCCGAGCTGAGCGTCGACGACCTCCACCATCACTACCTGAAGGCCATCAAGAAAGGCGTGGTGAAGGTGATGTCGAAGATGGGCATCTCCACCATCCATAGCTACAGGGGCGCGCAGATCTTCGAGGCCATCGGCCTCGCCGAGGAGTTCATCGACCGGTACTTCACCAAGACCGTGTCACGCATCGGCGGCGTCGGCGTCGACGAGATCGCGGTGGAGGCGCTCTCGCATCACCAGCGGGCCTTCCCGTCGCGTGATGGAGGCCTGCGCGAGCTCCAGTGGGGCGGGCAGTACCAATGGCGCCGCGACGGAGAGCACCACCTCTTCAACCCGGATACGGTCTTCAAGCTCCAGCATGCGACCCGGACCGGGCAATTCAAGATCTTCCGCGAATACACCGGGCTCGTTGATGAGCAGAGCGAGCGGATGGCGACGCTCCGCGGATTGTTCGAACTCAAGTCCGACAGACCGCCGGTTCCCATCGAGGAAGTCGAGGCGGCCGAGAACCTATTCCGGCGGTTCGCGACCGGCGCCATGTCCTATGGCTCGATCAGCGCCGAGGCTCATGAGACGCTCGCCATCGCCATGAACCGCATCGGCGGGCGCAGCAACACCGGCGAAGGCGGAGAGGACCGCAGGCGGTTCGTCCCCGACGAAAACGGCGACCTGCGCCGCAGTTCGATCAAGCAGGTCGCCTCCGGCCGGTTCGGTGTAACCAGCGAGTACCTCGTGAACGCGGACGAGTTGCAGATCAAGATGGCCCAGGGCGCGAAGCCCGGCGAGGGCGGCCAGCTTCCCGGTGCGAAGGTCTATCCCTGGATTGCCGAGGTTCGGCATGCGACGCCCGGGGTTGGCCTCATCAGCCCGCCGCCGCACCACGACATCTACTCGATCGAAGACCTTGCCCAGCTGATCCACGACCTGAAGAACTCCAACCCGCGGGCCCGCATCAGCGTGAAGCTTGTCGCGGAGATGGGCGTCGGGACGGTGGCAGCGGGCGTGGCGAAGGCCAAGTCCGATGTCGTACTCATCAGTGGTTTCGACGGCGGGACGGGTGCGAGCCCCCTGACGTCACTCAAGCACGCAGGTATCCCGTGGGAACTCGGCCTGGCCGAAACGCAGCAAACGCTCGTGATGAACAAACTGCGCGACCGGATCATCGTCCAGGTTGACGGCCAGATGAAAACCGGCCGCGATGTGATCATCGGGGCGCTCCTGGGGGCGGAGGAATTCGGGTTCGCAACGGCGCCGCTGGTCGTGATGGGCTGCATCATGATGCGCGTCTGCCACCTGGATACCTGTCCCGTCGGCATAGCCACCCAGAACCCGGAATTGCGGGCCAGGTTCGCCGGCAAGGCTGAGCACGTGGTGAACTTCTTCCGCTTCATCGCGGAGGAGGTGCGCGAGTACATGGCCCAGCTCGGCTTCCGGACGATCGAGGAGATGATCGGCCGGAGCGACCTGCTGGACGTGCGTCGTGCCGTGAACCATTGGAAAGCCCAGGGACTCGACCTCTCGGCAATCCTCTACCGGCCAGAGGTGGGGCCCGAGGTTGCGACGCGGCGTGTGGCGGACCAGGACCATGGGCTGGAGCGAGCGCTGGATAACGAACTGCTGCGGCTGTGCACGCCCGCCCTGGAACGCGGCGAGAAGGTCACGCTCGACCTCCCTATCCGCAACGTGAACCGGACCGTGGGCACGATGCTCGGCAGCGAGCTGACCCGGCGGTATGGCGGAAGCGGACTGCCCGACGGCACGATCGACATCCAGTTCCATGGTTCGGCCGGACAAAGCTTCGGCGCGTTCGTCCCGAGCGGGATAACGCTTCGCCTGGAAGGTGATACCAACGACTACGTCGGAAAGGGTCTTTCCGGAGGCAAGATCGTCGTCTACCCGTCCACAGTCGGCGGGTTCGTACCAGAGGAGAACATCGTTATCGGCAACGTGGCGCTCTACGGCGCGACCAGCGGCGCGGCGTTCTTCCGCGGGATTGCGGGCGAGCGCTTCATGGTTCGCAACAGCGGGGCTGTCGGCGTGGTCGAAGGGACCGGGGACCATGGCTGCGAGTACATGACGGGTGGCCGCGCGGTCATCATCGGGAAGACCGGCCGGAACTTCGGCGCCGGCATGAGCGGCGGCATCGCCTACGTGCTGGACGAGGACGGCGACTTTGCGAGCCGCTGCAACCTGGAGATGGTCGGGCTGGAGCCGCTGGATGAGCATGAGGACCTGGACCTGGTGAAGGGCCTGCTGGAGCGGCACCAGGAGTACACGGCCAGCACTGTGGCCGCGCGAGTCCTGAAGGACTGGCCCGAAATGGCAACGAAGTTCGTGAAGGTGATGCCGAAAGAGTACCGGCGTGTGCTCGAGGAGCGGCGGCGCGAGACCGAGCGACTGGCCGCCATGCCTGCCCCGGCGGCGGAGGTGATCCGTGGCTAAACCCACAGGCTTCCTGGAGTTCGCGCGCAAATTGCCCACCCGTCGCCCGGTGGAGGAGCGCGTCCACGATTGGCTCGAGGTGTACGAGGACTTCCCGGTTGGCCACCTCAAGAACCAGGCGGCCCGCTGCATGGATTGCGGCATCCCGTTTTGCCACCAGGGTTGTCCCCTCGGCAACATCATTCCCGATTGGAACGACCTGGTGTACCGCGACAAGTGGCGTGACGCGATCGACCGGCTGCACGCGACCAACAACTTCCCGGAATTCACCGGGAGGTTGTGTCCGGCGCCGTGCGAGGCAGCCTGCGTGCTCGGGATCAACAACGATCCGGTCACGATCAAGCAGGTCGAGCTGACGATCATCGAGCGCGCATGGTCCGAGGGCTGGATCGAGCCCGAGCCTGCGACGCTGAAGACGGGCAAGACCGTGGCCGTTATCGGATCGGGGCCGGCGGGCCTGGCGTGTGCCCAACAACTGGCCAGGGCCGGCCACTCGGTCACGGTGTTCGAGCGCGAGGACCGGATCGGAGGGCTCCTTCGTTACGGCATTCCGGACTTCAAGATGGAGAAGCGATTCATCGACCGGAGGCTTGCTCAGATGGAGGCGGAAGGCGTCGCCTTCCGGCCATCGACACACATCGGCGTGAATATCGATGTCCGCGAGCTGGTGACCCAGTTCGACGCGCTCTGCCTCACGGGCGGCGCCACGCAAGCACGTGACCTGGACGTACCGGGGCGACAACTCGCCGGCGTCCACTTCGCCATGGAATACCTGCCGATGCAGAACCGGCGGAACGCGGGCGACGAGATCCCCGAGGAACGATTCATCTCGGCAAGAGACAAGCGCGTCATCATCCTTGGCGGTGGCGACACCGGGGCGGACTGTCTGGGGACCGCGCTTCGCCAGGGTGCCCGGGAGGTGCTCCAGTACGAACTGTTGCCGAGACCGCCGGCCTCGCGACCCGACGAGAACCCGTGGCCTACCTGGCCAAACATCTACCGGGTCTCCTCCGCCCACGAAGAAGGCGGAGTGCGCGACTACTCCATCCTCACGAAGCACCTGGCCGGCCGCGATGGCACGCTCACGACCCTGCACGGTGTCCGCGTGGAGTTCGTCAACGAGGGCGGACGGCAGGTGATGAGGGAAGTGCCCGGCACGGAGTTCGAGGAGCCGGTAGACCTGCTGCTCCTCGCCATGGGTTTCCTTGGGCCGGAGAAGACCGGGATGATCGACCAGCTTGGATTGGACCTCACGGAGCGCGGGAACGTGAAGGCCGACGAGAACAAGATGACCTCGGTCCCCGGCGTGTTCACGGCCGGCGACATGACGCGTGGCCAGTCGCTGATCGTCTGGGCGATTGCCGAAGGGCGCGCCGCTGCCCGGGGCATCGACGAGTACCTGATGGGGGAGACGCAGCTGCCGGGGAACTAGCCCTCACCGGAGCCGGGTGACCTGCGCGCCGGGCCGAGCGGCGACTCGTGCGGGATGATGCGGGCCGGCACGCCGACCGCCGTACTGTTCGCGGGTACGTCGCTCAGCACGACGGCGTTGGCGCCGATGCGGGCGTTGTCTCCGATGCTGATTTGCCCCAGGATCTTGGCCCCGGTGCCGACGAAGACGTTGCGGCCGATCTGTGGACCGGCCAGCGACGGGGCCGGGCCGCCGGTGTCCAGGCCGATGGTGACGAACGGCGCGACGTTGCAGTGCGGGCCGATCGTAGTGGTGCCATCGATGATCACCTGGCCGTGGTTCACGAGCAGCCCCGGTCCAATCGTGACGGAGTCGCCGATTGAGACGCCGGCCAGGAGCATGGTCACGCGCCGGCAGAGGTTCGGGACAAGGGGTATCCGGAGCTGGCGCGTCCATGCTTGGAAGCGGTAGACCAGCACGACCTGGAGTTCGGCGGAGAGCAGGATGGACGCGATGCGCTCGGCGCGGAGCCCGAGGAGCGCCCGCACGCGCGGTACGCTGTGCCAGTTCACGCCGAGGTCGATGTCGCGGTTAACGTTCTCAAACACAGGCCGAAGCTAGGCGAGTGCCGGGAAACAGGCAAACTCAGGCGTCGCGGTCGATGAGATACGCACCGATGGCGCGCAGGTCATCCTTTTGGATGGCTGCCAGGTCGATAGTGTCGAGAATGGCGACGGCCGCGGCTGCCTGGCGTTCCGCGGCTTCTCGTGTGAACTCGTCGGCACCAGATTCGCGGAGGGCCGTGATGACTGCTGAAATGTCCGCTTCGGTGAGCTCCGGGCGCGCGTAGATTTCGCGAATGGCCTTCCCGCCGGGGCCCAGGAGTCCGTGGATGACCGGCAGCGTCTTCTTCTTACGGGCGATGTCATTGGTGTTGGATTTGCCGGTGAGGTCAGGGTTGCCCCAGATACCCAGGTAGTCGTCGTGGATTTGGAAAGCGAGGCCGATGGTTTCCCCCCAGCGCCCCAGCGCCTCGGCGGTAGCTGGCGGCGCCCCGGCGAGCGTAGCTCCGATTGCCAGGGGAGCGCCCAGGAGCGCACCGGTCTTCCCGCTGATCATTGCCAGGTATTCGTCCGTCGTAACGTCGGCTCGCGACTCGAAGGAGAGGTCCGCCCACTGGCCGCCGATCATTCGGCCGACGGCTTCCGTCAGCAGCCGGAGCGCGGCCAGGCGCCGCTCGGGCGAGGCATTGCCCCCCAGGAGCGCCGAGGTTGCCCTGGAGTAGAGGAAGTCGCCCGCGTTGATCGCCTGTGCGGTGCCAAGGAGGGCCCAGAGTGTCGGGCGGCCGTGGCGCTCGGCGTCGTGATCCTGGACCTCATCGTGGATAAGCGAAAAATTGTGCACCAGCTCGACCGCGACCGCCCCGGGCATTGCGGCTTCGGCACTGCCGAAGAGCCCGCCGGCGTAGAGGCAGAGCGCGGGGCGGATGCGTTTGCCGGCGGCACTTGCCGGCCGCCCGGACTGGTCTTCCCACCCCATTACATAACGACAAGCAGCAGCGAGTTGCGACCGATCGCTACCCACCGCCGCCCGGAGCGCGGCTTCGAGCGGGGCAAGGTGTGATGCGAGCGACTCGGGAAGTCCCGCCATGTCAGGGCGCCACGATCGCCGCGCTGGCGCCTGCGGGAGCCGCACGGTGAGCGGGGAGCAATTCGCGAACCCTGGCGGCGATGCCGGCGGCATCGACCTGGTAGATCTGGCGGAACACGGTCTGCGGGCCGTGATCGACGATGAGATCAGGCATGGTGAGGTTCGCCAGGCAGCGGTCAGCCAGGCACGCATCGGCAAGCGCCTCGAGGACGGCATCGCCAAAGCCGCCCGCCCGGACGTTTTCCTCAACGGTCACGAGGCCGCCGGTGGAGCGGGCATAGCGGGTGAGGAGCTCAGCATCGAGCGGCTTTGCATAACGAGCGTTGATGACCGCCGCGTCGATACCTGCCTCCGCGAGGATGTCAGCTGCTCGCAGGCACTCGTTCACCGTTACGCCAAAGCCGGCGAGCGTCACGTCCCGGCCCTCGCGGAGCACCTCACCCTTACCGATGGGCAGTTGCTTCATGGGCAGGTCCGTCGGGGCGCCCGGGCCGGAACCGCGGGGAAACCGGACGGAGAATGGCCCGTCGTGGTGGATGCCGGTGAAGAGGAGGTCGCGAAGCTCGGTTTCGTCTTTCGGGGCGCTCACAACCATGTTCGGGAGGCAGCGGAGGAAACTGATATCGATGAAACCCTGGTGCGTCTTGCCGTCATCACCGACGAACCCCGCCCGGTCGAGCGCGAAGACGACCGGGAGGTCCTGGACCACGACATCGTGCACCACGGAGTCGAAGCCGCGCTGGAGGAAGGTCGAGTAGATGGCGGCGATGGGCCGGATGCCCTGGGTAGCGAGGCCGGCGGCGAAGGTCACGGCGTGCTGCTCGGCGATGCCGACATCGAACACGCGATCTGGGTGCTTGGCATGGACCGGAGCGAGGCCGGTACCTTCGAGCATGGCCGCGGTGACAGCGACCACGCGCGGATCCGACTCGATGAGTTCCTGTGTGGCCTGGGCGAACACCTGGCTGTATGTCGGGCGGGCGGGCGGCGTCTCGGCGCTCACCGGCTTCTTCAGCCAGTAGGTGCCGCTGTGACTCTGGATAGGGTCGGCCTCGGCCTCGGGGATGCCATGGCCCTTCTCGGTGAGGATGTGGAGCAGGACCGGCTTACCTTCGACCTTCTTGATGGAGGCGAGGGTGATTTCGAGTTCCTGGATGTTGTGGCCGTCAACGGGCCCGTAGTACTCGAATCCGAACTGCTCCCAGAACCTCGCGGGGACGAGGAGGTCGCGGAAGCTGGTCTTCACGCGTTTCGCGCCTTGCCACATCTGCCTTCCGAGCGGGACGTGTTCGGCGAACTCACCGATTTGGCGCTTGGCATTCCGGTAGAGCGGGTCGACCCGGAGCTTGTTCACGTTACGGGAGAGGGCGCCGACGTTTGGCGAGATGGACATCGCATTGTCGTTGAGGACGACGAGGAGGCGCTGGGTGCCGAGGTGGCCGGCGTGGTTCATGGCTTCAAGCGCCATGCCGGCAGTCATGGCGCCGTCGCCGATGACGGCAATGGCGTGGAAATCATCGCCAAGCAGGTCGCGTGCGGCCGCGATACCAACGGCCGCCGAGATGGATGTGCCAGCATGTCCAGCACCGAAAGCATCGTGTTCGCTCTCGTGCCGGTCGGCGAAACCGGAGAGCCCGCCGAATTGGCGGATGGTGTTCATCCTCTCCTTGCGGCCGGTCAGGATCTTGTGGACGTACACCTGGTGGCTGACGTCCCAAATGATCTTGTCTTTCGGAGAGTCGAACAGGCGGTGGAGAGCGATGGAGAGTTCCACGACGCCGAGGTTGGAGGCGAGGTGGCCGCCGCCGCCGATGCAATCGACCGTGGCAACGAGAAACTGCCGGACCTCGGTGGCAAGCTCGTCGAGTTGCTCATAGGTGAGGCTGCGGAGGTCGCGAGGACCCTCGATGCGGTCGAGAATCTGGGTCAAGCCGGGTTCCCTCCTGGCAGCAACCAGTAGGCCACGAGCCGTGTTGGACTGCCGTACGGTGGCTTACCTCGATGAGGGTCACCAGAACGGAACGTACGAGCGCCCCCGATGTGGGTCAAGACTGGCGGGGTTCGAAGGTCAACGAAGAGTCAGGATGCGCACCCGTGCGGACGCGCGCGGGGGCTGCGGGCGCCGCTGCCGGAAGCGAGATCGTAAACGTCGTACCTTTGCCGGAAACAGACTCGGCTCCGACCGTGCCGCCGAGCGATTCGACCAGCTCCTTCACGATGGACAGCCCAAGCCCGGTGCCCCCTTCGCGGCGGCTCCGGCCCTTATCCGTGCGGTAGAAGCGGTCGAAGATGCGGTCGATGTCCTGGAGCTCGATACCGACACCGTTGTCAGCGACCTGGACGATTCCGCCGCCCATACCGGAACGGACCGAGATGGTGACCGTGCTGCCTTCACCAGAGTACTTGATGGCGTTGTCGACCAGGTTCAACACGCAGCGATAGATCAAATCCGGGCTGGTTTCGACCTCGACCGGCTCGGCGATTGCCGGGACGAGTGAGACGTGGCGCGCGGACGCGAGCGGTCCGAGCTGGCTCAGGACTTCCAACGCAAGGTCACCCAGGTTCACCGGTTCCTTCTCGACACTGGCGCCGTCGTCATTGGTCAGCAGCAGCAGGTCCTCGCTGAGCCGCGTGAGCCGTTCGGTCTGGGTCTTAATCGTGGCCAGCAGGTCGCGGTACTCGTCCGTGGTGGCCTCGGGGTCCATTTCGGTGACTTCGATGTTGGTGCGGATTGCGGCGAGGGGCGTGCGCAGTTCGTGGGATGCATCCTGGACGAACTGGCGCTGGCGTTCGAAGGAGTGTTCGAGGCGGCCGATCATCGAGTCAAAGGTCTGGGCGAGGTCCCAGAGCTCGTCCTGGGGGCCCTCGTAGTTGATCCTGCGGCTGAGGTTGGTGGCGCTGATTTCCGAGGCAGCCTGGGTGATGTCGCGCACGGGCCGGAGCATCATTCCAGACAGGACATAACCACCGACGCCGGAAGCGACGGCCAGCCCGACCACGCTGAGGAGCGACAGGTAACGAAGGCGGTCGATGTTCTCCGAGTAGATCTGGTCCTCGGCCTCGCGAAGGGTGACGTTCTCGCGGAGGCGCGGGACAAAACCGGTGATGGCCTGCCCCGGCCCGGTTCGTACCGGCTGCCACTCGATGTCGTTGTACTGGACGCCCTCGTAGATGGTACCGGGCTGGTCGAGCCGCACCGCGATGTTCAGGGCGAGCACGAACGCCACGCCGAACACGAGCAGGAGGCTGGAATACCAGACGGTGAGCCGGAAGCGGATGCTCCGGGTGAAGGCCGGTAGCTGCACGCTAGAGGACGTAGCCCTTTCCGCGGATGGTTTCGATGAGCTGCTCTTCGAAGCCCTCGTTGAGTTTCCTGCGAAGGTTGTTCATGTGCACCTTCACGGTCTGGGTGAAGGGGTTGGCGTGTTCGTCCCAGATGTGCTCCAGGAGCTCTTCCTGGGGTACGGCGCGGCCCTCGTTTCGCGCCAGGTAATAAACCAGGGCGAACTCCTTGGGCGTCAGGTGGATGTCCTTGCCCTCGCGTTTTGCCCGGTTGGTGTTCGGGTCGAGTTCGAGGCCGCGCGTGTTGATCACAGGCTCGCGCAGGCCGCCGTCCCTGCGGGCGATGGCGCGTATCCGGGCGGCAAGTTCGCTGAACGCGAAGGGCTTCACGAGGTAGTCGTCGGCGCCGTAATCGAGGCCTTCGATACGCTCTTTGATCGAGCTGCGGGCAGTCAACATAATAATGCCCCCGCCGAAGCGATCCTCGCGCAGCCGGCGGCACACTTCGAGGCCGTCGATGCGTGGCAGATTCAGGTCCAGGCAGATGACGTCGTAGTTGTTGACGGTGGCCTTGTCGAGGGCCTCGGCCCCGTCACGGGCAACATCGACGGCGTAGCCCTGCTTGATGAGGCCCCGTTCGATGGCGGTGGCAATGGACTCTTCGTCCTCGACGACGAGAACGCGCATATCGAGCTCCGTAAGGAAATGGTACATCCACCGTATCTGGCCGCGCCCACAGCGAAGGTAAAGATTTGTCCGGGGCGGCGCCGGGCGGGCGCGGGCGGGGATCCGGGCGGAGGGCGTATCATTGAGGCGCGGAACGCCGCCCATGTGCCGCGCTCCAGACCTGGAACGAGGGACGTCTGATGGTAGTCGCTGACCGGCCCATTCAAGAACTCACACTGGAAAACATCGCCGGGCTCCTGGGGTCTGACGCCAAGTACCTGCTCGAGCACCAGTGCCAGACGATCCCGAAGGAGTCGCTCCACCTCCCGGGGCCGGACTTCGTGACGCGTGTGACGGCAGCATCCGACCGGTCGCCCCAGGTGCTCCGGAACCTGCAGTCGATTTTCGACCACGGACGGCTGGGTGGCACAGGATACGTCTCGATTTTGCCGGTGGACCAGGGTATCGAGCACTCCGGCGGCGCCTCGTTCGCCAAGAACCCGGCGTATTTCGACCCGGAATACATCGTCCAGCTCGCGATCGAGGGCGGTTGCAACGCGGTGACATCGACCTATGGCGTACTGGGCTCCGTCGCCCGGAAATATGCGCACCGCCTGCCGTTCATCGTGAAGCTCAACCATAATGAGCTGCTGACCTACCCCAACAAGTTCGACCAGATCATGTTCGGGACGGTGAAAGAGGCCTGGAACATCGGGGCAGCCGCGGTCGGGGCGACGGTCTACTTCGGTTCGGAGGAGAGCTCGCGCCAGATCGTGGCGGTGGCGGAGGCGTTTGCCCACGCCCACGAGCTCGGCATGGCGACCGTGTTGTGGTGTTACCTCCGCAACCCCGCCTTCAAGGTTGACGGTGTAAACCACGAGACATCGGCCGACCTTACCGGGCAGGCGAATCACCTGGGGGTGACCATCCAGGCCGACATCGTTAAGCAGAAGCTGCCCGAGCAGAACGGCGGATTCAAGGCACTCAACGCCAACGGCGTGACCTACGGCAAGAGCGACGACCGCATGTACACGAAGCTGACGACTGACCACCCGATCGACCTGACCCGCTACCAGGTCGCGAACGGCTACATGGGCCGGATTGGGCTCATCAACTCGGGTGGGGCGAGCAGCGGCGAGAGCGACCTCTCCGAGGCGGTGAAGACCGCGGTCGTGAATAAGCGTGCCGGCGGCATGGGGCTCATCAGCGGGAGGAAGGCTTTCCAGCGGCCGATGTCCGAGGGCATCCAGCTCCTGAATGCCATCCAGGATGTATATCGCTGCAGCGGAGTCACTGTCGCGTAGGCCGGCCGCCCGCGGCTTTGAACAAGCGGAGAGCCCGGCCAGTTGGCCGGGCTCTCAAGCAATCCGACGGGGGCGTGGATCAGGCGGCTTCGCTGGCGCGGGAAGAATCGCGGCGGTGGCCGCGCCGCTCGAGCATGTATCCAAAGCCCCGGACGTTGACGATGTAGGAGGGTTCGGCCGGGTCAACTTCGACCTTGCGGCGAATGCGGCGGATGTAGACCTTCACGATTTCCTGGGCCTCGCGCTCCGAATAGGTGTAGTCCTGGACGGCCCGGAGGATTTCGACCGGGCTGACGACCTTACCGGCGTTCTTCGCGAGGAAGGCCAGGATCTTGAACTCGGTTGGGGTCAGCGGGATCGTCTCGTCTTCGCGGACGGCCTGGCAGCGGTCGAAGTCGAGAACGAGGTCTCGTACGGTAATGGTGCTCGGTCCGTCGTCCTGGGCTTCCTGGGCGGGCACCGCCTTTCGCCGCGACAGGGCGTTGAGCTGCGCGGCGAGCATCTCCGGCCCGTCCGTATCGCGCAGGCAGACGTCAGCGCCCGCCTCGAGAGCGAAGCTCAGTCCCGTGGTGTGCGGGCCCGGCGCGAGGACGAGGATGGCGGCTTTGCTGGCACGCGAGACCTGCCGCACCAGCGCCACATCGTCGTCATGGCGGGGGTCGACGGCGAGGACGACAAGGTCCGGGTCGAACTGCGTGATCAGGCGCTCCGTTTCGCGGTCGTGCGGGCGTTCCGTCGTTGTGAACCCGTGGCGCGCGAGTGCTGGCAACACCTCGGACGACCGGTAGTCGCGCGTGTGCGTGACAAACGCAACCTGGCTCCGGTAGCCCTCGTCGTAGCGGTCCGCCATAGCTTCAACCCCCAATGTTCCAACAGGCCCAATCCGTTCGGGGCCCTCAGAGTGTTTTGATGTCCGGCCCGGGTGCGCTTGCACGCGCACGATGGCCGAACGGTTGTCATTAACTATCTTCGGCAGGAAGTTCTCCCCTAGTAGGGTCCCGCGGCGGACGGAGTGACAGAAAAGTGTCGGAGACGCCGCCCTGGCCACCTGATGAAAACGCCAGAGGCCCGGACGGTTGGTCCGGGCCTCTGGCCGGTGATTGCCAGGTTGCGGGCGGGGTGCTCAGGCAGCGTCACGCAGCAGGGCCCGGCGCAACCGCTTCACGGCCTGGGCATGCAGTTGGCTGACCCGGGTCTCGGAGACCTGGAGAACGGCCGCAATGTCCTTCATGGTGAGGTGCTCCACATAATAGAGGCTCACGACGAGGCGCTCGCGCTCTGGCAAGGTCTGGACCGAGCGGGCGAGGTCTTCGTACAACTCACGCTCCTCGAACGAGCGGGTGAAGTCGATGTCTTCGTCGGCGGTGGGCATCTCGGCGGCAGGGAAGGAGTCGCCGTCGTCATCGCGTTCGAGCATCCGGTCGAGTGAGACGGTGACCCAGCGAGAGTGGGAGCTGGCGTCGCGGTACTGGTCGACGCTGATGCCCAGGTGTGCGGCTGCTTCGTGGTCGTTGGGAGAGCGCCCGAGGATTGCCTCGAGCTCTCCCTGGGCGCGCTGCACATCCCGGGCTTTCTGGCGCATCGTCCGGCTCAGCCGGTCCATCCGGCGGAAGGCGTCGATCATCGAGCCGCGGATGCGCTGAACGGCGTAGGCGTGGAAGTTCGTGCCCTTCGACGGGTCGTAGCGGCGAACGGCCTCGACGAGACCGCAGGTGCCGTAGCCAACCGCATCCTCGAACTCCAGGAGCCCGGGGATTTCCAGGGGCAGCGAGCGGGCGACGCGACGCACCAGCGGTGCGTACTGCATGACCAGCTGCTGCTGTTCTTCCAGCGAAAGGCGGATAGGCGTCCCGGTGTCGGTCCCGGGTTCAGACTGAGTGGACGGCCATTGCATTTTTCCTGCTCCCCCGAACAAGCACCCTGACCGCAACCGGTCTGTAATGGTTGTCGATCTGGTGCACCGATTGTTTAGAGGGTGGTGGTGACAGAACAACGCACAGGCCGTGACACGTCCGTTGTCGTTGGGTTACAGCGGAGGACATAAGGGATCTCCCTGAGTGGACAGGGGGTGAATCCCTACCCGGAGGCACCTGTTTGCGGGCCCGTTCTGCATAACTGATATAGTGCGAAGTTAGTTCGCCGGCCGAGCCGGAGTCCCGGTCGGTGTGGTATAACCACCCGCGGCCATGACCGACCCTTCGGACTTCATCGCGATCGCTGGCGCCGACAGCGTGACGCGTATCCTCCACGATCGCGGCGACGCCTGGGTCGACTCGGCCGTCACCACCGGGTGGTGGCCAGCCTGGCGCCCGGGCCGGCGCGAGTATGCCGTCTCACGGGTCGAAATGCCCCGCGGCACCGCTCATGCCGCCCTGCACCTGCAGGGTATAGATGGCGGGGACATCCCCATTCCCGGTTCGATGAGCACCCCTCCAGCGCTCATTGCCGAACGCATGGCCCACTACGCGCTCTGGGACCCCACGGGCCGTGCGCTATGTTATGTCATGCCTTCCGGGCGGACGCTGGCAGCCCGGCTGTGGCGGCCCGGCGACTCAGAGGCCGAAACACTGACCGGAGGAACGCCAATCTTCCCGAGCTGGTCTCCCGACGGCCGCAGACTGGTCCTTCACTATGGGGACCAGCTCATGTCGGTAGACCAGGAGTCCGGCGAGCGAAGTCAGCTCAGCGCCAACGCCATGGGGTTCCGGACCGCGGCGATCAGCAGTGATGGCGAGCTGACGGCGTTCGCCGAGGCCAGGACGGCGGGGACAGCGCTCCTTTGCCACCGGGAGGCAGCGGCGGAGCCAACCGAGGCTGCCCGGTTCGATGGTGGTGTCGCGCTCTCCTTTCGCCCGGGCACCCGTGAACTGACGATCGCCGTCACGACCGGAACAGAAGCCGGCGTGTTCCGGGACCTGTACGTACTCGACATGGACCGGCCGGGTGAACCCCGGCGGTTGATACACGGCCCCATGCTGGCTTACTGGTGGGCGCCCACTGGCGACCGGCTGGCGGTGCTGGTGCCCGCTTACACGGGCGATGGCCGCTACCAGTTGCGGTTTCATGGTCCCGATGGGCAGTTCCTCCGGGCGATGGAGCCCCTGACGCTCTCCCCGGATGTGCGGACGATGGTGAGCTTCTTCGATCAGTTCGCGCTTTCTCACCGGCCGTGGGCACCGGATGGCCGCCGCTTCGCCTTCGGGGGACGGCTGCTCACCGACGCCATCCCGGCCTCGTTTGCCGACGGACAGTTGGACGCCGTGGTCGTCGCCGACGCGGTGGCCGGAGGCCCGTGGACGAGGGTGGGTTGGGGATTCGCGGGCTTCTATCCTCCGCGCGAGGTAAACGGCCGGTAACTGGCCAAATTGAAGCGGCAGAAAGGCCACATGTACACTCAGACTAATCAGTGCGGCCGCGACCGGTGCGGCGCAAAGGACTCCCATGGAAATCTCGCGTGAACAGCCCCAGCCGGGGCTCGGCGAGCGGGCCGCCCGCACCGCGGTCGTCGTCTTCCTCCTCCTTGCCATCGTTACGCTCGCCTTCGGGCTAGGCTGGGGCCTCAAGGACCTCATTGGAGACGGCGGCGACAGCCCGGCCGCACCCGTGAATGGGGCCGTCGCAAGTCCCGGCGGAGGCGACTCCGTCGGTGCGGCGATCATTGACGAAATAGTCGAGCTACTCGAGAACCAGTACGTCGACAAGGCCACTCTCGACGCCGAGACGCTCCGGTCCGCCGCAATCCAGGGCATCATCACCGCACTCAACGACTCACACACCCAGTACCTGAGCCCGGCCGAGCTGAAAGCGGGCGCGCTCAGCCTGGATTCGAGCTACGACGGCATCGGCGCATCGGTTTCGGATACGAGCGGGGCGATCACCATCGTCACGCCCTTCCGCAATTCGCCAGCCGAAGAGGCCGGCATCCGGCAGGGCGATGTGGTCCTCGAGGTCGACGGCGAATCGATGGAGGGCTGGACCACGCAGATGGCCGTGGAGCGGATCCGCGGCGCCCAGGGCACTCAGGTCACGCTCAAGGTGCGCCACACCGATGGCGTCGAGGAGACTCTCACGATTACCCGCGGTGAGATCCCGGTCGAAAGCGTGTTCATCGAGCCCAACCTCGAAATCATCCCCGGCGAGAGCGGCACCGCGCTGGTCGACCGCGACGGCAACGCCGTCACAAACATCGGTTATGTGAACATCTCCCAGTTCCACGACCGCACCGTCAGCGAACTCAAGGCGAAGCTCGCCGACGTCGAAGACAAGGGCTACATCGGCCTGATCGTCGACCTGCGCGGCAACCCCGGCGGCCTCCTCCAGGCGACCGTCGAAGTCGCTGATGAGTTCCTGGACCGGGGAGTGATCATCTCGGAGGTGGATGCCGACGGAAAGACGCAATCGTGGTCGGCCCGCCAGGGCGGCATTGCGACGTCCATCCCGCTGGTCATCCTGATCGACGGCGGTAGCGCCAGCGGGTCGGAAGTCCTGGCGGCCGCACTGCACGACAACGGGCGCGGGGACATCGTCGGCGTGCGGAGCTTCGGGAAAGGCACGGTGAACCAGCTGCAGGAGCTGAAGAACTGTGGCGACCCGGCCGGCTGCGGCGCCCTCTACCTCTCGGTGGGCAGGTGGCTTACACCGAACGGGGAGCAGATCGAGGGTCTCGGCGTGAAGCCGACCATCGAGGTTCCCATGACGTACGACGAGTACCTCGAGCAGGGCGACATCCAGCTCTTCAAGGCTATCGAAGTCCTGCAGGGGAAGTAGCCGGGGGCTACACTAACAGGAGACTAAGCGGCCCCGACCGTGCGCCGGGGCCGCTTCGCTTTCCACACTTATGGCTGACTCCACGATTGCGCAGAACCGGCGGGCGCGCCACGACTACGAGTTCCTCGCGAAGTTCGAGGCCGGCATCGTGTTGTCCGGCAGCGAAGTCAAATCGGTGCGCGAGCACAAAGTGCAGCTCCAGGGTTCGTACGCCAGGGTCAAGGGGGATGAGGTCTGGCTGCAGGACGCGCACATCGCGCCGTACGCGAACGCCGGTTACGCCACCCAGGACCCGACCCGCGACCGGAAGCTCTTGCTCCGCAAGAAGGAAATCCGGCGCATCCAGGAACTGCTGGGCGAGAAGGGCCTGACCCTGGTGCCGCTGTCGATGTACTTCAAACGGGGCAAGGCGAAGGTCGAGCTGGGCGTTGGGCGCGGCCTCAAGCATTATGACAAGCGAGAGAAGATGAAGGAGCGCGACCAGCAGATGGATGTGCGGCGGGCGCTACGGCGAGGCGGCTGATCGGCGAACGCCTGTGCTATACTGAGTGCATCACACGGGGACGAAGGGAATCGACAGGGAGCTAGGTAGCCGGATAGCAGGCCGAGGTTGGGCGTCACCCTCGTAAATCAGGCGGCCAAAAACAAATGGCACTAATCGCCAACTCGCACTCGCTGCTTAAACCACAGTAGAGGCTGTCCCTCCCGAAGCCCGGCCTGGTAGCGTCGGGAAGGGGCATCGCAAAAGCCAGGATGCCGCGAGCTCACGCCGATAGCGCTCGCGAAAGATGTATCGGCTGGCTGACGGACGTGAGGACCACCATCGCAGTTCGCCAGTGAGACCCCCATCGGTGGGAAAGCCTGTAGGACAATTCGGAGCCAACCTTCGCTGGACCGGGAGTTCAACTCTCCCGCGTCTCCACCAATTTCTGAATCTGGGGCCGGTGCAAACCGGCCCCTTTTCTTGATCGGGCTTACCCGCGCAGGTTAGTCGGGACCCAACCTTCCGGCCGCTTGCCTTGCTCGAACGCGAGACGAACAGCTTCAGTGTCATCTGGGTTCAAGACCTGGGCGCTCGCGGGGTAGAGAATCTGCTCTTCCTTGCTGTTGTGCGAATCGAGCACCGAGACCATCCTCGCCATCGCGGCTAAGGCGCGCCCAGCGTCTCGGCCCACTTCGGCCTCGATGGCGTCGAGTGACCGCCAGATCTCGGCGTGCTCCGCCAACATGACGAACACAGGCGCAACCAGCCCGCCGACGCGCAGGACGGGGAACAGCCCTTCCTCTTCCACGTAGATGTGGTGTCGCAGCGCGTCGGCGGCGCGCTGGAACGGTTCGCTGAGCCATTCATCCCGTTCGAGCCCCTCCTTGAACCGCTGGAAGTCCGCATCGATCAGCCGGTGGTCGTGCTCCAGCACCTGTCCAACGACGAATTTGCTCATGTCTTGCCCTCGTTTCGTTGCGGGCATGGCCAAGCCCCACCCGTTCCGCTTTCTATTGCTACAAGAGCGTGGGCTATCCCGGTACACCTGGGCGGTGACTTAAGTCGCATTTGACTTCTGGCATCGCGGGATCATGCTTCGGAAGACCCGCCTCGCCCCGGGCGCTATGCGATGGCCACCCCGTCACCCACGCGGACCACACCCGGCACCAGCACCGACCCGTACACGCCCGCGTAGACCTCGTTCAGCTCGCCCGCAGCCTTCAGCACCGCCGGGGCCGCGGCGCCGGTTTCCGGGTCGAGCGTGATCATCTGGCAGCGGCGGTCCTGCTCGTGGACCGCGATGACTGCGTCGCCGAGGCGCACCTGCCGGCCCACCCAGGCCTTCTCCGCGAATGGCACCTCGCCTAAGTCAACCACGAAGTTCATGCGGAAGCGGCGGTGGTCGACCGGCACGCCGGCTGCCTCCGTCAGCGCGCGGATGGTCGCGGTGGAAATCACCGAGACGTAGGCGACATCCTGGCAGCCGCGGTAGTCGGAGTGCAGGACCGCCCGGCGACCGCTCCAGTTGTGGAGCTGAGCCGCGAATTCAGCCGAGCCCAGCTCGAATTCGCCCGCGGGAGAGTGGACTCGCATCTCCGGCCAACGGCCCTCGCCGGCGATCGGCCGGCACTGGAGCAGCTGCGGGCACTCCCGCCCCGTGAGCCAGGGGAACGGCGTATGCACGCCTTCCTGGACGAACGCGAATGAGCGATCGAGGGGGAGGCCCTGGAAGCCGACGGCGGCGGAGGCGAGTTCCTCCCCTTGCATCGATTTCACGGGATAGCGGGCGATGTGCAGTAACCGGCTCACGTGTGTAGTCTGCGCCAGCGCCTACAACGGGTCGAGGATCAACAATGTCCCGGGAACAGTTCTCGCTCCACACGCGTTTAGCCTGGCTCGTCCTGGTTGCGGTGCTGCTGCTCGCCGGTTGCAGTTCGAGCGGCGGTGAGGGACTGAAGGACCTTGCCGATGGCAAGCTCGCACCGGAATCGGCCACGCTCAAATGGGAGCGCGAGATCCAGGCGACGGCGACTCCACGCCATATCATCCGGCGATACACATCGCCAGAACCGGCGGCGGCAGTGGCCCGCTACTACAACGGTGCGCTCACCGACCGCGGCTGGGAGGCGGCGCCCGGTGCGGACGCCAACTATGCGGAGTGGACACACGACGGGATGGTCATCTCGCTCGTGTTCGAACCAAAAGGGGGCGCGGGCAGCGAATGGTCGCTGGCGCTGTTCGCGGCTCCGTGATCACGCGGTCGCCAGGCTCTGCTTTTTCTCTTCGATGATCGCGTCGAGTTCGGCCTTCAGCCGGTCGAGGACGACGTCGTAGGGGAATGCGCCGAGCTCCTGTTCGCCCTTCTTCAGGTTCACGAAGTTCGGGGCGCACCAGAGGCCCAGGTCGGCATCGTCGGTCTCTCCGGGACCGTTGACGCGGCAGCCCATGATGGCGATCGTTATGTCGTATTCTTTCGCGTAGGCCGACATCTCCTTCACCTTGAAGGCGAGGTCCACGAACGCTTCGTTCTCGACGCGGCTGCAGCTGGGGCAGCTGATGATGTTGAGCCCGTGGTCCTGGAACACCGGGACCGAGCGGAAACGCCCAGCCTCGACATCCGCGATGATCTGCTTCCCGGCTTCGACTTCGCGCCACTTCTCGGCGAACGGCAGCGTGAGCGAAACGCGCAGGGTGTCGCCAACGCCCCGGCTCAGGAGTTGTTCGAAGGCGATGCGGGTCTTGATGACCCCGTCCGGGAGCATGCCGGCCTCGGTGACGCCCAGGTGTAGGGGGACGTCGGGCCGGGCGGCGGCGAAGCGGGTGTTGCCTTCGATGACTTTGCGCGGGTCACTGTCTTTCATCGAAACGACGTAGCGGATGAAGCCAAGGTCGTCCAGGATGCGACAGTGCTCGAGGGCGCTCTCGACCATGGCGCTGACGCCGTCGAGCTCGCGGGGGTCGGCCCCTTCGAATTTCGCGGCCATCCCGGGGTCGACCGAGCCGCAGTTCACGCCGACACGGAGCGCGAGGTCGTGCTTCACGGCGGTCTCGGCGATGAGGGCGACCTTATCGCGCACGGGCTTCTGCTTTTCGTGGTGGTAGAGGTGGCCGGGGTTGTAGCGCACCTTGTTCACGTGCGGTGCGACCTGGGTCACCAGGCGGTAGTTCTCCTGGAGGTCGACCACCAGGTTGGCACCGGGCACGCGGGCACGGATTTCGGCGAGCGCTTCTACGTCCTTCGTGCTATCAACGGCGATCCGGACCAGCCCGGCGCCGGCTTCGTGCAGCATGCGGGCCTGGTCCGTGGTGGCATCGAGGTCGGTGGTCCTGGTGGCGCACATCGACTGGACGACGATGGGGTTGCCGCCGCCGATGGTGACGCTGCCAGCGCGGACGGGGCGCGTGTTTGCTCGCTTCATGCGCCAAGTGTATCAATCGGCCCGGTTGCGCGTGGTTAGCGAAGCAGCCAGGGCCAGGAGGATTCAATGGAGACGATTCCGCTCAAGGCAGCCGAGGCGCTGGAGATCACAGTGCTCGTGGACAACACGATCGACGCGCTCCTATCGGGTGACGAGGAGGTGCGGCGAAACCCGTGGGTACAGGTCGTGAACCCGGTGATCGAGGGCGGGCTCACGAATGCGACGCTCCGCGCCGAGCACGGGTTCTCGGCGTTGGTGACCGTGACCATCGAAGGTGAACGCCACCGCCTGCTGTTCGACGCGGGCGTCAGCCCGGACGGGCTGGTCGAGAACATGGACCGGCTCCAGATCGAGGGGAAGGACCTTGAAGCGGTCGTGCTTTCGCACGGGCACTTCGACCACACCGGGGGACTCGACGGACTGTCGCAACGGCTCGGGAAGGCGGGGATGCCCCTGCTGGCGCACCGCAAAGCCTATACGAAGCGGCGAAGCGCGCCGCCCGGCGGCGAGCCGCTACCCCTGCCGCCGCCCTCGCGGGCCGCGCTGGAAGGAGCGGGGTTCGAGCTCATCGACAGCGATGACCCGTCGCTGTTGTTTCGCGAGAGGCTGTTGCTGACCGGGGAAGTGCCCCGTGTGACCGCGTTCGAGCAGGGGTTCCCGTTCTTCCAGGAGGAGACAGACCATGGCTGGGAACCGGAGCCCCACCTCGCGGACGACCAGGCGCTCGTGGTGAACGTAGCCGGCAAAGGGCTGGTGGTGCTCACCGGGTGCGGCCATTCGGGCATCGTCAACATCGTGGCCCGGGCGAAACAGGTTACCGGCGTCGAAGTTGTTCACGCGGTTATCGGCGGCTTCCATCTCCCGGGCGCCTATTTCGAGCAATTCATCCCGCGGACGGTGGACGCACTGCGTGGCTTTGGGCCCCGGCTGGTGGTGCCTGCCCACTGCACCGGCTACAAAGCCACGCATGCGATCGCTGCTGCCATGCCCGACGCATTCGTACAGAACGCCGTCGGCACGACCTTCGTCATGTGAACCGGGTCAGTTGACCCGGAAATCCGTTGCCATTCCTTCCGCGGCGTGCGCGAAATGGGACGAGGTGGGCGGTTAGTTCGAGTACTGGGTGCCGCGCTACGGCTGGTTGTGCGAGCTGTGATCCTCGGCCTGTCCCCCCGGGCTGTCGCCGCCCCACCATCCCCGGTCGATGCCGGTGAAGACGGTCAACGGGAGCACAAGGACCACGGCGGCGGTGACCATCGCAAAGATCGGGCCCCGGTTGGCGACGAGCGTGTTCTGGACGGGAGCGGAGTATTCGTTGCCACTGGCACGGGCCAGGTGCCTCGACTTCGTGCGCAGGCGCAGGCTGTTGGCCATCACGCTGACGGAGCTGAACGCCATCGCAGCGCCCGCCAGGATGGGGTTCAGCAACCCCAGGGCCGCTACCGGGATGGCGACAACGTTGTAACCGAACGCCCAGACCAGGTTCTGGCGAATGGTCGTCAGGGTCGCCCGGCTCAGGGCAATCGCTTCGGCGATCTTCGAAACGTCACCGTTGAGCAGCGTTATGTCTCCAGCTTCGATGGCGACATCGGTGCCGGTACTCATCGCGATGCCGACATCGGCCTGGGCGAGGGCTGGCGCGTCGTTGATCCCGTCGCCGACCATCGCCACGAACAGACCCTCGGCCTGCAACTCCCGCACGAGGGCGAGCTTATCTTCCGGCTTGGCCCCGGCCCGGAACTCCGTGATGCCCACCCGGCCGGCGACCGCGGCTGCCGCGCGCTCGTTGTCGCCGGTCATCATGATGACGCGGAGGCCCTGGGCACGGAGCGCCTCGACGGCGCGGCGGGCGTTCTGCTTCACATCGTCGGCGATACCAAATAGCCCCTCTATGCGGCCGTCCACGGCGACGGCGATGACGGTCCTTCCGGCGGCTTCCATGGCTGCCACCCGCTCGCGGAAGTCGTCTGTAAGCGGGAAGCCGTACTCCTCGAAGAGGCGGAGGTTGCCAGCCAGCACGAGTTGTCCCTCCACCATCGCCTGGACACCCCGGGCGGTGACCGCTTCGAAATTACTGGCGGCGCCGATCGGCAGGTTCGCGTCCACCGCGGCGTCGACGATGGCACGGCTGAGGGGATGTTCGCTTGGCGACTCCGCGGTGGCTGCCAGCGAGAGCAACTGATCGGTTGAGAGCGCACCGAGGGTCACGACCTCGAGGACCTGGGGGCGCCCCTCGGTGAGGGTGCCCGTCTTGTCGAGCACGACAGCATTCAGCTTCCGGGTGCGCTGGAGGACTTCGGCGTTCTTGATGAGGATGCCGCGCTCTGCGCCCATGCCGGACCCAACCATGATGGCGGTAGGGGTGGCCAGGCCAAGGGCGCAGGGGCAGGCAACAACGAGGACTGCCACGGCCGCGACCATTCCGGCTTCCCAGTTCCCGGCGGCGAGTCCCCAGGTAAGGAACGTGGCCGCGGCGATCACGATGACGACCGGCACAAACACCGCCGCAACCTGGTCCACGAGCTTCTGGATGGGCGCCTTGGAGCCCTGCGCTTCCTCGACCATGCGAGCCATGCGGCGCAGGGCCGTATCCTCACCTACCGCCGTTGCTTCGACCTGGATCACGCCATTCTGATTGATCGTGCCGCCGATGACGTGCTCGCCGGCGCGCCGCTCCACCGGGATGGACTCGCCGGTGAGCATCGATTCATCGATGGTGCTGTGGCCTTCGCGGATGATGCCGTCGACGGCGATGCGCTGGCCCGGGCGGACGACGAAGATGTCGCCGCGGACGACCTGCTCGATGGGCACTTCGGTTTCCACGCCGTCGCGGAGGACCTGCGCCGAACGGGCGCTGAGCCCGAGAAGCGCGCGGATGGCGCTGGAGGCGGCGCCCTTCGAGGTTTCCTCGAAGTACTTGCCCATGGTGATAAACACCAGCACGGCCGCGCTCACATCGAAGAACATGTGCTCATGGCTGTTGGTTATGACAACCCAAACGCTATAAACGAACGCCACGCTCGTCCCGAGCGCCACGAGGACATCCATGTTCGGGTTGAGGTGGCGAAGGCTCGTGTACGAACCCTTGTAGAACCGCCAGCCCAGCCCGATCTGCACCGGTGTCGCGAGCAGCATGACTATCCAGCCGTGCAACCGGGGGTCATCGTTGATGTGCATCCCGGCGATGTCCATCGACATCGCCAGGATGATGGTGGGGATGGCCAGGACGGACCCGGCGATCAGCTGGATCAGGGTGTTTCGGGCGTGGACCGCGCGCTCTTCCTTCCGGTCCTTGCCGGCGGCGGCGGGAGCCGCACCATAGCCGGCCTTTTCGACGGCGGCGACCAGCGCCTCGACGGGCACGGCCGCCGCGAGGGTGACACGGGCGTTCTCGGCGGCGAAGTTTACGCTGGCCGTTTCGACCCCCTCGACCTTGCCGAGCGCCCGCTCGACGCGCCGGACGCACGAAGCGCAGGTCATTCCGCTGATGTCGAGGGTGACGGCTGTGGTATCGGCTGGCATGGTGAGAA
Organism: Dehalococcoidia bacterium; assembly: GCA_003104995.1. Lineage (GTDB taxonomy): Bacteria > Chloroflexota > Dehalococcoidia > Tepidiformales > Tepidiformaceae > Amarobacter. The sequence continues at coordinate 66,869 of PQAO01000027.1, forward strand.
CTCCTTGCGTGGGCTAGCGGACGGTGGCCGCGTAGCCCTCCTCTTCGACCGCTTCGATCAGCTTCGCGACATCGACTTCGTCCGCGGTGACGGTGGCCTTCTTGTCCTCAAGACTGACGACGGCGTCGGCGACGCCGGGGACATCCTTGAGGGCGTTGGTGACGGAGCGGACGCAGTGATCGCAGGTCATGCCGGTGACGTCGAGTTCGATGGTTGTTGCCATGGCTATGGTCTCCTGGTGTGATTCTTTGCACTCAAGCTTCAGCGGGACCCTGGACCTTATAGAGCCGCAGGAGTTCGGCGATTGCTTTCTCCTGCTCGCCCCCGGTCATCATCTCGATGACGTGGGTCCGGAGGTGGCCCTCGATCACCAGTCCGTCGAGGCTCCGGAGCGCCTTCTGGATCGAGAGCGACAGGTCCAGGATGTCCATGCAGTAGCGGTCATCTTCGAGCTGCTTCTGCAAGGCCTGCACCTGGCCCGCGATGATCTTCATGCGGCGGAGTGCCTGGCGGCGGGTGTCTGGGGTCAACTGGGTCCACCTGAATAGGGTACCCCCCTATCCTACGTACAGAGGGGCAGCGCGCGCAAGGGAGAAATCTTCAGAATTTGGACGGAAATTTGACGGTAGCGGAGGCTAACGGCCACCGATGGCGCGGTGGTGACGCAGGGCCTCGATCTCCTGCCATTCGAAGCCGAACTCGAGCAGGACTTCTTCCGTGTGTTGCCCGAACTCCGGGGCGCCCGTGCGGATGCTCCCTGGAGTTGTCTCGAGTTGGACTGCCGGCCCGACGATCTTGCGGCGCTCCCCCGGCGAGTGCTCGTATTCGACGATGTACTCGTTCGCGACCACCTGCGGGTCTTCGATGATCTGGGCGTAGTCCTGCACCGGCGCCACCGGCAGCCCCTTGTTGCACAGGTACTCGACCCAGTCCCACTGGTCGCGGGTGGCGAACATCTTGTCCAGTTCCGCGATGAGCTCCGAACGATGCTCGTAGTGGTCGGGGAGGCGGCAGAACCGAGGGTCGTCGCGAAGGTCTGGCCGTTCCACTGCCTCGCAGAACGGGATCCACCAGCGCCCGATCTGGGACATGCTGAGGGCAATCCAGCCGCCATCGCGGCACTGGTAGACGTTCCACATCGGCGCGGCCTGCTCGCGTGCGCGGCGCGGCGGGACAGCGCCGGTGAACAGCGTGCCGGTGATGTTGAACGACTGGAGCATGACCTGGCCGCCGAGGAGGGAGGCATCGAGGTGTTGGCCCTCTCCGGTGCGGGCACGGTGCCAGAGTGCCAGGAGGATGCCATATGAGAGCGAGATCGCGCCCACCTGGTCGGCCATGCCGCCGAACGAGAAGACCGGAGCGAGGTCCGGCGGCCCCTGGGTCATCATGGTGCCCCCGCGAGCCTGGCCGAGGATGTCCATCGCCGGCCACGTGCGGTGCGGGCCCTTTATGCCGTAGCCGGATGCGGAAGCGTAGATGATCGCCGGGTTGCGGGCTTTCACCTCGGCGTAGGCCAGCCCGAGCTTTTCCATCACGCCCTGGCGCATGTTCTGGACGAACACGTCGGCTTTCTCCGCCAGGCGGAGCACCGTCTCGCGCCCTTCGGGCGTTTTGAGGTCGACCACGATGCCGCGCTTATTCCGGTTATGGCTTTCGAAATAGGCCTCGCTGACGCCCCGGCCGGGGTCGGGAGAGTCGGGTCCCTCGACCTTAATGACATTCGCGCCAAAATCCGCGAGCATCGCGGTGGCATAGGTGCCTTGCTGCCAGATGGTGCAATCGATCACGGTCAGACCGGATAGAGGCAGACCTGTGTGTGGGACATCCGGAAACATCACCCCTCCGGGGCCCGGGGAGGACGGGCATGCCCGGGATTCTCTGGAGGTGCGCCGGGGATGTCAATGAGGAGGGAACGAGATGGCAACGCGCTCAGGCCACAGGGGATTCGCCGCCGTTTGGGACTGGATGAGCCGGCATGAGCCCAGGAGTGAGAAGGAATTGCGGGCCCGGACTGCCGGCGGGTGCCGCGGACTGACCCTCGAATTCGGTTTCGGCGTGGGTGCGAACTGGTCGTTTCTCCCGCCCCAGGTGGACTATGTTGGCATCGAGCCGGATGCCTATATGAGGTCCCGGGCCGCCCACCACGAGCGGCCGAAGACCCGCAGTTTCGACTTGCGGGACGGCGACGCCCAGGCGTTGGAGATCCCGGATGCGAGCGTGGACACCGTCCTGGCGACGTTTGTCTTCTGTACGATCCCGGATGCGGCGGCAGCCCTGCGGGAGGCCCGGCGGGTGCTTCGGCCCGACGGGCAGTTGCGGTTCTGCGAACACGTGCGGCCCGCGGGGCGGGTGTCGGGGCGGGCCACGGATGTCCTCGCTCCTCCCTGGTCGAGGCTGGCTGGCGGCTGCCACCCGAACCGGCGCACGCTTGCAGTGATCGAGGCAGCCGGGTTCGAACTGACGGAGCTTGAGCGGACAAGGATAGGGCCGCTCCCGGCCATACTCGGGGTTGCCCGGCCAGCGCCGGGAGCCCCGCAGGAGGGTTGACCGTGCGAATTGGCGCCCATGTTTCCAGCGCCGGGGGCCACCACCTCGTCTTCGAGCGTGCCCGCGCGATCGGCGCAGAAGCGGTCCAGCTGTTCATTTCGGCGCCGCAGCAATGGAAGCTGCCGGACCCCGGCGACGAGCAGGTCGGCCTCTTTTGCCGGCAGCGGGATGCCGCCGGGATCCCGGCGTTCTTCCACGGCGTCTACCTGATCAACTTTGGGAGCCAGGACGAGGCGCTCCTGGGCCGCTCAATCGCCTCACTCAAGGCGTACCGGCATTTCGCCGGCCAGATGGGTGTGGTCGGCACAATCTTCCACGTCGGCAGCCACCTTGGGGCCGGGTTCGATGAGGCGATGGTCGAGCGCATCGCCCGGATGCTGGGCGATGTCCTCGATGACGAGCCCGACAATCCGTCACTCCTGATCCTCGAAAACAACGCCGGCCAGGGGAACTGCATCGGCGGCAAGTTCGAAGAACTCGGGACCCTCATCGGCGGGCTCGGAGGGGACCCGCGCGTCGGCGTCTGTATCGACACCTGCCACGCCTATGCCATGGGCTACGACCTCGCGACCGACGAAGGCTGCGCCACAGCCATGGAGGAGTTCGACCGGGAAGTGGGCTTCGGACGCCTCGTGGCCGTCCACGCGAACGACACAAAGCAGCCGCTCGGCACGTTCCGGGACCGGCACGAGAATATCGGCGAGGGCCACATTGGGATCGACGGCTTCAGGACGTTGATGGCTCACCCGGCGTTCCGGGAAGTGCCCTTCTTGCTGGAAGTGCCCGGGTTCGACGGCAAAGGGCCGGACGCGAAGAACATCCGGCGCCTGAAGAAGATCCGCAGCGAGCTCGGCATCGAAGCGCCGAAGCTTCCGCCGATTTCCCGGTTGGCGCAGGCCCGATAGGCTGGGTGCATCAACACCAGAGCGGCGAGGACAGGACACGTGCCCCTGACAGGGAAGCTCCAGGGGGAGCTCTTTACCGAATGCGCAGGCTGGATCTGGGAACAGCTCCAGGAAGACGGTTACCAGCTCCAGGGCGAGCTCGTCGAGCTGATCCTGGAGACGGAGCGCGAGCTCGCCGTGCATACCCGGCCGCTGGACGAGATCGCGCAACTGCTCGAAGACGAGTTCCGGGTCCGCGGGATCAAGGCGGAACCATTCGGGATCGAGGCGCCGCTCATCCGGGCAGTGCTCGAGTGGGAAGAGGACTTCCTCGGCTTCGCGGGGATCTCGCGCGCGGAGAGTTGACCTCGCGCCCCGGGGTGGCCGAAACTCGGGGCACCCTACCCGCTGGAGGTGAGCCGCCCGGCCTACCAATACCCACGGCACGCAGAGAGCACAACACCAAGCGCCAGGTCCGCCATTACGGCGGATGACGAGGCGGGGGCAGCATCGAAAGACTCGGCGGATGGCCCCCCGGCAGGCACAGCCGCAGGACGCACACAAACCAGCACGGGCAACCGGCTGACAAAGGTGGTCCAGGTGCCAGGGGTTCGCACCCCCTTCGCTCTTCACATCGTCCCCTTCCGGAACGAACAGCGCCCTTCCCGGGCGTGCCGCGTGCTGCCGTCCGCTCCCTACGGGGAGCCAGGCAAAGGGAGAACCTCGGAATGTGTGGAATCGTCGGATATGCGGGTGAACGCCCCGCCATCCCGGTCCTGCTGCGCGCGCTGACGGACCTGGAATACCGTGGCTATGACTCGGCGGGCATCGCCGTGCTCGACCCGACAAGCGCAGGCCTTCGGATCACGAAGCGGCAGGGCAAGATCGCCAATCTCGAATCGGCGCTCAACGGGAGCATCGGGCAGGCGACCACCGGCATCGGTCACACTCGCTGGGCAACGCACGGGAAGCCGAGCGACCAGAACGCCCACCCCCACCTCAGCTGCAACGGCGAGGTCGTGGTCATTCACAACGGCATCGTTGAGAACTATGCCGAACTTCGCGCCGGCCTTATCGCCGCCGGTCACCGCTTCGCGAGCGAGACCGACACCGAAACCATCGCCCACCTGATGGAGGACCGGCTGAAGGCGGGTGACTCCCTCCTGGAGGCGCTGCGCCAGACGGCATTACGGCTCCAGGGTTCGCAGGCGATTGTCGCCATGGCGGAGCGGGATCCGGGCGCCATGGTGGCGGCCCGAGTGGGGAACGCCGGCGGCGTGGTGATCGGATATGGCGACGGCGAGATGATGCTGGCGAGTGACCTCGCGGCCGTGCTCCCGCTGACGCAGGAGGTCGCCTTCCTGGCGGACCAGCAGCTGGCCCGGCTGGACCGGGCTGGAGCAGTGTTCATCGATGCGGCGGGGTCTCCAGTGGATGTCCCCCGGCGGAAGATCCCCATCGACCCGGTCAGCGCACTCAAGGGCGAGTACCAGCACTTCATGCTCAAGGAGATCATGGAGCAGCCGGAGGCACTCTCCGACACCATCTGGAGCCTCGGCACCCTTGACCCGGCGGAGCTGTACCTGGATGACCTGGGGCCGGCGCTCGAACGGCTTGGGCAGGTCGAGCGTGTCGTGCTCATCGGCATGGGTACCAGCCTTCATGCGGCCATGATCGGCCAGAGGTACATCGAGGCGTTTGCCCAGGTGCCCGCCGATACAGACAACGCCAGCGAGTTCCGGTACCGCGACCCGATCGTCGGTCCGAACACGCTCGTCATATCGGTCAGCCAATCGGGGGAGACGGTCGATGTGCTCGAAGCGATGGCCGTGGCGAAGGCGAAAGGGGCGTTGCAGGTGACCATCTGCAACACCGAGGGGGCCCAGACCACGCGGGTGGCCGACGGCACGGTGTACACGCGTGCGGGCCTAGAGCGGGGCGTGGCCAGCACCAAGTGTTTTACGGCGTCGGTGGTTGCGCTCTACGTGCTGGCCCTCCGGCTCGGCCTGGCGAAGGGCAGGATCACTCCCAGTGTGCTCCAGGAGCGGATGCATGAGGTCGCCCGAGTCCCCGAGGCAGTCGCCCGGGTGCTCCGTCAGGCTCCGGTCTACAGGCGGATGGCCAGGCATTTTGCGACCACCCAGCACCTCCTGTTCCTCGGACGGGGACTTGCCTTCCCGGCCGCCATGGAAGGGGCACTGAAAATGAAGGAGATCAGCTACATCCATGCCGAGGGATACGCGGCTGGCGAAATGAAGCACGGTCCGATCGCGCTCATCGACCCCAACTTCCCAACGATCGCCATAGCCACGAAGCACGCATTGCGATCGAAGATCGTGTCGAACATCGAGCAGGTCCAGGCCCGCGGGGGCGAAGTCACCGCGGTTGTCACGGAAGGCGACGAACAGATTGCGAAACTCGCTGATGCGACGATCACGGTGCCGGAGGTGTCGGCGCTGCTTGAGCCGGTGGTGGCTTCGATTCCGCTTCAACTGCTCTCGTACTATGTGGCGGTGCAACGCGGATGCGATGTCGATCAGCCACGAAATCTGGCAAAAACCGTAACAGTAGAGTGAGAGGACCGATGGGGATGGTATGTTCGGGCCGAACGGAGGGGAGCATGTTGCGCCCGAACCGGTCTATAATCGGGCGACCGAAGCCATCGGTCTGCACTATGCGCGGTCCGTGGAGGTATAGGCAGATTGGTTAGCATTACGCGTTCGGTAGTGTGGTTCTCAGAGGTTGGAAGGGAAGATCTTGGCCTCGTTGGTGGCAAAGGCGCCAACCTGGGAGAGCTCACCCGGGCATCCATTCCTGTCCCCCCGGGATTCGTGGTCACGGCTGACACGTACTTCCGCTTCATCGAACAGGCTGGTCTTGAACCAGCCATCAGGAAAGAACTGTTCAACCTGGATGTCCACGATTCGAGGACACTGAGCGACCGGGCAGCCAACATCCGCAGGCGCATAATCGAGTCGCCAATGCCTCCGCACCTTGCCGACGAGATCCGGGAGGCCTACCGCGAGCTCGGTGAAGGCCCCGTGGCTGTCCGCAGTTCGGCCACCGCGGAAGACCTGCCCGACGCGAGCTTCGCGGGTCAACAAAGCACCTTCCTCAACGTGATCGGCCCCGACAACGTCGTTCGGGCGGTGCAGGCATGCTGGGCCTCGTTGTTCGAGGGCCGCGCGATCTTCTATCGCGAAGAAGCTGGCTACGACCACATGAAGGTCGGCCTGGCCGTCCCCGTCCAGCGGATGGTGCAATCTGAGAAATCCGGCGTGATGTTCACGGTCGAGCCGGTGACGTCCGATGAGACACGGATCACCATCGAGGCCGTCTACGGCCTCGGCGAAGGGATCGTCTCGGGCGAGATCTCCCCCGACCTGTATATGGTGCACAAGGAATCGCTGCAGATTCTCGACAAGACCGTTACGCCACAGGACCGCATGTTCGCCCGGGCGATGGAGTCGGACGGGGGCCACGAAGGCGCGAATGCGTGGCTGCCGGTGCCGGAGCACCTGCGCGAAGCGCAAAAACTGAGCGACGACGAGATCCGTGAACTCGCGCGCATCGGGCGTTCGGTCGAGGAGCACTACGGCTCGCACCAGGACATCGAGTGGGCTTACGAGGGCGGGAAGTTCTACCTGACCCAGGCACGCCCGGTGACCACCATGCGGGCAGGCCACGACGAAGAAGACGACATGGGCGACGACGAAGTCGCACCGCTGCTCCTGACCGGTCAGCCGGCCAGCCCGGGTGTCGGCATCGGCGTGGTGCGTGTCGTGCACGATCCGCAGGACATCGACATCGTCCGGCCGGGCGATGTCCTGGTCGCGGAGATGACGACGCCGGACTTCGTGCCGGCCATGAAGCGCGCCTCGGCCATCATCACCGAGCGCGGCGGGCGCACCTGCCACGCGGCCATCGTGAGCCGGGAACTCGGCATTCCGTGCGTCGTTGGCGCCGGGGGCGCCACGACGGGCCTGGGCGAAGACCGCCTGGTGACCGTCGATGGGTCGGCGGGCAAGGTCTACGAAGGCCGGGCCGAATCGCGGCTGGCCTGGTTCGAACGCCAGAAAGAGCGATACGCCCGCTCTTCAGGTCTGAAGACGACCACCAAGCTTTATGTGAACCTGGCCGAACCAGAGCTGGCGGACCGCATCTCGCAGCGGACCGTCGACGGGGTTGGGCTACTCCGGGCCGAGTTCATCGTTGCGCAGATTGGTACCCACCCCCGCACCTTCATCCAGGAAGGACAGCCGGAGGAGTACACGAGGCAGATCGCCGAAGGGCTGCGCGAGTTCTGCCGTGCCTTCAACCCGCGTCCGGTCGTCTATCGTCTCACGGACTTCAAGACGAACGAGTACGCGAACCTGCGCGGTGGCGGCGAGTTCGAGGCAAACGAAGAGAACCCGATGATCGGCTACCGCGGCGCCAGCCGGTACATCCGCGAGCCCGACATTTTCCGGCTCGAAGTCGATGCCATCAAGCAGGTCCGGGCCGAGTTCAAGAACCTCTACGTCATGGTCCCGTTCGTTCGTACCCCGGCGGAGTTGAAGGGCGTGAAACAGCTCCTGGCCGAAGAGGGCCTGGTGCGAAGCGACGAGTTCAAGCTCTGGATGATGGTCGAAGTGCCTTCGAACGTCATCATCCTCGACAAGTTCATCGATGTCGGCATCGATGGGATTTCGATAGGCTCGAACGATCTGACACAGCTGGTACTCGGCATCGACCGGGATAGCGAGGCGCTCGCCGACACCTTCGACGAGCGCGACGACGCGGTGATGGCGGCCATCCAGACGGCCGTGGCCGTCGCCAGGCGCCGGGGCATCACCGTGTCGATTTGCGGCCAGGCTCCAAGCGTTTACCCCGAGGTTACGGAGAAGCTCGTCGAGTGGGGCATCACCAGTGTCAGCGTCAGCCCGGACATGATCGATCGAACGCGTGAGATCATCGCGAACGCTGAAGCGAAGCTGGGCCGGGCTCCGGCGAGCTAAGGCGGCCCGAGCCCGGGCACCGGCTCATGCTGCGGCTCTGACGGTTCGCGCTTCGTCAGCGCTCTCTTCTGCGATCTCATCGTCGTCGCGAAGGTTCACAACGTGGGGGCTCAGGACGAAGCGCGCATAGGTCTCGGAGTGGCGGAATGCCCTGAGTGCCTGGCGCGATTCCCAGGTGCAGAAGATGACGTAGCGGCCACTGGAAGGGATGCGCACGCGCGCCTGGGCCGCAAGCCCGCCGAATTCGCCAAATCCCAGGCGAAGCGATTCGACGTACCAGTCTGCCTGCTTCTCGCTCATGCCGGTTACGTTGAAGGTGATGGTCTGGATGTTCATTTCTCTCCTCCGGACGGTATTGCGACCGTCCGGTAGAGAGCGTTTCACCGGTGGGCATGCTGCACCATGGCCCAGTTCACACTCACCAGGGCTGATGTGACGGGCGCCACACACACAGGGCGCGACATACCCTGGCGCAAAGCGGCCTAGAATCGCTGTGTGGACCTGCATGTGGTACGCCGCCGGCTCGAAGAGGACGAACAGCGCCTGAGCCCCTTTGCCGCCCGGAGCTCGACTTCCCGTGGGCGCGGACAGCCGGAAGCGCCGTCACCGGTGCGGACGGACTTCCAGCGTGACCGCGACCGGATCCTGCACACCAAGGCGTTCCGGCGCCTGAAACACAAGACCCAGGTCTTCATCGCCCCGGCCCAGGACCACTACGTCACGCGCCTGACGCACACGCTTGAGGTGGCCCAGGTAGCCCGCACCATCACCCGCGCACTTAACCTGAACGAGGACCTTGCGGAAGCAGCCGCGCTTGGGCACGACATTGGCCACGGTCCGTTCGGACATGCGGGAGAGGAAGCCCTCGCCGAGTGCCTGCCCGAGGGATTTCGGCACAACTACCAGTCGGTGCGCGTGCTGGACAAGCTGGAGAACGGTGGCCACGGTCTGAATCTGACGTTCGAAGTGCTCGAGGCGATCGAGAAGAGCTCGAAGGCGCGTGAGGACATCTTTGCGGAAGGCTGGGGCATCCCTGAGACACTCGAGGGACAGGTGGTGAAGACCGCCGACGCCATCGCCTATGTCAACCACGACATCCTCGACGCCATCCGGGCAGGGCTCATCACGGAGGAGGACCTCCCGCGCGCTGCCAGGACCGAGCTGGGCCAGAGCCATTCCGAGCGCCTGAACAGCCTCGTCTGCGATATCGTGGAGGCAAGCTGGGCGGCGACGGGGGCGGGCGGCGATCCGGTGATCCAATTTAGCCCGCGGATACACGCGGCCGCGAATGAACTCCGGGAGTTCATGTTCCGGAGGGTCTACCTCTACGACGCGACCCGCCAGGAGGCCGAGCGGGGGAAGCGGATCGTGCTCTTCCTGTTCCGTCACTTCGCGAACAATCCCGATGGGATCTCGCCAGACTATTCGCTCCCGGGGGACCCGGTGGAGCGGCGCGCGGCCGACTACGTCAGCGGGATGACCGACCGGTACGCCATCCGCCAGGCGAGGGAGCTTGGGTGCCCCGAGGCCGAGGGATGGCACGTCTGATCACCCGGCGGTTTGCTTTCCCAAACCGTTATGTAGATTGGGGCTCGGATTGCTGGTAGGTAAGGTCGGCCAGATACTCGGACGTATCCGCCATGAGTGACCGCTACGGGAACGACCCGGACGACGAGCCTGTCATCGGTGCAACGTATCCGCCTCCACCCCCGCCGCCGGCTGGAGAGGTGTACATCGGAGCGCCCGGCGCCCAGCCCTTCACGGATGACGACGAGGACTGGGACGACGAGTACGACGACGAGTATGACGACGACTACGAAGAGCCGTACTTCGACTACGATGCGCCACCTGTACGTCAGCCGATGTTTTACGTGTTCGTTGCGCTCGCGGCGCTGGTTGGCGGGATCGTGGTCTTCTTGCTCTTCAGCATCGTGAGCGGCGGTGGCGGGGATGGCGGCAACGGTGGCTCAACCAGGTTGGAAGTGCAGGTCGACTCGCCGGCGCGTGACACGCTCATCAACGTCGGCGAGCCGGAGGATGTGATCGTCCAGGCGACCGCCACAGAAGCCATCGTGCGGTTCGAGCTATTCGTCGGGGACCGTTCCGCGGACTTCGTTGATGTTTCTGAAACACCGGACGACAACCGCTACCGCGCGACGCTCCGCCTCGTCCTGGATGAGAAGGGCACGTACGAGATCTTCGTCCGTGCGACCGCCTCGTCAGGCGCGACGAAGGATTCCGCAAAGGTCCGCGTGAAGGTGGTGGAACCGGTCGGGGAACGGCCCCAGAGCATCAAGGGGCGGGCGGTGGCAGATACGACACTCCGTGCCGGACCGGGTGAGGATTTCGCCGAAGCCGGGACCCTCAAGGCCGGTGAGGAAGTGACCATCGTTGGCAAGAGCAGGTCGCTCGAGTGGCTGCTGATCGAGGTTGGTGGGCGGGATCCCCGCTGGGCTCGGCGGAGCGCCATCGACCCGCTCGACACACTCGACCTTGTGCCGAGTCGCGACGTCACGCCGACGCCCGGTCCGACATCGACCAACACCCCGGAACCGTCCCCCTCACCATCGCCCTCGCCGAGTGTGAGTCCTTCGCCCAGCGCCAATTCGCCCGACTTCGTGCCGACGAACGCGGTGCTCATCGACGGTGGGGCCGTACTCCGCGTCACCGTCTCAAACGTCAGCAACAACGCATACAACGGGCCGCTCGTAGTGGCGGTCGGCGGGGGCGATGTCCCGCAGCAGGAACTCGTGGTCGATGCGACGATGCGGGCGAATGGTGGCACCGCGGTCATCGAGTTCGAGGTGGCCCCGCCCATTACGGACCAGGGCAAACGCGCCGTGGTGACGGTAGACCCGATGGACGCGATCAAGGAGCTTCGCGAGGACAACAACGTGGCGACGTTCGTTCTGTTGCCGCCGCAGGAGTCCCCCGAAATCGTCATTGCCTCGGCGGAAGTGCTCGCCGACCGGATCGCGGTGGCGGTGAAGAACACGGGTGGTGCGCTCAGCGCCACCAACGTGACCGTGCGGGTGACGCTGGGGAGCCAGACCATCAGCAACTCCATCACGATAGCGCTGGCGAAAGACCAATCGTCGCCAACCATCGAGGTCGCGCGGCCAGCGGGCACCGGTCTGGCGACCATCGAAGTGCTCATCGGCGGCCAGGTCCAGGCCTCCACCCAGGTGCAGCTCGGTCCGTGACGTAACCCCGGGGCCTTCGTTCAGAGGTCCCCTGCAGCCCCGATCGCGACGCTTCAAGTCGGGAACGGCCCGTAGGATGAGTGGCGATGGACGTTGTCGAGGCAGTCAAGCGCCAAATTGACCTGGCCGAATACGTCGGCCGGGTGACGCAGCTCCAGAAGTCGGGCCGGAGCCTCAAGGGGCTTTGCCCCTTCCACACGGAGAAGACGCCCTCGTTCTACGTGTTCCCCGAAAAAGGGACATGGCGGTGCTTCGGAAGTTGCGGCGAAGGTGGCGACTTGTTCTCGTTCGTCCAGAAGCGCGAAAGCCTGGACTTCAAATCCGCGCTGCGTGTCCTGGCCGCGGAGGCTGGCATCCAGCTGACCCCGGAGGACGGCCGCCGGCGGAGCCACACCGAGCGCCTCTCCGCCCTCATGTCGGCTGCGGTGGACCACTACGAGCGCTGTCTTGAGTCGGACGAAGGCCAGGCGGCCCGCCAGTACCTCGCGGGGAAGCGGGGTCTCACGCCGGCAACGCTCCAGGCCTGGCATATCGGCTGGGCGCCTGAAGGGTGGCGCGGTCTGCGGGACTTCCTGCGCAACCGAGGATACGAGGACCGGGACATGGTCGACGCGGGCCTGCTCGTGGAAGGCGAGGCCGGGCGGGAGCCCTACGACCGGTTCCGTGGCCGGATCATCATCCCGATTGCGAACGAGCGCGGCGAATTCGTGGCCATGGGCGGGCGGGGACTGCAGGGTGAGGAGCCGAAGTACCTCAACTCCCCCCAGACGGAGCTGTTCGACAAGAGCCGCACCCTTTTCGGGCTCGACCACACAGCCGCGGGCATCCGGGAGTCCGGGACCGTCGTCGTGGTCGAGGGGTACATGGACGTGATTGGCCCCTGGCAGTCGGGCTTCACGAACCTTGTTGCGACCATGGGTACGTCGCTCACTGAATCGCACGCGCGGTTGCTGCGGCGGTTCGCGCGCAGGATCGTCCTGGCGATGGACCCCGATGCGGCCGGGCTGGCGGCCGCCGAACGCGCCGGGGGACTCTTCCTCGGGCTTGATTCGCCCGAGAGGATGGCACAGGCCGCGCGCTCAGCCGACACGCTGGCGGGGGCGGTCGACGTCGATCTCCGGGTTGCACCACTGCCGCCAGGCCGCGACCCGGACGAGATCGCTCGCGATGCGCCCGAAACCTGGCGCGGTGCGATTGACGGCTCCCTGCCGTTCGCGGAGTTCCTCCTGATGCGAATCATGGGGCCGGAGCGGCCGGGCTCGCCGATGGATGCGCGCGCGGTAGTCGACCGGCTTCGGCCCGTGCTCGTGGCTGTCCGCGACCCTGTGGAACGGGCTATGTACGTGCAGCGGGTGGCACGCCACCTGGGTGTGGGTGAGGAGGCCGTGCTGGAGCGCATCCGCGCGCTTTCGCCCGGGCGGGGGCCACGGCCGCCGGTTCGCCAGGTAGAGGCTCCGGTGACCGCCGAAGACGTGCTGCTCGCGATCCTCCTGCGCTACCCGCACCTGCGCTTGCAGTTCCGAAGCTACCCCGAGTCCCTCTTCAGCGGAGCGGTCAACCGCGAGGTCTTCCGGCGATGGCTCCACAGCGAGGACTTCTCCCAGCCGGCGGAAGACGATCCCGTTGGGGACAGGGCACGGGCGCTGATTGCGCGCCGCCTGCCGCCACTTTCCGACGCCGAAGCCCGCCAGGCTGCCGACGAGAAGGTCCGTGAGATCCTGAAGGAGCGAATCATCCAGCACCAGGCGGCGCGGTCTGAAGAACTGGCGGACGCGGAGCGAACGGTGGGCGCGAACCGGCTGGCGGAACTCGCGCTGAGTGTGTGGCGCGGCGCGATGCCCGCCGACGAGGATCGAGAGCTGGCCGAAGCGCTAATCGAGGAGCTTCAGCTGGGGCTAAGCATCCACCGGCGTGAAGTGCCCCAGGGCCGCTGAACTCTTTAGCACACACTTTTTACAATCCGCGTCGAATCCAATTGGCCTCGCGCATACGTCCACGGTATTGACACCGTTCCTCCACCCCGAGTATTACATACCGGCCGGTCGGCAAACGGCCGGATAAAGCGGGAGGTGCCTATGGCTAGGCTCCGGACGCTCCTCGTAGTTGGTGCCCTGGCGGCGGTGGCGGTCGTTTCGACGGCTGTCCCGGCCCTCACCATCAGCTGGTAACGGGAGCAATACCAAAGGGAAAGCGGGCCGCAAGGCCCGCTTTCTCTATGCCTCGTCGGGCGAGCCAGTTCAGGAGGTAGCCTCCGCCGGAGCCTCTCCCAGGCGGCGATAGAGCACCTCGGCATCGATCAGCCGCGCAACCGTACCGGCAAGCCGCAGCGCCTCGGCTGGCGAAGCGCCCCCATCGACGGCGCCCCTGCCGAGTAGCGCGCTGCGCCGTTCGAGGTAGTTATCGAGCACGGCCCGGACAGGCGGGTAGTCTGACGCAGTGCGCCAGAGCTCCGCGAGGAGCGATGCATGCTCCGTATCGCCGCCAAGGCCGAAGTACCTTTGGGCGGCGGCCAGGGGGTCGCTCGCCTCCGATAGCGCGCTGGCCACGCGTTCGAGCCGGAACTCGGCCTGGTCGATGAGGCTGCCGAGCACGCCGAGGTAGAGGTCCAGCTTGGTCGGGAAGTTTGCGTAGACGGCGCCTTTGGAGAGGCCGACCGAGGCCGCGATGGCATCGACTGATGCACCGTCGTAGCCGCGCGTGGCGAACACTGCCGCAGCCGCTTTGAGCAAAGCGGCCCGCGTCCTAGCCCGCCGCTCTTCCTGGCGCATCCTGATCCTGCCTCCAGGCAGGAAGATAGAGCGGACGCCGGGGCGCGCCGTGATCTTCCTCCCGCCACCGTGGGAACGCCGCTTCGAAGGCCTCGACAACCTTTGGGTCGAACTGCGTTCCCGCGCAGCGCAGTATCTCAGCCAGCGCAGCGTCTGGCGACTGGCCTGCACGGTAAGGCCGGTCAGAGATGATGGCATCGTAGGTGTCGCAAATCGCGAAGATGCGCGCGCCAAGGGGGATGTCCTCGCCCTTGAGCTTACGAGGGTAGCCATCGCCGTCCCAGCGTTCATGGTGGGCGAGCACGATCTTCGCAGCGGGACGCAGGTAAGGCACCTGTGCCAGGATCCGATAGCCCAGCGCGGGGTGCCGGCGCATAAACTCCCATTCCTCTTCGGTGAGCTTGGCCGGCTTCAGGAGGATCGCGTCGGGCACACCGATCTTCCCGACATCATGCATCAGGGCCCCCCGATACACGGTGAGCAGCTCCTCTTCAGTCTTGATACCCAGCATCTGTGCGATATCCAGCGAATGCTGGGCAACCCGGACCGAGTGGCCGCGCGTTTCCTGGTCGCGTACGTCGAGTGCCGTGACGAGTGATTCAAGGGTGCCGGTGTACGCATCCTTCAGTTCGTCCGACATGTCGCGGATTTCGACGTAGGCGCTCTGGAGCTGCTCGTTCGAGCGCTCGAGCCGCATGACATTCTCGCGGGTGCGGTCGACGAACTGGGCGATCGAGTAGCGGCTCAGGAGCAGGGGCAGCGCGAGGACGAGAATGGCGGCGATGCCAAGCTGTCCGTAGACGACGGCGAGACCGCCGCCGACCACGCCGAGCACCAGGTAGTGCGGCAACAGCCAGCCGAAGTTCTCCCTATAGCTCGCCTTCAGGGAGCGGCCGGATGTGAGGGCGATGATTGCGGAGACAGACCACGCATCGACCGTGAAGAGGATCGCGGCGCCGGAAACACCCCCGAAGAAAGCCCCGAACGGCCGGTCGATGGCGTACTGCGTGCCAGTCGCGCCCACGGGGGAGAGGAACGCGGCGGCAAGGAATGCGGCGAGGACCTCGTGGCCGAAGTTGAACGCGAGCTTCCGCGCATTGTGGCTGGCCACCATGTAGCCGGTCATAGCCACGCAGGCAGCGGCAAGCACGCCGCCGGGAGGCCCGAATAGCATCGCCGCCACGAGCGTGCCTACGAAGGAGATGGAAACGCGGCCGTCGAAGTAGAGGCGGACGGAGAGTCCCTCGCTCAATGCTGCGAGCAACACGACGGCGCCGAGCGCCACCGGCTCTTCTACCTGTTCGAGGAGGAATGCGGTGACGAAGGCCAGGATGCCGGCCGCGCACATCACCCCGATGAATGCGCTTTCGCGCGCGTTGGAACCCATTGGATTCTTCATCTCACCTACTCTATCGGCGCGCCTTCGCGAGTCTGACAGCGGCAACGGGTCCGCGCGTTGCCATTTGGTAGCAAATGCAAGTGGAAACTCTGGCGTGGCGCTTGCAAAGTGAACGCCCGGGACTCCCAAATCTGCGTGCGCGCATGGCCGCTCCAGATTCGCTGGTAGCCTTCTGGAATGCTCCACCAGCCGGACTCTCCGGTGACCGGGCTGGCGAAGGTGACAAAGGTGACAACTGAGTGACTGCTCAGCCCGTTGCGCAACCTTCAGCACCATGGAACCGCGTAGACTGGCCGGTATGCCCAAGCCACTGTCTGGAATCCGTGTTCTCGACTTCACTCGATACCAACAAGGGCCGTTCGCGACGGTGATTCTTGCTGACTTCGGGGCCGAAGTGATCAAGGTCGAGGAGCCGAACGGCGACTTTGGCCGTCGCATGTGGCGGGAGCCCGACGGCTTTTCCGCATTCTGGGAAGCACTCGACCGGGGCAAAAAGTCCGTGTGTATCGACCTCCGGACAGGGGAGGGCCAGGAGCTCGCCCTGCGGCTCGGTGATGGCTGCGACGTGGTGGTGGAGAACTTCAGACCCGGGACGATGGAGCGGTGGGGCCTGGGCTACGAGGCGTTTGCGGAGCGGAACTCACGGGTGATCTACGCGCAAGCAACGGGCTGGGGCACGAAGGGCCCGATGGCGGACCTGCCTTCGTTCGACCAAATCTCCCAGGCGTTTAGCGGATTCGCCCAGCATTCCGGTGGCGGGCCGGGCTCGCGCCCGGAAGTACCGTATCCCGGGATAGCCGACCAGACCGGCGGCATGAACCTGGCTCTCGGCATCATGACCGCCCTCTTTGTCCGCGAGCGGACGGGCATCGGCCAAAAGGTGGAGGTTTCGCTCCTGGGGACTCAGCTTGCACTGCAGTCGCCCGAACTTTTGCACTACCTCCACTTCGGCGAGGAGCGGCCGCGCGAATTCCGGGCATCGCCCACCGTCGGGCACTACCAGTGCAGCGACGGCAAGTGGGTGATGGTCGTGGGGATCGACCAGAAGTTCTGGCCGCGCCTGCTTGCCGCGCTCGGGCGCGAAGAGTTGACCGAAGACAGCCGCTTCGCGCGCGGCTACGGGCGCTGGGTGAACCGCCGGGAGCTGGAATCCCTGCTTGAAGACGCCTTCCGCACGAAATCCTCCGGGGACTGGCTGGAGCGACTGCGCGAGGCGGATGTGCCAGCGTCGCTCGTGCTGGACTACGCCGGCCTGGCCCGGGAGGAGCAGCCGGCGGCCAACCAGTACATCGTGGAACAGGACCACCCAAGATTCGGGCGGCAGCGAATCGTAGGGCTGCACATCCAGCTTAGCGAGACCCCTGGCGAACCGGGCGCGCCCGCACCACTACTCGGCGAGCACACGTGGGAGAGCCTGCTGGCACTCGGACTCAGTCCGTCAGAGGTAGAGGCGCTCGAGGGGCGCGGGGTGGTTGGGCCGGCAGGGGGGTCTAAGGGGTAAGGTCGCCAGTTGCCGGCCCGCGCGCGCCGGCGAAGGCGAACCCGAGAGTTGCCAGCGCGGTCCTGATCTCGGCTGCTGAGGTTGCATTGCCCGGCCCGGATTGGAGGCGGTGAGCGGCCTCGTCAAGCACGTCCAGGGCCTCAGGCACGTTGAAGTCGGCATCCATGGCTTCGCGGAAGGCGCGCAAAATCGGGCCATCCGCCGCCGCGGGCCCGGCATCTTCTCGCGTGGCGACGGCCTTCAAGCGTGTATACCGATCGGTAAGGGCATCGAGATCGCCTTCGTGGTAGTTCGCATCGGAGCGCAGATGGTTACTGAGAAGGTAGAGCCGAAGGTGGTCGGGCTCGTAAGTCATCATGAGGTTTCGAGCGAGCACCAGGTTGCCCAGCGACTTGCTCATCTTGACGCCATCGAGCTGCAGCATGCCGTTATGTAGCCACCAACCACTGAATGGTTCGACGCCGTATGCGCCTTCGGCCTGCGCGATCTCGTTCTCGTGGTGCGGGTAGATGAGATCGTGGCCACCGCCATGGATATCGATCTGCTGGCCCAGGTGACGCACGGACATCGCGGTGCATTCAATGCTCCAACCCGGCCGTCCTGGCCCCCACGGGCTCTCCCAACTGGGGTCGCCCGGGTCGACCTGTTGCCAGAGGAGAAAATCGAGCGGACCGCGCTTCTTGTGGGCGCGCTTCGACTCCGGGTTCTCGAGCTCCCCCAGCTCCGCCAGTGACAGGGCGTTGAGCCGGCCATAGCGCGTGAAGGACTCAGCCTCGAAGAAGACATCGCCGTCGACCACGTAGGCGTGACCGCGATCGATGAGCCTTGCGGTGGTTTCAATGATCTCCGGAATGTGGTCGGTGGCGAACGGATAGGCGGAGGGCCGAAGGACGTTCAGCCGGTCCAGGTCGTTCCGGAAGATGGCGTCGTTTTCGTCGCGGATCTCGGAGATTGGCCGCCCGCCCTGCCGTTTCGAAACCATGATCATATCGTCGTCGATGTCCGTAACGTTCTGGACGTACTTGACGGCGTAACCCTGCGAGAGGAGGTAGCGGCGGAGGGTGTCGAACTGGACGTAGGAGAAGGCATGCCCGAGGTGCGTAACGTCGTAAGGCGTAACGCCGCAGACGTACATCGACACGCGACCGGGCGAAACTGGCCGGAACTCTTGAATTTCCCGGCCAAGTGAAGAATAGAGACGAAGGGACACGGGCAGCTCCGCGGGAGACTCCGTGTAGCGTAGCAGAGGGTTACACCGGGCGCGTGCCCGCCCGGCTCGTCCAAACGGGGAAACACCCGCAGCCCTGGAGACCCTCAAGCAACTGCCCTCTCGCCCCTGATTTTCGCGGCCATCCTGCTGGCTGGGGACACCAGTGCGAACCCGCTGGGCATCCGGCTGGTTGGCCCGGTGGCAGGCCTGCTCGTGCTCATCGCGTTCCTGAGCTTCCGCAGGTACTCGCTGGCACCAGACGTTCCCGCGCCATCCGTTCCCTGATCGCCGCTACTCCTCCACGGCCGCGAGGAGCGCCTGGATGGTTGCGGTGAACTCAACGAGTTCCCTGGCGCGCGCCAGGGGGTTTCTCGGTGGCCGTGCCTCCCGTGAGCGCGTGTGCCCGAACAGGCGTGTAATCGTCACCCGGCGAAGCGCTGCAGCCGGCAGGTGCTCCGCCAGCCGAAGTGATTCGGTGAAGGGAATGAGGCGGTCGGCCCGCCCGTGCAGAAGCACAAGCGGGAGCCGGAGCTGCTCGAGGCCGGCCGTGCTGGTCAACAGCGGGTAACGCTCAACCGCGGCCGTCGCCATTTGCCTGGCGAGTTCGCGGGCGGTTTGCCTGTCGCCGACCTGCTCGAAGGAACGCGGGGCCAACAGATCCCATACCGGGCGGACCGTTGCCGGGAGCCCCGCCCGGAGGCTCGCATTGAGCGAGTCGTAGACCCTGGTCCTGGCCATCGCGCCGTTCTGCCCCGCTGTGCGCACAAGGCGGTGGAGCGCTTCCGCCGCCCGGGTGCGGTCCGGTTCGGACCCAAACCGGTCGCCCTGGAGCAACGGCAGGAGGTTCGCCCCCATGATCCAGCGCCCGTAGGGGTCGGGGTCATACCGGTAGCGCTGTCCGTCCCAGTCGTGCTCGCCCACGACCATTGCCACCAGTGTGCGCTCGATGTCCCAGTAGCCGCCCATCGCGGCCACTGCCTTCAGCCGGGGCTGCTCCTGGGCCGCGACGCTGAATGCCCACCGCCCGGCCACGCTGAAGCCGATAAGCCCAATCCGGTTCATGTCGGCATCTGTCCGGGCCGCGAGACCGGCAAGGCCCGCGTGGACCGCGGGCAACGATTCGCCCGGGTCGACCCTCAATTCACGCCATGGGCGTACTTCCGGCGCGATGACGTAGTGCCCGGCAGCCGCCAACGAGCGCGCCATGAGGCGAAGCGCGTCATGGTGGCGTCCCGGCACGGTGATTCCGTGCAACAGGATCCAGCCCGGCCGGCCCCGGGGCCAACCGTTCGGGGCGAAGACCGTCGCGTTGTGGCTACCGTCGGCCGTCTCGACCAGGACCTCGCGTTCGTGCGCGAGGTCCCGGGGGGCATGGGCGAAGCGCCAGAGGAAGCGCGCTGTGCTGATCGAGCCGAATACCATGGGTGTTACCGCCGTGCAGTCCCGCCAGCATCTCCCGGCCACCCGAAGTCCGCAATGATCCGGGCCAGCACGCTCATACAAGGGCGAGGTTTGGATGCCCGCGCCCCGGCCCGTAACGTTTTCGTCCTGCGACGCGTCTCTCCTAGGTCTGCGAGGACATGACGACACTGCGGGTGAAGGGCAGCGGTACCGTACTGGCAGCCGATGTGCGGCATGCGCGAAGCGTGGTCAGCCGCACTCGGGGTCTCATGCTGCGCCCTGCGTTGGAACCGGGATGCGGCCTGGATATTCGTCCCTGCGGTTCAATCCACATGATGTTCATGCGATTCTCCATCGACGCGGTGTTCTACGACCGCGAAGGACGGGTGACGCGCGTTGCGCACCGGCTGCGGCCCTGGATCGGCCTCGCGTTCGGCGGACGTGGCGCTCGCGGAGTGGTCGAGCTCCCGGCGGACGCGGCCGATGGCGTGCAGGTAGGCGATGTTCTCGAGTTCGACGACACCGGGGGAGCGTCGCCATGACGCGGCAAAGGCAGCCCGCCCGCGTCCGGCGAGGACGCCAGGCTCCGCCCCAGCGCCGTTGGCCCCTGGTTGCCGGGGTCGCGGTTGCGCTGGGAGTCGCAGCTTCCGTTGCCGTTCTCGCGTTCGGAGGGGGACATGACAGCCCGGCAGGCGAAGACGGTCAGGGTGTGGCAGCAGTCACTACCCGGGGAGCCAATTCGCAAGCTGGCGAACCGAGCCTTTCGAAGCGCGCCGGGGGGCTATCCGAAGGAGCGGTCATCGCTCCCGCGAGCGGCCCGGTGCCGCCCGCGGCCGAACTCCGTGCCAGCGGTGGCGAACGCTTCAGCCTTCCCCTGCGAGCCCACGCCGGGGTGGAAGACTACTTCGGAACGCCGCGCCTCTACGGCCAGGTCCACGGTGGAGTGGACTTCTCCCTGGCCGGCCTCGCGGAGATTCCCGTGTTTTCCGCTTGCGCCGGAACGGTTGCCAGCGTGGGCGAGTCGCCGACGCTCGGCACCCACGTCGTGGTTGACTGCGGAGACGGCTGGAATTTCGTCGCCGGGTTCCTCGCCCAAACCACGGTCGGGGCCGGCGACGGCGCGTCCCCCACGACGGAGATCGGCAAGGGCACGCCTGGTGGTCACCTGCACGTAGAACTCCGCTACCAGGATGTCGCCGTAGACCCTGCTGGGTACATGGACTTGCCCCGCCGCGTGATCCTCCCCACGCCGACACCCACCCCGACGCCGCGCCCGACGAGTACGGAGACGCGGGTAGCTTCGACGGGCGCCGGCAGCGCCGGGGCTGCGACTGCCACTGCGACTCCGCGGCCGAACCAGCCGACAGCTACGCCAACCGCCACGCCAACGATCACGAACACGCCCACGATAACCCCGACGCCGACGTGGACTCCGACTCCAACTCGCACGCCCCGGCCGGCCGCACCAACGCCCACACCCCTTCCGAGGCTGCAGTGATGGGGCGACGAGCCAGGCCGGGTTCGTGGCTCGTTCTTGGGCTCGCGGCGCTGCTTGCCTCGTTCCCGGCGGGACTCTCCGGCGCCCAGCAGGGGGCGGACCGGGTGGAGGTCACCGCAACGCGGGTAGAAGGCACCCGGCTGACCGTGGCCGTCGCCGTGCTCGATGCAGCGAGCAACCCGATAGGCGGGCTCGCCATCGACGCGTTCACCGTAACCGTCGACGGGGCCGCCATCGCGCCGGATACGGTCGCGAGCGGCGTAGACGCCGCACTGCCCCTCGGGATCATCCTCACGGTCGACACGAGCGGCAGCATGCAGGGAACAGCCATCGCCTCGGCGAAACAGGCCATCCTCCCGGTCGTGAACGCGCTCAAAACCGGGGACCAGGCTGCCCTGTTGACGTTTGCCCAAACGGTGAACCTGCCGGTGCCCTTGACCGGCGAGACCGGCACGCTTGCAGCTGCGATCCAGGCGATGACGGCGACCGGCAATACAGCCCTTTTCGCGGGAGTGACGCGCGCCGCTGAACTGGCCTCGGCCGCCCCCCAGCCCCGGCGAGCGGTCGTGCTTCTCTCGGATGGCGAGGACTTCGGCGCCGCTTCCGGCGGGATCACGCGCGACCAGGCGCTGGAAGCCGCCCGGGCGTCGGGGGTGCCGTACTTCGTCGTGGGCCTGGGACAGGAAGTCGACCAGCAGTTCCTCACGTCTCTGGCGAGTACCACTGGCGGGCAGTACTTCGGTGCCGCCGACCCGGCCCAGCTGGGTCGGTTGTACGCGCGCATATCGGACCGCCTGCGCCAGCAGTACACCATCAATCTGCAACTCCCGGAGGGCCTGGCGGGTGGGTCTCACCGGCTCACCGTCTCGGCGGGAGGTGCCACAGCCGTGGCGACCTTCGAAACCGAGGGACCACCGCCGCCGCAGGCGCGACTCAGCGCCATCCCGGACGGCCTCGCGGAGGAGATGGTGGTGTCGCTCAGTGGAGTCCCCGCTGGCGCCACCGTGCGGTTCAGCATCGACGGCGAGCCCGCGCCGCTGCTTGCCGACGGGCGTTCGGTCCGCCTCGACCCGTACGCCTTCGAGCCCGGCCGCACCTATACGCTGTCGGCCGCAATCGAGGGCGGGGACACGCTGGAGCAGACGTTCACGGTAGCCCCGCTGCCCCCGCTGTTGTTGGCGCCGCGCGAGATACCGAACCTGCAGCCGGGCGATTTGGTCCGGCTCACCATCCAGTCGCAACCCGGCGGCGTCACGGCCGCGTTCCTGGTGGACGGTGTCGAAGTGGGGCGTGTTACCGGCCCACCCTACGAATTCGTGGTTCCGGACACGAGCTACGCCGCCGGCGACCACGAACTGCGCGTGGTTGTTTCGAACGGAGCGGGTTCGGCGGAAGCCAGCTTCGGGTGGGCCGGCCCCTCTGAGCCAGGCCCGAACTACGCCGCCTACGTGCTCTTTGCGGCGCTTGGGGCGGTCGTCCTGGCAGCGATGGCCTTTGGCAGCTATCGGGCGTTCGCATGGTACCGGGCACGGCCGGAGCCGCTCGACACTTCCGGCGTTTCGGATCAACTCGCGGCATGGGCGGAGTTGCGGCGAGGGGGACGGGACGAGCCCATTCCTGAAGATGCGCCAGTGCCAATGGCCGAACCCTGGGGGGCGCTCACGGTGGTCTCCGGCCCGGACGCGGGCAAGGTCTTCGAGCTACGTGACGACGTCGAGCTGGTGGGACGGGGTAAGTTCTGCACGGTGCGCCTGAGCGACCCCGGGTTGCAGGAGGCCCATTTCGTGATATCCCCCGACGGCCGCCTCAACGCCTCGACACCGCAGTGCCGGGTAGAGGTGGACGGCGAGGCGGTGCGTTCGGCTGTCGTCGGTCGAGGCTCGCGGATCCGGGTTGGAGGAACTGAATTCGCCCTGGAGAGGCACTCACCGTGAATCTCCGCGGGAGCACCCGGGGATGGCACCGCCTTCATCGGGGGATGTGCTAGCGGCATGAGCGGCGACAGGACCCCGGACTTGTAAAAGCGCTGTGTGAACCACCTCACATAGGGGAAAACCCTGACGAATTCGGTGGATAACCCGTAACAAACGAGTGACTGCGGCGTCTTACCCGTACAGGGCACCGTGGGTGGGTCGAGTCACCCCGTTGTCCAGGCGGGGGAACTATGGGGAGCCTGGCTGCGGCAATTGCGCCGTCCTCTGGACGGCGAGCGACCACCGGACCGGAGACTGTGCGCGACACGCTCTGGTTCAGCGGCCTCTACGAAGAGACTGTCGACAACGTCTACCGCTACGCCTACGTCCTGATGCGCAACGCCGACCAGGCGGAAGACGTCACTGCTGACGCATTCCTGAAGGCATGGCGGAGCCGCCACAACTTGCGCAGCGAATCGAGCGCCCAGGCGTGGCTGCTCTCCATTGCGCACAACTCGGCCATGAGCCTGCTTCGTTCGAACCGCGAGGTCGCCGGGCTCGATGACATCGACGAGCAGGAAGACACGAGCGCTGACCCTGAGTCCGAGGTCTTCGCCGGGATGGAAGCCGGCCGCTTGCAGGCAGCCATCCGGCGGCTGACCGCCGAGCAGCAGCAGGTGGTGTTCCTGCGGTTCTTCGAAGGGCTGCACCACGAAGACGTCGCCCGCCGGCTTGGCAGCAACGCGAATGCGGTGCGCGCAGTCCAGTTCCGTGCGCTCACGCGCCTTCGAAAGCTGCTTGAGGAGGACTACGTTGGCGTCACCGCATGAGCCGCTGAAGGAGATCGCCCTCGACCGCTGTATCGATCGGCTGCTCGCCGGCGAGGCCTGGGAGCGTGCACTTCCTCCCGACCCCCTCCTCCGCGAGGAAGTGGCGTCCCTGATGGAAGTCGCCGAGGACCTGCGCGTCCTTGCCGGGCGCACAACCCATCTGAGGACAGCCCGCAAAGAGCGCATCTGGCGGCGGGTCAGCACCTCGCGGCGAGGGGTCATCCGGCGGATTGCGTTCTACCGGCTGCCCTACCTCCCGCCGCTCTGGATCCGGCCGGAGGCCTGCTAAACCGACGACGCGCAGGGTCCGCTGGCGCGTTTGCCGGGAGGCACAACGTGCGGACACACGATTCTCGCAAGGAAACATAAAACAGGAGGCAATATCAAATGCGGGATCTCATGTTGAAGGCAGCGGCCTGGCAGCAGGCGCGCCAGCCACGCGAAGAGGGCCAGACGGTCGTCGAGTACGCCCTCGTCGTGGCACTCGTATCGCTGGTGATCATCGGCGTGCTTGCGACTGTCGGTAAGGGCGCCATCAACGCAGTTGGTGACGAAATCGACGCCGCGCTTGGCATCGTCTAGCAACACTAGTGAAGCCCCGGAGAGCGGACGGGGCCCACACCACCGAATGTTGGAGTGCACCGTGAAACCGCCCCGCAGCGTACGATGCCCACGTTCCGAGCAGGGCCAGACCGTCGTCGAATACGCGCTGGTTCTCGCACTCGTGTCCGTGGTCGTCGTGGCGGTGCTGGGGACCGTCTCGATGGCGGGAATGAACTCCATGGCCAGCTACATCTCCTCGGGGCTCGCTGCGCTGGGACTGTCATGAGCCATCACGACAAAGGACAGGCGATCCTTGAGTTCGCGCTGGCGATGCCGTTTCTGCTCGCCTTCATCTTCTTCATCGTCGACTGCGGGTTCTTCGCGTTTTCCTACGTCAGCCTCACCAATGCGGTCCGCGAGGGGGCGCGTTGCGCGGCGGTCGGCGGTACCCCAGATGCAGTCGAACTACGCGTTACGGGCACCTACGGCGGGCCCGGCGAACCGACCGTCGACAAGCCGCTCGACTACGTCGATGAGTTTGGCGGGACGGCACCGGTCATCGGCGGAAGCGTCACAGTGACCGCGCACCACACCTACCAGTGGATAACGCCCATCGGCCTCGTCCCGGGCATCGACTCGAGCACCGCCTACACCAAGTCCGCGACTATGCGGATGGAGACCAACACCGTGGCGAAGGCGACATGCTAGCGGCACGCATCCAACGAATCTGCCGGCGCGTCCACGCCGAGGAGAGCCAGTCCATCGTGACGGTGGCCCTGATGAGCCTGTTCATCCTGGCTATCCTCGCCGTGGTCGTGGAATCGAGCGCGGTCTACATCCAGCGCAGGAACCTGCAGAACGCAGCCGACGCGGCGGCCCTGGCGGGCGCCCAGGAGCTGGATGGAACTAATGCTGGTTTCGTTGCAGGGACACTCGAAGCCGCAGCTTATGCGGAGGATAATGTCCAAGATCTCGAGAGTTTCGGTGCCGTTCCACTTGAGGGCAATCGCGCGATAAGAGTGGAGGTGCGCAAGAAGGCCGCGACAGCCTTCGCGGGGTGGCTCAGTTTCGGCGAGCCGGTGGTCAGCGCGAAGGCGACCGCCCGGATTGCGGCACCGCTGTACGGCGGCCCGGGGGTCGTCCCGCTGGCCATCGCTCACGGGGCAATCGAGTACGGAACTTCGGTGGCCATCAAAGTACGGGCGCAAAACTCGAACACGGGGAACTTCGGTTTCATCGACTTCGGAAGCGGAGCGAACGACCTCTGCAACTTCATTCGCGAGGGCTCCGATACCTCCGTTACGGATCCGCAGCCCTCTGAGCCGGGCAACGTATCCCGCATCCGAAACACCGACTGCCTTCCCCACCGACTCAATGCGGCCCGCGCCAACGCTTGCCTAACGTTTCAAGAAACCGTGGAGGTCATCGGCGACAAGGAGTACGTGCGACCTGAGTGCAACCCGTTGGAGGGGGCCGGCCTAGGCTCGTTCCCGGACTACGCGGACACCCAACCTACCGCGATCATCGTCGTGCCGGTAATTACGACATGGGAGGGCTGCAATGGCCATTGCTCTCTGGACGTTGTTGGTGATGGCGCCGCATTGCGTGAGTTCGCCTTCTTCCTGGTGGATGAGAGTACCGTATTCGGCCCCAATCCTACCTGCCGGCAGGGCGGACAGAACCAGTGCCTTATCACCGGACGGTTCATCGAATTTCATTACGCCCCCGTCAGCACCCGTTACGAACTTCCAACGGGCGAGTACGACCCGAACCTCGCTCTCCTCAAGATCATCCAGCTCATTGACTAACCCCCAATCCCCGCCGGAGGACCAGCCATGACACAAGCACGAACCTTTGCACTCGGCGGCAGCAGTCGGCTCGGGCTGTTGCTCGCAGCCGTGCTTGCGGTGCTCACCGGGCTGCTCGTCTTCGCGGCGCTCCGCGGGAGCGACAGCGGACCGCTGGTCACCACCGCCACGGGCGGGGCGGAGACGACCGTGGTGACGGCGAAGCAGGACATCGCGGCTCGCGCTGAGATCACCGCCGAAATGCTGCAGCTGACGAAGGTGCCGGCCAACGCCCTGCTCGGGGGCGCCTACTCCGATAGCACGCTCGTCGTCGGCCGCGTTGCCCGCATCCCGATCTACGCCGGAGAGCAGCTGGTCCAGGAGAAGCTGGCGTCCGAGCGGAGCGATCTCGGGCTGAGCTACATCGTCCCGCAGGGCATGCGCGCCATGGGCGTCAAGGTCGACAAGGTCATCAGCCCCGGCGGCCTCATCCGCCCCGGAGACCGCGTCGATGTGGTTGCGGTGGTCGACGTGCAGTACAAGGACCTGATCACGGACAAAGAGTTCACTGAGACGCGGGCGTTCACGATCGCGCAGAACATCCAGGTGCTCGCGGTCGAGCAAAGCCTCGAACGGCAGCTCGCGCCGGTAGATGGAGGGACCGCGACCGAGTCCAAAGCCGAGGGCTCGCCGGTGGACCAGCCAGAACCAGAACCTGAAGGCACGGTGGTCACCCTGGCGCTGACGCCGGAGGCCACCCAGCAGGTGTTGTTGACCGAGACCAAAGGCAAGATCAGGCTGGTGGTCCGGGCGCCTGGCGATACGGAGATCGTCGAGACCGAGGACTCGACGTTCCTCTCGCTGGCGGACCCCACGTTCCAGCAGCTCATCATCGACGCGTTGCGTCGATGACAGACCCGGGAAGAGGAAGGGAGGCTGGTATGGGACGCAACCCACTGGTGATGATCATCGACGAAGACCCGATCTTCCGGCAGGAGCTGCAGGCGATGCTCACGCCGGCGCGCCTGGCGGTGGTGGCCGACTGCGGCTATGGCGTGGAGGCAGCATCGCTCGCGGAGGAACTCAAGCCGGACCTCATCCTGGCGTCCATCGAGGAACCGATCGCCCGGGCCATCCAGACGGTCGAGGCGGTCCGCGGGATCCGGCCGAACGCGCCGGTCATCGCCTATTCGAGTTCGACGGAACTGCCGCTGGTCCGGCAAGTGATGCACGCGGGTGCGCGCGATCTGCTGGTGCACCCGTTCAAGGTCGGAGAGCTATTGGCGGCCATCGAGGCGGTGATGCGGACGGTACCCAGCGGGGGAGCGGCGGCCCAGCCCCAGGCAGCCGGCACCATCCTGACGGTGTTTGGCGCGAAGGGCGGTATCGGCAAAACCACCATCACCACCAACATTGCCACCGCCATCGCGCGCGACACAGACAACTCCGTGCTCGTGATGGACCTGGATACGCGCTTTGGCGACGTCGCGATCATGCTCGATATCGAACCTGCGGTGACCGTCGCCGAGATGGCCGCGCAGGTCGCAACGCTCGACCGGGCAACCTTCAAGTCCGCGCTGGTCGAGCATTCCTCAGGAGTGTTCGTGCTGCCATCGCCCAAGCACCCGAACGACTGGCGGCAGGTGCAGGCCGAGGACGTGAAACAGCTCGCGCGGTTTGCCAGCCGTATGTTCGATTATGTAATTCTCGACACGCCCGGTGCGTTCAACGACATCGTCGGAGCGGCGCTGGAGGTTGCCACCCAGGTGCTGGTGGTGACCAGCGTCGACATGGCGAGCATCAAGGACACGTCGTTCATCCTGGATGTCCTCGAGAGCGAGGGATTCCCGGACGAACGGCTCTTCCTCACGGTGAACCACCCGAACGGTGCGAACACGATTCGCTCGGCCGACATCGAACGGGTCCTGCGGAAACAGGTGTTCTGGGAAATCCCGCACGACTCTCAGATGACGATGGCGACGCAGGTCGGCCTGCCGGTGGTGCTGGCGCGGCCGAAGTCGCGCGCTGCATCGAACCTCACGGGCCTGGCAGGCAAAATCACCGGGCGCGATGCCCCCGCGCGCGAGAGTAAGGGCTTTCTCCGGAGACTCATTCCCGCCGGGTCGCGGAACTAGTGGGACCGAATGACAAGGAGCCAACGATGAGTGACTCGCTGAGAAGCGACGGGGGAGCCGGCCTCCGCTTTGGCGGAGCGCGCGACGGCCTGGCCAGCATGATGTCGGCCAGCGCCCGGCCCGTGCTCAAGCCGTCGACTGGTCCCGACCTCCCAACCATGGTTGGCGCATTGCACGAGGCGATGATCAACAGCCTGGACTCTGACAAACTGGCCGCGGCAGCGCCTGGCGAGGCGCGAAAGCTGGTGGAGGAGACCATCGCCACCCTCATCGCCACCGGGGACTACCCGGTCTACGGCGAGGTTCGGCAGCGGCTGGTTTCGCTCGTCGCGGACGAGGTTCTCGGGCTCGGCCCCATCCAGGCGCTGGTCGACGACAGCAGCGTCACCGAAGTGATGGTGAATGCGCCCGACCAGGTGTACTTCGAGCGCGACGGCGTCATCCATCCCAGCGACATTACCTTCCGCGACGACGGGCACGTGCGGCGCGTGGCGGAGCGCATCCTTTCGCAAATCGGGAGACGGGTCGACGAAGGCACGCCGATGGTCGATGCGCGCCTGAATGACGGATCACGCGTGAACATCACGATCCCGCCGGCCACCCCGGTGCATTCGACGATCACCATCCGGAAATTCCGGCGCGACCGGTACCGGATCGAAGACCTGATCGCGGCGAAAACCCTCGACGAAAAGATGGCCGAGTTCCTGGGCGCCTGCACGACTTACAAGCTGAACATCCTCATCTCTGGCGGCACAGGCAGCGGCAAGACGACGTTCCTCAACGCGCTCTCCGCCTACATCCCGCGAAGCGAGCGGATTGTGACAATCGAAGATCCCGTCGAACTGGCGCTTCAACAGCGGCATGTCATCAAGATGGAGGCCCGGCCGCCCGACATGACCGGCGCGCACGCTATCGCCCAGCGCGACCTGCTCCGGAATGCGCTTCGCATGCGCCCGGACCGGATCATCATCGGGGAGATCCGCGGGGCCGAAGCCTTCGAGATGTTGCAGGCGATGAACACGGGCCACGAAGGGTCGCTTTCGACCGTCCATGCCAACAGCCCCCGGGATGCCCTCGCCCGGATCGAGAACATGGTGCTGATGGCCGGGGTGGAGCTCCCGGTGACCGCGATCCGCGAACAGGTGGCGTCGGCACTGCACCTGATCATCCAGCTTCAGCGATTCCCCGACGGCGTTCGCCGCATAGTCCGCGTGAGCGAGGTCACCGGTATGGAAGGATCGACGGTGACCCTGCAGGACCTCTTCGTGTTCAAGCCCGAGGGGATTGGCGAAGGCGGCCAGGTGATCGGACGCTACCGGCCCACCGGGTTGCGCCCAACGTTCTCCGAACAGCTCATGCTGATGGGCTGCCAGCTGCAACCGGAGCTGTTTCTCGACGGAGCGACGCGGTGATCGCCGCGCTGGCTGGACTGTTCGGCGCGCTGAGTGTGTTCGTGGGCATTGGCGCACTGACGGGGCAGTTCTCCTACAGCCAGCGCAGGGTGGCCGCCCGAACCGTCAGCCTGCAGCGTGGGGGTATCGACGAGAAACCGCGTGACCTGGTGTCGATGGGACTTCTCAAGGACGATGCGGTTGCCGGTAGCGCCCGCGTGAGCGCTGTGCTGCGCAAGTACAGCTGGGTCGCTTCCCGGGCAGCCCTCCTCGAACAGGCCGATCTGCCGCTGAAAGTCAGCGAGTATGTCCTGGTGTTGGTGGTCACGTTCGCCGGTTTGACGGCGCTTGTCACCCTGACGTCCGGGATGATCCTCATTGGGCTCTTGTTTGGCGTGGTGGGAGTCTTGGTGGTGGAGGTGTGGGTGCGCTCCCGGGCGCGGCGCCGGCTCGAACTCTTCAACAAGCAGCTCCCCGTGGCGCTGCAGGTGATGGCGACCTCGCTGCGCAGCGGCTTCGGCGTGATGGAGGCGGTCCAGACGGTGAGCCGCGAAATGGATGACCCACTTGCCGGCGAATTCGGCCTCATCATCGACCAGTCGCGGGTGGGGGGCTCGTTCGAGGCGGGCGTGGCGGCGATGGTCGCCCGTGTGAAGAGCAACGACCTGCGGATCGTGGCGCGGGCGCTGGAGATCCACCGGAAGGTGGGCGGCGACCTTGCTGCAATCCTCGATAGCGTCGCCAGCACCATGCGGGAGCGAGAAGAGCTGCGGGGCCACATCACGGCCCTCACCGCTCAACAGCGGCTCGGCGGCATGATTGTTGGGCTGCTACCCGCGTGGGTGGTCGGATTCTTTCTGGTCGTGAACCCGGAGTTCATTTCGCCACTGTGGCAGGAGCCCCTGGGACGGGTGTTTCTTGCGGCCGGCGCGAGCATGGAGTTGGTGGCCTTCGTTGCCATGCGAAAAATTATGACGATCGAGGTGTAGCGATGATCGTGCTTGCCGTCTTGTGCGGGGCAGCGGCCGCGTTTCTTGGCGTGTTCTCGCTGTTCGGCGCCCGGGCCTCTGTCGTGCCTCATCGGCTCAACCGGCTGGAGCGCACAGGACAGGCGGACCGGGATGAGCTGCTCGCGGAACCTTTCGCCGCTCGCGTCGGTATGCCGCTCGCGCAGCGCGTCCGCGGCCTGCTGACGCGCTTGCTCCCGGGATCCTGGGTCAGTGGAATTGAGTACCGCCTGATGCTGGCCGGGGAGCCGTTGAGCCTGCATGGGATGCTGACGATCCAGGCAATGGCGGTCGCGAGCGGGGTGTTCGTTGCGATCGCCGGTATCTCCGCAGGCGGCGGCCCGCTCCGGGTGATTGCAGTGGTGGTGGCAGGCCTTGCACTGGCGTCAATGCCTCTGTACTGGCTACGGATGCGCGTCGCATCCCGCAAACGGGCACTCTTGAAGGCGCTCCCGGATGCGGTCGACCTGATCGTAACAACCGTCGAGGCGGGGCTGGGCCTCGACGCGGCCCTCTCGGAGGTCGGACATGAGACCGAGGGCCCGCTGGGAGCGGAACTCCGCCTGACCGTGCGTGAGACTACGCTAGGCCGGAGCCGGCGCGATGCGCTGACGAGGCTGAACGAGCGGACGGACGTGCCCGAACTCAAGACCTTCGTGCAGGCCATCATCCAGGCGGAGCAAACGGGTATCCCTGTGGGGCAGGTGTTGCGTACCCAGGCCGCCCAGATTCGGTTGAAGAAACGACAGCGAGCGGAGGCGGAAGCGCAACGGGCACCGGTCAAGATGGTCGTGGTGCTCGCCCTGCTGGTGCTGCCGGCGATGCTGCTCATGGTGATCGGCCCGGCTGGAATCCGGATGACCGAGCAGTTCTAGAATGGTCAGGCGGCGCTCGGTTCTCCTCGTTCGAGACGGCGATAGTCTTCGAGGCGCACCAGGGTTGCCGGGCGCATGTCCGCCACGAGAGCGGCATGGCGCGACCGCGCGACCATCCGCATCTGCAAAATGCTGAACGGGACGAGCATCGGGAGCACAGTGAAGGGCGAGATGCCAGCGCCGCTGAAGTGCGAGACACCGGCAGCGAAGTAGGCGCCGGCGAAAACGCCAGCCACCATCAGCCAGTCCAACCGGTCCTGGCGCTCGAGGGGGAGCCTGCGGCCAAGCCGCACATTGAGGACGGATTGCGCCAGGGAGAGGACCGTGCGGATCGCCGCGACCGGGGCAAAGAGCCAACCGAGCGGCCCCATCAAGAGCACCGTGCCCCAGAGGCTCAGGAGCGACGCGATGCGGCACCGTGCCGACAGGCGCCAGGTCCAGTGAGATTCGACGGTGCCGACCACTGTTCCCACACACTGAAAGTCGGCAGTCGGCACCGAAACCCACAGCCGGGATCGAGTGAATTGCGGCCAGCCTCAACGAGAAACGAGGGCCCGCCATCGAACCACCTCCGCCCGGTACGTTTCCCAGTGAGTCAGGCGGCGCTGCCGGCGGCCTCCACCGCTTTCTTCGCGGCTTCGAAGAGGCCGCTGGCCCGAATAAGAGGCAAGCCGGATTCCTCGACCAGTTTCTCGCCTTCGGCCAGGTTCGTGCCGATCAGCCGCATGACCACCGGGACGTCGATCTTCAGCTGCCTGTGAGCATCGATGACCCCCTGGGCGATGATGTCGACCCGGGCCATGCCACCGAAGATGTTGACCAGGATGGCCTTCACAGAGGGGTCTTCGAGGATGACCTGGAGGGCGCTGACGACCCGCTGTGGATCGTTCACTGTCCCGATGTCGAGGAAGTTGGCTGGCTCCCCGCCAGCAAGCTTGATCGTGTCCATCGTCGCCATGGCCAGTCCGGCGCCATTGACGACGCAACCGATGTTACCGTCGAGCTTGATGAAGTTGGCGACACCGAGTTCCTGGGCCTTGATTTCGAGGGGGTCTTCCTCGTCCTTGTCGCGCAAGGCCTCGAGGTCCTTGTGGCGGAACAGGGCGTTGTCGTCGATGGTCAGCTTGGCATCGACCGCGACCACGCGGCCGTCCGTGGTGAGCGCGAGCGGATTGATTTCGACGAGGCTGGCGTCGGTGGCGACTAACGTGTTGTAGAGCCCGTGCGTGATTTTCGCGAACTGGTCTGCCTGGTCGCCGGTGAAGCCGAGCCGGGCAGCAAGCAGGCGGCCAACGTACGGTTGGAAGCCGGCACTGGGGTTGACCGGCACGCGCACGATGGCGTCGGGGTTGGTGTGGGCGACGACCTCAATTTCCTGGCCGCCTTCGGCAGAGGCCATGATCAGCGCCGAGCTTTGCATGCCATCAATAATGGCCGCCAGGTAGTACTCCTTCGCGATGTCGGTCTGCTCGGCGACGAGGACGTTCTTGACGAGCTTGCCTTCGGAACCGGTCTGAATCGAAACCAGGTGCTTACCCAGGATGGCGGCGGCGGCCTGTTCGGCTTCTTCCGGCGTGTCGGCCAGGCGGACCCCGCCGATGCGGTCGCCCTTGACCTGGCCGGAGTTGTTGGCAGGGTCCGTGGTGAGCTTGTGGAACATGCCGGCGGTCTCGCTCTCAGCGACGAGGCGGCCCTTGCCGCGCCCGCCAGCGTGGATCTGGGCTTTGACGACGACTTTGCCGCCAAGTTCAGCGGCGATGGCCTTCGCCTCCGCGGGCGTGGAGGCGACGCGGCCGCCTGTAACCGCTACACCATTCTGCGCCAGGAGATCGCGCGCCTGGTATTCGTGAAGTTTCATGGGGAGCTCCGGAAGAGGTTGCGCGCGCGATCGTAGCGCTGCAGGGCGCTAGCCGATAGGGAAGTTGGCGGAGAGGGGGAGATTCGAACTCCCGGTGACTTGCGCCACGGCCGTTTTCAAGACGGCTGCATTAAACCACTCTGCCACCTCTCCACCTTCGATTCTCGAAGGTAGCGCGGGCCCCGGCAAGGCGTGTTCCTTCGATGGTGGCGGCCCGCCGCGCTTAGCACTCTTGACATGAGAGTGCCAAGCCAACCACCATGGAAACCATTCAGCCGAGTCGCGGCGGCTGTTCGAGGTGACTCTTTGCCCACGTATGAGTACCACTGCCCGAGCTGCAATGCCACCTATGACCTCCGCCAGGGTTTCGACGCGGAAACCACCCACCCGTGCGAGGAGTGCGGCAAAGGCCCGGCGAAGCGGGTGCTTCACGCTCCCCCGGTGGTCTTCAAAGGTAGCGGCTGGTATGTGACCGACAGCCGGAACAAGACCACAGCCGTCAGCGACACGAGCACCGATTCTTCGGCGGCCGCCAGCCCCGCTGAATCAGCTCCCGCGCCAGCGCCCTCGCCGGCGCCGTCTTCGGAGACGCCCGCAGCTTCGTGACCTGCTTCACAATGCCGTCGTAATCTGAAGACTGTTCGGGAGCCTCTCGCGAGCCTATACTCCCGTCCATGGTTCGCCCCGCACAGCCTCGCCGGGCAGCCGGCCGAGCGGAGGTCTCGAACGGAACTCGGCAGCGTATTCTCCATGCCGCTCGCGAGCTCTTCGCCAGGCACGGCTACGCTGGCACCTCGGTCCGCATGATCGCCCGTCACTGTGGCATGTCCGATCCGGCAATCCACTATCATTTCCGGTCGAAGTCCGATATCTACGAGGCGCTCCTGGTGGAACCGGAGTACGGCAGCCCCGTACCCCAGGGCGCGGCCGCCCGCCAGGGCATCGCCGAGTTTATGGAGCAGCGGTTCTGGTGGTGGGCAGGAGACGCGGAGCTCATCCGCCTGCTCCTGAGGGAGCAACTACGCGGCAGGCCGGACAGCATCAACTACCTGTTGGGTGCTGAGCAGCGGTACCGCGCGGAACTTGCGCAGGTTGCGCAGGCCGTCTACGGCGAGGGAGCCGGAACAATCGCGGACCTGGCGTGGTATCTCCTCGCCGGCGCACTCTGGGATGTCGTCGTGGCTTATGGTTCTGGAGCTCAAGACATCATTGAACAGGACTATTTCCGGATGCGTGTCCGGCACCTCATCAACACGGCACTGGATGCCGTGGACCCGTTACAGCCGTGAAACACCAGCCCGCGCCCAGGGGTTCTTGCGCTGGGCCCACGAACCGGGGCCGCGACGAGACGCGTGCCCGCATCCTGCAGGCGGCCCTGGAACTCTTCGCCCGAGACGGTTTCGACGATACGACCGTGAGGGCGATCGCTGCCCGCGTTGGGCTCACTGACGCGGCGATCTTCTACTACTTCCCGAGCAAGCGGCATGTATTGGATGCGTTGTGGCGGATTCCTTCTGGCCGCAACATCCGGGCGCTGGTTCCCTCGGGGGTGATGACCGAAGAGCGCGTTCGGGAACTCACGGACGAGACGTTGGACTTCATCGCAGACAACCACGAGGTGATGCGGCTGATGACCTCCGAGGCGCTGGCCGGCGATAGGACGGCCTCTGCGCTGCAACAGGAGTCGCGGGCGGTTTGGCGGCGGACGATCCACGCACACTTCACGGCCGCTTTCGGCGAGGACATCGCTGACAGCGCCACTGACGCACTTCACTCGCTCATGCATGGCTGTACCATGCTGGCCATGATGGAGCACGGCGAGCGAATGGGTGAGGTCTGTCGCGACCCGGCGTTCCGCGAGCAGATCTTCAAACGGGCCCGGCTCGTGGTTCCACTCAGCCCCCTCGATCCCGCCCCCTGATGCGTGTCGTGGTCCAGCGGGTCGTCTCCGCATCGGTCAGTGTCGCGGGTGAGGACGTAGCTGCGATTGGGGCCGGGCTCCTCGTGCTCGCAGGTGTGGGAATCGATGACACGGCCGCATCTGTAGACCGCATGGCCGAGAAGGTCGCCGGGTTACGAATCTTCGCCGACCAGGCCGGCCGGATGAACGTGGGGCCGCTGGATGCCGGGGCGGAGGTGCTGTGCATCAGCCAGTTCACGCTGTATGGGGATGTGCGCCGTGGAAAGCGCCCCTCGTTCGACCGGGCTGCGCCGGGCCCGGCCGCGCAGCCCCTGTATGAGCGGTTCTGCGAGACGGTCGAGCGTGCCGGTCTGCACTGCGCGCGCGGCGTCTTCGGCGCCGAAATGCTCGTGAGCCTGGTAAACGATGGCCCGGTGACGCTGGTCATCGACTCTGAGGATCTCGAGCAGCCGCGGCGGGCTTGACCGCAACCGTGGACGGGCCGCAACGTTCATCCACACCCCGCACCTGGAGCCCGCCCATGCGCATGAGCAAGCTGATGCTGAAGACGCTCCGCGAACCCCCGTCGGAGGCGGAGCTCGCGAGCCACAAGCTTCTGCTCCGCGCCGGGCTCGTCACGCCGTTTGCCGCCGGACTGTACTCGTTCACGCCGGTCGGCTGGCGCGTTCTGCGCCGGATAGAGGCGATTATCCGCGAGGAGATGGACCTGAGCGGCGCGCAAGAAGTCCACCTCCCGGCCCTCAACCCGATCGAGATGTGGGAGCAGACGGGACGGGCCGAGGCAATGGGGCAGACGCTGTTCCGGCTCGCCGACCGCAAGGAACGCGGCTTCGTCCTTGGCCCCACGCACGAAGAGGGGATGAGTCTGCTCGCCTCGCGGCACATCCAGAGCTACCGGGATTTGCCAGCCACGCTCTACCAGATCCAGACCAAGTTCCGTGACGAGCCGCGGCCGCGGGGTGGCCTGGTCCGCCTCCGCGAGTTCACCATGAAGGACGCCTACAGCTTCGATACGGGCTGGGACACGCTCGATGCCAGCTACGATGCGGCCTTCGAGGCGTACGTCCGCATCTTCCGGCGTGCCGGCGTCCCGGTGATTCCGGTTGCAGCAGATTCCGGAGCCATCGGCGGAAAGGACAGCCAGGAGTTCGTGTTCCTGACCGATGACGGTGAGGACGAAGTGCTGCTCTGTCCAGGCTGCGGATACGCGGCAAACGCCGAGAAGGCAGAGTTCACGCCGCCGCCGGCCATTGCCGGCGAGCTGTTGCCGGTGGAGCGTGTGCATACGCCCGGCCAGCGGACCATCGCGGATCTCGCCCGCTTCCTCGGCGTCGAGGAGCGCCAGACCGTCAAAGCGGTCTTCTACAAGGTCGATGGCAAGCCGGTCTTCGTTGCCATTCGGGGAGACCTCGATGTGAACGAAGTGAAACTGAAGAACGCGCTCAAGGCGAAGGACGCCGAACCTATGGACGAGGCGATGGTCCGCGCCCTTGGGCTGGTCGCCGGGTCAGCGTCGGCGGTTGGGCTCAAAGGCATGCCGATCGTCGCCGACCCGAGCGCGGTCGAAGCGCCCAACCTGGTAGCCGGGGCGAATGAGGCGGACTACCACCTGGTGAACACGAACCACGGGCGCGACTGGACCGCTGACGTGGTCGCTGAAATCGCCCTGGCCCGCCGCGGAGACGCCTGCGCCACGTGCGGGACGGCGCTTGATGTCCGCCGGGGGATGGAGATGGGCCACGTCTTCAAGCTGGGCACGATCTATTCCGAGGCGATCGGCGTGCACTACCTGGACGAGTCGGGAGAGCGGAAGCCGTGCGTGATGGGCTGCTACGGGATCGGTGTCGAACGAATGCTCGCGGCCGTCATCGAGGCGAACCATGACGACAACGGTATTACCTGGCCGCCCGAGGTCAGCCCATATGACGTGCACGTCGTGGCGCTCAACCTGGACCAGCCAGCCGTTATCGAGGCACTCGGGCAGCTGGAGCAGCGGCTCGGAGAGGAGAGGCTCTCGCTCCTCATCGACGACCGGGATGACTCGGCAGGGATCAAGTTCAAGGACGCCGATCTGCTGGGCATGCCGGTGCGAATCACGGTCAGCCCGCGCGCGCTGGAAAAGGGCGGCGTGGAGTTGCGTGACCGGCGCTCGGGCGAAACGCGTGTGGTAGCGCTGGATGCTGTTGCTGGCGAGGCGCGCACCATTCTCGCGCGGGCCTGAGCCCGCACGACGCGGCCACGTATACTGGAATCACCTTCGCGCCCCACGGGCGCGCCATGCCCCTTCCGGAGGTTTCGATGTCTGACCGGAATGCAACCCAGCCGAGCCTCTTCTCGCCCGAAGCCCTGGCGACGCTCTCCCGTGCCGTGCACGCCTGGGAGGAGGGCCCACTCGCGAAGGCGCTCCAGCGCCAGCCCGAGCGCGACGAGGCGTTCGCGACCAGTTCCCAGCCGGTGGAAAGGCTGTACACCCCGCTCGATATCGGCGGGTTTGACTACCTGCGCGACCTGGGCTTCCCGGGGGAGTACCCGTTTACACGCGGCGTCCAGCCCACGATGTACCGCGGACGCCACTGGACCATGCGGCAGTACGCCGGCTTCGGCACGGCTGAGGAATCGAACCAGAAGTTCCGTTACCTGCTGAGCCAGGGCCAGACCGGGCTATCCGTCGCCTTCGACTTGCCCAGCCAGCTCGGCTACGACTCAGACGACCCGATGGCGATTGCCGAGGTTGGCCAGGTCGGCGTCGCGATCGACTCGCTCTACGACATGGAGACGCTCTTCGATGGCATCCCCATGGACAAGGTGTCGACGAGCATGACGATCAACGCCCCGGCGGCGGTGATGCTCGCGATGTACGTCGTGGCTGGCGAGAAGCAGGGAGTGAGCCCGGAAAAGCTTAACGGCACCGTCCAGAACGACGTGCTGAAGGAGTACGTCGCACGCGGCACGTACATCTTCCCGCCGTCGCCGAGCGTGCGGCTTGCGGCGGATATCATGGCGTACTGCGCCAGGAACGTGCCGCAGTGGAACACCATCAGCGTCAGCGGCTACCACATCCGTGATGCCGGGGCGACCGCCGCGCAGGAGATCGGGTTTTCGTTCGCCAATGCCCGCGCCTACATGGATGCGGCGCTCGAGCGGGGACTCGCGGTGGACGAGTTTGCCCCGCGCATCAGCTGGATCTTCAACACCCACAACAACTTCTTCGAGGAGATCGCGAAGTATCGGGCGTTGCGTCGGCTCTGGGCGCGCCTGCTGAAAGAGCAGTACGGGGCGCAGGACGCTCGATCCATGATGCTGCGGACTCACACCCAGACCGGCGGGAGCACGCTGGTGGCCCAGCAGCCCGAAAACAATATCGTGCGGGCGAGCATTCAGTCGCTCGCGGCTGTCATCGGCGGCGTGCAGAGCATCGCCCTGAGCTGCTTCGACGAGGCCCTGGCGCTGCCGACCGATGAAGCGCAGCGAATCGCCCTCCGCACGCAGCAGATCATCGCCCACGAGACGGGCGTGGCCGATACGGTCGATCCGCTGGCCGGCAGCTACTTCGTCGAACACCTGACGAATGAACTGGAACACCAGGCCAAGGAATACATGGACGAGATTGCGAAGATGGGCGGCTCAGTGGCTGCCATCGAGTCGGGCTGGATGCAGAACCAGATCGCCGAAGCCAGCTGGCGGTTCCAGCGCGATGTGGATGAAAAGCGCGAGATCGTGGTCGGCGTCAACGAGTACCAGGACGGCGGCGAACAGCGGCCATCGATCTTCTCGGTCGATAAGCGGCTGGTTGAGCACCAGCTGAAGCGCCTGGAGCATCATCGGCGGGAGCGCGATGCCGCGCGCGTGGAAGCTGCCCTGGCTGCGCTCAAGGCGGCCTGCCACGGCACTGCAAACCTCATGCCGCCGATCATCGAGTGCGTCCGCGCCTACGCTACGCTCGGCGAGATCTGCGGGGCGATGCGCGAGGTGTTTGGCGAATACCGCGCGCCGACCGTCATCTAGCGGAAGCTCGCGCCAGCTGGCGCCAGCTCGTCCGCCATGGCCCCGGTCCTATTTCGGGAGGCAGCGTTGAACATTCGGCGACTTCGGCTTGTTCTCCGGCCCTGGCTCTTGCCCGCGAAACCCGCCGTGAACGCCGTGCGCCGGTGGCGGCGCAGGGTGGTCTACATCCGCGATGGCATCGAGGGGATAGCCATGGAGCTCCGGCGGACCATCGATTGCGCCCCGCTGCTGCGAGAGTACGGCGCGATTGTCGGCGAACGCGCGACCATTTACGGTCCCCTGCACGTCATGAATGCGGCCGGGGACTTCTCGAACCTGACCATCGGGCACGACGTTTACATCGGCACCGACGTGCTGATCGACCTGGCGGACCGTGTCACTATCGGCGATTATGTCTCGCTAGGGATGCGCTCCAACTTGATCACCAGCTTCGATGTTGGTGCCGGCCCCCTGAAGGAGCGTCGCCCGCGGAAGCAGGGCCCCATCGTGATCGGCGCGGCGACATATGTTGGCACCAACGTCACGGTGCTCCACGGTGTCACGATCGGCGAGCAGGCGACCGTCGGCGCACATTGCCTCATCCGGAAGGATGTTGCGCCAGGCGCGACCATGGTCTCGGAACAGGCGCGGGAGTTCGAGGCGGGCGGCAAGGCCTAACGGCGGCCCCGTAACATGTCTTCGAATGCCGAAATGACGGCGCGGGCCGTTTCGCGCGTCTCGGCGCGGCCCAGGAGCAGCAGCGAGAGTGCTTCGACGGCGTCGGCAAGCTCCGGATCGGACGCCCGTAGTGCCTCGTGAGCTGCTTCCGGCGAGGGCGTGGCGCCCCAGTGGGGCCGCACCGCCTCGGTGACCAGCGCTCCACCAAGCACTTCCACGCGGCGGTCGGCGGGGATGCCGGCTGCATCGAGGATGCCACAGACCAGCGCGCTCAACTGATCGACGGATGCGTCCGGCGAGCCGGTGAGCATTTTGGCGAGCGCTCCCACGCGTGCCTGTCCATGGCGAGTCGATTGTTCCATGGCTGCCCCGAAAGTCGTTCCAGCGTTCATCCTATCACCAACCGAGCAACGGATATAGTCCTTTAGCAATTGCCTGCCGAACTGGTTCAATAACGGGATGGTAACGCCCGATCGCGACAGATCGTGTCGCGATCAGAGCCCCAGAAGCGCGTGCAGATCCTGCTTCGCGTCGAAAATCCCCTGCCAGGCGTCCCCCTGCTGGCGCAGCATCCCGGGGACGGTGTCCACCGTGAACTGCAGCGGGCTGCTTGCAGCCACCTCCGGCCAGGGCAGTGGCATCGAGACCGGAGCGCCCGGCTTGGCGCGCGGCGAGTAGGCAACGGCGAGATTCTTGTGGCGGGCGTTCTGGTTGGCATCCAGGAAGACCTTCCCCGTTCGCCGGCCGGTCGACCACTCCATGGTGACGTCCTTCGGGCGGCGGGAGAGCAATTCGAGGCAGATCGTGTTCGCCGCCGCACGGACGATGCTGAAATCGAACTGGCGCACGAGCGGCACGTAGATATGGAGGCCTGTCGCGCCCGAGGTCTTGATGAACGCGGTAAGTCCGAGCGAGTCCAGGATCTCCTTGAGATGGAGGGCAACATCGGCCGTTCGCGCGAAGGCTGGCTCATTCGGTTGGGGTTCGTCGCCTGGTCGTTCCGTTCCGGCGTAGATGTATGGGTCCAGGTCAAAGAGCATGAAATCGGGGTAATTGAGCACCGACTGTTCGAGCCGCTCCGTCGACCCGGCAAACGTCACGGGCAGCCCGGCGCCATCAGGGCCGGCGACAACCCGCGCGAGCGTTGCATGCCACTCGATATCAGCAACCTGGCAGAGCCACAGCAGCGTCGGAAGGTTGTTGCAGAGGAGTGCCTGCTGGTCCTTTGCCTCTCCGTCCGAGAACATCTCCACGGTTTTCACGAACGGCGGGAGGTCGGACTCCCAGTGCTTCTGGTAGAACTTCGGTCCCGCGATGCCGTCAGGGAAGCGGAGAAGTGTGAGCGGACGGTCGGCGATGTGTTGCCGGACAAATGGAAAAACCTCCGCGGCGTAGCGGAGGAGGTCGCGCTTGGTGTGGGCCGGCCCCGAATCCGATGCAGGCCAGAGGACCTTGTCCAGGTTAGTGACCGGGATGCTCCACCCTGGACCTTCGATGGCCCCCCGTTGCTTGAGTCGCTCGATCTGGGCGACCACGCCAGCTTCGTCCGGTGTGGATCTGCCGGATTCCGGGCGGATCAAGACAACGTTCCCGGCGTCGTCGACGAGTCCCTTGAACACCGGGGCGCGGAGCACTCCCGCGGATGTCCGGTTCGCGTACTCGACCATCACCCTCAGGCGCGCCTCAACCCAGCGGGCGGAGCGGTCGTCCGGTGTGGCTTCCGAGAACGGCGACTCCGTGCGTGCGATGCGATCAAGCCGGCCCCTGATGGCCGCGACATCGGCATCGGTGAAGCCTCCGCCCACTTTGCCCCGGTACTTGAGCGCACTGTCGGCCAGCTCGCCGATGACGAGGCCACCGAAGCTTTCCGCCCGGTGCCCCGTCCCTGCGGTCCAGCCTCCGACCACGAAGATGTCGCGGTCGAGCGCCTTGCGTTTCAACCAGGCGGTGCTGCGCTTGCCAGCCTCGTAGCGGCTGTCCTCGCGCTTGGCGATGATGCCCTCGAACCCCGCGGCGACGGCTGCTTCGAACGCATCATCCTCCGAGGCCGGTATCGTGGTTACCTGCGAAAGCCGGGCGGTGGGCAACACCAGGCGTGCCAGGACCTCCCGCCGGTCCGCGAGGGGCACCCGCTCCAGGTTGTAGCCGTCCAGGTGGACGACGTCGAAGACGAAAAATACCACCGGGATGTCTCGCTCCACGGCCGCGATGGCCGCCGGGTCCTGGAGGTTCATCCGTTGCTGGAGCAGCTCAAACGACGGCCTCCCTTCCGGGTCGATGGCGACGATCTCCCCATCCAGGGCTGTTGCCGCTGCCGGTTGCTGGCGGAGGGCAGCAACGATGCCCGGATATGTTACGGTTATGTCGTGTCCACCGCGCGAACGAAGTTCCACACTCCCACCGTCCAGGTAGGCGAGGGCGCGAATACCGTCGAGCTTCGGCTCGAACGAGTATCCGGAGTCCCCCGGGATCGGGGCTGCGGTTGCGAGCATAGGTTCGATGCGAGCGAGTGGGGCGGGTTTCGCCCCTGGCAGATCCGCCGGGCTGAACGACCAATCTTTGCCCGCCGCGGAAGTCGCTGCTCCCGCGGCACGAAGGGCGTCAAGCGTGTTGCCCGACGCCACCGAATGCTCGTCGTCGAGCAGGCCATCCGTCTCCCGTGCCGCGGCGTCGCGATGCTTCAGCATCAGCCACTGGCTGCCGTCGTCCTTCGTGCGGACCAGCGCCCAGGAGCCTTTGAGCTTCTTCCCGCGGAACGTGATCGAGATCTTCCCGGCAGCGATCTCGCGCCGAAGCTGGGCCTCGGCTCCAGCGCGGTCA
This sequence comes from Dehalococcoidia bacterium, assembly GCA_003104995.1. GTDB lineage: Bacteria > Chloroflexota > Dehalococcoidia > Tepidiformales > Tepidiformaceae > Amarobacter. Next base: position 110,019 of record PQAO01000027.1, read on the forward strand.
TCCCAGTAGGCGCGGCCCTTATCGTCCGGCGAGAACGTGCCGGCGTCCCAGATGAGGCTCGGGCCCGCGCCATACTCGCCCTTTGGGACGACGCCTTCGAACCCGGTGTACGCAAGCGGATGGTCTTCGGTGCGGGCCGCGAAACGTCGCTCGGCGGGATCCGTAGACGGGCCCTTTGGCAAGGCCCAGCACTTCAAGACGCCGTCGAGCTCCAGGCGGATGTCGTAGTGGAGCCGGGAGGCAGCGTGCTTGTGCACGACAAAACGCAGCGGGCCCGTAGCGGCAGGAGGAGCCTGGTCGCCACCTGGTTCTGGAGTGCGGCGAAAGTCGCGCTTCCGGCGGTACTCGTCCAGCCCGTCCGCAGGCATCGTCAGGATGCAACGGGAGTCTTTTTCCGGCCGCGCGCGGGTGGCGCCGGTTCGGGCTCGGGTTCGGCCGCGGCGGCCTTCCGCTTCTTCGCAGCCTCAACACTGGCCTTGAGCGCCGCCATCAGGTCAACGGCAGGGCTCGGGGCGGCGGCCTCGGCGGGTGCTACATATTCGTGGCCCTCGAGCTTGGCCTCGATGATGGACATGAGCGCGTCGCGGTACTCGTCGCGGTAGGCAGCGGGGTCGAACGGTTCGTGCAGAAGGTCGATGAGCGCGTATGCGACCTTCATCTCGGCGCCGGAAACAGCGAGTTCCTGGGGCTCGGACTCTGGCTTGCGGATCTCGTCGGCAAAGTAGAGCGTCTCCAGGACGAGGCTGCCATCCTTGGGCCGGAGTGCGCAAAGGCGCTCCTTGGTGCGAATGGCGATCTTGGCCACCGCGCTGAGCTGCTTCTCCTCGAGAGCCTTCACGAGCAGGGCGAAGGGTTTTCGCCCCAGCTCTTCGGGTTCGACGTAGTAGCTCTTCTCGTAGTAGATGGGGTCGATCTCGTGCGCATTGACGAACGCTGTGAGCGAAATGGTGTGCTTGCTGGGAATCGGCAGCTTTTCCAGGTCCGATTCGTCGATCAGGACGAAGCGATCTTTCCCGTACTCGTAGCCTCTCACGATCTCGTCGGGTTCGAGGTCCTTGCCGTCGGTGGAGCAGCGTTTGACCAGCCGGATGGGGCTGTTGTCGGCGGCGTGCAATTGCCGGAACGTAATGTCCTGGCTCTCTGTGGCGGTGAAGAGGCGGACCGGGATGCTGACCATCCCAAAGCTGATGGTGCCTCGCCAGATAGCGCGTGCCATTGGGGCCTCCGTCGCGCGTGGGTGCGCGGCCCGGGGTGAGTCCGGGCTTGACAATATAGCAGACTCAGCGTGAAGAGTATGGGCCACAGTGGCCCGGCATGCCCCAACACCGCCGGGGCCGCGGGTTGTGGTCTAATGCGGCCGAAAGGCAGGCCAGCCGATGAGCGATCTGATTCATACCGACCATCGCATCTTCGTGAGCTACATCGACAAGTCGCGTCAGTACTACGCCGCCCAGGGGTACACGAACCCCTACCGCTGGGCATACCACCAGGACGCGCCATTCGCGCCACTCCGTAAGCCGCTTGTCGAAGCGCGAATCGGGCTCGTCACGACCGCAAGCATCGTAGACGGCGAGGTGGAGCCAGCGCCGTTCTCGGTCCCGAAAGTGGTCTTTTCGGCGCCCACCGACCCCGCTCCCGAAGGCCTGTACACGATGCACCGGTCGTGGGACAAGGTCGCCACGCACACGGACGACCTGGACTCGTACCTCCCGATTCACCGGCTGCAAGAGGCCGCCGCGGCCAGGAGGATTGGCTCGCTTTCGCCGCGGTACTACGGCGCGCCCACGGAGTACAGCCAGCGCAAGACTAACGAAATCGACGCGCCGGAGATCCGGCGCCTGTGCCGCGAGGATGGCGTCGATGCGGCCCTGCTGGTCGCCCTCTGACCGGTCTGCCACCAGACCGTGAGTCTGGTCGCCCGGCATCTCGAACAGGCCGGTATCCCCACGGTTGTTGTGGGTTCGGCGCGGGACATCGTCGAGCAATGCGGAGTCCCCCGGTTCCTTTTCACCGACTTCCCGCTCGGGAATCCCTGCGGCGCCCCCTACGACGTTGCGATGCAGTCGGCCATTGTAGAAATGGCGCTGGAACTCGTCGAATCGGCGAAGGCCCCGCGCACCACCGTCCAAACGCCGTTCCGCTGGCGTAACGATGACTGGCGGCGGGATTTCATGCGCGTGGACGGGGAGGACATCGACGAACTGCGGCGGCTCGGGGACGAGCGCCGAGCGGAGCAGGCCGCCAGCCACCGCGGGTGACTCCCATCAGGCCTGGGTCTTATCTTTCCCGACGGCGGTGCTCAGTTCCTCCAGCACCGCCGTTACCTTCGCGAAGAGCGTTCCGACCGGGTAGTTGCCGAGCGAGTCCCGGGCACCGGCGGAGACACCCGTGACAAGTTCGATCGCCTCCTCCGCCCGGTCGGCGGCCCAGATATGGAAACGCCCGTCGCGGACGGCGTCCACCACGTCGGGGCGCAGCGTGAGGTGGACGCTGTTGGGCGCGGGGATGATAACGCCCTGGGTGCCGGTCAGTCCTCGAGCGTTACACACGTCGAAGAAGCCCTCGACCTTCTCGGTCACCCCGCCAACCGCCTGGATGCGCCCGAACTGGTCGACGGAACCGGTGACGGCGATGTCCTGGCGGATGGGTACCCCGGCAAGCGCGCACAGGATGACGATAAGCTCGGCGCAGGACGCGCTATCGCCTTCTACCTCGTCGTAACTCTGTTCGAAGGTGATGCTGGCTGTGAATGCGAGCGGCTGGTCGTGGCCGAACGTGCCGGTCAGGTAACCATTCAAAACCAACACGCCCTTGCTGTGGATGGCGCCACTGCGTTCGACTTCGCGTTCGATGGCGACGACGCCCTGGCGGCCAACCCCGGTCCGGCAACTGATGCGCATCGGTGTGCCGAAGGCGTGCGTGCCGACCTGGTAGACGGCGAGGCCGTTGATTTGCCCGGCAACCAGGCCGTCGGTCTCCACGCGGCGGGTGCCTTCGAGGATCATTTCGCGCAGCCGGTCGGGGATCATGCTCGCCCTACCCCTGCGGGTGTCGATGGCCTTCAGGACGTGAGCGAGTTCGATGGTGGCCGATCCGTTGCTCGAAGCGAGGTGGGCCGCTTCCTTGCAGAGGTCGCTGAGTTGCCCGAAGCGGGTGCTCAGGCGGTCCTGCCGTCCGGCGAGGCGGGTGCTGAAGTGGAGCAGTTCCTCAAGGGCGTCGCGCGTGAACGGGCTGATGCTGCATTCATCGGTTACACGGCGCACAAAGCGGACATGGGCAGCGATGGTTCTGGCATCCACCGGTGCGTCAGGTTCGAACTCGGCGCGCACCTTGAAGAGCCTGCGGAACTCAGGGTCAAGCATCTCGACCATGGCCATGGTCAGCGGCTCGCCGATGAGCACGACTTTGCCCGAAAAGGGGACCCCTTCTGGTGCAAGGTTGACCGCCGGCATGGGCGTCAGCAGATCGCCTACACCCTCGACATGCAGTTCGCGGGTCTTCAGGGTTCGCTTCAACATCAACCACGCACGGGGATCGAACAGCACATCTTCGAGCTGCAGCACCAGGAAGCCGCCGTTGGCGCGGTGAAGAGCGCCGGGGCGAATGTGGGTGAAGTCGGTGGTGAAGGAACCGAAGTGGGCTTCATAGTCGATCCGGCCGAGGAGGTTGTGGTAGGTAGGGTTGCGCTCCTCGACCACCGGCGCGCCCTTGTCCGTGTCCGCCTGGGAAACCAGGAGGTTGGCACTGTAGCGCCGGAGCAATGCCTCCCGTTCGGCGGTGACCTGGGCGACGAGCTGGGCGGGCAGCTGGCTGAGTGCTCCCTGGGAGATCGCCTTGAACTGGGCCAGGTTCGCCATGATGTCGTCCTGGATGGCCTTGAAGTGGGCGCTGAGGTCGAACGGGCCGTAGCGTTCGTTCAGTTCCTCGATGATGTGCGCGACCACAAACGCCGCCACGTCCTGGTCCAACCGGGTGATTGCGTCTCGTGCGGAGGCGTCGAGCTTCCGAAGGTCACGCAGCGCCTGGTCCACCAATCCCTCGACAAACTCGCTGCGCTTCTCGATCTGGCCGCGCATGTCGCTGGGGAGCCCGGCGAGCACTTCCGGAGCGAGCGGCCGGCCATCCTTCCCGAGGGGCACGATCGCGAAGCCCATTGCCGTCATGTTGACGGCGAATCCCTGGGATGATGCGGCCCGCTGCATCTCCTCGATGGTGTTCTCACGGACCTTGTTCAGCGGCTCCAGCACAGCCTTCACGCGCTCCTGGTACGAGTCGCTCTCGAACGCCTGGGGGATGTTGTTCCGGCAGGCATCGGCGAGCGCGGCGAGGTCGTGATGAAGACGCGCGCCGAACCCGTCCGGGAGCGCGGCCGCCCTGGGATGCGACGGGTCCGAGAAGTTGTGGAGGTAGACCCAATCCTGGCCGTTCGCCGCAACCGCCGCGGCAGCGTGGACCAGCTGCCGCGCGGCCGTGGTCCGCCCCGACCCGGGAAGCCCGGAGATGGCGATGTTGTACCCTTCGGCATCGATCCCGAGGCCGAAGGCGATGGCCTCCTGGGCGCGGTCCTGGCCAGTCAGGCGGTCGAGCGGCGCCACCTGGGCGCTGGATTCCGGGATCAGCGAGAGGTCCAGCACGGCGCGGAGCTGTTCGTGCCCGAGTTCCGCAGGTAGGCCGCCCGGCCGGGCTTGGGGAGATGCCACAGGTTTCCCTCCTCGGGGGAAGCCCGGGGAACGGGCCCCGACAAGGATAGCGCGGCGCTGGCGAGCGGGCAGGAGCGTATTGACAAGCCGCCGGCCCCGAAATTATTGTGAATAGCAACTCACTTATCACTGTGACACCGATGCGACAACGAGCACCCAAACGGCCAGCCGCCGAACGCAAGCGCCTCATTCTCGAGAGCGCGGAGAGTGTGTTCGCGGAGTCAGGCTATTCGAACTCCGGCACCGAGCAGGTCGCCCGCGCGGCGGGTGTGTCGGCGGCGGCGCTGTACCGCTACTTCCCCAGCAAGCGTGACCTCTACCTGGCGACTCTGCGGAACGCGGGCCCCCGCTTGCAGGCGCTCTGGGCCGAACAGGCCCGGCAAGCGGCGGACCCGCTCGAGGCCGTCCGGCGACTGGGGCTGGAGTACTACGACCACCTCCAGGGCCGGTCATCCTATGCCCGCCTCTGGTTCCAGGCCCTTGGCGACGCCGACGACCCGGACGTGCGCGAAGCCATCGCGGCCAACTTCACGGGGATGGTCGACGTGATTGCCGGGCTGATCGCCACGGCACAGGCTCGCGGACTCGCCCGCAAGGACATCGATCCGCGGATCGCAGCCTGGCACTTCATGGCCATCGGTTTCACCTTCGACCTGGTTCATCACCTCGCGCTGGACGGTGAGCTGGACCGCGGGCGGGTCGAGGCCTGGGGCCACCTGTTTATCGACTCCCTTCGCGAGGCACCTCATGAACCCCCGAAGCGCACGAACACAAGAGCACCGAGACGAGCGCTGCCTGTGCGGCAACCTGGTGGCGAGGATCTCGCCGGAAGGGGTGGAGATCCTCTGCCGCCGGTGCCGGAGAGTGCACACGATTCCCTGGGAACTGCATATGGGGGAGGCGCGGATGACTGACGCCGCAGTGGCAACCCGGTAGCACCGAAGCAGAGGCCAGAGGTCATGAACCCAGAGCCCGGACGAACCGCATACATGCGCGGTTTGCCCGGGCTTTTCGCTTTTCAACAGCAGAGACACAGGAGGCACACATGGACAGCTCGCAACTCGACCCGAAAACCCGGGAGGACATGATCCGCCGGGCCTGGTATGCCCACGACGCCCGCTGGTTCGCGGCGGTGGCCGCTGAGTACGGGATGGAAGTGGCGAATCGCCTCAACCGGGCTGCGGTCCGAGCGGTGGGCCAGATAGAGGCGGGGCGCCTGGCGCGCGCTCTCGGCAAACAGCGAGCCGAAAACGTGGAGGAGTTCCTCGAATTCCTGCAGAGCGGGCTCGACCTGTACGTTGCGCCACCGTTGATGGAAATGGAGCTCCGCAAAAACGATGAGCGGAGCTACGAAGTCACCGTGAACGACTGTTTCGTCCACACCAACATCGCAAAGGCAGGGATCACCGGCACCTATGAGTGCGCGGTCTGGGACCGTGTTCAGGGATATCACGAGGCGCTCGGGCAGTCGCTCCAAGACGGTCAACTTGCGGGCGCCACCTGCGTCAGGGCGCGCGGCCAGGAATGCCGCCGCGTGCTCACCATCAAGTAACCAGGAGGACTACGTTGAACCACGACTCGACCACCCAGTACGAGCCGCTTCGCCAGGCGGTCCGGCACTACGTTACCGAGGAGGTGATCCCGCTCGAGCGCGAGCACGGACTCACCTGGAACATCGCACCGCCGAAGGACCTGCGCCGCAAGGTACGCCTCCGGGCGAAGGAACTGGGCCTCTACGCCCCGGAAATGCCTGAGGCGGTTGGGGGAGCGGGGCTGCCGTTCCTTGGGCGGTGCATCATGGAGATGGAGCTCCACTCCCACGACACCGTCTTCTTCGAGGATGTGCTCGGCGGCGGGGGTGGCCCGACACCCATCCTGCTCGCGGGCACCCGGGCCCAGCAGGACCGCTTCCTCGCCCCCTTGATGGCGGGCGAGACCACCACCTGCTTCGCGCTCTCGGAACCGGATGCAGGCTCGGACGCGAGCAACCTCCGTACGCGAGCAGTCCCCGCGGAAGGTGGATTCGTCGTCGATGGCACCAAGAACATCGTGAGCAACGGTCCCCAGGCCGACTTCGGGATTGTCTTCGCGATGGCGATGGGCGCGGACGGCCCGGCCGGCGTGACGGCCTTGCTCATCGACAGCACCGCCCCGGGTTATGACAACTCCCGTAGTCACACCTGCATGGGCTTCACCGGGTTCCAGGGAGAGATTGCGTTGATCGATGTCCGGGTCGGTGCGGATGCCGTGCTCGGCGAGGTCGGCAGGGGTTTCGCCCTGGCCATGGACTGGATCAACGCCAACCGTATCCGGACGGCGGCGATGGCGACGGGCATCGCACGCCGGGCTTTGGCGCGGAGCTCGGCGTATGCCATGCAACGCAGGCAGTTCGGCGCCCCCATCGCCAGCTTCCAGGCGATCCAGCTCAAGCTGGCCGAGATGGCTACTGAGCTCTACGCGGCCGAGTCGATCGTCACAAGGTCAGCATGGATGAAGGACGAGGGGCAGGATATCCGCCAGGTATCGGCGATGACGAAGCTGTACGCCTCGGAGATGGTGAATCGCCATGCGTACGAAGCAGTACAGATCCACGGGGGAATCGGGTGCCTCGAGGAAACCGGAATCGAGCGCATCTACCGTATGGTGCGCATTCTGACCATCCTCGAGGGGACGTCCGAGATGATGAGGCTCACGGTCGCGGACCGGTTGCTGAAGGCGGCACCGCGATAGCCGAAGCCGCCGAGGGGGAGTGGTGGGCCCGCCGGGATTCGAACCCAGGACCAATCGGTTATGAGCCGGTTGCCAGTGGGAATCCAGATTCGAATCCAGCCCCTCGCCACAGACACGCCACAATTTCAGGAACAGCAGTGGCCGCCTCGGAAGACTTTCGGAGGTGGTCACCATGTCACGGCGAGGAAACAACGAAGGCACGATTCGGCAACGCGCGGACGGCAAATGGGAGGCGGCTGTACAGTTCAATGGGCGCCGCCACTGGCTAAGGGCGGCCAGCCAGGCGGAGGCGCGGCGCGGGCTCGCGGAACTCCGCCGGAAGCATGCGACGGGGGAATTGGTCCCGCCATCGCGCCTGACCGTCGCTGAACACCTTGGGACATGGTTGGAGGTCGCTGGCGCCGACCTTCGACCGCGAACGCGCGTGGACTACGAATGGGTGACGCGCACGTTCCTGATCCCCGCATTCGGCCACGTCCGCCTGCAACGTCTCACGCCCGCGATGGTTGCCCTCGAATTCGCACGGTTGAACACGGCCGGGACCCACAGCCCGAAAACGAGGTTGAACGCGTTTCGGACGTTCCATCGTGCCCTGACGGTCGCCCGCTATTGGGGGCTGATTGGCACCAACCCGCTTGACGCGGTAGAGGCGCCGAAGGCTTCCCGGTCCGCGCCGTCCATCTGGTCACGCGACGAAGCCGAGACGTTCCTTGCTGCCCTACAGCCGGGCGCGTGGGATGCGACGCTGTTTCTCATCCTCGCCGGTACGGGCTGCCGCATCGGGGAAGCCCTGGCCGCCCGGTGGGACGACTTCGACCGCGACACCGGCGCCCTGACCATTCGGAGGAACATCGTCACGATCCACGGCGCCTACGTGGAAGGGGATCCGAAGACCCAGGCCGGGAAGCGAACCGTCGTTTTGCCGGGCTTCGCCATCGATGGCCTGAAAGCGTGGCGCCCGGCGCAACTGGCCCAACGCCTGGCCGCAGGCCCATCGTGGCGCGACAGCGGCCGGATCATCACGCTTTCAGACGGGGAAAGCCCGGCGCACCACATCGCGTATTCTCGCTTCAAAGGCACCTGTGGCGCGGCTGGAGTCCCGAAGACGCGCATGCACGACCTGAGACACTTGCACGCCTCTTTCTTGCTGTCAGCGGGCCTGCCCTTGCCAGCGGTGTCCGCCCGGCTGGGCCACGCGAACCCGGCCATCACAGCCCGCTTCTATGCCCACGCGCTGGCTGGCGTAGACTCCGCCGCGGCCACGGCGATTGACGGACTCGCGACTAGGCCGGCGGCTGCGTCTGGCTGACGCTTGCCCGCCAACCCGGTCACGTCGGAATACCATCGTTGGTGGGCGCTTTCCAATCCCGCGGCAAGGAGTTCATCGGTGACATCGTCGGGGATTTCCTCCGGCGGTCGGCAGACGTATTCGCACTCGTCGCGGCCCCCGAAAGTCGCCACCACGTCGTCAGGACGGATCAGCCTGCGGTAAATCCTCCCTTCCGCACGACCCCGCATGTTCGTGAACGCGTACGCGACGGCCGGATCGATGGTCCAACTGATTCCGTTCCACGCATTCGGGCGACACCCGCGATACACAACTGTTGGCGCATCCGGGCGAGGCAGGGCGGGATCGAAGACGGGGAATCGTTGGAACAGTTCCAACACGTCCTCATCATCGATGAAGATTCCCTGACTGTTGAGCCTAGGAACGCCCTCGCTACCCTCCCAACCCTCTTTGACCAGTGCGTGTAGGAAGGGGTCCGATGGATGGTTGACCCACTTCCGTCCCCACCTCACGCAGCACCCCGGAAACGCATACCAGTACACGAACGGGAAGCGCTGACCGGAAGACAGGTAGAAAAGTAGATCTCCGGCATCCCTGGCCGCCCACGCTTGGAGGGCCTGCTTGCGCAAGAGAGGATGGAACCATTGGGCAATCTGGTTGGGGTGCGGTTCGGTGAACCGTTCGCGGGCGCGAGAAGGCATAACGTCCTTTCCCCGTTGCGGGGCTGGCGTGTACCTCCACGGGGAAGCTTGCGGCGGTCCTCTCTCGCCAGTCAAGCCCCTTCAAGAACTGGCAGTTCGATCCGGCAACCGGCCAGCCAATCGGCCATTAGAGTCCGGCAGTCCTGGCGGTAGTCGGCGTCAGTCGCCCAACCGTCGGCGAATTGGGTGCGGGGGTGGGCGCGCGCAGCATGAATCAGGTCAAGGACACCGTCGCCGTGCTGCACTCCCCACGCGAGCCCCGCCAACGCAATACCTGTCATCCCTTCCTGGGTAGATGGGGCTGCGATGTCGCGCCATGACATCCTCCTTTTGCCGAAGTACGGTTCCCACGTCTGAAGCGCGCAAGCTTCCCACGGAAACAGACCGGGGAACTTGGACATGTCCGACTGCATTCGACCCATTTCGCGAACGATGAACGAGTCCACAGCCGCCCGCGAGCGCTGGGCGCTGGGATCAGCGAAGTGGAATGCGATCGCGCGCCGTGCTGAGTCCGGCTGGAAAGCACCAATTCCCATGGAGATCTGAAACGAGAAGTGGGCCGCTGCCTGCAATGCGGCCCCTGGGATCTCCTGCTGTCCAAAGAGTCCGCGTTTCGTCGGCAGCCCAGCACTCTGAAACAACCCGAGGAACAGCCAGGTCCCCAGCCACCCGGCCCATCCCTCGTATCGTCGGTCGCCTGAAGCCACCCTCAAGCCCCCAGCCGCAACTTTGGGCGGAACGGTACTCCGCGCCCTGCCCACCCCCCAAGACAAGATCACATATGGGCTGCGACACTTTGGGACTGGCAGCGGAAGCCGCCGTTTCCAGACTCGAAATGCGACGACTTACGGTTGGGTGCGAATGGTGCAATGGAGTCAGGCCACCCCCACGGGATGCGCCTCCAATCCATTGGCACGGAGAACCGCTATTTCTACCGACACCCTCTACACCAAGGCCGCGGCCAGGCGCGTTGGGATCACAACCGACTCGCTTCGCGACGCAGCCGACCGCGGACGCATTCCGCACCAGTGGGCCGACATGCCTGACGGCCAGCGTTGGCGCGCCTTCAAGGTCGCCGACCTCGACGCCTACCGGGCCAAGCGCACCGCCCATCTTGAAGGGCAACTGGCTGCAGTGAAGGGCGGCGCCGCCTAGAAAGCGAAAGCCCCGGCGGAAAAGCCGGGGCCTGATGGGCGCGAATCGCGCGGACTAGACGGTTGGAATTCAGGTGGATTGATGGATCGCATAGGCATCATACCACCCCCGAAAACCCCCCTCCTGACCGAACGGCGAAACGTGGACATTCCGCCCCCTTCTTTCCCGGTGCTTCGCGATGGCGCGAACACCCATGACCCTCAGGTGCATTTCTGACTACCTCAACAACCTTCCGACGTACGGGCCGATTGAAGCCGCCACCGGCCGGCTGGGCCGACCGCTTCGCTTCACCGATGCCGACATGATGCGCGAACGCCGCGGCCGCCTCTTACTTCTCGAATGGAAAGCCCCCGGCCAAACGGTCAACGCAGGCCAGGGTATCCTTTTCGCCAACCTCGTTCGCACCGGCCTTCACACGGTCGTTGTCGTGTGGGGCCACGAAGGCATCCCCTCCTCGTATATCCTCTGGGGCCAAATGGAATCCCCGGCCGCGACGACGCTGGATGACTTTGCCGCCTTGCTGGTCGCATGGGACACGTGGGCGACCGTCCAGCCGCTACCCGCGGCGGCACCTGCTGAATGGCAACCATTCGCCACGTGTAAGGCTTCGCCTCAGACTCGGGCAAAGCCTGACCCCACCGGGAAGACCGCGTAGCTTGACGAAACGGGCGGCCGGCGCCGAACCCGAGAAGATCCACTCAAGGAACAGCCAGCGACTCCCGGCCGCCGTCGTCATTCAATCCGACCTGGCGCGGTACGTCCTCGCCAGTGGCCAGGCCAAGAATTACCGGCTGTACGTGACGGCGCGTGAACGTCTCTGCGCTGGCGCGTTTCTTGGCAAGCACGGCCGCAGCATCAGCCCCCGAAACGGCGTTATCGCTGTGGATGCGCTGGTGCGCGTTCTCGCCGGGCTGCCCGGCCAACCGCTGGGCGACCGCCGGAACGTTCGAGCCACGCTGCAAGCTGGCGAAGGTGTCTGGTGGGACACCAGCGGGGACCGACTCCGCTTCCCGAGTCCGGACCGGCTTGCGCAGCGTCTCGGCCTGCCGTGTGCCGGTCACCGCGTCACGGCCTATCCCCTGGCCAAGCTGGCGAAGGGCGCCGCCGCTTTCCGCGATCTGTTGCGGGATGCCCTCATGCCCGCGGCCCCGAAGCGGCTGGCGAGGGCGACGCAGGCCGCGCGGACCAGTACGTCACCCTCGACGCAGAGGCGCCGTGAACGAGCGGGGAGGGCCCTCTATCACGATGGCACGGGCAAGGCCCCGGTCTCTCAGTCGCGGACTGCCATCGACATGTCGCTGTTGGTCCCTCCGACCGTCAGCACCGGCTTTGTCGCGAGCGAGTATCGGCACGAGGGCCTTTTCGCCCATCGGAACGCCGACGGCGAGGCGAAGCTATTCCGCCAGGCGCCGAAGACATATCAGGCCGGCACTCCAAGCCGGCGCCGAAAGCCAAGAAACCGCTGTGGTGGCCATCGTCTTACAGGGCACCCGTCCATCACGCGGCTTCTTCGGTACGGCGCCGACTCGAAAGCACTGGTCTCGGTGGCGCCGATCTCGGGGAGGGGGCTGGTCGCGCAACCGCGTGATCCAGCCTTCTCTTTCGAGAATTACGTCAGGGCGCGGGCGTCTTCCAGCCCGGTACAAAGTGAGCGGGTAATACAGGGGGTATGGGGGACGGCCTTGCAGGCCAGGCGGGCCGGACAACACACCCATGTGTGTTTCTTAGGCGGGCCTGTCCCTGGCGAAAGGCGGGCAGCGTGACCATCCAAAACCTGTTTGACGCCCTGACGCCGCCCGGCTTCTGTAGCGGCTGTGGGGGAAAGCTTACCTGTCGGTGGCGCCACCAAGGCCCGTCGCGATCCCAGCTTCGGGGCGTCTGTCCTCGCTGCGAAGGCGCCGAAGTCTCGGACTGCACTCACCACTGGATGCTTGAAACCCCAAAGGGTCGGCTGGTTCCGGGCCAGTGTCGCCACTGCGGGCAAACGCGCAGCTTCCCGGCCGACTACCGGCCGCGACCACTCACCCCTGAGGAACGCCGGGAACAGCGGGCCATCAGAACCACCGCGAAGGAATTTGAAGATGCCGCCACGACCGACTGACCGCCGCCTTGCCGCCCTTGAACTCGCTGTAGACGAACTCGTTCTCGGGATGTTCCGTTCACCGGACGGGCCGGGAACCATTCGCGGGAAGGCGATACGCCCAAAGGCCATCTCCGCCAACCATATCGCTGTTTCTGACCTTGAATCGGTCAACGCCTCCACCGGAAACCTGTCGGTGACCGGCAACATCGCCATGACCGCCGCCGGTTCCTTCTCGGCGGGCCAGACCGACTTCGATACTGGCGTCGGCTGGTGGCTGGACATGGCGGGTGCCACTCCCCGCTTTTCTTTGGGGAACAGCGGCGGCAGTAAGCTGACGTGGAACGGCACTACCCTCGCCATCACGGGGACCATCACCGCGACGGATGGCGAGATTGGCGGCTTTACCATCGGGGCGCAAGACCTGACGGCGGGCAGCGGGGCCAGCCAGGTCGGCTTCTCCTCCTCCGGTTCCGTCCGGATCTGGTCAGGCTCGGCGACGCCCTCGGCGGCCCCGTTCCAGGTGTCCAGCGCGGGTGTTCTCACGGCCACCGGAGCCACCATCAAGTCCGGCGCCGGTAACGCCCGCGCGGAACTGACGGCGGTCAATGGCGTGTCGGTGTACGACTCAGGCGGGACGGTGCGCGGGCGTCTCTCCACGGACGGGTCCGGCTTTCTCGGTAGTACCAACGGCCTCAGCACCGGCGCCGCGGTGCGCTGGACTACAGGCGGAGTCGCGACCATCAACGCCGACGCCATCACCACGGGGACGATCAACGCCGGGACGATTACCGTGTCGAACCTCAACGCAACCAACCTGACGACCGGCACGCTCGGCAACGGTGGGTCGGGAATCGGCCTCGGCGGCACGAATGGGCTTTCCATCAGCGGCAACCTCACTCTGGCCTCGGGCGGGAAGATCATCGATGCCGACGGTTCCTATTGGGACCAGAACGGGATCGTCCTCAAGTCCGGCGGGGTCTTCGGCGACTCCATCAAGTGGCAGGTGTCCGGGGTAGACAAGGGCTCCATCTACGCATCCGTCAACGATGTGGTGCTGAACTTTCCAAGCGGAGGAAGCGTCTACGCGGGGTCCTCTGATGCGGGCATCGTGTACGGCGGCGGCAGCCTTCGGGCGGGCACCGCCTATACCTGGGGCACCGCCAAACACTATCCGGGCTACGGGACCAACGGACAGCAATTCACGTACTACATCGAGGGTGGTGGGGCAGGCGCCATCATCACCAATGGCATCGGCATCGGCGGGATGCTCGGCATCAGCAGCGGCAACACCATCAACCTCATTGCGCCTGGCACGGGCGGTTCCGCAACCAACTGGTCGGGCTTCACGACGGCGAACGTTCCCGACAAGTCCGCCGGGTACTTCATCATCCAACTCGGAGGGACGAACTACCGCGTCCCGTTCTACGCCAATGCTTAGCGACCGTCTCTATCTCCGCCAGGTGTCACCGACCGACACGGTACTGTCCGGCGCCACGGTGACCACGTAGGACCCGCCGGTTCCTGTTCGGACAGTCACCTCGATTCGGTCGTTTAGCTTCAACTGGTCAGGGATGCCCGCGCAACCGTCCTGCTGATACCTGCGGATCGTCCCCGAAGAAGGCGGCCCCATGGCCTGTTTGTCAATGTCCCAACGTGGCGCCAGTTCGCAAAGCCTGCTGACTCCAACCACCACATCGGGCACTGGCGTTGCTGCCGGGACAGCTGTCGGGGCGGGTTCCTCGGGCACGTACCAGTGCAACGACTGGCGGTCCGCCACCGCGAACGACGCCACTCCTACCAGCACCAGCGCAGCGGAGAGAACCCAGACAGGCGGAAGGAATCGGCGCATCTGGATGCATCATACATCGCCTTTGGCGTCATCTGTTGACGACATGGGTCGCGCTGCGTGCGAGTCTCGGACGGCAGTCCGATACATGCGCAGCAGACTCGCCCGCGAGCGGGGACTATCTACGCCCACCCTGGCCTCCGTTCGCGGCGCGCGTTCCGGCGGGCTGATCCGGGCCGAACCACTGCTAGGCGGAGTAAACACTTCTGCGTAGGTGGCCCCTACCGGTGCGCCCCGGCCAGGGGTCGGACCTTGTCCGAGTCTCGGGCGGAGCCCGATACCAGCCATCGCGGCCGAATCGCATTTCAAAATGGACGACGGTACCAAAGCGATCCCGCTGTGCTACACGCCGGACGGGAATCGTCCGAAGCGGGATCGAAGGCGCGACATAGTACTATGGTCACTTCGGACACCACCCCGAAGGAACCCCCTGGCACCCCCTCCCCCGGCTGGCAGTCGAGGCTTCCGAGTGCTGACGCGCGGCGGTCGGTGGGGCGGGCTGGTGGCCGGGCCTGGCGATGTGGGGCGGCCGCCGCGGGCCGCCATGCAAGCCGGTGGACGACGCTTCTATATGCCTGACAGACACGGCTACTGTGCTTGAAAATCATGACGATAAGTGCTTGACTACATGCGGGAAGCGGCGTAGTGTCCCCATTGAAGGAACGGCAAGGACCGGGCCTATCACGACCTCGGAGATGCGACATGGTTAAGACTCTCGACACGAACGCCCTTGATGCCGCCCTGGCGGTCATGTGCCGCATGCACGGCGCGGAAGCTGTCATCCAGCAGGCAATCATCGGCCGCGCCGTTCTGGGCGCACTGAACGACGATGGCGCCGATCTCACCGTCTGGCGTGAAGGTGGCAAGATTGCGTTGCTCAACCAAGCTGGCGATGGCGAAGTGGTCACCGTCGAAATCAGCTTCTAGACGGCCCCGGCCGCATGGAGGTACAGCGGGATAGCCCGGTCGTGAGGCCGGGCTTTTCTGCGCTGTCGCGCGGGGCTGAATGGGCGTAGAATTGATGGCAGAGGCAAGCGGACGGGGCGCCACTCGCGCCACTCCGCTACCACAGTTGTTCCCTGCTGGAGTGACACAGCAAACGGGCCGAACGGCCGCCCGCCGGAATCGAAAGTGGTGGGCCCGCCGGGATTCGAACCCAGGACCAATCGGTTATGAGCCGACCGCTCTCACCGCTGAGCTACGGGCCCCCGCGTAAATGATACGCGAGGGCCCGTGAAGTGTGTTCGCCTTGGTGGGACGAAAGACAGTTAGCGCCGGCCCTTGCCGCCGCCTTTGCGATCATTCCAGCCACGGCCGCCGCCACCGCCGCGTTGGCCGCGATCGAAACCGAAGTCTCCCCCGCCGCCGCCGCCGCCACCGTAGCCGCCACCGCCACCGCTGGAGCCGCCGCCGAAGCTGCTGCGCCCGCCGCCGCCGTAGCCGCCACCGCCGCTGGAACCGCCACCGTAGCTGCGGGGAGCACCACCACCGCCGCCACCCGAGAGGGTGCGAGGCTGGGGCTGGAAGCAGTCACTGCAGTACACCGGACGATCGCCACGTGGCTCGAATGGAACTTTGGCCTCTTTGCCGCACGATGCGCAGGTCGCATCGAACATTTGCCGTGGCGGACGGCGATCGGCGAATCCGCCGCCTTCACCTCCGCCCATTGCGCCCTTCCGTGCCTGGCGGCAGTTCGGACAGCGCCGGGGCTCACGCGTAAAGCCCTTCGACGCATGAAACTCTTGTTCACCCGCGGTGAACACGAACGACTCGCTGCAGTCGCTGCAGACGAGCGTCTTGTCGGTGTACGACACCCAATGACCCTCCTGAAATTGCGTGGAACCTACGGTCATCGAGCGCCGGTGGAATTCGAATGACCTCTCCGTGAGGCCGATGGAACGCGGTTACCGTGGTTAGCGTACCAGTACCGATACCGGCTGTCATCAAGAATGTGCTGATTTCGGTTCGACAGCGAGGGATTCCCCGCCCACGATTGGCGGTCATGGAGCCGCTGCCGCCACCGCGTCTTGGCCGGTTCGCCCTGGTCGTGCTCTCTGCGACGATCCTCGTCTCAGTCATGAGCGCATCGATGACTACCGTCGCGTTGCCGGACCTCCAGGAGCATTTCCGCGTCGGCGATGACACCCTGACGTGGGTGGTGACTGCCTACATCATCACGTTCGCTACCGGGACGGTGGTCTACGGGCGCCTCGCCGACATCGTCGGCACCAAGCCGATGTACGTGTTCGGGTTGAGCCTGTTCACCGTCGCATCACTCGGCGTTGCACTGGCGCCGTCCTACTGGCTGCTGGTGGCAGCCCGGGCCGCCCAGGGGTTCGGCGGGACAGCGGTGCCCTCGCTTTCACTCGCAACAATCGTAAAGACTACCTCTGAGCGGGAACGGGGCCGGGCCATGGGCACGACGATCATGGCGGTAGGGGTGGGTTTCGGGCTCGGCCCGCTCATGGGTGGTGTGCTGACTGAGCTCGGAAGCTGGCGTGCACCATTTTTCGCCACGGCGATCTCGGCAGCGGCACTGCTCCCCCTCGCGCTCCGGGCAGTCCCGGGAGTCCGGGGAGATTCAAGCCAGCGTTTCGACGCCATCGGTGCGGGCCTGCTGGCGCTCACCGTGACCGGAGCGGTGTTGGCGCTCAACCGCCTCCCGCGCGACCTGGTCGACCCCGTCGGCCTCGCGGGCCTGGGATCCACGCTGGTAGCCGGAGCAGCGATGGTCGCGCGAATCGTGCGGTCCCCCGACCCTTTTCTCTCTCCGCGAGTGGTCCGCAATGTGCGATTCATGCGAATGGCCGGCGTCGGCTACGCCACACAGGGGTTGCATTTCGGTACGGTGGTGCTGATCCCCCTCCTGCTTTATCGCTATCACGAAACCAGCATCATTCAGGTGGGCCTGCACCTCCTGCCGGGCGCGTTGGCCATCGCCGTCTTTGGTATGGCGGGCGGCGTGCTCTCACACACGGTCGGGAACCGGCCGCTGATCATCGCCGGGACGGTAACCATGGTGGTCGGTGTCGGCTACTTCCACCTCGCGGGCTTCGATGGTCCCGCGTGGGGCGTGAGCCTCATCTACCTGGTGATTGCGTCCGGCTATGGCATGGTGAACGCGTCCGTGATCAACGCAGCCACCGGCGAACTCGACTTCGACCTTGCCGGGCTCGGGGTCGGCGTGTTCAACCTCGTGTTCTTCCTTGGCGGGGCGACAACTGTCGCGCTCTCCGGGTCCATCCTCAGGTCGCGGGAGGGTGCGAGTTCGGCGATCAATCCCCTGGTTGGCGGCGGCGCGACCGAGTTCAGCGATGCACTCATCCCGGTGCTGGTGGTGGCCTGCCTGGGCCTTCTCCTTGGGTTGGGCACACCCCGCAGCAAAGACGCCGAACCAAATAAGGAACCCGTTATCGCCCCCCCGGTGTAAGTCTGCGCTATACTCGGCACAACCGTCCCGCACGCAGCCAGGTCCGGGCCCAACGGTCCCTCACGGGGAAGTCGCGGAACCTGGCGAGACGGCAGCCCGGGTTTTCACCCGGAAAGGGCCCAAGTACCCCCACGCACGTGGAAGGAGGCTTGGGACATGGGAATCAGCCCGCCCTCACACACCAAACCCTTGTAGCCCGGCAACCGGCGACATCCCCATTGCGCCGGGACCCCCCGGCAGCGTTCAGCACAAGGAGCCAACGGTGCACCCAGACAGTTTCGCCAGCCGCACTACGCTATCTTCCGTCGGCGGCACCTACACCTACTTCTCGCTCGAAGCGCTCCGCGCGAAGGGCGTTGGCCATCTCGACCGGCTGCCATTCTCGCTGAAGATCTTGCTCGAGAACCTCCTCCGGCTGGAGGACGGCCGGGCCGTCACGCGTGAAGACATCGAGGCGCTCGCATCCTGGCAGCCCAACAGCGGGACCGATCGCGAGATCGCGTTCACCCCGGCACGGGTGTTGCTCCAGGACTTTACGGGCGTGCCCGTTGTGGTGGACCTCGCCTCGATGCGCGAGGCAATCAAGGCGCTCGGCGGCGACCCGGGCCGGATTAACCCACTGCAGCGTGTTGACCTCGTCATCGACCACTCGGTGCAGGTCGATAACTTCGGCACCGCCGGCGCATTCGCGCAAAACGTGGAGATCGAATTCGAACGGAACCGCGAGCGCTACCAGTTCCTGCGCTGGGGCCAGCAGGCCTTCGACAACTTCCGGGTGGTCCCCCCCGGGACTGGCATCGTCCACCAGGTGAACCTCGAGTACCTGGCCTCCGTCGTCTTCGAAAAAGAGGAAGGCGGCCAGACGCTCGCCTACCCCGACACGCTGGTCGGCACCGACTCGCACACGACGATGATCAACGGCCTCGGAGTGCTCGGCTGGGGAGTCGGCGGCATCGAGGCGGAGGCCGCGATGCTCGGTCAGCCGGTCGCGATGCTGATCCCCGAGGTCGTCGGCTTCAAGCTGACCGGCAGGCTGCCCGAAGGCGCGACCGGCACCGACCTCGTCCTGCGCGTGACGCAGATGCTGCGCGAGCGGGGCGTGGTCGGAAAATTTGTGGAGTTCTACGGTACGGGCCTCACCACACTGCCCCTCGCTGTCCGCGCAACCATCGCCAATATGGCGCCCGAATACGGTGCGACCATGGGGTTCTTCCCGGTCGACGCCGAGACGCTCAACTATTTGCGGTTCACCGGGCGGGAGGACTCGCTGGTAGCCCTGGTGGAGAGCTATTGCAAGGCCCAGGGACTGTTCCGAACCGATGCCACGCCGGACCCCGTGTTCTCGGACACGCTCTCCCTGGACCTTGGCGATGTGGTCCCGGCCATTGCGGGGCCCAAGCGGCCACAGGACCGGATCTCGCTGACCGACGCGAAGGCTGACTGGGAAAAGAACCTTGCTGCCACGGTCGACCCGGCGAAGGCAGGCGCCTCGGCTCATATCCAGAACGGCGTGACCTTCGACCTGAAACACGGATCGGTGGTAATTGCCGCTATCACGAGCTGCACCAACACCTCCAACCCGGAAGTCATGCTCGGGGCGGGTTTGCTGGCGCGGAAAGCGGTGGAAAAGGGCCTGAAGACCCCCCCGTGGGTGAAGACCAGCCTCGCCCCGGGTTCGCAGGTAGTCACCGAGTACCTCGACGCAGCGGGCGTGACGCCAGCCCTTAACGCGCTCGGCTTCAACCTCGTCGGCTACGGCTGTACAACCTGCATCGGCAACTCCGGCCCGCTGGACCCCCGGATCAGCGACGCCATCAAGGAGAACGACCTGGTCGCGGCAGCGGTCCTCTCCGGCAACCGGAACTTCGAGGGCCGGGTGAACCCGGACACCCGGGCGAACTACCTGGCTTCACCACCCCTGGTCGTGGCCTACGCGCTCGCCGGCCGGATGGACGTCGACCTCTACAACGAACCCATCGGGAACGGCAAGGACGGGCAGCCCGTGTTCCTGCGGGACATCTGGCCATCGCAGGCCGAGGTCGAAGAAGCCATCCGCACATCGGTGCGCTCGGACATGTTCCGCAAGCGCTACGCGGAGGTGTTCAAGGGTGACGACCGCTGGCGCAACCTCGATACGCCCGAAGGCGGGCTGTTCAAGTGGGAAGCCTGGTCCACGTACATCAAGAACCCGCCCTACTTCGACAACCTGACCATGACGCCCGCCCCGGTGACTGACATCGCCGGAGCGCGCGTGCTGGTAATGGTCGGCGACTCGGTCACGACCGACCACATTTCGCCGGCCGGGAACATCAGCGCCAACAGCCCGGCAGGCATCTACCTCCGCGAGATGGGTGTCGACCGCAACGACTTCAACTCGTACGGTTCGCGCCGCGGCAACGACGACGTGATGGTCCGCGGTACGTTCGCGAACATCCGCCTGCGCAACGAGCTCGCGCCGGGAACAGAAGGCGGCGTGACCCAACACCTGCCCGGCGGGGAGGAGATGACCATCTACGACGCCTCGGCCCACTACAAAGCTGAAGGTGTGCCGCTGCTCGTGCTCGCGGGCAAGGAGTATGGCACGGGCTCATCGCGCGACTGGGCTGCAAAGGGTGTGAACCTGCTCGGCGTGAAGGCAGCCATCGCCGAGTCCTACGAGCGAATCCACCGGAGCAACCTGGTCGGCATGGGCGTCTTGCCGCTGCAGTACTTGCCCGGCGAGAACCGGGAGTCACTTGGGCTGACCGGCCGCGAGGCCTACTCCATCGCCGGCATCGCCGACGGGCTGAAGCCAGGCAAGCGCCTGACCGTTACGGCCCGTGCCGACGACGGCAAGACGACGTCGTTCGAGGCGATCTGCCGGATCGACACACCGGTTGAGCTGGATTACTACCGCCACGGCGGGATCCTGCAATACGTCCTGCGCCAGCTTGCCAGCCAGCCCCAGGGCTGAGCCACCACCCCCACCCAGAGGAGCACCCGTCACATGGCGAAGATTACAGTCACGAACCCGGTCGTCGAACTCGATGGCGATGAAATGACCCGCATCATCTGGCAGTTCATCAAGGACAAGCTCATCTTGCCCTACCTCGATGTGCAGCTGGACTACTACGACCTCAGCATGGAGCATCGCGACGCGACCAACGACCAGGTCACCATCGATGCGGCGAACGCCATCAAGAAGCACGGCGTGGGCGTGAAGTGCGCCACCATCACTCCGGATGAGGCACGGGTCGAGGAATTCAAGCTCAAGCAGATGTGGAAGTCGCCCAACGGCACCATCCGCAACATCCTCGGCGGCGTCGTCTTCCGCGAGCCAATTATCTGCAAGAACATCCCGCGCCTGGTGCCGGGCTGGACCAAGCCCATCGTCATCGGCCGCCATGCCCACGCGGACCAGTACAAGGCTGCCGACTTCCGCGTCCCCGGGCCGGGAACGGTCACAATCAGCTGGGCGCCGGATGGCGGTGGCGACCCGATCACCATGGAAGTGGCGAAGTTCACCGGCTCCGGCATCGCGATGGGCATGTACAACTTCGACGACTCAATCCGGGACTTCGCCCGGGCATCACTGCGGTACGGACTGGACCGGAACTACCCCGTTTACCTGTCGACCAAAAACACCATCCTCAAGGCTTACGACGGCCGCTTCAAGGACCTCTTCCAGGAGGTCTTCGACGCCGAGTTCGCGGCCGACTTCAAGGCCGCCGGGCTCACGTACGAGCACCGGCTGATCGACGACATGGTCGCGGCCTGCATGAAGTGGGAGGGCGGCTATGTCTGGGCGTGCAAGAACTACGACGGCGACGTCCAGTCGGACACAGTCGCACAGGGCTTCGGTTCACTCGGGCTGATGTCCTCGGTCTTGTTGACACCAGACGGCAAGACCTGCGAAGCCGAGGCGGCTCATGGGACAGTCACGCGGCACTACCGGGCCCACCAGCGCGGCGAGAAGACCTCGACAAACCCCATCGCGTCGATCTTCGCGTGGACGCGGGGCCTCGCCTTCCGGGCGAAGCTCGACAACACGCCCGACGTCGCCCGGTTTGCAGAGACCCTGGAACAGGTCTGCGTCGAGACCGTGGAGGGCGGCGAGATGACGAAGGACCTGGCCATCCTGATCTCGCCGGACAGCCCGTGGTTGACGACCGAGGGCTTCCTGGACGCGCTCGACCGAAACCTCCAGAAGAAGATGGCGGCCTGGTAGGGAGTTCGACACTGCGTGCGGGGCGACGAACCGTCGCCCCGCACGTTACATTTGCAGTTCAGGCCACAGGCGTATGGGACAGGAGGCGGCGGACCTCTGCGCCGTCGTCCAGATCGTCCCGGTGAATGGCGAAACCGCGGGGCTCCAGCCGCCGCGGCTCGGTCACTTCGACAGCGACAGCGGACACTTCGGCGGTCACCGCAGGATCCGTTCGAACCAGATGCCGCCCTCTGGCCCATCGCCGTGGCGCGGGCTGAAGCCCATGCGAATCCAGAAGTAAACCGAAAGTCCCAGTGACGGGTGTGCCCACGCCCGCAGGCGCTTGTACCCGGCCCTTTCTGCCGCACGGACGAGCAGCCATGCGGCCTCCGAACCCGCACCGTAGCTCCGGTGCGCCTCATCGATGCACAGCCGGTGGATCGTGAGCCCCGGAGCGTCATCCGCCTCCACCTCGGCTGTGCCCACGTCCTTGCCATCGGCAAGGCGGCGGACGGCCAGGCTCGCGGGCCCGTCGGGCACCAGCTCGAAGCGCTCGCCGTGAGCGACCAGCTGTTGGGCGACGGTCACCGCGACAACCAGTCGCGGGCAGCCTCCGCCACCTCTAGCGTGGGCGCCTTCAGCCGGGTGCAGTCGGGGAGCGAGTTGAGGAAGGCCTTGCCGTACTGCTTCTCCCAGAGCCGCCGGTCGAGGACGGCGACCACCCCGTGGTCGGTCTTGTCGCGGATGAGACGGCCAAAGCCCTGGCGGAAGCGGAGGATGGCCGACGGGAGGGCGTAGTCGTTGAACGGGCTCGGGTACTGCTCCGAGCGGGCCTTGAACACCGGGTCCGAGGGGACGCCGAACGGCAGCCTGGCGATGAGGAGCATGGAGAGCGCGTCTCCCCGGATGTCGATGCCTTCCCAGAAGCTGGCCGTGCCGAGCACCAGTGTGCGCGGGTTCGAGCGCAGCTGTTCGGTCAGCTGGCGGGGTGACCCGTCGACCCCCTGTGCCAGCGCCAGGATGCCGCGCGTGTCGAGTTCGCTCCGGACCAGGTCGGCCACCCGGCGGAGGGCGGCGTTCGACGTGAACAGCGCGAGCGCGCGGCCGCCGGAGGCGTCGGTCAACTCGATCACCGCCCTGGCCACAGCGTCCAGGTATTCCCGGGCGGAGGGGTCAGGCACGTCCTCGACGGCTGCGAGCAGGGTTGCCTCGCGGTAGTTGAACGGCGATCCGAGCTGGAGCATCTCGGGGTCCTGCAGCCCGAGGCGGCGGGCGGCGAAGCCCATGTCACGGTTAGCGCTCAGGGTGGCACTGGTCGCGATCACCGTCTCGGTTTTCGAGAATAGCTCCTCCCAGAGCCTTGGCCCGACTTCCAGGGGCGCCGAGTTCAGGTTGCCGTTGCCGTCGCGGTCGCGGCCGGTCCAGGCGATGGTGTCGTCTCCGGGCGAGCCCATCAGCTGTTCCGCCAGCAGGTGCAGCTCCTGGACCTTGCGGAGGGCCGCCTCGAACTCGCCCGCGAGGACATCGGCCGATTCGACAGCGGCCTCGGAAACGGCTTTCGCGGCTGTGGCGCCACGCGCCTCCAGGTCCCGCAGGGCCCGCAGGAAGCCATCCCACGCATCCTCGACGGCCTCCCAGCGGTCGCCATGCCGGATGGCGGGGGTGAGCAGCTGCCGGTCGTCCTCGCCCGCCGGAGTGAGCTTTCCGAGCGCTCCGAAAAACGGGGCCGCGTGTTCGAAGCAGCGCGCGACCGAGTCTTCCAGGGACTTCGCGAGCAACCCGAACGCCTCCTGCGGCAGGGCACGCAAAAGAGTCACTACACCGCCCTCACGCTGCTCACGCCCGCCGCGCCGGTGGATGCCGTCGAGCGCGTCGACAGTGCGGCGAAGGCTCAGACTCGCGCCGAACTGGTTGGTCGCGACATCTTCGACGTTGTGCGCCTCATCGATCACGAGGTGGTCGAACTCAGGAATGGCACTGCCGCCTGCCGCGAGGTCGGCCAACAACAACGCATGGTTGACCACCAGGATGTGGGCTGACTCGGCCGACTTACGGGCGCGCAGCAAGAAGCAGTGGCCCTCGCGGACAAACCGGTTCTGTTTCGAGAGGCAGTCGGCATCCTGGGCACTGAAGCGCTGCCACGAGACCCACTCGTCCGGAGCCAGGTTCAGCTCCGAGCGGTCGCCGGTTTCCGTTTCGGGCAGCCAGAGCAGCATGGCGGCGCCCAGTCGGGCAAAGTCGGGGTCGCCCAGCCCGGATGCGTAGTTGGCAATCCAGCGCTGGATGCAGAGGTAGTTGGCGCGCCCCTTGAGCAGGCTGGCGCGCAGATCCTCCTCGCTGCCAATGAGCCCCGCCTCGGTCATGATCCGCCGGAGGGCCGGGATGTCCTTGGCCAGCAGCTGTTCCTGGAGCGCGATGGTGTTGGTCGAAACCACCACCCTTCGGCCGTTCCGAACCGCGTCGATGGCGGCCGGGAGCAAGTAGGCCAGCGATTTGCCGACGCCTGTGCCAGCTTCGATGAGGTAGTGACCGCCCCGGACGAAAGCCTCCCTGACGGCTTCGGCCATCTCACGCTGCTCAGGGCGTTCCTCGAAGCGCTCCATGACGGTGGCAGCGGCCCGGAAGCCCGCGTCGAGGTCGGCCGCGGTGACGGGTAGAGGCGGGTCCCGGGGTTCGAGGGCCGGGTAGCCGGGAGCCGGGCTCAGGGCGGGAATGTGCCGCGCCGAGGCGTCCTCCGGCTGTGCCTCACCGGCAATCACGCCGGCAAGGATGGGCTGATGAATCGCAACGAAGCGGGCGAGCTGGCTGCGCTGGGCAGGCTCGAGGGCGGCGGCGCGAGCCAGCAGGCGGGCGAACACGGCTGCGGCCGTGCGCGCATCGTTGAGGGCCCGGTGGTGGTCGACCGCTTCCACCTCGAGTTCGCGGGCGACCTCGGCGAGGCCGTGCGACCGCAGCCGCGGCACCAGGTACCGCGCCAGCTCAGCCGTATCGAGGGCCTCAACTCGAAGGCGGACGCCTTCGCGGGCAAGGTAATTGAGGTCGAAGCCGATGTTATGTCCGACGACCTGGCTGCCGCCAATAAACGCCTCCAGGTCGGGAGCGGCCACCGCGACACCAGGCGCATTGGCGACCATCCCGTTGGTCACGCCGGTAAAGCGCTCGATGAACGGTGGGATTTCGCGGCCGGGATTGATGAGCTGTTGGTAGGCCTCGAGCTCCCGGCCGGACGCGTCGAACCGGACGGCGCCGATCTCGATGATGCGGTCCTGCTCCGGGTCGAGGCCGGTTGTCTCGAGGTCGAGGGCGACGTAGGTGCGGGTCATCGTGCGAACATCCGTGCGAACGAGCAGTCTACGGCCCGGATGCGCGCTGGGCCAATTGACTCGGACTATGCTCGTTTTCGGGCGCGACACCCATTGACGCGCCCGCCGGGCATCAACCGCGCAACAGGTGGGCATTGAGGGGCCTTCTCCCGCATGCGTAGAATCGGGAACCACGGGTCACCCCAGTGAATGGAGGTTTGCGTCTATGAAGGTCTATCCGACCGAAGACATCCGTAATGTGGTCCTGGTTGGCCACGGCAGCGTTGGGAAGACGATGCTTACCGAGGCGGCCCTGTACGAGAGCGGTGGAAGCACGCGCTTCGGCACCATCCAGGACCAGAACACCGTCAGCGACTATGACGACGACGAGCACAAGCGGAAGTTCAGCCTGAACCTGGCCATCGTTCCGGTGGAGTGGGAAGGCCGGAAGATCAATATGATCGACACCCCGGGCTACGCGGACTTCGTGTCGGAAGTCCTGTGCGGCGCCCACGCGGCCGACATGGCGGTGGTCGTGGTCGATGCCGTCTCGGGGCCAGAGGTTGGCACCGACCGCGCATGGGGCATCCTCGACAGACTCAACCTCCCGCGGATGATCGTTGTCAACCGGATGGACCGTGAGAATGCGGACTTCGATTCCGTCCTGCGCAGGCTCCAGGAGCGCTGGGGCCACCGGGTCATGCCTCTCCAGGTCCCCATCGGCGCACATGAGTCATTCGAAGGCGTCGTCGACCTCCTGCACATGCGCGCCTACATTGGCGAAACGGCGGAAGAGGTCCCGATCCCGGAGCACCTGGTGAGCCACGCGGACGAGCTCCGGGCGCAGCTGATCGAGGGCATTGTCGAGACCGACGAAGACCTGATGGCAAAGTACTTTGCCGATGAGGAACTGACCGAAGACGAGCTGCGGAAGGTGCTGCACGGCGGGCTCGACCGCAACCTGATCATCCCGGTGCTGTGCTCATCTGCGACGAAGCTCATCGGTGTTCGCCAGCTGCTGCATAACATCGCCTTCAGCGGTCCATCGCCGCTCGACCGCGACCCCATCGAGGTGGATGGGGTCGCGATCAAGCCTGAGCCGAATGCCCCGGTGCGCGCGCTGGTGTTTAAGACCGCCGCCGACCCATTCGTTGGGCGGCTCACGTACCTCCGCGTCATCAGCGGGAAGGTGACCGCCGACAGCCATCTCTGGAACGCGAACAAGGAAGCCGATGAGCGCCTCGGTTCGCTCTACCTCCAGCGCGGCAAGGAGCAGATCCAGGTGCCCGAGCTGGACGCGGGCGACATCGGCGTCGTGGCGAAGCTCGCACACACCGCCACCGGCGATACCCTCGGGCCGAAGGAGCAGCCGCTGAAGCTGCCACCGATCGCCTTCCCCTCGCCGGTGTTCAGCATGGCAGTTCACCCGGTGGGCAAGGCGGCGGTCGACAAGCTGGGCCCGAGCCTCCAGCGGATGGTGGAGGAGGATCCGGGGCTGCTTCTGAGCCGCGACATGGGGACAGGCGAGGTTGTCCTGGCGGGCCTCGGCGATGCACACCTGGACGTCACCATCGATCGGCTCAAGCGGAAGTTCAACGTCGACGTTGAACTCAGCCTCCCGCGTGTTCCCTATCGGGAAACCGTCGCCCAGAAGAACCAGGCGGAGTTCACGCATAAAAAGCAGACCGGTGGGCACGGTCAGTACGCGAAGGTGGTCCTCGAAGTCGAACCGCTCGAACGGGGCGCGGGCGTGCAGTTCAACACGCGGGTGGTCGGCGGTTCGGTGCCGAAGGAGTTCATCCCGGCGGTTGAAAAAGGCGTGATGGAAACGGCCCACGGCGGCGTGTTCGCCGGATACGAGTTGACGGACTGCCAGATCACGCTCCTCGATGGCAAGCACCACCCCGTCGACTCAAGCGAAATGGCCTTCAAGGTCGCGGCATCGCAGGCGCTCAAGGAGGCCATTAACGGAGTCGGGGGAACACTCCTCGAACCCGTGATGGTCATCACGGTCTGGGCGCCGGAAGAGCACGCGGGTGATGTGGTCAGCGACCTGAACACCAGGCGCGCGAAGATCCACGGCATCAATCCCGACGGCGGGTCGAGTGTTATCGAAGCCGAGGTCCCGCTCGCCGAAGTGCAGCGATACGCCTCTGACCTTCGGTCGATCACCCAGGGGCGAGGGACCTTCTCGCTCGCTTTCGATCACTACGGCGATGTGCCATCGCACATCGCCCAGAAGGTCGTCGCTGAGCACAAGAAGGAGCTCGAAGAGGCGCATTAGCTGCCAGGGCTACGGCGAGCCCTCGTAGGTTATCCCGGGCAGCACCGACTTGAAGCCCGGGCCCGGGGCGCCACCCCCGGTGCTGTCGCGGGTGACCTGCACGGTGATGGTGGTGATTCCGCCGCCGCCGAGCAGCGGCTCGATGATGACCGTGCCGCTGAGCTGACCTTCAGGTAGGTTGGCCGCATCGACGGTGATTTGCAGCTCCGAGTCCCGGCCACGGGTGGCGATCCGGGGCGTCTTCTGCACAACCACGTCCGTCTCGCTGCCGATGGCGACACCGCCGTCGACGACCCGCCCGGGCGGGTCGTACGGGTGCCGGACGATCAGCCAGGAGGCGGAGGTCCGCACCCGGAATGGGGCGATCCAGGTCCCCGTGTTACGCACGGTAATCGCAGATGATGTGGCGCTCGTCGTGCTCGCCGTGATGGAGACCGCGCGATCGCCGACGACCTGGAGTTGCGGGTTCCCGAGGAAGGCTGAGGCGAGACCAGGATCGATCGGCGGCGTCGTGTCGAAGTGGGGCACGATTTCGAGTTCGGGGATCGTGGTGGGGAAGTCCATCGAGGCGCAGCCTCCGGCGAAGCCCCCGTCAGAGCACTTGTCGTAGTTCTCGGCCGTCAGCGCCGACGCCACCTGGGGCACGGTGAGGCTGGGCATCGTGAACACCTGGGGCGGCCAGAGGCGGCCCTCCGGGTTTACGGGGGCTTCGGGGTCGGGTTTGGTGACTTTCGCGAGGAACTCGTCGGCCGACCACCCTGTGAAATTTCCCGCCTGGATGTTCCACCAGGTCAGCCCGTTGGCCGAGGCAGGGCCACCCAGGACTGTGACCACCGTCCCGTCGGAGAGACAAGTGACGATTGTGGGACTTGCCGGTTCCGAGCGCAGGTTCAGGCAGTTGCCCGTGCCGATGACGACGCCGGTATCCCCGGGCTCGAACCTGGCGCCGCTGGAGGAGGGCGGCGGCGCGCCGGGCTGGCTCAACGGTGGGGGGTACGTGGCGCCTTTCGCCACGGGCGGGTAACGGACGCAGCCGTAAACCACCTCGTTGTAGGTGTAATCGCTTCGGTTGAACACGCCGTAGCCCGGCGCGTTGGGGTCTCCGCAGTTCCAGACTGTCCCGCGGAGCGGGTTCTTTGCGGGGTTCAGAGGGTGGTTGCTGAAGGCGAACCCGTTGTAGCTCCAGACGGCGTAGTACCAGTCCTCCAGCGCCAGCGGGTCGCCGTTTCCCGCGACAGGGCGGAGACCGGGGGCGCTGTTCCACTTGTCGGCCAGGATGCGGACACCTTCGGCGACGTTGAACATTGGATGCGTGCCGATGATTGCCTGGCGCGCGGAAGGGACGCGCACGTCGAGCGCCGGCGGCGCCGACAAGTGGCCCATGCCACTCGTGATCTGGCCGATGCCATAGCCGCAGTCCATCGATAGGAGGATCGAACCGACGCCGCCATAGGGGGTGCTGTGCGAAGCGTTGCCATAGTCAGATTCGATCCAGGCGATGGCCTTGTACAGCGATGGTGGGATGCTATTGGCCGTGCTCGCCGGGAGGCGTGCCGAACGCGGGCCGCTCTCCACGCCCTGGTAGGTTAGGTCGATGACTTCGCCGTTGCTCAGCGTGTACGCCGGCGGCACGGCAAGCCCGCGCGCGGCAAGCTCGATCGCGCGGCCGTACTGCTGGCCATAGTTCTCGAACTCGTATGTGTCGAAACCCCAGCCACGGTTCGGCAGGTGGCACGGGTAGTGGTCGGCCTTCCCGGGTTCGGGGCTGCCGACGGCGACCGCGCACGCGAGCGCGAAGAGCGCCGCCAATGCGGCGAGCCGTTCTAGCGTCGCGCCCATCCGAGGAACCTTGTGTAGTCATCTATGGCGGCGCGGCCGGAAGCATCCACCAGTTCCAACTGCGCGGAACCCGCATCGAGGAAGCTCTCCCCCGACCAGCGCATCACTGCCAGGGTCGAGCCATCGGGCGCGTACGCCAGGGGAACGTCGAATCCGCCGGCATCGGCCTTGAGAGCCTGGGTTGTGACGCCGCCGGATTCCTGGCCCGGTTCGACGCCGAAGGTGGGCCGGCCGCTCTTTGGCTCCCAGGCCACGCCCAGCGCCGTGACTTCGGCAGAGAGCGCCTGTGCCTGGACGGATGTGGCGCCGCTCAGCGAAACGGTCCGCGCAAGGTAGCGCAGGCCGGCTTCGGTGTTCGCTTCAACGTAGGCAAGCCGGGCGCCATCGGGGCTTAGCTGCCAGTCGCGAGTGATGGCTGTCCCCAGCGAGAGCGTGTCTTTGCCATCGCGCGCGACGGTCGAGCCGCGGCCATCGATGACCACGGCGATCAGCGAGCCACTGGGCTCGTATCCAACCGGGAACACCGCCAGCACCGCGTCGCGCGTCCAGAGCACGTCCTCGGTGCCGCCGAGGGCCACGCGCAGGACCTGTATCGCGCCGAACGAGGTGCCGGAAGCTACACCTCGCGTGACCACAACCGACTGGCTATCTGGAGCCCAGACGGGCACCTGGTTTGGCTCGATGTTCAGTGCTGCGCGGAAGAGCTCGCCAGTGACCAGGTCGACAGTGATCAACGATGCCACCGGCCGTGTGGCGGTCCCGGCGTCGACCGCGACCACCGCCACCTTCGTGCCGTCCGGAGAGACCGAGCCGGTGGCGCTCATGCCATCGATGTGCGGGACCCGGGCAACCTCGGTAATCGCCCCGGGATTCTCGGCCCAGGCGACGGCAACGATGTCGTACTGGCCCTCGGTCCGCGAGACCACGGCGTAGTTGCCGGAAGGCGCGCTCGCAAAGGCAGTGCGGGTGGCCACCCGCTGCCCGGAGATGCCGAAGGCAGTGGCAACGATTGGCGCGATGGCGATGATGGCGGCCAACACCGTCACTCCGATGATGAGGCGGGAAACACTGGTGTGTGCGGCCATGGTCCGTCGTGAAACAGCCAAAGAGCGGGCTCCGTACGTTTGATTAGTCGAGGCTTCGGACCCAGCCGAAGAAAGATGATCCTGGTTCGGCCGCGATCCGCTCGCGGGATGACCGGGTTTGTAGCTCAATGAACTCCTCGGCACGGAGTGTGCGATCCGCGCCGGGGACGATGACGGTCGCGACCCAGGTGTCGCCGGCCGGGGCCCAGTCGAGCGGGACCACGTAGCCACCCTCAGAGCCGGGCTCTTCGAGTGCCAGGGCGCCTCCGGGACCGCCAAACACCGGGACTGGCGATCCCGGTTCCCAGGCGGCGCCGAGCTGGTCCTTTTCCGCTGGCTGGGTGGAGATGGCGCCGGTCGCGATGGTCAGGACACGGCCGACGTAGGTGCGCGAGCCTCCCCCAAGGACGTCGATGAAAGCGAGCCGCGAGCCGCCCGGGCTCAGTGCCCAGTCTCGCGTCCGTCCGGGGCTGAGTTCGGCCAGGCGCCGGACTTCGCCGTCGCGCCGTTCCCAGAGGTGAGACCCGGTTTCGTCGACGACTACTACAAACAGCCGTTCGCCATCGATGCTGTACCCGACGGGCGCCACCGCGAATGGATTCCGGAACTCGGCCACCATCCGGGCCGCACCGGCCGCGACATCGACTTCGAGCACGCGGGCCACCCGGTTGCCGTCCTCCGCGGAAGATTGGACTGCCGCCAGGCGCTGGCCATCGGGAGACCACGCCAACGCGCTGAGATAGTCGAGGCTGCCGGGCACGGCGGTGGTCTCGCGAGCCGCGACATCGACCACGTAGAGCGACGCGAACACCCCGGAGGTGACGGACAGGACGGCTACGCGGTCGCCGAGAGGGGACGCCGAACCCCTGGCATGGAAGCCGGGAAAGTGCGGGATCACCGCGACCAGTTCGGGTTCGGAACCCGGCGCGGCATCGCGGACAAAGAGGTGGTCGACGCCACCCTCGGCCGGGACGGAATACGCGATAGAGCGCACGTCGCCAAGAGGTGCGGCAACCATCGGCGCCACGTCCGTCCCGGTCTGGCGTGGGCCGAAGACAGCCCATGCCACAACCGCTGCGACAACAGCGAACGTCCCGAGGGAAAGTGGAATGAGACTGCGTGGCACGTGAATACCGTGGCGAACCCCGGGAACGAGCACGCGGCTACCTCGCGCTTGAGGGTGGCCAACCACCCAGGTCTGACGCCGGCTCGACTCCAGCGCTTCGGCCCCGCATCGATGAAGCCCGGTACCCCCGCGGTACCGCGTTAGCCGCCAACCGGCGGCGGGTGGGCGCCTTCCTGACGCCAACCCATGGCCGAACGTAACAACCGGGATCTATCCCGTCAATCGCCATTAACCGGTGGGCGGACCGGTCCCCCCGGCCCAATCGAGCACCTGTGCTAACATTTCTGCGCATGATCTGGTATTTCCAAGACCTCGCGGAGAACCCCGAGGTCCTTCTTATTTATCTGGCTGCCACGGCAGTGGCGATCTTCACCGGCCTTGCCTTTCACGAGTTCAGTCACGCCTGGGCAGCCCACGAACTCGGAGATGACACGGCCGCCCGGGCGGGCCGGCTCACGCTCAACCCCATGGCCCACCTGGACCCCATCGGGTCCGTCCTGGTGCTGCTGTTCGGTTTCGGCTGGGCAAAACCCACCCCCGTGAACCCATGGCGGCTGCGCGGCGGGCCAAGGCGCGGCAGTGCCATCGTGGCGTTCGCCGGGCCGGCTTCCAACTTCTTCTTTGCCGCCCTGGCGGCGCTGCCCTTGAAGATGGGACTCGTCGAAACCAGGTTCGGCAGCATCGAGAGCATTATCCAGCTCGGATCGGGCGAGGACTTCCTCTGGCTGTTCCTTTTCTTCATCATCAGCATCAATATTCTGCTGGGCATCTTCAACCTGATACCCATCGCCCCGCTTGATGGTTTCAAGGTCGCTGTCGGGATACTTCCCCGTGAAGCCGCACGCGGGCTCGAACGCATCGAACCGTATGGTCCGGGCATCCTGATGGCCCTCATCGCCATCGGGTTCATCGCGCCCCAACTGAGTCCGTTGAGGTGGCTCATCGGCCTTGTCTACGACGACATCTTCAACCTGATCCTCTAGCCAGCAGGTCGCCGGAACACCTGACGGCGCACGGTTCACGAGAGCCATACCGAACCTGTGCTAGCCTTAGGCGTACAATTCTGGCCATCCACCAGAACTCCCAGGGGTCGACATGCCACAGTCGCGCGTCAGCATTATCGGTACCGGCCTGATCGGCACCTCGATCGGCCTTGCACTCGCCTCACGTCCGGACCGCCAGTACGAAATCGTCGGAGCGGACCGCGACCGGACCGCGGCCCGGACAGCCAAGAAGATGGGCGCCCTCGACCGGGAGGTCGGGTCGCTCGAAGAGGCGGTCCAGGGGGCCGGCCTCGTCATCCTCGCGGTCCCGGTGGTCGCCGCCCGCCAGATACTGCAGGACATCGGCCGCTACCTCGAACCCGGTGTTGTCATCACCGACGCTTGCAGCACAAAGTCCGACATCATGCGCTGGGCGCAGGAGTACCTCCCCGAATCGGCCAACTTTGTTGGCGGCCACCCCATGGCTGGTAAGGAGAAAAGCGGCCCTTCCGCCGCTTCGGCCGACCTCTTCAAGGATGCGACGTGGGCCATCACGCCTTCCCCGCGCGCGGATGAGAAGGCCGTCGGCGTGGTGCTGGGGCTTGTCGAGACGCTCGGGGCCATCCCGCTCTATATCGACTCGGCGGAGCATGACCAGTACGCGGCGGCGGTCAGCCACGTCCCTCTCCTGCTCTCGGTGGCGCTGTTCCGCATGGTGCGCGACAGCCAGGGTTGGGAAGACGCCTCGCTGCTTGCCGGGCCAGGCTTCCGCGACCTGACCCGCCTCGCGAGCGGCGACCCGGTGATGTCGCGCGACATTATGTTCACGAACCGCGAGGCCATCCTCCATTGGATCGGCCGAATCCAGGACGAGCTGTCGACGGTGAAGAAGGCCCTCGAGATCGGTGGGGAGCCGGTGCTCGACCTCTTCCGCAGCACCCAGCTCGACCGCGATACGTTCATCGAGAACCCGCCGGTGCGCAGGCGGCCGGAGGGCGTCGGGGCGCCTTCGGCGCAGGACGCGATGGCGCGGATGTTCGTGGGAGGTCTCTACGACCGCCTCAAGGAAGTCTCGAGCCGAGGGCCTGGCGCCCCCAAAGATGACGCCGAATTGCGCCGCAAACTCGGCGTCCGCGACAACCCGTGAGGGTCATCCGCGCCGACCGGATCCGCGCCACTGTCGAAGTCCCTTCGGATAAGTCCATTTCCCACCGCGCGTTGATCTTCAACGCTATCGCCGACGGGCCGGCCACCATCGAGCGCATCCTGGACTCGGAGGACGTACGGGCGACCGCGCGATGCCTTGAGGCGCTGGGGGTGCCGATCGACTGGCCGCAGGACTCGCCCGTGGCGCGGGTGACCGGGCAGGGCCTCCACGGGCTGTTTGAAAGCGACGAGATCCTGGATTGCGCCAACAGCGGAACCACCATGCGCCTCCTGATGGGCCTCCTCGCCGGCCACCCTCTCCTGAGCGTCCTGACGGGCGACGAATCGCTGCGCCAGCGGCCGATGGCCCGGGTCATCGGGCCACTGCGCCAGATGGGCGCACACATCCACGCCAGGACCGGTGACACGCTCGCACCAGTGGTCATCAAGGGCGGCGGACTGACTGGCACCGAGTACCAAAGCCCGGTGGCGAGCGCCCAGGTCAAGTCGGCACTCCTGCTGGCGGGCCTCTACGCCGACGGGAAGACCGCCGTGACCGAGCCTGCCACCAGCCGGGACCACACTGAACGCATGTTGAGCGCGATGGGAGCACCACTCACAGCCGGCGGCACCACCGTGACCGTCGAACCCGCAACCAGCCCGCTGCACGCGCTCAGCCTGCGCGTGCCTGGCGATATTTCGAGTGCCGCGCCGTGGCTCGTCCTCGCCGCGTGCCACCCTGACGCTGAGCTTGTCCTCGAAGGCGTCAACGTGAACGAGACGAGGACGGGGCTGCTCGACATCCTGACGGCCATGGGGGCGTCGATCGAACTGATGGAAGAACGGATGAGCGGCGGCGAACCCGTGGCCGATATCCTGGTCCGCTCCTCGGAGCTGCGCTCGACTTCGGTCTCCGGCGGAGTGGTGCCGCGGGCCATCGACGAACTCCCGCTGGTCGCCCTGCTGGGGTGCTTTGCGGAAGGCGAGACCGTTGTTCGCGATGCCGCCGAGCTGCGGGTGAAAGAGTCCGACCGCGTCGAGGCGGTGGTGGAGGTCCTGGGCCGGATGGGTGCAAGGATCACTGCCCACCCGGACGGCTTCACGGTCCACGGACCGGCAAAGCTCCATGGGGCGCGCATCGATGGCCGGGGAGACCACCGGATCGGGATGCTGGGCGCAATCGCGGGCAGCCTTGCCAGCGGAGAAACTCGAGTGGAGAACGATGCGGTTGGCGTTTCGTATCCGGACTTCTGGCATGACCTTGCACAGGCGGCTGAGGGCGGGATGATCAGCGCGTGAACGCGCGCCCGCTGGTCATCGTCCTTCACGGCCCGTCCGGCGTCGGGAAAGATGCTGTCATCGACCGGCTCCGCGAGCGCACCGGTATTCACCGCGCCACCAGCACCACCAGCCGGCTCCCCCGGCCCAACGAAGAAGACGGCAATCACTATCATTTCGTTTCGGAAACCGAGTTTGAAGACAAGATCCGTGCCGGGGAGTTCGCTGAGTGGGCGCGTGTGTACGACGACTACAAGGGGCTGGAACGCCGCGAGGTTGAGCAACCGCTCCGCGATGGCCGCGACGTCATCATCCGGACCGATGTCCAGGGGGCCCGCACCTGGCGAGAGCGCCTCCACGGCGCCATCTTCATCTTCCTGATGGCGGAAGACCGCGAAGTCCTCCGTACCCGCCTTTCATCCCGCGGCAGTGAAGATGCGGCCGCGTTGGCTCGCCGCATCGGGGAGCTCGAAAAAGAGCTGGCGGATATCGAAAACAACGATTATGTCGTCTATAACCGCCACGGCCATCTCGAAGAGACGGTCGATGAGATCGAGCGGATCATCCACGCCGAAAAGCGGAAGCGGCGGCGGACGGCGGCCCGCCTCCTTTCCTGACTGGCGCGCGCATGCACCCCGCCCGTAGCATTCCGGCCAGACCCGACGGGAGGTCCGTGTGGACCCGGAGTTCATCAAGCTATTCAACCTTGAGGGCAAGGTCGCCCTCGTCACCGGGGCATCGAGCGGGCTCGGCGTTGCGTTTGCCAGGGGGCTCGCCCGGGCCGGCGCGAACGTCGTTGTCACCGCACGGCGACAGGAACTGATCGACCAGACTGCCGCGATGGCGCGCGGATTCGGCGGCAGGTCGACGGCCATCGCGGCCGACATCACCAACGAAGCGCAGTTCGAAGGGCTCTTCGAGCAAGTCGTCGCGGAATACGGGCGGCTCGACATCCTGGTGAACAACGCCGGGTATACGGACCGCTCGGGCCTCCGGCACGACATGGGCAGCTTCAAGCGGATGCGTTCGATTGTCGAGCTCGACCTGCTGGCGACCATCAATGGGTGCCGCCTGGCGGGCCGGCAGATGATCGAGCAGAAGACCGGCGGCAGCATCATCAACGTCAGCTCCATCCTCGGCCGGGTGGGGAGCGAGTTCCGGGCTGCTTCGTACCACGCGGCGAAGGGCGGCGTCGACGCGCTCACGCGGGTCCTGGCATTGGAATACGCACGGGAACGCATCCGCGTGAACGCCATCGCTCCGTCGTACTTCGACGGCACGGAGCTGATGGACCAGGTGTTCGAGGCGACGCCCGCCACGCGCGACCATGCCATCTCGCGGACACCAATGGGCCGGCTGGGGCAGCCGGAGGACCTTGAAGGGGCGGTCGTCTATCTGGCCTCGGACGCAGCCCGGTTCGTCACGGGCCACATCCTCTACGTCGATGGTGGCTGGACGGCAGGCGGCGGGTACCACCAGCTACCGCCGATGTGGGAATCGAGCCCGGGGCACCAGAAGCCCGGTTAGGACCTACGACGAAGAACGCGAGCCGGTGATGTCGGCCATCAGTTCGAGCGCCTCTTCCTGGCGCGCCTGGACGAGCATGGTGGTCACGCCAGCGTCTTCCCACGCCCGGTAGCGCTCCTTGATGCGCTCCACGGGCCCCACCAGGGACATTTCGTCACAGAGCTCGTCGGGGACGGCGTCAGCGGCTTCCTGTTTCCGGCCGGCCAGGTAGAGCTCCTGGATGCGCGCGGCGGCCTCGCCGTAACCGTACTTGATGGCCATCTCGTTGTGGAAGTTCTTCTCTTTCGCGCCCATGCCGCCCATGTAGAGGGCGAGGTGCGGCTTCTGCATCGCAAGGAGGGACTTCACGTCGTCGCCGATCGTGACGGTGCAACCCGCGGCGATGTCGAAGTCCTTCCAGGATTTCCCGCCCCCGGCCCGCGCGAAGCCCTCTTCGAGGTGAGCCCGGAAGAGGTTCATGCGCTGTGGGGAGAACCAGATGGGAAGCCAGCCATCGGCGAGTTCAGCGGTCGTCCGGATGTTCACCGGCCCCATCGTGGCCAGGTACACGGGCAACTGGCGGCCATGGAGGATGCTCTTCAGCGGCTTTCCGAGCCCGGTGGCGCCGGGGCCGGTGTAGGGCAGCTGGTACTCCTGGCCCTGGTAGCTCACGGGCTCGTCGCGGGCCCAGATCTTCCGCAGGATTTCGACGTATTCGCGCGTCCGGGCCGCCGGTTTGCCATAGGGAACGCCATGCCAACCTTCCACCACCTGGGGACCGCTTAGCCCGAGGCCCACGAGCGCCCGGCCACCCGAGAGGGCGTCCAGCGTCGACATGGTCATCGCGCACATGGCCGGAGTCCTGGCAGGGATTTGCAGGATCGCGGTGCCGAGCTTGATGCGTGTGGTCTTCGCTGCGATATAGGCGAGTGGCGTCACAGCATCAGAGCCATACGCTTCAGCCGCCCAGACGGAGTCATAGCCCATGGCCTCTACCTGGAGTACCAGGTCCATTGGGATGTGGAGGCTCGCTCCGGAATAGCCGATGTTGATGCCAAGTTTCATGTCGTCTCTCCGCGCTGAGGTTAGGGTGCGAGGTCAGGCAGTGAAACGGTAGCCCTTGCCGCGAATCGTTTGGATGTACTCGGCCGAGCCAAGCACATCGCGGAGTTTGCGGCGGAGGTTACTCACATGAGCTCGGACCAGCGTGCTTGCACCTGCCGCATCGTGGTACTGCCAGACATCCACCAGCAGTTCGCGCGGGTGGAGGATCTCTCCCTCGTGTTCCATCAGGTACGCCAGCAGGGTGGCCTCGATGTGGGTGAGGTGCGCCTGGCGGTCACCGCTGCGCAGGGTGTTCGAGGCGAGGTCAAGGTCGATACCCGGGTCGTGACCGTCGCGCCGGGGGTGGCCGATGCGTTCGCGGAGTGCCTGGCCGAGTGCCTCAATGGGGAAGGGCTTCTTGATGACCGCGCCCTCGATGCGGAAGTGCGGGCGGCGCGCGCCCTTATGAAGGAGATAGACCATCGTCGGCGGAGTGGTGCGATATGTGCTCGCGAGCCACTGGTTGAACTGAACGAAGTTGGCCCCGGCTTCATCCCGTGGGAGGCCCTGGACATCGGTAACGATCGCATCGTGGCGATGGTCGGCGAGGTGGAGCATCGCGTTGTCGTAATTTGAAGCTGTCGCAGTGTCATACCCCCGCTCGCGGAGGTACTCGGTGACCGCTGTTCGCATGCGGGGCTCACGACTAATAACGAAAACGGATGTCATGCTACGTCCGTGAGATGTGGTTCGAAGCGACGTTGGAGCATCTTCGTGACGCTGGAAGGTGGTGTCAAGCAATTTCGAGCCCCCCTGGAACATAAGGTCGAGAACTTGGGTGCGGTCGCGGCAAGAGCCCGCAGTATCTCTCCGGAGGCGGGAGAGGCCTGATCCCGGCCAGCATACGCCTTCGCTCCGCCCGCGTTTTGTCGGCGATGTAGTTAGGTCAGTTCGAAGCGGTCAGCTCATAGATGACATCTTCGATCCCTTCGATTCTGGCTTTAACCAGGCGACGGGATCCTTCGGCCTCAACCCAGACGAACTGGGTGACCGAGGCAGTCCGCACGCGGATCTTCCACGCCGTGAACTCCCCCGCGGGAACCTGGATGGTTTCCCGGCCCTCGACCTTCAGGTCGACGGGGAAGGTTTGGCCGGTGCCCGCGTTCACGTTCTGGAAGGACGCTTCATAGCCCTCGCGGAGGTCCATGCCGCGGACGAGCCACAGCAGGGACTCGTCATCGTAGTAGCCGGGGTCGGGGCTGGTCTCCGTCGGTTCAGGGAGTTTGCGCTCGGTTTCGCGCACCTTTCCTTTGTCATCGAAGATGAACTTCACGATCGGTGGTTCGTAGACACTGAGGGCTGCGACTCGCTCGTTCTTCTCCGCGTCCGTCCGGACGCGGGCCGCTTCCAGGGGAACGAGCGTGAGGGAGTCGACAAGTACTGTCCCGTCATCGCGGTAACGCGGTTCGTTGGCGCACAGCCGGCTCAATCGGGTCTTCCCGGGCTCGGTCTCGACATCCGTTTCGAGTACGCATGTGCCGTAGAGGTCGCCGCCCTCATCGATCAGGTTGTACTCGTTGTGTTCGTCGCCGGTCCAGGGTGGTGCGACGAACACTTTGCTGAGTGTGCGATCGTTACTCCCCGCACACGAGGAGAGGGCAACTGCCAGCGATCCCGCCAGCATGAGAGAGGCGATGCGAGCTGATATCAAACGGGGACTGCTCCAGCAATCGACGCGATCCGGGCGAGCGCCTGGTCGACATCGTTGCGCGTGATGTTGATGTGTGTGACAAGGCGCATCCGCTGCGGGCCGAAGGCGACCGCAAGCACGCCCTGCTGTTCGAATGCGGCCAGCCAATCCGGGAGACGGCCCTCGGTAATGTCGGCGACGACAATGTTCGTGGCCGGATCGTTCGTCCGGAAGGGAGCCAGCTTACGCAGGCCGTCGGCCAGCACCCGCGCATTGGCATGGTCCTCAGAGAGGCGTGTGATGTTGTGGTCGAGCGCGTACAGCCCGGCAGCCGCGAGGATGCCCACCTGGCGCATCCCGCCACCCAGGAGCTTCCGGTTGCGCCTTGCCCGCTCGATGAACTGGCCGGGTCCACACAGGAGCGAGCCGACCGGACACCCGAGGCCCTTGGAGAGGCAGAA
Source organism: Dehalococcoidia bacterium (assembly GCA_003104995.1). Lineage (GTDB taxonomy): Bacteria > Chloroflexota > Dehalococcoidia > Tepidiformales > Tepidiformaceae > Amarobacter. The sequence continues at coordinate 149,882 of PQAO01000027.1, forward strand.
CGAGACCGAATCGCAATCGCGCGCAATGCGGGCGGCCGGCACGCCGAGCGCGGCGGCGGCGTTGAACACGCGTGCGCCGTCCAGGTGGACCGCTACCTTGCGTTCCCGGGCCACCGCGGCCAGCTCGTCGATGACGGTGACTGGCAGTGCAGCACCACCGCAGCGATTGTGCGTGTTTTCGAGGCACAGGAGGGTCGTACCTGGCGAATGGAGGTTCTCCTGCCGGATGGCGGCCGCGACCGCGTCCGGGGCAATCGCGCCGTCGTCGTGGTTCGCTAACGGCCGTGTCAGGACGTTCGCAATCCGCGCCGCGCCGCCGAGTTCGTACTGGAAAATGTGGCACTGGTCGCCGAGGAGGATTTCGTCGCCGGGGCGCGTGTGGGTCATCACCGCGAGCAGGTTGGCCATGGTGCCACTGGGGACGAAGAGGGCGGCTTCCTTGCCCAGGAGCCCGGCCGCGCGTTCCTCGAGCGCGCGGACCGTCGGATCGTCGCCGAAAACGTCGTCACCCACCTCGGCGCTGGCCATGGCGTGCCGCATCGCATCCGAGGGTTTCGAGACGGTGTCGCTGCGGAGATCGATGACGGCGTTCATGCCTGCTGGCGCTCCCAGATGGTCTGGTAGTGGTCGGCCCCGCGAATCGCTCCGAAAACTTCGCGCCTCTCCATCGCAAGCAGTTCCTCCATCGTGCGGCCACAGGTCTCGGTCGTGTCGTCGTCGCCGAGCGACGAGACGCGGTCAACCAGGTGCTGCCAGACACCGCTCGTGAGGAGCACCGGCATAGACCGTGGCCAGTGAAACGACATGACCTTTTCCGGCAAGGCGAATTCGGGCCGCAGGCGCTTGATGGAACGGAAGCGGTCTTCAACCGACTCGGCGCGGGGCACGATCTTGATGAGGGGCAGGACGCCCGCCTTCGTTCGGAAGTCGATCAGCAAACGCTTGTCGATCAGATGGAAGCGGACGACGAGAACATCCGCGGTATCGATGACTTTGAACACCTCGTCGAGGTCGACACCGAAATCATCACTCATGTGGGGCTGCCCGGTAGAGACGTGGAGGGATACCGCCATGGTATGGCAGGGTGCACCCCGGGGCAAAGAGAGTTGGTCGGGGTGGCGCGATTTGAACGCGCGACCTCTTGGTCCCAAACCAAGCACTCTGCCAGGCTGAGCTACACCCCGAGGTGCTTCAAGCGTACAGGCATTCACGAGGAGGGGCGATTGGGGCTTAGCCGCAGCGAAGCACCGCCGCGCCCGAAATCTGTCCGTTCGCCAGCCGCTCGAGCGCGAGATTGGCCTCGTCCAGTCCGAACGGCTCGACAGATGTGCGGATGGGGATGCTGGCGGCGAGTCCCAGGAACTCGCGGGCGTCCGTACGCGTGAAGTTCGCCACGCTGCGGATGGAGCGTTCCAGCCAGAGCCGGTCGTAGGAGAACTCGGGGACGCGGTCGAGGTGGATGGCGTTGATTGCGACTGTGCCACCGCGGTCGACGGCTTCGAGGGCGCGGATCACCACCTCCCCGGCAGGAGCGAAGGTGATCGCCGCATCGAGTGGCACTGGTGGGGAGTCGTCGTACCCGCCAGCCCAGGCAGCGCCGAGCTTGAGCGCGCGCTCCTGCTCGCGGACCGCCCGGGTAGCGACGAACACCTCGCAACCCCAGTGGCGTGCGACCTGGAGCACAAGCGACGCGGAAGCGCCGAAGCCGTAGAGCCCCAGGCGGCCCCCGGGCGGGATGCCGCTGATTTTGAGGGAGCGGTAGCCGATGACTCCGCCGCAGAGCAGTGGCGCGGCGGCCATGTCATCGAAGTCATCGGGGAGTGGGAAGGCGAAGTCCGCTCGGGCGACCATCTGCTCCGCGTAGCCACCGTCCTGGTCCCAACCGGTGAAGCGGGCGGTCTGGCAGAGGTTCTCGCGACCCCCGAGGCAATGGCGGCACAGGCCGCAGGTCGATGCCAGCCAGGCCACGCCGGCCCGGTCTCCGGCATTCCAGCCTTCGACCCCAGCGCCCAACGCCGCGACGATGCCGACGGCCTGGTGGCCGGGGATAACGGGCAACCGGCGGGCCGCAATGTCTCCCTCGGCAAGCTGGAGATCGGTGCGGCAGACACCGCACGCGGAGACCCGGAGCAGGATCTCGCCAGGGCCGGGCGCCAAATCGGGGAGATCGACCAGTTCGAGCGGGCTTCCCGTGACAGGTGCTTGCCGCAGGAGTAGTGCCGCGCGCATGGCTCAGCCTGCCCGCGTCCCTTCGGGGAGGGCGCAACCGATGACCTGGCTCACATCGTCATATCCCTCACGGGTCAGCCACGCCTCCATGCCTTCGAGGACGTCGAGCAGCGCTCGCGGGTTGGCGAAGGTGGCCGTCCCGACCTGGACTGCGGTCGCGCCGGCCATCAGGAACTCGATGGCGTCCTCGCCGGTGGATATACCCCCACAGCCGATGACGGGAATGCGGACTGCCTTCGCGACGTCGTACACGATGCGCAGGGCGATCGGCTTGATGGCGGGCCCGCTGAGCCCTCCTCGGGCCCGAGGGAGCACTGCCCGGCGGCGCTTCGTGTCGATAGCCAGGCCGAGGACCGTATTGATCGCACAGATGGCTGCGGCGCCTTCCGCCTCGCAAGCCAGTGCAAGTGCCACCGGGTCGGTGACATTGGGAGTCAGCTTCACGATGACCGGGAGGTCAGTGTTACGCACCGCGGCGCGGGTTGCGCGGGCGGAGGCCTCAACGTTCTGACCGATTTCGATGCCGCCGATGTCCACGTTCGGGCAACTGATGTTCAGCTCGATGCCGGAGATGCCGGGGATGCCGTCGAGCATGCGCGCCATTTCGCCGAACTCCTCGATGGAATCACCGGCAATGTTCACGATGACAGGCACATCCCAGCGCGCCCAGAGCGGCGCCATCCTGGTGAGGCAGTCGTGGATACCGATGTTCTGGAGGCCGATGCTGTTGAGCATGCCCGCCGGGGTCTCTGCGACGCGGGGTTGCTGGTTACCGGCACGGGGGACCATGGTCACGCCCTTCGAGACGACGGCGCCCAGGCGGCTGATATCGAAGTGCTTGGCGAATTCAAGGCCCCAGCTGAAGGTGCCACTGGCCGGCATCACCGGGTTACGCAGAAGCAGGCCGGTCTTCTGTCCGGGAGCGATTTCGACCGAGAGATTTGGGGCCATTGGAGAGAGTGTAACGGTTCGCCGCCGGGCGTTGAAAAGGAACCGGCCGGAGGTACCGGCCGGCTCAAGGATGTGCGAGGAGGAACTGTTCAGGAGTTTGATGGAGCCCGGCGGCTGCGGTAGCGGGAGCCATTGAGGCTAAAGCTGTCGTTGTCCCAGAGGGCCTCTTCCGATGAATTGCGGAATTCGCGGGCGACGCCGCAGCGTTTGCACCGGCCACTGCTGAGTGCGCCATTCGGGGTTTCGATGACCCAGTGATGGCGGCAGAGAGCGGACGTTGCTGCGGCCTCGCGAGTAACCATGTCTGTCATGAAATCTCCCTGTTCATGCTTACCGGACGGTAAGATAAGTGTAGCACCGATCCGGCGGGGGCCATGTCCAACCTAACCCGGAGGGGCGAAATGGCGGGTAAACCGTTTGCTCCGGTGGCCCCGATACCGGTACGATCACCTTACCGGCTGGTACAGGTTGCACGAGCAGCCACCGTTCGCGAATTCCCCCGTGGCGCCACCGGCACGCGGGGAGACCGCCGCAACGAACCCGAGATTGACGCGCCAGGCCGGCAGGAAGGCCTCCGCATTCCATGACCTCTGCTCCTCCCGCAGTACGCGATGACGTCCTTGCAGCCCTCGACCGCGTCCAGGATCCCGAGTTGCACGCCAGCATCGTCCGCCTCGGCATGGTCAAAGACCTTGTTGTCGAAGGGGACGATGTCCGGCTCACCATCGAACTGACCACCCCGGCCTGTCCGCTCAAGGAGACCATCGAGAGCGATATCCGGGCCGCGCTGGCCGAGGTGCCGGGCGTGGCCAATGTCACGCTCGAATGGGGTGCGAACGTGCGGGCGACCAACCCGCGCGAGGGCAAGCAGCCGATCGAGGGCGTCCGCAACATCATCGCCATCGCGAGCAACAAGGGCGGCGTTGGCAAGTCGACCCTGGCATCGAACATCGCGGTCGCCCTGGCGAAGACGGGTGCGAGCGTCGGCCTGATTGACGCCGACATCACCGGTCCGAACCTGCCGACGATGTTCGGGCTCCCGTCCGGCCTCCAGGCAGGCGCCAGCGATGGGCTACGGCCGGTCGAACGATTCGGGGTGAAGGTGGTGTCGCTCGGGTTCCTCCTTCCCAAGGGCACGCCGGTGGTTTGGCGTGGCCCGATGATTGGCAGCGCGGTGCGCCAGCTGCTCCACGACGTACCGTGGGGCGAACTGGACTATCTCCTGATCGACCTTCCGCCTGGTACCAGCGACGCATCGATGAGCATGGCCCAGGATGCCCCGATCACCGGCGTCGTCATCATCTCGAGCCCGCAGGATGTCTCGGTCGAAGACGCGATGAAGGCGGTCGCGATGTTCGAGAAGCTGGACGTGCCGGTCTTCGGGATGGTGGAGAACTTCAGCTACTTCGTGGCGCCTGATACGGGCACGCGCTACGACATCTTTGGCCACGGTGGCGCCGAGAAGGCCGCCGAAGAACTCGGGATCGATTTCCTGGGCGCGATCCCCATTGAACCCGCGGTTCGCGAGGGTGCCGATAGGGGCGTTCCGGTGGTGTACGGTGCACCGGAGTCCGAATCGGCGAAAGCGATTGAGCGCATCGCCAAGAACGTTGCTGCTCGCATCAGTGTTTTGCAAAGGATGGGTGGGTAACCCCAACTACGAATGGTCTTAAACATTTTCCCACGGCATGAGAAGGCAGCTGCCACTCCCGCCATCGAACGAGAACCAGTCCTCCCTGAACCGTCGCCTGAGGCACTCGAGGACACCAAGAAGCGCACGCGTCGCGGCACCCGCGGCGGACGTGGGCGGCACAAGCCGGTCGAGGGCGAAACGGCGGAAGCCGAAGCGGAGGCTGGAACCGAAACCGCAACCGAAACCATAACCGGGCCCGAGGCTATCGCAACCGTTCTCGAAAAGCCGGTGGCGCGCCGAGCGCCTCGCCGGACCGCGACAGCCGCCGCGGAAGCAGCGGCAGAAGCACCACCGAAGGAGCCGGTTGCGGAAGAGCCTCCCGCGCGGCCATCGCGCGCCCGGAAGCCGCGAACTGAGGCAGAGGCCGCGGCGCCAGCCCCGGCCGCGAAGGCGGCCCCAGCTGCCACCATCGACCTGAAGGCGCTCACCCGGGCAATCGAGGCGCAGGGCAAGCAGATCGAACAACTCATCCACCTGCAGGAAGACCTCGCCAGGCGCGTGCCGGCCGGTGGTAGTGGTGTTGCTGGTGCGATTCCAGCCCGTGTCGGCGTCTTTGTCGATTCCGCCAATATCGAGCTTGCCTGCGACCGGCTTCGGTCACGGATCGACTGGAAGAAGCTGCTGGACTTTCTCACCGAGGGACGGCAGCTGGTCCGGGCCATTGCCTACTCGCCAGTCCACGACGACCCGGGTGTCAGCCTGGAAACGCAGCGCTTCGCCGAACCGTTCATCGGCAAGGGCTTCCGCGTCGTCACGAAACCGCTCAAGCGGTTTGCCGATGGCAGCATCAAGGCGAACGTCGACATCGAAATGGCGCTCGACATCATGGAGATGCTGGACCGCCTCGATGTGGTCTGCCTCGTTTCGGGCGACGGCGACTTCCAACGACTGGTCGAAGTGGTCCAGATGAAGGGTGTCCGCGTCGAAGTGGTCGGTGTGGGCACGAGCACGGCGACGCAGCTCCGCAACGCCGGCGACCGCTACGTGGATCTCCAGAACATCCTGGCAAAGGTCAAAGCCTGATCGGCGGCAGGGTCATTCAATAGCCAGGGGGCCGGTCATTGCGACCGGCCCCCTTTTCGTCCCCCGGACGGGACGTTGTTCAGGCGGGAGTGAACATCGGCAAGGAGATGCCGGTGGTCTGGTCCTCCCACTGGACCTTTACACGCTGGCCTATTGTTATGTCGCTGGTGGGGTCTGCCACGCCAACGATGTTGGTGAGGATGCGGAAACCCTCGTCAAGGTCGACGTAGGCGACCGCGTACGGCCCGAGCGGGGCGAACGCCGGATGGCGGTTCAGGCGGACGACGCTGTAGCTGTAGATGGTCCCTTGGCCTTTCGATTCGCGCCATTCGAGGTTGCGGGAGCCGTTCTTCGGGTTGTGCGCCCGCGGGAAGAAGACCACGTCGCCGGTGTCGCGATCAACCTGGTAGGTGAGCTTGTGTTCCTTCGTCGCGTCCCAGAAGGGCTGCGTGTCGGGTTCGGGGAAGCGTGGCTGTGGCCGGTCCATGGTCAATCCCTCGCCAGGATGATGGTGCCACCGGTGTGGCTGGTCGCGAGCATCCCGCCGTTTCCGTGGGCGACGGCCAGGCGCGCATCGGCGCGCTGGGAAGTCGATTCGCCCCGCAGCTGGCGGGTGGCCTCCAACAGGAGGAACAGGCCGCGCATGCCCGGGTGGTTCGAACTCAGCCCGCCCCCGTCGGTGTTGAGCGCCGGCTTCAGGGGGCTGTCCCAGCGCAGGCGCTGCTCCGAGACGAACGCCCCACCCTCGCCCTTCTTACAGAACCCGAGGTCTTCGAGCATGATCATGACGGTGATGGTGAACGAGTCGTAGATCATCGCGATGTCGATTTCGTCGGCGCTCACATCAGCTTCGGCCCACGCCCGCGGCCCCGACTGGGCCGCGGCGCTCACCGTGAGATCGCCACCGTTTTCGGAGTACTTCGTGGCTTCGCCGGAGCCGATGATCCAGACCGGCTTCTTCTTGCAGTCTCGCGCGACCTCAGGGGAGGCAATGACCACCGCCCCACCCCCGTCGGAGACCATGCAGCATTCAAGCAAATGCAGCGGGTCGGCGATCATCCGGGAATTGAGCACGTCTTCGACCGTGATCTCGTTAATGCCGACGAATTCGAGGTCGGTCATCGCCTGCACAGCTTCCGGGTTGCGCATGGCGTGTGCTCGGGTCGCGACCGAGATCCGCGCCAGCTGCTCGCTGGTTGTGCCGTACTGGTACATATGGCGCTGAGCGACCATCGCGTAGTTCGCGATGAGGGTCATACCCCATGAGTCGGTCATGTTGCTGAGGGGGCTGGCCGGGCCCGCGCCCATTCCGCCGCCCATCGAACCGATCCGCCGTGAATCGCTGTGCGCGGTGGAGCCATAGGTCAGGAGGGCGACCTTGCACTTGCCGGCCGCAATGTCGCGCTTCGCGTGGGAAGCGTGGAACTCATAGGAGCTCCCGCCGACCGCGGTGGTGTCGATGACGTTGGGCTTGAAGCCGAAGTACTCGGCGAGTCCGAGGCCGGCCATGCCCGCGCCATCCTGCGCGTCGTAGAGGCCGTCGACATCGCTCCACTTGAGCCCGGCGTCGTCGAGCGCCCTGGCGGCGCATTCCGCCTTGATCTGGAGTGGGGTGACTCCGGGAGCCTTGCGTTTCGGATATTCGTGGATGCCGACGATCGCGGCATCACGCCGTTGGGAGACCATGAACACGAACTCCTTGCCAGGTGCGGCCGATGGGGTGCCGCCCTCGTGTCGGGACTCTACGGACGGCCCTCAAGGCCGTCAAACGGACCGGTAGCGGTCCAGCCGCTCGCTCTGCTACCGTCCGCGCGCTGTGGTCCTGATAGCTCTTGCGCTGGGGTGGTTCGCCGGGCTGGTCCCCGTCGCCGCATGGTCGGCACCATGGTGGGTTGGGGCGGCGTGGGTTGTGGCAGCGCTGCCAGCGGTGGTGGTTTCCGGCGCGCGAACGCGCTGGAGGCTGGCCGCCGCCGTCATCGTAATGGCGCTCCTCGGCGGTTGGCGGCTCGACCATGCTCTCGATGCCGGGCCGCCGGCCGTGGCAGCGTTCACCGGGGAGGATGCGACAGTGACCGGGACCGTGGTCTCCGAGCCAGACCCGGGCGCCATCAGCACCTCGTACGAACTGCGCCTTGACGAGCTCGCGGTCAATGGGACGGTTGTCCGCGATGCCGGGGTCGTCCGGGTCACCCTGCACCAGTACGCTGCGTTCCTCCCGGGCGACCGGTTGCGCCTCACCGGGGAGATCGACACCCCGCCGGTGTTCGATGGATTCGATTACCGGTCCTACCTGCGGCAACGGGGCATCTGGGCCACCATGCTCTTCCCGCGGTTCGAGCTGTTGGGCGCCGGAGACCGCGGCTTCGCACGGGACATTGTGCGAGCGCGACTTGCGCTAGACCGGTCGCTCCAGAGGTCGCTCCCGGAGCCGGAAGCGTCACTCGCTGCCGGCATCGCCTTTGGCCGCGACGGGAACCTCTCGCAGGAGAGCAAGGAAGCCTTCAACCGCTCTGGCCTGCGACACCTGGTTGCCGTCTCGGGGTCGAACGTCAGCCTGGTAGCGGCCATCACGCTCGCACTTGCCATACCCCTCATCGGACGCCGCCGCGCATGGATACCTGCCGCGCTCACCATCGGCGTCTACCTGCTGGCGGCAGGATTCTCGCCAAGCGTGGTAAGGGCCGGGGTGATGGCCGGGATCTACCTGGTGGGCGGCGTCGCCGGGCGTCCCCAGAGTGGTCTTCCAGCTCTTGGCGCGGCCCTCATCCTGATGACCTTCGTTCAGCCGGCCAACACACTGGACGTTGGGTTCCAGTTGAGCATGGCGGCAACAGCGGGGCTGCTGACGTTCGCGCCCTGGCTGAGCTACGTCTTCGAACGGTGGACGTTGAAGTCCCGCGTACCCGTCCCGCGCTGGGTGACCCAGGTGTCGGCCCTCTCGGTCGCTGCCAGCCTCTCGACCGCACCGATCATGTGGGCGAGCTTCGGGGAGCTCTCGCTCGTGAGCCCCGCCGCCAACCTGGTCGTCGAGCCAGTCTTCGTAGTGGCGTTCTGGACGAGCCTGATCGCGGCCGTGCTTGGAGCCTGGTCTGATCACCTGGGGTGGATGGCGGGAATCGCCGCCTACTATCCTCTCGCGTTCATCGGCGGTGTGGCGTCGAATGCGGCTTCGCTCCCGTTTGCGTCGGTGTCTCCCGGACGCGGTTCCGCTGGAGCAGCGCTTGCCGTTTCGGTACCCCTGTTGCTGGCGGGCGCCGTGGCCTACCGGTACGTCCCTCCGGTCACTCAGGCCCCTCCGTTCACGGAACGCCGGCGGCAGCTGGCGAACCGCCTCCTGCTCGCGGGCGCCGGCGGCTGCATCGGGATCGTTGCGATCCCGCTCACCATCCTGCCGGCCCGGGGGCCGGGTCAACTGCGGGTCGACTTCCTCGATGTCGGACAGGGCGACGCGATTCTCGTGACCACGCCGCACGGCCGGCAGGTGCTGGTTGATGGCGGGCCCAGCGGCATCCGGCTGGCGCGTGAGCTGGGCGAAGTGTTGCCGCACTGGGACCGGTCACTCGACGTGGTGGTACTTACGCACCCGCAGGAAGACCACATGGGCGGCCTACCGGGGATCGCCGGGAGGATGACCATTGGGACCACGTACACGTCCGGGCGCACAAACGGGACGCTCACCTTTGCCGCTTTTGAAGACCGATTCGCCAGGCGGGAGGTGCTGGCAGCAGGAGGCCGGTTCACGATCGACGAGGTCGTGTTCGAGGCCCTCTGGCCCCCTCCGGAATTTGAGCCGCGGCAGCTCAACGACGCCTCGGTCGTGCTCAGGGTTTCCTATGGAGCCGTGGCATTCCTCCTGGCGGGAGACATCGAAGCGGCCGCGCAGCTCGAAATGATGTCGACTGCCGATGTGAGCGGAGCCATCCTGAAGGTCCCGCACCATGGGTCGAAAACGAGCGCGCCCGAGTTCCTTTCGGCCGTCCGTCCGCCCGTCGCGGTCGTCCAGGTTGGCGCGGATAACCGCTTCGGCCATCCGCACGCTGAAACCCTGGAAGCCCTGGCGAGCAGCAGGGTGTACCGCACCGATCAGCGGGGCCGGGTCACAGTCTCCACGGACGGCCGTTCCATTACCGTTGCGACAGAACGGTAGCGCTGCTTTTGCGTGGCAGGCGTCGCCGAATTACGGTAGCCGAAGGGGCAAACCGCCCCACGCACTCCCTGGAGCTCCAACTGTGACTACCCGCATCGATGGGCGCCGCCCCGACGCGCTTCGCCCCGTCCACCTCGCCACCAACGTCCTCGACTTCGCCGAAGGGAGCTGCCTGGTCGAGTTCGGGCGGACGCGCGTCCTTTGCGCGGCGAGCGTCGAAGACCGGCAACCACCCTTCCTGCGGAACACCCAGAGCGGCTGGGTCACCGGCGAGTACTCGATGCTCCCCCGGGCAACGCACACGCGTAGCCAGCGTGAAGTCGAGCGCGGACGGCCGGGTGGCCGAACTCAGGAGATTCAGCGGCTGATCGGCCGGGCGCTGCGTGGTGTGGTCGACCTCGAGATGCTGGGGCCCCGGACCATCACCCTCGACTGCGATGTACTGCAGGCCGATGGTGGGACGCGGACGGCGTCGATCACGGGAGCCTATGTCGCGCTCCAGCTGGCCGTCCGGAAGCTCGCCGCAGCCGGCGTGCCCGAGGCGGCGATCCAGTCACCGGTTGCGGCCGTTTCCGTCGGCGTGATCAAGGGCGTCCCAATGCTGGACCTCTGCTACGAGGAGGACTCGACCGCCGAAGTCGATTTCAATGTCGTGATGACCGGCGGCGACGACTTCGTCGAAGTCCAGGGGACGGCGGAGGGCAAGCCCTTCTCCCGTTCTGCGATGGACGCGCTGCTCGACCTGGCTCGCGACGGCATCCTGGACCTGTTCGAGAAACAGCGAGTCGCGATAGCTTCAGCCGGCTAACCGACGTAGTGGCCCAGGAACATTCCACCAAGGATGTGCAGGTGGCCGTGCTCCTGGCTTTGCATGGCGTCGTAGCCGAAGTTGCTGACCACGCGAAATCCGCCCGGGCAAAGCTGCCTGCCGATCTCGGCGGCGATTTTGCCAACCTTGCCGATGTGGTGCTCCCACAGCTCGGCCTGGGTGGTGTGCTCTTTCGTCATCGCCAACAGCATGACGGGAACCCAGCGCAGGATGTTCTGGATGACGATGACTTCCTCGTCTTCGTAGACGACGTTCGCAGGCTCTTGCCCGGCTACAATGTTGCAGAAGACGCAGTAAGAACGCATGGGGCCAGACGATCATAGGTTCGGCCCGTTCCTCGGACAAACCGTATCCACCATCGAGGGAGTTCAAATGCCCCAGTTCACGCCTTTTCAGGGGCTCCGCTACGCCGCCGCGGCCGGCCCGCTGAGCGAGTTGCTCGCTCCCCCATACGACGTCATCACCCCCGCCCAACAGCGCATGCTGGCGGCCCGGAACCCCCACAACGCCGTCCGCCTGGAACTCGCTGAAGGTGGGGAAGAGCGGTACGCCCAGGTGGCCGGCCTGGTCGCGGACTGGACCCGCTCCGGGATGGTTCGGCGCGACGACACACCGATGCTGTATGTCTATGAGCAGGAGTTCGTCGAGGAGGGCCGCGTATTCCACCGGCGGGCACTCATCGCGGCGGTCGAAGCCCAGCCGTGGGACGAAGGAGCGGTGAAGCCGCACGAGTTCACGATGTCGGGGCCGAAGGAAGACCGCCTGAAGCTGCTCCAGGCGACGGGCATCCAGTTCAGCCCGGTGTTCATGATCGCCCGTGACCGGGCAGGACAGCTGGCCCAGTTCCTCGAAACCACCATCGTGAGCCGCCCGCCCGACGCCACGGCGACGACCTTCGACGGGGACCACCACCGGTTCTGGGCCATCGAAGCCAGCACATACGAGATGCGGCAGGTCGCTCCGCTCCTTGGTGAGTCGTTCTACATTGCCGACGGCCACCACCGCTACGAAACGGCGGTCAACTACCGCAACTGGCGGGCCGGGCAGGAGCAACTTCCGCGGGACCACCCGGCTCGCTTCGCCATGACGGCCATCGTTAGCGCATCCGATCCCGGCCTCCTCATTCGCCCGATCCACCGGATGGTGCCCCACACCGCCCCGGCCGACTGGCGGGAGCGCCTTGCCGGGGCCTTCGAAATCACGCATGTGAAGCTGATCGGCGGCGCCGGCGAGAGAGCCGCTGAACTCGCAGCGCTCCTAATGGCAGACCCCGGGAATATCGTCGCCATCGGATTGGAGCCGGGACAGGTCCACCTGTTGCGGCGGCAGCAGGGCGTGCCACTGGCCGGAGAGGTCCCCCGGGACCGCAGCGAGGCCTGGGCCGCCATCGCGCCCAATGTGCTGCGGTACGGGGTCCTCGAACCGCTCTGGGCGATCTCCGACGAAGACTTGCGGGCTGGCGTGGTCGAGTATTCGCACGACACGAACGAGGTCCTTGGGTTCCTGGACGCGCACCCCGGATCGGCGGCGTTCCTTCTGAATCCGGTGACGATAGGTTCAGTGATGGGCCTCGCGGACCAGGGCGAGCGGATGCCCCAGAAGTCGACCTTCTTCCACCCAAAGCTGGGCACCGGGCTCGTTTTCCACCCGCTCAACCCATAGAGACTCAGGCGTCGGCAACATCGGCTGGCTCGGCTTCGAACATGTAGCCGATGCCCTGGAGCGTCCTGATGACCTGTGGAGTGGACGGGGTCTCTTCGAGCTTCGCCCGCAGGCGCGACACCCAGACGCGGAGATACTGGAGGTCATCCCGGTACTCCGGCCCCCACACCTTCGTGAGGAGCTCGGTGTTGAGCATCACTTTGCCGGCATTGGCGGCCAGGTGCTGGAGCAACAGCCACTCGGTCCGCGTGAGGGCCACCGGCTCGCCTCCCCTCTTCACCAGCCGTCGCGTGAGGTCAATTTCGACATCCCCCGCCTTCACGACCCGCTCCACATCCTGCGCGAGCACCCGCCGCAATACGGCTCTGACCCGAGCGCCGAGTTCGTCGGGGTTGAACGGCTTCACGATGTAGTCGTCAGCGCCGAGTTCGAGCCCGCGGACTTTGTCCGTATCCTTGTCTTTGGCGGTAACCAGGAGGACCGGGACGTTCGAGCGTTCGCGGAGGCGGCGCATGACCTCCAGGCCCGAAATCCCCGGCATCATCACGTCGAGCAGGATGGCATCGGGCCGGTGCTCTTCGGCCATGGTGATGGCCAAATCGCCGTCGCTGGCGGTGATGACCCGAAATCCCTGGGCAGAGAGCTCGAGCTTCATAAGCCGCAAGATGCCCGCCTCGTCGTCGACGACCAGCAGGAGGGGATCGATGGTCATACTTCGACTCCTTCTTCGCGATAGGCCGGGAGGCTGAAGCCGACTTCGAGCCCGCCACCTTCTCGGGGCCGGGCCCACACTTCTCCCGACATCGCCTCCACGAGGCGTTTGCAGACAGCCAGGCCAAGGCCGGCCCCACTCGCCAGCCTGGAGGTGCGGTCCGAACGGTAAAAGCGCTCGAAGATGTGCTCCGCTTCCTCGGGGGGAACCCCAAAGCCACGGTCGAGCACCGCTATTTCGGCCCCCTCCGGGCGAGCGCGAAGGACAACCTCGATGGGGACGTCAGGCGGGCTGTACTTTACGGCGTTGCCGACCAGGTTGCGCAGGATCTGCTCGATGTAGCCGGGTTCGGCGGCGACCGCATCGGGTTCACCCTCGGAAGTGTACGAGAACTCCCGCCCGTGTCCCGGCGCGAGGCCCGGAAGCAGCCCGGGGAGCAGCCGTTGGAGCAAGACAGGCTCCACGCTGACCTCATGGTCGAGTTCCACCCGGGAGAGCGCCAGGAGGTTCTCGAGCATCCGCGAAAGCCGCTCAGACTCTCGTTCGATATCGCGCAGGAGCCCGTCGGCCGTCTCCCGGTCGATCGTTTCGCCGCGCGACCGGAGCACACGGGCCCCGCCGTGGATCACCGTGATGGGAGTTCGGAGCTCGTGCGACATCAGTCCGAGGAACTCGTCTTTGGCATCGTTCGCCCGGCGCGCCTCGGCGTAAAGGCGCGCATTGTCGGCCGAGATGGCGGTGCGGCGGCCAAGCTGTTGGGCCAACTCATAGTCGTCGTCGTCGAACGGCGCCGAGGCCCCGGCTCGCAAGAACGACATCACCCCGAGAATCTGCTCGCGCGCCGCCATTGGGACCATGAGCAGCGAGCGCGGTGCAATGTTCTCGATCGCGGCAATCGGTGTGTCACTGAGCCCAAGCCGCCGGTAGACCGCCTCGTTGAGGTCGGCGATGTGGACGCCCCCACGGCCCAAAAGGGCACTCCAGGCAGCGCGCCGAAGTTCCGGCTGTTCCGCCGAGATGGTGGCGAACAGTTCGAGAGCGGTGCCAATGTCGTCCCGTGCATAGGCCGTGGCGACGCGCCGCAGCTCCGTCCCTTCGACCAGGTCGATGGTACAGGCATCGGCAAAGCGCGGGACGACGAGACTGGCCACCGACCGCAGGGTCGTGTCGAGATCGAGCGAAGCATTGAGTTCCATGCCCGCGTCGGCGAGAGTCCGGAGCGCCTCATTCGCGCGCCGGGCTTCGGCTTCGCGTGCCTGTGCGGCGCCTTCGCTCACGACGAGACGGGTGACCGCCGCGCGCAAACGGCCTCCGAGCACAGCGATGGCCGTCCCTTCGAGTAGAAAGGCGATCCCTACCACCGCGTCGCCGCCGCCGATCCTCAGGTCCAGCGCGGGCGGCACAAAAAGCCACTCGCCGATCACGAGACAGGCCACGGTCGTCATGAGTGCTGGCCCGGTCCCGGCGAAGAGCGCGACAACGATGACCGCCGAGAGGAACACGATGAAGGTCGGCGCCAGGTCTTCCAGGATCACCTGGAGGACGATCCTGATGGTCACCACGACTACGACTGCCGCGACGGCAATCAGGTATCCGCGCCTGTGGTCGCGCGCCTCCGGGGCCGAGACCCAGCGGATGAGGCCCTGGACTCGCTCTACGGCTGGCTGTGGGGCGACGCGTTGCACGGTGCCATGGTAGGCGGGCCGGGATTGCTGCAGCAATGGCGCACCCGGCGCCGGTGGCCGTCCGATAGCGCCACGGACGGCCGTGCGAGCGTAAGGCGGCCGAATAGGGGTCAGTCCCCGGTCATGCGGCGGGCATCAAGCAAGCGCTCCAGCTCCGTTGGCGGGAGGTCCAGCTCCTCAGAGGCCACCTGGCGCACCGTGCGGCCCGAGGCGAGCGCCTCGTTCACGATTGCGGCCACCCGGTCATACCCGACGACCTCAGCCAGTGGCGTGGCAATGCTGAGCCCGCGTTCGACGCTTTCAGGGCCGCGTTCCGTTGCCTCCAGGCCGTCGACGCACTTCTCGGCGAAGACGGTGCTGGCGGCAGCCAGCAGGGCGATCGACTGGAGCAGCGCGGCTCCAGCCACCGGGAACATGGTGTTCAGCTCGAAGAACCCCCACTGGCCGGCCATCGCGATGGTTGCGTCGTTGCCGACAACCCGGGCAGCAACCTGGATGACGGCCTCGGGGATCACCGGGTTCACCTTGCCGGGCATGATCGAGCTGCCCGGCTGCAGGCTCGGCAGTCGGAGTTCGCCCAGCCCGGCGCGGGGACCGCTCCCCATCAGCCGGATGTCGTTCGCGACCTTCACGAGCGAGACAGACACGGACCGTAACTGGCCGCTCGCTTCAACCATGGCGTCCATGGCCGATTGTGCCTGGAAATGGTTCGTCGTCTGGCTGAGTTGCACCTTCTCGCGTTCGGAAACGAAAGACAGCACCCGGCCGGCGAACTCGGGGTGCGTATTGACGCCGGTGCCGACTGCCGTGCCTCCGAGCGCAACCTCGCGCAACGCCTCCCCGGCGAGGGTGACGCGGCGGCGCGCGCGCTCTACCTGGCCCGCGTAGCCACGGAACTCCTGGCCCAGGCGGATCGGCGTGGCGTCCATCAAGTGGGTGCGGCCGGTCTTGACGACATCGTCGAACTCGGAGGACTTCCGCTGCAGCGACGCTTCCAGGCGGTAGAGGCCGGGGAGCAACCGCTGCCGGATCTCGGTCACCGCCGCCAGGTGAATAGCCGTGGGGATGACGTCATTGGACGATTGGCCGCGGTTTACGTGGTCATTGGGGTGGACGGGGCGGTAGACGCCGAGTGGCCCGCCGCCAAGGAGTTCGTTGGCGCGGTTGGCGATGACCTCGTTCGCGTTCATGTTGGTCGAGGTGCCGGAGCCGGTCTGGAACACGTCGACGATGAACTCCTGGTCCCACTGGCCGTTGGCGACCTCCTCCGCGGCCGCCTGGATGGCACTGGCCAGGTCGTCGCCAATGAGGCCGAGGTCGCGGTTCGCGCGGGCGGCGCCAGCTTTGAGCATGCCGAGGGCCCGGATGAGGGCGCGGGGCATGCGCTCGCCGGAAATGGGGAAGTTCGCGGCGGCCCGGGCGGTATCGATCCCGTAGTGGGCGGTGGCGGGAACGGCGAACTCCCCGAGAGCGTCGCGTTCGGTCCGAGAGTCTGTGGCCATGGAGCCACTGTAGCAAAGGCGATGGCTGTTGAACTGAGAGGCGCGCGGGGCATAGACTGAGAGTTCGCGGGCGGTTAGCTCAGATGGTTAGAGCGCGTCGTTCACACCGACGAGGTCACTGGTTCGAGTCCAGTACCGCCCACCAGCCACCGCGAATCGGCGCCGGTTGAACGCTCCCCTCCGCGGCCTGATAATGGCTTGAGTGCCGAAGTGGCGGAATGGCAGACGCGCTACGTTCAGGGCGTAGTGTCCTTCACGGGCGTGTGAGTTCAAATCTCACCTTCGGCACCATTTCGCTTTCATGCGCCCGTAGCTCAGGGGATAGAGTGTTGGGTTGCGGACCCAAAGGTCGGAGGTTCGAATCCTCCCGGGCGTACCACATCCGCTGAACAAAATGCCCCGCCACCGGCGGGGCTTTTTGTTAGTGTTCCACCGAAGCCGGGACGGGCGGCGGATCGTCCGGCCGGACGGCCAGTTCCTTGCCCCGCATGACCGACCACGCGTCGCTGATCGTGTGGGGGATCTGCTTTCGGCTCGCAATCAGGAGCGCGATGCAGAGCAGCGTGTAGACCCCGGCATACACCAGGCGAGCCTGCTCGTTGGTGATGAACAACTGCGTGGCGAACAGCACGAAGAGCGCAATCGCTTCCTTGCGGCCCATGCGCAGGTTCATGAAGACGGCGATCGCGAAGGCGGACTGGGCTGCCGTCAGGAAGATCTCCTCGCGCTGCCGGTCATCCAGCGGAAGTCCAATGGTGAAGCCGAACTCCCCGGCCGAGGCCAGGAAGGCGATGGGCAGAGTGCCAATCAGCAGGGTCCACTGATTCACTTTCGAGGAGATGAGCACGCCCATGCCCGCGGCGGCACGTCCGCGCCAGGCGAGGAGGCTTGCCACCAGCACTTCGGGCGATTCGGATGCCAGCGGAGCGAGCCACTGGATGAGGAGGAACTCCGAGACCCCAAACTCCTCGCCGATGTGCACAAGCGATTCGGCGAACGGTTCGGCCGAACAGAAGATCGTCACGGCGCTGAAGATCAGCACGGTGATGACCAGGGTGCGCCTCGGCGTGTTGGTGAGCGAGCCCATCGCCTGGGCCGGCCCGACCAGTTCGACGTGCTCCGATTCCACCTTGGACGTGAAGTAGAGGTACATGATGAACATCGACACCAGGACGATGGTGTCGATGATGCTGACGTGGTGCCGCAGAGGGATGAAGATGACGTAGATCGTCGCGATCGTGAGGAAGGTGAGTTCGAGGCTGCGCTGACGATCGACGACCAGGTCCTTCAATTTCGTCCGGTAGAAGAAGAGGAAGAACACGATCGGCCAGCCCACGCCGATAAGCAGCCGGTTTCCGCCGGTCATGTTCGCGATCGCGAGTCCCCGCTCGGCTTCCGCTGGATCGGCGCCGGCGTTCCAGGCGAGGACGAAGTCGACGGCGTACTCGGGTAGCACGGCGATGATGGCGATGATGGCGAGCGCCAGGCCCTGCGAGATGTCGAGCTCCGCCGTCTCGGCTCCCCAGCTGAGGAGGAACGCCGCGGCGAGGATGGCGAGGCCGAAGATTATGGCCCCGGGAACGGGGTCAGGGTGGATCCCACCGAGGCGCAGGACGATGCCAGGCAGGCACACCAGTGCCATGATGCCGATGATCGTCCAGCTCTTGCCGAATGATGCCCCGTTCACTGCCGGCTATTCGTAGAAGGGAATCGGCTCAGCCGTTTCCCAGAAGTTGTTTAGCTTTCCTTCAGGCAGTCCTCGGCCGGGGAAGAAGCGGCCCTTGTGCATCTGTTCGAGCATGTGTTCCGGGCCGAGGATCTCCTCTTCGAAGACCGCGGCGAAGTAGCCGACACCCTGGGTGCTGTGGGCGTCTGACCCGCCGGTCCCGGGCTTACCCATGGTCTTCGCCACCTGCAGCGCAAAGTAGTTTTCGCGCGGCGTGTTGCAGCCGTTCAGCACCTCGATGCCATCGACGAGCTGGAACACGGGCAGCTTCGCGGCCTGTTCTGGCGTGAGGTTGAACGGCTCTTTGCCCTCGCGCTTGAAGTGCACAGGGTCGAAGAAGTGGCGAAAGGGATGGGCGACGATCAGGAAGGCGCCCTGTTCGTCCGCCACCTCCCGCAGTTTCTGGAGCCGGCGGATCCCGGGCGAGTAGCCTTTCAGGCCAACGGCCAGGATGTGCCCCATGTCGGTGGACACTTCCATTCCGTTGGAGATGAAGATGTGGGGGTGCTTCTTTCGGAATGGGCTGAGGTCCCACGACTCCCACATGCGGTCGTGTTCGGTGATGTTCACCCCCGTAAGCCCCACGCGCGTGGCTTCGGTGATGAGATCGTCTGGGTCAAGCATCGAGTCGGATGCGCCACGCGTGGTGTGCAGGTGCATATCAATGATGGTGCCCGGCACGCGGCGCCTCCAGGTGTCTTGCAAAGATTTTCACGAGTTCCGAAAGTATATCATCGCTCGGCGAGGAGAGGCATCATCCAGCCGAAGAGGCCGGCGAACGCAAGTGACATGGTGAGCCACAGCCACCACAGCCGGCTCGACAAAACGGCCAGCACGGGCAAGGGCAGGAGTGCCAGGATGGCCATGATGAGCGCGAACTGCCAGCTCGGCGCTCCAAGCGCTCCGGGCTTGTCTTCGAAACCACCGAGCACGTAGGCCGATGCGAGCACCAGGCCAGCCATGGTCCAGATGAGGGTCGTGCCGATGGAAATGGGCACGGCGAGGAGGAGTCCCGGGACCGCAGGGTCTATCCGCCTCTGGACGAGCTTTTGTGGGCCAGGCTGGAACGCCAGGTACGTCAGCGCGAACGTAGAAAGGATGGCCATCACATAGCCCGCAGCCCAGCCACCGATAACAGCGTTCACTGAACCGTCGCCGTTCGCGTGGGGATCACCGTACAGCCCGCGCCTGCCGCGGCACGTGCAATCGCTTCCCCGGACCCGCTCGGCCCGATCCAGAAGAGCGTGGGCCCGGCGCCGGCGAGCCGAACCGGCTCGCCCGTCCGTGCTTCGAGGTCCTGCCAGAGCGAGGCGAGCGCGGGGAAGAGGTCGAAGCCGACGCGTTCGAATGCGTTAAACACATCCGCGGAACCAATCTGCTGTGGCGATTCGGCCGCGAACCTGGAGGCGATGCCACCGGGGTCGAACGCATGTTGGTCGAGCGCCGCGAACATGCGGGCGGTCTTTCGTTCCATGCTGAACGCAGGTACAAAGAGCACGACATCGTGCGGCGGCAGGGAGGAGAGCGGCTCAACCTGCTCTCCCCGGCCGGTCCCGCGTGCGGTGCCCCCAACGAGGAAGAAACCTTCGTCGCTGCCAATCTCCCCCCCGACCTGCCGCAAAATGGCATCGGTCGCTCCCGGCCACACACCGGCCAGGAGCCGGAGCACCGTCGCCGCATCCGAGGCGCCCCCGCCCAGGCCGCCCGCCGGGGGGATGTTCTTGGTGAGGCGGATCGAGATGCTTTCTGCGGATTGGCCGGTCCTGAGTGCAAGCAATGCAGCCGCGCGCCATGCGAGGTTCGTCGGGTCGGTAGGCGTGCCGGCGGCGAAAGGCCCGTCGGCCCGGACGCCCGCTGGGCCGCCAAACGTGACAGCCACCTCATCGGCGAGTTCGAGTTCCTGGAAGATGGTATCGATCTCGTGGAAGCCGTCCTCACGAGCGCCCAGCACTTCGAGTACGAGATTGACCTTCGCAGGCGCTCGGCCGCGCAATGCGTCAGGCACCGGCGCGCACCTCGTCGCACGCTTCGAGGAGGCGAAGCCAATCCGCGATATCCAGCGTTTCGGCCCTGCGCATGGGGTCGATCTCCGCGATCCTGAGCGCCTCGCCCGCGCCGTCCGGGGGTAGCCACACTCCCCGCGCAAGGGAGTTGTGGATCTGCTTCCGCGGATTGCGGAAGGTCTTCGAGACCAGTTCGAAGAAGTCCGCGTTGCGCTCGCGCGGGACAAGTGGCTCGGCGCGGAGGTCCAGGCGGATCACGCTCGAGTGGACCGCCGGGGGTGGGTCGAACGCTTCCGGGGGAACGTCGAAGAGGCGCGTCGCTTCGGCGTAGACCTGGACTGAAATCGTCAGCAACGACCAGTCGCCGGGAGGGGCAGTGATCTCCCGCGCGACCTCGCGCTGGATCATCACCACCATCTGGCGGGGTTTCGGGCTGCCTTCGAGAAAGTGACGGATGATCGGGTTGGCGGCGAAGTAGGGGAGGTTGCCCGCAACCGCGTAGGGCGTGCCGGGAGGGACCACGGTGGAGATGTCGACGGTCCGGGCATCCGCTTCCAGGACACGAAGATCGGGCGCAGTCCGGAACCTCCGCCGGAGATGCTCGACCAGCCGCGGCTCGATCTCGACCGCCACCACGGGGAAGCCGCGTTCAAGTAGCGCCTCGGTGAGCTGGCCGGTCCCTGCCCCGAGCTCAAGGACGAAGCCACCCTCGGGGCAACCGACGGCGGCAGCGATATCGTGGAGCACGCCGGAGTCGCGCAAGAAGTGCTGGCCGAGGGCCTTGCGAGGTCTCGGGCCGGGTAGGCGGGTCGGGGGCATGATCTGATGGTAGTGGCGGGCCGGGAACTCAGTCGAGAATGTAGATGTCGACGTAGCCGGTGTGCCAGGGATTGGAACCGGCATCCTCCGGGAACCCGAGGTCGACCTTCGAACCCTTGATTCCGCCGCCCGTGTCGGCTGCGATGCACATGCCGTAGCCGGGGACCACGAACCGGGTGCCGAGGGGGATGACCGACGGGTCGACGGCACAAATGCCGTGATCGACGATGACGCCGGTGGCGGTCTTGCCGTAGTTCGGGTCATCGCGGCTCCATGCGCCGTGGCTGGCGTTGTACCAGGTCGCCCACACGTTGACCTTCTCGCGGTACGAACCGGTGAATCCCGGCAGGGTGACTGTCGGTCTGCCAGTATTCACGGCGCGCGTCCCGGAGATGTGGCGCGACGGAACCGGCGCGAGGGTGACGACTGAGGTGACGAAGGCGCGGGAGACCTCCTCGCCGTTGCGGTACGTGACGGAGAAGGTGCTGAGGCGCTCGCCAGAGCTGCCGTTCAAAATGCGGACCTCGCCGCGTGGCAACGCCGGGTCCTCTTCGAAAACGGTCGGCGCCGGGATCTGTTCGGCCATCTGCTCTTCGACGACCTCGGTGGTGCCGATAACGACGCTCATGCCGTTGAACACCTCAGCCTCCCGTGCGGGCGAGACGATGTCGTCCGGGCCGGCACTGACGCCGAGGACCGCTAGGATGTCCCCGACCGTCTCGGCCTGGGTGTAGAGGGACGTTTCCTTGCCGTTGAGGGTGATGTGGACAGTCCGCGCCTTGGCCAGGTGCACGGTGAGACCGGCCGAAAGCGGCGTATCGAGTGGTGGCCGCACGAGGTCACCCTCGCGGACCGTCATGCCAAGGTCGGCCAGGAGAGCGCCCACAGTGGTTGCCGGCGAGACGATGTCTACCCTTGCGGTGTCGATGAAGACGACGTAGGAACGCGCGCGGACCACAGAGAGCTCGACCACGCGGTTGGACGATGCCGCCGACACCGAGGGAACTGACTGCGACGCGTACCTGACGCCGGCAAGGGGCGCGCGATCGGTCGCCGGGACGCCGTCCATGAGCACCTGGTCGCCAGGGCGGAGCTCGACGCCCGCCTCGGCCAACGCGCCGCCGGCGGTGGTGGCGGTCGTGCTGAAGGCGATGGTTTGGCCGTCGAATACGGCGGTGACGGGCCGGGCTCGCTGAACGGCGATGGAAGCGTGGCGATCGTCGGAAGCCACGAGCAGGCGATCGCCGGGCCGGAGAGAGATGTTTGCCGCACCCAGCGCTTCTTGTTCGGTGTCGAAAGTCGCGCTCACCCGGAACGCCTGCCCGCTGCTGAGGACGGTGACTTCCTTTTCGGGAAAAACCCGGAAGGCGACAACGGCGAGCAACACGACCACCGAGATGGCGGCCGCGTGGTGCCTTCCGCGGAACCTGCGCGCGTGCGCCAGGAGCTCCTGCCTCTGGTGCCAGCCATCGGCCAGCGGATGCCCGCGAACGGGACGTGTCCGAATCGCTTGAGCCAAACTCACCCTCATCGGTAAACCGGGCGCGGCCCGGAGGTCGCGCCCGCGAGTGGTAGATTACAGGCCGTGCACCTGCTGTCGAACTGAGCACCGGGCTTGTCTTACGTCAGCCAGCTCGGACCCGGTTGACCTGCGGCACCCGAAGCATTCCCCTTATGGCTGCTTCCTTCCGGACCTGACCAGGTTCGAGGCGCCTCGCCGCGCAGGACCAGATCGTCAACGCCGCTTAACAAGGACAGTCCCCAGCGACCCAGCCCTCGAGCAGGAATTCAACCCCGCTATAGCGGATTGCGGGTTCAGGGCACCGCTAGCTCCCCGCCTAGCACGGCCAGCAGTTAACGTACCGGCGGCGGAGTCCCGGGGTCAATAGCGCGGGCCATTGCTACTTAGCGGTTGGCTTAGGTTTAGGTGACGTGGATGGCGACCAGCAGGGCGCCCGCATCCACCCGCTCCCCGGGTTTCACGGGGACCTGCTCGACGATGCCCGCCGCCGGTGACTTGAGCTCGTTGTTCATCTTCATCGACTCGATGACGAGGAGGACATCGCCGGCCTGCACGATGGCTCCCGGCTCACACCGGACCTCGACGATGCTGCCCGTCATCGGGGCGACGATCCGCTTCAGGCCGGATTCCTCGGGCCTGGCGGCCCGGGTGGCGGTCTGCGGGCGCCATCGCTCGACATCGAAGTCGAACGCATGGCGCCCAATCGTGGCCACCACGCCACCACGCCGGCGCTCGAGGTAGAGTTCCACTGGCCGGTTATCGATCATCAGGAGGTAGAGCTGCGAATCGCCAATCCGCTGGAGCTCGGCCCGGCGCCACTCAGGCGTGTCTTCGCGCCGGACCCGGAGGCCGTGCTCATCGCGGTCCATCTCGTACGCGATCGGGTTGTCGCCGTCGCGGATCAGATACTTCTCGGCCATCGACCCATTCCCCTTCCGCCGGAAAGCCCCGCCATCTGTGTGCGCCAGTGCGAGGACGCCGGAGCTTTGCCGTTAACCGGCAGTGCGCCCCCACCGTTCGCCGCCGCGTACTCCGAGTGGTCCGCCTCGCCGCCAGTCACCATGAGGAGCGCAGCGATCTCCGCGAACGAACGTTGTTCGGCGAGGTGCTCTTCAACCACGACCTCGTGGCGGTCGAGGAAATCCGTATCGAAGTGGCCGCTGATGAAGTCTGGCTGATCGAGGATCTGTTGGAGGTAGGGGATATTCGTCGCGACGCCCACTACCTTGAACTCCGCCAGGGCGCGCCTCATGCGGGTCCGGGCGCCTTCCCGGTTTCTGCCCCACGCGGTCACCTTCGCCAGGAGCGAGTCGTAGTACGGGGTCACCTCGACGCCGTCGTAGAGGGCGCTTTCGACGCGGATGCCGGGGCCGGCCGGCTCGCGCGCCAACACCACCCGTCCCACCGAAGGGAGGAAGTTGTTGAAGGGGTCCTCGGCCACGATGCGACACTCGATGGCCCAGCCGCGGGTCAGAAGGTCCGCCTCGTCATAGGGCAACTCCTCGCCCGCGGCGACGAGGATCTGGTCCTTCACAAGGTCGGTGCCGGTCACGATCTCCGTTACCGGGTGCTCGACCTGGAGGCGCGTGTTCATTTCGAGGAAATACCAGCTGCCGTCTTCGCTGAGCAGGAATTCAACCGTCCCGAGGTTATGGTAATTCGCAGCCCGCGCGATACGGACTGCCGCCCGCGTCAGGCTGCGCCGGAGCTGAGGCGACACCGCGATGCTGGGGCATTCCTCAATGAGTTTTTGGTGCCGTCGCTGGATCGAGCATTCGCGTTCGCCCACCGGCACGATGTTGCCGAACTGGTCACCGATGACCTGGACTTCGATGTGGCGGACGTGCTGGAGGTTTTTCTCCACGTAGATCGCGGGATTGCCAAACGCGACCTGCGCCTCTTGCATGGCCCGCGCAGCCGCGTCGGCAAGCTCTTCACGGGATTGGACCAGCCGGATGCCTCGTCCACCGCCCCCGGCAGCTGCTTTAATCATCACCGGATAGCCGATCTTGTCGGCGAACGCTGTCGCCTCCTCGATCGACGCGACCTCGCCGCTGCCGGGCAGGACCGGGACGCCGGCATCCTCGGCGATCTTGCGGGCCGCGATCTTGTCGCCGAGAAGCCGGATAGACTCGGCGCTGGGCCCAATGAACGTAAGGCCGGCGGAGGTGCAGGCTTCGGCGAAATCCGCGTTTTCGGCCAGGAATCCGTACCCGGGGTGGACCGCCACCGCGCCGCAATCCTTCGCGACCTGGATGATGCGGTCCATGTTGAGGTAGCTCTGGCGAGCGTCAGCCGGGCCGATGAAGTAAGCCTCATCGGCGTAGCGAACGTGCTGCGACGTGCGGTCGACTTCGGAATAGACGGCAACCGAACGGATGTCGAGGTCCCGCAAGCCCCGAACAATTCGGAGTGCGATTTCGCCACGGTTGGCTACGAGGACTTTGGAAAACATGCTCGCTGCCTGTACTTCTCTAGGGAGAGTCGATGGCTGTTCAGCATACGGGCGAGCCCGGCGACGTGCGAACAGGGCGAAACCGCTGGTTCGGCCCTCCGAACGGCATTACGCTGGAGAACGATGGACGAGCACACAATTCGTGTCCTGGAGTTCGAAAAAGTCCTCCAGTTGCTGGCCGCCGAGACCGCGTTCAGCGTCGGGCGTGAGCTCGCCCTCGCCGTCCGTCCCTCCACCGAGTACGCGGCCGCATTCGACCTGCAGTCCGAGACCGCCGAGATGCGGCTCCTTGACCATCTTGGCATCGACGTGCCCTTCGCCGGTGCGCGAGACATCAGGCCGCTGATCCACTCGGCCTCAATTGGCCAGGTGCTCGAGCCGGGCGACCTGGCTGAAGCCGCGCAAACGCTGAAAACGGCACGCCGGGCGCGGCTCGTTCTCGAGAAGGTTCGCGACCGCGTACCCCGCCTTGCCGCCATCGCCGACGCAATCGGCGACTTCCGCACGTTCAGCGACGAAGTGGACAAATCGATCTCGTCACGCGGGGAAGTGGCGGACGCCGCAAGCGAGCAACTCGCCGCCACGCGACGTGAACTGCGGATTGCCGAGTCGCGGCTCGAACAGCGCGCCCAGGCGGCACTCGCCGACGCCATCCGCCGAGGTGTGGCCCAGGAAGGGCTGCTCACCGAGCGCAACGGCCGCAAGGTCATCCCCGTGAAGGCCGATTATCGCGGCCAGGTTTCGGGCATCGTCCACGACGTGTCCTCCAGCGGTGCCACGCTCTTCATCGAGCCAATGGGCGTCGTCGATGCGGGCAACCAGGTGCGGGAGCTGCAGCTGGCCGAAGACCGGGAGGTGAGGCGGGTGCTGCAACGCCTCACCTCGCTCCTCGGCGATACAGCGGAAGTGGCAACGGATTCCTTGATGGCGCTCGCCCACCTGGACTTGCTCAGTGCCAAGGTCCGCCTGGCCCGGAAGATGCACGCAGAGCTCCCGCCCCCTGGCGAAGTCTCGTCGTGGTTTCACCCATCGGGGCCCACCATCCTGGTGCGCGGGCGCCATCCGCTCCTGAAGGGCGAGGTCGTGCCCACGGACATCGAGGTGGGAGGGGATTACGCGGGGGTGGTTATCACCGGCCCGAACACCGGTGGCAAGACCGTGGCGCTCAAGACTGTCGGCCTGCTGACGCTCATGGCACAGGCCGGGATGGGCGTCCCGTGCGACGAAGGGAGCCACATCCGCTGCTTTCCGAACATCTTCGCCGATATCGGCGATGAGCAATCCATCGAACAATCACTCTCGACGTTCTCGTCCCACATGCGGAACATCATCGGGATCCTGGATCAGGCCGGCCGCGACACGCTGGTGCTGCTGGACGAGCTCGGGGCGGGGACCGACCCTGCCGAAGGCGCAGCGATCGCCCGGGCGGTCCTCGAGACGCTGCTCGACCGCGGCTGCACGCTCATTGCGACCACGCATCACGGCGAATTGAAAGTCTTCGCCCACAATGACCCGAGGTTGCGCAACGCCTCGGTGGAGTTCGACATCGAGACGCTCAGCCCGACGTACCACCTCACTGTCGGCCTCCCTGGTCAGTCGAACGCCATCGCCATCGCGCGGCGTCTCGGGCTTTCCGAAGAGGTGTTGGAGCGCGCGAGCGAACAGCTGGCCCCCGAGCACTTCGAATTGGAGACGCTGCTCGGCGAGATCCGTTCGGAGCGGGCGGCTGCAACCGAGGCGCGCCGCGGCGAGGAGCTCGCGCGCAGAGAAGCTGAAGAACTGCGAGTCGCCCTGGCTGAACGGCGGGACCGCATCGAGCAAGAGCGCGCGGCCATCCTGGATGATGCCCATCGCGAGGCCGAGGACACACTCGCCCGCCTGCGGCGCGAAGTCGAAGCAGCGAAGCGCCGGACGGCGACCAGGGAGTTCGATCCGGCCGCTGCCGGGGAGACCCTGCGGGCAATGGACAAGGACATCGAGCAGCTTGCAGCGCGCGCAAAGCCAAGGCGGCCGGAGACCCTGGCGCCGCTCACGCCGCGGCGTGAGGTCGAACCGGGTGACCTTGTCCACGTGCGCGATATCCCGCAGCTCGGCGAGGCGCTCAGCGCGGTCGGGGAGGATGGCCGTGTTGAGGTGCAGTTCGGCTCGCTGCGGATGAAGGTGTACGTGGACCGGATCGACCGGATCGAGACGCCCACGCCAACCGGGGAGCGCATCAAGGTTCCGATGGGTCCGCCGGTGTCCGTCGAACTGGACCTCCGCGGGCAACGCGCCGAGGCTGCGCTGGAGCAGTTCGAGAGCTACCTGGACAACGCCTTCCGCGCCGGGCTCCCATTCGTTCGCATCATCCACGGCAAGGGCACCGGCGCTCTCCGGGCAGCAATACGCGAGGCGCTGGCGCACCATCCCCTGGTTCGACAGTACGAGTCGGCTGCAGCGAACGAGGGCGGCGAGGGCGTGACCATCGCGCTCCTGGCGGGCTGAGGTGGCCAGGAACCCTGCCGGGCAGGGCGCGTTTGACATGGGAGAGCCCGGTATCGCTCCCGACGCACCACTTGCCGCTCGCATGCGGCCCCGCACCCTCGACGAGTTCGCCGGGCAGGATGAGGCCGTCGGGCCGGGTTCCATGCTCCGCGGGTCGGTCGAGCGGGGGCGGTTGCCCTCGTTCATCCTCTGGGGTCCTCCCGGCTGCGGAAAGACGACGCTCGCGCGCATCCTGGCGCGAAGCGTCGCCGCCGAGTTCGTCGCGCTTTCGGCGGTCTCGTCCGGCGTTGCCGACCTGCGCAAGGTGATGGCAGACGCCCAGGCCCGAAGGATCGCCGGGAAACGCACGGTGCTCTTCGTGGACGAGATCCACCGGTTCAACAAGGCCCAGCAGGACGTCATCTTGCCTTATGTCGAGGACGGGACAGTCACACTTATCGGCGCGACAACCGAGAACCCGTCCTTCGAGGTGATCGCGCCGTTGTTGAGCCGGGCCCGCGTTGTGCGGCTCAAGCAGCTCGGACCGGAGGCACTCGCGGGCATCGTCAAAGAAGCGCTCCGGGACGAGGCGCGAGGGCTGGGTGCGATGGGGCTCAGCCTCGATGAGACGGCCCGCGAGACGCTGCTCGAAGGCGCGAACGGCGACGCCCGCGCAGCCCTGACGGCACTGGAGATCGCGGCAGACGTCGCCTACGCGGACGGACGGCGGGCAATCACGGTTGGCGACATCAAGCAGGCGCTCCAGGACCGCCGACCGTACTACGATCGTCAGTCGGACTACCACTACGACACGATTTCGGCGTTTATCAAATCGCTGCGGGGCAGCGACCCGGACGGGGCGCTCTACTGGCTCGCCCGCATGATCGAGTCGGGCGAGGATCCGCTGTTCATCGTCCGGCGGATGGTGATCCTGGCATCGGAGGACGTCGGGCTGGCGGATCCGCAGGCGTTGCAGATGGCGGTGGCATGCCAGCAGGCGGTGCACTTCATCGGGATGCCCGAGGGGTTCTACGCGATGGCCGAATGCTGCCTGTATCTTGCGCTCGCGCCCAAGAGCAACAGCACCGGTGCCGCCTACAGTCATGCAGTCGAGGATGCCCGGCGGACGGGCCATCTGCCGGTCCCGATGCACCTCCGAAACGCTGTGACGGGCCTCATGAAGGAGTTCGGCTACGGGACTGGCTATCGCTACGCCCACGACGAGCCCGGACACGTCGCCCGCGGGATGCCTTACTTGCCGGAAGAACTGGGGCGGCCACAGTATTACGTACCGGGCGAATTCGGGTACGAGGCTGACGCAGCCAGCCGGCTGCGCAGGCTCCGAGCCGACGACGCCAACCATCCTCCTGATTCGGACTGGCACATGAAAATCGAGTTCCTGTATTCCAAAGCCACGGGTCGCGCCGCGGCAGCCGAGGAAGCCCTGCGCCTCGCTCTGGAGGCCACCGACCCCGCGATCGAGGTCATCTACACAGAAGTCGACGGCTCGGAAGACGCGCGTGACAAGAAGTTCCTGGGGTCGCCGTCAATCCGCGTGAACGGGGTCGACGTGGAGTATGGCGACCGCGAACCAGACGAATACCAGGCCGGGACCCGGTACTACAACACGCCCGAAGGCTGGAAGCCGTACCCGCACGCCCGGCTCATCGCGAACACCATCCTCGAACTCCAGGCCCGCGAAGCGAAGAAGTAAGCTTCAGCCTCGATCGGCGAAGGTCTCGAGGCCCCTGAGGTGGCAGGTGTCGTTGTGGCGTGCAAGGACAAGGCGGCCGGCGCGGTCGCGGACGACCTCGGTGATGCTGCAATTCCCGACGTGGAACGCCCCGGGACGCTGGATATCGAGGCCGACCACGATGTGGCAGAGGGAGCTGATGACCCCACCGTGCGCGACTGCCACGGTGGTGCCTTCCATGGCACTGAACTCACCAAGGGCTGCCTGCAGGCGATCGTGAAACGTGTCTCGGCCCTCTTCGCCTGGGAACGTAGGCCGCCGTCCGGTGCTGTACGCCGTGAAGACCTCGGGAAAGCGTTGCCGGAGTTCCGCACCACTCAACCCGCTCGCCTCGCCGATGTCGTACTCCATGAGTGCCGGCATGTGGACGACGCCGTGGCCAAGCGGCCCGGCGATCGTTTCCGCGGTATCCGCGGCTCGCCGCAGAGGGCTCGTTACAACGCGATCGACTTCCAGGGTAGCAACGTACCCGGCGGTCGCGCGCGCCTGGAGCACGCCGGTTGGGCTCAGGCCGAAGTCCACCCGGCCCTGGATGACGCCGCTGGCGTTGCCTTCGGATTCCCCGTGGCGGATGAGGATGAGGCGCATGGTTAGATCAACCGCGGCGCGGTATCGAACCCAGAGGGCGACCACGTTCGCCAGTTCTCGGCCAGCCGGGCCTGGACATCCAGATCCTTCGAGAGGACCCATGCAGGGAAGTCCCGTGCACCACGAAGCTCTTGCCGGTCGGCTTCTGCCAGCACTTCGGCCCGTACGTTCGCGGCGGTATCCATGAATCCCTCGAACCGCCCTTCGTGCTTCACCCAGCGCAGGAAGACGAACCACACGTTTGGGCTCGTGCTGATCTTCTCACCACTCGGAGTGGGCCAGAACTTCACGCGCGATTGTGAGGATTTCACCTGGAGATCCGCCAGGTGGTCTCCGGACGCCGTGCTGACTAGGACATCGATCCCTGCCGTGTTTCGAACAGTTGGCATGGCGATCAAGCCGCGAAGCGAGAGCTCAAAGCAAACGTAATACACGCCTGCGTTGCCTATAGTCGCCGGCTGAATCTTCGGCGGCTGCTTGTGAGCAAACGGCGGCATCCCTTACTCCGTCAGGCGGCGGTAGAGCGTCGGCAGGCGGCTTGGCAGCGCCTCGATATCCGCGACCACCTCGTAGCCCATGTCTTCACACATGGTCTTCAGGTAGTCGTGGCCGGCCCGGTCAACGGTGAGCGCGAACGGCGTGATGCCGTCGCGCTTGGCCTCGTTGAGCGCCTGCTTGGTGTCGTGGATGGCGTACTCCTTCTCGGTCCTGTCGCGCCCATAGCCGTGGTCCTGGGGGCGGCCGTCGCTCAACAGGAAGAGGATCTTCACTTTGGCGTCGGTCAGGTTGAGTTTGTGCGTGGCATGGCGGATCGCCGGGCCCATGCGAGTCGATCGGATCGGCGTGATCTTGTCGAGCCGGTTCTTGATCTTCTGGTTCAGCGTCTCGTCAAAGTCCTTGATGACGAAGAATTCGACGTTATCCCGGCCGTAGCCGCTGAAGCCGTATATGCCGTACTGGTCACCAATCGTCTCCAGGGCGGTCATCAGGAGCACGGTCGACTCTTTTTCGAGGTCGATGATGCGCTTGGGCGGGGCGGTGAGTTCCTGGCGACGCTTGGAAACCCACCAGCTGAGGTACTTCCGCGGGTCGTCGTCGTAGTCGTCTTCGTCGTAGCGCTTTTCGCGTTTATTGATCTCTTCGTCGGTGCTGGCCGACATGTCGATGAGGAACGCAACGGCGACGTCGCGCTCGATCTTGTTGCGCCGCCAGTAAATCTTCTCGTTCGGGTTGGCGCCGATGCGCTTCTCGACCATCCACTCGATGGCGGCGTCGAGGTCGAAGTCTTCTCCGTCCGGCAGACGCTTGATCTTGCGGAACATCTCGGGCTTCATCAGTTCGAACTGCTTGCGCGTCTGGGTCACGAGGCCGGCGTGCTCGCGGAGGGTGTTCTCGTAGAAGTCCTCCTCGCCCTCTTCGAGCTTGGACTCTTTCACGGCGCACCAGCGCGGTTTGTAGTCCTGGGCCCGGAAATCCCACTCGTCGTAGTAGTAGATGGTGACGATCGGGATGAGAGGCTCTTCGCCCTCGCCAGAACCCGTCGAGTTGTCGCTGGTGGGCTCGCCGGAATCGCCTTTTTCGGATGGGGGCGTGCCGGCTTCCTTCATGAGGTTAGACATGAACTGGCCGGTGGAGGCGTCCAGATCGCCTTCGGACATGGCGTCCAGGTCGATCTCAACACTCTTGGCCAGGAGTTCAGCGAGCTGCTCGGGCGTGAGCGGAACGGGGGATTGTTCACCGGCGTCTCCGCCCTGGGCGTTTTCCTTGAGCTTCATCAGGAGGTCGACCAGTTCGGGCTTGAAATCGCCGCGGAAGTCGATCTCCTGGGGGCTCTCGTAATCCTCATCGCCTTCGCCGGCTTCGACCCCACCCATGCTCATCTGGCCGCCCTGGCCGCCCTGTTCGCCGCCGCCTTCCATGGGCATCGCCTGGCCGGCCTCCATCGGCGCGACCGAACCCCACTGGTCGTCCTCGAGTTGTTCGAAGATGTTGGGGATGCTCATGGCGACTTCGTAGAGGGCGAGGGTCGCCTCCGCGGCATCCTCGACGATGGCCTGTTCGGCGTGGAGGGCGTTCAGCAGGCCGAGCGCGCGGCTCATCGGCTCCTCGCGCTGGCGCGGCCACATGATGGCGTCGGCGCCATCCAGGCTGGCCCGGACGAGGTTCTCGACGAAGGCGTTGCGAAGGGGCATCCGGCGCACGTCGGGCCGCTTCGCCAGCTCCTCCTGCTGCAGGTGGAGCATCGGGCGGCGGATGCCGCCGTAGTCGCGCTTCACGCGCGAATCGACGCGCGAGTCCTCGGCGATGGTGAACAGGTCGCTGGCGAGTTGGCGCTCGGGGAACAGGTCGAAGAACGCCTCCATGTCGGTTGCCGGGTGCCGCTCCGGGTCAACCAGGGCCGTCCGCCGGAGTGGGAACACTGTGCCGGTTCGGGAAAATTCGAAGTCGAAGCTGCCAAACTCGATGTGCGCGGCCTGGTGGGTTGCAAAGACCTTGATCGCCGTAAAGTTCTCGTCTTTTTCGTGGAAGCGTTCCATCAGTTCCGGCAGGAAGATCGTGCTGCCGTCGGTGCTCGCCCGGTGTTCGTTCACCCAGCCGATGCCCTTCTCGGCGAGGGACTCCGTCGTCTGGATGCTCACGTTCGTGCCGGTGAGCGCCTTGCAGTAGAGGCGCAGGATCTCGCCGACCTTCGACAATTCGATCCGGGCGGAGAGGTTTTCGAGGATGTCCTCGCCGCGGGTGGACTGGAGCTGGAAGTAGGCTTCGCCCCCTTCGTGGCTGGCCTGGAGGATTCTCATCCCCGCGTTGTGCCAGGGCTCGAGTTCATCGATGCGAATGCGCTGAAGGACGGTCGGCACCACCGCGATGAAGTCCATCGCGGCGTAGGCGGAATAGGGTGCGAGCTGCTCGGCGAGATCGATGACCTTGTAGTGGTCGTCGGCTTCGAGCTCGTCCAGGGCTGCGGTGGCTTCTTCGAAGTACTGGAACGCGCTGCGGTTGTGGCCACGAGCCACCTGTGCCGCCAGCAGGAGGAAGCGCTCGCGCAAGGGCGCGTGCACCTTGTGGAGCAGCGGGGCGCCCCGCTCGAAGTAGAGCCTGGAATCGGCCCAGCTGGACTGGGCGAGTTCCACGGCGAAAGCGATGAACGGGAGGCGATCGTCCTCATCGAGCTTCTTCAGGACACCTGGCGCTGTGGCCAGGCAGGCAGAGGCCAGTTCGTAGCTGTGGCGGGAAAGCTCATCGACGAAGAGCACCAGGCGAGCCGTCTGACCGATCCGGAGGACATCGAAGACAGTCGGACCAAGGTCGAAGAACTGCGCTGCGAGCGATGAACTCTTCCAGTTGCCCTTGTAGAGCCTGCGGCCAAGGTCGGCCCACTGGCGGACGTGCGACGGACCAACCACTGCCATGGTTTCGGGAGCGGAACGGAGGAACGAGACGGCGAGGGGCGCGGACTCGCCGGCCATCTGGAGGGCTTCACGGCCCAGGGTTTCGACGGCGTCCCAGGTGGCGCCTTCGGGGAGGTTGGCGCCGGCCTTGAAGTACTCGACCGCGGCTTCCCAGGAGCGAAGGCTCAGCGCGGTGAGCTCAACGCCCGTCTCAGCCCAGGACTGCAGCTGGTTCGGGGTAAGCCGGGGAGCGAGCGCGCGCAGGGCGGCCTCGTAGTGCTGTTCCAGCGGGGCGGGAAAGCCGGACAGGCGTTCGTGGTGGCGGGCCAGGAGTTCACCGACAATCGACATAGGTTGCGGCTCGTTTCATCCTCATCGTCGCCTCGGCGCTCGAGGCGCTCCATGAGCGTGCACATATCGGGCCGGGCGGGTTGGCGCGGCTCGTCATTGCTCTCCGGAGTGCCTCACGAAGTTGCGGGTTGGATCCTTGTAATCGTAGAAGATCACCTCGTCCGTTGTCGTGTCCCAGACCGCGCACGAGAGCTGAAAGTCGTTCCGGTGGTCGCGAGGGTCGCCCGCGGAACCGGGGTTGATGACGAGCACGCGGCCAAAGCGTTGTGCCATTTTGTAGTGGGTATGACCCACGATGAGCGTGGCGCAATCCAGGTCGGCGGCGCGGCCCCACACCGATTCCTGTGGGTAGTGGTAGTCCTTCCACGGCTCCCACGGGGACCCGTGAGTCATCACGACTTTCCTCCCGTCGACGACCTCCTCGATCCGGTATGGCTGCTGGCGAAGCCAACCGACCAACTCGGCGTCGACTTTCGGAGACGACAAGGCGCGGATGCCATCGCTGCCGAGGATGGTCTCCTCGTGATTACCGAGGACGACTCGGGCGCCAAGCTCGCGGAGCCGGGCGACCACTTCGTTCGACCAGC
Source organism: Dehalococcoidia bacterium (assembly GCA_003104995.1). Taxonomy (GTDB): domain Bacteria; phylum Chloroflexota; class Dehalococcoidia; order Tepidiformales; family Tepidiformaceae; genus Amarobacter. The sequence continues at coordinate 183,971 of PQAO01000027.1, forward strand.
GGAATTGAAAGACGCTGTCACCGGCGCACCAGAGCTGGTCGATCTCGCCCATCCGTACCAGGGCCTCTTCGAGACCCTGGATGTTGCAGTGGATGTCGGAGACGATGCCAAGACGCACAGTTATTCGAAGATCGAGGTGACGACCTCTTCGATGCTGCGCTGCACCTCCTGGTCGTCGGTGAGCGCCCAGGTGACGGCGACCTGGCAGGCGCGGCGAGCCGGCACACCATTGGCGATGAGCTTGCCTGCGTAAATAAGCAGACGGGTGCTCACGCCTTCGCCAAGTCCGTGTTCCTTCAAGTTGCGCACCTTCTCGCCGAGACGGGCGAGGTCGAGTGCGACTTCGCGGCTGCAGCCGGCTTCGTGCTGGATGATCTCGCACTCAAGGTCGCGGGGTGGGTAGTCGAACTCGATGGCGATGAACCTCTGGCGTGTCGAATGCTTCAAGTCTTTCAGCGCGCTCTGGTAACCCGGGTTGTACGAAATGACCAGGAGGAACCCGTCGGCCGCTTCGATCACCTGGCCGAGCTTCTCGATCGGCAGCAGGCGGCGATAGTCGGTGAGCGGGTGGATGAGGACGGTCGTGTCCTTGCGAGCCTCAACGACCTCGTCGAGATAGCACATGGCGCCGACCTTCACGGCGCGGGTCAGCGGGCCATCGACCCAGTGCGTGCCATCGGTATCGAGCAGGTAGCGGCCCACCAGGTCGCTTGCGGTCAGGTCCTCGTGGCAGGCGACCGTGATGAGCGGCATCCGGTGCTCCGCTTCTTTGCCGGTGCGGCTGGAGACCTTCATCATCGGGCGGCCGAGCTTGTAGGCCATGTACTCGACGAAGCGGGTCTTGCCCGCGCCGGTCGGGCCCTTCAGTAAGACCGGGATGCGCTGGGCGTAGGCGGTTTCGAAGAGCTGGACTTCGTCGCCGATCGGGAGGTAGTAGGGCTCATCGTGCACCGCGTATTCCTCGACGGCGTAGATGGTTGAATTGCCCATGTCAGTCTGTGTGGTCAAAGTTCCTGTTACCTCCCGGCTGCGCTCTGCAGCCGCCCCTGAAATTGGCTCCAGGCCTCCTGGATGCGAGCGTCGAGCTCCCCCAGGGTCCCGTTATTCTCGATGATGACGTCGGCGCGGGCCGTGCGTTCGGCGTTGGTGAGTTGCGAGTTGATGCGGGCGCGGGCCGCCTCTGGTTCGAGGCCGTTGCGCGAACCGAGTCGTTCGACCGCGAGGTCCGGCTCGACGACCACAACCCAGATCTCGTCGGCCAGGTCGTCCCAGCCAGCCTCAAAGAGTACGGCTGCTTCGAGCACGGCCACCGCATTGCCGCCGGTCTCGTACTCCGAAAGCGCCTCGGTCGCGAGTCTGCGGATACCCGGCCAGACAATATCCGTGAGGCGCTTCAGCTCATCAGGCCGGCCGAATACCTTGCCGCCCAGCACCTTGCGGTCGATCGTCCCATCGGGGGCGACCAGTTCGGCACCGAACGCCCGGACGACTGCCTCGAAGGTGTCGGTCCCGGGATCGTAGGTCCGATGCCCGAGGATGTCGGCATCGATGACCGGGACCCCGTGATCAAGGAAAAACCGGGTCACGGTGGATTTTCCGCTGGCGATGCCACCCGTCAGCCCTATGACATGCACACGAGACTCCGGAACATTCGTTTGTGGAACGTTAAGTGTATCCCTGCGCGGCGAGGGGCGGCAAACGAACGGCATTCAGCGTGCATCAGCGCCTACGATGCGCACGCGCGAACGCGGCGACGTCCTTTCGCAGGTTGGACAGTGATAGATCACGTTCACTCCGTGGCCGCACTGGTTGTCCACCAGGGCGAGATCGCTCTCCGCGAATTGCTCGCCCCAGTTCGCCAGGGCGCCAACGACCACGCCAAGGCGATGGCCCTTTGCCGTCAGGACGTACTCGGAGCGCGGAGGACGCTCGTTGTAGGCGCGCCGCACGACCACTCCGGCGGCCTCGAGGGCCTTGAGGCGGCCCGAGAGGATCGCCGGCGGAATCCCTTCGACAGAGGCACGCAACTCCGAGAAGCGGAGGCGGCCCCGCAACAGGTCGCGCACAACGAGCAAGGTCCAGCGGTCACCCACGAGATCAAGAGTAGCGGCTACCGGACAACGGACACTGCGCTGGATCATCTGTACGTCCTCGATTCGTTGCGATATGCTACCCACGCGGGGAGTACAGTTCAACATCTGAACTGACTACGCACGGCGAATCTGCTCCGCGCCGTAGGAGGCAGGTATGCTCGTCAGCACCCGCCACACACTCGACCTCGTTCTCAATGACAGGCTGCCCGACGAAGCTGCCGCGCTCGCGCTCTCTGACGAGGCAGACCTTCCGGCGCTGCTCGATGCCGCCGCTCTGCTCCGTGACCGCGGCCACCGAAACGTCATTTCATATTCGAAGAAGGTGTTTGTCCCGCTGACGCACCTGTGCAGGGACGTGTGCCATTACTGCACGTTCGCCAGACCCCCGGTGCCCGGTCAGCGCGCATACATGACTCCCGAAGAAGTGCTCGAAGTCGCCCTGGCGGGCGCCGTGGCCGGCTGCAAGGAGGCCCTCTTCACGCTGGGCGACAAGCCGGAGCTCCGCTACAAGGCCGCCCGGCGCGAGCTCGACGAGATGGGATATGCCACCACGATCAGCTACCTCACCGCGATGGCGGAGCTCGTCCATCGCGAGACCGGGTTGCTACCCCACGCCAACCCCGGCGTGATGACTCGCGAAGAGATCGCGGCGCTGCGAGAGGCCACGATCTCCCAGGGCATCATGCTGGAAAGCGTATCCGGCCGGCTCAGCCAGAAGGGCCAGGTGCACTACGGTTCGCCGGATAAGCACCCGGCGCCGCGCCTCCAGACCATCCGCGACGCCGGCGAGTTGCAGGTGCCGTTCACCTCTGGCGTCCTGATCGGCATCGGGGAAACCCGCCGCGAGCGAATCGAGTCGTTTCTCGCGCTCCGCGCACTCCACGAAGAGTTCGGGCACATCCAGGAGATCATCGTCCAGAACTTCCGGGCCAAGCCCGGCACGAAGATGGCGAACGCCCCAGAACCCGACCTCGACGACCTGCTCTGGACCATCGCCGTTGCCCGCATCGTGTTCGGGCCCGAAATGAACATCCAGGCGCCGCCCAACCTCAGTTATGACGAGTATCCGCGGCTCGTTGCCGCGGGACTGAACGACTGGGGCGGCGTCTCGCCGGTGACGCCAGACCACGTGAACCCGGAGGCGCCATGGCCCCACCTCGAGGCATTGCGCGAGCGGACCGCGGAGTGCGGCAAGGTGCTGACCGAGCGGTTGGCGGTGTACCCGGCATACGCGCTGGACAACGCTCGCTGGCAGGCGCCCGCAATGGCGACCGCGGTCATCCGGGCAATTGACGGCGATGGGTTCGCACGGGTCGATGACTGGTCGCCGGGCGATGCCGAAACGCCGCCACCGGCGGTCGACGTCCCACGAAAGCTTGGCGCCGACCGGGCGGTCGATACGTCGACGCCGGAAGTCCGGGAGATACTTGCCCGGGCGGACACCGGGGAAGAACTGCTGCCGGCCGACCTGGTACGTCTGTTCCAGGCGCGGGGCGACGACTACCACCTGGTCTGCGAGGCGGCCGACCGGCTACGCAAGCGCGTGAACGGCGACACTGTCTCGTACGTTGTGAACCGGAACATCAACTACACCAACATCTGCTACTTCCGCTGCCAGTTCTGCGCGTTCGCGAAGGGGAAGATGAGCGAGAGCCTGCGCGGCACCCCGTATGACCTCGGGATGGATGAAATCGTACGCCGGTCGGAGGAGGCCTGGGAGCGCGGGGCAACGGAAGTCTGCATGCAGGGAGGCATCCATCCGGAGTACACCGGCGAGACCTACCTGAACATCCTTCGCGCGGTGAAAACGGCGCTGCCCGACATGCATATCCACGCCTTCTCACCACTGGAAGTGAGCCAGGGAGCTGAGACGCTGGGTATCTCCGTGCCGGAGTTCCTGCGGCGCCTGAAGGATGCCGGCCTGGGCACGCTCCCTGGTACGGCGGCAGAGGTGCTCGACGATGACGTCCGCGTGACGCTCTGCCCCGACAAGCTGACCACCCAGGAATGGCTGGACGTAGTGGAGGCGGCGCACCGCACAGGATTCCGGACTACTTCGACGATCATGTATGGCCACATCGATGGGCCGCTGAACTGGGCGCGCCACCTGGTCGCCCTGCGCGACCTCCAGAAGCGCACCGGCGGCATCACGGAGTTCGTGCCCCTGCCGTTCGTACACATGGAGGCACCCATCTACCTCAAAGGGAAGGCACGGCGCGGGCCGGCCTTCCGCGAGGCCGTGCTGATGCATGCGGTCGCGCGGCTGGCGCTCCACCCGTACATCACCAACATCCAGGTGTCCTGGGTGAAGATGGGCGTTGAAGGGGTAAAGGCGTGCCTGGCCGCCGGCGTGAACGACATGGGTGGGACACTCATGAACGAGAGCATCTCGCGCGCCGCCGGCGCGGCCTTCGGCCAGGAACTGCCGCCCGAAGAGATGGAGCGCACGATCCGCTTCATGGGACGGACGCCAAGGCAACGCGCGACGACCTACGGTCCGGCGCCGGAAGAGCGACTGATTGCGTCCTTCAACGCCGCCCCACTCAGTCCGCTCGTGCTCACCCCGGCAAAGAAATACGAACGCAAACGCCAGGAGATTTCCGCGTAACACACTGACGTACCGTCACCACGGGGTGTAAGCTTCCGCGATTCCCATGGAGCGGAGGCCGACAGGACCGTGAACGGAAACGGTACGTCGCCGCACCCACGGCTTATCAACCTGGTCCTCGCGCAGGGCATCTCTGCGAGCGGGGACGCCTTTCTGCTGACCGCCGCCTCGATCGCGATCTATCGCGAGACTGACTCCACAACGGCGGTCAGCCTCCTGCTCGGCCTGGCCGCGCTGCCGACGGTACTCCTCGGGCCCATCGCCGGCACCTTTGCCGACTGGTATTCGCGGCGCCGGATCATGGTAGGCGTTGATATCGCCAGTGCGGCGGCCTGCCTCGCCGTCCTGGCGACCGTCGCACTGCTACCGCTTTCCGTGGCGATCTTCGTGGCAGTGGGCGTCGTGTACACGCTCTCGACGTTCTACCGGCCGGCCGCGCAGGCGCTCCTGCCCACGCTCTCCGGGCCGCAGCAATTGGGCCGCGCGAACAGTGGGCTCCGTCTCGCTACCAGCCTGGCCAACATACTCGGGCCGGCTGCGGCCGGGCTGCTGGTCGACCGGGGCGGTTTCGAGCTGGTGCTGGCCATCGATGCCGCGACTTTCCTCGTTTCCGCCCTGCTGGTGCTGGCGATCACGAACGTGCCCAACCTCGCTCCGGATGGAGCCCGCCATTCGGCGTTCGCCGATGCGCTGGATGGGCTGAACTACGCACGGCGCAACCGGAACATCCGCGTAGTCATCGCTGCCATTGGAGTCACCCTGCTGGTCGGGACGATCGTGAACGCGGGGACGCTACCACTGGTGTCGCGGGCGCTCGGCCTGCCGGAATCGCGCTACGGAGTGCTGCTCGCGATCGAAGGGGCTGGGGCGATGGGCCTCGCGATCGTTCTCCTGTACCTGGGCCCCCGCATCCGGCTACTCAGCACGGGTGCAGGGGCGCTCATCGCGGTCGGCGGGTCGACGATGGCGCTGGGGACCGCACCGAATTTCGCGGCCGCCGCCGCGGCGATCGCCGTGCAGGGCATGAGCGTTGTCGCCCTGCAGGTGGCATTCGCCAGCTATCTCCAACAGCAGACCGTCGATGCCTTCCGTGGGCGCGTGATGGCCGTAACATCGATGGTCGCATCCCTGGCGAGCATTTCCGGGTTCGCGGTAGCAGGCCCCCTGGTGGATTCCATCGGGGTCAGGCAGGCATTTACCCTGGCGGGCGCGCTGATCTGCGTAGCATCGATCCCCGTCCTGTCGCTGGTCTGGTCGGCCGCACGCGCCGCGCAGGCTGAGCGTACGGGCGAGGCCTGACAGCAATCCGGCGCTCAGGTAGATTCACCCGTACCTACCACAGGAGTGTCCATGGACGCACTTGAAGGACTCACCGTCCTCGATTTCACGAGCCACCTGGCCGGCCCGTACTGCACCAGGCTGCTTGCCGACATGGGAGCCCGCGTCATCAAAGTCGAACGGCCGGATGGCGACCCTGCCCGCACAGTGCAACCGTTCCTCGGCGATCAGCCGGGTCCAGACCGGGGGGCGACCTGGCACTACCTGAACACGAACAAGGAATCGGTGGTAGTCGACCTGACGAAGCCGGACGCCGGTGGCGTGGTGCGCCGGCTTATGGCCCGCGCCCAGCTCGCCGTTACGTCCAGCGCACCCCTTGTCGAACGGGAACTCGGGATCGACTACGCGAGGCTTTCGTCTTACGCAGACATCCCGGTGGTTTCCATTACCAACTTCGGCCACGACGGACCCTACCGCGACTACCGGCTCTCGGACACGGTGCTCTATGCGATGGGCGCCGAGATGTACAGCCACGGACTTGCCGACCGTGAACCGCTCAAGCTCGGTGGCACCGCGGCGATCCTCCAGGGAGGCGCGATGGCGGCAGTCGCAGCCATGGGCGCTATCACCGCCTACGAGGTCCACGGCGTAGGGCAACTTATCGACGTGCCCCTGTTCACGGTCCAGATCAGCAACATCGACCGCCGGAGTTCAAGCATCCTTGCCTACCGCTTCAGCGGGCGCGTGCAGCAGCGGCCCCAGGGCGCCGGGGGACTCGCGGGCGGGGTGTACCCGGTAGCCGACGGCTTCGTCGAAGTGACTGCCACCGCGGGCAACTACTGGCGGCGCTTCGTCGACATGATTGACGACGACGCTCTGCGCGACCCCAGGTGGGAGAACCCGATGATGGCAATGGATCCAGCGGCGAAGGAGGAAGCCGACGGTATCGTCTACCCGTGGATGCTCTCGCGTACGAGGGCTGAGGTGTGGGACGAGGCCCGGAAGGTCCGGGCGATGGTCGCACCCATCTATGACGGCACGGACCTGTTCGGTGACGAGAACTTCCGTGCGCGGGGGCTCTGGGCCGAGATCGAGCACCCCGAGATCGGCAAGCAGCCGATGCTGGGCAGACCGTACATCTTTGAGAAGACTCCGTGGCGCATCCGCTCGGCGGCGCCGTCGCTCGGGCAGCACACCGATGCGGTGCTTGGCGAGGCCGGCTTTTCGACCGCGGAGATCGGCCGGCTGCGCGCCGAGGGAGTGGTGGCGTGAACGAGTATTTGCCGCTCAAAGGGGTCCGCATCTGCGACTTCACGGCCGTCTGGGCCGGCCAGACAGCAACCATGTACCTGGCCGACATGGGCGCGGAGTGCATCAAGGTAGAGAACCCGTTCATCTGGAATCCCATGACGCGGGCCGCTTCGCCCCGAATCAACGCGATGGTGGCGGCCATCCTGCCACCGTGGATCGCCGGGCATCCGCCCGAACCCGGCCCGCGCCCCTGGAACAACAGCCCCGCCTTCATCCAGGTCCTGCGCAACAAGAAGTCGTTCACGGTCGACAGCCGCCGTCCCGAGGGCCTGGAGATCGTGAAGCAGATCATCCGGAGCAGCGACATCATCGCCGAGAACCTGGCGCTCGGGACGCTCGAAAAGCTGGGACTCAGCGACGAGGCAATCCGCGCCGAGCGGCCCGATATCATCATCCTGCACATGCCAGCCTTCGGCCGGACTGGCAGCTACGTCGAGGGGCGCGGCTATGGCGCTCACATCGACAGCGTCGCTGGCTCAACCATCCTCCGCGGGTATCGCGACAGTTCGCCCTCTGACAACGCCGGCATCTTCGCCGGGGACTACTGGGGCGGCATGCACGGCGCGTTTGCCCTGATGGCGGCGTTGCGGCACCGGCGGCGGACGGGCGAGGGGCAGGTCATCGAGATGGCACAGGTCGAATCGTCCGCGCATATGTTCCCCCAGGCCGCCCTCGACGCCGCCTGGAACGGACGCGCTCACCATTCGGTTGGCAACCGGAGCATCGAAGGGTTCGTGCCGAACGGTGTTTTCCCCACGGCCGGGACAGACCGCTGGATCGCAATCAGCTGCCGTTCGGACCAGGAGTGGCGCGCGCTGGTGGAGTTCCTGGGTAACCCGGCGTGGGCAGCATCCGCGGCCATGGCTACCGTCGCAGGCAGGGCCGAGAACGAGGACGCCCTCGAGGAACACCTCGCGCAGTGGACCGCGACTCGCGAGCGTGACGAGCTCTTCCACGCGCTGCAGGCCGCCGGCGTGACTGCGGGGCCCGTGCTCCACGCTGGCGAGGCGGCGGAGGACCCGCACCTGGCAGCAACCGGGGCCTGGAAGCGGCTCCCCGCAACGGAGGACTACCCTGAGGTCGACTGGCTTCGGCCGGCCTATCGCTTTACGAAGTCGGACATCGACCTGCGCACACCCCCCTGCCTCTTCGGCGAGCACAACGATTACGTGTACCGGGAGCTGCTCGGTTTTGACGAGGATGCGGTCGAGCGGCTGCGCGCGGAAGGACACATCGCCAGCACGTTCGCCCCGGAAGCGCTGGAGAACGGGTGATCACCGGGGCAGAACGGAAGCTCGTCCGCACGGCCGGCGCGGAACTCGAAGTCTGGGAGGCCGGTACGGGTCCGGCTGTCGTCCTGCTGCACGGCTTCCCTGAGCTGGCGTACTCGTGGCGCCACCAGGTGCCCGCCCTTGTGGACGCTGGCTTCCACGTCATCGCGCCGAACCAGCGTGGTTATGGCCGGAGCTCGCGCCCGCAGGGGATCGAGGCGTATGACATCGATGCACTGGCTTCGGATGTGGTTGGCCTGATGGATGCGCTTGAGGTCCACCAGGGTGTGGTCATCGGCCACGATTGGGGCGCCCCGGTGGCATGGCACACCGCCCTCCGCCACCCGGGCCGGGTCCGGGCGGTCGGATCGCTCAGCGTCCCGCACAGCCGCCGCGCTCCAGGTCCGCCCCTCGCGCTCATGCGAGCGGCTGCGGGGCCGGAGTACATCCACTACATCGACTACTTCCAGCAGGAGGGCCTTGCCGAGGCGGAGTTCGAAGCCGGCGTTCGCGCTTCGCTGCTCGGGTTCATGTGGTCCATCAGCGGCGACGCACCACCCGGCGAGCGCTTCAAGCCGATTCCGTGTGGTGCACGGTTCATCGACTCGGTCACGGTGCCGCGGGCCCTGCCCGCCTGGCTTTCGGACGACGACCTCTCGGTGTATGCGGATGCTTTTTCGGCTTCAGGCTTCCGCGGTGGGCTCAACTGGTACCGGAACGTAGACCGCAACTGGGACGTCACGTCTGACCTTGCCGGTGCCGTCGTGGCCCAGCCGGCCCTGTTTGTGACCGGCTCACGCGACCCGGCTCGCAATCCCGGCGCCATCGAACGTCTCGCCGAGTGCGTGCCAGACCTGCGCGAATTCGAAGTGTTGCCGGGGTGCGGACACTGGACCCAGCAGGAGCGGCCAGGGGAGGTAACCAGCTTGATCCTGCGGTTCCTTCGGGGACTCTAAAAGCCCTTCTCCGCCATTCAGATTCTCGTACTATGTGGCGCATGGATCCGCTCATTCAGTACGCGATGACCAGCGACGGCGTGAACATCGCCTACGCCACCATCGGTACTGGGCCTCCGCTCCTGGTCCTTCCGATCCTGCCGCTCAGCCACCTGCAGGTGGAATGGCAGATGCCCGGAATGCGGGAGTTCCTGGAGGCCCTGGCCAGCCACCATACGGTAATCCGCTACGACGCTCGTGGACTCGGACTCTCCGACCGGGATCCGGGAGACCGCTCACTCGACGCGCACACCCTGGACATCGACGCAGTGGTCGGAAAGCTTCGGCTGGAGCGGCTCGCCATCTTTGGGGCGAGTTACTCGGGCCCCCTCGGGATTCGCTACGCGGCGCGGCACCCCGGCAAGGTGACTCGCCTGGTCCTGTGGTGCACCCACGCGTACCACGGCGAGGTGGTCGAGCGGCTCCCGGAGATGGCAAACCAGCAGCGGGTCGCCGTGAACCAGCTGGCTGGCGTCGACCGCGATCTCTTCATTCGAACGTATCTCCATCGCGCCGTGGGCTGGACCGAGGGCGAGCTCGCCAACCAGTTTGTGGAAGTCGCGAACAAGAGCATCGACCCCGAATCGTTCTTCGAGAACCTCGCCGGCCACGCCGCCTTCGATGCGCGCGAGGACCTGCCCAACGTCCACGTCCCAACGCTCATCCTGCACCGCCCGGCCTTCGTCGGTTCGCACCTTGAGGTGGCGAAAGGGCTGGCTTCGCGCATGCCTGACGCGCGGCTGGTGGTGGTCGAGGGGGAGTCGGTAGTGCCGTTCATCGGAAACACGGCCCGGGTGCTCGGCGCCATTGAGAGCTTCCTCGACGAGGACATCGGCGGCGCGGCCCGGGCTGCTGGTGCGGAAAGTGGCCACGGAGAGGGCGCGCTCCGGATCATTCTGTTCACCGATGTGGAAGCCCACTCGACGATGATCCAGGCGCTTGGCGACGACCGTGGCCGGGACGTGCTGCGCGAGCACGAACGGGTGACGCGAGCGGCGCTGCGGGAGTTCGGCGGAAACGAAATGAAGTCGATGGGCGACGGGTTCATGGCCTCGTTCACCTCTGCGCAACAGGCGCTACGATGCGCGATCTCGCTTCAACAGACATTCCACGCCGCCCTACCGGTGCACGGCCAGCTCGTCCGAATCCGCGTTGGGCTGAACGCCGGCGAGCCGATCGCCGAAGGCGATGCCCTGTTCGGCGAATCGGTGAACGTGGCCGAGCGGATTGCCGGCCTGGCGCATGGCGGCGAAATCCTCGCCTCGCAGGTAGTGCGGGAGCTGGTAGCAGGAAAGGGCTTCAAGTTCGTGGAACGCCCCGCGCTGGATGAGGGTTCGGGCGAGGCGGCGGCGCGGCTCTACGAGGTGCGCTGGCAGGAGTAGCCCGGGTTGCGGAAAGAGCCAGGACGCTTGCCGGCAACCGGTCGGATGTGGCTCCACAGGACTGGTACCCCCGGCAGGAATCGAACCTGCGCACATGGTTTAGGAAGCCTTGGGGCGTCAACGGCGTAGCAACAGGAGTGGCAAGGGGAAGGGTTTAGGCGGAATTATCGTGCGCAGAGAGGGGCGTGATCACCGTGCGGTCACCCGATGATCCCAAGTTCGACCATTTCCCGGTTGATGGCGAATTCCAGTTCGCCGATTGATTTGGTCAACGCATCCACCTCTTCGGCCGTGCCTGGGGCAAGACTCCACAATTGAGACCCGAGCGCCCGGTGAGCGTCAATCGCAACCTTGAGTTTGGGATACTCACCTGCCAGCAATGCAGCGCGGAAAAGTGATCCGCCGTGAATGTCTGAGAAGGTTGCTCCGGTCGGATCTCCTGATATTCCTTGGCGCCGGAGAGCGAGAAGAATGTTGGTAAACCACAGTTGCCGCTCAACAGCCAGCCTCAACTCCGCGTGGCGCCGGGCCGTTTTTGCTGCCAGCGCCGCCATCCGAGCCTCGGTTCGTTTGCGATGCATTTCCCACTCGGCGCCAGCTTGGGCAAGCAGGAACCCAACAGCCAATGATGCCCCACTGATCAACCAATCCACGGCTGCGAATCCTAGCAGAAAACCCTCGACTCGCTCCGGGGGCCGTGTGCGTGCGGCACCCGTGACAACGAGAAAGGCCCCCGTTTCCGGGAGCCCTTCGGTGGCGCTCGGTCAGCGCGTGAATCAGGCCGGTGCGGGTTCCGGCGTGTGTGCCATGTACACCTTCGCGTAGAGGGCCGCCTGTCGCTCATCTTCCCGCTCCGGGTCTTCCTGGGGGCCCGTCAGGGTGAGGCCGCGTAGCAGTCGCTCAGCGGCCGGATCGTCTGTGACGATCACTTGCCAGCCCTTGCTGGCGCCGAACATGAGCGCCAAACCCTTCGGCGATCGCGTTGGCGAGGCTGGTGTCGGGGTGAATCAGGGGCGATGGTGGCCATTCGTCTAATACCCCTCATCGTCCGAGACGACGCGGAGCACGGCGGAGAGCGCGGTCCCGAACGGCCGTGGGCCGGCGCCGAGATGGACAACCATGCAGATCCAGTCCACCTGGCCGGGTTCGAGTTCCCGGTCGCCCGCTTGCGCGCCTGGGGCCGGGTCGCCGAACCCGGGCACACTGCCGATGGCCACTTCTCCGCTGCCCGTGCCGCTCCATCCGGTCGCCACGGGGTCGCAGGTGGTTGCGGATGGCGAGCGGTAGAACGTGGCGGTGAGAAGAGAAGCAAGCGCCGGGTCGCCCGTGTACTCGGGGACGCGGAGCGAATAGCGGATGTTCCCGGAGGTCTTCAACGAGGTAATGCTCATGACGCAGGTGATGTCGGTGGCGCCCACGTCGCCGGCGCATGAGGACCACGTCGGGTCGGCCCCGCCGGTGGCGCCGTTGTAGAGCGCGACGGCGGCCTCGGCGTTCTCGGCGTCGACCGTGAACGTACCCGTTGACGAGTTGTAGGTGAACTGGGTCGCGGCATAGACGAGCGCGCCGATGCCGAGGGCGAGGATGACGGCGAGCCCGATGGTCCAACGGGTCGGGCGGATGGTGAGTGTCACGATGATTTCCTCTCAGGTTGTGGGGCCGCGTGAATCGTCCAGCGGCCATGGCGACGCCGCTACCAGCCCATGGGCGCCTCCCGCAACAGCGGCCGCACGGTCAGCCCGGGCAGGTTCTCCACGACGAGGAACAGCTCGTTCAACTCCCCCTGGTCGATGGCGTCGGTCGCGATGAACCAGCTGTCGCCACAACGGAAGACGACGGGCAGTTGGCCGGTGAGGCGCGTGATGGCGAGCGCCAGGCGGTTGGCGTGGCACTCCGAGGGCGTGACGATTTGGGGAACGGGCAAGGGCAGAACCTCCGGGAAATGCGAAGGCCCCGACGCTGGGTTAGCGGTCGAGGCCAATTCGGAGGTTCCGCACGGGAGCGGGTACAATCCGGCAAGGTCCTTCGCTGCTTATCCCAGCGTCGGGCTTAGCGGGCCGTCGGTACTGATACTACCGGCGGTCCGCGCCTTCGGAGCGAACCATACCATCGCTGTCAAGGTCGATTACGGGTGTAGGCGGGTGCTCAATTTCGGGGGCCGGCACCTTGAAGTCCCCGAGGCCTGCGGCGATCAATTCCGGGTCGTCACCGAAGGCGAACACCTCCGGCGGCAGACCCAGGACGGCCACGGCGGCCCCGGTGACGCGCCCGTGCACCCAGCGGAGCAGAACGGCGCGTCCATCGGGGAGGATGCGGGTTGTGTACGTCGCGTAGCTATCCATCGGGGTCCCTGCGTTCGTTTGTCGGTCGCCGGGAGGGCAATCGGAAACCTCTCCCGGCAGCCTCGGGTGCCGTCGCGTTTGGGAGGCCTTCCCCGCGACGGCACCTTCTCGATTTACGCCCTTGCGGCTAACGTGACGAACGCCGAGAGCGTGTCACCGTTCTTCGGAGTGTCAGCGGAAGCGTCGATCGGCATCCCGTCGAGTCGCGAGACGATGCGGAAGAAGGTCTCGTCGGTGTCGAACAGGGCGTGTTCGCTCTTCGCGAAGTCCGCATCCTGGCGAAGCCCGATCACGTACTGGTTGAAGTCGGCCAGGAGAATGTCGCCGAGGTCGCCCACCGGCTGCAGCTTCTCCGTGAAGATCACGGGCCGCTGCAGGATTTCGAACTGCCCCGCGTTCTTGGTCAGGACAGGGATATGGCTGCCGGCAGTGCCGATCGGGATGCTCAGGGTAAGGAGCTGCGGCATCGCGGTCTGGGAGACTACCCACGTCGCGTTGGCGTAGTTTCGGTGTCGCGCCGCCATCTTGGCGAGGTTCTCGAAAATGACCGTGTCCGCCGCTTGGCCGGATTCCTTGTCGACCGTAATGAGGCTCGCCGAGTTGAACACGCCGAGCGGCTTGCCGGCGCCGTCGCCGTTCAGGAACGCATCGTCAAGGCCCCAGGACATCGAAACCGACATGCCTTCACGGAGCTGATCTTCGAACCCGACGCCATCGGCGACCATCTCGTTGGAGGCCGGGCAGTAGATTGCGCATTTTTTGGCGTTCAGACCGATCGCGGCGAGCGAGGGCTTCTGCTTCGCGCCGGTAGCGGTCTCGGCCATCCAGCGGATCGAGAAGCCGAACGGGGCGCCGCCGCTGCGGTCGTACTTGTCCCAGATCGGGGCCTCAATTTTGTCGCTCCGCATCGGCACGATGCGCGCACGGGGCCGCACGATCTCGGACTCGAGGCTCAGGTCGAGCAGCTCCGCGTAGAACTGCGTGGGCACCATGAAACCACCTTCGCTCGGCACCCCAATGTTGCCACCGTCCGCCGCGAAGAGTCGCGGGTCGGCCAGGCGATTCGACGCGGCCTGTACAAACTCACCCAGCGACTCCCAGCCGCGCGCGTCGTGGGCGGCTGCGGGGAACATCTGGGCGAAGCGCGGGCCGGTGAAGACTCCGCGCCCACCGGAGGCTTCCGGGTTGCCTTCGTCCCACGCCCGGCCGGCGGCATCGCGCTCGGCGTCGAGCTGGTGCAGGCGGGCGTCGATCGCATTCTTGCGGAAGGTGATCGCGTCGAGGCTGCGCAACTCCTGGGCGGTCAGGTCGCGCTGTTTCTCGGCATCGGCGGCGGCGAAGATGGCGTCGGCCTGGCGTTCGAGCCGCTGCCTTTCGGAATGGAGTTTTCGGCGTTCGGGGATCATGGGGGCTTTGCTCCGCTGGTGATAACCCTCACGCTGCGCCAGGCGGATTCGGCACGGAAGGTGCCACATTTCGTGCCAAGCGCCGCCGACGGCGATGACGCTCCCGGGCGCGCTTCAGATCGCGCGCATTGGCCACGTCAAGGTCCGCCGCGTAGAACGCGGCCCATAGTTCGAGGGGCATGGATTCGGCAGTAAGCAGGTCGTCCTCGTCCACACCAGCAAGGGGCCCGCCCGCGTCGCGCGCTCGCGCTTCCGCCCTCATCCATGCCTCTCTCAGTGGTCGCCACGGGCGCCCCTCGGCGCGCCAAGCGAGAAAGAAGTCCGCGAGCTCATCTTCCAGAGCGGCGAGCTCGCCTTCGGCCATCATGAGGTTTCCCCGGGTGGGCCTCCGCGCGCCGAGCGGCGGCGCAGCGACTCGGCCCACAACTCCGCGAGCTGCAGCAGCGCATCCGGCGCCTTGAGGTCGACGGCCAGCAACGCCAGCTCGCCCGCCTGGCCATAGACCGCCTGCAGGTCGCCGGGCGCGGCCTTGGCCTCGGCACGGATGGCCGCCTGCAGCTCCACTTCGGCCCGTTCGGGCACATCCAGGCGCCAGGCGCGCGCCGCGTCGATGCGGGCGAGCAGAGAATCGCGGGCGGCCGTGTCCGGTTCGTGGTGGCTGTTCTTTCGAGCTCTCATGCGCTTTTTCCTCCAATCGCGTACACCCCACGCGCCGCGCCGCGCCGTTGCGGTCGCTTACCCGGGTCCGCCAGGTCCTCGGGCAGCCGGAGCGAAGCGAGCAAGCGCGAGAAGGCGACACGTTGTTGCCGCACTTCGACCAGCAACGGCGACGGGCGGCCGTCCGGCAGCACCATCCCGTGAACGGCGAGTTCCGCCGCCAGATCGTCGAGCAGATCGGCGGCGCGACACGCTTCGTGCAACAGGAAGCGCTCGTGCAGGTCAAGGTCGAGCGGCCCCAGGACCGCCCGCCAGAGTGCCCGGCCGCGGCCGTTTCGCTTCAGCCCGGACGGCGCCGGCGGAATCTTCTCAGTCATCAGGGACACCTCCGTTCGTTTCAGGGGTCACGTACCGCGAGAACTGGGCGCCCTCTAGGCGGATGTCACGACGTTTCCAAGAATCCAAAGGGAGGGGAGTCATGCGGGCCCTCCCTTTCGCTCCATTTGCAGGGGCTTGCCGGCGCCCCAGGTCAACAGCGCGACATCAACGCCCGTCGCAAGGTTGCGATACAGAACCACGACGCCCGCGGGGTCCTGAGTGGTGATGGTCACGATCTCGGCCTTCTTCGACTCCAGGCCGTGCCAGATGGCGCGCTGCTTCTCCGTGCTCAGGCGTTGGATGGCGTGGTTGATGATGCTGGCCACATGCTCGCAGTGCGCGGGCATGAAGGCATCTTCCCAGCTGGGTTCGGGCGTGGTCATTGGTTCCTCCGTTGGCCCCGGCGAACGCCGGCGGCGGTCCCGCAGGACATCGGCCCGCACAACATCGGCCCGACCAACACTCGCCCGCCCAAAACCTGAATGTCCTCGGCGTTGGCTGCCCCGACGGCCAGGAGGAATACCTGGCCGGGCCCGGGCGTCTTCCCACCGCTGGCACCACCGGCGGCCACCCGGGAACGGGCTTCGCGCCATGCAGCCACCATTACCGGGTGTCGCTCGTCGAGCTCGTCGGCAGGCATGCGCTTGGTATCGATGGCAAGCCCGAAGATCAGGTCCAGGTCGGCCCTGGTGGCGTCCGGGACCTCGAGGAAACTCCCACCGCATGTGTGCTGCCCGAGGGCGTCGATAACTTCCGAGACGATGGCGAACTGGCGATCGTCCAGCGCCTCGAACGCGACGATCAGGCTATGTTTGGTGTTCCGGGACACGGGGTCGGGTTCTTGATGGTTAGACACGTGCTTTCCTCCGTTGGCGCACCTGGCGCCGCACTTGTTCGGCCCGGAGTTCGGCTTCGAGCTTCGGACTGAGGGGCGTGGCGACGGAACCGCAGTGCAGGCAGTGCAGGCCGTCGTCCTCGATGAAGATGCTCCCGCCGCGGCACCGTGGGCAGATGAGGCGGTGCCGGGCCAGATGCCGGGATTTGGTGAGTGCGACAACCTGATCGCACTTCGCACAGCGGGCGAACATCGCGCCTTCGCAGCGGTCCTCAGGGAAGGGCCAGTAGCCGGATCCGGGGCAGATCATTAGTCCGACCCCCCGAGAGCGACGGCGCGAGAGGGCGAAGGAGAAGTCACTTGGTCTTTGAAGTCGCGGCCGAATGCGTCAAGGATTTCGTGAGGCCAGGCCCTGAGGAAAAACGGCTCCCCCATGAGAGCTTTCCGCTTCTCACGGATGGCCGCGATCGAGTAGTTCTTCGCGAGGATCTCAGCCGGCTGTTCGTTGTCAGGCCTCGTCCTGAGTCCTGGCGGGAGCCAGGAAAGAATTTCCTCGAAGGCAGGAAACCAGTCGGCGCACAAGATCTCCGGCGAATAGCCGGAGAGATCATGATCATGATCTCTCTCTTCTTCGATAGAAGAAGACTCTCCTATCTCTCCTGTTGTGCCGCAGATTTGCGGCTTCCCACGCCGCATATTTGCGGCGTCTGGGCCGCAGTTTTGCGGCTTCCTCGCATCCGAGGAGACCGCAGATTTGCGGCTTCCTCCGGGCGGAACAGGCCGCAGATTTGCGGCTTCCTCCGTGGGTTCGAGGAGCTGGTAACGGTTGAATGAGCCCGCCTTGCTAATGACGACGAGCCCGGATTTGGCGAGCTCCCTCAGCCCCCGATCGACGCTATCGATGCTGGAGCGGGAGAGCGCCGCCAGCTCGGCCCGGGATGGGTGATAGGGCGTCCTGCGGGCGACGTGCCGTTGGAGGATGCCGTACAGCCGGACGGCGTTTCCGCTTACGTCGGCGTATAGCACGGCCTCGGGGATCTGCGCGAAGCGGCGGCCGTCATCTTTCATGGCGCGCCCGCCGGGCCTATTTGGGGTGGTGCTACGATCTGGATGAACACTCGGTTTTTTCCTCCACGTGTGTTCGTAGAATCTGGGTTTGCACGAAACCGCCCCATCCTTCGAGGGCGGTTTCGTGCGTTTTCAGGCGTTGGGTGTGGGCATGGTCCGGCGGCGGCGCGCCTGGACGCTGGCGAGGGCAAGGCGGGCCATATGCGCCCGCTTCAGGGCATCGGCGCGCCGGGCACGCTCCGCCGGGTCAAGGACACCATCGGGATCGGCTTCGCGCTCGAATCGAGCCAGGAAGCCGGCGCGTGCGTGCGCCGTCAGCTCGTCAGGAGAGTGACGCGCAGCCTTTGAGAGACCGCCGATGCGGCCAGCGAGGACCTTCGTGGGATTCTTTGTAGACAAGAACGCCGGGCATACCTTTCCCCGCGAATCGCCTTGTCCCACTCAGAGAAAGCAACCCGGATGGGGCGTGTGCCCGGCCGTTTGGGGCCGTGTGAAGCCACCGCCGCTAATTTCGTCTTAGATTCGCGTGTAGGGTAGCTACAGCGTTTCCAGCATGTCACGCTCCGCTGCGGTCAGCAACTCTTGCACCAGAAGGCAGCGTGGGCACTCAACGCGCGGGGGTGCCTTCATACCTCGTTCCACATCGATCGGGGCGGGACTCCGCCACGGCGCGGCCATCTGGTTGCCGTGTTTCAACAGGTGACGGGCGCTCCGCACGGTCTCCGGGGGTCCAACTGGCTGTCCCTTCCGCGCCCGCCGCTTACCTTCCGCAGTCGCGTGGTAAGTGGCGTCTTCGCCGAGCGCGAACCCTCGCGCCAGGTAGATGGCACCAATCAGATGATCGTCCGGCCCGCCGAACCAAAAGGTACCCACGGCCTGCGAGCAGAGGCGGCCGGTTGGGTACTGGCGAGAGCAGAGAATCTTCGCGCTCATCGGGTAGCCACTCGGGTACAGCATCCATCGCCGCTCGGGTTCGAGCCTCACAGCCGCATCCTCGGCGAAAACTCATCGTGCGCTTCCGCGGCCCGCTCAGCGGCCACCGAGGCCCCGTAGCGGTCGACCATACTCCGCGACTTCCAGCCCGTGACCTTCATGAGATTCCCTTCGTTGCCGCCAGCCCGCAAGTACTGATGCGCGAAGGTGTGCCGGAGTTGGTGCGGGTGGATGTGCTCGACTCCGGCCTGGTCCGCGCGCCGGGCCACCATCCGGTAGATGCCGCTCCCCGTCATGGCGCCGGACCGTCCGATCCAGAGCTGTGGCGCGTCGTGGTGGGCGTGAGCGGCCCGTTTTCGCAAGTACCGCATGAGGTCCGTCCGGGTGGGTTTCGTGAACCGCAGAACACGCTCACGGCGTCCCTTGCCCATTACGCGGACCTCCCGTTCCTCGATGTCGAGGTCCGCGAGCCGCAAGCCCGCCATCTCCGCGATGCGCAGGCCCACATCGATGAACAGCGAAAGGATGGCCTTGTCGCGGCGGTCCTCAAACTCTGTCCCGGCGACCGTCCTGAACAGGCGCCGGAGCGAGTCATCATCCACGACGGGCACCAGCTTCTCGGGCACCTGTGGCGGCGTCATCTTCGCCATGGGCGACTCCGCGATCTCGTCTTCCTTCACGAGCCACGCGAAGAAGCGCGAGACGCTCCGATATCGCTGGAGCGCCGTCTGTGCGGTCAGCCCTTGCCCGCCTTCGTCTCCCGGCCGCTGCATGTGGCGCATCCACTCGCCGAGGTGCTCCCGGGTGACGATGGTGGGGTCGGTGGGCATCCCCCTCGATGCCAGGAACGCGCCGAGCTGTGTCACGGCCACGCCGTAGGTGGTCCTGGTCATGGGAGCCCGGTTTACTTCCTCAAGCCAATCCTGAAAGCCGATCTCGTACTCGTGCCAGATGGGCGGAGCGGCCGCCCGGGTCGTAAGATCGGTGGGCATCGGGTTACCTCCGGTGTCATGCGGCAGGGTGTTTCGCGCACCGCTGCCGCCTTTGTTACCGGGGAAGTTATCATGCGCTGTAGCGGCGAAGCAAGAGGCGACTTTTGGGAGAGCGAAGTTATCGTGCCGCTGCAGATTCAAACTGGCTAGGCTGGTACCCCCGCCAGGAATCGAACCTGGGCACATGGTTTAGGAAACCACTGCTCTATCCGCTGAGCTACGGGGGCACGGGTAGACGGCCTGGCGAGATGGACGGTCCGGAAGTGCCCGGGACGCAACTCGCATGGGCCGCAATTGTACCAGAAGGTCGCCGTGGCTCGACGTTCTGGTGCCGGCCGGGCCCCGCGATGCGTTATGTCTGCATGAGAGTTGGGAACGCGGTGGGCCGCAATCGGCAGCTTTTCTGAGCGGCGAAGAGTCCCAGCGGCGGAGAGCCTGGGACGCCGGTCGAAGCCTGTGTGCGGAGCGCTGAAAATCGGAGGGACATGGAGATCCGGCGAGCGGCGGTACGTCCCGGAGATTCCCCGGAATACTCGAGCGTCAGCAGCGTTGACGGAAATTGTGCCGGTCTATCGCGAGCCACGGAGCCGGGGATCCAGCACATCTCGTAGAGCGTCGCCCAGCATGTTGAGCGCGTAGACGGTGATAGCGATCGCGCAACCAGGAAAGAACGCTATGAACGGGAACTGCTGCATATCCAGCTGGGCATCCTGCAGCATGCGCCCCCAGGAAGGGTACGGTGGAGGCACACCGAGTCCGAGAAATGACAGTGAAGATTCGGCAGTGATCACGAAACCGATCGTCACGGCGCCCATAATGATGATGAACGGTACAACGTTCGGCAAAATGTGCCGGAACATGATGCGGGCATCCGACGCGCCGCATGATCTGGCGGCCTCCACGAACATCCTGCCACGGACATCGATCACCACGCTTCTCGTGAGCCGCGCGAGGCTCGCGCTGAAGACCGCCCCCAGTGCCAGCACGAGGGTCAAAATACCGGGGGGAAAGATGGAGACCACAAAAATGAGGAAAATGAGCGCTGGAAAAGCCTGCCAGATATCGAGGAACCTCTGGAGTACAATGTCAATGTATCCCCCGTAATAACCGCTAATAATTCCCAATAGAGTAGCGGTGATCGAGCTCAAGATCACGACGCCAAAGCTGATCAAGATCGACGTCCGCGCCCCGTAGACGATCCGGCTAAATATATCTCTCCCCTGGGCATCGGTACCGAACCAGTGGTCTGGAGACGGCCCCATCTTCGCGTTCAGCACGTTGAATGCGTCATAGTGATGGGTGGCTATCTGCGCCGGCATGAGAGCCACAAGGAACAGGACTACCAGCACGACTGCACTGGCTGCAGCCAGCGGTTGTGACCGGCTAAACTGGAGCAGTGCGCGAGTAGGGAAAGCAATGATTAGGCGTTGCCACAGGGGGCCTTTAGCAGAATCACGCGGCGCAAAGATATCCGACATATACTGCCTTTTCCTGCGCTAGTTGTACTTAACGCGTGGGTCGATCAGCGCATAGGACATATCGACGCCTAGATTGACGAGGACCACTGTGAACCCGAACACCAAGACCATCCCTTGAATCAGGGGATAATCCCGCTGATTAACCGAGAGAAGCAGCTCGGAACCCATACCTGGGAGAGAAAAAATCTGCTCGATGATCACCGATCCTCCGATGACGACTGGAATCTGCAGCCCAATGACCGTCACGATGGGAATTAGTGCATTACGTAAAACGTGGCCGACTACGATTCGACGTTCACCGAGCCCCTTGGATCGGGCCGTGCGGACATAGTCGTTACGCAGCGCCTCAAGCATCGTGGCGCGGACGAACCGAGTAAGAGTTCCCGCCAACCCGGCGCCAAGAACGAGTGCTGGAACCCACATTGTTCGCAGATTGGAGGCAGGGTCTTCCCAGAGCTCGGCATATCGTAACGGTGGGACCCAGCCAAACCATGCGAATCCATAGGTGATCACGAGAAGCGCGAGCCAAAAGCTGGGCACCGCTATGAAGACGATGCCCAAACTCCTCGCGACATAGTCAGGGATTGTGCCTGCGCGGATGGCCGACGTGATCCCGAGCGGCAGCGCGACCATAAGCGATACGATGATCGCCAGTACGCCAAGCTCGATCGTCACAGGGAGCTTCTGCTGGAGGATCTCGGTGACAGAGCGCTGCTTCTGTGCCGACTCGCCGAGGTCACCGCGCAGTATGTCTCCGACCCACAGCAGGTACTGCTCGGGCAGTGCCTTATCGAGGTGATACTTCTCTTCGATCTGGGCACGAATCTCGGGCGTCGCAGCCGCGCCCTGGCTCCCCGCGATCGCATCGACGAGATCCCCTGGCAGGAACCGGACCGCAAGGAACACCACCATCGTGAGCCCAATGAGCGTCGGTATCACCAGGACCAGGCGCCGGACTAGGTAGGCTTGCATGTCCTCTCCATGGTGAACAGTTAAGGAGGCGGCGCTTTAGGTTGCCGGCTACACAGCCTCAACCCTCGTACCACCAGTGGCTGTTCCAGAATCCCTGACCGCTTCGCGGCGTCATATACTTGTCTACATCGTGGAAACCGGCTTGCCAGATACTGTAGCTGGGGCCCGAAGGGTACTGTACGGGGACGTAGTAGAGCTGTTCGAAGCCGTGGTTCTGGAGTTCATGGATTTGCTTCAAACGGTCCTCTCCATCAAGCGTCGCCAGCATTTTAGCGATGCCCTTGTTCAGCACGTCATCGTCGACGCGTGCCCAGTTCTGGAAAGGGCCATCGATGTACAAAGCGACCAACCACTGTTCTGCCATCCCAAAGCTGTTGAGGTTCTCGCACAGGCCGGTCCATTCCGCTTTTCCGAATACCTGGCTGCTGTAAACCTGCGCATCAACCGGATCTAGCTTGATGTTCCATCCTGCCTGATTCAGCATGGCAACGGCCAGCTCATAAATGGGAGCCGCGGCTGGCGATAGGGTCTTTGTGTACGTAAGTTGGGTCTCGATCTTGCCATGCCCGGCTGCCTCGATCAGTTGCATCGCAGCTTTCGGGTCGTACTTGACGTTGTCCCTTACCTGCGCGCTCGCCTTGTCGCCGGTAGGGTCGATCCAGTACTTTCCGAGCGCATGGGGAATCACATTTTGATACCAGATCTCCTGTGGCGGGAGACCGGCAGCTTCCACATCTCGAGGAGCCACGACGGCATTCCACAGGGAGTCGCGGTCCAGCGCACGGGTGAGCGCCTGGCGGATGCGCGGATCCTTCCACAGGGGGTTTCCATCGCTTCCCGAAAAGCCAATAAAGTAGTTGGCAGTCGATTCCGGGACCTGGATAATCTGGGCATCCTTCACCGCCGACCTGATGCTCGAGATCTCCTTGATGGCCGTGCCTCCCGGTGTGCGAGAGAGGTTGCCCCCCTTGAACTGGTTGAGTGCGGTGGCGGTATCCTGAATTACGGAGTAACGAAGCTCGTCCAAGTACGGGCGGTCAGGTCCGAAGTGCCACTCCGGGTTCCGCTTGAGGGTCCAACCCACCCCAGGCTTCATTTCTGCCATGATCCATGCGCCGGAACCCACCACTTCTTTCGTGGGATCGATCTCCGGCGGTTGCAGCATAAACGTATAGTTGTCTGCGAGAGCTGGTAGGAAGAGCGCGTTTGGGGCTTTTAGCTTCCACACCAGCGTGTAGTCGTCCGGTGCCGTGAGCGAGTCGACCATATGGAACTGGGCAGCCTGCAGGGCAACCCCGAAGCCCTCGACTTTGCCGTTGATCTTGTTCCAGTTGTACAGAACATCCGACGCTATCAGGGGTCGGCTCACGGGCGGCTGCCACTTCACGTTGCGACGCAGCTTCATCGTATACGTCAGTCCGTCGTCCGTTACTTCGTAGCCCTCGGCGACGTCGGGGACGATTTCGAGCGATGGATAGTCGGGGCCCAACGGGAGGCCCTTCGTCTGGAACAGCTTGCTATAGACGTTGTCAGCGAAATCGGCACCGGCCGCAGTCACGTTCTGGTGAGGGTCAATGATCGCAGGGAAGCTGGCCACAGATAGGTTAGCGACACCTCCCCGCCGCGGCACGGCGCCGGTCGTTGCCTGGCTCGTTGCCTGGCTCGTTGCCTGGCTCGTGGGGCTTACGGTACCCGCTGGTCCGGGTTCGTCGTCATCATCATCCCCACATCCAACGGCGAGGATTGCGGCTGTGCCTACGGTTGCGAGTCCCGCTCCAGACAAGAACGCACGGCGCCGAAGCGTTGCGGCTCTGGCTCGCCTGGTCCAGTAGTTATCATTCATGTCAAGTTCCCTTTCGCAGTGGCCATTGACCATAGAAGCGACTGCTGAGGAGGGACCTTACTTCGCGTGCACCGGTGAGTCAACGAGACCTGATGGCTCGATGTCCTGCCGACGAATTTATTCTACTCTTCAACATTAATCCTACTGGAGCAAGCCGTCTCGATTAATGCTTCTCACGTTAGACACTCCCGTTCCGCCTCCCCGCGCAGTGCGTAATGCAAAGCGAATTAGCCGAACTGGGTGCCGCTCGTCAGCCTTGAAAGCGTGTGTTCGGTGGCCATTGAGTCAGCATCGGAGATGGCGGAGTCAATCCCCCCCCTCCTCCATTTGAACCAAGAGAAGTCCGCTTCCACCAGTCACACCATCGTCAGTAATGACGCGCGGAACATCTCTACTTCTTAACGTCTCTACTTCCTGGACACAGGGGCCCTAATCACCACCTGGCTGCGGCTGCTGGCCGTCGCTGGCGGTCATTCGACGGATCTTCGATTCCCGTGGTTCGCCGATGACATCGGCGGGACTCGACCATGACTCGCCAATCCCCGCAAGGTACCGCTCAAGGTACTCCTGCAACAATCCCCGTTCCTCGACGGAGAGTCCGGACGCGGCCATGTCTACAACGCGTTTCGTCTGGACTTGCGCCTTGGTTGCGAGCTGCTCTCCGGCGTCCGTGATAGACACCGTTACCAGGCGGCCGTCCACCGTAGAACGGCAGCGGGCGACAAGGCCCCGCCTTTCAAGAGTGTTCACCAGGCTGGTAATCGATGGAACTGCCACCTCCATGAGCTTGGCCAGTTCGCGAGGCTGGCTCGGCCCTTCCGTGCGAAGAAGGATGAGCAACGAATACCCTGAATTCGAAAGTCCGAGAGGACGCAGCGCCTCGGACTCTACACGCCGGATCCCAGCCTTCCCGGCGCGAACCACGGTGATGGCCAGCAGGCGCGTGGCAGCAGACTCGTCATCGACCTCTGGGATTGGGGCTATTGACACGGCACCACCTTAGAACTGACTCCTCGACACGGGCAAGCTGCTGTGCTGGTTCGCGACGGTAGTGGCACTCCCCTGGGTGGTGTGATGTTGAAGCGCTGCGCGAGAACTGGGCGGGTGAGCCGGCCGAGGGCACTGCAGCGGCGCTGGAGCTATGTGGGGAACGCACGGCGCGCAGTTTCAGCGCCCTTGGCTCTCAGTCGGCTTCGGATTGCAGGACCACGGCGGCACCATCGGTCGGGGACCACGAAGCCCTTTCGGCGTGGCTGGATTAACACCCGAAATCCAACTCTATCATTAGGCTCCTCTTGACTTCGCTAAGACTCTAACGATAGAGTTCGTGCCGGTGCGGGCCACCGGTCCATAAGATAGGGGGTCACCCGGCACATTTCGAATTTCGAACGGGAAGGCCAGCTGCTTCGGTCCGGTCAGTACGCACCTGTGCATGAGGCACATTTTAGGTGGCGAGACCGCCCGGGCGATTCGTCCCTCCCGCTCAGTATTTCGGCCGGCCATGCCCCCCCGCACGTGAACCAAGCCTGGAAAGAGGAAATCCTGTGACAGCATCCTACACACGAAGTCAGAAGCCAGTGACGGCAAAGAACAGCTACGACGACCGTTGGGACTGGGACGAAGTCCGGTGGGTGTCACACTGCATCGACTGCTACCCAGGGAACTGCACCCTCCGGGCGTACCTGAAAGACGGCAAAGTCGTTCGTGAAGAGCAAGCCGGCGTCTACCAGACCGTCCAGGACGGTGTGCCCGACATGAACCCGATGGGGTGTCAAAAGGGTGTCGGCTGGACGAAGATGCTCGACGGTGAAGAGCGCGTGACTCATCCGCTGAAACGCGTCGGCGAGCGAGGTTCGGGGAAATGGGAGCGGATCAGTTGGGACCAGGCTGCCACCGAGGTTGCGGATGCCATCCTCGACGCCATTGAAGAAATTGGCCCCGAGTCCGTAATCGCACCGTCCGGCTGCAACACCGGCGGCGAGTTCGCAGGTAACTCGATAGGTGGGCGAGGAAAGTTCATGGGGTCGATAGGCGGCCTCATCACCGACGTAAACGCGGAGATGAACGACTTCGCACCTGGTTACTACCTCACCTACGGGACGTTCGACCCGGTCAGTAGCATCGATGACTGGTTCCACTCGGAAGTCTTCATCATTTGGTTCGGCAACCCTAACTACACGCGCATTCCTCACATTCACTATGTGAATGAGGCCCGCTATAACGGTTGCGAAGTAGTAACGATTGCACCCGACGTATCGCCCTCTGCCATGCACGCCGACTACCACGTTCCAGTCAAAGTCGGCTCTGACGCTTCGCTGGCCCTGGCGATGGCGAAAGTGGTGATCGATGAGGGGCTCATGAACGAGCAGTTCGTGATCGAGCAGACGGACCTGCCACTACTCGTGAACCCAACGACCAACCGCTTCCTGCGCGAGTCCGACCTTCGAGAGGGCGGAAGCGACGAACAATTCTACGCCTGGGACACAAAGACCGGCGGCGCCGTCCTCGCACCGAGAGGAACCCTTCGCTGGGGAGAGGCTCTTCCCGCGCTGGAGGGTAAGTTCACGGTTCCTGGAAAGGACGGCCCCATCGCCGTGACCACGGTCTTCTCGATGGTCCGGGCTCGGCTCGACGAGTACACACCGGAGCGGGCCGAGGAGATCACTGGTGTGCATGCGGAGACCATCCGGCTGCTGGCACGCAAGATCGCCAAGAAGAAGACGAACATCCTTGGTGCCCTGGGTGGTGCGGGCAAGCACTACCACGGCGATCTCATCGAGAGGGCCCAGTTGTTGCTCCTGGCATTGACCGGAAACTGGGGACGCCAGGGCACAGGCGTGCGAGCCTGGCTAGCCGGAATGGTTGACGGCATGGCGACGGTGAACTTTAAGCAGAAGCGTGGGCCCGCGGAAACGGCTGCTTTCCTGGACATGCGCGAGGCCGCGCTGGCTGGTGCCCTCGCAAACGATCCGTCTATGACTCCGGCGCTTCTGGCAATTGAGCAGACCAAGCAGGCCTGCTCCGGCGGGGGCGTTGGCATGGTTCCCCCGGTCTTCTACTGGTACAACCATGCTGGTTATCACGAGGCGTGGAACCGCCAGGACTGGCACGACCCGGCGATGAGCCGGCCCTTCGATGACTACTTCCAGGAAGCAGTTCAGAAGGGGTGGTGGCGCGGCGTCGCCTACCCGACACCTGAGCAGACCCCGCGTGTGCTCATCGAGTGTGGGGGGAACGTCATTCGCCGGACACGTGGTGGAGGCAATATGTTGCTCCAGCATCTCTGGCCGAAGCTCAACATGATTGTGACGCTGGACCCGCGGATGAGCGCCACCGCACTGGTGTCCGACATCGTCCTTCCGATCGCTCATCAGTACGAGAAGATTTCACACGGTATACCTACGACACACCTCATGAACCTCACATTTGGAGACAAGGTCGTAGAGCCACCTGGTGAAGCTGTCGGAGAGTGGGAAGCATTTCGGCGATTGACAGAGAAGTTGGAAGAGCGAGCCAAAGCTCGCGGTATCCACCAATATCGAGATGCAAGAGGAGGGCAGCACGATCTCACAGTTGCGTACGCTGCCTACACCAAGAATGGTGAATTTGTCGACGAAGAGGTGATCGCGGACGAGATCCTGCGCGACTGCGCCATGATCGGGACGCTGCCACCCCACGCAAGCCTCGAAGAACTCCGGAAGGAAGGCTATTTCCGGTGGCAGAGCCTGGGCCTCGGTGCCCGTGCCGTCGCGCAGGCCACGGATCCCAAACCGAACGAGACGTTCGTCCCCTTCAGGAACCATGTGGAGAAGGGTGAACCCTACCCCACGCTGACCAGGCGGGCACAGTTCCTCATTGAGCACGAGTGGTTCATCGAGGCGGACGAGCACCTTCCCCGTCACAAGGATGCGCCCGCTTTCGGTGGAAACTATCCCTTCACCATCACCAGCGGGCACAATCGGTGGAGTCTGCACTCGTTGAACATCGCGAACCGCCTGATGCTCGACACACATCGCGGCACTCCCCACCTCGTCATGAACGATCAGGATGCGGCCCGTCTCGGGATCACGGACAACGAGACGGTGCGCGTATTTAACGACCAGGGGGAGTTCTGGGTGCCGATCCTCACATCGGGGGGAGCGCAACCAGGACAGCTGGCCATGTACAACGGGTTCGAGCCGTACCAGTTCCCGAACTGGTCCAGTCCGAATGATGTTGAACCGGGGATGGTCAAGTGGCTTCACCTGGCCGGCGGGTATGGCCACCTCAAGTACTGGCCGATGGAATGGCAGCCCTGCACCGTGATACGCGGGACGCGGGTGGCGATTGAAAAGGCCTGACACAGGTTGCGTCTTGGGCCAGCGACGGATCGGGCATTCGCCCTTTGAAGGAGAGGTAGCACAATGAAAGTCGCCAAACTTGCTGGAAAGCTGGCCGACCCGGCATCGGCCGAATGGGGGGCGGTGGCCCCGGTAGAGATCCCGCTCGCGCCGGTGGCACTGGAAGTGCAGCCGACCGAGTACATTCGGGAGGCGTGGAAGGACCGGGACTATGGGCAGACGGCCCAGGCCGCGGTAAAGGCTGCCAGCGATGGTGACCGGCTCTACATCCGGGTCGAGTGGGCCGACGACCCGAAGCCGAACCGGGAGTTCCAGGACGCAGTCAGCGCCATCTTCCCGACGAACGGGAGCGGTGTACTGGCGACGCTGGGCGACGATGAGAAGCCGCTCGCGCTCTGGTTCTGGGAGAACGGGCGTCCGGGGCCACTGAACCTGGTTTCGCATGGGCCTGGCGTCTTCCGGAAGGAAGATGCGGGGGGTCTTGGCGCTGCCGGTGTCCTGGCGGACGGGCGCTGGAGCGTGGTGCTGAGCGGTCCGGCGGGGATTAGCGCGAGGGGAAAGGTTGCTCTCGCCGTGTGGAACGGTTCGAACGACGAACGGGCCGGCCTGGCCGCAGTGAGCCGTGAGTGGCTCCCCCTGGAATCGGAGTAAGGAGAGACAGATGGCCGCGACAACTGAAACAACGGTCCGCCAGCTCGCCTGGGTGTATGACCTGAACAAGTGCATTGGCTGCCAGACGTGCTCGGTCGCCTGCAAGGTCTTGTGGACGCGAGACGAAGGCGAGAAGCACCAGTGGTGGATGTCCGTCAACACGCAGCCKGGCCTTGGGACGCCGAAAGCGTGGGAGACCATGGGTGGCGGGTTCGACACCGTCACGGGCAAGCCCATTCCRGGCCACCAGCCGACCCGCGAGGAGTTCGGGGGCGGGTTYGACTTCAACTACSAMGAGGTTTTCTACGGAGGCACCGGCGGGAAGGCCCACCTCGAACCCCAGGCGCCCCGCGAAGACCGCTGGGCGATGAACTGGGACGAGGACCAGGGAGCGGGCGAATGGCCCAACTCCTACTACTTCTACATGCCCCGCATGTGCAACCACTGCACGAACCCGGTGTGCATGACAGCCTGCCCCACGGGCGCCCTCTCGAAGGGCGACAACGGGCTCGTCCTGCGTGACGAAGAGGTCTGCATGGGCGACCGCTTCTGCATGGAAGCCTGCCCGTACAAGAAGGTCTACTTCAACTACGACCGCCACGTGAGCCAGCAGTGCATCGGTTGTTTCCCCCGGATCGAAGCGGGAGTGGCGCCTGCCTGCGTGCGGCAGTGCCCGGGCCGGGCTGTCTTCATTGGCTACCTCGATGACGAGGACAGCCCGGTCCACAAACTCGTGAAGACCTGGAAGGTCGCGCTCCCGCTGCAYGCGGAAGCGGGCACGGGGCCGAACGTCTTCTACGTCCCGCCGCTGTCGCCCTACGCGCTGAAGGARGACATGAGCATCGACTACGAGAACCCGCGCATCCCGGCGGACTACCTCGAGTCRCTCTTTGGGCCGGGCGTGCACAGCGCACTCGACCTCCTGAAGAGCGAAATGGACAGCGTCCGCAACGGCGGCTCTTCCGAGATGCTCAGCACCCTCATCGCCTACAAGTGGCAGGAGCTCCTCGGCCCGTTCACGGTCGATCCCGCGACTCTTGATCGCTCCGACTTCGTCCCAATCGATTCAATCGGCTAGAAAGTAGCCCTGGATCATGTGCGACGTCATTTCTTGTGAGGCTGAAGTGTTTGTCTACTCTCTCGCCGGTTTGCAGGTCGATGGCGGCCAGATGCCAGAGACGGAACTGCCGGATAACGAAATAACGGCCCGGACCGGGGTCTACCAGCTGCTCGCGCGGCTGACCTCGGTGCCTGATCGCGACATCTACGAAGGCGCCGTCGCGGGGACGTGGGGCAAGGAGCTGGCAGATGCGGGCAAGCTTCTCGGGTTCGCGTTCGACTTTGGCGGTGCTTCGGTCGATGCTTCGGTGAGCCAGGAGGACTTCCAGGCGGAGTTCCTGCGCGTATTCGAGATCGGCAACGGGAGCGGCCCGGCGGCCTCGCTTTACGGTGGCGCCTATGCGGGCGACCGGATGCAGCGCCTGGAAGAAGTTGTGCGTTTTTATGAGTACTTTGGCCTGAGCACCTCGGCCGAGGACCCGCGCCCGGCCGACCACCTGGCGACGGAGCTGGAGTTCATGAAGTACCTGACCTTCAAGGAAGCGGTTTCGTCTTCGCCGCGGTTGCAGACGTCGTACCGGCGGGCCCAGCACGACTTCCTGGAGCGCCAGCTCAGCACGTGGGTACCGAAGCTCGTGGAGAAGACGAGTTCAGCGGGGACCTGGCCGTACTGGGAGTGGGTGACGGCCACTGCCGGGGGGTTTGTCGCCGCTGATGCGAACTATGTCGCGGGCGCCCTTGCAAGCTGAGGCGCCCGGAACCCTGCACCAAGGTGAAGCCATGAACCCCACAACAGCTTCCCAATATCGCCAGCGCTGGAGCTGGGAACGCGCCACGTTCGGGACACACTGCCTCAACTGCCTGGCGACGTGTCCCTACCGGGTGTATTCGCGCGATGGGGAGATCCTTTTCGAAGAGCCGGCGGCCGTCTACAAGCAGATTGAAGACGGCGTGCCGGACATGAACCCCATGAGCTGCCAGAAGGGCAGCGCGTGGAGCGTGCAACTCGATTCGCCCGACCGGCTCCTGTATCCCATGCGGCGCAAGGGAGAGCGGGGATCGGGCGAGTGGGAGCGCATCTCCTGGGACGAAGCGCTGAGCGAGGTAGCCGACGCGCTCATCGAAGCGATTGACTTCGAGGGGCCCGAATCGATCGTCTTCGAAGAGACGGTGGAGGGCGGCCTGCTGGCACAGGCGGCCTATTTGCGCTTCGCGGGCCTGCTGGGGGCGACTACCCTCGACGCGAACGGGCTCATCAATGACTTGCCGGTGGGACACCACATCACCTTTGGCAAGTTTTCGTGTGCCAGCTCCTGGGACGACACGTTCCACTCGGAACTCATCCTCATCTGGCACTCGAACCCGTCCTACACGTCGATCCCCTACGCGCACTTCATCACCGAAGCGCGTTATCACGGGTCGCAGGTGGTGTGCATCGCGCCCGACTACAGCCCTTCGGCRCTGATGGCCGAGCAGTTCATGTCCATCCGGCCGGCTACCGACGCCGCGTTCGCGCTGGCGATGTGCCACGTGATCATCGAGGAAGGACTGTACAACMRGGCMTTCGTGCAGTCGCAGACGGACCTGCCGCTGCTGGTGCACAAGGCCACCCGGCGCTTCCTGCGCGGACCGGAGTTCATGAGCGGCGAACGCGAGGACCAGTTCTTCTGGTTCGACGAGGCGAGCGGGGAGATCGACCTGGCCCCGCGCGGCACCCTCGAGCTGGAAGAGTCGGTCCCGGCGCTCGAAGGTACGTACACGGCGACCGGCACGGATGGGAGCGCGCTCGAGCTGACGACGGTGTGGGAGATCCTGCGCGAGCGGCTCAAGGAGTACACGCCGGAGGCAGCCGGGGAGATCTGCGGGATGAACCCCGAGGTCATCCGCGGCCTGGCCCGGGACGTCGCCCGTAAGAAGACCAAGATCATCGAAGGCTTCAACACGCCGAAGTACTACCACGGCGACCTGATGGAGCGGGCGATGTGCCTGTTGCTCGCGCTCACGGGCAACTGGGGCCGGCCCGGCACCGGCATCCAGGGCCTCGCGCTGGCCGGTCTCGACGGGTACATGCTCTTCGGCATGAAGCAGAAGCGGGGTGTGGCCGAGACCATCCGGGTGATGGACGGCCTGGATGGCGCCCTGGAGGCGTTGCGCTCACAGGACCCGGAAGCCTCGGACGAGATCCTCGGCTACGAGCTCCTCCAACGGGGTGTGGCGGCCGGGACGGCGAGCCCGCCGGCGTTCTTCCACTTCTACCACTGCGGCTACAAGGACACCTGGAATACGGCGGAATGGTCCGACGAGAGGATGGGCCGGACGTTCGAGGACTTTGTCTCCGATGCGACCCGGCGCGGGTGGTGGGGCGGCCTGGTGAAGCCGGGTCCCTCGACGGACCCGCAGGTGCTGTTCATCGTGGCCACCAACCCGATCCGGCGGCAGCGCGGCGGTTCCGATACGCTCCTCGAGAACCTCTGGCCGAAGCTCGAAAAGGTCGTGGTCGTCGAGAACCGGATGAGCGCGACGGCGCTCCAGGCAGATATCCTGCTCCCGGCGGCGATGCAGTACGAGCGGCCGAACCTGCAGTACGCGATCACCCACTCRTTCCATGTTGGCTTTTCAGACGCGGCACGGCCGCCGGCCGGCGAATCGAAGACCGAGTGGGAGATCTTCAAGGCGCTTTCGCGAAAGATGCAGGAGCGCTCRGTCGAACAGGGCGTCACCGAATACCTGGACGGGCGGCGSCAGCCCCGGCGGCTGGACAACCTSGGYGACGCATTCACGGCCAACGGCGCCTTCGRCAACGAAGAGACCGTGCTGGACGAGTGGCTGCGGGACAGCATCGAGGCCGGGACCCTTCCCGAGAACAGCGGGCTGGACTCGCTGCGCGAACTCGGGACGGTGCGCTTCTCCGGCCTCGGGATGTTCGCTCCAGGGCTCTCGCTCGCGGCCAACGTGGAGCCAGACCGGACGGTGACGGCATTCGAGTGGCATGTGGAGGACGGTGTGCCCTTCCCCACCCTCACCCACCGGGCACAGTTCCTGATCGACCATCCCTGGTTCGCGGAGGCGGGTGAGGACCTGCCCTGCCACAAGGAGAACCCGGCGATTGGGGGCAATTACCCGTTACTCGTCACCAGCGGACACTCGCGCTGGACCGTCCACGCTTCTGCCATGGGCAACTCCATCCTGGCGGGCACGCACCGCGGCGAACCGCTGGCGATCATCGGCAGCCGCGACGCGGGCGCGCGGAAGATCTGCGATGGCGACCTGGTGCGCGTGAGCAACGATCGCGGAAGCTACACCATCCGTGCCAGGGTGTCGCCCCGGGTGAGGCCCGGGCAGCTGATCGTGTACAACGGCTGGGAGCCGCACATGTTCGCGGACTGGAAGGGCGCAAACGAAGTTGAACCGGGGATGGTGAAGTGGCTTCACCTGGTGAGCCGCTACGGGCATCTCCGTTACCTGCCTTTCGGCTGGCAGCCCGTGCCTGTCGACCGTGGCGTTTTCGTGGAGGTTACGAAGGAATGACGACACCAGCTCCAAGCTCAACCAGGCCAGAGCCGATCGCGCTTACCCCGGAAGAGCACGCTGCTATCGCGCGCGTGTTCGAAGGTGGGAAGCCGGTGTTCGCGTCGCTCTCGACGTTGCGCACCCGGCGAATCGGCCTGGGCTACCGGAGCGAGACGGGCGAGGAAGAGAACTTCGCCTGGTCGAGCCACCTGGTGGTGAAACAGCGCGAAGGCCCGCTCGCCTTCGAATCACCGAACCAGCCTGTCCCGCTATCCGAGGTCGAAGAGGCGCTCATCGCCTGGGCCTCGCTCGGGCCCAACGGCATCGTCACGGCCGATATCCCCGTGCAGGGCGACCTCTCCAGCCTTATCTCCTGGGCCGGGCGCACCGTGCCAGCTTCCAGCAACGACCAGGGCGTGGACCTGTTCATCATCAACGACCAGGGCATCCACATGTACCGGCCCGGCACCGAGCGCATGGCGCCGGTCGAGATCAACGGCCCGGAGGACTACTGGAAGATCCTCCACTGGTACCGCACGGGCCGGGTGAAGGTCTCCGACCGGCGGCCGGATGTCGCCTGGGCAACGGCGCCTCCCGGCACCCACAACGTCAATACCATGGGCGCGCTCCAGTACAACGCCAACCGCCCGGGGAGCACGTGGTTCCTCCCGGTGGGCGATGTCGGGCTGGAGTGGGTAAACCTGCTCCTTTCGTCGTACCAGTTTGGCGGCTTCTACCTGCAGGACGCCGAGACCGACAAGCCCGCCGGTTGCGACCAGTGGATCCGGCCGGGGTTCCTCGAAGTCGGCTTCCCCATCCCGATCTTTGACGAGCTCGCGCTCATGCAGCATGTGACCGAGGTCGCCTGCGTCGTCCAGAACATCCGCCTCGCCTGCGAGACGATGGGCCTCGGCGCCTGGGCGATGGGCGGCTACTCCGACGACCTCCTGCTCGGCGCCTACCCCGAGGTCGCAGCCGGTCTCGGCTTCTCGTTCCTCGAACGCGATCCTGCGCGCAATCCATCCAGGACCGCGACCTGCCAGGGACTGCCGGGCGTCCTCGACGCCTGCACGGCGCCCTCGCGCAAGTTCCCCAGCGCCGAGGCCCTGGTCCGCCACGTGGTGGACCTCCGCTACAAGCGCGGGGCGCACCTCTCACCCATTGACAACTGGGGCGAGCGCAACCAGGGGCCGTTCACCGATGAGGCCAGGGAACGCATTCTGCAGCACCCGCGCTCGCACATCCCCGACTGGGTGGTCGAGGCCGCCATCGAAACCGTCAAGTACGTCATCGATAAGTACGGCGCGGCGCCAGCCTACATCAACCCGGTGCGGGCCAAGTTCTCCTGCCAGGTACACCATGTGGACCTGGACTTCTACCGCAAGTACCACACCGGCGGCGCCGAACCTTACCTCGCAACCCCCCAGCTGCTCTCCCACTTCAGCGAGTGGCACCCGGGGATGCCCGACCTGTACCGGCGGACGGCGGCACATGCCTGACGACCCGGATATCTGGCTCCACATCATCTACGGGTTCCTCCACGATATCTCGATCGCCGTCTACCTTGGCGGTGCGGTCGCGATGGAGTTCGTCCTGGGGCCCGCCCAGGCAGCTATCCCACCGGCCCAGGCCCAGGTGATGGGCCAGAAGACCGCCGACCGCTTCCTCTGGCTCGTCTGGGGGTCGCTCTCGCTCATCCTGGTGACCGGCTTCCTCCGGCTGGAACACATGGGCATGGCCATGTGGCACTGGCCGTTCTTCCAGACCCCCGGCGGGCTCTCGGAAAGCTAYGGGCGCACGCTCCTCGGCATGATCCTCCTCTGGTGCGTGCTGGCCATCAATGGGGCGCTCATCACCTGGTACTTCCGGCCACGGCTGCAGGGCAAACTCGGCACGCAGACATCGGCCGCCCACGTGACKGCAGCCCAGACAGCGAAGATGGCCGCGGCCACCTGGGTGCAGCGCCTTACCCGCATCGACCTTGTCGTTGCCGTGGTCATCGCCCTCATGGGAGCATCCCTCAAGTGGGGAGGCCTCATCTGACCGGCACACCTCGGGCGGACAAGGGAGAGCAGTCTTGGACACACTGCTTGGCTGGCTGCATGCGATGGCATGGGCGGTCTATGTCGGCGGGGCACTGACCATGGAGTGGGTGCTGAGGTACGCGCAGAGAGAGATGCCCGGGCCCCAGGTGGGCGTCGTCTGCAAGAACGCCGGAATGCGCTACCGCTGGCTCGCACTCGCCTGCCTGGCCGTCATCGGCGTGACCGGCGCCTGGATGCTGCTCCGGCTCGAYGAGGCCSRCTTGCTCGCCCGGCCCGGAGCACCCATGCTCAGCCTGTCCGACTCCTACGGGCGGACCGTCCTGCTCCTCGCAGCCACCTGGGGCCTGCTCCTCGCGACCGTGGCCTTCATGGCCTTTGTGCTTCACCCGGCCCAGCGCAAGCGKTCGAAGCCGGAAATGACCAAAGACGAGGTCGCCGCGGAGCGCCAACGCGTCGGCCGGGCCATTTCCCGAATGGATAAGGCCCTCAAGTTCGAACTGCTGCTGGCAGTGGTCAGCGTGGGCATCGGCGCCTCGCTCCACGCCGGCGGACTCATCTAGCGCGCGGGAGTACTGCTATGCCAAAGACCATCGCCATCACGCCATCCTGGTACTGGCCAACGGGAATCTCCCGCGTCGTGGGCGTCCCGCCGTACCCCGTCTACCAGCTCATCCTCCTGCRCCACGAGCGCGAGCACGGGGACGCMCCCGCACTGGTCGACAGCCAGGGCCAACTCAGCTTCCGGCAGCTGCGCGAGGAGGTGGACCGCAGGTCACASCCGCTCGCCCTCGCAGCGGGCGAGGCCCGCCTCGCCGTCTTGCCCGGCGATCTCTCGCGCGAAAATATCCTCCAGCTGCTCGCAGGGCTGGCSGCCGGCGTCCGCATGCGCATCGCACCCGCCGGCACGGACGCCCGGGCCCTGGCCGCCCAGGTTGGCGCCCAGGTGGTGGCCGGCGACCAACCGGCCGGCAACGGCGGAGCCCCCGTGTATGCCGAAATGCTCGACCCGACGCTCCCGGCCGTCACCATCCCCGGGGCCGTGGCGCCCGTATCCCACTCCAACCGCTCCCTCCTGGCAATGGCCATCTCGATGGCTACCTTCCTCGACGCCAACCGGGGAGGCCCCTGGATGTCCACCCTCCCGCTGTCGCAGTGGGAAGGGCTGATGGGCGCACTCATCCCCCTCTACCTGGGCAAGCCCCTGGTCATCCCCAAGCCCGGGGCCGACCCGGATACCCTGCTGGCGCTGATCTCGCAGCACCAACTCGGTTATGTCGTCTCCGACCTGCCCTCCTTCGCCCACGCGTGCCGCGAGGCCAAACGCGCCGCCAAGGACGCCCGCCGCGTCTTGACCGCCGCGCTGGTCGCCGTTGACGGGCCCTTCGACGCCGACCAGCGCCGCCGCGTGAGCAAGGCCCTCGAGTCCCCCGCCCTTACCTTCTGGGGATTGCCCGAGACCGGCCCCGTGTTCGCCGCACACCAGTCCTGGTACCTCGATGAATCCGTCGGCCTCCCCATGACCAACGCCCACGTCGTCCCCTCCGACCCCCGCACCGGCCAGCCTATCCAGGCCCTCTGGGAACTCGTCGAGTTGGCCGAGGTCACCGTCTTTACCCCATCCCTCATGACCGGCTACGACGGCCACCAGGCCCCCGAACGCTTCGCCGGACACCGCTTCCGTACCGGTATGCTCGCATCCTCCGATGCCAACGGCATGGTCTACCTCCTCGGCCGCTGAACGAGTGAGGCCCGGGGGACCGCGGCGAGCCGCGAAACGGAAGCCTCACTGAGCGGCGAAGAGGTTGACGAGCCAGCCGAAGCCGGTGTGCGGAGTGTTAAGGGATCTGCTCCGCCGCACCCTGCTGCTCCGCCCCACCCTGGGATGCCTCGACAGTCCTCTGGCTCCCGCTCCTCAGGGCATTGAACAGCCCCCGAAAAACAGCACGACGGTGCCCAGCAACACCCCGCCGTCCTTGCGTTACCTTCTTCATCGTCGGGTTCCCCTCCGGTTCGTTCGTCGCTGAACTTACCTTGCGAGTGACCCACCCTTACACACTCAACGGATCGCTACTCCGCGACGGTCCGTATAATCCCTCCGCATGTCGCTCTACGTGGCCTATTTCCACTTTAAGCCCGGCACCAACGTGCTCCAGGGCCTCGCCGCCTTCGAGCGGCGCAAGGCATTCGAACACCCGGTCCATGCGAACGTGCTCGGCGAGTACTGGGTCAATGCGCCCGAGGGCATGCCCCAGGTCATCCTCGTCTGGGAGGCCGGCGACGAAGGCCCCGGGGACTACTACGAGGCCGCCTGGGGCGACATCTTCGACATCACGATCTCCCTGGCAACACAACCAGTGAGCGAGATCCCCGGCGACCTCCCGGAGAGCCTGAAGGACCGGATGTAAGGCACATGGCCGTGCGCGATCTTCCGGGATCCACCATCGGACGGCGCATCATCGTGGTCGGCCCGAGCTGTTCGGGGAAGACCACGCTCGGCGCGGAGATCGCTCGGCGAATCGGCGGGCCGTTCATCGAGCTCGACGCACTGTTCTGGAAGCCGGGGTGGACCGCGCCGCCGGACGAGGAGTTTCGCGCCAGGCTTATCGAAACGCACACGGGTGACACCTGGGTGAGCGCCGGGAACTACCTCCGGCACACCCGGCACCTCACCTGGCCGCTCGCCGACACGATCATCTGGCTCGACTTCCCACTTCACCTGACCACCCGGCGGGTGTTCGCGCGGTCCTGGCATCGCTGGCGAAGCAAGGAGTTGCTCTGGGGCACCAACCACGAGAGGTTCTGGGACCAGCTGATGCTCTGGAGTCCCAGCAATTCGCTCATCGCCTACAACGTTTCCCGGCACCGGCGAAACCGCCAGGTCTTCCGGCGGGCAATGGAAGAAGGAAGAGCCGCAGGTAAGCGCTTCCTGCGGCTCGAATCACCGTTCGCGGTGGAACGGTTGCTTGAGAACCTTGCCGCGGACGTCGAGCGGACGAAGCCTACCGCCCCTTGAACTGCGGCTCGCGGCGCTCGGCGAACGCCGAAAGCCCTTCCTTGAAGTCGTCGCTCTGGAAGAGCGGCAGCAGCTGCAGGAAGATATGGTCCACGGCGGCCTCGAACGTCTCATCCTGGCCGAGGCGCATCATGCGCTTGGTCGACTGGACGCTCAGGGGTGCGTTGTTCGCGATCTGGGTTGCCCACTTACGGGCTTCGGTCATCAGCTCATCGTGGGGTACCACTTTGTTGACGAGCCCGAGTTCGAGCGAGCGGTTGGCATCCAGCACGTCGCCCAGGAAAGCCACCTCGGCCGCTTTCGCCCAGCCCAGCAGCCGCGGCAGGTACCAGCAGCCGCCGCTTTCCGGCAGCACGCCGCGCTTGGCAAAAACCGCGCCGAGCTTGGCGTTCTCGCTCGCTATGCGGATGTCGCACCCCAGCGCCAGGTCCATGCCATAGCCAGCCGCGGCGCCGTTCAGCGCGCAGACGATCGGCTTGTCCATCCGGTTGATGACGATCGGTGGCGAGTTGTGGAGGTCGAACAACTGGTATCCGCGGCGGCCCGGCTGAATTGCGCCATCGCCCCCGGCCGTCTGATCTTTCAGATCGAGGCCGGAACAGAAGCCGCGGCCGGCACCGGTGAGGATAACCACGCGGACATCGGGGTCGATGTTGGCTGCCTGGAGCGTCGTCGAGAGCGCGTTCAGCATGGGCCCGCTGATCGCATTCAGCCGGTCGGGCCGGTTCAGGGTGATGGTCAGGATATGGTCGGCTTGTTCGACCAGGAGTTCTTCGGTCGGCGATGCGGGTACCAATGCGTTCCTCCAGCGATCCGTTTCAGGACATCGCCCGGAGTGTTGCATCATGAGACTCACCCGGCAACCGCCGCCTACTTCAGCAGGAACTCCCGGAGGGTCAGCCCGCTTGCCTGGACGTCGGCAGCGACCCCCTGGCCGACGTAGCGGACGTGCCAGGGCTCGTAGGCGTAGCCCGTTATGTCTTCCTTGCCCTCGGGGTAACTGATGATGAACCCGTACTTCCACGAGTTCTCCGCCAGCCAGTCTGCCTCGGCGGTGCCGATGAGATCCTCCAGGAACAGCCCGCGCGCGCCAACGTCGGCGGTTGTCCCGAGCTGGTGTTCGCTATGGCCGGCCCGGGCACTCGTGCGGTCCGCCTGCTCCTTCCCGTACGTCTGCACCCAGTAGTTGTAGGTGTCTGCCTGCGTCTGGTAGCTCCGGAACGAGCTGTTCACCTGCAAGACGAAGCCATCGGCGCGGGCCGCGTCGAACATCTCCCGCAGCGCCCCCAGCGCTTCCGTGCGCATGTACTGGGCGCCCTGCGCGGAGATCGCCCCGGGGAGCTCCTCCAGGTCGGGCGGGACGCAATCGGCGGGCAGGCGGTTTTGCTTGTCCAGCGGCACGAGGATGTCGTTGCAGGCAAGGACGGTTGTCCCATCGGGGCCCGGCTCGTTTGTGGGCGTGCGCGTGGGGTCAGCGTTTCCCGGCGAGTCTGTCGCGGACGGGTCCGGCGTCGAGGTATTCGCCGCGGCAGTCTCCGTCGGACCGACTCCCGCACCGCCATCGCCGCCACCCGAACCGCCAAAGCTGTCGGCGGCGACAACCACCAGAATGATGAAGCTGGCGGCCACCGCAAGAATGGCGCCAGTGAAGATTGGCTGCCAGGAAGTCGACTTGTCCCGCCCACCGACGTTCGAACGTTGTTGCTGCCGCGTGCGGGACTTCGCCATTCGCCCAACCTTAACGCTCATCGCTGTTCCGGCCCAACGACCGGCGGTTCAGTCCGGGGAAACGCGCGGGTCATGCGCAATGTCATCCAGGAAGGCCCGCAAAAGCGCACTCGTGATCGCAGGCTGTTCGAGCTGGAAGAAGTGACCGCTGCCGGCGATCGGCTCCTGCCGCACGAAGACCGTCTGGTCGCGCAGCCAGGCCGGAGCGCCCAGCGGGGCCCCCGACCAGATCGCCATGAAGGGCTTCTTGTCGGCCAGCCGAACGAGTTCGCCAAAGCGGGCTGCCACCTCCGGGAATCCATCCAGCATTCCAGCCGCTACGTCGGGCGGGCACGACATCAACACCTGGCCGTAGGCGCGGACCTCCGGCGAGGTCGCCTTGCTCCAGAAACGCTCCACCATCCGCGCGGCGGGCTCCATCGAGCGCACTTCCCGGATACGCTCGGGAAGCCCCGGCCCCCGGCTCTCGGCCAGCCCCGGGTCGATCGGTGAATCGCCGAGGACCGTCCCCAGCACCAGGTCCGGGTGCCGTTCGTTCAACACCAGCGCGATCACGCCACCGAGACTGTGGCCCACGATCACCGCGGGCGCGACGCCAAGCTCCCGGATCAGCGCCGCGACGTCGTCCGCGGCCGTTACCACGTCGAATGGTGGCACTGCGGCCGAACCGCCGCGCCCGCGAAGGTCCACGTTGATGCAGCGGTGATCGCGGCCCAAGTCTTCCACCTGCGGCGCCCATGCCCGCCGGTCACAGGCGAACCCGTGAACGAATACGAACGCCGGGCTCCCGGTGCCGGTGTCATCGAACGAGAGCGTCACGCCGTTGACCGTCAGTTCCGCCAACGCATCACCCTGTGGTGCTTACGCTGCTTCCGGTGGGCGAGCCTCCCTGCCAGGCGACGAACGGTCCCCCCGGCATGGCGGCTCCGTTCGAGTACCGAGGCTCCGCGCTGCGTGACGGCCTTCGTGTCCACCCGCTGCGCCGCTTCACGAAGGACCTCCGGCGCGTGCCGTGAGCCCTCCGAGAGTACAGCCAACGCCTCCTGGGCGGCGTGACGCGCCCTCTCCAGGTCTACTTCGTTGAGCGACTTGCGCGCGCGGCGCGTACCAGTGGCGCCCACCGCGCCGAGCCGCGCGACGACCTCGGCAGCCCGCTCCCGCGCCTGGTCGACATCGACCGCGTGCAGGCCGGGGAGATGGGCCGCCGCGGCGGTGGCCCGGGCGCGCACGGTCTTCTTCTGCTTGCGCTGCTGCACGCCACGTCGCACCAGGTAGCCTGCGCCCGCAAGCGCGAGCGTCGCGCCGAGACCGGCGACCACCAGCGTGGTCATGCTCGGGCCGCGCCGGCGCGCCGCCGTGTGCTCTTCCACCAGCTGCTCCAGCGCCGGGCCC
This sequence comes from Dehalococcoidia bacterium, assembly GCA_003104995.1. Lineage (GTDB taxonomy): Bacteria > Chloroflexota > Dehalococcoidia > Tepidiformales > Tepidiformaceae > Amarobacter. The sequence continues at coordinate 225,551 of PQAO01000027.1, forward strand.
TGGGGCACGGGCTCGAACTGGCCGGATTCCACATCCGCCAGGAACTCGCGGACCGCCTCCGTGAACGCATCGGGGTTGTCGCCAGGGACGCTGTGTCCGGCGCCGGGGACCACCACCAGCCGCGATCGCCGGACCTCCTGGGCGCAGCGCTCCGCGACCTCGGGAGTGAGCACATCGCTCTCACCGCCACGCACCAGGAGCGTCGGCACGCCGATGTTGCGGAACAGCTGCCACGACTCGTCGTTGCTGAGCGTGCCACCGATCTTCAGGCCGTCATCCGGCTGGCGGAAGCGCTTATCGAATTTCCACGTCCATTTGCCCGTCTCCGTCGGCTTCAGGCGGTGGCGCATCCGCTCACGGATGTTTTCGAGTGTGCGCCGCTGGTTGAAACGGTGCGCCAGTTCGACGAATTCCTCGAACTCCAGCTCATCCGGGCCCCGCGTGAACCGGACGATGTTGTCCACACCCTCTTTCGCCGACTCCGGACCGACATCTACAAGCACCAGCGCGCGGACATGCTGCGGATAGGCGTTCGTATACGAGACCGAGTTGAGTCCGCCCATGCTGTGACCGATGAGGATGAACCGGTCGAGATTGAGGGCTTTGCGGAATCCCTCCAGGTCGGCGACAAACGCATCCCGCGAATAGTCGCCGCTCTCGGACCAGTCGCTATCGCCGTGGCCACGCTGGTCGAGCGCAAGCAACCGGTAACGGTCCTGCATGCGCTCGGCGAACTCATCGAACATGTGGCCCGAGACGCCAAAGCCGTGGAGCATCACAATCGGCGGTGCCGAAGGGCTGCCCCATTCCTGGTAGCTCAAGTTGAGCCCGTCGACGGAAACGCTTCGCTCAAGGTATCCGGCGGTCACCATATCGGGGTCACCTCCCATCGTTCTTTCGCGCACTGGCGAAGGGATCGCGAACAACGATGATAACACCCCCTCCCAGCCCCTACCGGGATGGGCAGCGAAAGTTACTCCAGCTCCGGGAGCCCTTGCTCTGAAAGCAACTGGTTGTACGTCCGGACCAACGCATCACCCTGGTAGGCAAATCCCCCGCCGGGATTGAACGAGTAGTTGTAGGCGGCCCGCACCGCATACTCACCGCCGTACCCGGCCCGCTCGCCCGCATGCCACGCCTCGGAGAGCCCGCGGGCCGCGCGATCGGCGTTTGCCTCCGGGTCGAACCGCAGGTCGCCCATGCCGTGGCCATACCCCTGGTCGTGTAGCTGGTACAGCCCAACCGAGTGTCCGCTGTCTCCGACCGCGTCGGGCCGCCCGCCGCTTTCGATGAGCATGACCGCCTTCAGAAACAGCGGCGGGACGTTGTACTTCTGCCCCAGCCGGTTGAGCATCCCGTCCCACTGGTCGGGGTCGGCCGGGGTGTTCGAGCTGATCGGCGTGTGCGGCGCTGCCGTCCGGGTCCCGGCCCGCACCGGGGCAGCCTGCGCTTGCAGCCGCCTCGCGGTTCGGATGGGACCGGGATCGGCGGAGGGAACGCTGAAACCAGCCGGGCTCCCACTCCGGTCGCCGATTGGACCGCGGCTGCGCGCCAGCTGGCCCGCTTCGTTCAGCGAAACATGGGCGCCCGAAGGAACACCGGCAGCGGTCGGATCGATGGCCATTCTTCGGCCAGCCTAGTACGGTTGCATCGCCCGGGCGCATCGGTACCGAGACCGATTCGCGTCCGGAGAATCCCCAATCCGGGCGTGTACCAGATGGCCGAACAGCGCATCCCCGACCCCACCCTCATGGCCCGCCTCCAGCTCAGCGTGAAGGGCGTGGACTGGGCCGCTTCACTTGTGGCCCACCGCCAGCACGAACAGGTGGACGGCGAGTGGTCGGCACACCAGCACGTCTCCCACCTCATCGCCGTCGAAACGAACGTCTTCCAGCCGCGAGTCCAGCGAATGATCGACGAGGACCGGCCCGTCTTCGAACCGTGGGACGAAGAGGGCTACATGGCAACCGCCTACCGCCCCGATGGCGAAGTCGCGGACCTGGCCGACGAGTTCATGCGCCAGCGCGAAGCGACCGTCGAACTCTTCAAGTCGCTGGCACCGGAACAATGGAAGTGCACCGGCGCTTGGCCCGCGGGCGAAGTCGACCTCGCGTGGGCAGCCGAGAGATGCGTCGCCCACGCGCTGGAGCACTTCGTCGCGCTACTGAACATCCACCAGAACACCGAGCGCCTGCAGGCCCGGCGGTGGTTCGGCGAGGGGTGAGGCGCCACCGCGAGTTCCCGCCGCTCAAGATGACGACCGCGCGGGACGGCCTTCACGTTGGCCGTCCCGCGGTCCGCCTCAACCGGGACAGGGGTGCGCCGGGCTTGACGGCCGTCCGGCTGCCGAACCTCACCCTCGTGGTCGTTTCCATCGCGTGCTCGATCGCCCACCATAGGATCACCAATTTCATTTCGGGGAGGCCGCACGATGACCGACGAACTACTTGGTGAAAGGGGTCGAGCGCTTGAAGAGGAGTTCTTCAAGCGGCAGAACGCCGAACTCCTGGCCGCCATGCGGGCGAAGCTCGAGTCCGAGCGCGCCAGGAAGGAGCTTGCAAAGACCGCCGGGCTGACCGACGAACAGGTGTTGGCGCGCTTGCTCGATGCTGGAGTGACCCAGGTAACGCTGACGGCCATGGCCATGGTCCCGCTGGTCGCGGTCGCGTGGGCGGATGGTCATCTGGAGGAAGCAGAGCGGCACCAGGTCCTGCGTTATGCGCACACGCTGGACATCGGCGAGGAGGCCACCAGCCTGCTCACCGGTTGGCTGGTGGCTGAGCCCGAACCCGTGCTCTTCGACACCTGGATCGAGTACGTCCGGAACTTGCTTCCGCGCCTCGACCAGCCGGCCCGGGATGAGCTCAAAGCGGCCACCTGCAAGCGCGCGGCCGCGGTCGCCGAAGCCGCCGCCGGCGAGCCGTACGGCGTCGGCCGCCAGGTCTCGCACGAAGAAAAACAGGTGCTCCAGCGAATCGAAGCAGCGTTCGAGGGGTAATTCAGGCCCGATATCGGGCTCAATGCTCCAGCGCGACCGCTTCATACGTCCCCGCCCGCAGCGCCTCCAGCAGCTCGGCCTGCGTCTCGATGCGCGTGGGGAAGCGCGTTGCCGCCCGGCCGACCTCCGCCGCCGTGTGAGCGTCCGAGCCGCCGATGCCCGGCAGGCGAAACCCTTGCGCCAGCCCCGAGGCCGCCATGTTCTGGAGGCGCGAGTCTGAGCCGTTCACGGCCTCGACCGACATGAAGAACTCCACCGTGTCGTGCGTGACCTTCAGGAGGCCGTCGCGCGCGGGATGGGCGAGGTAGAGCAACGCCCCGCACGCCTTCGCTGCTTCGTACACCGCGCGCGCGATTGCCGAGAACCCCCGCGGGTCGTCGAGGCCGAACGCGAGGATGTGCCCCTGGTCGGTCGTCAGTTCGACCCCGGAAAAGATGGGGAAGCGGGTCCGTTTGCGGAGAGCCTCCAGCTCGCCCGCAGGCCAGGCGCGGTCGTGTTCCGTCAGGCAGATGCCGTCGAGCCCGCGTTCGCGAGCGAGCTCCACGAGCTGGCCGGGTTCCAGGGCGCTGCAGGTGCTCAGGGGCAGCGTGTGGCAGTGGAGGTCGATGAGCACGACGGCGGGTTACCGCGGCAGTTTCATGCCGTAGATTTCGCCAAGCAGGTCGAGAAACGCCGCCATCGGGCCGGACTGCGGCTTGTTGCGCCGGTACATCACCGCGATGTCGCGTTCGACCGGCTCTGCCGACTCGATGTGCACCTTGTGGAGTGTACCCAGGCGGATCTCGCGCTCGACCGAGACCTCCGGCAAGAGGGCGATGCCCAGGTTGGCTTCCACCATCTTCTTGGTTGCTTCGATCGAGTCGAGTTGCATCTGCTGCTGAGGCACCACCCCGAGGTCGCGGAACAGCCCGAGAATCATGCTGTAGTAGCCTGAGTCGCGGTCGAACAGGATGAGGGAGTCGTCCGCGAGGTCCTCCACCTTCACCGACCCGCGCTTCGCATACCGGTGCTGCGACGACACCACCAGCACGAGCTCATCGTGGTAGAGCGTCACAGTCCGCACATCGGGGTGGTTGATCGGCCGCCCAATGCCGACCTGGACATCGTCGTCGAGCACCATCTGCAGCACTTCGTCGCTGTGCCCGGTGCGGACCAGCACATCAACGCCAGCGTGGTTATCGCGGAAGACCTTGAGTAACCGGGGCAGTACATACGTCCCGACCGCCGGTGCGGTGCCTATCATCAACCGGCCCGCGGTCCCGTCGCGGGTGCCTTCAAGCACCATGAGGCCGTCATTGAGGGTGCGGAGAACCCGCTGGGCGTAGGGAAGGAACGACCGGCCGGCGTCAGTGAGCTTGACGCCCCGGCCCATGCGTTCGAACAACGCCTGTCCGACCTCGCGCTCGAGCGACTGGATGCGGTTGCTGAGTGATGGCTGAGCGACGTTGAGCATTTCGGCCGCCCGGCTGAAGCTCCCGCTGTCCGCGGCCGCGATGAATGCGTCTAGCTGGGCCAATTCCATGGATGGCTCACCCGCGAGCGATAGTGCCTCGCTATGCCTCCAACAATAGCGCGTGCGTGAGCCATAGGCCAGAGCTTGGCATCCATCAGCCTGATTGGGTACGCGGTGCCATTAATCGAAGTAACGCCCGAGCACCCAGTTCATTACGTCCCGCACCGTGATCATCCCGACCAGTTCGCCGCCGCGCATCACCGGCAGGTGGCGAAATCCCCCGTCACCCATTTTGTTCAGCGCAACGGCCATCATGTCGTCATCACGCATCACCACCGGGTCGGGTGTCATGAACCGGGCAACAGGCTGCTCCATCACGCCCGGGCGGCCCGCCACGCGGATCATCACATCGCGGTCCGTGAAGATCCCGGCGACGGTCGTGCCGTCCATCACGACGACGGCGGCGGTCGGGTCGCTCTTCATCGCGGCAATCGCCTCGCGGACCGTCTGGGTCGCCAGCACCGTGTGCGGGCGGCTCAGACGCACGCTTGAAACGGGCGATGACAGGTCGCTGCCGGAGACCACCTGCGAGGACTCCGGAACGTCGATGCTCCGGAGGTCCATGGTGCAGTGCTCGCAGGTGTCCACGCCCTCGATGTTCTCAGTGCCGCAGCTGGGGCAGACCACCACGTTGCGTTGTTCGATCGACATGAGCGCTTCCTTCCGTGGCCGAAACAGCAAGGCTCCCCGGAGGGAGCCCAGACTGTACCAGATTCGCGGTTGTTCTGGCCTGGGCGCCTACTCGACTACCCAGGTTTCGCCGCTGTGCAGGATGGCAGTCAGGTCACCGCGGCCCTTCGCGATGGCTTCCTCCACCTGCTGCTGGACGAGGTCGTCGAACACCGGGGCGTCGATATCCCGGAACACGCCGATGGGCACCGGGAAGTCAGGGTAGTCCAGGCCGACGAGGATGTTGGCGAGGGTAATGTCCTGGTTGTGCGCGTTGTGGACGAGCAATCCGTCATCCGAGGCGGCGTCCAGGACGACTTCGGGCGTGAATCCGTTGAGACGGATGCCGTTTTGGCTGTCCTTACCGTAGCGAAGCGGCTTGCCATGCTCGAGGTAGACCATCCGATCCTGCCGGACTTCCTTCTCAGCGAACGCGGCAAAGGCGCCATCGTTAAAGATGTTGCAGTTCTGGTAGACCTCGACGAACGAGATGCCCTTGTGCTGCGCGGCCTGGTAAAGCATCTCTTCCAGGTGCTTGGTGTCGCGGTCGATCGAGCGGGCCACGAATGTGGCGCCGGCCGCCAGCGCGATCCGGATCGGGTTCAGCGGGCGCTCCGTCGTGCCGTAAGGCGACGACTTGGTGACCTTCCCGAACTCGGACGTCGGCGAGTACTGGCCCTTCGTCAGCCCGTAGATGCGGTTGTTGAAGAGGACGACCGTGAGGTCGACATTCCGGCGCATCGCGTGGAGGAGGTGGTTCCCACCGATGCTCAGCCCGTCGCCGTCACCGGTGATGACGAAGACCTTGAGTTCAGGCCGGGCAGTCTTGAGGCCAGTCGCGAGGGTGAGCGCGCGGCCATGAATGCTGTGAAAGCCGTAGGTCTCCATGTAGTAGGGGAACCGGCTCGAACAACCGATGCCACTGATGAAGACCAGGTTCTCCTTTGGAACGTTGAGTTCCGGGAGCATCTTCTGCATCTGGGCCAGGATCGAGTAGTCGCCGCAGCCGGGGCACCAGCGCACTTCCTGGTCTGAAACGAAATCCTTGCGGGTGAGGATAGGGAGGTCGGCGGAGATGACTCCACTGTTTGGCACGGTTGGCGCGGTCACTGGTTAGCCTCCACTCAGGACGGACGATTGCCCGAACTCGATGGTGTACGGACCCCGGAGCCCGAGGACTTCGTCGATCTTCCCTTCGATCTCGGAGATCTTGAAGGGCTGGCCGGAAATCTTGTTGAACGGGATGGCATCGACCATGAACTTGCCCCGGACAAGCAAGGACAGCTGGCCGGTGTTGAGCTCGGGAATGAGCACGCGCTTGTAGCGCTTCATCACCGCCTCCAGGTTGCCCGGGAACGGATTGAGGTAGCGCAGGTGGGCTGCTGCGACGCTGAGACCGCGCTTGCGGGCGCCTTCCACCGCGCTGGTGATGGCGCCATATGTCCCGCCCCACCCCAGCACGAGCAGGTCGCCCGTCTCCGGTCCGGTAACCTCGAGGTCCGGGATGTCCTGGACCATGCGGTCGACGCGGCCCTGCCGGGCGAGAGTCATTTCGTGGTGGTTGCGCGGGTCGTAGCTGATATCGCCTGTCTGGCCGGACTTCTCGAGGCCACCGATGCGGTGGGTCAGGCCTTTCTGACCGGGCACGGCCCAGGGGCGGGCGAGCGTCTTCGGGTCCCGTTCATAGGGATTGAACTCGCCGTCCTGTTCGGTGGCGTAGTTCCATTCGATCTTCGGAAGGCTGGCAACATCCGGGATGCGCCACGGTTCGGAACCGTTCCCGAGATACCCGTCGCTCAGGAAGATGACCGGGACCATGTACTTGAGCGCGAGGCGGGCAGCCTCGATGGCCATGGTAAAGCAATCGGACGGGGTGCACGGCGCGACGATGCCGACGAAGCTATCGCCGTTGCGTCCGAACATTGCCTGGAGCAGGTCCGATTGCTCGGTCTTGGTCGGCATGCCCGTGCTCGGGCCGGCGCGCTGGACGTCAATGACGACAAGCGGCAGCTCCGTCATCACGGCGAGGTTGAGCGCCTCGCTCTTGAGCGCCAGGCCGGGGCCGCTGGTACCGGTGAGGCCGAGGTGGCCGCCGTAGGCTGCGCCGATGGTGGCCCCAATCGCGGCGATCTCGTCCTCCGCCTGGAAGGTCTTGATCCCGAACGACTTCAACTTCGAAAGCTCGTGGAGTACGTCCGAAGCCGGTGTAATCGGGTAGCTCCCGTAGAAGAGCGGGAGCCCGCTCAGGACTGAAGCGGCTACGAATCCCAGGGCGGTTGCTTCGTTTCCGCTGATGTGGCGATACGTGCCCGGCGCGACGGTTGCCGGCGCGACATGGTACTGCACGCGGAACAACTCGGTGGTCTCGCCGAAGTTGTATCCGGCGCGCAGGGCGCGCAGGTTGGCATCGAGGATGTCCGGCCGCCGTTTGAACTGCTCGGAGGCCCACTTGATGGTTGTGTCCATCGAGCGGCCGTAGAGCCAGAGAATCAGCCCCAGCGCGTAGAAGTTGCGCGAGCGGAACTTGTCTTTCGCGTTGAGTGGCAGGCCCTCAAGGGCAAGCTCGTTGAAGCGCGTGATCGCGATCGGGACCAGCTGGTACTTCGAAAGCGAGCCGTCCTCAAGAGGATTGACCGGATACGCGGCTTTCTTGAGGTTAGTAACGTTGAACTCGTCCTCGTCGACGATGAGGAGGCCGCCGGGACGCAGGTCGGCAACGTTGGTCTTGAGCGCTGCGGGGTTCATCGCGACAAGGACGTCCGGGTGGTCGCCCGGCGTGTGGATATCAGAGCTGGAGAAAGAAAGCTGGAAGCCAGACACGCCGGGGAGCGAGCCGGTGGGGGCCCGGATTTCGGCGGGGAAGTCCGGCAAGGTCGCCAGGTCATTCCCGAAGACGGCCGCGGTCTTGGTGAACTGTGTACCAGTGAGCTGCATGCCGTCGCCCGAGTCTCCGGCGAAGCGAATCGTCACACGTTCGAGGTCTTCGACCGTGTGCTCGGGCTTGGTTTGCGATTCTGTGGTCATGGAACCTCTGCTATCCACCCTCTGGTCTCTCCATCACCTGGTGAGGGCGAGGAGGCAGGTTGAGGACGTCTTCCGGGTACGCTTCTGCGAGGTCCTTCAAGAGATCCCCAAGCCGGACGAGACCGACCACCGTTTCGCCCTCTACCACGGGCAGTGTCCGGTACTGGTGCTGCTGCATCGTCGCGATTGCCTCGGCCACCGTCCTCGTGGCCTGAATCGTGCGAGGCTGTTTGGTGAGCACCGCTGTCTCGAGCGGCTGGTCCCAGTCAAAACCGTCCTCCATGCATTTCGTCAGCACATCGCGCTCTGTGAAGATGCCGGCAATCCGGCCACCGTCGACCGCGAGGACGCATGAGCCGGCGCCCTCACGCATCATCTCGACGGCTGTTCTGACAGAGGTAAATGGCGAAACGATGGCTGGCGCTGTGAGCGGCAACTCTTGCAATCGTTGGTTAACGAACCGGCTGAGCCGGGAGCGATCCATGTGTCTTGTTCGTTCGCCTGGGCGGTTTCTGCGGGATTGAGCAGGCGGGGACGCCGCGCATCACGCTGTGGGCTCAGTGTACCCCTTTGCCGCCGATCGTGCAGGCGACTGCGCCCCGCTCCGCATCCGATGTGTCCCGGCGATGGGCAGCCGGATACATACACCCTACGACTCTTCCCTATTTCCGCAGGCCTTCACCGCTCTGTCTCTGCAGGTTCACGAAACCACGGCCGATATTCCCGATACGGTCCCTCCCCGGGAGAACGGCGCACTATGGCTTCCAAAGCACAGATTCAGACTGTCAAGGCAGACTTCCTGGACCCGTCGCTCTATGACGACGCGGGGCTGTCGGGCGTTCCCCGGCTCAGCCGTGGCACCATCCTGGCCGCCCTCAGCCGCGCCTTCGACCTCGCGGAAGGACGCCGTCCGGGCCACGCCCAACGAGTCGCCTACATCGGCGTGTTCCTCGCCAGCGAGCTCGGGCTGGAGGCCCAACGGGTCGAAGATGTCTTCTTCGGCTGCCTTCTCCATGACATCGGCATGGCTGCCAGCAGCCAGCCGCCAAAGATGGACGGCTCGCGGGGCAGCAGAATCATCTCTGGCCGAAGCGGCGCCGCCGACGTGCTTTCCCAGGTGCCCCCGGGTGGCTGGACGCAGGTCGTCGCAGCCATCGCCCAGCACTGCGATCTCGGCTCGAAGATCGTGCGCAAGATGGGTTTCGGCGAACCGGTTGCCCGCGCGGTTGCGAGCCATCACGACTGCTGGGACGGCTCCGGCAGGCCCGGCGCACAGCCCGGCGACCGGGCGCCGATCGTTGCCCGCATTGTCGCCCTCTCCGACCGGGTCGAGTCGATGATCGACGCCGAAGGTTCGCCACTGCTCGTCCGCCGCCGGGGCCCCGCCCTGGTCAAGGAAATGGGCGGCAGCGAGATCGATCCCGAACTCGCGGGCAAGATGGCCGAAATCGCCGAGCGCGATGACTTCTGGCTCGGCTTTTATGACAACGACCTGCCCGCCGCGCTCATGTCGCTCAACTATGGCGGCATGATGAACCGCGACGAGCTGTTCGACTTCCTTGGCGTCATGAGCGACGTCGTCGATGGCCGGAACGGCCGCGAACAGGGCCGGGGCAGGCGTGTCGCCGAACTCGCCCGCCGCGTTGCACTCACCTGTGACATGACCGAGCGCCGGGCCGACCTGGTGAGGGTTGCCGCGCTGCTCCAGGACGTGGGCACGCTTGGTGTCCCGGCGCACTTCCTGAGCAAGCCAGACATCCTGAGTGTGGACGAGATGGCGTCGGTCCAGCTCCACCCGGTCTATGCGCGCGACATCCTCAGCGAGATTCCCGGGCTTGGCGCCGCGGCCTGGTGGGTCGGCTGCCACCACGAACGCATCGACGGCAAGGGCTACCCCGGCATGCTCGAAGGCGCCGAAGTGCCCGCCGAAGCCCAGATCATCGGCATGTCGGAGGCGTTCGACGCGCTCACCAGTGACCGGCCGTACCGGCGTGCCATGTCCCAGGCCGATGCCGTCGAAGTGATGCGCGGCCTGGCCGGAACCCGATTCGACCCCTACCTGTTGGCCCGCTTCGAAAGCGTCGCCTACCCATTCGAGGCCTGACGGCGGGCAGCCATCCCGCCCTGGTAACCCAGGCACCACCCGCTTTGAAGAAGGCCCGCCCACGCGGGCCTTCTTCGTACCTGCCTTCGCCCCCTGGCCACCGCCGGCCGGCGCTCCCCCGCAATCGCGGTTCTCAATTACAATCCGCGCAACATCGCCGGAGGCCGCAGTTTGAACACGCGTGTCATTTCCATTTCTCGCCAGGTCGGCACGGCCGGTGAGGAAGTCGCAGAGGCCGTCGCGAAGAAGCTTGGACTGCGGCTCATTGACTACCAGGTCATCCAGCGGGCCGCCGAGGAAGCGGGCGTTTCGCCGGAGACCGTGAGCGAGGCGGAGCGCACCCCCTCCCTCATGACAAGGCTCCTCGAAGCACTGGCACGCAACCCGAGCATGCCGGTCGCCGCCTGGGCCGACCCGGTGCCGCTCGCCGCCAGCCCACTCTTCACCTCCGCCGACTACCGGAAGTTCATCGAGGACGTCATCCGCGACCTGGCCGGCCAGGGCGACTGCGTCATCGTCGGCCATGCCGCGCAGGTGATCCTTCGCGACCGATTCGATACGGTACGGGTGCTGGTGACGGCATCGGCTGCCTCGCGGACCCGCCGCATTGCGGCCGGCATGGGCGTGGAGGACAAGGAAGCGCTCAAAATCATCGAAAGGACCGACAACGAACGGCTGGATTACTTCCGCCGTTTCTACGAAACCGGATGGCTCTCTCCCAGCACCTACGACCTCTGCATCAGTACCGACCACCTCAAACCCGAGCAGTGCGCCGAAGTCATCGCGCGCTTCGCGGAATTGCGTTAGCGGCCCTCGCGGCGCTGACACTGGCACTTGGCGCCGCCTGCGGCGATGACGACGGCGCGGCCGCGCCGGGCGACGGCGCCACCGGCGCCACGGCCGCCGATCTCCTCCCGGACCTTTCGGGCGATGGCTTCTCGCTTGTCGAGACCGGGCGAGTCCCCGGCGCGGCCGAGAGCCAGGACGCCCACGTCGCCATCTATGCCAGGCAGGGCGCCGTCAGCTCCGCCCGGGTCGAGGTCAACATGCACCCCGCTGCCGAGGCCGCGACGGACCAGTTCGGCGCAATCTCCGAAGCACTGAAGAACCCCCCGCCAGACCTCTTCGGCCCAAATGCGACCCAGGCCGACAACCAGGCCGTGTTCCAGGGCGACCAGTCGCGCAGCTACGTGACGACCAAACCCGACGGCGATGGCAACCTCGTCTACACCGATGCCTACCGGTTCGGCCGGGCTGTGGTAATCGTCTACCTCATCAGCAACGACCCGAAGGCCGCCGCTGAGACCCGCAAGGACATCGCGGAGAAGATCTCGGCTAAAGCAAAGTAGGTAGCCGGCGGGCGAGGTCCGTCGCGGGGTGATTGGCTGGCGTACAATCCGCGCCGCGCCACCCGCAGGAGTGCCCGATGAGCCACCACACCGAAGAACGCGCCCGCCGCTTGCCGTTCGCCTTCTCCTCGCTCGACCCGTCGGTGCGGCGCGATGTCGTGTACCTCGACGCGACAGACACGGCCCAGAGCTTCGGAATCCTCTATCGCCCGGCGAACCGCGACCCGAAGACCGCGGTCTACCTGATGCACCCGCGGGGCGAGTTCACGCGCCACTATGTGGTCCCCGGGCTGACCGCGCGCGGCTACGCGGTCTTCGGCCAGAACAGCCGCTACCTGAACAACGACACCGACATGGTCCACGAGCGGCTGCTGTTGGACATCGCCGCGGGGATGCGCTGGCTGAAGGAACAGGGCTTTGAGCGCATCGTCCTCCTCGGCAATAGCGGCGGCGGGTCGCTTCTGGGCTTCTACCAGGCGCAGGCCTCGCGGATGCCCCACCACCGCCTGACCGCCACCCCGGGAGGCGAACCGATCGACCTGACCGGCGAGCAGATGCCCGGGGGGGACCTCTATGTCGCCGTCGCGGCGCACCTCGGCGAGGGCCGCTTCATGCTCAACGTCCTCGACCCCAGCGTGACCAGCGAAACGGACCCGACGAGCTACGACCCCGCGTGGGACATGTACAACCCGGCGAACGGCTACCGGCCGTTCCCGGAGCCGAGTTCGTACGAGAGGAGCTGGCTGGCTGCCTACCGCGAACTCCAGTACGAGCGCTCGCGGCGGCTCGACGCCATCGCCCGCGAGTACCTGGCCGAGCACGCCTACTTCCGGGGAGAGCTGCGGTCGCCGCGGTTTGGCGAACTGGCGGACGCTACGCGGTCGCTCGTCGCGCGGCGTGCCCGGCTCGGCCGCTATATGGTCATCTACCGGACGCTGGCGAACCCGGCCTACCTCGACCCCACCATCGACCCGAGCAACCGGCCCCTCGGGAGCATCTTCTCGCCGGGCGACCCAATCATCGGGAACTACGGCCCGGGCGGGCTGGCGCGCGTGATGACCCCCCGCGGCTGGCTGAGCACCTGGAGCGGCACCAGTTCCCAGGCCGACCTTCCGAACACCATCCACCACGTGACGGTACCGACGCTCATCGTGTACGCCGACGGCGACTGCGACATCTTCCCGGCCGAGCAGGAGGAGCTGTTGGAGAAGAGCGGCGCCGACGACAAGCTGCTGCGGGTGCTGCCCTGGGCCGACCACTACCTGCACCCGGTCGGCGAAGAGGGCGCGAAGCTGGCGGACCCGCGCGAGCGGCTCATCGACATGATCGTGCCCTGGATCGAGGAGCGGATCGGCGAGCCGTAGGGAACCGCGCTCGTGCGGACCACCGCGGCGAGCCCCGACTGTGAAGGAGGGGACACGTACTCCCGGCCCACCATCGCAGGTCCGCTTTTCCTGCCCGTCGCCACCACCCCCAACCGGCGAGGCACCGGGAACGGGTATCGCGAAGGCGGGCGGGGTTTATTGCCGAGGGTCGGCACGCGCCGTGAGAGCGCCAAGGGGCGGCGGAGCGGGCGGAAAAGTGGAGTCCTCAGCCAACGCCAACTCCAGTGCCCGGCTCCTCAGTCGACCGCACCCACGATCCAGACATGCGTCGTCGAACAGCTCGGATCGGGCTGAGTTATCAGGTTCATGAGGTTCATGTACTCCGGCCCATCCCCACTTCCCCCCGACCTGAATTGTTGGCCCACATGGAATGTCTTGCCCAGGACCACGAGCCTTCCTGTGCCCGGAGAGAACGACGAATCCCTGGGGAAGATCGGGAGTGTACGCTGGCCCGGTCCAGCGGTTACGTACAGGCACCGACCCTGGACTTCGAGCGTTCCGTCCAACAGGGCGTCGTCGCCATTGACCTCCCCGCTGTACCGCGGAAACCAGTCCGGCCCGTTGTACCGGAGAAACCAGTCCGGCGCGGCGCCGCGGTCCCCATTCCCGCAGGCGGCCGCCCCGAAGGATATGGCCATGCCCATGACGGCTGCGACGGCGAGCTTGCGGGATGGTCTCACCACTGGTTTACGCGCCAGCACGTTGGTAGGTAGGAGCAAGCCATTTCGCCGCCCGACGCTTGCTCATTCGATTGGAAGTTCGGAAACGGTTCGGCGGACTTCACTCAGGAACCTCGACCACAAGAGTATCACCGGCTCCAGCGGATCAAATCTGTGGCAGGGTGGTGGGATGGGGGCGCGGAGGCGGGCGGGTGAATGTGCCGAGGGTGGGCGCCGGTCGTGGGAGCGCCAAGGGCCGGGTGGCAGGGGGCGGCGGGGGCCGGTGGAAAGTGGAGTCCTCAGCGAAAGCCAACGCCAACACCGGGCTCCTTAGTTGACCGCGCCGACGATCCAGACATGCGTCGTCGAACAGCTCGGATCGGGCTGAGTTATCAGGTTCAGGCGCTCCAGCTCAACCCCATATCGCCCACTTCCGCCCGACCTGAATTGTTGGCCCACATGGAATGTCTTGCCCAGGACCACCAGTCTTCCTGTGGCGGGAGAGAACGACGAATCCCTGGGGAAGATCGGGAGGTAGCGTTCGCCAGGTCCAGGGGTGACGTACAGGCACCGTCCCTGGAGTTCGAGCGTTCCGTACAACAGGGCGTCGTCGCCATTGACCTCCCCGCCGTACCGCGGAAACCAGTCCGGCCCGTTGTACCGGAGAAACCAGTCCGGCGCGGCGCCGCCGTCCCCATTCCCGCAGGAGGTCGCCCCGAGGAATACGGCCATGCCCATGACGGCTGCGACGGCGAGCTTGCGGGACGGTCTCACTACAGGTCTACGCGGCAGCATGTTGGCAGGTGGGAGCAAGCCATTCCGCCACCCGGCGCCCGCTCGTTCGAACGACAATTCAGAAACGGATCGGCGGACTTCACTCAGGAACCTCGATCACGAGAGTATCACCGGCACGAGCGGATCGAGTTCGGGGCGGGTGGCGGTGCGATCCGCATCGGGAACGGGGGGCGGGTTCATGGACCCGAGGGTTGGTGCAGTCCGTGAGAGTGTCAAGGGGCGGGTGAAACCGCAGGCGGCAATGCCCTCTTCACGCGCTGCAATGCCAGAGATTGCTAATCGCGGCGATCCAGCGCACAGTGGACTGGAGGCAGCGAACAGAACGAAGGCCCGGGTGAAATTGTGAAAAGCCCGTGCCGGTGATTCCCAGTCTGGATCCGGAGACAATTCCGAAGAACTCAGCGCCTTGATGCCGCCACGAACACGGCGGTCCGAATAGGCCAGCCTCCCGCCCTGACTGATGCCGCGAACCACGGATGCCTGGCCCAACATCTCCAGCCCGAACCCTCCAGATCGACGGGAATGTCGACCACGCAATGCGTGGCATCGTCCTGAAGGTGCGCCCCGCAAGCCCTCTCAACATGGCTTGGGCGCTCTCGCAACGGTTGGGGACCATGGAACCAGAACAAGGAGGTCGAAACCAATGAAAGCTGTACTCCACGTTGCCACACTTAACAAAGCGATTGGGCTCGAGACGGGCTACGGCCCAATCGAGACTGTGATCCATGGACTTGATAAGGGTCTCCACAACCTGGGATACAGGTCCATCGTCGCGTGCTCGGCTGACGCAATCGTCAACGGCGAGAAGCACGAAACCGTGGCGGAAAGCCTCGGAGCGTACTGCTCCGCGAACACTGAAGCCGCCCAGGAACGTATCGGGCGCCACCTGGCCTCTTCGCTCGCGCGGTCGTGCTCCGGCGATATCGGTGTTGTCCACATGCATGAGTGGTACGAGCACATCTATTCGGGCAGCTTCAACCCCTCCGTCCCGATCGTCATGACCTTGCACGTGCCCGGCTCCGACAGCGGGATGGTGGATTTCCACGACCGGCACCCCGCGACTCCCCTCGCCTCGAGGTCTTCCGTGCACTGGGTGGCCATCAGCGAGTACCAGCGGCGCCAATACGCGGGACTGATACCGATTGCGCACACCATTCCCCACGGCATCGACGTGGACCGCTACGAATTTGGCGCCGTGCCGGCCCCTACACCGTACTTGTTCAGCATTGGGCGGATTACGCAGGTCAAGGGCCAGGACACCGCCATTGAAGTCGCGAAGCGGAGTGGTACGAAGCTGATCCTGGCTGGATGTGTTCAGAACAAGGCAGAGGACCGCGCGTTCTTCGAGCAACTGCGTCCGTCGATCGACTTCACGGTCGACCTCAGTGACGTTCCGGTCGATGCCAGCTACTACGACCGCGTGATGAAGCCGATCCTCTCGTCCGACAAGCAGATCGTTTACGTCGGCGAACTGAACGATGCCTCCAAGAAGTACTGGTATCGCCACGCCCTGGCCACGGTCTTCCCGATTCGCTGGGGCGAGCCGTTCGGGATGGTCCTGATCGAATCGATGGCTTCGGGCACCCCGGTGCTGGCATTCCGCGAGGGTGCTGTGCCCGAGATCCTCGTCGATGGGAAGACGGGGTTCATCGTGGACTCCGTCGATGCGATGGTTCGCGCGGTCGGTAACGCCGGGAACCTCGACCGCCGCGCCACCCGGGAGCACGTGGAGCGCCATTTCTCGGTCGACGTCATGGCTCGCCGGTACGCGGCCCTGTACGAAAAGATCATCCGTGGGGATCGCGTGGGTGTCCCTGGCCGCCTCCGGTCGCGGCCCTGGGCGACGTACGGCCAGCGTCAACCGGTGCTGACCCCTCCGCGCGTGACCGCCGGTGCCTAGGGACCTCCCCGTCAGCAACGGGAACCTCCTCGTAAATTTCGACCTCGACTATCGTATCCGCGACATCTACTTCCCGAGAATCGGCCAGGAGAACCACACCCGCGGCGAGCAGTTCCGATTCGGTATCTGGGCCGACGGCCAACTGTCCTGGATGGGGCCGGATTGGGAGAAGGTCCTCCGCTATCGAGATGACAGCCTTGTCACGGACGTTTGCCTGACGAACGCCACTCTCGGACTCGAGGTTCGCTGCCAGGACGCTATTGACGTTCAACTGGACGTCTATTTGCGCCGCGTCGAGGTGACGGACCTGCTGGGCAAAGAGCGGGACGTCCGCCTCTTTTTCCTCCACGACTTCCACCTCTACGGCCAAGCCGTTGGGGACACAGCGTTTTTCGATCCGCGTTCCAGCTCGGTGATTCACTACAAGGTGAACCGCTATTTCCTCGCGAGATGCCGGACGGCCGAAAGCGCCGTGCCCGACTACTACTCGTGCGGTCGAAAGGCCTCCCCGGCCATCAGCAGCGAGATTGAGAGCGGTGGCAGCATCGGAAGCCCGATAGCCTGGGGGGCGACGGAGTCGTACGTCGGCGCCCGGCTCTCGGTCCCGGCCGGAGGCAGCGCTGTTGCCCACTACTGGCTGGCCGCCGGCAGGCGGTATGCGGACGTAGCAGCTTTGAACGACCTCGTCCTGGCTCACACGCCAGACGCGCTCATCGAGCGGACTTCGAGCTACTGGCGCGCCTGGGCTCGCAAGGAAGTCCGCACGTTCGGCGACCTGCCTTCTGAAGTCTGCGACGTGTACAACCGCAGCCTGCTGATCCTCCGTTCGCAGATCGACAACCGAGGGGCCATCATCGCCGCCAACGACTCGGACATCGTCCGCTTCGGTGGCGACACCTATTCGTATATGTGGGGGCGGGATGGCGCGTTCGTTGCCGCGGCCCTGTGCCGTGCGGGGTATTCCGAGCTGTGCAGGCCGTTCTTCGATTTCTGCAAACGGGTGTTGGCCGAGCCCGGATATCTGCTGCAGCACTATAACCCTGACGGCTCGGTGGCGAGCAACTGGCACTCCTGGCTGGTGGACGGCGAAGAGGTGCTTCCGATCCAGGAAGACTCGACGGCGCTGCTGCTGTGGGCGCTCTGGCTTTACTACGAGTGCTCCAAGGACCTCGAATTCATCCGCCCCCTCTACGAGACGTTCGTCCTGAGGTGTGCCGACTTCCTCACGTCCTACCGCGACCCGCAGACGGGCCTGCCGGAACCGTCGTACGACCTCTGGGAGGAGCGCTTCGGGGTCCACATGTTCACGGTCTCGGCCGTTATCGCCGGGCTGAGGGCGGCGGCGAAGTTCGCCGGCGTCTTCCAGGATGCGGGGCGCGTCAAGGCGTACGAATCCGTGGCGAACGAAATGGCCGCGGGCCTCTCGGCGTGCCTGTTCGACGAGCAGCAACAGCGGTACGCGCGGTCGGGTTATCGCCGGCCTGACGGATATGAACTGGACCGCGTCATCGACGTGAGCCTGCTGGGACTCGTGACCCTCGAAACGTTCCCGCCGGGCGACCCGCGCGTCGCCGCGACCGTGGAAGCTGTACGGCAGCAACTGGGGCTCCAGACGCCGATCGGCGGCGTGGCCCGGTACACGGACGACAACTACCAGCGTGAGGAGGACGTGCCGCGCGATGTCCCGGGCAACCCGTGGTTCATCGCCACCCTCTGGGTAGCTGACACGATAATCGCTGGGGCGCAGACGTTGGAGCAGCTCCACGATGCAGTGCCCTACCTCCAGTGGTGCGTGCGCAACGCCCTCCCGTCGGGCGTACTGGCCGAACAGGTGCATCCGCTGACGGGCGCTCCGCTCTCGGTTTCGCCGCTGACGTGGAGCCACTCGGCGTTCGTCTGGACGGTCCTCGCGTACGTCGACAAGTACCAGTCATTCTGTGGCGGCACGGCCGCGGGCACGGACATGGCACTACCGGCTGAGCCCTCCGAACCACTGAAGGTGGGGGCGCAGTCCCGGGATTGAGTTCGCCCGGCCACCCGGCGAGCCCCGAATGTGAAGGAGGGGACACGTACTCCCGGCGCACCATCGCATATCGACCTTTCGCCGAGAGCGCTCCTCCCCGGCGCATCGATTGTCACTCACCGGCCGGGGCTCCCGAACCGTCACTTGAACCCCTCGCGGCCTTCGGCCTCCTGCTTGAGTGCCCAGGCGGCGATCAGCGCGTCCGCCGGGATCAGCCGGAAGTCCGATGACCAGGTGGTGTCCATGGATCGAGACTGTGCCCGAAACTGGCACTTCAACAGAGCCAATTCCTGCTGGTAAGGTTGGACCTTGGACATCGTCATCGAACTCCCGTCCGGTTCGGGCCGTCCCGCCTACCAGCGGCTGGCCGAGGCCATCCGCGAGGGCATCCTCAGCGGCCGGTTCCGCCCGGGCGAGCGGCTGCCCCCGACGCGCACCCTCGCACGTAACCTCAGCCTCGCCCGTAACACCGTCCTCGAAGCCTACGAACAGCTCATCGCCGAGGGGTACCTGTCCGCGCGGCACGGGTCCGGCACGTTCGTCGCGCCCGACCTCCCGGACCGGGCGTTCCGGGCCGAGGCTTTGGCCGTCCAGCCCTCGCCGAACATCGACACCGCGACACCCGGGCTGGGCGCCTTCGGCCGGCGGGTGCTCCAGGGCGAGATCCCGGCCCAGATGGCGGAGGACCGCTCACGCGTCAGCGCCTACGAGTTCCGTTACGGCACGCCGTCGTTCGACGAGTTCCCGATGGACGCCTGGCGAACGCTGACCAAGCGCGTGCTCGACTACCCGCCGCAGGACCTGCTCGGCTACGGCCCGACCGAGGGGCTGCCGGCGCTGCGGGAGTCGCTCGCGCGCTACCTGCAGCGCTCGCGCGGGGTCCGCTGCGACGCGGGCCAGGTGCTCGTGGTCAACGGTTCGCAACAGGCGCTCGACCTCGCGGCCCGCGTGCTGCTCGACCCCGGCGACGTCGTGGCCGTCGAGGAGCCTGGCTACCCCGGCGCGCGGGCGGCATTCGCGGCCGCCGGGGCGCGCCTCGCGCCCGTGCCCGTGGACCGCGAGGGCATCCGCGTGGGGGACCTGCCCGAGCGCGCGAAGCTCGTGTACGTGACGCCGTCGCACCAGTTCCCGTCCGGCGCCGTTATGTCGGCCACGCGGCGGCTGGAGCTGCTCGAATGGGCCGCGCGCACGGGCGCGTACATCATCGAAGACGACTACGACAGCGAGTTCCGCTACGAAGGGCGCCCGCTGGCGGCGCTCCAGGGCCTGGACGAGGCCGGGCGGGTCATCTACACCGGCACGCTTTCGAAGGTGCTGCTCCCGGCGCTGCGGCTCGGGTACATGGTTGCGCCGCCCGCGCTCCAGCCGGCCATCAGCGGGGCGAAGTGGCTCACCGACCGGCATGTCGCACTGCTCTACCAGGCAGTGCTCGCGCTGTTCATCGACGAAGGCCACTTCGAGCGCCACCTCCGGCGGATGCGAAAGGTCTACGAGCAGCGCCGGATTGCGCTCATGGAGGCTTTCGGCCAGCACTTCGGCGAGCGCGCGGCGATCTCCGGCAGCGAAAGCGGCATGCACGTGCTGGTGAACCTTGCGGAGGTGCGCGACGCGGACGCGTTCGTCAAACAGGCGCGCGAACGCCGTGTGGGCATCTACCACGCCCGCCCGTACTTCCTGACCGAGCCGCCGCCGGGCGCGACCTTCCTGATGGGCTATTCGAGCGTGACGGTCGACGGCATCCGCGAAGGCATCGGCATCCTCGCTGAGGTGGCGCGGGCGTCGCGAGTGCCGCGCTAAGCGCCGCCCGCGCAGATCGCCCACGCCTGGGCGAACAGCCGCCGGGCCACCTGCGAGCCGGGGCAGTGGTTCTCGACCGGCACGCCCTCGAAGCTGCCGTAGTAGCGCGTGAAGAGGCCGCGCTCGGCATCCATGCGGGCGCGAGTGTCGCGGTACGCCTCGACCTCGGAGGGCTCGGGGGCATGCGGCCGGCGAGCAACCGGGCCCGTCCAGAGGATCGCGTCGAGCAGGGCGGCCACGGAGTCAACCCCGGCCCGCACCTCGGCCACCGCGTCGGGGTGGAGGCCCTGCCGGGCGGCGGAGTCGCTCAGGATCGAGTTGACCGCCAGGCGCCAGGTCTCGGCGCGCAGCCGCTCCGGCTCGCTTGCCGCGAGTTCGGCAAAGCGGGCGGCCACCAGCCCGTCGTCGAACATCTCCGACAGGCGGTCGATGGTCTCGTGGAGGCGGGCGGCGAAGCCTTCGTCGAACTTCGACACAAGGATGGCCGTGGGCGAGCGGCGGACGACGCGCCGGGGCTCGGCGATGCCGGCCACATCGCGCAGCCAGCGCAGGATGTCGCCGTCGGTGGTCACTCGATGCGGGCCCGGTACTGGATGCTTTCGCCCATGTGCGCGGTCTCGATGCGCTCGCTGCCGTCGAGGTCGGCGATAGTTCGCGCGACCTTCAGCAATCGGTGGAACGCCCGCGCGGAGAGGTTCAGCCGTTCGACCGCGAGCTTGAGGACATCGGCCGCGCCGCCGGCCATCTGCTTCTGGGCGTGGTCGCGCACTTCTGGCGGGGACATCTCGCCGTTGACCTGGGTGAGGCTGTCGCGGAAGCGTTCGGCCTGTACCTCGCGGGCCCCGGCGACTCGCGCACGGACGGCCTCGGAGGGCTCGCCCCGGCCGACACTGGCCAGCTTCTCGAACGGCACCCGTGGGACATCGGCGAAGAGGTCGATGCGGTCAATCAGCGGGCCGGAGAGGCGTCGCTGGTAGCGGCTGACCTGCTGAGGCGGGCAGACGCACTCGCGCTCGGGGTCGCCATAGAAGCCGCACGGGCAGGGATTGAGCGCGGCGCAGAGGATGAAGCTCGCCGGGAAGGTGACCGCCTGCTTGGCTCGGCTGATCGTGACCGTCTTGTCCTCCAGCGGCTGGCGGAGCATTTCGAGAACACGCGGGTCGAACTCGAGGAGTTCATCCAGGAAGAGGACGCCCCGGTGGGCAAGGGTGATCTCGCCCGGCCGCGGTACGGAGCCGCCACCGACCAGGCCGGCATTCGAGATGGTGTGGTGCGGGGCGCGGAACGGCCGCTTGGAGATGAGGCCCGGGCCGCTGCCGAGGAGCCCGGCGACGCTGTAGATGCGGGTGACCTCCATCGCTTCGTCGCTGGTGAGCGGGGGGAGGATGGAGGGGACGGCGCGCGCGAGGAGGGTCTTTCCGCTGCCGGGCGGGCCCTTCATCACAACGTTGTGTCCGCCAGCGGCTGCTACTTCGAGCGCTCGCTTCACGTGCTCTTGCCCAACGATATCGGCGAAGTCGGTCAGCCCGCCGATCGGGTCGGTGCCGGCTGTGGGGGCGATGGGTTCGTACGCCGGCAGCGGGATGGCGCCGAGCAGGTGCGACGCCAGTGCCGCGAGGCCAGGCACGGGGTAAACGGCGACGCCGCGCACGAGCCCGGCTTCGGCGGCGTTGTCGACCGGGACGAACGCGCGCTTGATGCCCCGCGCACGGGCGAGCATGACCATCGGGAGCAAGCCGCGGACCGGGCGGACGTCGCCGGTGAGGGCGAGTTCCCCGATGAAGACCGCGTCTTCGACATCGGCGACAACCTGTCCGGAGGCGAGGAGGATGCCGGTCGCGATGGGAAGGTCGTAGGCGGGGCCCTCCTTGCGAAGGTCGGCCGGGGCGAGGTTGATGGTGACGCGGCTGTTGACCGGCCAGCTAAGGCCGCTGTTGCGGATGGCGGAGCGGACGCGTTCGCGAGATTCCTGGACGGCGGTGTCGGGGAGGCCGACGACAGTGGTCGAGGGCAACTGCGAGCGCGAGATGTCGACTTCGACATCGACCAGCTCGCCATCGAGCCCCACGACCGCACAACTGAGGACCTTCGCGAGCACGGGCCGATTCTGGGGCGGTACGGGAAGGGGGTCAACCGGGGTGAGTTGTGAGATCCGAGTTTCGAGATGCGAGTTGCGAGAGGGAGGGGAAGTTCGAAGGGCGAAGCGCGAAGTGCGCCGGTGTTCCGTCAGGAGTCCTTCTGCTGGGGCGCTGGGCCGGTGCTCTCCATGAACCGCCCGAGCGTCTCCGGGTTCATCCAGTTCCAGGGGGCGTTGGCGGTTTCCTTCACCCAGCGGTCAAACTCCTTCGAGGCATCAGCGGTCATCTCGCCGAGTTTCACGTTGGCGGCGGTAAGCTTGCTGGCCGCGGCGAACAACTCGCCCCAGCAGGCAAGCACCTCCGCGTACTGGCGGCCGAACTCCAACGCGCGTTCCGAAGGACCGAAGAATCCACGTGATCGGGCCACGGCGGCCTCCATGGGTGGTGGGTTTGAGGCGAGTATAGCCCGCTGCCAAACGCGACAAACCATGACGACTTTAGAACAGATGTGTTGACATGCGAACGCATGTACGGGTAGTGTTCACGCACTACGAACGGATGTGCTAGTCATGGTCAACCCGGTCCTTACCATCATCTTCGACCTGTTCCTCATCGGGAGCGCGCTGGCGCTGATCTCGGCGATGGCAACCGAGTACCTTGTGAGCCGCGAGCCGCACGTCGGCTCAACTCGCGCCGCCCGGGCGCCACGCCAGCGGCCGTCCCATCGGCGGCGGGCTGAAACGCTCGAAATCCGGGTGACACGACGGAAGGCGGCCTGAGTCAGTTAGCGCGGCGAAGCGGGGCGGGCTCGCCCTTCGGGCGCCGGCGGTCCTGGTTGCGCTCCACTGAGCGCACACCCCGGATGATCTCGATGCGAGAAAGCAGTCGCGAAAGCTGTTCGACGCCGCTCGTTTCGAGCGTGGCGAGGATGCTGACCGAACCGTCACCGTTCTCGTTGGTGCGCACGCCGACCATATTGACCTTGTCCTCGGTGACCACCGTCGTGATGTCGCGGAGGAGGCCTACCCGGTCCCAGGCCTCGATGCGGACGGAGACCGGGTAGAGCTTGGTCACCGTGCCCCATTCGACCTCGACGATGCGCTCGTGTTCTTCCTCGTTCAGGATGTTGTGGCAGTCCGCCCGGTGGACGGTGACGCCGCGCGTGCGGGTGACGTAGCCGACGATCTGGTCGCCTGGGACGGGATTGCAGCAGCGGGCCATTGTGGTCAGCAGGTTGCCCACGCCGAGTACGCGCATGCCCGGGCCGCCCAGTTTCGCGGGCGCCTCTTTTTGGGGAAGTGCGGGCGGCGGCTCCTCAGCCGCTTCTTCCTCAGCCAGCAATGCACCCACGCGGCGGGCGATGGAGTTCGTGCTGACTCCTCCGTAGCCAAGCGCCGCGAGGAAGTCATCCCAGTTCGTGAAATTGAACATGGTGAGCAACTGGTCCTGGCGGTCCGAGATCTCGACACCAAGGCGGCGCATTTCGCGTTCGAGCATGTCGCGGCCCACTTCGATGTTTTGCGCGCGCTCCTGCTTGCGGAACCACTGCCGGATCTTTTCCTTCGAGTGGGTGGTCCGCACGTAGCCGAGGTTGCTGTTCAGCCAATCGCGCGAAGGGCCCTTGCTCGTGCGGCTTCGCATGATCTCGATCACGTCGCCGTTCTTCACTGACGAGTTGAGCGAGACCATCCGGCCGTTCACCTTGGCGCCAACGGTCTGGTGGCCAAGGTCCGTGTGGATGCGGTAAGCGAAGTCGAGTGGCGTGGCCCCGGCGGGCAGGTCGAGCACGTCGCCCTTTGGCGTGTAGACGAAGACCTGGTCGTGGAAGATGTCGGTCTTGACGCTTTCGACGAATTCATCGGCGCCGGCGAGGTCGCGCTGCCATTCGAGCAGCTGGCGCAGCCATGCGATGCGCTCCTCGTCCTTGCCCTGCTGCTTGCCGCCTTCCTTATACCGCCAGTGGGCGGCAATGCCGTACTCGGCCACGCGGTGCATGTCGTAGGTGCGGATCTGGATTTCGAGCGGCCGGCCCCCGGGCCCCACCACGGTGGTGTGGAGCGACTGGTACATGCTGTCTTTCGGATTGCCGATGTAGTCGTCGAACTGGCCGGGGATGGGCCGCCAGAGCGCGTGGATGATGCCCAGGGCGTGGTAGCACTCGCTCAGGTTGTCGACAAAGACGCGGATGGCGAGGAGGTCGTAGATCTGGTCGAACGACTTGGACTGAGCCGAGTAGCGGGCCATCTTCTGGTAGATGCTGGCGATGTGCTTGGCGCGGCCGGTGATCTCAGCCTTGATGCCCGCGGCGTCCAGGTGCTCGCGCAGGATTTCCGACGCGTCGGCGATGACGCGCTCCCGGGTGACACGCTTGGAGGCCAGGAGGTCGGCGATCTCGCGGTACTTCTCGGGTTCGAGGTAGCGGAAGGCCAGGTCCTCGAGTTCCCACTTGATCTGCCAGACGCCAAGGCGGTTGGCCAGTGGCGCGAAGATCTCCTGCGTCTCGAGGGCGATGCGTTTCTGCTTATCGTCGGGGAACGCCCAGAGGGTGCGCATATTGTGCAGCCGGTCGCACAGCTTAATGAGCACGACCGAGATATCCTCGGCCATCGCGAGGAACATCTTGCGCAGATTCTGCGCCTGCACGCTGCCGCGGCCCGGGTCGATAGTGGCAACGTTCATCGGGAGCTTATCGAGCTTCGTCAGACCGTCGACGAGCTTTGCCACACGGGGACCGAACTTCTCGGCGAGCACCTCGTTCGGGATGCCACAGTCTTCCTGGACGTCGTGGAGCAGGGCAGCGGCCAGCGCCAGGTGGTCAAGTTCGAGGTTGGCCACGAGTTCGGCGACAGCCACGGGGTGGGTGATGTAGGCATCGCCGCTCTTGCGGACCTGGCCCTCGTGGCACTCCCGGGCGAACTCGAAGGCGTCGCGGATAATGCCGAGGCGTTCTTCGGGGAGGTACTGGGCGGCACGCTGGAGTAGAGCGTCAATGGTGACGGTGGAAGACGCTTGCTCCTGGGTGGGCACCGACAAGCGGGTTACCTCTATGCCGGGTGGGGCTGTGAACCTATCCTACCATGCAACCCTACCGCGGAAGTACCTCCTCCTTATGACCACCCGATACCAGGCCCCGCGCGGCACGCAGGACGTGCTCCCGGACATGCAGCCCTACTGGGACGCTGTCCTCGAAGGCATCCGCGAGGTCACGCGCCTGCACGGGTTCCGGCGCATCGATACGCCCGCGTTCGAATACGCGGGGGTCTTTGAGAAGGGTAGCGGCGATACGACGGACATCATCGAGAAGGAGATGTACGTCTTCGAGGACCGCGGAGGCGAGAAGCTCGCGCTGACGCCGGAAGGCACGCCCGCAATCTGCCGCGCATACCTCGAACATGGGATGGCGAGCTGGCCGCAGCCCGTGCGCCTCTACACCACGCACGCGATGTTCCGGTACGACCGGCCGCAAAAAGGCCGCTATCGCCAGCACACGCAATTCGACTGCGAAGTGTTCGGCTCGGCCGACCCGCTGGTGGATGCGGAGGTCATCGCGGTCCTGTGGCGCCTGTACGAGCGGCTCGGCATCCGGAACGTGACGGTACGGCTGGGTTCGCTCGACGACTGGGACGCGCGCCGCGCCTACATCGAGCGGCTGAAGGACTACTACCGCCCGCACCTCGAGAAGCTTTCGGAGGACAGCCAGCGGCGGTTCGCACGCAACCCGCTGCGGCTGCTCGACAGCAAGGACGAACGCGATCAGCCCTTGAAGGAGGGGGCGCCGAAGCTGGTGGAACAGCTGAGCGCACCGGCACAGGCCCATCACGAGGCCGTGACCGGCGCATTGGCGGCGGCCGGCATCGCCTACGCTGTCGACCCGCTGCTGGTGCGCGGGCTGGACTACTACAACCGCACCGTGTTCGAGGTTGTGCCGAATGACGACGAACGCGCGCAGGGCACGCTGGGCGGCGGCGGACGGTACGACGGGCTGATCGAGTTGCTCGGCGGACCGCCGACGCCGGGTATCGGCTTCGGGACCGGGATCGAACGCCTGATCCTCGAAATGCAGAAGAACGGCGTGGCGTTCGATGATGGTTCGACGGCCAGCGTGTACATCGTCCAGCGGGCCGAAGGCGCCGGAGCGAAGGTGTTCGCGCTCGCGGCGGAACTGCGCGACCTTGGCGTCGCCACCCTCATTGGCGAGACCGGCAAGTCGATGAAGGCGCAAATGCGCGGGGCGAACCATTCGGGCGCGCGGTTGGCCGTCATCATCGGCGAGGACGAGTGGGCGGCAGGCCAGGCCGTGTTGAAGGACCTGGCGGGCGAAGGCGACCAGGAGACTCTGCCCTTCGCGGCGGTCGCCGCAACGGTCCGGGAGCGGCTCGAACAGATCGCAACGAAGATCTCAGCAGCCGGATAACACCGAGCCCACGTGCCCTCCAAAGGGCCCAGCATCGGCGCATGCTTGCCGATGCACCACGGGCCTCGACGTGCTGGCCAACGGCTCTACTTACTGGGTGGTGGTCAATTGGCGGCGATCTCGCCAAATTCAGAGGCCGAACCGGTCCGTCCGACGCGAGGGTGTAGCATCTTCTCCAAGGAGGCGAGCGGGTATGCGACATCTTATACTGCTATTGCTGGCGGGTGGGCTTTTTGCCGCCTGTGGGCAAGGTGATGAGACCGCCCCCCTACAGACTCAGGTCGCCGCACTCCAGACCCAGCTTTCCCAGCCGACAGAGGGCGTCTCGCCCACGACAACGCCAGTCGTGAAGGCCCAATCTCAGCCCACGGCAAAGGCTCCTAAGGCCGCTCCACAGCTCACCGAGGCAGCCGTCGTGGGCGCCCTCAGACAGCACAAGAAGGAAGCCTGGGTATGCGAGTCATTGTTCGGCTCTCCCGTGAGCCGCTGCACCGTCGACCTGTACATCAGGGCGTTCTGCAACTTTGACAGCTCGGCACCCAACCCAAGCTTCGAGTTCGTAGTCGGAGGGAATTCCCATCAGCCTTGGTACAGCGCCACGTGGGACAAGCTCCGATCGCGGTGGGACGTTGAGGCTGGCTGCGAGACCGGACCGAATCAATCTTCTGTCTACAGAGCGTGGTACTTCGAGGACCGAAGCGAATTCGTGGGCGCGGACAACGCGGGCGTATCGATGCTCAACTGACTGGATGCACATGCATGGCGGGCTCGCACCTCGCTCCAGGGCGACGGGCCGGACCAGTAACCGGGTTACAAGCACTTTAGAAACTGAATTTCGTCCAGGACATAGCAATCGGCAAACCAGATCTCGTCGACACCTGGTGGTCGTCCAATAGCGAACAGCCGCGAAGTGAGTTCACAAAAGAACTGGGGGCTCATCAACGCCATATCCTGCGACTCCACCAGCAAAATCGTCGTTTTCCCCCTGCCGGAGTATCGCCGCAGTTTCGAAGCCTTGCCCTGGATGAGCTTTCTGACTTCGGCATCGTCGGGCTGAAGTTCTTGGTCGGTGCCATGTCTCCTAAACACGAGTTTTGGCTTCCAGGGACTGTCCGCCTTGGTCACGTTCACCAGATAAGGCAGTCCGGGAATCTGTGTATCGGGATGGCGGCCATAGGGCAATGAAGGGCCTTCTGTGAGCACCCACGCCTTGATATTTTCTTGCGCTCCAGCCCAATCCTGTCCGACTTGAATTGCCACGACAGGGATGCTGACCGCCAGCCTGTACTCCATGTCCGGTGAGAGTTCGGCTTCGAGGTCCCCAACTACTCTCATGAACTCAGCATCCCGTTTCCGCTGATTGGGAATCGAATCCAGGCTTGTGAGCTCGATGGCGAACCGGCCACCGCCAGCCAACGCGTCGATGTCCTTCGTAACACGGTTACTTTCGTCCGGCCAACTGTCGATGTGCACGCACAGCTCACTCTCTACGAATCTCGTGATCAACGTCTTCTCATGCTGTGTGATGGCCATGCCACTGCATCATACATCCGCCTACCGGACGGCTCACAGAGTCTGTAATCGCCTCTTCTGGCCGTGGTCGGGCAACCTTGTGTCCGGGCGCGCAGAGTTGCGCGGACCTCACGAAGCCTGACCACGGGGCGGTGCTATACTCGAAGGACGCCCCGGTCCGCCCTTCGCGGGCCGTTTCTTTTCACCTATGGACGAAAACATCCTCTCCCGGCTGCAGCGGATACGTGAGCGCTATGACGAGCTGACGAACGATATGGGCCGCCCCGAAGTGGCCGCCGATTTCGAGCAGCTGAACAAGCTCGCGCGCGAACGGTCCGAGACCGAGAAAGTGGTCGAGCTCTTCCGGGAGTACGAGGGGCTTTCCCAATCGGCCGCCGAGGCCCGGGAGATGCTTGCGGGGTCGGACCCGGAAATGAAGACACTCGCGGAAGCGGAACTGGCCGATGCCGAGGGCCGCATGGACGAACTCGCGGCGCAGCTCCGGCGCGAACTGCTGCCTAAGGACCCGCGGGATTCCCGCAACGTCATTGTCGAGATTCGCGCGGGCGCCGGCGGTGAGGAGGCGGCCCTGTTCGCCTTCGAGCTCTACCGCGCCTATGCCCGCTACGCGGAGCGGAAGCGCTGGCAGACCGAAATCCTGAGCGCCTCCGAATCGGAAAAGGGCGGCTTCAAGGAAGTGGTCTTCGAAGTGCGGGGCGAGGGCGCCTATTCGCGGCTCAAGTACGAAAGCGGCGTCCACCGCGTCCAGCGCGTGCCCGAAACCGAGGCCCAGGGCCGAATTCACACCTCCACCGCCACCGTGGCGGTACTCCCCGAAGCCGAGGAAGTGGACATCGCCATCGAGGAAAAGGACTTGCGCGTCGACATCTTCCATTCGTCCGGGGCGGGCGGTCAGAACGTGAACAAAGTTGCCACGGCGGTACGGCTGACCCACATCCCGACGGGCCTCGTCGTCGTCTGCCAGGACGAGCGTTCGCAGATGAAGAACCGGGTGAAGGCGATGACCGTGCTGCGTTCGCGTCTCCTCGATATGGAACAGACACGCCAGGACGCCGAGCTGAGCGCCGAGCGCAAGACCCAGGTTGGCACCGGTGACCGCAGCGAGAAGATACGCACGTACAACTTCCCCCAGGACCGGATCACCGACCATCGCGTCGGGCTGACGGTGCACAACATCCCGGATCGGATGGACGGGAACCTGGACGACATGATCGACGCGGTCGCGACGGCGGTCGAGGCCGGGCGGCTCGAGAACCTGGAGTGAACGCCCGCCAGGCGGCCACGGAAGCCTCCGGGAGGCTCGCCGCTGCCGGGATTGCGGATGCGCGTTTCGAAGCCGAGCTGATGGCCCGCGAGGCGGCGGGGATCTCCCGGGCAGCCTACTTCGCCGGGACCGGCCTCTCTGCCGAGGAAGCCCGGCGCTTTGAGGAGTGGGTCGAGCGGCGGACGCGTCGCGAGCCTGCCGCCTACATCACCGGGCACCGGGAGTTCTATGGACGCGACTTCGGCGTCGGCCAGGGCGTGCTCATCCCGCGACCGGAGACAGAGCTCCTTGTCGAGCTCGGACTGGCAGAGCTGGACGGCGACCCCCGGGCGGTCGTGGCGGAAGCCGGGACCGGCAGCGGCGCCGTCGCCGTGTCCATCGCGGCCGAGCGGCCCGGCGCGCGTGTGCTCGCAACCGAAATCAGCCGGGACGCGCTCGGGTTCGCGGCCGCGAATGCGGCGCGGCATGCGCCATGGCTGCCGCTCATCCAGGGCGACCTGCTTTCCGCCGTCGCCCGGGCAGACGTGGTGCTGGCGAACCTGCCGTACATCCCGGCGTGGGAGATAGAGGCGCTCGAGCCGGAGGTCAGCCGCTGGGAGCCCCGCGTGGCACTCGACGGCGGAAAGGACGGCTACGACCTGCTCCGGCGGCTGATCGACGACTGCGCTCAGCGGCTGCGGCCGCGGCTCCTCGCCCTGGAGGTCGGTTTCGGGCAGGCCGCCGACGTCGAGGCGATTGTGGCGTCCCATGGCGTGGCGCCGTGGTCGGTGAAGGACATCTCGGGTATCGACCGGATTGTGTGCGCGCGATGGGCGTGAAGCTGGTTGCGCTCGATATCGACGGAACATTGATTGAGCCGGCGCACTACGGCCACGACCACACTCCCACGCCCCGGGTCTCGGCAGCCGTGGCCGCGTTGCGCGAAAGCGGCATCGCGGTGGTGCTGGCGTCGGGCCGGATGTTCCCCGGGACCGCCAAGATCGCGCGGCACCTGGGGCTCCCGGGGCCGGTCATCTGCCAGCAGGGCTGCTCGGTGCACCTGCTCGACGGAACGATGACCCACGAATTTCCGATTGCCCGGGCCCCCGCCCTGGAAATCATCGACTACGCGCGCCAGATGGAACGCGCCTACGAGTGGTTCAATCCGTTGCGCTACATCGTTTCGCAGCGGAGCCAGGCGACTGACCATTACGGGGTGGTCTCGGGGATCACGCCTGAGTATCGCCCGGACCCGGAGAACTCGGGTGTGACGCCGACCGGCGTTGGGGTCATCTCCTCCAGGACTGAGGCAAACGGCATCCACCGGTCACTGGTCTCACACCACGGCGAAGCGCTGCACATCCTGGACTTCCCCGAGGTGACGGTCGCGGTCGCACCGGAAGCGAACAAGGGCCACGCGCTCTCGCTGGTCTGCGCCGGCCTCGGGATCGACCGGCACGGGGTTGTGGCGATCGGCGACAGCGTGAACGACGCGGCGATGCTCGCGTGGGCTGGCCTGGGCGTGGCCATGCCACACAGCGACGCCTACGCGCTCGATGCGGCGGATAGGGTGTTGGAGGGACGTGAAGACGCGCTGGCGGTGTTCCTGGAGCACCTCGCGTCGTAGCCTGGCCCGGCCCTTAGCTCGGGTCGATCCGGTGCCAGGTGCGCATGAGCACGAGGCCGATGCCGAAGACCACCAGCAGCACCGCCCCAATCGGGAGCACGGTATTCCCCCAGTCGATCCCGGCGCCTTCGCTCGAATCGGCGGCAGGCACGACGTATTGACCGGTGAGCGAGCGGACCGAGTTGACCATGGCGACCTCTGGGCCCCTGCCGAAACCAAGGTCCTCCTGCTGGATGGCGAAGCCGTCCTCCAGGTCGAATACCTGGGAAGCACCGGGCCATTCCGGCCGTCCATCGATCACGGAGAGGAAGAGCAATGCGCGCGTCCCGTCCGCCAGGACTGCGAGTTCGCACGGCGCCTCGCCCTCAGGCCGCGGGACCTCCACATTCGTGCTGGGGACTGAGCCTTTGAGGATGGCCTCTGGTTCGAGCACGGCCGGCCCCTCGGGCGACTCCAGGTGGACCTTCGCGACGATGATGAGGCCGCTCGCCTCGATCCCCTGCGTCAGCGCGTCAGAAGTGACGGAGATGCACGTGACGGCTGCAGCCTGCGCTGGACGTGAAGCAGAAACAGCGGCCCCCGGGAAGAGGGCCGCTGTCAGCAGAAGCAGGAGTGCAGGAAACCTAAGCTTGCGACTGCGCAAACTGGTAGATCTTCCCTTCGGTCTTGATCGCCGGGGCGATGACCATTTCGGCCTGCTGAAATTCGCGAATCGTGCGGGCGCCGCACATGCCCATTGCGGTGCGGAGCGCGCCAACGAGGTTCTCAGTGCCGTCGGTGCGGCTGGTCGGGCCGTACAGGGCCTTCTGGAGGGTGGTGTTGACGCCGACGGCGACGCGGGTGCCGCGCGGGAGATTGGCGTGCGGGGTGGCCATACCCCAGTGGTAGCCGCGACCGGGGGCCTCGGTGGTGGCGGCGAAGGGCGAGCCCATCATGATCGCGTCCGCGCCCGAGGCGAAGCACTTGCAGACATCGCCGCCGGTGCGGATGCCGCCGTCAGTAATGATCGGGACGTAGCGGCCGCTCTCCTTCAGGTAGAAGTCGCGGGCGGCGGCGCAATCGATGGTGGCGGTAACCTGCGGGACGCCGATGCCCAGCACTTCGCGGCTCGTGCAGGCAGCGCCGGGGCCTACCCCGACCAGCAGGCCGGCGACGCCCGTGCGCATAATTTCGAGGGTGGCCTTGAAACCAACAGTGTTGCCGACCACCACCGGGATGTGGATGTTCTTGAAGAGCTTGTCGAAGCGGAGCCCTTCGGCGCTGGTCGACTCGTGGCGGGCGGTGGTCACGGTACTCTGGACCACGAGGATGTCGGCGCCGGCATCCTGGATGAGGGCGGCGTATTTCTTTGTGTTCATCGGGGTAAGCGACACGGCTGCGACGGCACCGCCGGCCTTCACCTCATGGATGCGCTTGGCGATGTACTCTTCGCGGATTGGCTGCTGGTAGGCTTCCTGGAGGATCGCGGTCGCTTCATCGCGACTGGCCGCGGCAACCTGTTGGAGGATGGTCGTGGGGTCGTCGTACTTGGTCCAGACGCCTTCGAGGTTGAGCACGGCGAGCCCGCCGGCCTTGTGCATCGCGATGGCGAAGTTCGGGTCGACCACGGCGTCCATCGCCGAGGCGAGGAAAGGAATCTCGAAGTGATGCGGCCCAATATCGAGGCCCAGTTCAGTCAGTTCGGGGTTGACGGTGACATCGCCAGGGACGATGGCTACTTCATCGAACCCGTAGGCGCGGCGAAGTTGCTTGAACCTGGGGGCGGCAACGTCATTCTCGGCAAACGGCGCAAGGCCGCTCTCCGGTGAATCGGAGGCGGCGGAGGAGAGGTTGACAGCAGTACTCAAGTCAGCGCATTCCCGGGGATGGAGTCACGGCCCACTGAGGCGGCCGCGGTGTTGGATCGAGTGTAGGAGCCGCACTCACAACGGGTCAACACAAATCCGCTTCAAGGATTCGGTTATGTGCAATACCGCGTATCGGGCACCCCGATGACTGACTGGCATGCCGGCCTTTATGTCGTGGCCACGCCCATCGGAAACCTGGGCGACCTGACGCCCCGCGCCGCCGAGGCGCTCCGGCGGGCCACCGTCGTGGCCGCCGAGGACACGCGGACCTCGGGCAGGCTCGTGCGCTCGACCGGGAGCACCGCGCGACTGGTGAGCCTGACCGAACACAACGTGGAGGATCGCATCCCCCAACTGCTGCCCCAGGCACGTGAAGGTATCGTCGCGCTGGTGAGTGACGCCGGGACGCCGGCGATCGCCGACCCCGGGGCGCGGCTGGTGGCAGCCGCCCACCGCGAGGGCATCCCGGTGTTCGCGGTGGCGGGGCCATCGGCGCTCGCGGCTGCGCTCTCGGTCAGCGGGTTCGATGGCCCCGGCGCGCACTTCCTCGGGTTCCTCCCGCGCCCGAAGGGAGAACGGACAGAGCTTCTAAAGAAGGCTGCGACGGCAGCCAGCATCCTCGTGTTCTTCGAGAGCCCGAACCGCCTTGGCAAGACCCTCGGGGAGCTGGCCGAACTGCACGGCGACCCCCGGATCGTCGTCTGCCGCGAACTGACGAAGCTGCACGAGGAGGTGGTTCGCGGCCGGGCGAGCGTCCTCGCCGGGCGCTTCGCTACGTCACGGGGCGAGTGCGTCGTGGTCGTGGAGGTCCCTCCGCGAGAACGTGATGCCGGAACCATGGAAGAACTGCTCGGGGCGATGAAGCGGGCAGGGGCACGGCGGGCGGCAGCAGCGGCCGAGGTCGCGAGGTTCACGGGCTGCCGCCGGGAGGAAGCGTACGACGCGTGGGACGCCGTCTGACGGCCCGGGAGGGCCCGCTATGGTAGACTCAGGCCCATCTCCAACCCAGGTGCCCTTGTGCCCGAACGGATCCTCGTCTGCGTAGGTTGGCCCTACGCCAACTACCTCCTGCACGTCGGCCAGGCTGCCGGTGCATACCTGCCGGCCGACATTTTCGCGCGCTTCCAGCGGCTGAAGGGCAACGAGGTCCTGATGGTTTCCGGGTCCGACTGCCACGGCACGCCGATCACGGTCGCCGCCGAAAAAGAAGGTGTCGACCCGAAGGTGATCGTCGACCGCTACCACCCCCGCATTCTCGAGGTGTGGGAGCGCTTCGGCATCTCGTTCGATCTGT
This sequence comes from Dehalococcoidia bacterium, assembly GCA_003104995.1. GTDB lineage: Bacteria > Chloroflexota > Dehalococcoidia > Tepidiformales > Tepidiformaceae > Amarobacter. Next base: position 259,803 of record PQAO01000027.1, read on the forward strand.
TCACCACTACGCTGACTCCGAACCACTACGCCGTGACCCAGGACGTGTTCCTGAAGCTGCTGGAACACGGATTCCTGTACCCCAAGATGGCGGAGTACCTGTACGATCCCGAAGCCGAGCGCTTCCTCCCCGACCGCTACGTGGAGGGCACGTGCCCGCACTGCGGTTACACGGAAGCTCGCGGCGACCAGTGCGACAACTGCGGCCGGACGCTCGACGCCGTCGAACTGGTCAACCCGCGCAGCAAGATCGGCGGGGCGACGCCCGTGCTGCGCCCCTCGGAGCACTTCTTCTTGCGTCTGTCGGCGCTTGAGCAGCGGCTGAAGGACTGGGTCAGCGAAAAGCATCACTGGCGAAAGAACGTCCTGAATTTCACCCTCGGCATGCTCAACGAGGGGCTGCAGGACCGCGGCATCACGCGTGACATCAAGTGGGGCGTGCCGGTGCCGGTCGAAGGTTACGAGGATAAGTGCATCTACGTCTGGTTCGATGCAGTCATCGGCTATCTGAGCGCCTCCAAGGAGTGGGCGCAGCTCCGGGGGACGCCCGATGCGTGGAAGCCGTTCTGGGAGGACTCCTCCACGCGCTCGTACTACTTCATCGGGAAGGACAACATCCCGTTCCATACGGTCGTCTGGCCGGCGATGCTCATGGGCTATGGCGGGCTGAACCTGCCCTACGACGTGCCCGCCAACCAGTACGTCAACTTCTCCGCTGGCCAGAAGCAGAGCAAGTCCAAGGGCACCGGCACCTGGATGCTTGACCTGCTCGACGCCTACGCGCCGGACGTGGTGCGGTTTTACCTGACGACCGTGCTCCCGGAAACGACCGACACGGAGTTCCGCGAAGAAGAACTCATCCGGGCGAACAACGATGTCCTGATCGCGACCTGGGGCAACCTGTCGAACCGGGTCATCTCGATGGTCCACCGCAATTTCGAGGGCGTCGTGCCCGCGACCGGTTCCCTCGCACCCGAGAGCCAGGCGCTGCTCGACGAGGCGAAGACGGCCTTCGACTCGGTGGGCGCTGAATTCGGCACGTGCCGTTTCCGCGCTGCACTCCAGGAAGCGCTGCGGCTGGCTCAATCCGCCAACAAGTACCTCGATGAGCGCGCGCCATGGAAGGCTGTGAAACAGGACAAGGAGCACGCGGCAGAAACGCTCGCGGTCGCGCTCGACGTCATCAATGCGCTCAAGGTGCTGCTGCACCCGGTGCTGCCGTTCTCGACCACGCAGCTCCACGGCGACCTTGGCCTGCCGCGCGATGTGGTCTCGCAGGGCTGGGAATTCCAGCCTGTCCCGCGCGGCACGGTGCTGGCGCCCGTGCGGCCGCTCTACACGAAGATCGACGTGACCAGCGAAGGGGCCGGAGCTTGACGGCCGTCGCGTTCGATACGCACAGCCACCTGCAGGACCGGAAAATCCGCGACGACTTCCGTGGCGTGATCGAGCGGGCCGAAGCGGCCGGGGTCGCGGGCATTGCGCTGTGCGGCTACGACGGACCATCGAATGAACTGGCGCTCTCCCTCGCGGCGAACGAACCTGGCGTCTTCCCCACGGTTGGCTTCCATCCGCACGAGGCAGACGAAGTGAGCCAGGCGATGCTGGCCGATCTCGAAACCCTGGCGACGTTGCCAGAGGTCGTCGCTGTGGGCGAGATCGGGCTCGACTTCTACCGGGGCCTCGCCGAGGAGGCGAACCAGCGACGGTTGATCGACGCGCAACTGGCCATCGCGCTGCGGGTGGGCAAACCGGTGAGCGTGCACTCGCGTGGCGCGGAAGATGCCGCGCGCGAACACCTCGCGCCCTACGCGGAAGCAGCGCGCACCGCAGGGCTCGAAATCCCCGGAGTCATGCATTGCTTCGGCGGGTCGCTTGAACAGGCAATGTCTTACGTGGAGCTTGGATTCATGGTGTCCATCGCGGGTCCGGTCACGTATCCGAAGAACGACGACGCGCGCCGGCTCGCGGCCGGACTGCCAGCGCGCTCACTTGTGATCGAGACCGACAGCCCGTACCTTCCGCCTCAGGCAATGCGCGGCAAACTCAACGAACCGGCTCTCATTCTCCACACGGCCCAGGCGGTTGCTGCCGCCCGTGGCGAGTCCCTGGAGTCTCTCCTCTCTCTGACCACCGCGAACGCCGAGCGGCTCTTCCGGGTGCGCGTGCCGGCGAGGGCAGGCGCCGTATGACACAGGTGCAGATGAAGACGCTCTATGGTCCGGTCGCCGAGGACATGATCCTGGTTGAGGACCTCCTGGAGTCGACCAAGAACGTTGACCTGGCGCCGCTCAAGCGCATGCTCGACCATGCCCTGGAGGCCCGGGGCAAGCGGATGCGGCCCGGGCTCGTGCTGCTCGCCGGAAGCCTGGGCGACTACAACCTGAATAAGCTCGTCCCGCTCGGAGCCGCGATCGAGCTGCTGCACACCGCCAGCCTCGTCCACGACGACGTAGTCGATGGCGCGACGAGCCGCCGCGGGCGGCCGACGGCGAACGCTGTGTTCGACAACGCCCTGACGGTGCTGCTGGGCGACTACATGTTCGCGAACGCCGCCGAGATGGTGACCCGCACCGGCAGCCTCGCCGTGACGCGGCTGTTCGCACTGGCACTCATGAAGATGACCAGCGGCGAACTCGACCAGGACGCCGCCGCCTTCGATGTCGGCAAGGACGTTCAGCAGTACCTCTGGCGCATCGGCGGAAAGACAGCCGCCCTGTTCGCGAACGCCACGGAAGGCGGCGCGACGCTCGGCAATTGCGACGAGCGCACGATCGAAGCGATGCGCACGTACGGGTACAGCCTGGGCATGGCCTTCCAGATTGTCGACGACGTGCTGGACTTCAACGGCGACGAGGAGTCGATGGGGAAGCCGGTTGGGAGCGATCTCCTCGAGGGAACGATCACCCTCCCGGGGCTGCTCTTCCTTGAGCGCTACCCCCAGGACAACCCGATCAAGCGGTTCATCCTCGCGAAGCGCGACCGGGACGCCCGCCTGCGCGAGGCGCTCGACGCGGTCGCTAACTCCGAGGTGCTGGACGATTCACTTGACATCGCGCGGGATTATGTGAAGCGGGCCAACGAAGCCATCAGCTTCCTCCCCGAGAGCGACACGAAGCGCTGCATGATCGACCTCGGCGAGTACGTCCTCAGCCGGCGGAGCTGAGGGGGCGGGAAGCTACATGCCCCTCGGCGTGCCCTGGCGGACCACGCGGCCCTCATCGTAGAGCTTGGTCACCTCGGTCGGCTTGACGGAGTTCCCGTAGAGGTCGGTGAGTTCGCCGCGCCGGGCAGCAGCGCGCATGTCCTTGAGCTCCTGCTGTTCGCCCTTGCTCCGCTTTGGTTTGGGCGCCGGCTTATTGATCTCCGGGTGTTCGTTCGGGCGGGCGCTCTTGACGAGCTTGGAGACCTTCTTGCCGAGGTGGTAGTACGAACCATCGTCCGGGATGCGGCGCGGGTAGCCCTCGCGGAAGGTGAACGCCGCGAACGACGTCGGCATGATGCGCTTTGCGTCCTTGTAGCACTCGGGGCAGGGGACGGGGTCGGAGGCTTCGCGGATGGGCCGAAGCTCTTCGAAGATGCCGTTGCAGGGCTCGCAGAAGTACTCGTAAAGGGGCATTCAAGGCTCCGGGGGAACGGGATTGGATTGGTCTGATTGTACATGGTTCGGAGAAAGAGCCGGGATACGGTCCGCTCGCTCCAGCGCGTCCATGTAGCGGGTGGTGTTGAGCTCGCGGTCGAGCACGGGACGGACCAGGTCGCCAAGCGCAGCCCGGAGTTCGCGTTCGAGGGTGTCGTCAAGCCTCAGGTTGTCAAACTGGTGGATGGTTGCTGTCCGGCCGTAGCGAAGGACCTTGACCGCGCGCACGCTGAGGATGCGCCCCGAACTGGCCGCGGGCCGGCAGGCACGGCACACCAGGCCGCCAGCCGGGCCAGAAATGAGCGTCTCCTCTTCCGGCAGTTTCTGGCGGCACACCGCGCAGGCGTCGAGCTGGGCTTCGTAGCCGGTGATGGCAAGGAGGTGAAGCTCGAAGTAGCGCGCAGCCTGGGCCGAGGCCCCGCCGTCCAGGGCATGGAAGACGTCGACCAGCAACTCATAGATGGGCCGCTGTTCGACGCGGTCGATGGTGAACCGGTCGGCAAGCTCGGCACAGTAGAGGGCCAAATTCATTCGCTCCAGGTCGGCCTTGAGTGCGCGGTGGGCCTCGATGGTCTCAGCCTGGGTGAAGACATCGAGGCTGCGCCCGCGGGCGACATGCACCTGTACCCGGGTTAGCGGCTCGAGATGGCCGCGCATACGGCTCTTTGCCTTGCGCACACCGCGCGCAACCGCGTCGAACTTGCCTTCGTGGAGGCTGAAGAGCGTCAGGATCGAGTCAGCCTCCCCGATGTTCCGGCGGCGGAGGACGATGCCCTCGGTCGAGTAGCTCCGCGAGCGGTCGGTCACCCTAGACCTCCTGGCGGCCCTCGAGGGCGCGCGCGAGGGTCACGTCGTCGGTGTATTCGAGGTCGGCGCCGCTGGGGAGGCCGCGCGCGAGGCGGGTGACCTTCACGCCGGCGGGCCCGATGAGCCGCTGGACGTACATGGCGGTCGCCTCACCTTCAAGGCTGGGATTCGTGGCCATAATGACTTCCTGGATTTCGCCAGCCTGAAGCCGGACGACGAGCTCGCGGACGTGGATGTGCTCGGGACCGATGCCGTCCATGGGGCTGAGGACGCCGTGGAGGACATGGTAAAGGCCGCGATAGCCGCCGGATCGCTCGATCGCGAGCACATCAAGCGGCTGTTCGACCACGCAAACGACGGAGCGGTCGCGCCGCTCGTCCCGGCAGTAACCGCAGGGGTCGGACTCGGTGATGTTCATGCACTGTGAGCAAAGCCGAATCCGCTGCTTCACATCGAGGATGGCCCGGGCGAGCGCGGAGGCTTCCTGCTCGCTCGTCCGAAGGATGTGGTAGGCGAGCCGCTGGGCGGACTTGGGGCCGATGCCCGGCAGCCGGTGGAACGACTCCACCAGGCGCTGGATTGGCTCAGGAGTGGACGAGCCCTCGGCCACCGGGCGGGCTAACCGATGCCGAGGCCGGGCAGGCCGAGCCCGCCCGTTATCGCCCCGAAGGACTGCTGCTGCAAGTCGTTGGCCTTTTCGGATGCGTCCGAGATGGCGGCCATGATCAGGTCCTCGAGCATCTCGACATCTTCAGGGTCGACGACATCGGGCGAGAGCTTGATGCCGGTGATCTTCTGTTCGCCAGACATCGTCACGCGGACCGCGCCGCCGCCGGCCGTCCCTTCGACCGCGGAGGCGGCGAGTTCGGCCTGCGCCTTCGCCAGCATCTCCTGGGCCTGGGCGAGCGCGTTGGGGTTGGCGCCGCCGGCGCCCATGGAGCTGCGCCCGGGGAGGCCGCCGCCTCCCCGGCGCAAATACCGGTTGTTGCCGCTGCTCTTTGCCATATCAGTCCTTCCCGACGGGGGTGGCGCCCATGGCCTTCGCCGCTTCGGCGAGGTGGCCGCGCCGCGTTTCGCGGCGCGGTTGGGCAGTGCCGTCGATCAACGTCACTTTCAAGGTTACCGGGTGGCCGAGAATCACGGCAGCCTGCTCCTCCACCATCGCTCTGCAGACCGTGTCGACCTTGCCCATCGGCATCTGCCGCTGGAAGCCGAGGGAGAGCTCCTCGCCATCCATCTCGATCACCTCGAAAGAGCCGTTGAGCCACATCGCATGCGAAGGGTTGACCATCTTGCAGTGCTCGTAGAGGTCGCGGGCGAACTTCTCTTCGCGCGAAAGCGGTGTGTTGCTCGGGACTGGGGCGGGTCCCCCGGCCCCTCCGGTGGGACGCTCAACCGGCTGCCGCGCCGTCACCGGGGCGCCGGCCGCGACAGCGACGGGCTGAGCGGGAAGGCCACCGGTGAGAATGACAGCGGCACAGGCCACTTCGAGCGGAATCGGGCTCGCCGGGTCGAGGCGGAAGTCGGCTCGTGCAAGCTCCGCGATCCCTGCTGCGAGCAGCCGGACACCGTCGGACCGGGCACGGGTGGCGCCAATGAGGTCAGCCTGGGGGTGCTCTGCTGGTGATTCGCGCTTGAGCGCTTCGGGGACGATCTCGCGCATCAGGTCGATGGTGGCGCGGGTGAAGCGCGCGATGTCGATGCCGTCATCGGCGACTGACCGGGCGATTTCGAGTGCGCTGCCAAGGTCATCGGCAAGGATGGCGCTGACGAGCCCGGCCACGCGGCTATCGCTCACCTGGCCCATCGCCGCGCGGACATCTTCGACGGTGACCGCGTTGCCGTAACGTGCGGTGACCTGTTCGAGCATGGTGATGGCATCGCGCAGGCCGCCGCGCGATTGGACGGCGATGGCGAGCAGCCCGTCGCGTGGCACCGAGAAGCCCTCCTGTTCGCAGATGAACTGGAGGCGCTCGATGATTGCGTCGTTGGGGACGCGGTGGAAGTCGTACCGCTGGCAGCGGGAAATGATGGTCGCCGGGACCTTGTGGAGGTCCGTGGTGGCAAGGATGAAGACCGCGTGCGGCGGCGGCTCTTCGAGGGTCTTCAGGAGGGCGTTGAAGGCGCCGTCGGTGAGCATATGAACTTCATCGAGGAGGTAGACCTTCTTCGTGAGGTCTGACGGTGCGAAGGCGATCTTCTCGCGCAATTCGCGAATGTCCTCGATACCGCGATTGCTGGCGGCATCCATCTCGATGAGGTCGAGAGCGTTGCCAGCGAGGATTGCACGGCAGGGGGCGCAGGTGTTGCAGGGCTCGCCGTCGGACAGGTTGGCGCAGTTGAGCGAGCGGGCGAGGATGCGGGCGGTGGTCGTCTTGCCCGTGCCGCGGGGCCCGCTGAACAGGTACGCGTGAGCGACCTGGCCGGAAGCCAGCGCGTTCCGCAGTGTGCGGACAATGTGGTCTTGCCCGGCGACCTCGTCGAAACCGCGTGGCCGCCACTTCCCGTAAAGCACATTCACCCCTGGGGATTGAGTACCCCGATTATAGAACAAATGTACCGCCGGGGCAGCCCATCGGAGCCCCGGCGGGAACACGCTTAGAGCAGCACGCCCTCGGCGAGCAGGTCAGCGACCTCGTCCATGTTGAGACCGATAATGCGTTCGCAGACGTCCATGGTGTGTTCGCCCATGAGCGGCGCCGGCGCGGCGATGTAGCCAGGCGTTTCGCTGAGGACGAACGCGGGGCCGTCGTGCGCCTCGCGGCCGGCCTCGGGGTGCTCGACGTACTGGTAATAGCCACGGCTCCGCATGTGCTCGTCACGGTCGAGCAGGTCCTGGGAGTTCTGAACGACGCCCGCGGGCACGCCGGCGGCCTGGAGGGCGGCACAGGCATCTTCGGCCTTCAGGTCCTTCGTCCAGGAGTTGATGAGGGACTCCAACTCGTCCTCGTTCTGCTTGCGGGCGGCGAAGGTGGCGAACTTCGGCCCGGTGGCAGCCTCGGGGTGGCCGAGCGCACCCGCGGCGCGCTGCCATTCGGCGTCGTCGCGGCAGGCAAGGACCACCCATCGGTCAGGCGAGTCGACCGAATCGGGGTCATCGGCGCAGCGGAAGGCACCGTGCGGGGCAGCATTGAGGCTGCGGTTGCCGGTGCGCGTCGGGCTGGTGCCGTTGGCGAGGCGTTCCACGACGGCAGTCCCGAGCGTGTTGACGACCGATTCGAGCTGAGGGAGCTCGATACACTGGCCCTTGCCGGTCCGGTTGCGGTAGCGGAGGGCGGCCATCATCGCGGTCACCGTGTGGCCGGGGTTGATGACGTAGTCCGGGTAGTTGGTCCCAACGCCAAAAGGCGGGCGATTCGGGAAGCCCGACATCTCGCTGATACCGGTGACGGGCGTGAGCACGGCGCCGAAGCCAAGGTAATCGCGGTGGGGGCCCTCCATACCCTGCATGGGGGCGTAGGCCGCGATGATCCGGGGGTTCACCGCAGCGATCTGGTGGTAGTGGAGATTCCACTTGTCGATCACGCGCGGGGTGAAGTTCGTGAGGAAGATGTCGCACTTTTCGAGGAGGCGGTAGGCGATCTCCTGGCCCTTCTCGGTGTTGAGGTTGAGCTGGAGCGAGAGCTTGCCCGCGTTGAAGTTGTTGAAGTAGCCCGAGACGTTGTAGCCGCCCTTGAAGGTGCCGTCCGGGTTCATCGCAAAGGGGTGGACGCGGCGGAGAGCGTCGATCTTCGTCTCCGATTCGACGCGGATGACCTCGGCACCGTAGGTGGAGAGCGTATTGCCGGCGATGGGACCGGCCCCGAACCAGGAGAAGTCGGCGACGCGGATGCCTTCGAGCGGTCGTTTGGCCATGGAGATCCTCCTACGTGAGCGCGCCGAGCACGGCGGCGGTGTGTTCGCCGAGGCGCGGCGGGCGGCTGATGATGGCGGGCGTTTCGGAAAGCCGGTAAGGGGGTCCGGGGAACTCGACCGGCTTGCCTGCGGGAGCCTCCGGGAACTGGACGAACCAGTCTCGAGCCCTCAGTTGCGTGTTTTCGGCCAGGTCCTTCGGCGTCGAGACGATGCCGATGAGCAGCCGCCGTTCCTGGCCAGTCTCATACGCTTCTCGAGAGGTCTTCTCGGCGAAGAACGCGGCGATGACTTCGTTCACGTGGGGCAACAGCGGGATGTATTTCATGGTGTCTTCCGGGTTGCCCATCAATTGCGTCAGCCAACCCATGTTGAGCTGGGAAATGAGCGACGCGTAGGGCTCCTCGTCGAGGTCCGCTGCCTTCCCCTCCTCGCGCATCCAATCGACAAGTTCCGGCAGGTCACCGCCGGCAGGGGCGATGATGTAGAGGAGGACGTAGCCGTCTTTGGTTTTCAGCGTACCCGAGCCCGGGATCGCGATCGGGATGCCGCCCGCTCCGCCGACACGAACGCGATTCTTCTTCTGAAAGTCCCAGGTCTGCATCGCAGTCTCCTGGGCCATCGAGATGGCCTCCTGGGCGGAAACGTCGACCAGTTGGCCCTGGCCGGTTGCCTCGGCGTGGAGGAGCGCCATGAGCGCGCCCTGGGCGGCCTGGATGCTCGCGGAAACGTCGGCCTGGTGGCCGTAGATCATGTTTGGCGGGTCCACGAGCTCGCCGGCCAGAGTCATGATGCCGCCCATCGCCTGCCCGACGATATCGCTAAAGGCCCAGCCCGCGTGGGGGCCCGTCTGGCCGAAGCCGGTGATCGAGGTGTAGACGAGCGAAGGTTTCGCGGCGTGGAGGTCCTGGTAGCCCAGCCCGCGAGCGGCCAGGAAGCCAACCGGGTTGTCCTCGACGAGGATATCGGCGGAAAGGGCGAGTTTCCGGGCCGCCGCGCGCCCTTCCTCAGTCTCCAGGTCGAGCACAACAGACTGCTTCGAGGTGTTGTGGACCCAGAAGGCGAGACTGGCGTCGGGGTCGTCTTCGTGGCCGGCGAGGAACGGTGCGGAGTTGCGCTGACGCGCGCCGCCCGGAGGTTCCACCTTGATAACCTCGGCTCCAAGATCCGCCAGCAGCCGGCCGCAATACGAGCCGAGTTCGTCGGTCAATTCAACAACGCGGACACCCGCAAGTGCCTGTTCGGTCATGAGCTAGTCTCCTGGGACGGCGGTGACGCGGGCCTGGAGGCCGCCGCCGATGATGCCGGCGGCCTGGGCCACCATGTCGTGAAGGATGTCGGCGGCAGGGCGCACGCGGCTCAGCATGCCGGAGGCCTGGCCGGCGGCATTCATCATGAGTTCTTCGCGCCCAGACTTACGGATCGAGTAGACCAGGTCCTGGATAAGGAGCCCCTGGAGCCCCATGGGGAGCGCCTGGAGGCCGGAGGCTTCCCATGCTTCGATGAGTGGATTGGTGATATTGCGCATCGTCTTGCCGCTGTACAGGCGGGTGATCTTCGTGTCTTCGTCGCCCGCGGCGAGGACGCGCTGCTTCTGGGTCTCGGGCTGGTTCGCCTCGGTCGCCACAAGGAACGCAGTGCCGCACCAGACGCCGATGGCGCCGAGGGCGAGCGCGGCCGCGATGCCGCGGCCATCGGCGATGCCACCCGCGGCGATAACCGGCGTGGGTGCAACGGCGTCGACTACCTGGGGGACAAGGGCGAGCGTGGCGATCCGGCCGGTATGGCCGCCCGCTTCAGTCCCCTGGGCGACGACGATATCGGCGCCGGACGCGGCGACGCGCTTCGCATTCTTCACGTTGCCGACCAGGCAGAGCACCTTCGTGCCGTTGGCCTTGAGGCGGTCCATCCACTGTGCCGGGCTGCCGAGGCCGCTGGCGAAGACCGCCACCTTCTCTTCGATGACCACCTCCATCTGCTCGTCAGACATGCCGCCCGAGCGGGGCCGGGGGGCGTCGGCGCGGGGCTCGCGGGGCATTTCCTCCCACTGGATGCCGAGGTCTTCGGCCATCTTGCGGAGCCCTGCGCGGGTCTCGGCAGGGATGAGTTCACGCGGGTCGCGGGGCATCTCGCCGCCGGCGGCGCCGCCCATGAAGTTCGATGGCAGGAGGAGGTCGACCCCGAAGGGCTTGTCGGTCATCGAACGCACTGTCTGGATCTCTTCGCGAAGCCGCTCTGCTGTGAAGCCTGCCCCGCCGATGACGCCGAGGCCGCCGGCATTAGAAACAGCCGCAACGAGCGGCGCCGTGGCGACGGGACCGCTGATGCCGCCTGCGACCGGGCCCATGCCGGCCAGGACCACGGGGTATTCGATGCCGAGCATGTCGCAGAGCGCGGTGCGCAGCACAGGTCGGGCCATGTGTGTACTCCTTGAGGAATCGGCCCGAGTATACGTGAGATGGGCGAAGGCGGCAGGCAGGGCCGGGAGTAGACCCGCTGCGGCGGCGCGGCGAAACTGGGAGCGATGAACACGCCCGTCACCCCTTACGTCCTCGCCGGGCGTATCCTTTCCATCATCGGCATGGCGCTCTCGGCCGCGTGTGCCATCCTGTTGTTCATCATCCCCGAATGGTGGTGGGGACTGGCGGCGACGCTGGCGTTTTTCCCGTTTTTTGGACTTATCGTGCTGGTGGAGCGCTACCAGGCGAAGCACGGGATGATCGGCCCGGAAATCCACGCGGACAGTGAAGACTAGGCTCGCCATCGCCGCCAGCCTGCTCAGCGTGGCGCTCGCGGGCTGTTCCGATGCGAGCGAATCGGGCGACACCGCCCTGGACCGGTACCTTTGCCAGCAGTCCGACCTGGACGGCCGCTTCCTCCAGCTCGTCTCGGGGGCGTTTTCGCGGGACGACCTGGGGGGCCTCGGCCTCGACCCTGCCGCCAGGAAGCGGGAGTACCGGGCGGCGGGGATGGAGCGCGGCCGGTTCGTCTTCTGGAAAGAAAGCCTCCCCAAACCACCGTTCGACCCACCGATGAACGTTGTCTGCCAGGTGCTCGTGTTCGAATCGCAAGAGCAGGCGGCTGACTGGGTCGCGAGCCTCGACGCCGACGCGGAGGACCTGGCAGCCTCGGGCATTCTCTGGCTCCCCGGGGGCCGGCGCCTGACGGAAGAGATCGCGCCGATCGTGGGCGCGCGGGCATTCCGGGTCACTGCCGAGGAGGGTCCCGCGCGGGTCACACTCATCGCGACCTACGCCGCCGAGGGGAGCATTGTCCGGAGCGTGTTCGCGGGGGACCGTGACGGGCGCGTGACCAGCGACTACGTCCGCGCCATCTGGGAGGCCCAGGCTACCCGTCTCGCCGGGGATTGAAACAGGCCGGGCTTTCGCGCCCGGCCTGTTGGCGGAACAGCCAGGAGTCAGCTGCTACTTCGCCTCTTCCTTGATTTCCACGTCGTTGATGACGACGGGGTCGATGGGCTTGTCGCCGGCGCCAGTGGGCACCTTGCCAATCGAGTCGACAACGTCCTGGCCGCTGACGACCGTACCGAACGGATAGAACTTGTTGGCCGTCGGGTTATCGAAGTCGAGCGAGGGATTGTCCTTCAGGTTGATGAAGAACTGGCTGCCGAAAACGGACTGCCCACCCACCTTCGCCATGGAGACCGTGTACTTCAGGTTGCGCTCTTCGCTTGGCTCGTCGGCCGTCTGGTAACCCGGGCCACCTCCGCCGGTGCCGGTGGGGTCGCCGCCCTGGACGACGAAATTGTCGATCACACGGTGGAAGGTGATGCCGTCGAAATAGTCCTGCTGTGCAAGGAAGACGAAGCTGTTGACGGTGTTGGGAGCCTTGTCGGCGTTCAACTCGATGACGAAGTCGCCCTTGTTGGTCTTGACGGTCGCCGAATACTTCTTGGTCGCGGCATCGATGACAGTTTCGGCCTTTTCGAACGACTTGACGACGGCGGTCGGGCTGGCGGTGACAGAGCCTTCGGGAGTCTCGGAGCCGGTTGGCGTGTTGGTGGGGAGGATGTCGGGGTCGCCCTGGTTGAACCCATTGGTGGTGAGCAGCGCGCCGCCGACCATGAGGACGGCGACGACGATGCCGACGATGGCGAAGAACTTGACGTTGCCGAGCAGGTTCATCGGGAAGCCCGGCCGGTAGATATCGCTGCCCGCGCCGCTGCCGAGCTGGTAGTTCTTGCGGCGAGATGGTTCTTGCCGCAGGTGTTGCAGCTCGCGTCGTTTTCGCTTGGGCACGGGTGAAACCTCGTATCGGGGACGGCGCTCGAATGGCCTACTGCCAAGCAGTATACGAAGGGCCTGAATAGCGTCCAAACGAGACCGGGAAATGCCAGAGAAAGAGCCGTTATGGCCGGCGGTACCCGATCCGGGTCAGCTCCTCGCGGGCGACATCGCGGTCGTCCCATGGGCGGGACTCAGTGCCGTAGACGATCGATTTTTCGTGACCCTTCCCGGCAACGACCACGATGTCGCCGGGGGCCGCGCGGCGCAGCGCCTCGGCGATTGCTTCACGGCGATCCTCGATCTCGACGAAGTCCTGCCCGCGGACCCGGCCGGCGCCTTCGGCGTGACGGCCGATCTCCCGGACGATGGCCGCGGGGTCCTCTGAACGCGGGTCCTCGTTGGTGAAAACGGCGAAGTCCGCTCCTTCGGCCGCCGCGCGCCCGACGCCGAAGCGGCGGCCAGGATCACGTTCGCCGGCGGCGCCGACCACGATGATCAGGCGGCCCCGGCAGACCTCGCGCAGGACTTCCAACACCTTCCGAACGGCGTCGCCGGTGTGCGCATAGTCGACGATCACCTCGAACGGTTGCCCCTGCACGATGCGCTCCATACGCCCCGGCACTCCGGGACATGCACCCAGCCCCCGGGCGATGTCGCTCACACCGCCGCCGCAGGCGAGGCCCACGGAAGCCGCCGCGAGCGCGTTCATGACGTTGAAGACCGCCGGCAGCTGGATGGACGCTTCGGCCGTGCCGCGCGGGGTGACCAGCCGGAAGTCCGTGCCGTCGGCCCGGAGGACCAGGTTGTGGGCCACCACCGTGGCGTCCCGCGCCTCGAGTCCGAAGCTCAGCGGCTCGGCGCGGGAGCGTTCGAGCATGTAGTTCGCGGACGGATCGTCGGCGTTGACCACAGCCGTCTTGGCTATGCCCTTGTGCGTGGCGGTATCCAGTGCTTCGAAGAGCAGCCCCTTGGCCTCGCGGTAGGCTTCGAACGTCTTGTGGAAGTCCAGGTGGTCGCCGGTGATGTTCGTGAAGGCGGCGATGTCGTACTCGACGTGGTCGAGTCGGTTGAGCGCCAGCCCATGGCTGGTGGACTCGACGATGGCGAACTCGCAGCCCGCGTCGGCCATGCGGCGCAGCAGGCGCTGCACCTCGTTCGCCTCCGGGGTGGTCATGCGATCGGTGACCTTGCCCGACTCGCCGGGGAAGTAGGTATCGACGGTGCCCAGGCGCCCGACCGAGCCTCCGGCTGCTTCGAGGACGGACGTGAGGAGGTGGGATGTGGTGGTCTTGCCATCGGTGCCGGTGATGCCGATGACGACCATGTCGCGACCGGGGTGCCCGTAGAACCAGGCGGCGGCAGCGGCGAGCGCGGGCCGCGTTCGGGGGACTTCGATGAGGGCCAGGGTGTCGTCCAGGCCCGCGGGGAGAGCGTGGCCCGCCTCGATGATCGCGGCGGCAGCTCCGGCCGCGGCAACCTGCGGCAGGAAGGAGTGGCCGTCAACCGTGAAGCCGGGGATGGCAACGAAGAGGGTGCCCGCGGCGGCGCGGCGCGAGTCGTGTTCGACGGCTTCAACGGTGGTCGTTGGGTCGCCGCGAAGGAGCCGGGCGGCCGGCAGTTCCTGGAGGAGCGCAGCAATCGTGCGTGGTTGGGCGTCGGTCATTCGCCAATCGTAGGCGGAAGGCAGGGTCACTGTCCCCGGTTACATGGCCTGCATGAGGTCCAGGAAGTTCCCAAGCATGCGGGCGGTAGCGCCCCAGATGAGGTCATCGCCGAACCGATACGACTGGAACGTGTACTCCCGGCCGTTGATGACGCGCCGGTCGGGGATGAGATTGCGTGGGTTGAGCAGGTGTTCAAGCGGGACTTCGAGCAGGTACGCCACCTCGTGGGAGCTGACGTGCCACTCGTACGGGTAGCGATCGAGCCAGCCGACGTAGGGCGTCACGAGGAAGTTCGAGACAGTCACCATGTCGTCCAGCTGCCCCAGCACGTCAACGTGGCCGGGGTCGACGCCGATCTCCTCGTGGGTCTCGCGCAGAGCCGTGTGGAGGACGTGCGGATCGCCGGGGTCCATGGCGCCGCCCGGGAAGCTGATCTGGCCCTTGTGGTCGCGCACGCTCTCCGTGCGTTTCTGGAAGATGACGTGCGGCCCGCCCGGGCGTTCGTGAAGGAGCACCAGCACACCTGCTGGTGGAGGGAGGGGGTCGGGCCGCTGGGCCTGGGGCACATACGCCGCGAGCAAGCGGCGCAGATCGTCTCTCATATCAGGCGGTTCGTGAACTCCCTGCGGCGTGTGGATTCGATCAATTCGGCCCAGATGCGCTCGTCCATGGCATGTGCCTCGGGCGTTGCGACCTGCTCGACACCCGCGTGGAGCGCAATCAACCCTCCACGCAGGGCGTCATTTTCGGCGAGAAGCGACGACACCCGGAAGTCGGGCGCGGCCGGCGTGGCGATCGCGGCGGAGACTGCCGCGGCGGTATCGCCACTCACCAGGGAGAGGCCATCGTTGAGAATGGCGCGCACAGCGCGGTTTTCCGATACCAGGCGGTCGGCTGCCCGGTCGAACTCCTCGGCGGTCATCATCGCAAGCGAGCCGGCGGTGCCGACCGTCTGCAGGCCAAAGGGCGTGCGGATCTCCTGCATGACGTTCGTCAGGAGATTCACCGCGACACCCTGCAAGACGCGTCCCGGATCTGGCCTCATGCTATCCTCCCCATGGTCCGGAGCAGATACTGGTCCTGACCGTTGATGAGCGTGTACGCCACGAGCGGCAGGATGAGCTCGTTGGTGCGGCCCTCCTGGAATGAGCGCGCGCCGGTGAGCCAGATCCCCTGGCATTTCACATGGCTGAACACCTCCCACCAGTGTAGCGCAGCCCGGTCGGCCGTCAGTCCACTGGCACGTTCCCAGTGGGCGATCGCGGTCTCACGGTCGACGATCCCGCCGGGTCGGCCGTCCTTGGTCCATTGCCATGATTCGTTGAACGACCAGGCAAGGTCCTCGATCGGGTCGCCGAAGTGGGCCATCTCCCAGTCGACGATGCCGTGGATGGAGCCATCGGCCTGATAGAGGAAGTTGCCAACGCGGTAGTCGCCGTGGACAACGCCGATGCGCTGGGCAGGGGGCGGGGGGTTAGCGCGGAGCCAGCGGATGGCTCCGCGCATGATCGGCTGGGGGCTCAGCTCCTGCTCGTTGATGATCCGTTCCCAGTGGCCGAGCTCCTTCTCCCAGGCGGTCGCGGGCGTGGGGGCCTCGGCAACACGCGCGGCCGGCGAACCTTCCCAGTCCAAGGTCGAGATGACGGCGAGTATTTCGTACATATTCCGCGCAATCTCTGGCTGAACGTCCGTGAAGGGCGGCGCGATGATGACGCGGGGGCCGGATTCGCATCCCAGGATGCGGTCCATGATGAAGAACGGCCCACCGAGGATGCTGGCGTCAGGTTCGAGCCAGCGCATGCGCGGAACTGGCACCTTCGAGCCCCGGAACGTGGAGTAGAAGGCGTATTCGGCCTCGCGGTCGGTTTCGAGGAGGCTGGCGGGTGGGTCCTTGCGGAGGACGAACGCCTCGACCTTCTCCTCGCCTCCGTCGTGCCACGAGGCATCGAACATCCACGTTTCGCGGGAGGCGCCGCCGGGGATGCGCGAAAGGTTGCTGACGCGGACGTGCTCCGCGGGGAGCCTGGCTTCGAGGTAATGTGCTAACTGGGCTTCCATGAGGCCCGAATCGTGTCGCTCGTGAACAGGAGTGTCAAACCTGAAAACGGGCCCTGCTGGCGATGCTTCCCCGGGTAGATGATCGCGATCATCACGGATTCGGGCGGGCACCGGGATCGGCGGCTAGAGCGAACCCTTCGTGCTCGGGATGTCGCCTCCGCGCCGCGGGTCGATCCTGACGGCGGCGTCGAGCGCGCGGGCCATGGCCTTGAACGCCGCTTCGATCTTGTGATGGTCGTTCACCCCGGCCAGCACCGAGAGATGGAGGTTGATCTTCGCCGCGAACGCGAACGACTCGAGGAAGTGGTTGAACAGGTCGGGCGGCAGGCCGCCGATTTCGCGGCCGAGGAGGCGCAGGTCGAGCACGGCATAGGGACGGCCGCTCAGGTCGACGGCGGCGCGGGCGAGCGCTTCATCGAGCGGCATGTAGGCAGACCCCGCGCGGACCAGCCCGGCCTTGTTGCCGACAGCCTGCGCGAACGCCTCGCCCAGGCAGATCCCGATGTCTTCGACGGTGTGGTGCTGGTCGATCCAGAGGTCGCCGCTGCAGCGGACTTCGAGGTCGAACACACCGTGTTTGGCGATGTGGCTGAGCATATGGTCGAGAAAACCGACCCCCGTCTCGGTGACGAACTTCCCGGTGCCGTCGAGGTTCAGCGAAATGTCGATGCTGGTCTCGGCGGTGCGGCGCGAAACGGCGGCAGTGCGAGCGGTCATCTGAGAGTTATCGCGTATAGGAGCGATTGGGTCGAATCGGGCAGGGCGCGGCCCGTGCGGAACGGTAGGCACCAGTTGGTTCCTGGGCGGGCCGGTCGCGGGGCTCCAGACGTTATAGGGCGCTGAGTGCCGCGAGTAGCGCGTCGGTGTCTTCCGGGCGGCCGGCGCTGATGCGGATGTAGTTCGCGAGGTCCGGCCGATCGTAGTAGCGCACGAGCACGCCGCGGCTCCGGAGTGCTGCCGCCACGTCCTTCGCAGGGCGGCCCTCGACGGCGAAGAGCACGAAGTTAGCCTGCGACGGGATCGGCGTGAGCCAGCCGAGTTCGGCGACCTTCGCTGCCATCCGGTCGCGTTCGGCGACGATGCAGGCGATGGTCTCGGAGATCTCGGGCCAGTGGGCGATTGCCGATCGAGCACCCGCATCCGCGGCAACATTGACGTTGTACGGCTGCTTGAGCGACATCATGTGGCGGGCGAGCTCAGGGTTGCTGATGGAGTAGCCGACACGGAGGCCCGCGAGCCCCGCCCACTTGCTGAACGTCCGCAGCACCACCAGGTTGGGATGCTCAGCGATGAGTGGCACTACCGACTGCCCACCGAACTCCACGTAGGCCTCGTCGACCACGATTAATGCATCGAGCGAGCAGAGGGCGTCCAGCTCGGCGAGGTTCACCGGGTTGCCGGTCGGGTTGTTCGGCGACGTAAGGAAGACGATCCCGGCGCCACCGTGGACCGCGTGGCGAAGGGCAACCACATCGAGGTCGAAGTTGGGCCGCCGGGGCACTTCGACGGGCGTGGCCCGCGAGATCCGGGCGAGGAAGCGGTACATCCCGAAGGTCGGCGTGGCGATAGCCACCGCCTTTGGCATCACGAGCCGGAGGAGGATGTCAATCAGGTCATCCGCACCGGTCCCCGCGACCACATTCCCGGCTTGGACGCCGGCGAAGCGCGCGATGGCCGCGCGCAGCGCCTGCTGGCCGGGGTCGGGGTAGATGTGGAAGGGCGCCTGGCGGATCGCCGCCAGTACGTCCGGGTGGGGGCCGTACAGGTTCTCGTTCGCATCGAGCTTGACCAGGCGGTCGACGGGCAGGCCGATCTCGGCGGCCAGCACGTCGAGCGGCTTTACCGGGACATACTCCTCGAGCTCTTCGAGGTCGTCACGAAGGAGGCTGCGCAGGTCCATCGCTAGCGCCCCTGGAGCCGTCGCTCGAGAGCATGGGCGTGGCCAGTGAGACCCTCGGAGCGGGCGATGATGGCGGCGTAGTGGTTCAGCTCTTCCATGTCGTCGTCAGGGAGGTTGATCACGGCCATGCGTTTCAGAAAGTCGCCCACGCCAAGGGGGCCGCTCCAGCGGGCGCTGCCGCCGGTGGGCATGGTGTGGCTGGGGCCCGCGGTGTAGTCGCCGACGGCTTCGGGCGAGGCCTCTCCAAGGAAGAGTCCGCCAGCGTTGCGGACCTTCATCGCGTAGGCGGTCGGGTTTTCGACACAGAGGCAGAGGTGCTCGGGCGCGTAGTAGTTGGCCAGCTCGATGGCGTGGTCGATGTCGTTCACGAGGATGCAGCCGCCGCGGTTGTCGAGTGCCGCGCGGGCGATCTTCGCGCGCTCCAGCGTACGCAGCTGGCGCTCGATGGCGCTCGCAACCTCGTCGGCCAGGTAGTGCGACGGGGTGAGGAGGATGGGGCTGGCAAGAGCATCGTGCTCTGCCTGGGCGATCAGGTCGGCTGCGACAAACTCGGGGTTGGCCGACTCGTCCGCAATGATGACGGTCTCGGTCGGGCCGTAGATGCTGTCGATGCCGACGTCGCCGAAGACCTGCTTTTTCGCAATGGTGACGAACAAGCCGCCCGGGCCGGCGATCTTGTCGACGCGGGGGATGGTCTCGGTGCCGTAGGCGAAGGCGGCGATACCCTGGGCGCCTCCCGCCTTGTACACGCCATCGACGCCCGCGATGTCGGCGGCGACGAGTTTGACCGGCGGCACGGTGCCATCGGGGAGCACGGGGCTGGCCAGGTAGACCTCATCGACGCCAGCGACGCGAGCCGGGATCGCACACATGAGGACCGTGCTGGGGAGCGGCGCGCGTGTGCCGGGCACGTAGATGGCGGCCTTCTGGAGCGGGCGGGTTATCTGGCCCAGCCCGTTATTCTGGAAGTCGAGCATGGCGCCGCGGAGCTGCTGTTCATGGTAGCTGCGGACGCGTTTGGCAGCGAAGTTCAGGGCTTCGACGAGCTCGCTATCGAGCGTGTTGTAGGCGGCGGCGATTTCATCGCGGCTGACCTTCAGGTCGCCGACGGTGGCTCCGTCGAGCTTGGAGTTGTAGTAGCGGACAGCGTTGTCGCCGTCCTCGCGGACGTCGCGGATGATGCGGCGGACGACCTCATCGGGGCTGAGTTCCTGGCCAAACGTACGGAACGTAGTCTCCCGGATCTCCATGGGGAGTTCCTCGGTTTCGAGCGGACGGCGGGAGAGCAAGAGCTGCTTGCCCTCTTCGGCATTGCGGATTATCCGCATCCCAGGTACCTCTCTACGGCCTCGCGCGCGGCAGCGGTGGAGCGCTGCACGAAGGCATCGACTTCGGCGCTCGTGATGTGGGCGATTGTCTCATCCAGCAGTTCGGGAAGCGAATCAAGAAACGACGTGAGGGTCTCGCCCTCTTCGAGCCCAGCGTAGCGCAAGTGGTTGGCGATCATGCCGCGGGCGCGGTCCCAGTCCAGGTTGCGCGCAGCCGCATCCGCCGAGACCTGGCGCCAGCGTTCGAGCGTCTCGGCATCGACGAACCCGGCCTCGATGCCTTCGACCGTGCAGCCGAGGGCGGTGCAGAGCGCATCCTTCAGCTCCGGGTCACTGCCGTACTGGCGGTCGAGATCGAACTGGAGAAGGCGGTCCATTACGTTGGCGCGAATGGTGCCGCCGAGTTCGTCGTAACGGGCGAAGTGGCGGCGGTACACCTCGGTGATGTACTGCTCGTCCATCACGAGGTGGCTGATGTAGCCGGCGGCCCAGGCGCGCGTCTCGGGGTTCAGGTCTTCCGGCCGCGCGAGGCGGCCGTACACGCGGAGGAAGCCTTCGACGGAGTCCTGGTGGTTATGTTCATTCAGGTCGAAGAAGTGGGTGCTGAAGCGATCCTGCCGGGTGATGACGCGGATATCCGGGCTGGTTGCGCCGAGGAGATAGTGCCCGGAATCGGCAGGGACATCGGAGTGGCAGAGGTCCAGGGCGATCTGGCGGGCAAGCACCATGTGCAGCGTGATCGGGGGCATGGATCGATCCTACGACAGGCGGCGGGTTCGGTGGGCTACGGTTCGATCGCGTAGCCGGCAACGACGGGACCATCGGGGCCGCCCCAGGCGATCAGCGTGATTGTCCGGGCGTCGCAGAGCGTGCCATTGAGCATGCCTGGTTCCAGCCGAACCTCTGCGGACCGGCCATCCGGAAGCCACGGCGGGTCTTGCACGACGAGCGGCGGGCGCCCCGGGATACCTACCGTGTGCTGAATGCCCCGGGTACCGGCAATGATCCAGACGCGTGGAAGTGGTTCCTTCCCCGGCGCACTCGAAGGTGCTTCTGACAGGGTGAGCGTCAGGGTCGCGGGGCACGGTCCAGACGGCGGTCTCACTGTCACCCCGCTGAGCTCCGGGGGCGCAAAGAGCCAGCGGCGCGGGACATCGTGTTCTGGGTCGGGGAGGTACTCACCGCGCCACGGATAGAACCACCCCGGGCCGACCCTATCGCCGAAGTACGGGAGGTCGCCCCGATGTGAGGCGATAGCTCCCGGCTTTTCAAGTGCATCGCCCATCTGGAGACCCACCAGGCGGAGTCCCTCCGGCCGCCGTTCGACCACGGCATTGGCGCTCGGCATCGCCATCGAGAAGTAGACGATGAATTGCTCGCCGCACTCCGGGCTTCCCGAAACGACGGGGCAATGGATCCCGATCACGTGGGGCTCCACGTAGTATCCGAGGTACTGATCCGCATCATCGAGGATGGCCATCCGAAGCTGCGGGAGCAGGCTGTATTCAACCGTTCCGCCATCGGATTGGAGCCGCCTAATGCGGAATCCCTGGCGTACCTCGCCTTCGCGTGCGCCGTCGCACAACGGGAACGGCCCACCGGCACCCGATTCGGCGCCGGGGCAGACAAACTCCGAAGAACTCATGAGCGCCTCGATCGCATTGATATCCGCCGCCGAGATGAGGCGCTGCAGCGCGGCCGAAAAGTCACAGATTTCGACCGCGACAGGGCACTGCCCCCCGCCGGGCGTCGCGGTCGCCGGGGGCGGAGGCGATGCAGTCGCCGTTCCGGTCACCTGGTCGTCCAACGTCTCGTCCTGACAGGCGGCAAACACCATGCCTACCAGGAGCATCAGGGCTATCAGAGCAGGCGTCTTCAGCATGTACCGCGCCTCCGATCGACTGGCTACTCAATCCAACGCCCGGGGAGCCGTGGAAGTTCCGAGCCCTCGCTCTAGCAGGGTGTTGAAAATCG
>PQAO01000028.1 GCA_003104995.1 Dehalococcoidia bacterium
GTCAGGGAGGGTGCGATCCCCGTGGCCCGAACGCCGCCCCACGCGGCACCCCAGCCCCTCACCCCAGGCCCCCTCACCCACCCGCAATGAAAACGGGGCGCCCACCGGGCGCCCCTTCGTTCTGCTGACCTCCCTGCCTACCCCCGCCCCGGTATCTGCAGGTCATCCGCCGGCGGCGCGGGATTCACCACCCCTGCCATCAACTGCTGGGGCACCAGCATGCGCAGCTCATCGAGCGTCCACTTGCCTTGCTTGTAGATGTTCTTGAACGGCGGGTACATGTCCTGGAGCAACCCGACGTGCCCGCCAGCCACCTGGAAGATGCGCCCGTTGATGTTCCACGCCTCGTCCAGCAACAGGTACACGGTCATTGGCGCCACCATGTCCGGGCCACGCATCGCGGCTGCTTCCTGCGCGGCCGTGTTGGTCGCCGGGGCAGGTGCCGCGCCGCCCGCGCCCGCGATGCCCCGCGCCGCCCGCAACTCGCGCGAGGCCTGCGGCACCGTCGCGGTCAGCCGGGTCGAGGCCCCCGGGGCGATGCAGTTCACGGTTACGCCGTAGCGCCCCAGGTCCCGCGCCGCCACGCGGGTCAGGCCCGCGACGCCGGCCTTCGCCGCGCCGTAGTTCGCCTGCCCCGAGTTGCCCTGCAGCCCCGAGACCGAGCTGTAGTTCACGATGCGCCCGTAGCGCTGCTGCCGCATCAATACCGAGGCTGGCTTGATCGTCGTGAAGTGGCCCTTCAGGTCCACCCGGATCACGTCGTCCCATTCGTCCTCGTTCAGGTTGAAGACCATCCGGTCGCGCAGGATCGCTGCCAGGTTGATCAGCCCATCGAGCTTGCCGTAAGTGTCGAGCGCCGACCGGATGACGCTTTCGCCACCGTCCATCGTCGAGACGTCGGCGAAGTTGGCGACCGCTTCGCCGCCGGCCTTCTTTATCTCCTCGACGACCTGGGCGGCCGGACCATTGTCGGTGCCCGAGCCGTCCGGGTTCACGCCGGGGTCGTTCACCACCACCCGCGCGCCCTCCGATGCCGCCAGCAACGCGCATTCGCGCCCGATGCCGCGGCCCGCGCCCGTCATCGCGATGACTTTGCCTTCGAGCAGATTGCCCACGGTCTCTCCTAACTATCGATGCGGACGGTCGCCGATCCCGGCGTCGTCTTCTTGCCCTGCGGGTTTTCCGTCCACACTTCGAGGTCGACCAGCTTCTCGCCGCCCTCTTCGTACTTCCGCGTCACCACGCCCTTGCAGATGATGTCCTCGTTCGGGTAGTCCATGCCGCGGTAGCTGCACCCGTACTTCTTGATCCGCCCGTTGTTGCCGATCCAGTCGTGCACCAGCTGCCCGAGGAACGCGTTCTTCAGCGCCCCATGGACGATCAGCCCGGGGAGCCCGGTGCCCACCGCAAAGTCCTTGTCGTAATGAATCTGATAGAAGTCGCCCGAACCAGCTGCCCACAGCACCAGCTGCTGGGTGCTGCAGTTCTTCTTCAGCTCCGGGATCTGCATCCCTTCCGAAACCTCACTCCACTTGACAGCCATCATGTGCCTCCTAGTAGCGAATGCCGGTGCCGGTCGAAATCGCCACGACCTTGCCGTCCTGGTTCTTATAGACCGTCTTGCTCGTCGTGATGAGCATTTCGCCAAGGCTTCCCTTGGTCTCTTCGTAGTTCGCCACATGCGTCGTGGCGGTCAGGACATCGCCCGCGCAGATGTCGTTCAGGTATTCGATCTCCGTCCCACCGTTCAGGATGCGGCGGAGTGGCCGGCTCGGTTCGGGGCCGCCGAACATGCCGCCGCCGCCACGGCGGGACGCCGCGTCCGGGTTGAAGACTGGTGTCCCCAGGTAGCCGGGAGGGGCCACCAGACCACGGTATCCAGCAGCCTTCGCGGCCGCTTCGTCATAGTAGATTGGGTCGGTGTGGCCCACGGAGCGGGCGAACATCCGAATGGCCGTCTTGTCGACCTCCATGGTCGTCGGCGCGGATTCCTTGCCGATCTGCGCGCGCATCTCATCGGTAATCAGGGGCGGGAGTTCATCTGCCACATGTCTCTCCATAAAGGCGGAATTATGCGTTCGAAACGATACGCGAACCCCATCAGGCCGTAAACCATGCCTCCCGCCACCACCGTCCCCGCTCCGTACGCAAAGATCAGGGTTTTGTCGCCGCCCTACCCGGAGGCTCCGCCGTGAGATCGGGGACTCCCCAATGCGCCCCCGAAATGCGCGTCGCTAGAGTCCTGAACACCGGGCGTGACCGCCCGCGATTCGCTGGAGGCGTACATGGGACAGGGCACCCCGCTCGCACCGCTCATCGAACGATGGAACGAGCTGCCGCGGACGCGGCAGATCATGCTCGGCGCCATCGGCGCGGCCACGCTCTTCGTCCTCTACTTCGTCTTCCTCGCCTCGTCCCAGCCCAACATGGTCGTCGCCTTCAGCGGCCTCGCTCCGGAAGATAGCGGCGCCATCGCCGACCAACTCGAAAGCGATGGCGTGAAGTACGAGCTTGGCGGTGGCGGCTCCACCGTCTCGGTGCCCGCCAACAAGGTGGCCGAAGTCCGCATCAGCCTCGCCCAGGCAGGCCTCCCCAAGGGCGGCTCCATCGGCCTCGAAATCTTCGACCATACCAACTTCGGCGCAACCGACTTCGTCCAGCAAGTCAACTTCCGCCGCGGCCTCGAAGGCGAGCTCGCCCGCTCCATCAACACGCTCAGCGGCGTCCGTGCCAGCCGCGTCCACATCTCCATGCCAAAGGAAGCCATCTTCAAGGAAGACCAGGCCGAGGCCACCGCCAGCGTCCTCCTCCAGCTCCAGTCCGGCGCCCGCCTCAACGACGAGCAAGTCCGCGGCATCACCAACCTCGTCACCAACTCCGTCGAGGGCCTCGACCACAGCGGCGTTACCATCATCGATGACTCCGGCCGCGTCCTCTTCGACGGCGCAACCTTTTCCCAGGCGTTCTCCACCGGCGCGACTTCCAGCCAGATGGAGCTCCAGCGCCAGTACGAACTCTCCCTCCAGCGCGACGTCACCGAAACGCTCGCAAAAGTCGTAGGGCCCGGCCGCAGCGCCGTTACCGTGCGCGCAGCGCTTAACTTCGACAAAGTAAGCTCGGTCTCCGACGAGTTCGGCGCCGCCGACCAGGCCATACCGCGCAGCTCCACCACCGTCACCGAGACCTTCACCGGCAGCAACATCAATGTCGGCAATGTCCCCGGCACGGGCGCGAACGGCGGTACGGGGGGCGGCACCGACACCACCGCCAACGGGAACAGCCAGTACTCCCGCACCGAAGCCACCACCAACAACGAGATCAACCGCGTCACCTCCACAACCGAGCGCGCACCCGGCTCGGTCGAGCGGCTCAGTGTCTCTGTCGTCCTGGATGAAAGTGTTTCGGCCGCTCAGGAAGCCAGCCTCACGAGTGCCGTCGCTGCCGCCGTCGGGCTGGACCAAACCCGCGGCGACACCCTCAGCGTGACCCGCCTCCCGTTTGACGCCAGTGTCCGGGAAGACCTGGTCATCGCTGCCGGCGATGGACTGGGCACCTACCTCCAGTACCTCAAGCTGGTGCTTCCCATGCTCGCGGTCATCCTGGCCTTCATCCTGGTCATGCTCCTGCTGCGGTCGCTGGGCAGGCGTCAGCTCGCCCTGCCCGGCGTGCCCCAGCCCCAGATGCTTTCCGCCGCCGCGGGGGCTCCTGCTCTCGCCCCGGGTTCGATGGCGGCCCTCGCCCGCGCGCCCAACCTCCCCGCCATCGAGACCGCACCAGACCCCCACGAAGAGCGCGTCATCAAGCTCGCCGAGGCCAACCCGCGCGCCGTCGCCGATGTCGTCCAGACCTGGATGAGGGAAGAAGGGTAACCGCCTGTGGTCACGCGCGAGGAGAAGCTCAAGGGACGCAAGAAGGCCGCCGCCCTGCTCATTACCCTGGGCAAGGAGCGCTCCGCCGAAGTCCTGCGCCACCTGAGTGATGAGGATATCGAGCGCCTCACCTGGGAAATCTCCGCCATGGGCGAACTCCAGCCCGATCAGCGCAAGGAAGTCGTCGAGGAGTTCGAAAGCTCCGCTGTCGCGCGCAACGTCATCTCCCTCGGCGGCCTCGAATACGCCGAAGATCTTCTCCGCCTCGCTCTCGGCGAAGAGAAGGCGACTGAACTCATCGACCGCCTCTCCGCTACCTCCCCTACCGTCCCCTTTGGCTTCCTCCGTCACCTCAACGTCCAGCAACTCGTGAACTTCCTCAGCAACGAACACCCCCAGACCATCGCCCTCCTCACGTCGTTCCTCCAGTCCGACAAGGCGGCCCAGGTGCTCGCCGGTCTCGAACCGGAAATGGCTGCGGACGTCGCCCAGCGCATCGCCCTCATGGACCGTGCCAACCCTGAAATCGTCAACGAGGTGGAAGCAGTCCTCCGCCGCAAGCTCAGTGCCGTCCTTCAGCCCACCCGCCAGACCCAGACCGTCGGCGGCCTCGAGGTCCTGGTCCAGCTCCTCAAGCAATCCAGCCGCATGACGGAGAAGACCATCATCGAGGCCCTCGAGGACAACGAGCCGGAGCTTGCCGACCAGATCAAGAAGCGCATGTTCGTCTTCGAAAATATCGCCACCCTCGACGACCGCTCCATCCAGCGCATCCTCCGCGAAGTCGAAGTGCGCGACCTCTCGCTCGCACTCAAAGCCACTCCCGAAGGCGTGAAGGAGTGCATCCTCCGGAACATGTCGACCCGTGCCGCCCAGATGATGCAGGAAGACATGGCGGCGTCTGGCCCCGTCCGCCTCCGCCAGGTCGAGGAGGCCCAGCAGCGCGTCGTCGAGGTCATCCGCAGGCTCGATGAAGCCGAGGAAATCGTGATCGCCCGGGGTGGGGACGATGAACTCGTTGGCTAGGCCCTCACGCGTCATCCGCGCGGCGCCCTCCGAGGATGAGGTGTTCGTCCTCGGCGAATCCACCCGGCGTACCCTCCCGGTCACCGGCCCCATGGCCACCGCGGACGAAATCATTGGCGGCGCACACCGCCAGGCCGCCGCGATCCTCGCCGAGGCCCACCAGCAGGCGGCAGCCATTGCTGCGCAGGCCGCCTCCATCCACGAAGCCGGCCGTGCGGCCGGGCAGGCTGAAGGCCATGCCGCCGCCCTGGCCGAGGCAGACCAGCTCATCGGGCTCCTCCGCGCGGCCGCCTCCGCCGGGTCCGCGATCCGCGACCAGCTCGCCGGCGAAGCTTCCGGGGTCATCACCCGCGCCGTCCTCCTTGCCGTCCGCCGGATCATCGGGGAGCACTACGCGGGCGACCCGGCGCGCACAACTGCTGCCGTCGCCGACGCGGTCCGGGCCGCCTCCGGCCAGGAAATCCTCTCCATCCGCGTCCACCCGGAAGCCGAAGCGCCCGTCACCGCCGCCCTCGTCGATCTGGCTGGCTACGTCCGGCCCGATGAGTCGGTGGATGTTGGCGGATGCGTCATCGACCTTCGGAACGGGACCATCGACGCCACCCTCGATACGCGGCTCTCCCTGATGGAGCTCGCCATTGGCGCTTCCAGCGGAGCAGAGTCGCCATGATCACCGCACGTCTCGAAGCGCTGGCCGAAGCGGCCGCGACGGCCAACGTGCATCGCCGGTCCGGCACCGTGCTGCACGCGTCTGGCGAAATGGCTACGGCCACCGGCATCAACCTCGAGCCGCGCGAGATGGTCTTCGTCGAAGACCCGGCGGGCCGCCCGCTGGCCGCGGAGTGCTCGGGCGCCAGCGGTGCACACAGCTACCTCGCGGTCCTCGATCGGGGCGCCATCGTTGCCGGGGCGAAGGTCCACGCCTCTGGCCGGCCGCCATCCGCGCCGGTTGGGCGCGCCTTGCTCGGCCGCGTGCTCGATGGCCTTGGCCGCCCTATGGATGGCGGCCCGGATCCGGCCGGCGTCCGCTGGGTCTCCGGTTACGCCGAGCCCCCTCACCCGCTGGATCGCGCCCCCATCGTCACCAGCCTCCCCTGCGGCGTCCGCGCCATCGATGGATTCCTTACCCTCGGGCGTGGCCAAAGAGTCGGCGTCTTCGCCGGCTCCGGCGTCGGCAAGAGCACCCTCCTCGGGATGCTCGCGCGCGGTACAGCGGCTGACATTACCGTGATCGCCCTCATCGGCGAGCGCGGCCGCGAAGTCCGTGACTTCATCGAACACGACCTCGGCGCCGAAGCGCTGCAGCGTTGTGTTGTCGTTGCATCCACCGGCGATAACCCCGCTGCCATGCGGCTCTGCGCGGCCCGTACCGCCACCGCCATAGCTGAGGCCTTTCGCGCCGAGGGACACAACGTCCTCCTCCTCTTCGACAGCCTCACACGCGTCGCCATGGCCCAGCGCGAAGTTGGCCTCGCGGCTGGCGAACCCCCCACCACCAAGGGCTACCCTCCATCGGTCTTCAGCCTCCTCCCCCACCTCATGGAGCGCGCGGGTCCCGCCGCCACCGGCAGCATCACCGCCATCTACACCGTGCTCGTCGATGGTGAAGACATGGACGAACCGATCGCCGACCTCGCCCGCGCCACCCTCGATGGCCACATCGTCCTTCGCCGCACCCTTGCCAGCGCCGGCCACTACCCGCCAATCGATGTGCTCGGCAGCGTCTCCCGCCTCATGGAACGGGTGGCCTCGCCCGCCCACAGAGAAGCCGCCCAGCGCCTGCGCCAGCTCCTCGCCGCCCACGCCGATGCCCGCGATCTCATCTCCATTGGCGCCTACGTCCGCGGCACCGACCCCCTGGTCGACCGCGCTATCGACCTCGTCCCCGAGGTCAACGCTTTCCTCCGCCAGTCCGCTTCGGAGGTGACGCCGTTCGGGGAGGCCGTTGCGGCGCTCCGTGCGATCGATCCGGTCCAGACCTTCTTCGCCGAGGACGCCGATGACACTGACGCCACAGAGACTGAGACGCCTGGTGAAACACCGTGAACGCCTCGAACGCCTCCAGGAGCAGGAGCTGGCCGAAGCCCTTCGCCTCCACCGCCGCCGCGAGGACGCCCTCGTCGAGTCGCTCGACAACCGCGAAGCCCTGCTCGATATCGGCCGCTCCGGCTCGGGCGCGATCGATGTCGCCAGCCTCCACGCTGAACTCGCCTACCTGCGGCGCGTCGACCGCGAAATCCTCGCCCGCCGTGCCGCCCTCCAGCACTCCGCGAACGATGTCGAGGAGGAGCGCACCGAACTGCTCGGCCGCCGGCGCGACCGCAAGGCCATCGAGACCCTGCTCGACCGGCGCCTCGAAGAAGAGCGCATCGGACGTAACCGGGCCGAGCTCCGGCTCATCGACGAACTGGCGACCACTCGCTGGCGCCGCACGGAACACCGCCAGTAACGGAGGAACCCCATGAACCCCATCGGCGACCGTGGCATCGAGACCCTGACCGGATGGCTGCGCGGCCTCTCCCGCCGCCAGGGGGCCATCTCGAACAACATCGCCAACATCGATACCCCCGGCTACGCCCGCCAGGACGTCAACTTCGAGACCGAGCTCCAGCGCCAGTTTGGCGCCGGCTCCAGCGCGATGGCCGCCACCGATCCGCGCCACTTCACCGCTGGCAGCAACCTCCGCGGCCAGGTCGGTATCGACCCGCAACAGCTGCTGACCTCGTCCCGCCTCGACGGCAACTCCGTCGATATCGACCAGGAGATGGTGCTCCTCGCCGAGACCCAGATGCGCTACCAGGCAGCCTCGCGCGCGCTCAGCACCAAGCTCAACAACATCCGCACCGTCATTCAAGGCTAAAGGAGTTCCGCCATGGGACTGATCAGGGCACTCGCATCCTCCGCCTCCGGCCTCGCGGCCCAGCGCGTCCGCATGGACGTCGTGAGCTCCAACGTGGCGAACATCGAAACCACGAGCACCCCCGAAGGCGGTCCCTACCAGCGCAAGGTCGTCCGCTTCGCCTCGGGCGATCCCGCCATGCCATTCTCGAACATGATCCGCCGCTTCACCGGTGGCGCCGATACCGGCGTCGTCCTCACGCAGGTTGGCGTCGACGAGGAGTCCCAGGGCCGCTCCGTCTACGACCCGGCCCACCCCGACGCCGATGGCGAGGGCTTCGTCGCGATGCCCAACGTCGACATGGTCCAGGAAATGACCGACCTCACGTCGGCCAACCGCTCCTACCAGGCCAACGTCACCGTGCTCAACGCGGTTAAGCAGATGGCGCTGCGCGCCCTCGATATCTCCAGCAGATAGACGTTTAGGGGTTTCGCTCGTAGCGCCCTACAGGCGATGAGGAGGTAGTCATGGAGATCGGACGGATTCAGGGACCGGGCCTCGCTGGCCAGACTGGTGCTGCGGCTGCAAAGCCGGTTGGCGGCGGCTTCGCCGACCTCCTGGGAAAGGCCATCGGCCAGCTCCAGTCCGTCAGCGACACCGCCGACCAGAAAGTCAACGCCCTCGCCACCGGCCAGGACGTTGAACTCCACGACGTGATGCTCGCGCTCGAAACCGAGAGCATCGCAATCACCCTGGCCACCCAGGTACGCAACAAGGCCGTCGAGGCCTACCAGGAAGTCTTCAGGATGCAGATGTAATGGGACTCGCCGTTCAGGCGCCTGCCGACCCGCTCCTGGCCATCTTCGCCGAACCCGCCGCCGGGGAGGGCGCCTCGGGCGCCCCACCACTGGACGAAGGGATGTTCGCCACACTCCTGGCCGGCATCCTCGAGGGCCAGCTCCCCGCACCCGCGGAGGAAGCTGCCCCCGGACCTCCACCACCGGTGGCAGCCGAAGATGAGGGAGACCAGACACCGGACGACCCGGCACTGGCGCTGCTCGCAAGCCTCGCCATGCCCCAGGCCGTCCCCCAGCCCGCTCCGGCCATGCCGGCCACGCCGCCCGCCGCCAGCCAGGATGCTCCAGCCGGGACCATCGAGGCGGCGTCCGTAGCAGGCGCGGACCTCGAGCCGGCACTGCCTGCCGCGAATCGCGCCCCAACCGCGCCGGTTCCGCCTTCAGAGGGTGATGCCGGTCCGGCCACAGTGGCGCCACCTCCTCCCGGGGACCAGCCGCCGCTTCAAGCGTCCGGGTCGGCAGCACCGGTCGAAGCACCGGCGGCTGAAGCCCTCATCGAGCCTCCCGGGATCGTCGTCCAGCCCCCGGAACCGCCCGCCGAGTCCGCCCGGCCTGCGCCGGCAGAAGCCGCCGAGCCCCCGGCCGGCGATACCGCCCCGGCAACTGAAGGTGTGGTCCGCTCCGTCGGGAACGCCAGCGAATCCGCCCCCGGACAGAGAGACAGCCAGCCCGGCCAAAAGCCGGAGAACTCACGCCCGCTTCCCCGCGCATCCGCCAGCGGCATCGCCCACGCCGCGCCGAATTCCGCCGTCGGCGAACTCCGCCAGGCTGGTGCGCCCGAAGCGCCCGCCCCCGAAGTGGTGGACGCACCGCCTGCCGCCGAACCGCCCGCCGAGCTGCCTCAGCAGGTCGATCAGGTTGCCAGCGCCGTCATCGAACGGGTCGAGGCCGGGGGCGGCGAAGCCCGCATCCACCTCGAACCGCTCGAACTCGGCGAGGTGACCATCCACGTCCGTACCGATGGTGATGAGGTCCGCATCGAGATCCGCGCTGAGCGTCCCGATGCCGCCCGCCTCCTCCGCGACCACACCCAGGACCTCTCGAGTCTGCTCGGCTCCCGGGGCCTCAACCTCTCCGACGTGAACGTCGGGGTCGGAGGCGGCAACGCTGGCAGCTTCTTCGAAAGCCGCCAGGACCAGCCCCGGCCTGTCGCCGGTGAGTTCGCCGCCGTCCTCGGCCTGGACGACCCGTCGTCGGCCAGCCGCCACAACCGCCTGCGTGCCGCCTACAACCCCGACGGCGCCCTGCTCTACCGCGTGTAAGGAGGCAAATCGATGGCTCAGATCAATATCGACCCGATCACCGGCCTCAAGAATAGCACCTACGCGCCCAAGTCCGGCAGCTCGGGAGGCGAACTCACCCAGGTCGACTTCATGACCCTCATCATCGCCCAGATGCGTAACCAGAACCCGCTCGAACCCCAGAAAGACTCGGACTGGATGGCCCAGATGGCCCAGTTCGAATCCCTCAACCAGATGCGCTCGATCGCCAGCGGCATCAAGGTCCTCCAGGGCGTCAACGAGCTCACCAGCGCGGCCGGCATGATCGGCCACACCGTCACCGGCAAGCAGGTCGACGCCATCGGCGTCACCCGCGATGGCGTCGGCCGTGAACTCTACGGCCGCCCCTTCGCGAAACTCACCAGCTACGAACGCGCCGAAGTCAACCGGGACCAGCGCGTCATCGACGCTGCCGCCGACCTGCCCAACGCGGGCAGCGAAGTCACCGGCATCGTCGAGAAGGTCGTGATGGACTCGGCGGGCATCCCGCTCCTCTACATCGGCGGCAAAGTCGTCGACCTCTTCACCGTCTCGGAGGTCATCTAGCCATGGCCATCGACCCCACCCGCCAGGTCGGGCCGCTACCCCCGCCACCGCGGGGTAACGGCCCGGCCCCGGTCCGCTCGGCGGGAGGGCCAACGTTCCAGGAGGCCCTCCGGAGCGCCGCAGCCGGCGTCCAGCTCAGCTCCCACGCCCAGAAGCGTGTCGACCGCCGCGACCTCGACCTCGACCCGGCCCGCATGCACCGCCTCGACTCCGCAATCACCCGTGCCGCCGAAAAAGGCTCCCGCAACAGCGTTGTCATGCTCGATGACCTCGCCGTCGTCGTGGACGTCCGCCAGCGGACCGTGGTCACCGCCCTCAACGCTCAGCAAGGAAAGGAGCGCGTCTTCACCAACATCGACTCCGTCGTCATCGCCTGAGCAAATCGAAAATCGTGAATCCACTGGGCTGGTCCGCATGTCGGAGGCCCGATCCACCACCACCCGGCGGCCGCGGGGCCGCACCGAAAGGATCGTTACCACCATGATGCGAGCACTCTTTTCCGCGATCTCCGGCATGAAGAACCACATGTCCTTCATGGACGTCGTCGGGAACAACATCGCCAACGTCAACACCATTGCCTACAAGTCCAGCCGTGTGACCTTCCAGGACATCCTCGGCCAGACCGTCAAGGGCGCCAGCTCGCCCCAGGCCGGCCGCGGCGGTACCAACCCCGCCCAGATTGGCCTCGGCATGCAGCTCGGCGGCATCGATAACATCATGACCCAGGGATCCCTCCAGAGCACCGGCAAGCTCACCGACTTCGCCGTCCAGGGCGACGGCTTCTTCGTCGTCGGCGACGGCACCCGCAACTACTACACCCGCGATGGCGCCTTCGATATCGACGTCGAGGGCAACCTGGTGAACCCGGTCACCGGCCTGAGCGTCATGGGCTGGGTCGCCGATGCTTCCGGCGCCGTCGATGTCGAAAGCCCGCTCCAGGGTCTCCAGATCCCCTTTGGCACGCGCATCAGCGCCCAGCCCACCCAGGACCTCACGGTCCCGGTTGCCAAGGCCGGCATGATCGCCGCCGGCAACCTCGATGCGGGTACCGCCGTCGGCGGCCAGGTCACCACGACCATCACGGCCTACGACTCGCTCGGAAACGCCAAGTCCATCCGCGTCATCTTCGAAAAGACCTCCGCCAACAACTGGGATATCTCCGCCTTCCACGCCGACCCGGCGGATGGAGATGGCATCTTCGATGACCCGGTCGACGTCGATGGCGGCGCTACCACTCCGCTCGTCTTCCAGCCCGATGGCCAGCTCGACCCCACGCCGCCGAATGGCATGCCCGTCTTCACCATTGCCGCCGCGGATCTCGGCACCGGCGCCGACCCCCTCACCTTCACCTTCGATGTTTCGAACTTCTCCCAGTTCGCCGGCGCCAGCCAGGTGAACATCCAGAGCCAGACAGGCTCGGCCGCCGGCGCCCTGGTCAGCTTCGCCGTGGGCTCCACCGGCGAAGTCACCGGCATCTATTCGAACGGCGCCAACCGCATCATCGGCCAGCTCGCCCTCGCCACCTTCGTCAACCCCGGCGGTCTCCTCCGCCAGGGCCAGAACCTCTGGGCCCCGAGCTCCAACTCCGGCGAGGCCATCGTCGGCCTGCCCAACACCAACGGCCGTGGCTCCGTCAGCACCGGCACCCTCGAATCCTCCAACGTCGACCTCGCCCAGCAGTTCACCAACGTCATCCTCGCCCAGCGCGGCTTCCAGTCCTCCTCGCGGGTCATCACCGCTGGCGACCAGATGCTGCAGGACCTGGTCAACATCATCCGCTAATACATCCAGCGGTGGGGGCTACGCTCGCGGCCCCCACCGCCCCGGAGCCTCCATGATCATGAGCACGTCCCGCATGAATCGCCTCGCCGGTGTGGCAATCCTGCCCATCATGCTCCTGGCGATCCTTGTCTTTTCCCGGTCGGCTCAATCCCAGAAGGAACTCGACCTCCCTGCCGCGGGGGTCGTCGTCGTCGCCAACCTCCGGGCCGAATCGCTCACCTTCCACGACCTCGGCCGCGGCCGCGCCACCACCCTCGTCCTCCCCGGGCCCCCGCACGAGATGCTCGCCCTCGGCGGACGCCTCTACGTCACCCTCGGCCGCGCGGACCTCGTCGCCGAAGTCGACCCCGGCGGCCCCGGGATCCTCCGCCTCCTCCACCTCCCGGGCGAACCCCACGGCATCGCAGAGCGCGATGGCAGGCTCCTGGTCACGCTCGATAAAGCTGCAGCCGTCGTCACCATCGACCCGGCGTCCTTCGCCGAAACCTCGCGCGAACCCACCGGCGATACGCCCCATGTGGTGGCGGTCTCGTCCCATGGCACCTTCGTGACGGATTCCCGCGACAACACCGTCCGCAGGCTCGGCACACCGCCCCAAACCGCCACCACCGGCGAACTCCCCGAGGGCATCGCCATCGCCGGCGACCACCTCGTTACGGCGGACAACCTTTCGGGCACGCTCTCCGTGTTCGAGGCTGCAACGCTGGTGCCCCTCGGCACGGTCCCGGTTGGCAAGGGCCCCGTGCGCGTAGTTGCGCTCGATGACCACCGTGTCGCGGTTACCACACAGGGCACGCCGGGACTCGTCATCGTCGACGTCTCGCGTTCGAAGGTCGAAAAGCAGGTCGAAACGCCCGCCCGCCCCGACGGGATCTGTGTTGCCCCCGGCGGCGAGCACCTGGGCGTGGCTTCGAACGCCGGGGCAACCGTGCGTTTCTTCGCGACCGGCTCCTGGCGCGGTGCTGGCAGCATCCCTGCTGGCGATGGCCCGGGCGCCTGTCTCTGGCTTGCCGCCCGTTGACCCACGACCGCCAGAGCGCGACCATCCCCGGATGCTATCGCGCGCCCGGGGAAGTGCATGACGCCGGTGCAGGTCTGCCAGGTCGGCGGCAGGTTCTCCCGGTGCCACAACCCTGCTGAGCACACCTGCCAGTACTGCGGCCGCGCGTTCTGCGCCGCCCACACCGACTACGTTGCCGATCACGAGGCGGTCTGCACCCGCAAGCGGTGCCACGCCAAGCGCGTAGACCTGGAAGAGCACCTCGCCTATCGGGCCCGCGTAGCCCAGCGTAACCGCGCCGGCCTTTGCGGCATCGAAGGCTGCGGCCCCCACCCGGGCTTCGAATGCTCCCTCTGCCTCGGCCTCTTCTGCGGCGAGCACCTCCGCGAACGCCACTACCCGTTCCAGGAAGGCCGCATCTCGGTCGAGCGCCCGGTCAGTATCTGCGCGCACTGCTGGGAGCGCCGCAAGATCTGGCGCGTCCGCTGACCGTCGCGCCTGCCTTCGCGTTTCGTGTCATCATGCCGCCCAATGCCCGTTGAGCCCGACACAGTCTCCTCCAGTGCCATCGCCGATGCGCGTGCGGCCCTCGCCCCGGATATCCGCCTGACCCCGGTCTGGCCCTTCACGGTGCCCGCGCCCGGACTCGATGTCCCCCTGCTGCTCAAGTGCGAAAACCTCCAGCTCACGGGCTCGTTCAAGGTGCGCGGCGCGCTCAACTTCGTCCGCCAGCTCGACGAGGCTACCGCCAACCGCGGCCTCATCGCCATGAGCGCCGGGAACCACGCCCAGGGGGTCGCCCTCGCCGGCGCGGCCCGCGGCATCCCGGTCACCGTCGTCATGCCCGAGTCGGCCCCGCTCGCGAAGGTCAACGCCACCCGCGCGCTCGGCGCCCGCGTCGTCATCCACGGAGCCTCCCTCGATGACGCCCGCGCCGAGGCGCAGGCCATCGCCTCCCGCGAAGGCCACGTCTTCGTCCCGCCCTTCGATGACGACGCGGTCATCGCCGGCCAGGGCACCCTCGGCCTCGAACTGCTCGACCAGGTCCCTGACTTGTCCGAAGTCCTCGTCCCGGCTGGCGGCGGTGGCCTGCTCGCCGGCGTCGCCACCGCGATCAAGTCCCGGCGCCCCGATGTCCGCATCGTCGGCGTCCAGTCCGCCGCGATGGATGGCATCCGCCGTTCCTTCGCCGCCGGGCGCGTTGTGACCACATCACCGGCCCGCACCATCGCCGACGGCGTCGCGGTCGCGGGCCCGTCGCAGCGCACCTTCGCCCTCATCCAGCGCCACGTCGATGACGTCATCGCCGTCCCCGACGACGCCATCGCCCACGCCATCGTCCTCCTCATCGAGCGCGCCAAGCTCGTGGTCGAAGGCGCCGGCGCGCTCGCCGTCGCCGCCGTCCAGTCCGGCCTCTACCGCCCCCGCGGCAATGCCGTCGCGGTCCTCTCCGGCGGCAACATCGACATCAACCTGCTCGGCTCGATCGTCCGGCGCGGCCTCGTCGACGCGGGCCGCTACCAGCACCTCGCCATAGAGGTGAGCGACACCCCGGGCCAGCTCGCATTGGTCTCCAGCGTCATCGCGCGAGCGGGAGGCAACATCCTCGAAGTCGACCACAACCGCGAAGCCCCCGGCATGCCCGTCGGCGTGGCCGTCCTCGAACTCCTGATCGAGGTCAACGGCCTCCAGCACTTCAACGAGATCGTCCAGGCCCTCCGCGATACCGGCCTGCGCGGCGTGCCCGGCAGCCCGGCCCGCCTGGTCACCCCCGATGCGCGCATGCGCCACGGCGGCGCGTGAACCGGGGCGGGTAAACTCGTGCGCGAATGGTTGACATACCGGGCCCGCGGTGTCGAATATGGCCTCGGACTTCCCCGGCCCGGGACGGGCCGGGAGACTGCGGGAGGTCGGGCGGCATGCGATCGGGACTCCACCTCACTCGACGCACAGCGATGGCTGCGGCCGCACTCGTCGCGGTTGTTGCGCTCATCGTGCTTGTCGTTGTTGTTGCTCAGGGCCGGGGCGAGGATGATGCCACCGCGGACGACATCAGCCAGGTCCTCGATCCCATTGCAGGTGCAGCCGATGCCACGGACGCGGTGGCACTGGTCAACGGGGCGCCGATTTCGAAGTACCGTCTTGAGGGAACGATTGCCACCTCCGGCGAAAGCCGCGAGAAGGTGCTCGACGCGCTCATCGAGTACGAGCTCCTGTACCAGGAGGGCGTCCGCCTTGGCCTGCAAGCGACCGATGACGCGGTCGAGAAGGCCATCGCCCAGACGCGCGAAACCGCCTCACCTTCCATTGTGGAGGCCGCAATTGAGCTCGCGAGGGAACAGGGCATCACCATGGACGAGGAGACCTACTGGTCCCATCCGCTGACCATCGAGGCCACCCGGAAGTCCCTCACAGTCGGCGCTGCACGCGAAGCACTGCTCGCCGGTGTCGAGCCGCAGCGCCGGGACGAAGCACTGGCGGAACGGCTGGCACTCCTACGGTCCGCCGCGGATATCGAGATTCGTGAGCCATAGACTGCTAACCGGCGTGCTCACGCTGGCGCTCCTTGCGCTTGCAGCCGCGTGCAGTTCCGAACAACCAGACGGCGAAGCCACACCCTCAGCTGTCGCCTCGCCGTCCGAGACACCGGGCGTCGCCCCCGAGCCGTCTCCAACCCCCGACCCCGCGAAATGGCGCAACGGCACGGCAAGATGCCCGATGCCGCCCCAGGTCTCCGTCCCGCCAACTGGCGTGGAACGCGGCGACGCGACCCAGGCGTTCTGCGTCGTGTGGGCAAACGAATACCCTGACGAGTCCGGCTTTCGTGTGTCGGTGCGCTACCACGTGGGGGGCGAGCAGTTCGAACACACCATCCCGGCCGACGAACATGACTTCGTCTTCCCGCCCGCCGAGGCACCCATCCCTTCGGGTCCCGAATGCACCGCCCGCCAGAGCTACACCATCGAGGTCTTCGTTATCCGTCCGGCGGGCGACGAGCCTGTTGGGGCGGTGAGCGTTGTTGCGGAGTGCGGCCCACCGCGGTAAATCGCTACACCGTTCTCCGCCTGTCCGGTCCGGCGAAAGCAGCGCGTCCAGCACCAGGATGAACCCCAAACAACGTGTGCTCGCGATCGGTGAGAATCGCTACACTACGAACCGTGCCCGCGTGGAGAGTGATCGAGCAGGCCGAACCAGGGTTCGCCGAACGTGTGCGGCGGCTCTTCGACGCCGGCCGCCACAAGACCATCGCGACGCTGCGCGCCGATGGCGCTCCCCGCATCTCGGGCATCGAGTGCGAGTTCATCGACGGCGACCTCCGGTTCGGTTCGATGATCGGCGCCCGCAAGGGAGCGGACCTCAAGCGCGACCCCCGCTTCGCCCTGCACGGCCCAACCTTCCATCCCGAGGAGGGCAAGGAGCGGGACTGGCCGGGTGAGGCGAAGATCGCCGGGAGGGCCACCCTCGTGGCCACGGACCAGACAGAGGACCAGCCCGCCGGAGAGACGTTCGTCGCGGACATCACCGAGGTCGTGATTACGGGACTCAATGACGAGGCAACCAGGCTCGTGGTCGAGTGGTGGACGCCTGAGCGAGGCCTCCAGAGGCTCGAGCGGGAGTAATCCCGGGCCCCAGGCACATGTGTTCCCCGATCCGTGCTTGACACCCGGCTGCACCGGTGCCTCGTGATGACCATCCGGCTGAACTTCTCTTACCGGTTCCCTCGCGCACTGCGGTCCACCGCATGAAGCGGCTACGGGCGCTCCCCGCCCGGCCTGTCCGGCGAAAGCAGCGCGTCCAGCACCACGATCAGCGCAACCAGCCCGCCCGCCAGCGCCAGCATCCGGAACAGTTTCGAGAACAACCCGCGAACCTTGCGCCCTATCTTGCCGAACATGCCCGCATCCTATTCCCCGCGCAGCCGGTCGCGATAGACCCCCGGCTCGCTCCCCGGGATGACCGTTGCCCGCACCGCCTTCTCGTAGAACCCTGCAGGCCCCACGCCCCCGATAATCGCGTAGGCGTACCCCTCGCCGGCCAGCGCCTCCAGGCACAGCAGCAGCAGCGCCCGCCCGATGCCCTGCCCGCGCTCCGCCTCCAGCACGCCGGTTGGCCCGAAGTAGTCTGGCCGCGTGGCGTTGTAGCAGGCGAACCCCAGCACGGCCCCGTTTCGCGTCGCGACGTACACCGTGGGCGGCACGTGCGCGAACCCCGCCAGCACCTCGTCGCCCCACGCCGGGAAGTGCGCCTTCGCGAACGCCAGTACCGCCGAGCGCTCATAGGCCTCCGCCCGCCGGCAGGCCACCCCCCGCTCGCGCAGCCGCGCGACCTCGATCCCGCTCGCCGGCAGGTCGTACAGCTTCACCAGCATGTCGGGCACGTTCCGCCCCCTACGCCAGCCCGCCGCCATCCAGGATGAGCGTCTCGCCGGTCGTGAACGACGACGCCGCGCTCGCGAAGTACACCGCCGCCCCGGCCATCTCGTCGGGTTCGCCGATGCGCCGCAGGGGGCTCTGCGAGCTCGCGTTCCGGCTGGCCGCCTCGTTGTCCCACAGCGCCCGCGAAAACTCCGTCCGGATGAGCCCCGGCGCAATACAGTTCACGCGGATCCCGTCCGGCCCCCACTCCTTCGCGCACACTTTCGTCAGCATGATGACCGCCGCTTTCGAGACCGAGTACGCGCCCAGCCCGCCCGAAGCCCGGAACCCGCCCGTCGAGCTCACGTTGATGATGCTCCCGCCCTCGCCGTGCTCCTTGATCGCGTCCCGCACCATCTTCGAAAGGAAGAAGGACGACTTCACGTTGGTGTTCATCACCGTGTCCCACGCGCGCTCGTCCAGGTTCGCGATGGGCCCGAACACGGGGTTGGTCGCCGCGTTGTTCACGAGGATGTCGATCCGCCCCAGCTGCCGCTTTGTCTCGTCCACCAGGTTCTGGAGTCCCGCCATCTCGCGCACATTGGTCGGCACCGCGATCCCCCGGCGCCCGGTCGCCTTGACCGCCGCGAGCGACTCCTCCAGCGCTTCCGGCTTTCGCGCCGCCACGCACACATCAGCGCCCGCCTCCGCCAGTGCGATGGCGATCGAACGCCCGATACCCCGGCTCCCGCCGGTCACAATGGCGACCTTGCCTTCAAGTGAGAAATCCGCGACAGACATGGGATTGCCTCGTTAGCTAAGATAGCGCCCGCCCGCTTCGATGGCCGCCCGCCGATTCTACCGGTCGCCAGTTGCAACCGTCGCGGGACACCAGGGAGCCCCACATGATCCAGCCCTCGATCGTCGCAGACCTCGCACCCGCAATTCAGTCCCGCGAAGCGGCCGACCCCGAGACCTACCCTGCCGAAACCATGCGCGACCTCTTCGACTCCGGCGTCATCGGCGGCCCGCTTCCTGTCGCGGACGGCGGCAGCGGCTGGACCCTCGCCGAGGCCACGGCCGCCGTCGAAGCCCTCGCGCGCGCCTCCGCCTCGGCGGCGTTGATCGCGGCGATGCCCGTGGGCCTCTCCGGCGTCTACGCGATCTCCGACGACGCCATCCCGGCGGAGCACCGCCAGGACTGGCACGACCAGGCCGAGCGCTACGCCGCGGCCGTCGCTCGTGGCCAGCTTTACGCGGCCGCCAACTCCGAGCGCGGCGCGGGCGGCTCGCTCGCCGCCACCAGGACCATCGCCACGCGCTCGCCCGGTGGCGCGTTCCGGCTCACCGGCGACAAGATCCTGGCCACAGGCGGCGCCAACGCCGCGATGTTCTTCTCCACTGCCAGGCCCGACCCGGCCGACCTCCCCGGCTGCGGCATCGTCGAGATGTTCTTCATCCCCAGCACCGGGACGGGCGTCGAAATTAAGTCCGACTGGAACGGCTTCGGCATGCGTTCCACCGAGAGCCAGTCCCTGCACTACGAGGGTGCCGCCGCCGAGGGCTTCATCGGTTACCCGGACCTCCTGGCGAAGACCCAGCCTCTGCCGCTCTGGTACACGCTCTTTGCCGCCGTGCCCCTCGGCTGTGCGGGCGCCGTCCTCAGCGAGCTCGGCGCCACCCCGCCGCAGTCACCGGCGCTCCGGCTCCGCCTGGCCGAAGCCCTGATGCGCTACGAAGCCGCGAAGGCCTACCTCATCCAGGTCGCCGGCGAATGGCGCCCGGCAGCGGGCCCCGCGTTTGCTGCCCGCGTCCTCCGCGCCAAGACCTACGTCGCCCAGGAGATGACGAAGCTCGCCGCCGAGTTGTTCGCCCTTGGTGGAGGTTCGCAGTACCGCCGCGGTGGCCGCGCCGCCCGCGCCCTCGCCGATTCCTTCGCTGGCACGGCGCTCCGTCCTCCGCTGGTCCTCGCCCTCGATACGATGCTCGAACAACTGGACATCGCCGGCCCTCTCGGCGTCCAGCCCGCGTAGCCGCCCGCCCGGGGCTACAATCGGGATCATGCAGCCACCCTCCGTCTCTGTGATGCTCCGCGGCTGGGACATCCGCCTCGGCACCACCGGTCAGATGGTGATGGATGCCGCCCGCCATGCTGAAACCCTCGGACTCGACGGCCTCCTCGCCGGCGACCACGTCACCTTCCACGGCTATGGCAACGACGGCCTCCTCACCCTCACCGCCATCGCAGCCGCCACCGAGACCATCGAGCTCAAGACCGGCGTCTACATCCTGCCCCTCCGCCATCCCGTCCCGGTCGCCCTCCAGGCCGCCCAACTCGACCAGCTCAGCATGGGCCGGCTCGTGCTCGGCGTCGGCATCGGCGGCGAAGACCCCCACGAGTACTGGAGCTGCGGTATCGACCCCTCCACCCGCGGCGCCCGCGCCAACGAGGCCCTTCAGATCATCAAGAGGCTCTGGACCGAGGACAACGTCACCTTCATCGGCAAGCAGTTCCAGATCGAGGACGTCACCGTCTACCCGAAACCGTTCCGGCCCATCCCCATCTTCGTTGGCGGCCGCAGCGACGCGGCCCTCCGCCGCGCCGGGCGCTACGGCGATGGCTACACCGGCATCTGGCAGTCCCTCGATCGCTTCCGCGAAGCCGGCGAGAAGGTCTCAGCTGCTGCCACCGCCGCCGGGCGCGACCCCGCTGCAATCGAGCTTGGCATGCAGTTTTGGACCACCGTGGCATCCTCCCGCGCCGAAGCCCGCGCGCAAGTTTCCGCCGGCATGGAGTCCATGTACCGCCTCCCGTTCGAGCGCTTCGAGCGGTACACGCCCTTCGGCACCGCGCGCGAAGTCGCCGAGTTCATCCTCCCCTACGCCGAAGCCGGCGCTCGCCACGTGAACCTGATCGCCACCCAGGACACGCCGGAAGAGGGCATCGAGCGCGCAGCCGAAGTCCGCGCCGAACTCCACGGCCTCTGCCGTTAGCACGCCCGGTTCGGTATCCTCCGCCGATGGCAACCATCGCGGTCATCGGGGCCGGCGCCGTCGGCGGCTACTACGGGGCCCGCCTCGCCCAGCGCGGCCACGACGTCCGCTTACTCATGCGTAAAGACCTCGCCGTTGTCCGCGAACACGGCCTCCGGGTCTTCAGCAGGGACGGTGATTTCCAACTCCCCACCGTCTCCGCCTGCGGTTCTCCCGAGGAGATAGGCACGGTCGACTGGGTCATCTGTTCACTAAAGGCGACGGCGATAGATGCGGCTCAAGGTCTGGTCACGCCCTGTGTCGGCCCGCAAACACGCATCATCGCCCTCATGAACGGCCTCGGCATCGAAGAGCGCTTCGCCTCCTGGCTCGACCCTTCCCGCGTGTTCGGTGGCATGGCCTTCGTCTGCATTAATCGCGGCGAGCCCGGCGTCATCCACCACCTGGACTATGGGCGCGTCTCCATTGGCCACTTCCGCGACGACCCGGCCGAGACCACCCTCCTCCGTGACCTGCTCGAGTCAGGCGGCGTCGAAGTGGCCGTGGCGCCCAACCTTCGTCACGCGCGCTGGGAGAAGCTCTGCTGGAACGTCCCGTTCAACGGCCTCAGCGTCGCGGGCGGCGGCATCGGCACACAGACCATCGTCACCGGCGCCGAACTCCGCGCCATCGCGGAGGCCGCCATGCGCGACGTCATCACGGTGGGCAACGCGGACCTTGCGGCGCTGGCCAGCACCGCCCGCCTCGACGCCGCCGAAATCATCCCCCGGATGTTCGCCCTCACCGAAACCATGGGCGACTACCGCACGAGCATGGTCATCGACTACGTCCTCGGCCGCGAACTTGAAGTCGAGGCAATCCTGGGCAACCCGGTCCGCCGCGCCCGCGAACTCGGCCTGGAAACTCCCACCATGGCTGCGCTCTACGCGCTCGTACGTCACGCCGGCCGCGTCCGCCGTGGCCTCCAGCCGGTCTTCA
Organism: Dehalococcoidia bacterium; assembly: GCA_003104995.1. Taxonomy (GTDB): domain Bacteria; phylum Chloroflexota; class Dehalococcoidia; order Tepidiformales; family Tepidiformaceae; genus Amarobacter. Next base: position 21,527 of record PQAO01000028.1, read on the forward strand.
CGCCGGACGTGCTCGCTGGCCCACACAGGTTGTTTGAGAAAACCCAGCCCGGCTCGTAGACTTCGCACACTCGCTTTCGTCCCCCGAGGAGGGCAACCCATGGATATCCGCGACCTGCTCATCGATGGCACCCAGCAGATGAACGAATGGCTCGACGGCGCCATCAAGGACCTGCCGGACGACCAGGTGAACTGGCTCCCGCCCGGCAAGACCGTCAACATCGGCTTCAACGCCTGGCACATCCTCCGCACCCAGGACAACATCACGAACTTCGTCCTCCAGGATCGCAAGCCCCCTGTCTGGGTTTCTGACGGCTACGCCGACCGCATGGGCCTCCCGAAGGTCGACCAGGGCACCGGCATGAGCCTCGAGGATGCCCGCGCCATGAAGTTCAACCTCGCCGACCTCCGCGAGTACGGAGCGAAAGTCAGCGCGTCCACCCTGGAGTTCCTGAAGAACGTCCCGCTGGACACCCTCAACGAAATCCAGATGGTCCGCCCGCTCGGCGAAATGCCGCGCTGGAAGGTGCTCCGCCAGGTCGTCATGACCCACGGCTTCATGCACCTCGGCGAGATCAACGGCACCAAGGGCCAGCTCGGCATCGGCTTCTTTATCTAACCCCGAAGGCGCCTACTCGTCTTCGCGCTGGCTCCGCAGGAACTCCTCGACATCCAGCACCAGGTCCTCGCCCTGCGGGAGCTGGTTCCCCGGCTGCGGCTCCTCCAGCCGCTCGTCGAAGGCGTCCTCCAACCGTTTCACGTAGTCTCCGACCTCCGGGTTGGCCGAGAGTGCCGTGTTCACTTCGACCATGAAGCGCTCACCCGCCGACTCGAGCTCGGAAAGGTCGAACTCCATCCCGAGGATCCCCTGGAGCCGCCGCAGCAGGGCTGCTGTCGCCGGTGGGTTCTGGGAGGTCGTGATGTAGTGCGGCACGTTCGCCCAGAGGCTCGCGCCAGCCAGCTCCGAATGCCGGATCGAATCGTGCAAGACGCCCACGATCCCGGTCGGCCCTTCGTATCGGGAGGCCTGCAGATTCAGCCGCGCGTTCACCGCCGGGTCCATCGCGCTTCCGGTCACCCGCACAGGCCGGCTGTGCGGCACGTCGGCCAACAGCGCTCCCAGCGACACCACCAGGTCCACCCGGAGGTCCGAGAACAGCGAAGCATGCGTGCCGGTGTACGACCTCCAGCGCAGCCCCGGCTCGGTTCCTACGAATACCACCACGTCGTGCGGGCCCGTTGGGTTTCGCGCGTAGAAGAAGTCGTTCGTCGGCCACGAGATCTCGCGCTCGCCTCGCGCCGTGATCCGCACCGATGGGCGCGTCTCCGTGAAGTCGTAGAACGGCTCCGGGTCGAGCGAGGCGAAACGCCTTGCTCCCAGCCGCCGCACCACGAACCGCGCCGCGTTCGTCGCTGACGAAGCCGCGTCGTTCCAGCCCGCGAACGCGCAGATGGCAATCGGGTTATTCAGCTCCGGCCGGGTGTCGATTCGTAGCACTTCCACACCCCGAGGATACCAGCGACATCCCGCCCCCGCGACCCGCCCCCGCTCTTGCCAGGCCTGATAGAATCCGAACATATGAGCGAACGGCGTGCCACCGTCCTCCACGTCGACCTCGATGCGTTCTTCGTGTCGATGGAACTCCTCCGCCGTCCCGAACTGCGCGGCCTCCCGGTTGTTGTCGCCGGGGGCCTGGGCAACCGCGGCGTGGTCAGCACCGCCAGTTACGAAGCCCGCCGCTTCGGCGTCCGCTCAGCGATTCCGGTCTCCCAGGCGCGCCGTCTCTGTCCGGCTGCCATCTTCCTCGAAACTGACTTCGCCTATTACTCGCTGGCATCGAAGGCGTTCCACGCAATCCTGCGCGATTTCACGCCGGTGGTGGAGCCCGCCGGGGCCGACGAGGCGTACCTCGATGTCGCCGGCAGCGAGGCCCTCTTCGGCTCGCCCGAAACCATCGCCCAGGCCATCCGCCGCCGTGTGCGCGCCGAAATTGGCATCAATGCCTCCGTGGGTGTCTCCATCAATAAGCTCGTTTCCAAGGTCGCCAGTGATGCCGGAAAGCCCGATGGCCTCGTTGTCGTCCCCGCGGGCGCCGAAGCCGCCTTTCTCGCACCCCGCCCCATCCGCGACCTCCCCATGGTTGGGAAGAAGACCGCCGATGTGCTCTCCGGGCTCGGCATCCACACCATCGGCGATATCGCCCGGACGCCCGAGTCCGCCCTGGTAGCACGCTTCGGCTCTCATGGCGCCGAACTCCGCGCCCGGGCCCTGGGCATCTTTGACGCCCCGGTCCTCGCCGGGCGCGGCGAAGCCAAATCCATCTCCCGCGAGACCACCTTCGACGTCGATGAACCCGATGGCGACCGCCTGCGCGCCGTCCTCCGCGGCCAGGCCGAACGCGTCGCAACCGACCTCGCGCGCCACGGCAAGGCGGGCCGCACCGTCACCCTCAAGCTGCGATTTCCGCCCTTCGAGACCATCTCCCGTTCCGTCACGACGGGCGTCGCCGTCGAACTCGCCGGCGACCTCCACGCGGCCGCCGTCACCCTCTTTGACCGCGCGTGGGCTGAACACGACCGCCGGCCGGTCCGGCTCCTGGGCGTCGGCGTCTCGAACCTCCAGGAGCGCGCCCGCCAGCTTCGCCTCGGCGAAACCCTCGAGGCCGACCGCCTCCAGGATGCGGTCGCCGAACTCCGCGACCGCTTCGGCGATGCCGCCGTCCGCCGGGGCGCGGAAATCCGCCCCCAGGAGTGACCGGTTGACACCCTCGCCCCGCCGACGGAATGATTGAGCAACTTTGAGGAGGTTTGGTACGTGCCTGGTCATACCCCCGACCGCCAGATATGGCTGACCCTCGGCGCCGCCAGCGACCTGCTCGGCGTCAGCGAGTCCACCATCCGGCGGTGGGCTGATGCCGGCGAAATTCGCTCCTACCGTACCAGCGGCGGCCATCGCCGCATCCTCGAAGAAGACCTCCGCCACATCGTCGCCAACACCCACGCCGCCGGTGCCGCCCGCGATACCGACCGCATTAGTGACCTCGCCACCGCGCGCGTCAAACGGCGCATTAGCCCCCGCGGCCGCCCCGGCCACGGTTTCGCCTCGTTCGAAGGCCTGAGCGACGACGCCCGCGACCGCCTCCGCCTTCTCGGCCGCCAGCTCGTCGATCTCTTCGCCCGCTATATCGCATCCGACTCCAAGCGCGAGCGCTTTGCCGAGGACGCCCGCACAATCGGCCGCGAATATGGGCGCACACTCGTCGGCGAGCACGTCGGCCTCACTGCCGCCGTCGGCACGTTCAACTCGCTCCGGCGCTCGCTCGAGGAGACCGCCTTTCAGATCGCCACCGAGGCCAGCCTCTCCACCGAAGAGGCTGTCGAAGCGATCGAGAACATCCTCGTCCTCGCCGACGTTGTCCTCGAAGGGATGGCCTCGGTCTACGAGGCCAACATAGGGCAGTAGTCAGTCGTCCTCGCCGGGCGGGATGTCGATCCCGCGGAAATGCTCGACGTTTCGCGCCGTCCCCTTCCCGTCGAGTTCCACCGCCACCACATCCACCCGCACCCGTTCCGGGTCGATCCCGTTCGCCTCCGCGTAGCCCATTGCCGCATGCCACAGCCGCCGTAGCTTGGCAGGCGTCAGCGATTCCGCCGCCAGCCCCGCGGCCCCGCGCCTCGTGCGTACCTCCACCACCACGATCTCCTCGCCATCGCGCGCCACCAGGTCCAGCTCCGCTCGCCCCACCCGCACGTTCCGGTCGATGACGTGCATTCCGAGCGACTCCAGCCGGTGAGCCGCCACCCGCTCCCCGAACCCCCCGAGCTGCTGCCGCTCGTTCACCACCTGAACGCGAACTGCGCCACGGGAGCGTAGCTCCTCCGGTGGATCGGGCTCGGCCCGCGTTCCTGGAGTAGCCGCTTATGCTCTGGCGTTGGATATCCCTTGTTCCGGCACAGGTTATAGCCCGGGTACTGCCCGCACAGTTCCTGCATCAGCGCGTCTCGCGCCACCTTGGCCACAATCGAAGCCGCCGCCACCGCCACGCTCAGCGCGTCGCCGTCGATCACCGGCCGCACGTTCGGCAGCGGCAGGTCCAGCGCGTCGCTGATGACCGCGTCCGGCTTCACCCCCAGTGCCTCGAACGCCCGCAGCATGCAGAGCCGCCGCGACGGCAGGATCCCGATCCGGTCGATCTCCTCCACCGAGGCCCAACCTATCGCGAACGGCACCGACTCCCGGATCTTCTGGGAGAGCTCATCCCTGGTCCGTTCCGGCAGCACCTTCGAATCGCGTACCTGTGCATACCAGCGGAACCGCCGCCCGGCGGGCAACGCCACCACACCGGCCGCCACAGGCCCTGCCAGCGGCCCGACCCCCACCTCGTCCACGCCCGCCACCCAGGTGGCCCCGGCGTTCCACGCTTCTTTTTCGAACCGCAACGAGGGGATCGGCGTAGCGCCCATGCCACGCATGGTACCCGCCGCGCCCGCCCGCGAAAGGCACTTATGGCGCCTCGGCCCGATTTGCACTGTCTTACCGGCCAGCAAAAGGTCGAGGCGCCAGCAATGACCGGGCGATGCGGACCACATCCCGGGTCGATTCGGCCCGTCTTCACGTCTGCGCCTCGTGGGCGCATCATTCCCGCATGACCACTCCCGGCCCCGAAAGCTGGCTCAGGCCCTTCCTCCCGCGCTTTCGGGAGGCGGGCCCTCGCGTGCTCGATGCCGGGTGCGGCCCCGGTGTCGATGCCGCCTTCCTCGCTGCCGAAGGGTTCGATGTGACCGCCTGCGATCGCCACTGCCCGCCGTCGGCACCCTGGACCGGCCCGGTGGCGTACGTGTTCGCCGATCTGTGCGCGCTCCCGTTCCGCCCTGCGTCCTTCGATGCGGTGGTCGCCAGCCTCTCGTTGCACTACCTGCCCTGGAGTGCCACGCTGGCCGCCTTCCGCGACAGCGGCGAACTGGTTCGTCCCGGCGGCTGCTTCCTCTTCCGCGTCAATGCCAGCGACGACGTCCACCACGGCGCCGGCCAGGGCGAGCAACTCGAACCCGGCTTTTTCCGCGTCCCCACCGCAATGGTCAGCCACAGCCAGACCAAGCGGTTCTTCACGGAAGCCGATGTCCGTGCCGTCATCCCAACCGGCTTCCGCCTCGAACACCTCGCCCACCGCGCCATCCGCCGCTACCAGCAGCCGAAACAAGTTTGGGAGTGCCTGGTGACCCGCGATTAAACGTCAGCCGCCCGGAGCAAGCGGGGCCGGCCACTGCCGCCGCCACAGATACGCCAGCGCCCCGGTTGCCACGCCCACGTTCAGTGATTCCACCCGCGGGTCCATTGGCAACGCCACCCGGAAGTCGCTCTCTTGCAGCAGGAGGTGGCTCACGCCTTCGCCCTCGCTTCCCATCACCAGCGCCGTCCGTCCCGGCCAGTCGAATGCCGTCGCCGGCTGTGCTCCCTCCCCCGCATCGGCCGCCACCACCCAGTAGTTGGCCTCTTTCAGCGTCTTGATGGCCAGGGCCAGGTTCTGGGGCGCAGCGACCGGGGCGATAAAGCTAATCCCCGAGCTCGCCCGGTGCACCCCCGGGGTCAGGAGCGCGCCCCGCCGCAGAGGTAGCACCACCGCGTCCACGCCCACGGCAACTGCTGTCCGCAACACTGCGCCGAGGTTCTGCGGGTCCGTCACCCGGTCCAGCAGCAGGATGAGCGACGACTTCCCCGCCTCCCGCGTTACCGCCCGCAGGTCCACCGGCTGGATGTCTCGCAGCCGCACCAGCACGCCCTGGTGCACCCCGTTCGCGGTCAGTTCGTCGAGCCGGTACGCATCGACGGGCTCGGCGTTCAGCCCCCGCGCCCTGGCTTGCTCCACGAGTTCGATGACGCGCTCGTTGCGCGTCTCCCGGAAGTACAGCATCGACTTCGCGTAACCGGTCTCCAGCGCCATCGCGCAAGGGTTGATGCCAAAGGCGAGGTCGTCGGGCGTGCTGTTGGGCTTGGGGCGCATCCGTGCCATGAGAGCGTTAGTGTCGCACCCGGTGGCCTGCCGGGCACGGCTACGGCGCCGCCGGCAGCCCTGCACCGCTCGCCGACTGGTAGCTCGCCACCAGCTGGGACTGGTCCACCGCGTAAATCCGGTCGTCTCCGTTCCGGAACACCTCCGCCAGCTCAGGCATCTGGGCGAACTTCGCCAGCCCCCCGGGCGTGCCATGCACCCGCTCCTCGCCCCCCACCACCACATAGCGCACGTCGTACTTGCGCAGGTAGTCCACCGCCAGTTGGGTCGACGACGATGCATAGAACATCTCTGTGTCCGCGCGTCGCCGCTGGACCAGCCCCGCGTAGTCGGTCCGTTGCTGGATCTGGTGCCAGTCCCAGCCGATCACCGCCGGCAGCCCGGTGTACTCCGAGATCCGCCCCGTCCAGCGATAAAGCGGCCCGACCGCCTCGACGATCACCGGCGAGCCCTCCACGTTCTCCCGCAACCAGTTGATTAACGCCCGGTCATCCTCCAGCCGCAGCGCCACCTCATCCGAAGGGTCCTGCCCCGGCTTCGGCTCCATGAACACCGCGTAGGGAAGGAAGGCGAACCCGTTGAGCGTCGGCCCCGTCTGCTCGAAGCGCGCATTTTGCCGCGCCCGCGTCCCGGAAATGAGGAACAGGCTCGCGCCGAACACCAGCACCGCCACCGCGGCCGTCCCGCCAATCGCGCTTACCACGCGCCAGTCGCGTCCCGGCAGGTCCCCGGCGCGCGCGGCGTGTAACACCTGCTTCGCCCCTCGTCCGGCGTACCAGGCGGCGAACCCGCTCGCCAGCGCCATGAGCTGCCACGCCTGCAGGCTGAACTTGAACACTGTGTTCATCCGCTCGATGTCGTTCTTCAGTGTCACCACGTCCACGCCCACCGCCACCGCGAAGCCCAGCGCGTAAAGCGCCGTCGCCAGCGTCCTCGGCACATCCTTCTCCGGCCGCGACAATTCGAACCAGAGCAGGTTCACCAGGAATGCCACCACCACGATTCCCAGCGCGATGGTCGTTAGCCCGAACGCCCACGTGAACGCCGCCACCCCGCTCAGAAAGATGGCCAGCGACGCTAGCTCTAGCCGCCCGTTGATCACCGCCAGGAACGGGTTCCGCCCGTGGACGAACCGGCGCTCGACCAGCTCCTCCCGGTAGCGCACCGCCAGGAATGCCACCGCGAAGGCAATGAACACGCCGAAGTGCACGAAGAACTGGTGCGCCTTCGTGGTCTCGGGCGCCCTTGTGATCCCCGGGTCGAACGTCTCGAAGTGTGTCGTGTACGGCGAGAAGGCCACCGCCGCGATCGCCCCCGCCAGGACCAGATGGCCCACCGTGTCCCACCACCGCTCCTGCCACCGGCCCGCACGGAGCACCTGCCCCAGCGGGATCCCCGCCGTGGCGATGAGCACCGCCGTCGGGAAGTCCCAGGTGTGCACCGTCCGCACCAGCCCCACTGCCGCCCCGATCATCCCGGCGATGATCCAGCCATGCACCCGCAGCCGGGACTGCACGCTGACTGCATACGCGACCAGCAGCGCGATCGTCGCGCCGAAAAACGGCAGCCCCATCAGGTGTGGGTGCAGGTCCGCAAACAGCATCGACCAGTACGGGAACTCTGTGATGTCGAACGAGCCGAAGTGCACCCGCGAACTCCGCCACCAGTCGAACGGCGGCAGCGCGGCCCCGCCGAACGCCCACTGCCACAGCCCGCCGGCTATGCCCACCGCTCCGCCCACCACCGGCACGCCTGCCGCCACCGTCCAGTCGTTGACCGCCTGCAGCCGCTCGATCCACTGGTGGGCGCCGTCCAGGTTCCCGATCCCGATGAGCAGCACCGCCCCGAATGCCCCCGCGATGAGCGCCGGCCGCGCGGAAACGTGGCCGCCGGCGGCCCGCGCCCGCGTCCCAAGCCCCACCAGCCAGTGCACCACCGTGAACGCAACGCTCGCGGTGAGCGCCGCGTAGGTCGGCACGCCCAGGTTGAACGCGACCTCAGGAACGATCCGCAGCGCCCGGATCGGCACCGCCAGGAAGAACCACCCCATGTAGTAATAGTTCATGCTCCCGCCGCCAAACCACGGGTCGTACGGCGGCATGATGGTCGACCGCGTCACCGCCGTCAGGTAGGCGATCTCCATCGGCTTCTCGCCGCCCTGCGGGTGGTGCCAGAGGTCCGGGTTGTACGCCCGGATCAGCAGGAAGCTGGAGAATGCCACCAGGAACACGCCCTCGACTGCCAGCCACGAACGCCAGTGCTCCCGCGCGTCCGCAACCAGCTGGCCCCGCCGCACAACCGCCACCGCGGCGCCAGCCGTTACCGACCCCCCGAACACCGCCCACACCAGCCCACCCGAGAAGTGCGCCGCGCCCCATGCCACCAGCAGCCACGTGGGTAGCGCCACTGCCGTCAACCCCAGGAACTTGCTGAGGCCGTACCCCCGCCCCGGCAAAGCCTTGAACAGCCACGTCACCCACGGCACCGTCGCGAAAGCCGCCACCTCGAGCCACAGCAGCCACCAGAGCCACGGCAGCGAGCTCGCCCACCCGTCCGCGTCGAACACCTCGCCGAACGTCCCGCCGGATTGCTGGGTCTCCGCCTGCTCCGGGGTGAACTGCAGTCCGTTGGTGCGTCCCTGGCGGGGCAGGAGGTTCACCGCCCGCTCCGGATGTGCCTCATTCAACAGCGCCAGCGCTCGTTCGGGGTCCCATGCGTCCGTCTTCCGGTAGATCCGGACCTCCGGGTGGTCGTACACCGTGAACGACTCTTCGGCCCTCGAGTCATCAACCGAGATGCCGAGGAAGGTGGGATGCACCTTGAACGTCTTGACCCGCTCGAACCCCAGCTCGCCCGATTCCAACAGCTCGTAGTACCGGATCGTCGCGGGATATTCGCGTTCCAGCTTCTTCACCGACTCGCGGATGCGGTTGGAGGTGATCGCGACATAATCCGCGCTGTTCAGCCCCGCTCGGTTCGGGTTCGCCGGGTCCCCATAGATGAGCTTGTACACCTTCTGGGGCGAGTCCGGTTCGTACGGCTCCGTCTCGATCATCCGGTACTCGCGCGGCCGCTCCGGGAAGTGCCACGGCACCGGGTCATCCCATATCTCGCTGGTGATCGCCGTCCCCCCAGGAAGGTTTTCGTACACCCAGCGCGTCGCTGCAATTCGCGGGTGCTCCTGGCTGTAGACCGACTGGAACGCCAGCGCCCACCACAACGTCGCGCAGACCACGACCGCGAGCACGCCGGCCGCGAGTATCTTCGCCCCCTGTGTCCCCGGCGCTATCCGCCTCCCCCACCGCCGAAGCGGCAGCCGATCCGGCCACCGCCCCTCACGCGCCCATTCCCAGAACGCGACCAGCCCCCACCCGGCCAACACCGCCAGCACCGCGTACATGGGCTGGAAGTAACGCATGAACGCCACGAACCGCGGCCCCCAGAACCCCAGCACCAGCAGGCCCGCGACCAGCGGCAGCGCGAACGCCATCTCCCGCCGCCGGAACAACAGGAGGCCGGCAGCTACCATCGCGACCCACGACGCGATCCCCAGTGCCGGGCCCATGCCCCACAGCACCATGTTCTTGAGCGGCGTCAGGAACGGCGTCGTGCCAGCGAACTGCACGAACGGCGGATAGTCCGCGTTGCCCTGCTGGAAGTCCTGCTCGCGCTGGAGGTCGTCCCACCAGCGCTGGTTGAGCGCCATGTCCCAGAAGTTCGGCCCGTCGAACGCATAGGGCTGGGCCACCCGAAACACCACGAGCGAGATGGCGCCCGCCAGGCAGAGCATCGAAAAGTCGTTCGCCCACGTCCAGGGAGGTGCGTTCTCCTGCCCTGCCCCGGTCTCGCCCCGCCACTTGAGCCCCAGGCGCGGGAAGTCCCTCAGCCCGACTCGCAACCCAAACGCCGCCACCGGCAGCGCCGCGAAGATGGCGCCGTTCACCTTGCACGCCACCGCCAGCCCGATGGCCCCCCCGAGCCCCACCGCAAGCCACCACGACCCGGCGCCGTCGCTCCTCATCCACAGCACGCTCAGCAGCAGCGTCAGCGTCGCAAAGAACGTCAGGTACGGGTCCGCCGTCCAGAAGTGCGCGAGCTGCGTCGGCAGCACCGCCAGCGCGTATAACAACGCCCCGAGCAGTCCCGCCCGGCTCCCGAACAGCCGCAAGCCCACCGCGAACACCAGCAGGATCGTCGCCGTGTCGAACACCGCCGTGACCCGCCGCCCCCACACCACCGTGCGGTCGTACGAGTTGTCCGGCCCGGCCGGGTCGTCCCCGGCGATGGTTGCCACCGCCTTCACCAGGAACAGCGGGAACGTGCCGTACACGTAGGAGTTGGTTTCGCCGTCGTTGTACGGGTTGAGCGGGCTGTTCGCCGTATCGAAATATCCGCCCACGCCGTCCGGCCAGTCGATCCGGTTCGCTACCAGCGAAAGGAACCGCTCGTCCGGGTGCATCTGCAGTGGCCGATTCGACTCCGGCGGCTGGTCCCACCCCAGTCCGTGGAAGCGAAGCGCCCCGCCCAACACCACGATCAGCAGGAGTGCGCCCGCCTCCCATCGCCAGACCGATGCGATGAACCGCCAAAACACCCGTTGCCAGCCCGCTGTCAACCGGCCTGGCTCAGTCATGGTCTCTGCCAAACGCCCTCCGGGTGGCGAGTTGCGCTACAGGATACGATGGCCACCCCTCACGCGGACGTGGCCCCTTCAACCCCGGTGATGCCGGCGCTCCGCAACTGCCTTCGCTCGCTTTCCCCAAATCCCAGCTCCCCCAGCACCTCCTCCGTGTGCTGGTCCAATTGCGGCGCCGCCGACCTGATCCGCGTCGGTGTGGCGTCCATGCGCAGGGGCGGCCCGAACGTCTTGTACGTCCCGAACAGCGGATGCTCGATGTCCACCACGTAGCCGTTCTCGATCAACTGCGGGTCGTGGAACACGTCCGGCGGGAAGTTCAGCGGCCCGCACGGCACCCCGCCCGCCCGCAACGCCTCAATCCACGCCCCGGTTGTCTTCGTCATGAAAAGGTCCTCGACCTCGCGGACCAGCCGCGTGAGCCGGTCGTACGCCGCCGGCGTGCCGAGTTCGAACCCCGGCTCGATACGCGGGTCGTCCACACCGGTCACCGCCCGGAACCGTGCGTTCAGCTGGGGGCTCAGGCACCCCACGCTCACGAAACTGTCCCGCGTCCGGTAGTGCCGGAAGTAGATGTTCGCGTACCCGCCTCGCACGTAGTGCCGCTCCCAGATGGCCCGCTGCTCCTCAAATGCCGCCCCGCGTCGGCGCGCCTGCGCCATCTCCGCCCGGTACGGTTCATCCTTCTGCGCGTCCGTGGCGCCGAACCAGCTCAACAACTGGTGCCCGAGCGCCATCGCCGTCGAGAGCAACGAGGTCTCCACCCGCTGCCCCTGCCCGGTCAGGTCGCGGTGCCGCAGCGCTGCCACCACCCCGAGCGCAGAAAACGCGCCCGTCCCCATGTCGTTGAATGCCGGCCGGATGTTCATCGGCGCGCCGTCGCGCTCGCGCGCGGTCAATACCGATGTCCCCGACATCGCCTGGACCACCACGTCGTACCCCGGGTCGCCTCCGAAGGGCCCGAGTTTCCCCAGCGGCACGTGCTCAAGGAACACGATCCGCGGGTTGATCGCGGCGAAGTCTTCATACGCCAATCCATACCGCGGCAGGTCCGCCGGCTTCATCGACAACATCGCCACATCGGCCCACCGCACCAGCGCTTCCACCACCGGCCGCGCCTCCGGCCGTGTCACGTCAAGGCAGATCGACCGCTTACCGCGGTTTACCAGGGTGAAGCCCTTGCTCTCTCCCGGGAGGATCGGTTCCATCGTGGAGCGGATGCCATCTCCGGCCGGAGGCTCCACCTTGATCACGTCCGCGCCCATGTCGGCCAGCAGCAGGCCGGCAAACGGGATGGCCAGCGCCTGCGCAAACTCGACGACGCGCACGCCTTCGAGCGCGCCCGGTGGCATTGGTTCACTCATGGCCGCGAACGATACAGGATGCCGCCGCCCGCCTACCGCTCTTTCAGCAGGTCCCGGATCTCCCGCAGCAGGGCGATATCCTCGGGTGTCGGGACGTCCTCAGCCACTTCGCCCCGCTTTCGCCGTGCCGCGAGCGCGTTCAGCGGCTTCACTACAACGAAGAAGATCACCGCCGCGATCGAGACAAACGAGATTACGGAGTTGATGAACGCCCCGTACAGGAAGCGCGAGTCATTGATGGTGAAGTCCAGCGCGCTGAAGTCGGGCTCCCCGGCAATCGCCGCGATCAACGGCGTGAACAGGTTCTCCACCGCCGAGGTGACCACCGCCCCAAACGCAATCCCAATGATCACCGCAACCGCCAGGTCGATGACGTTGCCTCGAAGTACGAAGTCGCGGAACTCTTTGACCATCGCCGCACCTCCCGATTTCCGCGGCATACTACGGCCAAGCCCCGTCAGCCACAACGGAGCGATCACCTGCCGCTACGTGTAGGAAGCCGCCTTCACCTCCCCGCCCGCACCCCGGCGAACCGCGTCGATGCAGGCAGCCACCGCCGCCACGTACTCGTCCGCGCTCGGCTCATGCACCGGCGTGGCCATCACGTGGATGCCGTCCGGGTCGGTCGTGCGGCCGCTGTACCACCCGCGCCCGATCATCTGCACTGCTACCGCTCCCATATCCACTCCCTCCACCCCATACGCAAACGCATACAGGGGCGGCGCTCCGTGCACGCGCAGCCCGTCGATCACTGAAAGCCCGGCGATGATCCGCGCCTTCGCCCGCATGCTCGCAGCCGCGATCTCCCGGTACCCTTCCCGCCCGAGGAAGTTCAGCGCCGCCCACGCCGCGGCGATCGCCCCGCCCGGCCGCGTCCCCGTGAACGTCAGCGATGAGTAGATGCCGCTCGGCCAATCGTCAAACGTGTACCGCGCAAACTCCCGGTGAGCCCGCGTCCGGAAGGTCACCGTCGAGGCGGGCTTCGCCGCGTACCCCGACTTGTGCAGGTCGGCCGAAATCGATGCGACCCCGGGCACGCTGAAATCGAACGGCGGCACCTCGTACCCCACCTCCCGCACAAACGGCGCCAGGATCCCGCCCACGCATGCATCCACGTGCAGCCAGAGCCCGCGCTCGGCAGCGATCGCTCCCAGCTCCGGGATCGGGTCGACCATCCCCAGCGAGTAGCTCGGCGCCGAGGCGTACAGTCCGACCGTCTCCGGCCCAATCGCGGCCGCGATCGCAGCCGGGTCCGCGCGGTAGTCCGCTCCCACCGGCACGCGCCGTACCTCCATCCCCAGCAGGTGCGCCGCCTTGTTCAGGGCCGGGTGCGCGGAATGGGGCGCGACGATCTCCGGCTGGCGCACGTCCGGACGCTCCTTGCGCGCCCATTCCCGCATCGCCGTGATGCCCTGGAAGATGCTCTCCGTCCCGCCCGAGGTGAAGATCCCCGCAGTCTCCTCGTCCCCGCCCAGGAGGCTCCGCACGATCGCCAGCACTTCGTTCTCCATCCGCCCGATGCTCGGGAACGCCTTCACTCCAAGACCGTTCTCTACAAGGAACATCCCGAACGATTCCCGCAGCACGTGTTCCAGTTCATCGTTCGCATACCACACGAACGCGCCATGGCGGCCGTGCTTCCAGTCCAGGTCGTGGCCGCGCATCGCCTGCATCTCGGGCTCGAGCTCCGCCCAGGGCCGGCCCTTCTCGGGCAGTTGCATCACCATCGCTGTCCTCCATGGCGCGCCCGCGCCGCGGCAGAGTCTACCGGGGCGCCCCGTGCCGCGCAGGCCTCACGGCTTCGGGATCAGCCCCGCCTCCTCCTGGATCGCCTTGATGATCACCCGCGCAGCCTTCTCGCCACCTTCTCGCAGCAGGTGCACACCGTCGGGGTGCCGCATCAGCTTCACTTCGCCGTCGTCGTCCACCACATAGGCGTCGTACCCGCCGCTCGCCGTCGTGAACAGCGGCCACAGGTCCACGTAACGCACCCAGTACCGTTTCGCCGCCTCTTCCTGGTAGATGACGTTCAACTCAGACATCCGCGCCGAGAACTCCTCGCTCCGCATGATCGGCTGCCCCACCCACAGCACCATCCGCCCCTCGTGCTTCAGCAGGTCCATCACCCCGGCGACCCGCCGCCGGTACTCGACCGCCCAGCCGTCGTCGCCCGGCTGGTAGATGTCGCCACCGGGCGTCTTGATCCCCTGCGAATCGTTCGCCCCGAACATCACCACGTACACGTCCGCCGCGTCGCTCGTCACCAGCCGGTTGAACTCGCCCGGCCAGTCGAAGAAGTCGGGCCGCGTCAGCCCCGAGGAGAGCTGCGACTCCTGGGCCGGCGTCATCACGCCCGTCTCCGATGCCTGCCGCACCAGCGCTTCGCCCAGGATCTTCGACATCGAGTCCCCGCCGACCCACACCCGGAGCGGCGCCGTCGCGTCCGGCGTCCGCACCAGCTGCTTTGGCGGCGTGGGTGTTGGAGTTGGTGTGGGAGTGCGTTCGGGGCGCGGGGTCGCGGTCCGGTCAGCCCCTCCCTGGCCCGGAGTGGGCGTCCCGGTTGCGTCACCGTCGGCGTCCGCGGGCAGCTCGAACAGGTCGCCCCCGCTCTCGCGCCCCAGCGCCTCGTCGGCCCACTTCCGCGGCTGGTCCAGGTAGAGCGCCCGGCTCACCGCCGCGAACGGTTTCCAGACCGCCACCCAGAAATCCCTCTCTTTCCCGAATGGCTGCTTCTTCGCGCCATCCTCCAGCCACGGCGCGTTCAGCAGCACCGCAATCAGGAGCGCCCCGACGATCACGCCGAATACCCGGCCCGGCTTCGCGCCCAGCCGTTCGCCACTGCCCAACCGCCGTTCCTCTCTCGCCACCTGGCCTCCCACGACCTCAGAACTGGAAGTAGATGAACGGGGCGACCCCCTCAGGGCCGAACACGTCGATCGCCACCAGCCCCACCGCCAGCGTAGCCGCCTGTGCCGCAGGCGCCAGCCGCGAAAACTCCACCTGCACCCGGTTCCCGAGCGTCCGCGGCAAGAATTGGACAAGGATGCTTCCCGCGATCACCGCCAGCATCACCGGTGTCACCGCGGGCGAGGCCTCGCCCCATGCCGTCCACATCCGCCCCAAAATCTCCCACGCCGTCCCGAACGTCTCCGCCCGGAAGAACACCCACGCCAGGCAGACCACGTTGAACGTCACCACCCACTGCACCACCGCCGTGGCCCGCCCCAGCGTCAGCGAGGTCCGCTCCCGTATCTCCCGCTCGATCACCAGCCCGAACCCGTGAATCGCGCCCCACACGATGAACGTCCATGCCGCCCCATGCCACAGCCCGCCCAGCACCATCGTCAGCACCAGGTTGCGGTAGATGAATGCCTTCGTCCCCCGGTTACCCCCGAGAGGGATGTACAGGTAGTCCCGCAGCCAGCGCGAGAGCGTCATGTGCCACCGCCGCCAGAAGTCCTGGATCGAAAGCGCCCGGTATGGCGCATCGAAGTTCTGCGGGAACCGCAGCCCCAGCAGCAGCGCGCACCCGATCGCGATGTCTGTGTACCCGCTGAAGTCCGCGTAGATCTGGATTGCGTACGCATAGACACCGACCAGTACTTCGAAGCTGCTGTGCGTGCCCGGCGAGGCGAACACCGGGTCGGCAATCTCCGTCGCCAGGTAGCTCGAAATCACGACCTTCTTGAAGAGCCCGAACAGGATCAGCTGGAACGCCGGCGCCGCGTCGATCACCCGCTGCCGCATTGGCTCCCGCAACTGCGGGGCGAACTCCGTCACCCGCACGATCGGCCCCGCCACCAGGTGCGGGAAGAACGAGAGGTACAGGGCGAAATCCAGCGGGCCCATCGGCTCCACATCGCCCCGCGCGATATCCACGAGGTAGCTGATCGCGTGGAACGTGAAGAACGAGATCGCCACTGGCAGCGTGATTTCCATCAGTGGCAGCGGCAGGTCCACGCCCACCCGGTCGAACGCGCCCACCATCTCCGCGGCGAAAAACCCGTAGTACTTGAACCATGCCAGCGTTGAGAGGTTCGCCGCCACGCCAAAGCCCAGGAACCACTTCCCGCCCCGCCTCAGCCCGTCCGGTCCCCGCATCCGCGCCAGGTCGTATCCCATCGCCCAGTTCGCCGCCGTCGACCCCACGAGCAACAGCACGAACTTCGGCTCCCAGAACCCGTAGAAAAACCAGCTCGCGGCCACCAGGAACACGCGCCACCACAGGTGCCACGGCCGGATCAGCCACGCAACCGCGAAGACCGCGACAAAGAAAATGGCGAAATCGATGGTCGGAAAGAGCATCGGTCTCCAGTCGCACCCCGCGCCAGGTTGGGCCCCAACCGGCTCATTTGTGAGAAGGGTCACACAACCGTGCGATTCGCGCCCCGGCTTCGCCGCAAGGCTGTTGTCACCATGTCCCCGGTTCGGTAGGTTGAACGTGGAACTCTCTTGAGTCTATGGAGGCTTCCCGGTGGTTGTGGTGGTGGTTGTCGTCTCTCTCGCGGGAGGTGCCGGCGGCGGTCTCGCAGCCTTCGCTTCCGGTGGCCCGCGGTGAGCCTGTTTGCCGGCGCCTCGCACAGGTTCCACGCCCTTTCGCTCGCTGCGATCGGTTTCGCCGCCATCCTCGCGGTGGGCGTCAGCGTCCTCCAGGATCGCGATGCGCACCCCCTCCGGAATGTCGCCTCGGCCGGTCCCAACAGCACAGCTGTCCCCTTGCGGGTGCCCGGCCTCGCCTTCGACGGAACCCCGGAGCCCCCGCCAACCCCCGTTCCGGCGCCCACTCCCGAGCCGAGCCATCTCCCCGCGGGCCCCCGGGGCCTCCGCCTCTGGTCCGACGGCGACTCCACCTCGTACTTCATGACCGAAGCACTCTTCGCCGAATGGGCAGCCCGCGGCGGCGCCCCCGTCCGCGGCGCCGACTACAAGATCTCCTCCGGCCTCTGGCGCGACGACTTCTTCGATTGGCCCGCCTACATCCAGGCCGAGATGGCAACCTACGACCCGGATGTTGCCGTCTTCATGGTCGGCGCCAACGATGCCAACCAGGTTTCCTCCTACGACGAATACGCCGCCCGCGTCGGCAGGGTGATGGACCTCATGTACCGCGAAGGCCGGGTGGTCGTCTGGATGGGCCAGCCCTGCATGGGCAATGAGTCGCTCGCCGCGAACGTCCCCGCCCTCAACCGCATTTTCCAGGAACAGGCCGCCACCCGCCCCTGGGTGGTCTACGTCGACACGTGGGCGCTCACGTCATGGTCCGACGGCTCCTACAGCCAGTACCTGCCCGACGAGAACGGTGTCGAGCAGATGCTCCGCTATGCCGATGGCATCCACTTCACCGGGGCCGGCGGCCGCCGCCTGGCGATGGGCGTCCTCACCGCCCTCTTCTCTTCCGATTGACGCCTGGCGTCGCCAGGGGCTGCCTTCGTTCGTCCTCGAACCGCCCCCCTTTGTTAGCATGGACATCCGATGGCGATGCTCCCCACACCCACGACCCACGTCGAGGATACGGCCGACACCCAGAAGGAGCCGCCCTACCACCTCATCCTTCTCGACGACAACGAGCACACGTACCAGTACGTCATCGCCATGCTCGGCAGCGTCTTCGGCTACGCGCCCGAAAAGGGCTTCGCCATCGCCTGCGTCGTGGATAGCCAGGGCCAGGCCATCCTCATGACCAGCGGGCTCGAAGAGGTCCGGCTCAAACAGGACCAGGTCCACGCCTACGGCGCCGACCCCCTCATGCCCGGCTGCAAGGGCAGTATGACCGCCGTCATAGAACCCGCTGAGTAAACTCTTCCCCTCTTTTTTGGATCTTGGCCAGGATTTTCCGCCTGATACCAGTCCACAGACGGCCCGCCGTGCGTATACTCCGCGGCTGAGCAATCTATTGCTCCTATAGGTTGCGCACACAGTAACAGGGGGAATGTTCAACAGTGTCAGGCACCGATAACTACTGGACCCGCAGGATGGTCAACCAGGGCCTGTCCCGCCGAAGGCTGCTTGGGGGAGCAGCCACGGCAGGGCTGGGCGCCGCCGCTTTCGGCCTTGTCGGCTGTGGCGGCGGCGACGATGATGACGACGACGCCGCCAGCCCGACGGCAACCACGGCCGCCGGCGAGACGCCGGGCGCATCGCCCACCGGAGCTGCTTCGCCCACGCAGGCCGCGAAGCCGAAGGGCGGCACCGTCCGCTACACCAGCGCCGGCAATACCTGGGATACCTTCGACCTCGATCGCTCCCGCTTCACCCCGGTCTCGGCCCTCTTCGGGTGGACGAACCTCGGCGTCCTCCAGTGGGACAGCTACACCAAGGGTGTCATCGGCGGCGGGCTCGCCGAAAAGTGGGAACAGCCCGACCCGCAGACCGCCGTCTTCACCATGCGGCCCAACGTCTTCTGGCATAACAAGCCGCCCGTCAACGGCCGCGCTGCCACCGCCGACGATGTCGTCAAGTTCATCGAGCGCAATCTGGCGGGCAAGACAGCCGACGGCGTGGAGGACCCCAACTTCTACCGTAAGTCCTCATTCCAGACCGTCGACAAGGTCGAGGCTGTCGATGCCAAAACCGTCAAGGTCACCTTTAAGCGGCCCGACCCGTTCTTCCAGAACGTCCTCGCCGGCGCCTATACCAAGGTCCAGGCCCCCGAGGCCGTTGCCGCCTTCGAAAAGGACTACGCCAACCTGAAAGCCGAGCTCGTCATCGGCACCGGCGCGTTCGTCCTTACCGACTTCAAGGCCGAAGGCACGCTCAGCCTCGTTCGCCACGAAAAGTTCCACACCCAGGTCAACTGGGATGGGGTGAAGTACCTTAACCTCTTCACCGACCAATCCGCCCAGCAGGCCGCCTTCGAGCAGAAGCAACTCGACACGTTCGCCCCAAACGCGAACCTCGTCGCCGAGGACCTCTTGAAGCGATTTGAGGGGAAGATCACCGAGACCAAGAGCTTTTCGGCGAACCCCCAGGCCGGCACCTACTACGGCGGTGCTGCCCCCTGGAACAACCAGAACCTCATCGGCGCCATCTTCCGCGCTCTCGATCGCCGTACGATGATCAACTCGCTCCTCCAGGGCAAGGGCGTCCTCGCCGGCAACAACCCGCCCACCCAATCGGCCTTCGCCATCAACGAAGGGGAGCTCATCAAGTTCCCCGGCTACCTCGAAGACCGCGCCGCGGACGAGGCCGAGGCCAAGAAGATGTGGGAGGCTGGCGGCGGCCCGGCCCTCGGCGAAATCATCGTCGATATCCCCGACATCTGGGAGGGTCTCTACTCTGGCGGCTCGGCCCTCATCACCGCCCAGCTCAAGAAGGTCCTCGGCAACAACTTCACTGCCAAGATCGAGCCCTACTCCACCATCACCGGCAAGATCGTCAAGCAGGGATACGGCAACGGCAAAAACAACATCTGGTACGGCTGGATCACCGAAATCACCGACCCGGAACCGTCCCTCCTGAACTACCTCACCTACAACTCCAAGCAGCCCCAGTTCCAGTCCTATGGCGTCAAAATCGATAAGGTCGACCAGCTTACCGACTCCCTGGTCACCGAGTTCGACCTCGCCAAGCGCCAGGAAACGAACAAGGAAGTCATGCGGGAACTCCTCAAGAACTATGGTGCAGGTGTCCCGTACTCCCTCGTCGGCCTCACCCGCAACCTGCGCTGGAATTACTACCACTCAGGCGAGAACGCTCCGTTCGTCACCAGCCACCAGGCTGCCACCGAAGCCTACTTCGACCAGACCGACCCGACCTGGCAGGGCCGTCCAGCCTAGCCAGGATTACCACGCCCACCCCCAGACGGCCGGCACACCCGTGCCGGCCGTCTGTTTGGCACTTTGACCCTTTCTCGATCCCTCCGGTAGGCTCCTCCCGCACGCCATCCCCTCCCGGAGCAGCTTTGTGGCAATCACGCCCGCCGACGACTTCCTCATCCATCAGACCCCGTATACCTTCGACCGCGTCGCCACCACCGACCGCAACTTCTACGACCGCTACTTCTTCAACGGCTACCGCCGTGATGGCGAGGTCTATTTCGCCCTCGCCATGGGCGTCTATCCCAACCTCGGGGTCATGGATGCCGCCTTCAGCGTCGTCTCGAAGGGCACCCAGTACTTCGTCCGCGCGTCCCGCTTCCTTGGCAGTGACCGCATGGATACCCGTGTGGGCCCCATTACCGTCGAAATCGTGGAACCACTGAAGAAGTTCCGCATCAAGATCGCGAAAAACAAGTGGGGCATCACCGCTGACCTCCTCTGCCAGGCCCGGTCCCTCCCCTTCGAAGAGCCCCACTTCCTCCGGCTGTCCCGCAACGTCCCGGTGATGGACTACACCCGCATTACCCAGCACGGCGAATGGTCTGGCAAGTTTTCCGCTGGCGGCCAGTCCTGGGACCTGGGAACCGACACCTGGTGGGGCTCCCGCGATCACTCATGGGGCATCCGCAACGTCGGTGGCCGCGACCCGCGCGGCGCCCCGCCCAGCGAAGCCCCCCAGTTCTTCTGGAACTGGGCCCCGCTCAACTTCGAAGACCTCTGCACGCTCTTCACCGTCTCCGAAAACCCCGACGGCACCCGCTGGCACGAATGCGGCGTCATCCTCAAGCCCTACCCCGATGCCTCCATGGAAGAAACCGCGGTTGATCACGACCTCCGATTCCAGAAGGGCACGCGCTGGCTCGAGTCCGCCACCATCACCCTCCGCCCGCCCAAGGGGAAGGAACTCAACATCGAGATCAAGCCCATGTACTCGTTCCTCATGAAGGGCATCGGCTACGGCGAACCGACGTGGGGCCACGGCATGTGGGTCGGCCCCGATGAGGTCGATGGGGGCCAGTATGACCTCGCGGCTGAAGCCCCCATGGCCAACCTCCACGTCCAGCAGATCTCCCAGGTCACCGCCGGCCGCCGCGAGGGCATCGGCATCTACGAGGTCATCCTCATGGGCCCCCACGCGGGCTATGGATTCAAGGACATCCTCGATCCCGCGAAGTAGTCTCCCGGGGATCGACATTCGCCGATCCCCATTCGACAATGGACACATGCCCATCTACGAGTTTCGTTGCGGTGACTGCGGCAAGGTCACCAACTTCTTCACCCGCAAGATCGATACCGAGGTGAAGGCGCCCTGCGAACACTGTGGCAGCGCCAAAACGTCGCGCCTCGTCTCCAGGTTCGCCCGCTCCTATACCCGGGCCGACATCATCGATAAGTACGGCGACCCCTCCGATGGCGGCGGGCCCGATACCTACCGTGACCCGCGCCAGATCGGCTCCTGGGTCGAGAAGCGCTTCGAGGAATACGGCATGGACCTCCCCGAAGGCGCCCGCGAGATGATCGATGCCGCCCGCGACGGGGAACTCCCTGAGCCCGTGAAGGATCTCTAGCACCGCGCTCCCAACCGAACAGACTGGACCCCGGCATGAGCGACACCACCCCGCTCGAAACCATCATCCCCCGCATCCTCGATCACTTTGCCGCCAAGAACGCCGCCCGCGAACAGGCGCTCTCCGCCAGCCGTGCCATCATCCGCATGAGCGCCAATAGCATCCGCGCCGTGCACCGCGGCGAATTCACGGAAGCCTCCCGCATGCTCGACGAAGCAAAACGCGTCCGCGACGATGCAGTCGCTGCCCTCGAAGGCCACGCCGATGTCTATTACGCCGGCTTCCTCCACGATGCCCAGAAGGAATACGCCGAGGCCCGGACAACTCTCGCACTTCTCACTGGTGGGGCCATCCCCTCACCGGAAGAGCTGGGCGTCGAGTATCCCGCCTACCTCAACGGCATCGCCGAAGCCGTCGGCGAAATGCGGCGCATGATCCTCGACCGCCTGCGCGCCGGCCACTTCGATGGCTGCGAGGAAATCCTCGATGCCATGGACCACATCTACTCCGTGCTGGTCACCATCGACTTCCCCGACGCGATGACCGGCGGCCTCCGCCGCACCACGGACCAGACCCGCGGCATCCTCGAGAAAACCCGCGGCGACCTCACCATGGCCATCGTCCAGCGCCAGGCCATCCGCTCCCTCCCGTCATAGGCGCGCGCCTCAGCCAGCGCGAGCATCGTGAGAAACCACGCCCGCGTCGCCCCAACCTCGGCGCCGACCACACCAGCCAGCCCGTCCCAAACAGGCCGCCGTCCGTCATAGGCGCGCGTGTCAGCAAGCGCGAGCATCGTGAACAACCACACCCGCCTCGCCCCAACCTCGGGATCTCGGGATCGGCCCGCCGGCGGCCGTCATAGGTCCGCGTGTCAGCAAGCGCGAGCATCGTGAACAACCACGCCCGCCTCGCCCCAACCTCGGTGCCGATCCGCCGCAGG
>PQAO01000029.1 GCA_003104995.1 Dehalococcoidia bacterium
ACCCACTCTTCAACGGCCTGCTAAGCGTGCCAACGTCCAGCCGCGGGTCCGGATGGCGCAGAAATCAGGGCGCGTTCGGCCCACGGCAGGACCATGTTCTGTGCGACAATCTTCGTTGTCCGGCGCCGGCGGGACGCCCTGTCCAGCTGGCCCTGCGCCAAAGATGGGAGACGCCCCGAATGTCTCGCGAGTCCACCCGGCACCGCCCGGCCGCGGCCTACATGTTCACTTTCCAGGCCCAGTACCCCGATCAGCCCGGGATGCTCGCCAGTATCGCTTCGGCCGTCGCTGAATGCGGCGGAAACATCGGCGAAATCGACGTCGTCCGCTCTACCCCGCGGTCAATCCTCCGTGAATTCCACGTCTCCGCCCACGATGCCGAGCATGCCGGAGAGATGCTCGCGCGGGTGAAGGCCCTGCCGGGTGTCGTCGTCAAGAGCGCCGCCGACCGCGTCTTCCGCAGCCACCGGGGCGGCAAGATCGAAGTCCGCAACAAGGTCCCCGTCGCCACCCTCCGCGACCTCTCCACCGTCTACACGCCGGGCGTCGCGCGCGTCTGTCTCGCCATCGCGAAGGACCCGGCGGCTGCCTATCAGCTGACCACCAGGGGCAACAGCGTCGCCATCGTCACCGATGGCACCGCTGTCCTCGGCCTGGGCGACATTGGCCCCGCGGCTGCGATGCCCGTCATGGAAGGCAAGTCGATGCTCTTCAAGGCGTTCGGTGGCGTCGATGCCTGGCCCATCTGCCTCGACACAAAAGACCCGGACGAGATCGTCGCCATCGTCAAGGCGATCGCTCCCGGGTTCGGCGGGATCAACCTCGAGGACATTTCCGCGCCGCGCTGCTTCGATATCGAAGAGCGCCTCAAGAAGGAGCTGGACATTCCCGTCTTCCACGACGACCAGCACGGCACTGCCGTGGTCGTCCTCGCTGCCCTCTTCAACGCGCTCCGCATCGTCAAAAAGGAGCCTTCCGACCTCAAAGCGGTCGTCCTCGGCGTCGGCGCCGCCGGAGTGGCCTGCGCGAAGATGATCATGGCCGCCGGGGTGACGAACATCGTGGGATGCGACCGCTCCGGCATCATCTACAAGGGCCGCCCGGAGCACATGAACTCCATGAAGGAATGGTTCGCTGACCACACCAATCCCGGACGGCTCCGTGGCACCATCGGCGATGCCCTGGAAGGCGCCGACCTGCTGCTCGGCCTCGCCGGACCCGACCTGGTCACCGTCGAAGACATCAAGCGCATGAACCGCGACCCGATGGTCTTCGCGATGGCCAACCCCGACCCCGAGATCCGCCCTGAACTCGCCGCACCCCACGTCGCCATCATGGCCACGGGCCGCTCTGACTTCCCCAACCAGATCAACAACGTCCTCTGCTTCCCGGGCCTTTTCCGCGGTGTTCTCGATGTGCGCGCCCGCGACATCAACGAGGAGATGAAGCTCGCCGCTGCCTACGCCATTGCGGATTCGGTCTCGAAGACCGAACTCAGTCCCGAGTACATCATCCCGAGCGTCTTCCATACCACGGTCTTCAAGAACGTCGCCCGCGCTGTTTCCCGCAAGGCGATTGAGACGGGCGTGGCCGAACGGCCCGATAAAAAGCCCGCCATGGTTTTCATTTAGGAGCCGCCTGGCTCCCCGCCGCGGCCCGCAGCTCGGCGATATTGTCCGCAACGCTCTTCTGCGCGTTGTACACCGAACTCCCGCACACCACCACGTTCGCCCCGGCGTGGACGCACTTCGCGATGTTCCCCACCTTCACGCCGCCGTCGATCTCGATCTCCGCACCATGGCCACCGGCGTTGAGCATCTCGCGGATGCGCGCCACCTTCTCCAACTGGCGCGCGATCATCTGCTGGCCCCCCCAGCCCGGGTTGATCGTCATCACCATCACCTGGTCCACGTCGGGCAGTGATTCTTCGATTGCCGCGACCGGTGTCCCGGGGTTGATGCACACGCCAGCGCGCTTCCCGAGCTTGTGGATTGCGTCCAGTGTCCGGTTGATGTGCGGCGAGACCTCGATATGCACACTGATCGTGTCCGCCGTGTCCGCGTACTGCTCGATCAGCCGTTCCGGCTCCACGGTCATCAAGTGGAGGTCGAACGGCAGGCTCGTCACCTTTCGCAAGGTTTCCACGAGCAGCGCCCCGAACGTGATGTTGGGCACGAAACGGCCGTCCATGACATCCAGGTGGAGGATGTCCGCGCCCCCTGCCTCCGCCGCCCGCACCTCGTCGGCAAGCCGGCCGAAGTCGGCAGTCAGGATCGACGGGGCGATTTTCACCTGTGCCATGACCACATTCTACGTACTTTCCCGTCTACGTTTATACTTGCCTGCGTAGGCGCCTGAACAATTATGACCGTGCGAATCGTCACCGACTCGACCTGTGACCTCCCGGCCGATGAGGTCGAACGTTACGGCATCACCGTGGTGCCCCTCTCCGTCTTCTTCGGCGATGAGGGCCTCCTCGATGGCATTGATATCACCGCGGCCGACTTCTATGGCCGGATGACGGCCTTCAAGGGACTGCCGCGCACCAGTCAGCCCTCGGTCGAACTCTTCCAGGACGCCTACCTTAGTCTCGCCGGCGATGGTGTGGAAATCGTCTCGATCCACGTTTCCTCGAAGCTGTCGGGCACCCTGAACGCCGCCTCAGTCGCCCGCGAAGTCGTGAAGAACGAGGTCCACGTCGACCTCATCGACTCGTATAACGTCAGCCTCGGCCTGGGCCTGATCGTCCTCGAAGCTGCCCGCGCCGCGCAGGCCGGCGCCACCGTGCCCGAAGTGGTGGCCACCGCCCGCCGCGCCATGGACCGCGTCTCCGTTCACGTCGTCGTCGATACGCTCGAATACCTCCAGAAGGGCGGCCGCATCGGCCGTGCGCGCTCGTTCCTCGGCTCGGTGCTGAGCATCAAGCCCATCATCCGCGTCGAGGACGGCGAAATCGCGCCTTTCGAGCGAGTTCGTACCCGTTCGAAGGCCGTCGAGCGCATGTTCGAGGTCGCATCGAACATGCCCCGCGCGAAAGAGATGTTCGTCGGCTGTAGCGGCGGCGATACCGACGCGCTCGCGCTCATCGAACGCCTTCGCCCGCTTCTCCCCCATACCGATCTGAAGATCGGCTACCTCGGCCCGGTTGTCGGCGTCTATACCGGACCGAACGCTCTCGGCATCGCCGCGCTGGAGCGAGAGTGACCGCCGTGGCCACCGAGGCCAGCCGCCTCATCCGCGTGTTCGAACTCGAACGCGACCGCGGCTTCGACAACCAGGCGGTCGTCGGCGGGCTGGACCGCATGCTCATCCAGATGGTCGAGGACGGCGTCATCCGCCGGGGGACGATCCTCGAAGCGCGCCTGCATGCGCTGCCGGGTGGGGGCTACCGCTCCCTCGATGCCGCCGGCCGCGAGTCCTGGGTCGCCGGGACGCTCTCGGCGCTGCGACGCGAGCAAGCGCCACCGGTGCCGCCTCGTCCCCTCGCGACCGGCCAGCGCCCGGCTTCTCGGTCCGGCGGGCTCGCCGAAGCGTCCCCGGCCCCGGCCCGGGGACGCGCCGTGCCTCCCGTCCGCAAACTGGCGCCGAACACCACGCCAACCGCATCGGCCGCCTCGTCCCACGACAGTGGCGGCGCTGAGCTCCACCCGGCCTCCCCGCTCACCCGCCTCCCCGGTGTCGGTAAAGCAGCCGCGGAGCGCTTCGGCCGCCTGGGCGTTGCCACGGCAGGCGAGGCCGTCTTCCTCTTCCCGCGCCGCTTCAACGACTTCACCGATCTCCGCAAGATCAGCGAGCTTCGCCCCGCGAGCCAGCCACAGACCGTTGTTGGGACCGTGTTCACGATCGGCGAAGTCCGCTTCGGCCGGCGAGTCCGCGGCACCCAGGCAGTCATCACTGATGGGTCCGGCATGCTCAAGGCCATGTGGTGGAACATGCCCTTCGTTGCCCGGGCTCTTTCCGAAGGCCAACGTGTCGTCCTCTCCGGCCGCGTTCGCGAATACCGCGGCCGCATCCAGATGGAGAACCCCGAGTACGAACCGGCCGACGACGACTCCTTCGAGGGCGGCCGGCTTCAGCCCGTTTACCCGGCGACCCAGGGCCTTGGCCAGCGCACCATCCGGAACGCGGTGAAGGCAGCCGTCGAGGCCCTGGCGGACCAGGTTGCCGACCCGGTGCCCGAGTGGCTCCGCCGTGAGGAGGGCCTCCCGCCCGTCGCCGAGGCCATCCGCGCCTACCACTACCCGCCCCACGTCGGCGCCGCCGAGCAAGCTCGCCAGCGCCTCGCGGTCGGCGAGTTCCTGGCAGTCCAGTCGGCCGTCCTCATGCGCCGCGCGGAGTGGCAACAGGGCAACGATGCACCGTCCCTCTCGCTCGACGCCGAACGCGGCGGATTCCTAAAGTCCCTGCCGTTCCCCCTCACCCGCGCCCAGGAGCGCTGCCTCGCCGAGATAGAGAACGACCTGCGCGGCCCCCACCCCATGCTCCGTCTTCTCCAGGGCGATGTCGGTAGCGGCAAGACCGTGGTCGCCTTCGCCGCCATGCTTGCTGCCGTCCGCTCCGGCTACCAGGCCGCCCTCATGGCGCCCACCGAGATTCTCGCCGAACAGCACTACCGCTCGCTCTCACACCTCCTCAGCGGCGACCAGCTCACCGCCCTCGACGGCATGTTCGCCCCGCCATGGCTCGGTCGCCCGCTTCGCGTGCTCATGCTCACCGGCTCGCTCACGCCAAACCAGAAGCAGCAGATCCGCGGCGATGCGGCCCATGGCGGCGCCGACATCATCATCGGCACCCACGCCCTGCTTGAGGATGACGTAGCCATCCCCCGGCTCGGCCTCGCCGTCATCGACGAGCAACACCGGTTCGGCGTGATGCAGCGTGCCCGCCTCCGCCAGAAGGGCATGAACCCCCACCTGCTGGTGATGACCGCCACCCCCATCCCCCGCACCCTCGCCCTCACGGTCTACGGTGACCTCGAGGTCTCCACCATCGACGAGATGCCCCCCGGCCGGAAGCCCGTCCGCACACGCTGGTACCAGCCCCACGAACGCGACGACGCCTACACGTTCCTGCGCAAGCGCCTCGACGCCGGCGAACAGGCCTACATCATTTGCCCCCTCGTCGAAGAGTCCGAGACCCTCGATGTGCGCTCCGCCGAAGAGGAGTTCGAACACCTCCGCAACGGCCCCCTCCGTGGCTACGACCTCGAGCTCCTCCATGGCCGCATGCCTGCCCGCCAGAAGGAGGACGTGATGAGCCGCTTCGGCCGCAACGAGGCGCGAGCGCTCGTCTCCACCAGCGTCATCGAAGTCGGTATCGACGTGCCGAACGCGACGGTCATCGTCATCGAGGGCGCGGAGCGGTTCGGTCTGAGCCAGTTGCACCAGTTCCGGGGCCGCGTCGGCCGCTCCGAAAAGCAGAGCTACTGCCTGCTCTTCAGCAGCGAGGAAGACCCCGGCCCCGAGGCGCGCGAGCGTCTCGAAGCGATGTGCGAGACCACCGACGGCTTCGAGCTCGCAGAGGTCGACCTCCGCATGCGCGGCGAGGGCGAGACCTGGGGGCGCCTCCAGAGCGGCTCCAACACCATGCTCCGCGTCGCCCGCCTTACCGACCGCGACATCCTCCTCCGCGCCCGCTCCATGGCCACCCGCGTCCTCTCTCTCGACCCCATGCTGCAGAAGCCGGAGCACCGCGCCCTGGCCGCCGCGGTCAAGCCGTTCCTCGAAAAGGCCACCGAAGCCAACTGATCGCCGGTCCATCCTTATAATCGCCCGATGGCCCGTTCCTCCCGTGGGTACCGCTGCCGCGAATGCGGCTGGACGACCGTCGCCTACGTTGGCCGCTGCGGCGAGTGCCAGCAATGGAACACCCTCGACCAGTTCGATAGCGCGCCGCGCGGGCCACTGGCGCGCTCGTCCCGCCCCCCGGCGCTCCCGGGCAGGGCCCTCGCGCTCGCCGATGTCCCGGATGAGCCCGGCCGGCGCATGGCCACCGACATCCCTGAGCTGGACCGTGTCCTCGGCGGTGGGCTTGTCCCCGGCTCGCTTGTGCTCGTCGGCGGTGACCCGGGCATCGGGAAGTCCACGCTCATGCTCCAGGCTGCCGCCCGCCTGGCTGAGCAGGGCCAGGTCGTCGCCTACGTGTGTGGCGAGGAGTCGCCCCGTCAGGTCCGCATGCGCGCCTCCCGGCTCGGTGTTGGCGCCGCCAACATTACCCTCATCCCCGAGTCCAGCCTCGATGCAGCCCTCGCCGCCGCCGAGGGGGCCGGCGCAACCGTCGTCATCATCGACTCCATCCAGTCCGTCTACATCGAGGGCCTCGAATCGCGTTCCGGCGGTCCAGCCCAGCTTGCCGAGGCCGGCGCTCGCCTGGTCGCCTTCGCCAAGGGCAACGAGATCTGCACCATCGTCACCGGCCACGTCACCAAGGGCGGCGAGATCGCCGGTCCGCGCCTTCTCGAGCACCTGGTCGATGCCGTCCTCTATTTCGAAGGCGCCGAAGGCGGCGCCTTGCGCGTCCTCCGTGCGGTCAAGAACCGCTTCGGTGCGACCGACGAGGTCGGCGTGTTCGAGATGACTGGCGCCGGCCTCCAGAGCGTCGAAAACCCGAGCTCGGCACTCCTTGAGGCCCACGACGCCGAAGCCTCAGGCTGCGCGGTCACCGCCGTGATCGAAGGCTCCCGCCCGCTCGCAATCGAGGTTCAGGCGCTGTCCGTCCCGACGAATCTCGCGTCGCCACGCCGCATCGCAGCCGGGCTCGAGACCTCCCGCCTCCACCTGCTCCTGGCTGTCCTCGCTCGCCGGGGCGGCATCAACGCATCCGGCATGGATGTCGTGGTCAGCGTCTCCGGCGGACTCCGCCTCCGAGACCCCGCGGCCGACCTGGCGGTCATCGCCGCCCTCGCCTCCGCTGTCAGCGACCGGCCCCTGCCCCGCGCAACCGCCTACCTGGGAGAAGTCGCCCTCTCGGGCGCCATCCGTCCCGTCCAGCAGGCACAGCGCCGCCTAGCCGAGTTGGGGCGCCTGGGCTTCACCCGGGCTCTCGTCCCCCCTTCCACTCCCTTTGTCGAAGGTATGACGCTCATCCCTGTCCGCACGGTCCGCGACGCCCTCACCCGCGCCGAATCGTAAATCGCGAATCGTAGATCGCGAATCGACTAGTGCCGTAGCAAGTAAGTT
>PQAO01000030.1 GCA_003104995.1 Dehalococcoidia bacterium
AACTCCAGCCCGGGGATATCGTGTGCCGGCTTCGGGCCCGGCTGGGGATACCCGCCCATCCGCTGCAGGATGTCCGCCCGGTTCAACGCCGAGGCATGAACGCGCACCAGGAGGTCCTCCGGCCCGGCCACGGGCTCTGGTACCTCCATCAGTTGCAGGACTTCCGGGCCGCCCGGTTTCGTGATCACGATCGCCTTCATGCGAGCTCCTTCTACCAGCGCAGGCCGGCCTCGATCGTTGCCGGAGTCGCCGGACGTGGGGTGCCCGCAGTATACGGACACCCGCCCGCATCGACCCGGCCCACGGACCACCCGCCCTGGCGAGCCCGCGAGCCCGCAAGGGGACACGCCCACAGGCGATCCGGCGTCAGCCAAACGCCCAGAACCGCCCCTCCTCGCCCGCTAAAACCCGCTGAAGTCCGGCTCCCGCTTCTCCAGGAACGCCTGCACGCCCTCACGGAATTCGGGGCTCGCCAGGCATGCTTTCTGGTTCGCCCACTCGAACTCCAGCTGGTCCGCGAGAGTCGCCGAGAGCGAATGCTTCAACGCCCGCCGCGTAAACGTCATCGCCGAGGGCGGCGCCTTCGCGATCCCGGCCGCAAACTCCATCGCCGCATCCATCAGGCCCTCATGCGCCACAACCTTCGAAACAATTCCCAGTTCCAGCGCCTCGCTCGCATCCACCATCCGCCCCGAATAGAACAGCTCCGCCGCGCGCTCCGGCCCCACCAGCCGAGGCAGGAAGTACGAGAGCCCGCAGTCCGGCGCCAGCGCCCGCTTGATGAACACCGTGCTGAAGCGCGCCTGTTCGCTCGCAATCCGCACGTCCATCGCCGAGCAGAACCCGAACCCGCCCCCGACAGCCACGCCGTTCACCGCAGCGATGATGGGCTTGTCGCAGTTGTGGATGTTCATGACCGTGCGCCCCACCTGTCCGATGGGGTCGAGCGCGTTCCAGCGCTTGCTATTCTCGTTCGGGCGCGCGCTCCCCTGTGCCTGCAGGTCGGCCCCCGCGCACCAGCCGCGCCCCTCGCCCGTCACGATGAAGGCCCGCACCCGGTCGTCGGTCCGCCCTTCGTCCAGTGCCGCGTTCAACTCATCGAGCAGCGTGCCGCCCATCGAGTTCATCCGCTCCGGCCGGTTGAACCGGATCACCATTACCCCGCCGTCGCGCTCCACTATGCAGTCGCCCATCTCGTCCCCCGGGTTGTTGTCGTTCCGCGATTCTCCGCCATTCGCCACCCCGGCGAAACCGCGGCCCGAACAACTTTTCTGAGCGCGGGTATCGCAATTTGTGGAAAGGCAATTGCATACTGTCGATCAACCATGTCTGGCGAACACTCCAGGGCGGTTGCTTCACGGGTCCTCGTGGTAGACGACGAGGCCGCCGTCCGCAGCGTGCTCGTCCGTGCACTGGTCCTCTGGGGCTACGAAGTCGACGCCGCGCACGACGGGGAAGCCGCGCTCGCCCACCTCTCCCGCCTGCCCGACGGGTACGCCTGCGTCCTGCTCGACCTCACCATGCCGGGCATCGGCGGCGAGGCCACCTACCGCGAGCTCAAGCAGATCAAGCCGGACGTGCCTGTGGTTCTGATGAGTGGGTACGCGCCCGAGGCCGCCATCGCGAGCCTCTCGGAACATCCACCCGCCGGCTTCCTTCAAAAACCGTTCGACATCAAGACCCTTCGCGCGACGGTCCAGTCGGCTCTGGCCATCTGATCGGGGGCGAATCCGTCTTCGCCCCGCCGTCGCTCCTCAGGCCGTTGCGACAAGCTCCGGCGCCGCCGCCTTCACCAGCTGTGCCTCGATCGTCAGCTTCACGTCGTCGCCCACCAGGAAGCCGCCCGCTTCGAGCGCCGTGTTCCAGTTCAGCCCGAACTCCTTGCGGTTCACCTTGCCACTCGCGCTCAGCCCGAACCGCATGGCGCCCCACGGGTCCTTCACCGGACCCTGGATCTCCCCGTCAAGCACGATGGCTCGCGTGATGCCACGGATGGTCAGGTCGCCGGTGATCCGGTAGTCGTCGCCGCCCCGGGGCTCGATTCCGCTCGTTGCGAACACGATCGATGGGTGCTCCTCGACGTCGAAGAAGTCAGGCGAACGCAAGTGCGCGTCACGGTCCGCGTTGCCGGTCGCCAGGCTCGCCGCGGCGATCCGCACCGTCGCCCGCGAATTCGCCAGGTTCGCCTCGTCGATCTCCGCGTCGACCGCGAACTCTCCGAAGCTTCCTCGGACTGTTGAGATCACCATGTGCTTCACGGCGAACTGCAGGCCGCTGTGGGCCGGGTCAAGATTCCAGGTCATGTGATTTCTCCTCCCTTACGGGTTATACGTGAGCTATGTTCTGTTACAAGTGTACAGGCAGTAACTTCCAACTGTCAAGTAGGCTACAGAAGAGAAGCGCCAGCTGTGATAGACTGAATCCATGAGCACGGACACCGCCCGCCAAGCCGAGGTCTCGCCTTATTGCCCCGCCTTCCAGGCCACTCTCGAACTGATCGGCCGCCGCTGGACCGGGTCCATCATCCGGTCCATGCTCTCTGGCTCCGTCCGCTTCGGTGAGATCCTGCACCGTGTCCCTGGTCTCTCCGACAGGCTCCTCTCCGAGCGCCTGCGCGAACTCGAAGCCGCCGGCATCGTCACCCGCAGCGTCTACCCCGAAGTCCCCGTGCGCATCGAATACCACCTCACCGAAAAAGGCCGGGAGCTCGAGTCCATTGTCGCCACCATCGACGATTGGACGGCGAAATGGGCCGAACCGCCCGCCGAACACTCCTCCCACGGTTAAGACAGTCATTTACAGGTGATGGCGCAATCACATACCCTCCGGTCGCAAAGGAGGTGGCAGAGTGAGACGCCTCATCCTGATCGCCGTCTGTTCTGGAGCCCTCGCAGCCTGCGGTGGCGGCAGCAACACGCCGCCCGGCCAACGCCCCGAAAACACGGCCACGCCGACTGAGCCGGCCGCCGCGGCGACGACCCCCGCGGGCGCTGCTACCACCCCCACCCCGGCGCCCACCCCGACCACCGCCGCCAACCCGGCGAGTTACACCGTGGTCGCTGGCGATACCCTCTGGGACATCGCTGAGCGCTTCGAGACCACCATCGCCGCGCTCGTCGAACTCAACGGCCTTGCCGATGCAGACGCGATCGTGGTCGGGCAGGTGTTGAAGTTGCCGGGGTCGGCAGGCACGACACCGCCTGCAGGCGCCACCACCACAACCCCGGCCGCCACCGCCACGCAATAGGCGCCCCCGACCTTCAGGGCCGCCACACCCGCGCCGGCTTCCCGCTGGCCATCTCCTGCAGGTTCCAGATCTGCACACGCCACGGTTCGAGCTTCAGCGCCCCGAACGATTCATCCAGCGGACCGCCCGGCCAGAACATCGCCGGGTCGTAACCAACCGGCGGCGGCGTGTTCTTCAGCAGCTCCCAGAGCCACTGCTTCGTCTCTGGCCGGTCGTCCCAGCTGGCTTCGCACTCGGCGTATACCTGCTCGTGTTCCTGGTCCCAGTAACTGCACGACACATACGGGTTGTTCGCGATGTGCTTCGCTTTCAGGGTATGCCGCCCTGTTGCAATCCAGCCCGTCTGGCCGGCCCACACCGGGTGCAGGATCCGCGCGCGTGGCCTTCCCTTACGGTCCACCGTCGTCACCGTGCACCACACGACCCGGCTCGTGATGCGGCGAAAATCCTCAGCCACCTCGTCCCAGGCTACGTCCACGTTTTCCCCCCGGCGCCCCTGCCGGGCGCGTCCGCGGACTATACGAATCCCTGCCTGTCCCGGTCTACGGCGCCTTCGTCCCGACGGCTCACGCAGCGCGCGCTCGCGTACTGAGCGCGAACCCGCGAGACTTGCCGCGATGCGCCGCTTCCGCCGCCATGCCTTGCTCCTCCTGTTCGCGGTGGCCCTCCTGCCTGGCCTCGCCTCGGCCCGCGATGGCGATGTCCCCGTCAGTGGCCAGACAATCATCGGCCAGGACGAGCGCGTCCAGATCGCCGGCACGACCCTCTATCCTTTCAGCGCGATTGTTTTCATCGAGCTCCTCGACGAGTTCGGCGAGCCCTTCGGCTCATGTAGCGGCACCTTCATCGGGCCGGACGCTGTCCTCACGGCCGGCCACTGTCTCTGGGATAGCGACTTCGGCACATGGGCGGCCGATGGCTACCGCCTGGTCCCGGGCAAGGACGGCGGCTTCGAACCGTTCGGCTGGGACTACGCGGACGACTGGTGGGTCCCCGACCTCTACGCCGAGACCGGCTCCATCGAATGGGACTGGGGAGTCATCAAGCTCCCCGATGACTCCCTCTCCGTCAGTGCTGGCTGGATGCCCGTCGCAGTCCTCGGCGACGACACCCTTCGCGCGCTCGATTTCGAACCCGCCATCGTCGGTTACCCCGCCGATCAAGAGCTGGGAACCATGTGGGGCCTCTCCCGCGCGTCCTTCGAGATCGTCGAGGACTTCCGCCTCTTCTATGACATCGATACCGCAGCGGGCCAGAGCGGCTCAGCCATCTGGTCGCTTGCCGATGGGCCCAACTTCGCGAAAGTCGTCGGCATCCACACCCAGGGCATCGCATCCGGCTCCCTCAACAACGGCTCCCGCATGGATCTCGAACTCCTCGACGACCTCCTCACCGCGTGCGAGGTCATGGGCTGCACCATCGAGTTCGAAGTCGAAGACCTTGCACCGCCGCCCCTTCCCTTCCGCGCGCTCCTCCCTGCCATCGCCCGCGACTGATCCCGGGCGGACCGCGGGCGCCCACCCGGCTCTATACTCCGCCGAATGAACCGCGGAGCCCTTCGCCACCGGGAGTTCCGGCTGCTGCTTGCCGGGTCGGCCGCCGTCAGTTTCGTCATGCCCATGCAGTTCCTCACCCAGGTGTTCTGGATCCAGGACCGCTACCCCGGCCACTCCGTCCTTTTCGTCGGCCTCCTCGCGGCCAGCCGCGGCTCCGCCATGCTCCTGTTTGGCCTCCTCGGCGGCGCCTTTGCCGACCGGTACGAGCGCCGGCGAGTACTCATGGCTTGCCAGCTCGTCTCGCTCGCCATCGGCGCACTCGTCGCTCTCCTCATGATCTTCGAGCCCCTCGGGCAGGCCAACATCGCCGTGCTGCTCATGCTCACCTTCCTCGCCGCAGGCAATATGGCTGTCGACCAGCCCGCCCGCACGGCCAGCACCCCCGCCATCGTCGGCATGCAGGACCTCCCCAGTGCCATCACCCTCCAGATGGTCGCCCAGCAGGTCACCTTCCCCCTCGCCCTCCCCCTCGTCGGCTTCCTGAACGACCAGATGGATGCTGGCAAGGTCTATGCCTTCACGCTCCTCGCCTGGCTGGTGGTCATCCCACTGATTGCGATGCTCCGCTTCGAGAGCCGTGGCGAGGCGAACCGCGGCACCAGCGTCCTCGGTAACATCCGCGAAGGCCTCGTCTACACCCGCGGCGATGCCACCATCTTCGCCGTCATCGTCATCGTGATTGCCGTGCAGGTGCTGGGCATGCCCGGCCCGGCCACCCTCGGACCACTCTGGATGACCGAAGTGCTGGGTCTCAGCACCACCCAGTTCGGCTTCATGGCCATGACCTGGGGCCTCGGCACCTTCATTGCATCCTTCTTCTTCGTCTTCCGGGAGGACCTGGCCGGCCGCGGCGTTAGCCTCTGCCTCGCCGTGCTCTTGTTCGCGACCTGCGCCATCGTCTTCGCCCACTCCCGCATCGTGCTGCTCACCGCCGCCGCGAACTTCGGCCTCGGCTTCGCGATGGTCGGCACCATGGTCTCGTCGTCAACGATCGTCCAACAGACGGTGAGCGATCAGATGCGCGGCCGCGTGATGGGCCTCTTCCCGCTCGCCATGGGCCTATCGATGCTCGGCGGCTTCCCCGCCAGTGCCGCCGGCGAACTCTGGGGCCTCCCGGTCATCTTCCCCGTGCTGGCCTGGAGCACCCTCGCCGTCACCGGCGCTGTCATCTTCCTCCGCCCGGCCCTCCGCAGTGCCGGGCGCGTCGCCCCAGCCGCTCGCCCGGTCACCCTCGGCGCCGACTGACCCTTCCCCCGCCCTTGCGCTACCGGAGTATTCTTCGCTAATGGCAGAACAACTCCGAGAACTCGCCCGCCGGATAGCTCTCGCTCTCCCCGAGACCACCGAGAGCAGCGACCACAACCCCGCGCACTCCGCCTTCAAAGTGCGCGACAAGACCTTCTGCTGGTTCCTGAACAACCACCACGGCGACGGCCGCATCGCGCTCGTGATGAAAGGTATGCCCGGTGCCCAGGGCGTCCTCGTCGATGCCGACCCTGCCCGCTTCTTCGTGCCGCCTTACGTCGGCCACAAGGGCTGGATCGGCCTCCGCCTCGACCTGCCTGATGTCGACTGGGACCAGGCCGAGATGCTCCTCACCGAGGCCTGGCGCGCCACTGCCCCGAAACGCGTTGCCGCCCTCCTGGAAGCCGCCGGGCCCCGCCCATGACCGCCATGATCGAGGCCCGCTCACTCGTCCGCACCTTCGGCTCCACCCGCGCCGTCGACGACCTCGACCTGCAGGTCGAATCCGGCGAGATCTTCGGGCTCCTCGGGCCGAACGGCGCCGGCAAGACCACCACCATTCGCATCCTCGCCACCCTCCTTGCCCCATCCGGCGGCACCGCTCGCGTCTGCGGTTTCGATGTGATGACCCACCCCCAGGAAATCCGCCGCCGCATCGGCTACGTCATGCAGAAGATCTCCCCCACCCGCAACCTGCTCACCGGCCGCCAGTGCATCGAAATGGAGGCTTCCCTCTACCACGTCCCCCGCCGCGAAGTCCGCGCCCGCGCCGAGGAACTCCTCGGGCTGGTCGGCCTTCTCCCGCACGCCGACCGGCTCTTCAGCCAGTACTCCGGCGGCATGCAGAAGCGCCTCGACCTCGCTTGCGGCCTCCTCCACCGACCCCAGCTGCTCATCCTCGATGAGCCAAGCCTCGGCCTCGACGTCCAGTCCCGCCACAAGGTCTGGGACTACATCCACGACCTCCGCCGCCAGGGCGTCACCATCCTCCTGGCTACCAACTACCTCGATGAGGCCGACCGCCTCTGTGACCGCCTCACGATCATCGACCGCGGCCGCGTCGTCGTGACCGGCACCCCCTCCGATCTCAAACGCGCCGTCGGCGCCGACGTCATCCAGGTGACCACGGCCGAGCCGGCGCCGCTCGCCGCGGCCATCGCCGGTCAGCCCTGGCTCCAGCGCCACGCCGTCTCCGAGGCGGGCGAGCTCCATGCCCACGTCACCGATGCGGCTGCCGCCCTTCCCGCCCTCATGGGGATCGCCGCCGCAAGCTCCATTCCCCTTGAAACCGTCACCTACACCCGGCCCACCCTCGACGATGTCTTCCTTCTCCACACCGGCCGGGAACTCCGCGAAGAGGAAGTCACCGCATGACCGAACAGGCCATCGCCCGCGAAACACCCGCCACTCGCGGTTCCACCACCGCGGCCATCTCCGACTGGGCCCAGGAGGTCACCGCGTTGGCCAAGCGCTGGTTCATCGAGCTCGGCCGCGAACGCCTGAATCTCGTCTTCAGCGTCGCCCAGCCGGCCATCTGGCTCATCTTCTTCGGGAGCGGCATCGGCCGCGCCGTGGATCGCCAGGTCATCGGCACGAGCGATTACACCGGGTTCACCCTCCCGGGCATTGTCGCCTTCACCGTCGTCGGCGGAGGTGTCGCCGCGGCCATGCCCCTCATGTGGGACAAGGAGGGCGGCTACCTCGACAAGCTCATGAGCATGCCTATCTCCCGCAGCTCGATCATCGTCAGCCGCTTTGTCTACCAGTTCGTGCTCGCCTCGTTCCAGGTCGCCGCCCTGGTGGTGGTCGCGCTCCTGGCCGGCGTCTCGTTCGAACTTGGGCCGCTCGCGGTCGTCATCATCTTGGCCACAGCGGGATTGCTCTCATTGGCCGTCACCGCTTCCTTCTCCGCGCTGGCCTACTGGGTCCCCGGACACGGGACCTTCTTCGCTATCACCGGCTTCATCACGCTGCCGCTCGTGTTCATGAGCAACGCCTTCGTCCCGGTCGAGGCGCTCCCCCGCTGGATGGAGATCGTCGCCCGCCTGAACCCCCTGACTTACGCCATCGAGGCCATGCGCCTCCCCATCATCAAAGGCTGGGACGGCGACATCCTGGTGGCGTTGGGCGTGCTTGGCGCGTTCTCGCTCGCGTGCCTGGCCGTAGGCGCCAGCCAGTTCAACCGCCAGACCGCCGATCGCGTCCAGTAGCCGCGCTCAGCCGCGCCGCACGACCCCGCTTACGCGCTCGGGCGTCACCCGGATGAGCACCCGCCCCTGGCCCTTCAGCGTCTCTTCGAACCCGGCCGGTGGCGCCCAGTCCGGGATCCCGCGCATCGTCCGGTTCACCAGCACGTGCCCGGGCACCAGGTCGTCTTCCTGGATGCGCGCCCTGCCCTCCACATTCACATACCGGTACGGCGCGCCTTCGTCGAGCACGGTCACCGCGATGCGCGGGTCCTGCCGCAGCGTCTTCGCCTTCAACCGATCTCTGGTCGTGCTCAAGAGGATCTCGTCTCCGTCGAGCCCGAAGAACAGCACCGAGGTCGAAGGGCTCCCGTCCTGGCGGAGCGTCGTCACCGTGCACCACTTCATCGACCGGATGAACGCATCCTGTTCGGCGTTGCCAATCATCGCTACCCCCTTGCCTCCACGTCGTCGAGGAACTCCCCGACGACCCGGTTGAACTGCTCCGCCCGCTCAAAATAGACCGAATGCCCGGCCCGCGGGATCGGCACGTAGCGCCCGTCAGGCACACTCTCCGCCAGCAGCCGCACCGACTCGGGCGCGATCACGACGTCCTCTTCCCCGGCGATGCAGAGCACCGGCATTCGCAGCACCGCCAGCGCCTCAGGCGGCGTTGTCCGCAGCGCGATCAGCTGGTTTCGCAACGCGTCCTTGTCCAGCCCCGAGGCCAGGTTGTTGATCTGCCAGTAGAGGTAGTGCAGCGCCGGCTGCTCAGACGCCATCCGTTCGCCCCCGGCCGGGTGAATGCCCCGCTCGAAGAGCGCCTGCTCGCGCCCCGGCGGCCGGGATGCATAGATCGCTTCGAAGCCCGGGTGGGCCAGGGTTCCCGTCGTATCGCACATCACCAGCGCCCTCACGCGCTCCGGGTGAGTCAGCGCATAGGCCAGGCAGGTCCAGCCGCCCATCGACTGCGCCACAAGGCGCACGTCATCGAGCCCCAGGTGGTCGATCAGGGCCTCCAGGTCGTCCGCGAAGGCCGCAGCACCCGGTCCGCCGGGCTCCTCCGTCGATGGCGCGAACCCCCGGTGGGCGAACACGACGCAGGTGTAGCGGTCGTTGAATGCCGGCACCTGCTGCCACCACGACAGGTGGTTGCCGCCCAGCCCGTGCGCAAACACCAGCGCCGGCCCCGAGCCCGAGACCTCGTAGTAGATGCGCGCCCCCGGCCGTTCGAAGTAAGGCATGCCCCGGAGTCTACGCAGGCCGGGCGCGAAGCGCGCGTTCGCGGTAGGATCGGGCCGGTTCGCGCGCTCACCCATGCCGCCCGCGGGCCGACGCTCATTCGAATTAAGGAACACTCCATGCCGTACGTGCCGACGCGCGACATCATCACCTACTACGAAGAGGCCGGATCGGGCGACCCGCTCGTCCTCATCATGGGCCTCGGCGGGGACCTCCAGGGCTGGGCGCTTACCGCCCCCGCGCTCGCGAAGCACTTCCGCGTGATCACGTACGACAACCGCGGCGCTGGCCGCAGCGGCGCCCCGGACCGGCCGTACACCATCGCCGGCATGGCCGACGACC
Organism: Dehalococcoidia bacterium; assembly: GCA_003104995.1. Classification (GTDB taxonomy): domain Bacteria; phylum Chloroflexota; class Dehalococcoidia; order Tepidiformales; family Tepidiformaceae; genus Amarobacter. The sequence continues at coordinate 9,819 of PQAO01000030.1, forward strand.
TGGCGGCCCTCCTCGACGCGCTCGACATCCAGAAGGCCAACATCCTCGGCTTTAGCATGGGCGGCTACATCGCCCAGGAGTTCGCGCTCAAATACTCCGGCCGGGTGGACCGCCTCATCCTGCTTTCCACAGCCCCCGGCGTCGACGGCTACGGGCGGGCCGTGCTCGGCAGCTGGATCGACGTCCAGCGTTCGAACTTGAGCCGCGAGCAGCTCGTCCGCTCCCGGGCCCCCTACCTCTACACCGCCGCCCTCCTCGACGACGAAGAACGCTATGAGCGCTCCGTTCAGAACTCGGTGAGCAACCCCTACCCCCAGCAGGACCATGCGTTCATCCGCCAGGCCCAGGCCATCCTCGCCTTCGACGCTTCCTCACGGCTCGGGAACATCAAGGCCGACACGTGCATCCTCACCGGCAAGGACGACATCCTCGTCCCCCCGCGCAACTCCGAGAAGCTCAACAAGCTCATCGCGGATTCGAAACTCCAGGTCCTTGAGGGCGCCCACCTCGGCTGCATCGAATACCCGAACGAGTACAACGCCACCATCCTCGAATTCCTCGGCGTCGCCGTCCCCGCCTGACCACACCCCGCACCAGCCGCAATCCGAGGCGCGCCAGGAATGGCGCGCTGCGCTGCCGCTCCCCCGAACGCCGCCAACCCCCAGGCCCGCGCGCCGGCCACCCACCCTCGTCAAAGGCGCGCGCGTCAGCGAGCGCGTGGACGTTTGCAGACCCCGCTGCCCGCGGCAGCGCATGCGGTGGCGTCGGAGATCTCTCCCAGCATGGATCCGCACTCCACCGCATGATCACCGCATGGGACCGCACGTGCGGTGGCGTGCGGTGGCGTGCGGTGCACATCAAGTTGCGAGCTTCGAGCCCCCGAGTTCCCTGGCCGACGGCCAGCGCGTCGCGCGGAGTAAAATCCACCTTTGCGACGCACTCCGACGCATGATCGACGCACTGCGACGCACGTGCGTCGGCATGCGTGGGGGGTTGAGTTGCGAGTTTCCGTTAGCGACCAAGGTGCGGCACAAGGCGAGCGTGGAATGGTCGAGGCCGGAGCGCCAAGACGCTAGAGAAAGTCAGCAAGCGCGTGGATTCCGGCATACCCCGCCGGGCCCCGGGCAGTCACCGCAACGTCCCGGCCTTCACCCTTGGGTTGGGAGCCTGCCTGGCGACCGCAGTCGTCTCCGCTGGCGGCAAGAGCCCGGATGCGTCGCGATAGTGTCAGGATGGGGCGCCTGGAGTGCTGCCACAGCCCTCGACCATTTGGAAAACAGCGACGGCGACCGCACGGCAAAGTCCATTCGACTGGTCGTCGATATGATCAACTCGCTGCCAATGGAGAAGGCTAAAACGATCATGATGAACCTGCTCTCTACCCTCATGAACCCACAGGACGTCAGATGACACCGAATTGGGGAGCGCTCGTACTCCTCCTCTCCGTGTTCATTTTGGGGCTTGTGCTTTTGGCTGGATCTGGCGAGCTATGGCTTGCGCTCTGGTGTGCTGGGCTTCTTGTGGTCTCCTTTCCGCTGTTCGTCTGGATAGCGCGTAGGAGACGTAAAGAGGGACAACAGGAATGACGCCGCGAAGCCCCGGGATGGATGGGGAATCCCTTCGGGTACGCGGGTGCCAATCCTGCGCGCTACCTCGACTCCACGGGGCTTGTGCCTGTGGATGGCGACAGACCAGTTGCTGACTGCCAGGTAGGGTATTGCGCCTCCTACGGGCAGCTCTACGACTACGGGTATCCCGATGCAATCGCGGAGTGGGGAAGCGGAACAGTCATCCATTGGACGCTGATTGGCGAATACACGCTCAACCGGCTGACGGACCTGGCGAAGTTCTGGCAGAGCGGACTCGAGGCGGTTGGAAAGGGGCAGATACGAGAGGCAGAGTTCGCTGCATCCATCGGCCCCAGAATGCACGCCTGCGCCGCGGACGTCGCTTGCGCGTGGGCGGTCACTCTTGCAATCCACGCACTTGCCATCGTGGCCGCAGCGGTGCCACTTGGAGTATGGGGTACGGCTGCCCTGGAGTTGGTGGCCAACTCATGGACCATCTACTCAGTCAAAGCTCAGATGGAGCAGGCGACGAGCGACCGTGCATCACCAGTCCGGTGCCGGCCGGCGGAAGCATGTTGAATGGCCAAATCACTCTTATTCGCCGCGACAACACTCTCGGGCGTCCTTGCAGCGAGCTATGCTAGCTGGGCCCAACTCAGTGGCCGGATCTCGAATCCTTGGCTCGTAATAGTCGCCTGGGCGGGGTTGGTTTCGTGGCTTGTGATTTGGGCTGTTTCGAACCGGCGAGACCGGTGACAACCTCGCGCGGGACTGTGAATACCGCATGGTCTCGGCCACGGTGAACTCGGTGACGAGCACCTTCGCCTACCGCGGCGACGGCCTCTGGGACAGCCGGACCGTGGGCATGACCACGACCACCTTCGCGTGGGATCCTTCCGGCGAAGGACAGGCCTGCTGGTGATCCTGGACGACGGTCCTTCCGGCGAAGAATACCTCTACGGCGCGGGACTCTCGGCAATGAAGCAGTCGGGCGCCTCCTCCTCCCTAAAATCCCTCCTCTGGCACACCCCCCGGCCCCGCCATCCGCTCCGTCCCGCCCCAGCGCACCCGACGGAAGTGCTCCCCGTACTCGAATCCGTACTTCTTCCCGATAATCCTGGCCGTCGTCCGCACCCGGTTGTCGATGAACCCGCGATAATCGTGCGGGTCGAGCCCGGTCACCTCGGGCACGTCGTACGGCGCCGACTGGATCGCGTACTGCACGTCGGCCAGCGTCAGCACCATCTGGCTGTCGTAGCAGTACAGCGCCGCGATCTTCCGCTCGATCGCCTCGCCCGAGACATCCACCGGCCGGTTCACGTCGATCGGGCTCTTCGCGAAGAAGTACGTCTCCGGCACGTAGAACGGCGCGAGCCCGGCCGCCAACTGCTCAGGGTAGTACAGCGGGAAGTGCGAAAAGCTCGCCGCTTCCATCGCCGCCCACGAGACCGCCCGGTGGTCCGGGTGGCCTTCGTACGGCGCCCACGGGTCGAAAGTGAAGACGATGTCGGGGCGCAGCCGCCGGATCGCCTCCATGAACTGCCCGCGCAGGGTGGTGTGCGGGGTGTCGCAGAGGTTCCCATCGGGGTAGTCCAGGCAGCTCACGCTCCGGAGGCCCAGCACCTTCGCCGCCGCCTCCGCCTCGCGCAGCCGCAACCCGAACATCTGCTCTGCCGAAAGCTCGAAGGTCCCGCGGGCGTTGTCGGTCGCCATCAGCAGGTGCACGTCGTAGCCGAGCATGCACAGCTTCGAGATCGTCCCCCCGGCGAAGAACTCCATGTCGTCGCCGTGCGCGGTCACCACCAGCACTGTGGGCATCAGCCACCCTCCATGTTGATTACCAGGCGTCGCCGAACCGCTCCCGGAAGGCAACCTCCGAAACCGGCCGCCTGCGGTTCTTCCCAATCCGGGCCACCGGCCACCCCATCGGGATGATGGCGTAGATATCCATGCCCTCGGGCAGGTTCAGCAACGCCCGCAGCTCCGCTTCCTTGATCTTCGCCCGCGAGGTGGTGAGCACGGTGCCCAGGCCCGCCGCCCGCGCCGCCAGCAGGAGGTTCTGGATGCCCGGGTACACCGATCCGGCCTGTGCCGCCGCGCCTGTTGCCGTGTCGCCAAACGGGTTGGCCGCGCACACGAAAATGAGCACCGGCACTTCGTCCCACGGGGTCCGCCCGGGGCCTGGCGCCTCTCCCACGATCGCCGCGACCTGCCGTTTGCTCTCCGGGCTCTTCAGCACCACGAAGCGCAGGACCTGTTCGTTTTTCGCACTCGGCGCCCGTGTCGCCGCCTCAAGGATCTGTTCGATTAGCCCGTCGTCGACCACGTCCTTCGTGAACTCGCGGACTGCGCGCTGCCGCGCCATCAGTCCGCTGAGGGCGTCGAGGGTGGCTATCTCTGCCATCGCATCTCCAATGACTTGTCGAGGATTTCGTGGCGGGATTCTAGCCGTTTGTCCGCCGCCTCACCGCACCCGTTCCAGCACGTCGACCGCCGCCTTCACCAGCAGCGCGTCCGCTTCCGGCGCGAACGGCGTCACACCCGCTTCGTAGCCCCCTTCGGCGAACGCCTCCGCCCGGCAGAAGTACCCGGGGTAGTCGTTCGCGTAGGCGATCACCAGGAGATCCTCCATGCCGCTCTGCTTCCGGATCTCCTCCCCGGTCTCGTAGAACACCTCCCCCGGGAGCCCGACCACGTACAGGCCGTCCCCCAGCCGCATCGCCTGGACCTCTTCCTCGCGGAACGGCCCCTTGTCGCGCGTCCGCCCGAGCGCCACGCGCTCCATTCGCGCCATGGTCACCTTCGCCGCGATGGCCCGGCGCTCGCCCTCCGGTACGCCCCGCGATTTCGCCTCCGCGAACTCCGCCTCGATCCGCTCCAGCTCCCTGGCCACCTCCGCGTCGGGCGGTCCGCTGCGGTAGGGCGCCTCGAAGGTGAGTGACGCAGCCTTCAGCGCGCCCTCCACCAGCCGTCCCGCCTCCACCGGCCGGTGCGTCAGTTCTTCCCAGCGGATGTTGTGCGCCTGGTGGTTGATACCCAGGGGCCGCAGCTCCTGCGAGAGCGCCGCCGCCTTCCCGCCCACGATCGACCCAAGGCGGTGCACGTCGCCGTGGTCCTGCCTGATCCACGCCGGGTTGATGTTCGCGCAGGCGCCGTTGAAGAACAGCCCGGTCGTCGCGCCACCGATCACCTGTTCGATGACCCGGCAGGCTGCGCCCGGGTACTCCGCTGTAATTTCCAGGTTGTCGCGTTCGAGCGTCGTCGCGTGGCACGCGTAGCGCGCGAGCGTCGCCACGTTTGCACCCCCGGGCGTGTCGGCCGCGAGCACATCGAGGCGTCCGTCGATCGGCCCGGCCGGGTCGCGCCGGTTCTGCGCGATGCTCGTCAGTTCGGTCACCCCGTACTTCAGCCGGGCTTCCACCGCATCCCGGTGGGCGACCCGCACCGCCCCGGCGATCTTCCGCGCGGTTTCCTCCACCAGCACAGGTTCGCCCCGCCCGCGGACGCCCGCCGGCCCGGCATGCGTGTGCGTCGCCGAGATGAGCACGTTTTCCGGCGCGATCCCGGGCCGCTCCGCGATCAGTTCCCGGGCGCGTTTCGCCAGGAAGCTGCCAATGCCAATCAGGTCGCACACCACCAGCGCGAGCTGCCTCGTGCCGTCGTCCAGGTAGAGCGCCCGAGCGTACAGCGGGTCGTGCACCCCGAGTGAAACGTCGGTCCGCCCGCCGTATCCGTCGAGCGCTGTACCGACCGGCGGCGTGATGTCGATTGCGGCGGCGCCAACGCGCATAGCCTTGCCTCCTTCGAACGCGCGTAGTCAACGCGATCCCGCCTGAAGTTGCAAAGCCGCCGGGAACCCCCTGCGCGGGGTGAGTTGCACGCTGCTCACCACCCACGGTATCTTGTGAATAGCTGGACAGGACGGCGCCGGTACCCGGCGTTCACCAGCATCCCCTTCTACGTCCCGGGCCTTTTCACATCCTCCAACGGCCACATTGCCCAACCCTCCACGGGCACAACACGCACGCACACGGTAGCCCCATTGCAAGAATCTGATATCCAAGAACAGACCGCTCCCAACTCCGAAACTGCTGCACCGGACGCCGGCACCCCGCCGCCTGCTCCTCGCCGCCGCACGCGCGCCGTGAAAGCCGCGCCCCCCGAGGCCGAGGTCGTAGATGTCGCAGTGGTAACCGCGGAGTCCGCGCCCCCGGCAGCCGAAACCGAAAACGAGCAGCTGGACGATCAGCCTGCCTCGTCCCGTCGCGAGCGCCAGTTCCGCCGCGAACCGCGCGAGCCGAAGGAAGAAGGCGATCAGCAGCAGCCTCGCGAAGAACGCCAGTGGCGCCCCCGCGATGGTGCCGAAGGGCGTGATGTCCGCGAGCCGCGCGAGCGCCGCTGGGGAGATCGCGAACGCGATCGCGGCGAGCGCCCCGAACGGGCTGAGCGCCCCGAGCGCCCCGAACGTGAGGGCCAGGCTCAGCGCCAGATGGCTCCGCTCAACATCGCCGAGCTCCAACAGAAGACGCGCGAACAGCTCATCGAAATCGGCACCCAGATGGGCCTGGACGACGTCGGCGTCCTCCGTAACTCCGACCTCATCTTCCGCCTGCTCCAGGCGCAGGCCGAAGCGCGCGGCAACGTCTTCTCCGGCGGCTTCCTCGAAGTCAGCGACGACGGCAACTACGGCTTCCTCCGGGGCGAATCCATGCTCCCGGGCCCGCACGATATCTACGTCTCCCAGTCCCAGCTCCGCCGCTTCGCCCTGCGCCCCGGGGACTACGTCACCGGCCAGGTACGCCACCCCAAGGACAACGAGAAGTACTACGGTCTCCTAAAGGTCGAAGCGGTCAACGGGATGGACCCGGAGACGGCCAAGCGCCGCCCGTACTTCGAAAACCTGACCGCCATCTTCCCCAACCAGCACCTCAAGCTCGAAACCACCCCCGATAACCTCACCCACCGCCTCATCGACCTGATCGCCCCCATCGGGCGCGGGCAGCGCGGCCTCATCGTCTCGCCCCCCAAAGCCGGGAAGACGATGCTCCTGAAGAACATCGCCAACGGCATCGCCACCAACTATCCCGATGTCCACCTCATGGTCCTGCTTATCGGCGAGCGCCCCGAAGAAGTGACCGACATGCAGCGCAGCGTCCGCGGCGAAGTCGTCAGCAGCACCTTCGACGAGCCAGTCGAGGACCACACGCGGGTCGCCGAGATGGCCCTCGAGCGCGCCAAGCGCCTCGTCGAAGCCGGCAAGGATGTTGTCATCCTGCTCGACTCGATCACCCGGCTCACGCGCGCCTATAACCTCGCGCTGCCCCCCAGCGGCCGCACCCTCTCCGGTGGTGTCGACCCGGTCGCCCTCTACCCGCCCAAGCGCCTCTTCGGCGCCGCCCGCAAGTGCGAAGAGGGTGGCTCGCTCACCGTCCTCGCCACCTGCCTCGTCGATACCGGCTCGCGCATGGACGAAGTCGTCTTCGAAGAATTCAAGGGCACCGGCAACCTCGAACTGCGCCTCGACCGCAAGCTCGCCGAGCGCCGCTTCTACCCGGCGATCGATGTCCAGGGTAGTAGCACGCGCCGCGAAGAGCTTTTGCTTGATGAAAAGACACTTAAAGGTGTCTGGCTCGTGCGCCGCATGACGGCTATGATTTCGCAGAACTCGCCGAACCAGCTCGAAGCGACCGAAAGGCTGCTCGAACGGATCGCGAGGACAACCACCAACGAGGAGTTCCTCGCCAGCTTGAGGACTGACCTCTAGGAATCCCCTAGGGGCGAGGCGTCCCCGCAATCAGAGGCTGCGGGGATAGCACGTAAAGGAGAACGCGAGCAAGGTTAGGCAAGGCTCAGCCTGTGGTGATGGTTCGCTCCACCGCCATAACCTGACCGGACCGCTTATGGGTATCGAAGGAACACGCGCACGATCCCACGCGCATGCAGGGCGCCGCGGACGACTCACGGTTCACGTGGTAATCGTGATGCTCGCTGTCAGCGCTGTCATCGGCGCCGTCCGATTCCCCAACTCCTCCGAAGCCTCAACCCTCTCCTCCATGCCCTCCTTTAGCCTCTCCGGCCTCGCGGGGAGCAACCAGGGCAAGGCCGTGACCTATTTCCGTCCGGGCGCGGGCACCCAGACCCTCGGCTCCGTAGCAGCCATCTCCGTCCGCTCCGATGTCTCCAGCCTTCGCGCTGTCGGCGGCGTCTCCCCCACCTCCTCGCTCTCTTCCGGCGTGTCCGTCGCCGCCGCCACCTCTGGCGAAGTCGGCGCCGGCCTCAAGCCCCTCGCCGAAATCATCGATCCGCGCAGTCCCATCGTTGAATACCAGACCCAGGCCGGCGACACCATCTCCGGCGTTGCCACCAAGTTTGGCGTCAGCGTTCAGACCATCCTCGACAACAACAAGACCGTCACCAACGCGAACCTCCTCCCGCGCGACATGGTCCTCGTCATCCCTCGCAAGGACGGCATCCTCCACAAGGTCGGCTACGGCGAAACCGTCGATTCGATCGTCGGCCAGTACGACAACATCAGCTCGTCTACCGTTGTCGAGTACAAGCCCAACGGCATCAGCGACCCGTCGAACCTTGAATCAGGCAAGTACCTGCTCCTCGTTGGCGCCACACCCAAGCCGCCGCCACCACCGCCCCCGCCGCCCCCGGCAGCCCCCAGCAGCCCCAGCGGCCCCTCGGCTGGCGGCGGTGCACCCATCGCCTCGGGCGGCCGCTTCTCCAGCTTCCCGGTCGGCTCCTGGCATGGCGTCAGCGACGAGTTTGGCACCTACCGCGGCCCCGGCCGCATCCACGAAGGGATCGACCTCGACCTCTACGGCTACGGCCCCTCGCCGCTCTTCTCCGTGTGCGATGGCGTCGTTACCCGGGTCGAGTACCTGACCTACAGCTACGGCTACCACGTCATCATCGACTGTGGCGAAGGCTGGACCACGCTCCACGCTCACATGAGCGAGATCCACGTTACGCCGGGCCAGGCCGTCAGCGCCGGCACCGTCCTTGGGCTCTCGGGACTTACGGGCTACACCACCGGCCACCACCTCCACTTCGAGATCCGCTACTTCGGCGGCCCGGTCGATCCGCGCCTCTACATCGGCTTCTAAGTCCCGCCCCAGGTACGACGCACAGGCCCCCTCCGATTTTCCTGAGGGGGTTTTTTGTTTCCGCCGTTTCGCTGCGGCCGTGCACGATGCCGCCGGCAACGTTCGAAGAGTCGCTGCCGATGAAGTCCTCGCCGGTCTTGCCTCCGACCCGTCTGCCGCGGTTCCAATCCGTGAACGTCCTCCGCTCTGGACGCGGTGGAAACCCCAATCCGCTGCTGCTACGTTACCCCCATCCATCGGAGGACCCCCATGCGGGACGATCTCGCGCTTTTGCTTGTGGCCGCCCTCGCTGTCGTCGCGACCGCCGGCTACCGGCTCCGCATCCCACTCCAGCCGTCGGGTGCCGCAGCTGCGGGGTTCGCCGCGGCTATCGTCCTCTGGGGATGCGCCCTCTTCGGCGTCTGGTATGCCTGGAGCCATACCCCGCCCGGCTGCGGAGCAAACTGCGAGGACTACACCGCCGTCATCGGCGAACAGGCCGACGGCCTCTCAATCCAGCCCTGACCAGCTCCTGGCCCCGCCTCCGATGGCTGCTACCCGGGGCCACCATGTACGCTGGTTGCACACACATGTACCGGACGCTCGATCACCCGCTGCTCAATCGATTGCGGGGCCAGGTGCTCTACGCGGCTGGCCCCATCGGCTCTACGCTGCTCTCGCTCAACCTCGGCCCGGAGGTCTACACCGCCGCCGATGGTGAAACCCACGACGGCTGCCCCGAATGGCTCAACGTCTCCAGCCCCGAGACCCTCGAAGGCATCTTCGACATGTTCTACGCAGCCGGACTCGATGCGGTCGACTCATGCTCGTTCGGCGCGAACGAAGTCGTCCTGGCCGAGTTTGGCCTCGCCGACCGCACGCGCGAGCTCAATCGCCTCGCCGCGCAGGTCATCGGCCGTGTCCGCGACCGCTACGCCACCCACGAGTGGCCCCGCTACGCCTTCGGCACCATCGGGCCCGGCACGAAGCTCCCCAGCCTCGGCCACATCACCTGGGACGAGCTGGTCCGCGGCGCACGCGAACAGTGCATCGGCCTGATCGAGGGCGGCATCGACGTCCTCAAGATCGAGACCTGCCAGGACCTGCTCCAGACCAAGGCTGCCATCGCCGGCGCCGCCGAGGCCTTCGAAGCGACCGGGGAGCGCATCCCGGTCATCGCCAGCGTCACCATCGAGACCACCGGCACCATGCTCCTGGGCTCCGACATCGGCGCCGCCCTCACCGCCCTCGACCCCCTCGACATCGTCGACATCGTCGGCATCAACTGTGCCACCGGCCCCGAGCAGATGGTCGAACACGTCCGCTACCTCGCCGAACACTCGCGCCGCCCCGTCTTCATCGCGCCCAACGCCGGCCTCCCCGAGGTGGTCGACGGCCAGGCCCGCTACACCCTCACGCCGGCCGAGTTCGCCCGCTACCACGACATCTTCGTGAACGAGTTCGGCACCAACATCGTCGGCGGCTGCTGCGGCACCACCCCGGCCATGTTCGAAGCCGCGATCGCGAAGATCGGCCGCAACCGCCCGCCGAAGCACCGCCCCGCCGCGAGTGCCTTCTTCGGTGGCACGCCCGCACCCTACGAGGCCAACGTCTCCTCCATCTACACCAGCGTCGCCATCGAACAGGAGACGTCCTTCCTTGTCGTCGGCGAGCGCACCAACGCCACCGGCTCCCGCGCCTTCCGCGACCTCCTCCTCGCCGAAGACCTCGACGGGATGGTCGCCGTCGCCCGCGAGCAGGCTGCCGAGGGCGCCCACGTCATCGATGTGATGGTCGATTACGTCGGCCGCGATGGTGTGGCCGATGTCGAGCGCGTCGTCGGGGCCTTCCGCACCCAGTCCACCCTTCCCCTGGTGTTCGACAGCACCGAGGTACTCGTGATCGAAGCCGCCCTCAAGCTCTACGGCGGCAAGCCCATCGTGAACTCCATCAACCTCGAGGACGGCGAACGCAAGATTTCGCGCCTCCTCCCCCTCATTCGCCGCCACGGCGCCGCGGCCATCGCCCTCACCATCGACGAAGAGGGCCAGGCCCGCACCGCCGAGTGGAAGCTGCGCGTCGCCAAGCGCATCCACGACATCGCCGTCAACCGCTACGGGATGGAGCCCGGCGACCTCCTCTTCGACTGCCTCACCTTCCCCCTCTCCGGCGGCCAGGAAGACCTCCGCGGCGACGCCATGGAGACGCTCACGGCCATCCGCCAGGTGAAGGCCGAGCTCCCCGGCGTCCACACGGTCCTTGGCGTCTCGAACTGCTCCTTCGGCCTCAAGCCGGCCGCCCGCCGCGTCCTCAACTCCGTCTTCCTCTACGAGGCCATCGAGCACGGCCTCGATGCCGCCATCGTCAACGCGAAGCAGATCCTCCCCCTCAACCGCATACCCGAAGAACAGCTCGAAACCGCCCGCGACCTCATCTACGACCGCCGCCGCGAGGGTTACGACCCGCTCCATCACTTCATCGGCCTCTTCGAAAACGCCGAAAGCGCGAAGGAGGCGAAGGCCGACCTCTCCTCCCTCCCGGTCGAAGCGCGCCTCAAGCAGCGCATCATCGACGGCGACCGCCGCGGCATCGGCGATGACCTCGAAGAGGCGATGGGCCATTTCGACCCGCTCACCATCATCAACGAGCACCTGCTCGATGGCATGCGCGTCGTCGGCGAACTCTTCGGCTCGGGCAAGATGCAGCTCCCCTTCGTTCTCCAGTCGGCCGAAACGATGAAGGCTGCCGTGGCCTACCTCGAACCGCACATGGAGCGCGTGGATGGCCAGACCAAGGGGCGCATCGTCCTCGCCACCGTCCGCGGCGATGTCCACGATATCGGCAAGAACCTGGTCGACATCATCCTCAGCAACAACGGCTATACGACCTACAACCTCGGCATCAAGCAGCCGATCCAGAACATCATCGAAAAGGCCCACGAGGTCGACGCCGACGCCATCGGCCTCTCCGGTCTCCTCGTGAAGAGCACCGTCGTCATGCGCGAGGACCTGGAAGAGCTGAACGCCCGTGAGCTCTTCCACTACCCGGTGCTCCTTGGCGGCGCCGCCCTCACCCGCAGGTATGTTGAAGACGACCTCCGCCGAATCTACAAGGGCAGCGTCTACTACGCCCAGGATGCCTTCGAAGGGCTTGCCACCCTCGACCGCGTCGTCCCCGCCCTGCGAGACGGCAAGCCCCTCCCCGTCCTCACCCGCGGCGGACAGGAGGTGAAGGGTGGCGGCGAGAGCGGATACGACGAGGTGCGCCTCAACGTGCCGCCGGCCGAGGGTCTCCCCGGCGAAGACGACTACGCACCATCCGGCGTGACCCGCGGCGTGCCGGTCCCCACGCCCCCGTTCTGGGGCAGCCGGGTCGTCCGGGGTCTCCCCCTGCGCGACATCTACCCCTTCATCAACCAGACGGCCCTGTTCCGCGGCCAGTGGCAGTACCAGCGCGGCGACCGCACCGAAACCGAGTACGCCGACTTCGTCGAATCCGAGGTCCGGCCCGTTTTCCGCCGCTGGCAGGAGCGCGCCATCGCCGACCGGCTGCTCGTCCCCCAGGTGGTCTACGGCTACTTCCCCTGCCTGGCCGACAAGAACGAGTTGATCACCTGGCCCGGGTTCGAAGACGGCAGGCCGGCTGGCGAATCCGTGCGCTACACCTTCCCCCGGCAGCCCACCGGCCGCCGCCTCTGCATCGCCGACTTTTTCCTCTCCGCCGATGAGGTGAAGGCCAACCCGGCCGGCCCCCTGTACGACGTTGTCGGCCTGTTCGTCGTTACCATGGGCGACCGCGCGAGCGCCTTCGCGAAGCAGCTCTTCGAGGCCAACGAATATCGCGACTACCTGCACTGGCACGGTTTCGCGGTCGAGAGCGCGGAAGCCCTGGCCGAGATGTGGCACAAGCGCATCCGCGAGGAACTCGGCATCGCCGCCAACGACGCGAAGGATATGCGGAAGCTCTTCGCCCAGGGCTACCAGGGCGCCCGCTATGCGTTCGGCTACCCCGCCTGCCCCGACCTCGAAGAGCAGGTGAACACGGCGAAGCTCCTCGACCCCCACCGCATCGGCGTCGAGCTCGGCGAAACCTTCCAGTGGCACCCGGAGCAATCAACCAGCGCGGTCGTCGTCCACCACCCCGAAGCCCGCTACTTCGTCATCCGCTAACGTCACGCGACCCGTCGCCTCCGTTCACGACTCTCCGCACGCTCGCTACTCGCTACTCGCTACTCGTAACTCGCTACTCGCTACTCGCTACTCGTAACTCGCCTCTCGTAACTCCCAAATCCACCTGCATGTAGGTCGTATCCATCCACTCCCCGAACTTGTAGCCCGCGTTCCGTAACGTCCCCACCATCTCGAACCCGAACCGCCGGTGCAGCCGGATGCTCACCTCGTTCGTTGAGGTGATCGACGCCACCACCAGCCGCACCCCGATGGCCCGCGCTTCCTCGATCAATGCCCCGAGCAACGCCGCCCCCACTCCCTGGCCGCGGCCCCGCTCGTCGATGTAGATCGTGTCCTCCCGGGTGAACCGCCACCCCGCCTTCCGCGACATCAGCGTCAGGTAGGCAAACCCCACCACGCCCGCCCCGTCCTCGGCCACGATGACCGGCTGCAGCGGGTCGCTGTGCTCGGCCCACCACACCCTTCGCCGCTCAATCGTCCACGGTTCGAGGTCCCACGTTGCCGTGCCGTGTTCGATTTCGCGGTTGTAGATGCGGTTGACCGCTTCGAGGTCCGCTTCGTTCGCATGCCTGATCTTCAACGCCGTTGGTGCCGTCATGGAGACACTGTGCACCCGCCCGGTTTCAGCCGTGTTTCGCGGCCCGGTGAAGGCCCGGGCAAGCGCTCGTTGCCCACTGACCGCCGTGCCGTAGCATTCGAGGCAATGCGCGAGAACGTCGTAGTTGTCCTGGCCATATTTGCGGGGATCGCGGTGACGGCCGGCGTGTATCTTTTCGTCCATTCCCGGGGCGTCGCCCTCGGGCTCGGCATCGTCGCCGCCTACCTGGTCTGGGGCGAAATCGGCGACTTTATCCGTGGAGAACAGCCCCCGCCACCCAAAGGCTCGCCCCTGCTCGCGAACCCCCGCATCCGCCGGCGGCTGCTCAGCCTCGTGGCCATTGCCGGCGCCTCCGCCCTCATCATGACTGACTTCATCGTCGGCGACCTGCAGGTTGATGATGTGCGCGAGTGGATCCGCGATCTCGGTCCCTGGGGGCCGGTGCTGCTGATCACCGTCCTCGCTGTGGCGATGGTCGTCGCCCCAATTCCCAACCCCCCGTTCATGATCGCGGCCGGCATCGCCTGGGGCACGTTCTGGGGCGTCGTCTACTGCGTCATCGGCCAGCTCATCGGCTCCGCGATCATCTTCTACATCTCGCACCGGCTGGGCCGCCGCTTTATTCCCCGGCTCATCGGCGAAGAGGGCGCAAAACGCGTGGACCAGATGGCCCGCCAGATGGGCCCCCAGATCGTCTTCTGGTGGCGCATGATGCCCGTCTCGTTCGACTTCGCGGCCTACGCCGCCGGCCTCACGGGCATGTCCTTCCGGCTGTTCATCACACTCGTCTTCCTTGGCTCGATTGTGCCCACCACGGTAGTCGTCGGGTTTGGCGACGCCTTCGGCAAGTCATGGGAGGCCCAGGCGGTCACCGTCGCCCTGATCGCGGTCGCCCTGCTCGTCCCGGCCACGGTGTTCTACTTCAAGTACCGCGAATCGCTTCCCCCCATCCGCGAGTGGCCCCGGCGAATCCTTGGTGGCGAAGAGCCCGGCCCCGCCTGAGCCCCGCCCCTCGCCCTTCCCCGGCCGTTGGCCGTTGCGCTCTCGCCGGCCGGGTCGGAGGGGGACTCCTCCCTCCTCCCGCCAAAACGCTGTACGCTTGGCGCGGCACCGGGACCGCAGATGGCCCGAAGCCAGGACGGTACGCAGGAATGCTTCTCGCGCTCGATATCGGCAACACCTCCATCCACATCGGTCTCTGGGACGGCGATAAGATCGCCGACACCTGGCGCATCGGCGTCGAACAGGAAAAGCTCCCCGACGAATACGGCGTCTTGCTCATGACGCTTCTCAACAGCGGCGGCATCGAGGCGTCCGACGTCACCGCCTGCATCATCGGCTGTGACGTGCCCCCGCTCATCCCAACCTTCGAACAGGTCTGCCGGAAGTACTTCAAGATCGAGCCCATGGTCGTTGGCCAGGGACTCCGCACCGGCGTCCGCATCCTCTACGACAACCCAAAGCAGCTCGGCGCCGACCGTATCATCGACGCCGTTGCTGCCAGCAAGCTCTACGGGACGCCCGTGATCATCGTCGATTTCGGCACCGCCACCGTTTTCGATGCCGTGAACGAACAGGGCGACTACCTCGGCGGCGCCATCGCCCCCGGCATCGGGATCGCCAGCGAGGCATTGTTCAGCCGTGCCGCCATGCTCTATCGCGTCCAGCTCGAACGCCCGCCGGTTGCCATTGGCAAGAACACCATCCATGCGATGCAGGCGGGCATCCTTTTCGGCTACGTTGGCCTCGTCGAAGGCCTCGTTGCCCGCTTCAAGGCCGAACTGGGGGGCAATCCGAAGGTCGTTGCCACCGGCGGCCTCGCTTCGCTCATCGCCGCCGAGACCGCCTCCATCGACATCGTGAACGGTGACCTCACCCTCATCGGCCTCCGGCTCATCTACGAGCTGAACTCCGAAACACACTGAAGCACCGCTCGCCACCGCCGAAAGGCCCGCACCAATGGAAGCTCCACCCGCCGCCCGTAATCCCGACCTTCCGCTCAGCGGCCGGCACGTCGTCCTCGGCGTGACCGGGTCGATCTCGTGCTACAAGGCCGCCGATATCGCCAGCAAGCTCCGCCAGGCGGGTGCGGCGGTCGAGGTCGTCATGACTCCCGCCGCCACGAAGTTCATCTCCCCTCTGACGTTCCAGTCGCTCACCGGCCGCGACGTGGTGGTCGACATGTTCAGCACCGCTGAAGCCGAAGCCCACGTTGAAGTCGCCCGCCGGGCCGACGCCTTCGTTATCGCACCCGCGACCGCCGACTGCCTGGCGAACCTCGCTCACGGTAACGCTGCCGACATGGTGACCCTTACCGCCCTCGCCACCACGGCCCCCATCCTCGTCGCGCCCGCGATGGATAACCAGATGTGGGAACACCCGGCCACCCAGGACAACGTGGCCACCCTCCGCGAACGCGGCGTCGAAGTCGTCGGGCCCATGCTCGGCCGCCTGGCGACCGGGCGGACCGGCCTGGGCCGCCTCGCCGAGCCAGCCCAGGTCGTCGGAGCGCTCCGCACCCTCCTCGGCGAACGTACGGGGGATCTCCGAGGCCGCCACGTCGTAGTCAGCGCAGGCCCCACCCACGAGCCCATCGACCCGGTCCGCTTCGTCGGCAACCGCTCCACCGGCAAGATGGGCTTTGCCATCGCCGAAGCCGCCCGCGACCGCGGCGCCCGCGTGACCCTGGTCGCCGGCCCCGTCGCCCTCGAGTCGCCCTGGGGCGTCCATCGCATCGATGTCGCCACCGTCGAACAGATGCTCATCGCGCTCGAACAGGCGACCGCCGATGCCGACGCGATCATCATGGCCGCCGCCCCGGCCGACTTCCGCCCCGCCAATCCCGCTGACCACAAGCTCAAGAAGGCCGACGGACAACAGGGGCTGACGGTCGAACTCGTGCAGAATCCCGACATTATCGCGACACTGGCTGGCGGCGGTGTCCGCGTCGGCTTTGCCGCCGAGACCCGCAACCTGGCCGCCTACGCCAAGCAGAAGCTCCCGGCCAAGCGCCTCGACTTCATCGTGGCGAACGACGTGAGCGCCGCCGGCTCGGGCTTCGGTACCGAAACCAACGAGGTCATCATCATCCACAGCGATGGCCGCACCGAGGAACTCCCGCTGATGAGCAAGCACGCCGTCGGCCACGCCATCCTCGACCGCATCCTCGACCGCCTGGCCTAACCACCGCCCCACACCGCCCCGTCATAGGCGCGCGCGACGCTCCTATA
>PQAO01000031.1 GCA_003104995.1 Dehalococcoidia bacterium
AACGCCGCACCCGCCCGGGGAGCTGCCGATGGCACTACAACGCGTCATCCCTGACGCGCCTCGCATTGTTCCGTCGAAGGCGGTATCCGCGTCGTGTAGGATGCGCTGATGCCGGGTGGTTCGGGGTTTCACGGCGAGCCAATCGCCTACTTCCTCACCTTTGCCGGTTACGGGATGCGTCCCCATGGCGACGAACGTGGCACAGTCGACCGCCGCCATAACACGCCGGGAGAACCCCCTCTGCCGCGCGACGACTTCCGCTCCGCGCTGGCGCGGCGGTCTCTTGTGTCGCCGCCGATGGTCTTCAACGAGCCGGCGAGGAGGGCAGTCGAGGCGAGTTTCGCCGACACATGCGTCCACAGGGGCTGGCAGCTGCTCGCCGTTCACTGCCGAACGAACCACCTGCACGCGGTGGTTTCCAGTCGGGAAGATGCGTCGCTAGTGATGCACCGGCTGAAGGCGAGGGCAACGGCTGCTTTGCGGGGGGCCGGGCTCGCTGGCCGGAATCAGCAAGTGTGGGCCCGTCACGGGAGTACCCGGTACTTGTGGCGGGAAGAGGACGTCGCCGCCGCGTGTGAATACACGATGGAAGCCCAGGGCAACCCGCTTCCGGGGACCGGTGAGTGGCGACCATACGAATGAATCCGCCGGTGTCCGAGGCGCGCCAGGGATGGCGCGCTGGGATGTCACCACCTCGAACGCCGCACCCGCCCGGGGAGCCGCCGATGCGCCTCAAGGCCTGCGACCGCGGTGGCCGCTGGTATCCGAGGCGCGCCAGGGATGGCGCGCTGGGATGTCACCACCTCGAATGCCGCCCGCCCCCGGGGAGCCGCCCATGCCTCTCAACGCCTGCGACCGTGGTGGCGCCGGCGCTGCAGCGCGTCATGCCTGACGCGCCTCGGATTTGCTACCTCGAATGCCGCCCCCGCCCCGGGGGCCGCCCATGCGCCTCACCGCCTGCGACCATGGTTGCCGCCGGTATCCGAGGCGCGCCAGGGATGGCGCGCTGGGATGTGACTCCCTCGAACGCCGCACCCGCCCGGGGGGCCGCCGATGCGCCTCAAGGCCTGCGACCGTGGTGGTGCCGGCGCTGCAGCGCGTCATGCCTGACGCGCCTCGGATTTGCCACTTCGAATGCCGCACCCGCCCCGGCGAGCCGCCCATGCCTCGCACCGCCTGCGGCCGCGGTGGCGCCGGAGCTGCAGCGCCGGCATCCCTGACGCGCCTCGGATTGCCACCTCGAATGCCGCACCCGCCCCGGCGAGCCGCCCATGCCTCGCACCGCCTGCGGCCGCGGTGGCGCCGGCGCTGCAGCGCGTCATTCCTGACGCGCCTCGGATCGTTCTGCGAATGCGAACGTGGGGGCAGCTTGCGCCACCCCCACGTTTATCGAACGAATGGCCAACCGCCGCTCAGGCGCGGACGCCGGTCAGTTTCGCCAGCTTCACCGTGTTGAACAGCGCCAGGCCCGCGTACCACTTCACCCGGATGCGGCTGGCGTCCTTCGTCTCCAGGCTGCCCACACGTTCGACCGTCAGCCCGCCCGGCGCGGTCAGCCCGCTGAGCGCGCCCTCGCCGAACTGCATCGCGAAGATCGTGCTGCAGTCGTTGCTCGTCCCCACCGTTTGCGCATCGTTGATGTAATCGCAGATGCCGATCGGGACGCCGTCGTAGAACTGGAGCATCTGGCCGAACTCGTCGCGGTCCGCTTCGAGGAAGCCGCCCGATGCGCGTGCCAGCTCGTTCAGTGTGCGGCGCGAACGGCGGCCCATGAGCAGCAGGTCGGGCTTCCCGCCGCGCACCCGGTCGATGAGCTCGTCGAGCTTTTCGAGTGTGAGCGTGCCGCCGTTCACGCCCATGCTCACCGTCTGGCCGCCGCCGCAAAGCACGTCGATGCCGTCGAAGCTCTTTGGGTTCCCGCTGTCGTCGCCGTTCACGAAGGTGTCGTCGAAGAGCGACTGGACGGCTTTCGCCTTGAGTTGGACGACGGCCGCCTCCAGGTCCTGGATATTCGAGCGGGTGCTCTTGAGGAAGTTGTCGATGTCGGCGTCGCCGCCAAGGATCTTCAGCGTGGCGGTGGCCTGGGTGAAGGTCGGGGTGCTTTCGTCCCAGTCGTCGCCAACGTCATAGAAATCGGCCGAAGGGGCGGCGTTTTCGCGGTTGTAGGTCAGGCCGTTGCCGACGATTTCGATGAATGGCAGGCGCTGGAGGACGGGACTTTCCTGGGCGATCGTGTCGATCACGCCGGAGAGCAGGGTGTCGTTGCTGAGTTTCGCGGCCTCGACGAGCGTGAGGGCCATGGGTCTCTACCTCCCTTGGGGTTGCCGCGATGGTGGGTGGGCGGCCCGGCCACCTCGAAGCCCCGGGTGGCACAGCGGCGCGAATCTTCACCCCGGCCGGCCCCCGGACGGGGGCCCTTCGCACCTGACGTCGCGGGGCCAAACAGGCGATACTTCCGTCATGCTGCCGGAGGAGCTCGCCCGCGCACTTGCCCGCGCCATCGCTGCCAGCGGGAGCAGCGAGGGCCGCCTCCGCGTGTTCGTGCGGGGCGGAATGGGAGACCACCGCGATTTCGATGCTGCCTTCCTGGATGCGCTCCTCGCCGCGATGCCTTCGCTCCAGGCCGCCCGGATCGAGATCGAACATCCCGCGGTCGTCCGCATCTGCTCCGATTGCGGCCGCTTCTTCGAATCGGCGGAACACGACGCCACCTGCCCCGATTGTGGCGCCGGCGCGTTCCCGGCGTGGCTCGAAGAGCGCATCGAGTACGAGTTCTGTTGAACGAACCGATCGCCGCCGCCCAGATTGGGGGAAGTCCCCTAGTGTCCGTGGCCAAGTGGGGGCCTACGCTACGTCCAGGTGCCTGACAATGCGGCGTTTCTGGTTCGGTTCTCGTGACAACGGCTGAGCACCGGCAGCCGCATCTCGATCTCGAGCAGCGCTTGGCCGTGCTGATGGCGGAGTACGAACAGTTCCGCTACCACCTGCCCGACGCCCTCCTGGAGATCGCCTACCCCTCGCTCCGGGTGGTGTACATGAACCGGGTCGCCCAGGTCCTTCTCCGGTATGAGGAAGCAGACGTGGAGGCCGGGATCAACGGTCTCGACCTGCTCACGCCCGAGGGCGCCGCCGAGGCACTACGCATCGGCGATAGCCAGCTCGAACCGACGGTGCGCGCCGGCAAGCCCTATCGCCGCCAGCGCGGGCAACACCTCTACGACTTCACGATGGTGTGCAAGGACGGCACGACCTTCCCGGCCGAGGTCCAGGGGTCCTATGTGCTCGACGAACACTCAATGCCCCGTGGTGTGCGCTTCATGTTTCGCGACACGACAGGGCGGATGCGGACGGCCGCGGCGCTCGAACGCTCAAATGGGCTGTTGGCGGCGATCACCGACGCCCAGGCCAACTTCATCCGCGGAGCCAGTCCCGGAGTGGTGTTCGATAGCTTGCTCGATAGCCTGCTGGAGACTACCCGAAGCGAATACGGCCTCATCGGCGAGGTGTTCCGGAAGGCCGATGGCACGCCCTATCTGAAGACCTGGGCGCTGACCAACATCAGCTGGGATGAGGCCAGCCGCCGCCTTTACGACGAGCGCGGATCGACCGGCATGGAGTTCACCAACCTCAACAGCTTGCTCGGCTGCGCGATCACCAGCGGCGAGCCCATCATCGCCAACGACCCGGCTCACCACCCGAGGCGGGGCGGGATGCCCCCGGGGCATCCACCGCTCAACGCGTTCCTGGGCCTCCCCGTGGTCGTCAGTGGCGAGGTCATCGGCCTGCTCGGCATCGCCAACCGGCCGGGTGGATACTCCGAACAGGACTGCGCCGACCTCCAGCCATTCATTGCCACCTGCGGCACGATCATCGAAGCGCGCCGGAACGAGACGGGCCGGAAGGAAGCCGAAGAGCGCCTCGGCCTGGCCCTCCGCGGAGCGGATCTCTCGATCTGGGAGTGGCACATCCCGCACGGCCGGCTCTTCACCGGCTACCGCCCGCGCAACATGGCCGACGCTGAACCCGGGATGGGTGGGACCACCCTCCAACAATGGCTCGAACTGGTCCACCCGGGCGACCGGCCCCGCCTTGAAGCCGCCCTCGCCGACCATAGCGCAGGGCTGACGCCGCTGATCGAGTGCGAGCATCGCCTCAGTGCCGGCCCGGGGCAATGGTCCTGGGTGCTCACCCGGGGCACGGTTGTCGAACGCGACGACGCCGGAAACCCGGTCCGGGCTGCCGGGAGCTTCCTCAACATCAACGACCGCAAGGCGGCCGAAGCCGACCTTTCGCGACTGGAGATCCAGGCCCGCCAGAGCCAGAAGCTGGAGAGCCTGGGCGTCTTTGTGGGAGGCATCGCCCACGACTTCAACAATCTGCTCACGGCCGTGCTGGGGAACCTCTACCTCCTCCAGAGGTCGCTACAGGACGGAAACGAGCGCGAACTCGCGAGTGACGCCGCTCACGCCGCCGAACGCGGTGCCGACCTGGTGCGCCGGCTGCTGACCTATGCGCGGCCGGAGCTCGCCGCCGGCGAAACCGTCGCTCTCGACAACCTGCTGGATGAGACGGCCGCCCTGGCCCGGAGCATGCTCACGCCCAGCATGGGCCTGGCGGTGCGGCACAGCCGCGAACCGGGCAATGCCAGCGGGAGCCGCACGTCGCTGCAGCAGGTACTGCTGAACCTCATCGTGAACGCTCGCGATGCCATGCCGGACGGCGGCCGCATCACTCTCGCGCGCCGCATCACCGATATCGGTCCGCGCCACCGGTGGGCGCCACCCGAACTTCCGCGGGGCCGGTACCACGTCATCTCTGTCAGCGACACGGGCACCGGGATGACGCCGGATGTGATGGAACGCATTTTCGACCCGTTCTTCACGACGAAGGGTGTAGGCCGCGGAAGCGGTCTTGGCCTCTCGACCTCCCTCGGCATCGCCCGGGCGCACGGCGGCTGGCTCACCGGCGAGAGCACGCCGGGCGCAGGCAGCACCTTCCGGCTACTCCTGCCCGTCCCCGAATAACTTCCCGAAGGATGCGCTGCGTCATACCCGTCATGGGCTGCACCCTGTTCTCGTCCGGGCATGGAGAAGGACTGGGACGTCATCGTCGTCGGCTCGGGGCTTGGCGGGCTGAGCGCTGGAGCGCACCTGGCCGCGCTCGGCAAGCGCGTGCTCATCCTCGAGCAGCACTACATCGCGGGCGGCAATGCCGGTGTCTTCCGGCGCAAGCGGATGTTCGAGTTCGATGTCGGTACCCACTACCTGGCCCAGTGCGAACCCGGCGGTGCGATCCGGACCATCCTCCACGGGCTCGGGCTCGAAGACCACATCGACTTCCTCGAACTCGACCCCGACGGCTTCGACACGATCCTCTTCCCGGGTGTGTGCGTGCGCATGCCCAAAGGATGGGAGCGCTACCGCGAACGGCTCATCGAGGCGTTCCCGGAGGAAGCCGCGGGTGTGGGCCGCTGTGTCGACACATTCCAGGCGATCGTCAAGCAGTCCGAAACGTTGCGCGGCGCCGGCGGCACACCCGATTTCGCCCGCCTGGCCGCCGAAGCCCCCGACCTGGTGCGCTGGGGGATGCAGCCGGTCACGGCGTTGTTTGATGACTGCGGTCTTGGGCCTGTGCCGAGGGCAGTACTGCTCGCGCAGAGCCCTTCATACGCGACGCCTCCCTCGCGCACGCCGACGGCGGTGGCCGCGGGGTTCCTCGATGGCTACCTGCGCGGCGCGTACTACCCGAAGGGCGGGGGCCAGGTGCTCCCTGCCCGGTTCCTCCAGGTGCTGCTCGCGAACGGCGGTGCGTTCCGTGCACGCGCGCGGGTCGCGCGCATCATCATCGAGGACGGCGCCGCCCGCGGAGTTGAGCTCACCACGGGCGAGCAGTTCCGCGCGCCGGTCGTCATCTCGAATGCCGACCTGAAACGCACCATCTGCGAACTGGCCGGCGAAGAGCACTTCGCCCCGGCGACGGTCCAGCGTGTGCGCCAGTACCGCATGGCGCTGCCGTTCTTCGTCGTCTACCTGGGGCTCGACATCGACCTGCGCGACCGGCTCCCGAAGACCAACTTCTGGGGCTCCGATTCACTGGACCTCGAAGCGACCTACACCCAGGCTTTCGCGGGCGAGCTCCCCGAGCACCCGCTGGTGTTCATCTCCATCGGCTCCGTGAAGGACCCGGAGTCGCCCTGGATCGCGCCAAAGGGCTATACCGCCCTCGACGTGATGGCGCTCGTACCGCCCCATCCCGCGCTGTGGTCCACGGGCGAAGGCCCGGCGCACGGCGAGCGCTACCACCGCAACCCGGACTACCGCGCCCTCAAGGATGCCTTCACGGAACGGATGGTCGATGCCGCCGAGCGGATGATCCCCGGCATCCGGGAGCACATTATCTGGAAGGAAGCTTCCACCCCGGTGACCCACGAGAAGTTCACGCTCTCGACCGGTGGCACGTCGTACGGGATCGAGATCGCGCTCGACCAGGTCGGTCCGAACCGCCCGGGCTACGCCACGGAGGTCGCTGGCCTCTACCTGGTGGGGGCGAATACCCAGTCGGGGCACGGCATCTCGGGCGTGATCAAGAGCGGTGTGGGCTGTGCCAGCGCCATCACGGGGCGGGACCTCACGCGTGAGGCAGCCGAGGGCGCCGTCTTCAGTCCTCCCGATCGGCTCAAGCCCGACCCGCCGGGCTGGGACCCCTGGGAGGCGAGCCGGGGATAGCCGCTCCACCCGATGACAACAAACCGCTAACATCCGCCGATGGAGTTCGAACCGGCCATCCCCGGGCGGCGCCTGGCGATTTCCGCCGGGGCGGCCGCGCTCCTCGCTCCCCTCAACTCGACCATGGTCGCGGTGGCGCTCCCCGCCATCCGCGACGAGTTCAACGTCGGCGTCGTCGCGGTCTCGTGGCTGGTGACCTCGTACCTGGTGGCGGTCGCGATCACGCAACCGGTCGGCGGGCGCCTCGGCGACGCGATCGGTAGCCTGGCCGTATTGCGCATCGGGCTGCTGGGGATGGCGGTGTGCTCGGTTGCGGCCGCGCTTTCGCCGTCGTTCGAACTGCTGGTTGTGACGCGGTCGCTCCAGGGCGTGGCAGCGGCCTTGCTCATCCCGAGCGCGACCGCCTACCTGCGCAAGAGCGTCGCCGTGCAAAACCTGCCGGGCGTGCTCGGGACGAACGGCGCGATGATCTCGGCGGGCGCGGCCCTGGGGCCAGTGGCGGGCGGGCTCATCCTGGCAGTGGGCGGCTGGCACTGGCTCTTCCTGCTGAACCTCCCGGCCGTCGTGGCGGTGTGGCTGCTACTCCTCCCACTCCCGGCCGACGGGGGGCGGGGCATAAGGACGTTCCGCATCGACCCCGCCTCGCTGGCGGCGCTCATCACCGCGTTCACAGGGCTTGCGCTCCTTGGGTCAGCGCTCCGCTCGGGGACCACGGTGTTCCCGGCGGTCTCGCTCGGCCTGATCGTCGCGGGCATTGCGGCCTATGCGTGGTTGTTCCGGGCTGCTGGCCAGGCCGTCGTCGACCTGAACCTGTTCCGCGCGCCGGCGTTCACGCGCTCCGGGGCGATGACCGCCGTTTCGAACCTGGTGATGTACACGATCCTGGTCGCGATGCCCGTCTACCTGCGCGATGAGCGCGGGGTCGGCGCCGGTGCCATCGGGGCATTGCTCTTCGCGATGAGCGCCACTTCCGTGATGGCGGCGCCGGCTGGCGGGCGGGTCGCCACGCGCTTTGGCATCCGCGCCGGGCTGGTCTCTGGCTCGGGGGTGCTCATCTTCGCGACCGCGGGCGTGCTGGCGGTGGTCGCCGCGGGCGGGACCTACAGCCTGGCCCTGCCGCTCGCCCTCGTGGGTATCGGGATGGGGCTGGCCGGGGCAGCCCAGCAGTCATCCGGTCTGGCCGCCTGGCCGGCGGCGATGGCCGGATCGGCGGCGGGAACGCTCTCGTTCATGCGCTACGTCGGGTCGGTGGCAGGCGCGTCGCTGTTGGCGGCCGTGCTCGGCCGCGAACCGGGCGCAGGCGAGTTCGAGGCGCTCCTGGCGATCCTCGCCTGTGCTGCGCTGGCCAACGGCGCGCTGGCCCTGTGGGGGCCGGGCAGCCGCTCGCCGGCGGGCGAACAGCTGGCCCGGAGCCCCGCCTGACCACCGCTACGCCAGGATCGTCACTGTCCCGGCCTCACCGTCGACGGCGACCATTGCGCCATCCGGGATGACGCTCGTGCCCACCTGGGTGCCGACCACGCACGGGATCGCGAACTCCCGGGCGCAAATCCCCGAGTGCGACATCACCCCGCCGGTATCGGTAACGATGGCGCCCGCGATGGCGAACAGGGCCGTCCACGGCGGGGCGGTCGTCACGCACACCATGACATCGCCGGGCTCCAGCTTGTCCGATTCATCGAGGTGGCGGATGACGCGGGCGCGGCCAGTCACCTTCCCCCGGCTGGCGCCGGCGCCCTGGACGACGCCGTTGCTCACCGACGGCAGTCCGAATCCGGAAAAGTGACGGATCATCGGCAGCATCTCCGGGGGGAGTTGCGAAATGTCCGGGATCGCGCCCAGGAACGGCGGCGGTGCCAGTTGTTCCCATCGCTCGAACTCGGTCCGGCCCGCACCGGCCGCTGCGCGGGACCATTCGCCCGGTTGGGCGGCGGCACGCATGGCCTGGTCCCACGTGAGATGGAAGATGTCCTCCGGGTGGTCGAGCGCGCCCATTGCGGCGAGCTTGCGGCCGAGCGCAAGCGCCGGGAGACGCATCACGCCGACGATGCTGAGCTGCCAGCGGGCACGGTCCTCGCTGACGGCCACGTGTTGATGGGTGGCTCCGACCATCTCGCGGAAGGCCGCGAGCTTCTCGCCCGCCAGGCGCGATTCGACTTCGGCGAGCGCGGCCGATTGCTGTTCCGCCGAGCGCCGCGCCATGGTGCTGGGCCCGTTCTCGGGGTCGGCGAGGTAGCGGGCAACGAGGTCGAGCACACCGGCAGGGTTTTCGGCCCAGGTTGGCACATGCATCGCGCCCCACGTCTCGGCGCGCCAGCCAAAGTCATCCAGGAAGCGGCCGAGCTCGGCCAGGAACTCGCGCCCGCCGGGGAGTTCGGCGAGGTTGCCGAAGTTGCCGGCCCTCAGCGCCCCGGCGAGGGCGGGCGAGGCGGCGGCCTGGGTGGCCAGCCTATCGAGGCCGGCGCCGGAGGCCGCGGTCGCGTTCCGGGAACCCTGGAGGAGGGTGCCGCTCAGGATGGGCCCGTCGGCCCCGAGTTCGGCTTCGAGGAACTGGAGCAGGGCGAACGTCGGCTCCATGAACTTCTTGATCACGACCATCGTCAGGCGTAGGGCTCCGATGGCCTCCCCCGCCAGCTGGTCCATGGCGGCGGCAGCCTCGGGGGCGGTCATGCTGTCGAAGTCAGTCTCGCGGACGCGTTCGCAGAAGGCCCGGATGCGCGGCGCGTAGTCGTTGTGCCAGACGGCCAGGCCACCGGCCACCACATCCGGGGGCGGGTCGGGGATGGTGGGAGGCAGGCTGAATTCGTAGCCGTTGGCGAACACCGTCGGCGCGCTCAGGATCTGCTCCTGGAAGGTGCCCACCACGCGCTGGGCGAGCTGCACCGTCGGGCCCGGGAAGTGCATGCGGTCGCCCACCCAGGGCGCCTGGCTCATTGCCGGGTCGGGCCACGTTACTGCAAATTGGTCGGTTGCCTGGACTGTTTGCATCGGTCTTCCTTTCAGTCACCCCTCCCGAGAGTCCGCAGCCATCCTGTCCGGGAGTAGGCGGTATTAACTGCCGATTAACCCTGTAATGCAAGCAGGAGTGTGCCGCGCAACGTGAACCGGCTCACAATTGGCCCGGGGGCGGCCCGGCGTTGCCCGTTTCCCACTGATGGTGGGTAAACTCGAGTATGCGCGTCGGCCTCATTTCCGATACCCACATTCCCGAAGCCCGTCACGAACTCTGGCCCCAGGTCTTCGATGCCTTCCGGGGCGTCGGTTGTATCCTCCATGCCGGCGACATCCATGACCTCGTCGTGCTCGACCAGCTGGCCGGCATCGCCCCGCTCTGGGCAGCCCGGGGCAACGGCGAAGACGGCAGCGGCGGCCGCCCCATCCAACCAGACCACCCGCGCCTGCGCGAATCGTGGCTGCTCGACCTGGACGGCCTGAAGGTGGGCCTCACCCACGATGTGCCTATCCCCGAGTATCCGCCCCACCTCACCCTGGAACGCGCCCTCACGCGTTACTTCGGTACGACCGAACTCGACGTGCTGATCTACGGCGACACCCACGTCGAGGCGATCGACCACATCAACGGTGTGCTCTGCGTGAACCCCGGTTCCCCCACCTACCCCCGCAACCTGGACACCCAGCTCGGGACGATCGGCTTCCTCGAAATCAGCGGCGGCCGTGCCGATGCCACAATCTGGCAGCTCACCGAGCACGGCATCGAGCCGTTCAACTGGACCAGGTGGAAGCGGCCCTGGTAGGGACACCCCGGACCACCCCGGACCACCCCGGCGCCCCGATTGTCGATTCACGATTCACGATTCCCCGCTCCCATCCGAGGCGCGCCAGGGATGGCGCGCCGGGATGTGGCCACCTCGAACGGCGCAACCGTCCGGGCGAGCTGCCTGTGGGCCTCAACGTCTGCGACTGTGGTAGCCGCTGGTATCCGAGGCGCGCCAGGGATGGCGCGCTGGGATGTCACTCGCCCGAACGCGGTTGGCCCTTTGGCGGGGGATTGATGGCTGGCCGCTCCCCGCTCCCATCCGAGGCGTGCCGGTCATGGCGCGCTGGGATGTGGCCACCTCGAACGGTGCAACCGTCCCCACGAGCTACCTGCAGATCTCAACGTCTGCGACCGTGGTGACGCCGACGCTGCAGCGCGTCATCCCTGACGCGCCTCGGATTGTTCCGTCGAACACGGTAACCGTCCGGGCGAGCTGCCTGTGGGCCTCAACGTCTGCGACTGTGGTAGCCGCTGGTATCCGAGGCGCGCCAGGGATGGCGCGCTGGGATGTCACTCGCTCGAATGCGGTTGGCCCTTTGGCGGGGGAATGATCGCTGGCCGCTCCCCGCTCCCATCCGAGGCGTGCCGGACATGGCCCGCCGGGATGTGGCCACCTCGAACGGCGCAACCGTCCCCGCGAGCTACCTGCAGATCTCAACGTCTGCGACCGTGGTGATGCCGACGCTGCAGCGCGTCATCCCTGACGCGCCTCGGATTGTTCCGTCGAACACGGTAACCGTCCGGGCGAGCTGCCTGTGGGCCTCAACGTCTGCGACTGTGGTAGCCGCGGGTATCCGAGGCGCGCCAGGGATGGCGCGCTGGGATGTCACTCGCCCGAACGCGGTTGGCCTGCGGGTTCCCTGTTGATGGCTGCCCGGCCTACGACGCTGCGAGCGCCGCACCCGCGCGGCGAGCTCCGCGGTTACGTCTGCCCGGAGACGTGATCGACCTCGACGGCTCCACCCTGCTTCTTCATGTAACCGCCTACGGTGCGCGCAGCGTCGGCGAGGGGTGAAACTGTGATGGATCGGGGGCCGGTGCGTTTCGCGTCCCACCCGGTGAGCTTGACGGGCAGGCCGCCCTGCCACGCGTCCTGGTCCGGGATGGTTGCCGTGCTCTTGTCGATCGCCTCGAGCCAGGCGGCTTCGGTTGCCACCGTGTTCCCCAGCCGGCCGTTCACCATCGCAGCCGGCTTGCCTTCGTCGATCCGGGCGCCCGTGACCTGGCGGGCTTTCGTTTCGTCGTCGGCTACATGCTTCTTCTTGAACGGGGCCGTGAGCGAGATCCGGCTCGCGGGAACTTTCGTCTTGCCGTCCGCGTAGAAACCATCGAGCAAGCGCTGGACGTTCGCGCCCACGAGGCTGCTCACCGTGCGGTTTCCCGCCAGGCGCTGCAAGGATTCGAGGCCCTCGGGAGCCCGCGCTACCCGCTGTCTCCCGGGCGCGCCGGACCGGCCCACAGAGGCGGGCCGCCGGGCGTCGGTCTTGCGCATGCGGCTCTCAGGCATTCGGTGCACCCTTCTCATGTCCCTGGCGCGCCCGGGCGAATCGCCGAGGGAACATCTGGAGTTGGCCCAGTCTACACGCAGATAGATTGGGCCGTCCCGGCACCCAATCCCGCCATCCGTCACCTTCAAGATGGCGTCTGTCTCATTGTGCCGGTGGTTGACCACTTCCGCCGCCACCACGCCCCCTGCGGTTCCGCCGCCGCCCGGAGCGCTGGCCCTGCGGCTGGCCCTCGGCGCCGCCATCGGGAGCCGGCGGCCGTGGGGGACGCTCGCCCCGTGGAGGTTCGCTGGCGCGAGGCGGGCGCGGCGATTCGTCGCCGGACGCACCACCGCCACGACGGAAGACGCGGCCTTCTCCTGCATTGGCCGGGGTGCTCGGGGGCTGCTGGCCGCGGTCCTGGCGGGGCTCGCGGCGGGGCTGCTGGTCGCGCTGTTCCGGTTGCTGCTGGCCCCCACCGCGGCGCTGGCCCTGCTGGCGGCCGGCGGGGCGCTGCTGCGGCTGTTCGCCGCGCGGTGGGCGAGCCGGTACCACCCGCCGCGGGCCTCCGCCCGGGAGCCGTCCCCGCCCGGGGCCGGGCTCGAAGGCTGCGCCTTCGTCGAGCCAATCCTCGCCCGCTTCGCGCCGGGCAGCGGCGAGCAGGTCCTCTTCGGTGGCCTCGATGAGCCCCTGCGCGATCGCGTCGACCCGGCTGATGCTCGGTGGGGGCTCGCCGCTCTTGCTGGCCGTGTCCCAGCGGACCACCGTGCCGAGGTCGCGGTCGCCCACTTCGATGCGCTGGCCTTCGACAATGAGGGTGACCTGGCGGCGGAGGATGTTGATCCCGATGACCTTGCCTTCCCCGGTGGGGGTGCTGCAGCGCTGGCCGATCTTCGGCAGCGACTTGCGCATCTCCTTGTAGCCCTCTTCCTCGTACGAAAGACAGCACAGGAGGCGTCCGCAGAGGCCGCTGATCTTCTGCGGGTTGAGCGGCAGCTCCTGTTCCTTGGCCATGCGGATGGAGATCGAGGGAAAGGTGGTGAGCCAGCTCGAACAGCAGAGTTCGCGCCCGCAGATGCCGTAGCCGCCGGCCTGTTTCGCCCGATCGCGGGCGCCCATCTGGCGCATTTCGACGCGGGCCCGGAACTGGTCGGCAGCGCGCTTCACGAAGTCGCGATAGTCGATCCGCTCCTCGCTGGTGAAGGAAAGCGTCAGGCGCCGCCCGTCGAGGGTGAACTCGGCGGCGTCGAAGTGGGCGGGAAACCCGAGCTCCTCGCCGAGGCGCCGTGCCTCGGGAAGGAGCTCCTCAGCTTTCCGCCGAAGTTCATCGG
The DNA here is from genome assembly GCA_003104995.1 of Dehalococcoidia bacterium. Classification (GTDB taxonomy): domain Bacteria; phylum Chloroflexota; class Dehalococcoidia; order Tepidiformales; family Tepidiformaceae; genus Amarobacter. The sequence goes on from PQAO01000031.1 coordinate 13,319, forward strand.
CCTTGCGGATGTCCGCCTCCGTGGCGAGGCGCAGGATGGGCTTCAGCTCTTCACGTCCGAGTTCGTTCACCACCACCTGGTCGGGGGCGATGACGACCTTCGCCACTTCCGGCCCACGGGTGGTTTCGACCACGACGAATTCGCCGGGCTCGAGTCGCATCCCGGCGGTGTGGAAATAGAAAATCTTGCCGGCGTTTCGAAAGCGTACGCCGGCGACGCGTGGCAGTTCCTCAGGCATAGGCTGCGGATTCTTCCTCGGGGCTCGGGACAAGTGTAACGCGCGGGAAGCAGAGGAGCATGAGCTCGAACGCGGGGCGGGCCATCACGTTCGCCTGCAGATCGGCGCGGACGGTGGTGATCGCGCGGAGCGCCTCGACGCAGCCGGCAAGGCGGCCCCTGTCCTCGGCGCCCGAAACCCCCTGGCGCAGGCGTTCCTCCCAGAACGCTTCCCAGGCGTCGATTTCAGCGAGGATGGCGTGGCGGTCGTTTCGCCAACGGGTGGCGAGATCGGCGGCGTAGGTGAAGCGCTCGCGGAGCGGTCCCGCGGCCACCCGGGCGCAGCGCTCCAGCAGACGGCCGCGGTCGCCCATCATTTCAGGGTGCTGCGCGAACTCCATGGCGCGGCCGGGGCGCCCACGGCTCGCCTCGGCCGCGCGCGCGGCCAGCTCCGGGCCGAACCCCCGTTCCACCAGCCCGGCCTCGATCCGGGCGCGGGGCACCGGGCGCACGTCAATCCGGCGGCAACGGCTGATGATGGTTTCGAGGAGCGCCTCGGGGGCAGCCGAGACCAGGCAAAAGACCGTGTGGCCGGGTGGCTCCTCCAGCGTCTTCAGCACCGTGTGGGCCGCCTCGCGCCCGAACCGGTCCGCCGGGTCGATGATGATCATCCGGTGGCGCGCCTCGAACGGGTAACGCGCCACCAGGTCGATCAGCCCGCGGACCTGGCAGATGCGGATGTCGCGCGAGTCGGGGTGCTTCGGGTGTGATTCGCCATCGCGCGGGCGGCAGAGAGTGTCGCCCGGCCCAAGGGTGATGATGTCGGGGTGCGCGCCTTCGAGGATCAGCCGGCAGGGGCGGCACTCGCCGCACGGTTCGCGGGAGGAGGGGGGAGGGAGGAGGGAAGAGTCGCCGGCGAACAGGCTCGCGCCCGCGGTCGTTGGCGGGTGGAGGCGTTCGCAGTTCAGGCGGAGGGCGTACTCGATGGCGAGCGCGGTGCGGCCGGTGCCGTCCGGCCCCGCGAACAGGAGGGCATGCGGCGGCTCTTCGCTTGCAGCCAGGGCCGCAAGCTCCCGCACAATGTCCGCATGGCCGATAACGCGTGCGCTCACCACCGTAGCCTAACCCCCAGCCCCTCCACCCCGCACGCCCCCATTTTCGATTTGCAATTCACGATTCGGCGCCGCCCCGGACGGCAGCGGCGGGGAATCGCTAATCGGAAATCGTGAATCGCAAATCGATGGTGGGGGTTGGGCCCGGCCGCCGGGCAGCTGCCGGACCCAACGCTGGGGAGGATTCCCACTGGTTAGACCGGCCGCGCGGGGAGGTCTTACACCTGGCCTGCCCGGCCTTTACCCGGACGGCCGCGTTCGAGCACGCGGAAGATCGTCCGCCGCGACAGCCCGAACATCCGGGCCAGTTCGTCGACCGATACGCCGTCGTGGGTTGCGGCCCGCTGGATGGTGCGGTCGCGCCCATCGCGCAGCAGCGCCGGGGCGCCGCCATTCGTGTCGTAGCGGCACTTCGGCAGGGGGCAACGGAGGCACGAGGGGTAGAGATCGCAGCCGGTATCGGCGTAGTCGACGTATTCAGGCAGCGCGTCGGAGCGCTGCGGCAGCTCGAGTGGCATGTCCACGGGTCACCTCGGACGCTGGCTTTGGTAGCTCCCGAGAGTAGAACGTATGTTCTGATCCATCAACCGGACAATGGCGCCCCGGGCACAAGTCGACACGGGTTGGCCGGTGGATTTCCGGTAGCCGATTTTCGATTGCCGACCCGGGTGCCAGTGCGACAGCTGCGCCTTGGCGGTGCGGAGCCCCGCGGGCGATGAAGGTCCGATGAATGACGTTTGCGGGGCGATCACCAGGAAGGGCGGGCTTTGCCAGAACCGCCGCGGCGCAGCCTGCCCGTACCACACCGATGATGAGCGAGCCGGCGCCACGTCCGGGCAGGAGCCCATCGCGCAAGAACGCGAGGAGGGCATCCCTGGCAGGCGCGATGCCATCACGGCGCGTGACCTTCACGCGGTCGCGTGGCGGCTGCTCGAGGACCTGCTGGAGGACGACCGCGTCGACGCGGCCCGGCGGGCATCAGCGGGCGCGACCCTCATCCGGGTGGTGGAGGCGCTGGGCGAGCCGCCCGTCTCACGCGAGCAGGCGGCCGCTGAGATCGCGCTCCGCGGGATGGTGATGCACGGAATGCCGCCCCGGAACGCGGAGGAATGGGCGCTCGCGGAGGAGCTCTTCACGCCTGACGCCATCGCGATGTTCCGCACCTGGAAACCCGGCGGCGACGACGCGTTCTAGCAGGGAGGCATGAGGCATGAGGCTACGCGTGCCAATCCGAGGCGCGCCAGGAATGGCGCGCTGGGATGTCACTCGCCCGAATGCCGTAGATACATGCGCGGGACCCGCCGCCACCGGGACACCCGCGCTCGTGGTGAGACGACCGCCGCAGCGCGTCATCCCTGACGCGCCTCGGATGGCGCCCGCCCGCACGCCGTAGATACATGCGCCGATGCGCCCGCCAACCGGGATACCCGCGCTCGTGGTGAGACGACCGCCGCAGCGCGTCATCCCTGACGCGCCTCGGATGTCACTCGCCCGAATGCCGTAGATACATGCGCGGGACCCGCCGCCACCGGGACACCCGCGCTCGTGGTGAGACGACCGCCGCAGCGCGCAGCGCGTCATCCCTGACGCGCCTCGGATGTCACTCGCCTGAATGCCGTTGTTATGGGCGCGTGACACTCATGCCTCACGCCTCATTCCTAAACCCTAATTGAACGCAATTCCCGTGAGCGTGTTCAGCCATTGGCCCGCCGGGATGAACGATGACGCGAGCGCGACGTGGCCCTCCTCGTCGATCGTCACCACGGTGTTTTCAGCGATCTCCGCGAGGGCGAAGCGGACGGCGCCCAGACGAAGGTTATCCACGCGTGTGCCCTGGATGGTCACGACCGTATCGGCGCCCGCCGCCACCTGCGAGGCCAGCGTGGCGATGGTCACACCCTTGACGGTCTTACCATCCGCCTGGAACTCGGCAGTTGGCAGGGCGGCGAACTCGGCGCGCGTCGGCGCATAGCGCGTCTGGCCGGCAACCACCTGGATGATGGGCGTGTCATCCGGCACAGGAGTCGGCTTCGGGAGCGGGGTATCGGGCACCTGGGGCTGGTCCTGCGCCGAGACCGCGGTGCGCTGGGCGTCGAGAGGGCTCAGGGTTGGGGTCGCGGTGGGCTCGTCGCCGCCGTTGGGGGAGTCGTCGCCGTCTCCGCCACAGGCGCCGAGCAGCAGCGCGAGGGCAAGCGGGGCAACAACGAAGGACAATCGTCGCATCAGGCATTCTCCGGGGTGGGGGGCAAGCTGAGGGTAGGCAGGAGCCCGGTAGCGGGCAACGCTCCGGTTAACCGGTGGTTCAGGGAGCGGCGGTCGAGGAGCCTTCCGTGGTGGCGCTTTCCTGCGGCTGCGTCGTCGCGGTCGTGGTGGCTTCGGCGGTCTCGCTCGGTGCCGCGGTCGAAGTCCCGGTCGGGCCCGAGGTTGCCGTGCCGGTCGGGTTCGGAGTTGGCGTCCCGGTCGGTTCGGCCGTCGCGCTCGGTTCGGGGGTACCCGTCCTGGTCGGCTGGGGCTCCGGTGATGCGGTTGCGGTTGCAGTTGCGGTCGGGAGTTCCTTGACCGGGGCGCCCAGCGCGGTCGCGACCGCATCGCTGAAGGCAGCGGCCGCGGCGTCGACCCGAGCGGCGTCGATCTCAGGCTGCTTGCGCGCCTCGGTGAAGACGGCGCTGCCCTGCTCGGCGAGGCTCTTGGCTCGAGCCTTCTGTACGTCGTCGAGCGGCTGGACCTTCGAGAGCTCGGCGAGGGCGCGGGCCTCGCGTTCGAGGCTTTCGAGCGTGGAGACGGACACATCGCCGCGCCGGGTAAGACGCTGGAGTTCGTAGACGCGGTTCTCGGTCTGCCGGAACTGGACATCGACGCGGCCATCGCCGCGGGAGAGCGTGTATTCGAGCCGTTCGTTGGCCAACTTGAAGGTGTAGTTCCAATCGCCGGGCACCGCATCGCCGGCGGTGATGAACCCGAGAGCGAGGACGCCGACCGCCGCCGCGCCGGAGACGACGCCCATGCTCGCGACCGCGGTCCGGAGGCCCGAGTACTGGGGCGCGGGCAGGACGATGGGGGCGGGGGCGGGGCGGTTCGCCGCGGCCAGGAACTTCGCCTTGAGCGAGCCTTCGAAATAGTAGCTGGCCGAATCGCCGGCGTACGCCGCTTCGATGGCGGCCGAAGTCTGGAGCATGCTTTCGAGCCACTCCTCATCGTGGGGGAAGAGCCCCAGGACGAAGTCGAGGTCGAGGCCGTCATCGAGCAGGGACTGTGCTTCGGCGAGCACCTGGGCCTCGTAGCCCGGTTTGCGTTGGAAGAGTTGGCGAATCATTCGTGCCGGACCATGATCTGGAGTTTGGCGATGGCTTTGTGCTGGAGAACTTTCACGTTGTTTTCGGTCTTGCCCAGGGCCTGTGCGGTTTCGGCTACGGAAAGCCCGGCGCCAAAGCGGAGGGAGATTACCTGCCGCTGTGCTTCGGGGAGCCTTTCGGTTGCCTCGCGGACGGTCGCGATCGTCAGTTGCGTCACGAGTTCGTCCACATGGTCTGGCGAGGGATCCTGGATGGTTTCGGTGAGCGGTGAAGTCGCCGTCCGGACCTTCTGGCGGCGCACGTGCGAGACGACCTCGTTGCGTGCGATGCGGAAGACCCAGGCGCCGAAGGGGAGGCCTCGCCAGGTGAACGTTCGCAGATTTTCGATGATGCGGAGAAAGATCTCCGTGGTCACATCTTCTGCGTCTTCGTTCGAAACGAGGCGGGCGGACACGTACCGGTAGACACGCGGAAAGTAGTGATCGTAGAGCGTTGCCAGTGCTACCTGGTCGCCCTGCTGAGCCGCTCCGACGACAGCCTGTTCGTCGAAGTTTGGTGCCAGCTCGCCTACCGTTTGGTTCGCCAAATCAGCCCCCTGGGCCGCGCCGGAACTCTCTAGGCCGACGTCCTCCTTTCGAGCATAGGCAGCCATCTGCCTTGTGTACTAGAGATAACGGCGGCCGGACCAAAAGGTTAATCGCGCGGCGTCATCGTTCGCCCTGATACTTGACCGTACCGCGGCCAACGCTGTTTTGCCTGGTGCGGCAGCCATTTCCGGGCCCTGGAGACCGCCCCGGATGGGTTCGCGGAAACGGGCGGTAAGGCGTGCGCGGCCCGTCATCTATCGCATGTCGCGCCGGTGCGCGACACTGGAGCCCATGGACCTTTCCGCCATCATGATGATGATGATGCCATTCCTTCTCGGCATGGGTGGTGTCGCCGCCTGGCGGGCCTCCCGTCGCTCTGACGACCAGGACCGCGAGCGCTCCGCCGCCTGGCGCGACGACTCGCTCGACGACTGGCGAAAAGAGCGCGAGCGCATCGCCGAAGAAGAGCGCGCCCGCCGCGCCACCGCCGAGACCGAGACCCACGCCGGCTCCACCCGCGAAGGCGACGAGAAGAAGCAGCACCAGCGCATCGGCGGGTAGGGGGCCGCAACAACAGCCACTCTTCGGGGCGCCTCGTTACGGGGACTCTGAAGCCTCATGAAGCACGGCATCCGGGGCGCTCACTCCACGGTCGGGCGAAAGCTCCAGACCTAAGTGGATGAGTACGCCTCCCAATACAACTACGGGGACGATGCCGAGCCGATGGGCAAGGTGCTCAAGGGCCGGGTGAGCCCATGGCGCTAGGTTGCCACTGCCCGAGCCGACGGTTCGGGTATGGTCACCAAAAACCGAGTTTCCGCAAAGTCCCCACCGTCAATCGTTGCTCTCAGTCGGTGCACACCACTGCTCTTGATGCCCAGAAAGCACTCGCTGGCGATCAGAACGGCGAGGGGTGACGGTTGATCTGCGGGGATTTGCACGTCCCGCAGGAACTGAAACTTGTTCGGGACTATGGTCGGTTCGCCTGGGCCCGTGAGTGACAGGCTGACGGTATAGCCTGCAAGGTCATCGATGGCAACGAGGACACGCATAGCGACCCCGGCAGGAAACATAGCCCTTGGCTCTAGCGCCGGCAGCTGCACCCTATCCCAGCAGCCACCCATCATGTAGAGCTTCCCACCTGAAACCTCGGCGCGATCAGCTAATACCAGGAACTCTATCCTTGGGTGGCCAACGTCTGGCATCATAGGGCAGCCCTCAGTAGCTAGGAGATGCTGTCTACACAGTATACAACCTAGAGGCGGAATGCTAGGATGGCTCCACGAGTCTGGGATTTTCAGATCGACGAATTCAACGAGGCCGAGATGGCCGAGCACGATGTGACCCCGGAAGAGGTGTGGCAAGTGCTCAACTCGAAATGGCGAGTTTTCCGCAACCATGGTCCACAAGCTGATTCGCAGCCGTATGTCCTTAGCGGGGTCACCGAGGGTGGTCGGCTGCTCCACATTCCGATTCAGCCGATAGAACCAGAAAAGGGTCTTTGGAGACCCGCTACAGCTTTCACTCCATAGGAGGTATCCGCCATGGCACTCGACCCCAAAGACTACCCCCTAGGCGAGGAAATCGCCGAAGCTCAGATTGAGCGCAAAGAGCCAGGACTTGTGGTTTCGGCGAGGCTTGACCGCAGCGATGCGAGGCGACTAATCGCGCTAGCGAAGGCCACCGATCGAACCTTATCGCAAGTTGCGCGCGAAGCCATCGGGCAGTATCTCGATCGAGCGGATCGAGATAAGACGACTGTGGCCGTGCCTAGGAGTTGGGGGCCTGGCTACGTTGTGGTAAGCCCCGAACAGGCCCAGCCCGGTCCTGCCGTCACCACCACGATTCCCTTCCTCCGAGTAAGCTTCACCAAGCAATAGGTTCTCCCTTTCCATGTTTCAGCGGTCGCATCGTACAAGAGGCCTACGTCCTCCCAGCGGATGGCAATATCGCTTTTCACGATGCCTCCGCTACCCTTAGCCCCATGACCGTCTCCGTCACCTGGTTCCCCACCCTCGTCAAGCGCACCCGCTCCAAGCAGCCGCAGACCGTCGTCGAATGGCGCGCCGGACTCACCCCGCGCGGAGTCTTCCTCGCCGAGGGCTTCAGTGAAGCCGACGCCGAAGCCGTGATGGTCATCATCAACGACGCCCAGGCCGGCCACACCGACGCCCTCAAGGACGGCGACCGTCTCGAATTCATGGTCAGCATCCAGGGCGGCTGAGGCCCGCTTCCCCCGGCGCCCCAACCCGCGCGCTGCTCCGGCGGCCAGCCCTCCGCGCTTTGGACGTTCGGACACCGATTCGGGACTCCTTCGGCCGTTTCGCCCAGGCGTTCGCACCGGGCACCATGGGGTCACGAACTACGAGGTGTACCCATGGCCACCGACTCCGCAACACCCGGCGAGTACCTCACGGGCAACAGGCGCCACCGCAGGATCCTCTATCGCGCCCTCATGCGGCGTCCCTTCCGCCACGACCTCGACACGGACATCATCGACGGGACCTACCGGGACACCGAGGGCGAACCCCTTGGGCGGCTGATCGCGGCCGAATCGCCGCCGCCGCTGGACCGCTTCGTCGTGCTGCCTCATGAGCAGATCCCCCTGGTCCACGTCGAATCCGCGCTTGAAGCCGATGGCCGCGTGAGCGGCTACGAACAGGTCTTCGGCCTGCTCTACGACCCCGCGGAGACGCCCTCCCAGGGCGTGCGCGACACGGGCGACCGCTGGGAAAGCGGCGACCTCGTGGTCTACACCTTCGAGACCGATGAGGAAGCGCTCGTAGCCCAGGGGTGGCCACAGGCGCGCACGTCAGTAAGCGCGGGGATTTCGGCCAGTCACACACTGCGGCAAAGGCGTAAGAATCGGCTCCGCGTGCCCTGCGGGGGCCACCCGTGCGGCATGACGTGCCACGCGCTTGCTCACTTTCTCTAGC
>PQAO01000032.1 GCA_003104995.1 Dehalococcoidia bacterium
CGGCCGTCATAGGCGCGCGCCTCAGCAAGCGCGAGGATCGCGAACAACCACACCCGCCTCACCCCAGCCTCGGTGCCGATCCGCCGGCGGCCGTCATAGGCGCGCGCCTCAGCAAGCGCGAGGATCGTGAGCAACCCTCCCGGGCTTGCTACCCGTCGACCGTGAAGAAGATCCCCAGCATCACCGCACCTACCAATCCAGCCGAAGCCAGGAACCCAATAGCCGCCGGCCATGTGCCACCGGTTCGCGAGCTCCACGCAATCGCCGCCGCCCCCGCGATCGCACCCGCCAGGGCCATCCCGACGCCTGCCCCGAGATGGGTCAGCACCATCCCCGCGTAGAACACAGCCCCTGAGCCAACCCCGGCAACCCATGCTGCCGCCCATCCCCGAACCGGGACGCAGCTCGCAACCGCGATGAGTGCAACCACCGGCGCAAACACCTCCGTCCGGTCGTACGACTGGTCAAACGCAATTCCCAGGGCGAGCGCCGCTCCGGCGAGCCGCGCAACCACCGAAGACACCAATGCGGTCCGTGCCGGGACCGCCCCCGCCATCCGCGAGAGTGGATTCGCTGCTGCCTCCATCACATGACCTCCAGAGTCGCAACGGCAAACACCGTCGGGAACGACTTGCAGAAGATCGTCACGCTCTTGAACGCCGCGAGGTCGGTCCCATCCGGCACCTCGTAGCTGAATGTGCCGTCGGTAGCCTTCAGGCCCCCGAGGTCGAGCCCGTCACCGCCACCGTCCGCCGTCGCGCCAAGGATCACGTGCAGGTCCGGCCCGTTCGTCACCGAGAACTCCTCGAAAACGAGGAACGCTTTCCCCGAAGCGTCCCGTCCGAGCCTCGCCGTGCCCTTCCCGTGATGTCCCGGCGCCCCATCGCGGAACATCCCCGTTGCCACCACCGTCGGCCCCGGCGTGCCGGCATCAGCGCTCGGCTGGGCTGTTGCCGGGGTGCCCGTGGCTTGCTCGGGCGTGATGGCCGCCGGGGTGCGGCCCGGGTCTGCGCCGCTGGCCGCCAGCGGATTCGCCTCTTCCAGGAACGTCCGTTTGAAGTAGTCGCCCCCGAACAAGTTCGCAGCGAAGGCCAGCGCCACCGCGCAGACGAGAAACGCGGGAGCGCCCGTGTGCCAGGGAACTCGTGCCAGGGGACTTCGCATGGGAGCACCTCTTGCCTGTGGTTCCAGGATCCTGCCACAACGTAGTGTCAAGAATGCGAAACGAAACCCGTCACACCACCGGGATTGCCCGCTGGATCACCGCCTTCGTGAACTCCATCGTGTTCAGCGTCCCGCCCAGGTCGCCCGTCTTTTCGCCACTCGCGATGCAGTCGTGTACCGCGTCGACCAGCCGGCGGCCCGCGTTACGCTCACCGCAGTACTGCAACAGGTAGCCGTACGCCTCGATGGCCCCGGAGGGGTTCGCTATCCCTTTCCCCGCGATGTCGGGCGCCGTCCCACCCGCCGGGTCGAAGATCCCCACGCTCGGCTGGTGGCTTGGCGTGAATGCGTACGACGCGCTCGCTCCCAGCCCAATCGACCCGATCAGCCCATACACCATGTCGCTCAGGAAGTCCCCATATTCGTTCGGGCACACAATCACGTCGAAGCGCTCCGGCTTGATGATCAGCTTCGCCAGCAACGAATCGAACAGCTCCCGGCTATGGGCCGTGTTCCGGTACTCCGTCGCTACCTCGGCCACCACCTCTTCGAACAACCCGTCCGCTGCCCGCTGGATCGTGTACTTACTCGTCGAAACCACGCTGTGCCGCTGTTGCTCAGCCAGCCGGAATGCGAAGTGGGCAGCATGTTCCACCGGCGTCCGTTCCATCACCCGGATGCTCACCGCCGAGTGGTAACCGATTCGCATCCCTGCGTCCTCGTAGGTCCCACCGGTTGCCACCCGCACCACGTGCACCTCGATCTTCCCCGTGTAGTTCGTGCTTACCCCAGGGTAGGTTCGGCACGGCCGGTGGATCACCGAAAGCCCCAGGCGGTCACGCATCACCTGGTTGGGGCTCACCGTTTCGGTCACCGTGGGGTACTTCATAGCAGCCCCCAGGGCGAGCGTTGCCTCGATACCCTCGTCCAGGGCTGCCCCCGAGGCCTCCCTCCGCTCCAGCGACCAGTCGATCGGCCGGAAACTCACCGGCGACCCCAGTGCCTCGTTGATCGCGTGAATCGCATCGCGCAGTTCCTGTGCGATGCCATCTCCGTTGAGTTCGGCAACCTCTCGCATGTCGCCCTCCCAGTGCGTCCGTGTGTCGCCAACACTATGCGGCCATGCCGCCCCGCGTGCGAAACCGGTACCTGCCATTTCCCCTACCACTTCCGGTTGGTAGCATTCACGGCGCTTTACTAGCCTCGGCCGTCGCCTGAGGCGCACCTACCAAATCCACGAACCGGGGGACCAGATGGGGACTCTTCTCATCGCGCTTGGGGCAGGCGTGATCGCACTCCTCTTCGCCGCCTACACGGCGCGAAAGGTGCTCGCTGAAGACGAGGGCACCGATGCCATGAAGGAGATCGCAAAGGCGATCCAGGAAGGCGCATCCGCCTTCCTTCGCCGCGAGTACACCTTCCTTGCCGGCTTTGTCGTCATCGTCGCCGTGATCCTCGTCGTCTTCATCGACTATGACGTTCTCGACCGCTTTGGCGAACAGCGCGGCGAACTCACCGATCTCCCACGCACCGCCCTCGCCTACGTTTTCGGCGCGATCTCTTCCGCACTCGCCGGCTACATCGGCATGTACATCGCCGTCAGGGCAAACGTGCGGACGGCCGCCAAGGCGCGCGAAGGCCTCAACCCCGCTCTCCGTGTCGCCTTCGCTTCCGGCACGGTCATGGGCATCACGGTCACTGGGATTAGCGTGATCGGCCTTTCCCTCGTCTATATCCTCACCCAGGACTTCCAGCCCCTCACCGGCTACGCCTTCGGCGCCTCCTCGATCGCGCTCTTCGCACGCGTTGGCGGTGGTATCTACACCAAGGCCGCGGACGTTGGCGCCGACCTCGTCGGTAAGGTCGAGGCCGGTATCCCCGAAGACGACCCCCGCAACCCCGCCACCATCGCCGATAACGTCGGCGACAACGTGGGTGACGTCGCCGGCATGGGCGCCGACCTCTTCGAGTCCTACACGGGCTCCATCGTTGCTGCCATGGCCCTCACCAGCGTCGCCATCATCGGCGTCGGTGACAATGCCGTGTTCGAAGCCGTTGATGCCGACGGCTGGGATTCGAAAGCCGCCGTGCTCCCCTTGCTCATCATGGGCCTGGGTATCTTCTCCGCCATCATCGGCACCTTCCTGGTCCGCACCAGCGAAGGCGCCAGCATGGGCCGCCTGCTCTGGGCCCTCCGCACCGGTATCTTCTCCGCAAGCGGCCTCGTGCTCGTCTCCACGGCAGCCGCCCTGCTGATCCTCGACCTTCCTTTCGAGCTGTTCTGGGTCGTGCTTGTCGGCCTCGTCGCCGGCCAGATCATCGGTACCATTACCGAGTACTACACCGCCTACGAGTTCAAACCGACACAGAACCTCGCCAAGACCGCCGAGACAGGACCCGCCACCCTCATCATCGGTGGCCTCGGGCTCGGCATGCTCTCCACCGCCATTCCGCTGCTTACCATCGTCGCGGCGATCTGGATCACCAACGAAATCGCCGGCCTCTACGGCATCGCGCTCGCCGCGGTCGGCATGCTCTCACCGCTCGGTATCACCCTCGCCACCGATGCCTACGGCCCCGTCGCGGACAACGCCGGTGGCATCGCCGAGCAGGCCCATCTCGACCCTGAAGTCCGCGAGCGCACGGACGCACTGGATAGCCTCGGCAACACCACGGCCGCAACCGGCAAAGGCTTCGCCATCGGTTCAGCCGTCCTCACATCCCTGGCCCTCATGGTCACCTACTCCCAGGTGGTCGGCATCTCCACCATCGACATCCTCGATGTCGATACCATGATCGGCCTCCTCCTCGGCGGCCTCATGCCGTTCGTCTTCGCCGCCCTCACCATGGGCGCCGTCGGCCGCGCGGCCATGGCCATGGTGAACGAGGTCCGCCGCCAGTTCCGGGAGATCCCCGGCATTATGGAAGGCACCGGCAAGCCCGACTACGCCCGCGCAGTCGCCATCTCCACCGACGGCGCCATCCGCGAGATGATCATCCCCGGCCTCCTGGCCGTCACCGTCCCGGTCGTCGTCGGCGCGGTCATCGGCCCCGAAGCCCTCGGCGGCCTCCTCATCGGTTCCATCGTGAGCGGGGCTGTCCTCGCCCTCATGATGGCGAACGCCGGTGGCGCCTGGGACAACGCCAAGAAGTACATCGAAGCCGGCCACCTCGGTGGCAAGGGCTCCGATGCCCACAAGGCCGCGGTCGTCGGCGACACCGTCGGAGACCCCTTCAAGGACACCTCCGGCCCCGCCCTCAACATCCTCCTCAAGCTCATGTCGATCGTTGCCGTCGTCTTCGGACCGCTTTTCGTCGGCTGAGTCCCTATCCGCTTCCAGGCCTGGGGCCCCGGTGCGAACCGGGGCCCTTTGCGTGGCCCGCTTCCTTCCCCTATCTCCTCGTTGCTACACTCCGCCCCTGCCTGTTTCCTCAACCGGACAGGCGGCGCCGCTCGCGATCCAGGGGCGCCCGGGCCGAAATGAGAAGTTGGAGGATCCGCCGCCCATGCTGCTCGCGCAGGTCATGATCCCGCTCTCGGCCGCCGCAGCCGTCCTGTTCGCCCTGTGGTTCATCCTCGACACGCGCCGCCGCGACCAGGGGTCCGAACGCGCCCGGGCCTTCGGCGGGGCCGTGCAACAAAGCCTGGGCGCCCTCGCGCGCCGCCAGATCGGGGCCACTGGCGCGCTCGGCCTCGTAGCGGCCGCGGCTGCCGGCGGGGTCGCCTGGTACTACGAGGACTCGGTGCAGATCGGGTTCATCGCTGCCGCCGCCGTACTCGCCGGTGCCATCTCCTCGGCCCTCGCTGCCTACGTAGGCACCGGCCTGGCTGGTGCGGCCGTTTCGCGGGTTGCCGCTGCAGCCTCCACCTCGGCCACATCCGCCGTGGGTGCTGCTCTCGGTTCGGCTGTCGTCCCGGGCCTTCTGGCCACCGGTCTCCACCTTGCTGGCCTCGCCGGTGCCTTTGCCATCACCACCCGCCTCCTCGACTACCCCGCCGCCCGGGCGCCCTACCTCCTGGTCGCCTTCGTCCTTGGGGCGAGCACGGTTGCCCTGGTCACGCGCGTCTCCGGAGGCATCTTCGCCAACGCCGGGTCCCTCGCATCCGGCCTGGCCGCCCCCTCTCCCGGCTCCGCCGAGCCCGCGGCGGTGACCGCCACGGCTGGCAGCCAGGCCGCCTCCGGAGGAAGCATCGCCGACCTGTCTGAATCCACGGTCTTGCAGGCACTCGCCGCCATGCTCCTGGGCGTCTCGCTTGCAACCGTCACTGGCGAGATCGAATGGGTGCTCCTGCCGCTTGTGCTCGGGGCCGTTACCGTGTTCGCGGTCCTCGCCGGCGCGCTCTCGGCACAGGTACTCGCCACCAGGGCTTCCGAGCCCGGTCCGCTCCTTGCCCGCGCGACCGCGGTCACCCTGGTCTTTGGTGCAGCGGGCTTTGCCGCCGTTACCTGGGCCCTGCTCGGCGATGCCTGGTACTGGTTCTTCCTCTGTGGTCTCGCAGGCATCGCTGCCGCTCCGGCATTGATGCTCCTTCACCGGTACTCGCGGCTTGGCCCGTCGAGCGCCTCTGGCCGCGTCACTCGCGCCAGCCGCTCTGGCCCCGCCTCGAACATCATTACCGGCCTGGCCGCAGGCTTCGAGACGACGGCGATCACCGCCATAACCGTCGCCACGCTCATCGTCGCGGCATTCGCGCTCGGATACCAGGCCGACGTCCAATACGTGAGCGGCACGACTGCCGGGCTGTTTGGCATCGCCGTCGCGGCTGCCGGGCTCCTGCTACCCGGGCCATTCGTCGCCACGGTGCCCGCTTTCGCCGCCATTGCCACCGCCGCCAGCGTCGCCGCCGCCGGTAGGGAACCGGACGACGATGCGGAGGCTCCCGAGGCATTTGCGGAGTTTGCGGCCAGTGCACAACCAGCCACGCACCTGTCCCGCGCTTACGGCCTGGCCGCTGCCGGCATTACGGTCGTGCTTGCCCTCCTGGCTTTTGGCGAAGTCATCCGCGCCAGCCTTGCCTCCGTCGCCGTTGACGACCCCGAACGCTACGCGACCCTGGCCCAGGACCTGGATCTCCTGCAGCCCGGCGAAGACCTGAAGTTCGCCGCCGCCAACGCCGTCGCCAGCGCCGTCGCCAGCCTCGAAGAGCTGCGCGAGTCCGTTGCTGATGATTCCCGCTTCGGGGCGTGGCATGTCATGCGCCTGGCCGTCGCGGATCGCGGCGAAGCCGAGGGCTTCGCGGCTGCCCTCGTCGACCGCGACGATCTGACGCCCCGCCAGGGCTCGTCGATCCAACCATCGCCCCTCGCGCTTCCCCGGCCCCTTCCCTTGAACTTCTCCCGGCCCGAGGTGCTTGCCGCGGCGTTCATCGGGCTAACGCTGGTGCTCCTGGCAGCGGCGGCCGTCGTCCGGAGCGTCGGCCGCTCCGCCGGCCGCCTCATCGCCGAGCTCGACCGCCGGCAAACGAGCGCTGATGGAGAGCTCCGTCCCAGCGAGCCAGCCGCCGCGGCTGGGGCGCGCTCGGCGGTGCGTGGCGTGTTCCCGGTCGTCGCCTACGCCGTGGCTGTCCCGCTCGTTGCCGGCGTCGCCGCCCGCTACGGGTTCGGTGGCGATGGCAACCAGGGCTGGCTCACCGTCGCGGGCCTGATCCTCACCGCCGGCATCGGAGGCGTCCTGATAGCATCGTTCCTCGACGCCGCAGGCGCCGCCTGGTCGGGCGCTGGCACTGCCCTCGCCGCCGTCCCGGTAGCGGCCGATAGCAGCTCTCCGGTGCCCCCCGACCCAGCTGTCCTCGCCGCCTCCGCCGTCGGCCTTACCGTCGGTGCCACCTTCCGCGATGCGGCGGCGCCGGCACTCGTAGTCGTGGCGAAGCTCGTAGCCGCCGTCGCACTCACATTCGCGCCGGTTTTTGTTGCGTAACCCTGTGTGACCGCCTTCACACTTTCACGCCAACACCGATTGTGGCCGCCATCCTTATCCGCTAGGCTCGCCGGAACGATGTCCTGGAACCACCGCGCCTCTACCAGCCACTCGATGTTCGCCGCCATCTCCGCGCGGAATACTGGTTGTGCTGGCTACCCCCGGGGGCTTTCAGGAACGTAGCAAACACCGACCCGCTGCATCGCTGAAGGCCCGCCAACCGGTGGGCCTTTCGCGTTGCCGCCACAGGAGGAACCCATGGCACCCGGCCCCTTCGAAGGCACACTCGTCCGCCTCCGCGCCCGCGAACCCGAGGATGCGCCGCTCCTCTTCCAGTGGTTCAACGACCCGGAAGTCACCGAACACCTGGCCATGCGCTATCCCCTCTCCATGAAGTCGGAACGCGAGTTCATCGAGAGCGTTTCCTCTCCTGGCTACGCCCACGCCGGTTTCGCCGTCGAAACCCTGGGCGACCGCCGGCTCATCGGCGGAGTTGATCTGCTGAACGCGAGCCCCGAGAACCGTTGCGCCTCGCTCGGCATAGCAATCGGCGACAAAGCTTCCTGGGACGGTGGCTACGGCACCGACACCATGCGCACCGTCTGCCGCTTTGGCTTCGAGATGATGAACCTCCACCGCATCCAACTCGAGGTCTACGCCAACAACGAGCGCGCCCGCCACGTCTACGAAAAGGTGGGATTCGTCCTCGAAGGCCGCCGCCGCCAGGCCCTCTATAAGTACGGCAGTTACCACGATGTCCTCGTCATGTCGCTCCTCGAAGGCGAGCTTCAGCTGGAGGACCGCCCATAGGCCGTAGGTGCGCCAGCCCCTACGCTGTGGGCACACCATCGAGGGGTCGAACCGGGTTGTCCATCGAACTTGTCGGCTGGGCAGCCGTTATCCTCACCCAGGTGTTCTGGATCCCCAACATCTCCCGGATCCTCAAGACCCGCGATGTCCAGGGCTATTCGCTGGCTGCCTGGGTCATCATGGTCACCGGCCTCTCATGCTGGCTCGTCTACTTCCTCGTCCGCGGCGATATTGTTGGGATCGTTGCGAATATCTTCGGCGTGGCCGGCGCAGCGACCACCACCGCATGCATCTGGGCCTGGCGCGGCCGCCCGCCACGGCTGGTCGAGACCGCCGCAATTCCCGTCGCCGCAACGCTAGATCAGGGGTAAACCCCATTACGTCAGGTCTTTATGCTAACTCAGCGGTAAATTTGTGACGAAATTCCCAATCAGGGGTTGACACCCTGCCCGCGGAATTGATAAGTTCCGTTAGTCGAAGGCCGTTCGCGTCCTTCACAGCGCTCGGTTAACAGTGCAACACCTGCCTAGTGCGCCCGTTGGGGTGCAGCGGGGGAACCAGTTTCGGGGCGAATTCTGCTGCCACCACAAGTGCAGCCGATAGGGCGCCTTCCGCCCGAGCCCGTCAGCTAACCCCGTCGGCAGTCTGGAAGGCCTGGCGAGCAGGTAGCTCGCTTCGAGGTCTTTTTTTCTGTCCTCGAATCCAAATTATGTTTCTTGATGAGGAGGAATCTCGTTATGCCGGCTTTGCAGGAAGCCCCGCCAAAGTCTTGCCCCAAGTGCCGCGGCTCGATGATCGTCGAGCGTGACTGGCACGGCACCTACGGTAGCTGCATCATGTGCGGCTACGTCCACGAGGTGCTCACCAGCCCCCCGATCGACCTCGCAGCTGAAGAAGCCGCACTCCCTCAGCGCCAGCGCCGCCGCCAGCCGTCCCACGGTAAGCTCCGGCTCTGACTTCAAGCCCAACGGCCTGAAAAGCGATGCCCCCGGATCTTCCGGGGGCATCGCTTTTCCTACCGCACCAAACTCCCCTATCATTCGCGCCAACAGGGGGCGTCAGTCACATGCCGTATATCCGTCTCTCCATCGCCAAGCCTCGCCGCGGCCAGGAAGCCCGGCTCGAAGAACTCGTGCGCAAGCTCGATGAAACGCTCAAAAGCCAGCCCGGCTGCATCACCAGTTACATCCTCAGACCTCATGACGACAGCGGCGAAATCGCTCGGATCGGGATCTACGAAAACGAGGACCTCGCCGAGTCGGCCGCTAACAACCAGTCCGTCATGGCCATCCGCTCCGAAATGCACCTGGCCAGCGAACCCGGCCACGTCGAGCGAGCCTTCTTCACGGTCTAACTCGTCCGTTGCGCCATTCCGTGGGCGGCCGGGAAAGCCCCGGCCGCCTTTCGTGTTTCCCGGAAGTGCCGCCCTCGCCCATTACCATGGTTCCTCCCCTCCACCGGTCGGGAATGCCTGCATCACTATTCGGGTTTTCCCCAATACGCCGGCGAATGCCCGCCTCTAGACTTCTCGTTGTCTTAAGGGTTTCCCTCCCGGGCCCCCTTCAGACCCATCAGGGAAGCGCGCAGGGGCCGTCACCATCTCCGCTGTCTTCGATGGAACCCACCAGAGGAGCACCACCTTGAACACCCTTCGTACCAACGGGCGCACCCCCGCCGCCGTCACAACTACCGCCCGCACCGGCCGCGGCCAGAATCCCATCCGGATCGTCCTGGTTGATGACCATGCCGTCATCCGCCAGGCCCTTCGCATGCTCCTCGAAAGCCAGCCCGAGCTCGAGGTCGTCGCCGATGTCGAAAACGGCCGCGAAGCTGTCCAGGCTGTCGAACGCCTCCAGCCCGATGTCGTCCTCATGGATGTCGTCATGCCCGGCCTCAATGGCCTCGAAGCCACCCGCCAGATCCGCCGCTCCTGTCCGGCCACCCGCGTGGTCATGCTCAGTGGCTTTGTCGATGAGGATCAGCTCCTCGATTCCATCCGCTCTGGCGCTTCCGGCTACATCATCAAAAAGTCCGACGTCAGCGAGCTCGTCCTCGCCATCCAGACCGTCCATCGCGGCAACAGCTACTTCTCCAGTGCCCTCAGCGAGGGCTTCGACCTTGCCGAGGTCCTCTACCAGGCCAAGCGCTCCGATCAGCGCACCGGTGTCGATACGCTCACCAGCCGCGAACGCGAAGTCCTCCAGCTCATCGCCGAGGGTTTCACCAACCAGGGCATCGCCAACGAGCTCTACATCAGCGTCAAAACCGTCGAAGCCCACAAAGCCCACATCATGGCCAAGCTCCACGCCCGCAACCGCACCGACCTCATCCGCTACGCCATCCGCAAGGGTATCGTCCGCCTCGAAAGCGTCGAGGAAGCCGAGCGCATGCTCACCAGCGTCACCGGCGCCGTCGCCAGCTGAACCCTCCTCTCGCTCAGGCCAGGAAGCCCGGTCTCTGACCGGGCTTCTTCGTGTTTTTGGACCTCGCCGCCTGTCCGATTCAGGGGATCACCCCGTGCGGAGTGAGGGGTGATCCCCCCGCCGGATGGGTCTTCCCCGATAACCCCGCTACACGCGCTTCCCTACCCTGAACCCACCCGAAATTGGGATCAGGCCGGTACCCGATGATCCAGCTCACCCGTATCGATGGCACTGCCTTCTACCTCAACCCCGACCTCATCGAGGTGATGGAAGCGACCCACGATACCCACCTCACCCTCACCAACGGCCACCGTTACGTTTGTGCCGAGGCCCCCGCCATCATCATCGAGCGCATCGCCGAGTTCCGCCGGATGAGCATGGGCGCCATCCGCAGGAGCGCCTGATGGATCTCGCGACCCTCATCGGGCTCATCCTCGCCATTGTCGGCATCGTCGGAGGCAACGTCCTCGAGGGCGGTAACCCCGCAGCTCTCATCAACCTCCCCGGCTTCATGATCGTCATCGTCGGAACGCTCGGCGCCGTAATGATCTCCCAGCCGCTCGCCGTCATGATCGGCCTCCCCAAGTTCATCCTCAAAGCCTTCCTCGGCGGCGAAAAGCACAACTCCGCCGAGACCGTCGACCTCTTCGTCAACATGGCCGATAAGGCCCGCCGCGAAGGGCTCCTCGCCCTCGAAGCCGATGTCGACAACATCCACGACGGCTTCACCCGCAAGGGTGTCCAGCTCATGATCGATGGCACCGACCCCGAACTCCTTCGCGAAATCATGGAGATCGAGGCCGAGTCCATGAAGCACCGCCACGAAGGTAACTTCGCCGCCCTCGAGTTCATGGGCGGCATCGCCCCAACCATCGGTGTCCTCGGCGCCGTCATGGGACTCATGGGTGTCATGGCCCACCTCGATGAGCCCGAGCACATCGGTCCCGGCATCGCCACCGCCTTCGTCGCTACCTTCTACGGCGTCTTCACGGCCAACGTTCTCTGGCTCCCCCTGGCCGGTAAGCTCAAGAACAACTCGAAGAATGAAATCCACGCCCTCAACGTCGTCATCGAAGGCCTGATGTCCATCCAGTCCGGCGACAACCCCCGCATCGTCCGCGAAAAGCTCGAAGGCTTCCTCCAGCCCAGCGAACGCCGCAAAGGCGACGACTCCGGCGAAGCCCGCAAGGAGGCCGCGTGAGCCGCAAAGCCCCCGAGCCCGAAAAACCTGAAAACCACGAACGCTGGATCGTCAGCTACGCCGACATGGTGACGCTGCTCTTCGCCCTCTTCGTCGTCCTCTACGCCACCAGCGACGCCAACCCCCAGAAGCTCCAGTCGGTCCGCCACTCGATCGACCAGGCCTTCAGCATCGGCGTCCTCCAGGGGAGCAACGGCGCCTCGCCCGTCTTCAACAGCGGCGGCGGGCTCACTCCCTCCATTAGCGAGATCAAGTCCAACCACCTCGCCGGCCTCACCGAGACCCTCAACGGGTTCGCCAGCGCCAACAACATCGAAGGCAAGATCCAGGTTCGCAGCGACGCTGACTCCATCACCATCAGCCTCGCCGATAACCTCCTCTTCGATTCCGGCAGCGCCGACCTTAAGCCCGGCAGCCAGGATGTCCTCGTCCTCGTCGCTTCCGCGCTCAAGGGCCTCCCCAACGAGATGCGCATCGAAGGCCACACCGACGACATTCCCGTCAACAGCCCCGACTTCGCCACAAACTGGGAGCTCTCCGCCGCCCGCGCCTCCCGCGTCCTCCGCTTCCTCAGCGAGCAGGGCGGCCTCGATGCCGGCAATCTCTTCCTCGCGGGCTACGCCGATACCCACCCGGTCGGCGATAACGCCACTCCCGAAGGCCGCGCCCTCAACCGCCGCGCCGATATCGTCATCCTCTACCCCACCCTGGAAGACCTCCAGCAATCACTCGCGGGCACAGGCAGGTAACCGATGTTCAACGACAAGAAAGTCCTCGCCGGCGGCGCCGTCCTCTTCGCCGCTGCCTTCTGGTTCTACATCAAGCCCAACTACATGGACCCCAAGCCGCCGGTCGTCTACACGGCCGAACAGATCGCCGAGGCCCCCCGCCCCACCGTCATTCTCGGCAAGCCCATCCCGGGCGGCCACAGCGCCACAAACGCCCCCGATGGCCTCATCCTCAACTTGAAAGCCCCCGCCAGCGCCCCCAACTACGTCAAGGCCATCATCGCCCTCGAGTTCGAGCCCGAAGACCCGCCCTGGGTCGGTGCAAAAGGCCCCGCACTTGAAGCCAGGAACGCCCACTTCGCTGAAGAACTCCAGCCCGAAATGCACAAGATCCTCGATGCCGTCGCCACCGTCGTCGGCTCGAAATCCGCCGATGAGGTCTCTACCACCGAAGGCCGCGAACAGCTCAAGGCCCAACTCATCGAGGCCATTAACCACCACCTGCCCGGCCACAAAGTCGAGCAAATCTACTTCGAAACCTTCATCACCCAGTGAGGCGTCGCCATGTCCGACCCGAATGAAGTCCTCGGCCAGCTCCTCTCACCTGCCCAGGCGGCCACCCTCGACGCCGCGGGACGCCAGGTCTGGACGACCGCGGCTGCCGCCCTCGAGTCGCTCCATGGCGCCGCCCCGTCCCTCACCGGCCTCGATGGACGGCTCGTCATGCCTGACGAGATCACCGGCGAATTTGGCCGCCCCCACCTCACCGTCCCCTTCGAGCTTTCCACCAACCAGGACCAGGCAGCCACCGCCTACCTGGTCATCGAGACCGACTCCGCGGCCGCCTATCTCGAGTCGCAGGCCGATAACCCCGACGACCAGGAACAACAGACGATTGTCATCGCCTCGACCATCCTCGGCCAGGTCCTCCAGTCGCTCAACAACGCGGTGTTCGGCCGCTCCGATGCCGGCCTTGTCGTGGCCATCGACGACACGACAGCCAACTCCATGCCGGTAATCCTCCAGGCCCTGGATGACCCCTGCCTCCTGCTTCGCGGAACGCTCTCCGGCGCCCACGAGCTTCCGCTCGCGCTCGTCCTCCCCGGCACCTTCCTCGACATCATGGCCGGCGCCATGGAAAGTGCCATCGCAGTTGCAGCCGTGGATGCCTCCCTGGAATCCCCGCCGGCTACCGAGGCATTCTCGCTGGGCCTCACTCAAGAAGAACTCGAAGCAGCCGAACTCCTCGATATGGAGATCCCGTCTGATTCAGCATCGTCCTTCGCTGCCCCCGAGCCGCCGCCCCTGCCCCGCGAACCCACCCCGATAGGCCCCGCTGCTTCCCGCGCCCGTTTCGCTCCCGTGGGCGAGGCGCCCGCGCCCACCGCCCGCAGCGGCATCGACCTCCTCGCCGGCCTCCAGATGAATGTAACGGTGGAGCTCGGCCGCACCGAACTCACCGTCTCCGAGGTCCTCGGCCTGGGCCCTGGCTCTGTCATCGAGCTCGACCGCCTCGCCGGTGAACCGGTCGATATCCTCGTCAACGACCGGCTCATCGCCCGGGGCGAAGTCGTCGTGGTCGACGAAAACTTCGGCATCCGCGTTGTCGAAGTCGTCCGCCGTGGCGTCGAGCAGGAGGAGCGCGTCGGGTGAACGACCCGAAGACTCGCAAGCGGCTCACCTGGATTGCCGCCGTCGCAGGCGTCATGCTCTGCGCGCTCCTCTTCATATCGACGTTCGCTCCGTCCGGACCGTCCGTCGCCGACAGCCCTGTCCTCCGCCCGGCCGACACGACCTCGCTCACCGGCAACCCCGGCGCCGCCTCTGATCAACCCCCCGCCGGCGATGCGAACGGGTTCAGCCTGGGCGGCGGCGAGCTTGTTTCGCTGGCCTGGCGGCTTGGGCTGGTCATCATCATTATTGCCGTCTCCATCGTCGGCCTCCGCTGGTGGGGGCGGAAGGCCGCGGGCCCACGCAGCACAACGGGCTTCCTCCGCGTCATTGATACCCTCGCCATCAGCAACGGCCGCACCATTCACCTCGTCGCGCTCGGCGATCGCGTCATCGCCGTCGGTGCCACCGCCCAGCAGCTCACCCTCCTCAACGAGCTCTCCGAAGACGAAGCCCTCCGCGTCCTCGCCGATTCGTCGACTGCCTCCGAGCAGCCGCTCAGCCAGTTCGCCGCCGAGCTCTTCCAGTCGATGCGCAGGGGCTCCCAGCGCACCCCGGGACACCGCTCCGAGGCGGTCATCGGCCTCGATCCGGACTGACCCGCGACCCTACAGGCATGCCCCCTCGCCACTCAGCGCTCCGCCCCCGACGAATCCGGGGATGCCCCCGCCACACCCTGAGGGTTTCGTTCCCGGCCGAGGGGGATTCCCCCAATATTGAGCACAGACCGCCGAACCTACGCTGGACCCCACTTCCTCTCCGGGGGCCCGCGTGGGATTTCGCCAGCACATCCGCCCCAATAGAAGGCGCCGGCTCCTCCTCGTGCTCGCCGTCCTCGGCCTCGCGCTGGTCACTCTCACCGGTTGCGTCGCCCAGACGACTACCACCGGTCAGCCCGCCCAGGCCGCCGGCCCGGCGATCAACGCCCAGGACCCCCAGAACGTCTCCTCCGCGATCCAGCTCCTCCTGCTCATCACCGTCCTCTCGCTTGCTCCGGCCATCCTCGTCATGGTCACGTCGTTCACCCGCATCATCGTCGTCCTCTCGTTGGTCCGGAATGCCATCGGCATCCCCCAGCTCCCGCCGAACCAGGTGCTCATCGGGCTCGCCATCTTCCTCACCGCCTTCGTCATGGCGCCGGCCATCAAGACCATCAACGAGGAAGCCGTCCAACCGTACCTCAACGGGACCATCACCCAGCAGGAAGCCTACAACCGCGGCGAGACTCCGCTCCGCGCCTTCATGCTCAAGCAGACTCGTGAACAGGACCTCGGCCTCTTCCTCAAGCTCAGCAATACGCCCAAGCCGCAGACCGTCGACGACGTCCCCACTTACGTCCTCGTCCCTGCCTTCACCATCTCCGAACTCAAGACCGCCTTCCAGATGGGCTTCGTGATGTTCGTCCCCTTCCTCATCATCGACCTCATCGTCTCATCCGCCCTCCTCAGCATGGGCATGATGATGCTCCCGCCGGTCATCGTTTCGCTCCCGTTCAAGATCCTCCTTTTTGTCCTGGTCGATGGCTGGTACCTCATCGTCGGGTCGCTCGTCGGGAGCTTCGCATGAACGAGGCAGTCGTCCTGGGCCTCATGAAGGAAGCCCTCACCGTCTCCCTCCTCGTCGGCGCGCCGATCCTCGCAACTACCCTCGTCATCGGCGTCGTTGTCAGCATCATCCAGGCCGTCACCCAGGTGAACGAGGCCACCCTCACCTTTGTCCCGAAACTGATCGGCGTCTTCGTTTCTATGCTCATCTTCGGCCCCTGGATGATGGGCACCCTCCTCGACTTCTCCGCCGGCCTGTTCGCGAACATGGCCAGCTACGGGCGCTGAACCGATGGAACTCACCCTCTCGCCGCAGTTCACCTACGCCTTCCTCCTGCTGCTCCTCCGCACCTCCGCCATGCTCGTCTCCGCCCCGCTCCTCAACCACAAGGGCATCCCCGCCTACACCAGGGTCGGCTTCGCCGTGTTCATGGCGCTTGTCCTCGTCCCGCTCCAGGCCAACACCATGCCGGCCCCGCCCGAGCAGTTCGGCACGCTCGTCGACCACGCCCTCCGCGAGACCCTGTTCGGGCTCGCCCTCGGACTGGTGATGAACGTCATCTTCATCGGCCTGCAGATGGCTTCCCGCGTGATCGGCCTCCAGATGGGCTTCGGCCTCGGCGCCGTCTTCGACCCCATCACCGGCACCGAATTCGGCGCCTTCGACCAGTTCTACTCCCTGCTCGTGACCCTCGTGTTCTTCACCATCAACGGCCACCACATGGTGGTGCAGACCCTGGCTGAAACCACCAGTGCCATCCCCCTTGGCACCTTCGACCCCTTCGCCATGAACCCGTCGGGGATCACCGCCCTCGTCGCAGGGCTCACCGTCACCGCCGTTCGCCTGGCCATGCCCGTGATGGCCGCGCTCACCCTCACCGATGTTGGCATGGGCATCGTCTCGCGCACGGTCCCCCAGATGCAGGTCCTCATCGTCGGCGCCCCGATCAAGATCGGTATTGGCGTGCTCGTCCTCGGCGCCGCGCTTCCCGCCACCATGACCCTGATGAACGGCGTGCTCGGCTCGTCCCTCGCCGGCTCCAGCCAGATCCTCCTCGGGAGTTCGCGCTAAATGGCAGGCGAAAAGACTGAGGCCCCAACTCCAAAACGGCTCCACGACGCCCGCAAGAAGGGCAACGTCGCGAAGAGCGAAGAGGTCGTCCAGATCGGCGCTCTCCTGGTCGCCGTCGTCGGCATCCGCTTGCTGGGCCCCAGCCTCTGGTGGAACATGCGCGACCTCCTCCACGAGGGCCTCGGAAACCCCACCCACCAGGAGCTCACCCGCCAGAGCGCCCAGCGGTACGGCCGCGATACCTTCCAGCACGCCCTCATCGCGCTCCTCCCGCTCCTTGGCCTCATCGCCATCGCTGGAGTCCTGTTCAACCTCGCTCAGACCGGCATTCTCTTCAGCGGCGCCGGCCTCAAACCCAACTTCTCCCGGGTTAACCCCGGCGCGGGTGCCAAGCGGATTATTTCGCCCGAGGGCCTCGTCCGCCTGGGCAAGTCCCTCTTCAAGTTCGCCATCGTCGGCGTCGTCGTCTACCTTACCCTCGCCGCCCAGATGGCCGAGATAGCCTCCCTCGCCCAGTTCGGCGTTCCCGACGCCACCGGCCGGCTCGCCAAACTTGGTTTTGATATCGCGATCCGTGCCGCCGCTGCCCTCTTCATCATGGCCCTCGCCGACTACGCCTGGCAGCGCCGCCAGCACCTCAAACGCCTGATGATGACCAAGGAAGAGCTGAAGCAGGAGACGAAGGAGAGCGACGGCGACCCCCAGATCAAGGCCGCCATCCGCCGGCGCCGCCAGCAGCTCATGAACCGCATGATCGCGGCCGTGAAGACTGCCGATGTGGTCGTCACCAACCCCACCCACTTCGCCGTCGCTCTCAAGTACGACCCCGTCTCCATGCAGGCCCCCATGGTCATCGCCAAGGGCCAGGACCACTTGGCCTTCCGCATTCGCGATGTCGCGATGAAGGCCGGCGTGCCGGTCCTCGAAGAGCCCCCCCTGGCCCGCGCCCTCCACAAGGCCGTCCCGATTGGCCAGTACGTGCCCGCCAGCCTCTTCCACGCCGTCGCCGAAGTCCTCGCCTGGGTCTACGCCCTCCGCGCGAAGAAGCCGTTCACCCGCCGGCGCATGGCCGCCGCCAACCTGGGAGGTAACCTGTGACCGTCCGGGCGCCCGCCTCGTCCACCACCGGCATGGGCCGCCTCCTCGGCCAGACCGATGTCCTCCTGGCCGCCGGCATCATCGTCATCGTCGGGATGATGATCATCCCGCTCCCGCCGGCCCTGCTGGACCTGCTGCTCACCCTCAACATCGCCGCCTCGGTGATCGTCCTTCTCGTTGCCGTCTACACGAACGAGCCCCTGAAGTTCTCCGTCTTCCCCTCCCTGCTCCTGATCACCACACTCTTCCGCCTCGCGCTCAACGTCTCCACCTCCCGCCTCATTCTCCTCCAGGCCGACGCTGGTTCCGTTGTCGAATCATTCGGCGATTTCGTGGTCGGCGGCAACCTGGTCGTCGGTATCGTTGTCTTCCTCATCCTTGTCATCATCCAGTTCGTTGTTATCACGAACGGCGCCGGCCGCGTCGCCGAAGTCGCCGCCCGCTTCACCCTTGATGCCATGCCCGGGAAGCAGATGGCGATCGACGCCGACCTCAACGCCGGCCTCATCGATGAGCACCAGGCCCGCGACCGCCGCAAGGCCATCGGCCAGGAAGCCGACTTCTACGGCGCCATGGACGGCGCCAGCAAGTTCGTCAAGGGCGATGCCATCGCCGGCATCATCATCATCGTCATCAACATCATCGGCGGCCTGAGCATCGGCGTGCTTCAGCAGGGAACCAGCGCCAGTGACGCCCTCAACATCTACGCCACACTCACCGTCGGCGATGGCCTTGTCTCCCAGCTCCCCGCCCTCCTCATCTCCACCGCCACCGGCATCATCGTCACCCGCGCTGCCGGCGAGACCAACCTCGGCAGCCAGATGTTCAGCCAGATGACCGTCCAGGCCCGCCCGCTTTACGTCGCCGGCGCCATGCTCACCATCTTCGGCATGATGCCCGGCCTTCCGAAGCTGCCCTTCTTCATGGTCGCCGGCATCTCCGCGGGGGGCGGCTACCTCATCACCCGCTCCCAGAAGTCCGAGCAGCTCGCCGCCCTCGCCGCCATCCCCATCGCCGAACCGGAACCCGAACATCTCGGCCCCCAACAGGTCATCCAGATGATGAACATCGACCCCCTCGAGGTCGAAGTCGGCTACGGCCTCATCCCAATCGTCGACGAACAGGCCGGTGGCGGCCTTCTCCGGCGCATCACCATGATTCGCCGCCAGCTTGCCCTCGAACTCGGCGTGGTCCTCCCCACCGTCCGCGTCCGCGATAACCTCCAGCACGCCCCCAACGCCTACGTGGTCAAGCTGCGCGGCGTCGAGATCGCCCGCGGCACCCTCCAGCCCGGGCAGTTCCTCGCCATGGACCCCGGCACCGCCGAAGGCGATGTCCCCGGCATCGAAACCCAGGAGCCAGCCTTCGGCCTCCCCGCCCGCTGGATCACCCCCGCCTACCGCGAGCGCGCCGAACTCCTCGGCTACACCGTCGTCGATGCCGAGTCCGTCCTCGCCACGCACCTCACCGAGCTCGTCAAGCGCTTCGCTCCCGACCTCCTCAGCCGCCAGGACACCCAGAACCTCCTCGAAAACCTGCGCGGCGAATACCCCGCCCTCGTGGAAGACCTCGTACCCACCACCCTGACCGTCGGTGAAGTCCAGGAAGTCCTCCAGAACCTCCTCTCCGAGCGCGTCTCCATCCGCGACCTCGTCACCATCTGCGAAACCCTCGCCACCCAGGCCCGCGTAACCCGCGATATCGACCTCCTCACCGAGTACGCCCGCGCTGGCCTCGCACGTCAGATCAGCCGCCAGTACGCCGAGGACTCCGGGGTGCTCCATGTCATCACCGTTGGCCCGCGCACCGAAGATGAGATCGCCCAGGCCATCCAGCAGGGTGATCACGGCAGCCAGGTCGCCCTCGCGCCCTGGCAGGTCCAGCGCCTGATTGGTGTCGTCAGCACCGAGGTTGAGCGCGTCGCCGGCGCTGGCCGCGACCCCATCGTTTTCTGTTCCTCCCGCATCAGACTCGCCTTCAGGCGCCTGCTCGAACGGCGGCTCCCAAACGTCGTCGTCCTTTCTTTCGCGGAAGTCACGCCCCAAACCGCCGTCGAATCCGTCGGCAACATAGAGGTGAACGTTGGAAACGAAGCGCTACATCGGTAACGACACCACCCGCATCTTCGCGCGCGTTCGCGCCGAGCTCGGCCCCGATGCCGTCATCGTCCGCACCCGTTCGCTCCTGCGCGAAGGCGCCGAACCCCTGATCGAGGTCCTCGCCGCGGCCGCCGCCGAGCCCGGCCTTTCGCTTGCCCTGCAGCGCTCCCTCATCGAAGGCGCCCTCGACCGTGTCGAGTTCGAGGGAAAGCCCCTGACCGTCGGCGACCTCGAAGACCTGGCCACCCGCGAAGGCGCCGCTGGCGAACTCGCCTACGCACCTTCCGCTCCGGCCCCCCGGGAAGATGACCTGGCGCCCGCCTGGTTGGAAGGCTTCGTTGCGGCGCCACCGGCCGAGCCCCTCCGGCAAGTGCCCCCCGCGGACGCCAGCGAGCCATTCCTCCCACCCAGGTCCACCCCCGCCCCACCCCCCGTCGAGTGGGGGTCCCGCCCGCGTATCGTCACGCGCGAGCGTCCACCCGCGAGTAACGCCGCCCCCACCCCCCTGGGCGAACGCTTCACGCCCGTTGAGCCAGGAGTAGCCGGGCTCCTCGTTGCCTCCGGGTTCTCAGTCGAAGCGGCCCGGATAGCCGCTGCGGCCGCCCCGGGCGAGCACGACCCCGCCCGCGCGCTTGAAGCCGCCATCGCCTCCCGCGAAGCGGCCTACCCCGTCGATGGCCGCACCGCCATCATCAGCATCCAGGGCCCGGCCGGGGCCGGCCGCACCACAGCCCTTATGCGCATGGCCCTCGATTGCGCCGATGCAGGCCGCACCGCCATCCTCGTCGCGGCCGACACCTCCCACACGGGTGGCCCCGCCCAGGTCCATGCCTACGGCGAGGCCATCGGCATCCCCGTCTTCGATGCGTTCTCACCCCAGGAGTTCGTCCACGCAGTCACCCGCGCACCCAGGGGAGCCTGCATCTTCGTCGACGTGCCCCCCGGCCGGTGGGCGCCCCCACCGATCCCCTCCGTTGACCACTTCGCCTACCTGGCGATGCCCGCCCACTGGAACAGCACCACCCTCAACGCCCAGCTGGCCGCCTTCGACACCTCAGCCTGCTCCGGCGCCGTCGTCACGCATACGGATCTGGTCGCCGGCCTGGCGCCAGTTCTCTCCCTCGTCCTGGAGACGCAACTCGGCCTCGCCTTCCTCTCCTCGGGGCGCGATGTCTCCACCGGTATCGAGGTCGCCGACCCCCTCACGCTCGCATCAGGGGTCTTCACTACGAGTTCACGGGAGACGACCAATGGGCGCCTCGTTGCCACCGCGTAAGAATCCCTTCATGGCTCAGGGACTGCTACCCGGTATCACCTTGCGGCTCGATGTCTCCTCCGGCCGCCAGGGCGAGACCCACGTCACCCGCGTCGAGGATGTCGACCACGAACGCATCGCGGTTCTCGTTCCCATGCGCGGCCTCCGCCCGCGGCCCTTCCCTTCCGGCACCCTGGTCCATGCCCACTACATCCATCAGCAGAAACGCTGGCTCTTCGTCACCGAGGTCGTCGGCCATAGCTCCGATGGCATGCACGAGTACCTCCGCCTGCCCGGCACCGTCGAAAGCACCGAACGCCGCCGCAACTTCCGCCTTCCCGCCGCCATCAGGCCGGAGTCACTCTACCGCCTCGTCATCGACGCAGCCGAACCCGCTTCCGAGGAGCCCGTCGAGGGAATCATCGTCGACATCAGCGAAGGCGGCTGCTGCATCACGACCCGCAAGCTCATGCTCGCCGGCGAGCGGCTCGGCCTTCACGCTGTCCTCCCCGAGGCTGGCGAGATCCACGCCCGCATGCGTGTCACCCAGGCCCGCGCGCCCGCACCCGGCAACCGCATGCACCGCGTCCACTGCGAATTCACCGACATCGCCCGCGGCGACCGCGACATCATCGCCCGCTACATGATGCGCCGCCAGCTCGAGATGCGGAGGCGCGGCCAGCTATGACGATCCCGCCCTTCACCCTCGCCCGTTACGGCGTCTGGATAGCGCTCGCCGTCTCCGCCCTCAGCGTCTGGCTCGGCACCCGCGCCGGCGTCGCCCTGGACCACGCCGTCCTTCGCGCGGTGTTCTTCTTCCTGATCGTCACCGTCATGGCCTTCGGCGCCGAGGCGGTCCTCCTCACCTCGCCGCCCGCCCGCCGCCCGCCGCCCGAAATCCCGCCCTCCTCGGACGAAACAGTCGAACCCGCTGAATAGCCTTCTGAAGGAGCTGTCCCATGGCCCTTGCAACTGAAGCCCCGGCACTCATGGCCGACCGCGATGCCGCCATTCGGCAGTACGCGCCGTTGGTCAAGTACGTCGTTGGCCGGCTCGCCATTGGCCTCCCGGCCATCCTCGACTACGAAGACATCCTCAGCTACGGCACCATCGGCCTGATCGAAGCACTCGACCGCTTCGACGGTAGCAAGGGCGTCAAGTTCGAAACCTACGCCATCAGCCGCATCCGCGGCGCAATCATCGACGCCCTCCGTGCACTCGACCGCCTCCCCCGCTCCGTCCGTCAGAAAGCGAAAAAACTCGAGGCCATCCACGTCTCTTTCACGCTCGAACACAGCCGCGAACCCACCGATGAGGAAGTCGCCCAGCTCATGGGCTACACCCTCGAACAGTACAACCAGGCCCTCATCGATTGCAGTTGGGTCACCGTCTCCCTCGACGGCCTGCTCGACCGCGACACCAACGACGACGGCGCCGCGCCCACCGAGCTCCCCGCCGACCCCAACGAAGAAGACTTCACCCAGCGCCTCGAAAAGCGCCAGATGATCGATGCCCTCACCGGCGCCGTGAAGTCCCTCCCCGAGCGCGAGTGGCTCATCGTCAGCCTCTACTACCGCGACGAAATGACCATGAAGGAAATCGCCCAGATCCTGGAAATCTCCGAATCCCGGGTCTGCCAGCTCCACGGGCGCGCGCTCGGCCGCCTCCGCGCCCGGCTCGCCCGTGAACGCTCCGCCTGAGGAACCTACCGATGACTGACGCAATCGCCCTCCTCGCCATCTCCCAGCTCGTCTGCCTCGGCGCGATCTTCTACCTCTACGTCCAACTCCAGGCCGTGAAGAGCGCGAATCCCATCCGCAAGCGTGCGCCGTCGGCCCGGGTCCAGCGCATGGTCGCGCCCACGGAGATCGGCTCGCCCGCCACGGCCCGCGCAGCCCGGGCCGCCTATGGCGCGAACCCCCCTGCCCCGGCCCATGACCCCGCCGCGACCCTCGCCGCCCGCATCGGTGAATCTGGCGTCGATGTCGCAGCCCTCGCCCGCAGAATGCGCAAGAGCGAGGAAGAGGTCCGCCTCCTGCTCCGCCGCCAGGGGATACCCGGCTGATGCGCCCCGCGATCCTCGGCGGCTTCGTCGCAGCCATCCTGCTCTACGTGGGGGCCCTCGCCGGTCTGCCCCACGCCCGGGCCAACGGCGTGCCCCAGCTCGTCAAGCTCACCTACCTGCAGGATGTCTCGAACTTCGGCCCCCAGGACGCCGAAGGTGTCCTCGAATTCAGCTTCGCCGAAGCCTTCGCCCGCGTTGACGTGAAGAACCTCCCCCCTGCCGATGGCTACACCTACGAAGGCTGGCTCACTGGCGGCTCCGTCGCTCCATTCCGCGTCGGCGAGATCCAGGTCGATGCAGCGGGCATCGGTGTCCTCGAAACGAAGCTCTCCGGCCTGGCGAGCTACGAATACGACCTCTTCGTGGTCGCTGCCCGCGGCGCCGCCACCGCTGACGACGTCATGCCCGCCGACCGCTCCATCGCCGGCCGGTTCACTGTCATCTCCGACACCACCGGGACTGCCGCTGGCGATGTGCGCCCCGGCTCGCTCCCCGAAACCGGCGAGAAACCGCCGCTCAGCACCAGCCAGCGGCTCGGCCGCGTCTTCATGATTGCCGGCCCCGTCGCCGGACTCGCACTCATCCTGCTCAGTCTCAACCGCCGGAGGTCTCGACGATGATCAAGGGTCTCTACAGCGCCTTCACCGCCATGGAGGCCGCCTGGCGCTACCAGGACGTCCTCGCGAACAACATCGCCAATTCGAACACCACCGGCTTCAAGCGCGAGCACGCCTCGATGCAGCCCTTCGCCGATGTGCTTCTCTCCCAGCAGGCTCCCGTGCCCGCGCCACTCTCCGCCCGCGTCCAGGCGGTCGTCGGCCAGATTGGTACCGGCGCCTTCATCGCCGAATTCGCCACCGACTTCGGGGCCGGCAGCATCACCCCAACGGGCAACGAACTCGATCTCGCCCTCACCGGCGGCTTCTTCCAGGTCGAAGGGCCCGATGGCGGCACGTTCTACACCCGTGCCGGCCGCTTCGGCCGCGACGACAACGGCGACATGGTCACCAGCCAGGGCTACTTCGTCCTCGACCAAAATGGCGAGCGCATCACCCTGCCGCCGTCCACCGTCTCCATCACCCCGGAGGGCGCGATCCTCGATGGTGATACCGAGATCGCCCGCATCGGTGTGGTCGACTTTGCGCCCGGCCAGCTGCTCCGCTCAGGCGAGGCGTTCTTCCGCTCGGCCGACCAGGGCACGGCCATCGACGGCGGCATCCGCCAGGGCTTCCTCGAAGGCTCCAATTCCAACATGGTCGAGGAGCTCACCGCGCTCCTCGCCGTCCAGCGCACCTACCAGGCCAACCAGGCCGTCCTCGCCCGTCTCGACGGGACGCTCGAACAGGCGGCCGGTGAAGTCGGCCGAGTGGGAGTGTAATCAATGCCAACCATCCTCGGCGCAGCGGCTAGCGGCATGGCCCACAACCAGAACGTCCTCGATACGGTCGGTCACAACCTCGCCAACGTGAATACGGCCGCCTTCAAGCGGTTCCGCGCCCTCCACGAAGGCCTGATCGACCCGGCCCAGGAACCCGAAGGAGGACGCCTCGGGGTTGCCGAGACCACCCGCGACCTCATCTTCGGTCCCGCCTCGGTCCAGCCCACGGGCAACCCGCTTCATCTCGCCATCGAGGATGCCGCCTTCCTTCGCGTCCAGGACCTCGACGGCGCGATCGTCTACACCCGCTTTGGTGGGCTCGATGCCGATCTCTCCGGCACCATCGTGGCCTTCGGTGGCCGCGCCGTCCCCGATGCCCAGACCGGCGAGCCCATCGTCGTCCCCGAAGGCTGGACCTCCCCGGCGATCGACCAGTTCGGCAACGTCTCCGCCATCGACGCCGGCGGCGAGCGCCACCTCATCGGCCAGGTCACCCTCGCCACCTTCGCCAACCCCCAGGGCCTCGAGGTTCTCGGCGACGGCCTCTACCGCGACACCGCCAATAGCGGCGATTTGACGGTTGGCACCCCCGGTTCTGAGGGTTTCGCCGCATTGCGCCCGGGTGCGCTCGAAAGCTCCAATGTCGACATGGCCGAGGAGTTCACCGCCATGCTCATCGCCCAGCGCGCGTACTCGGCCTGCGCCAAGACCTTCAGCATCGGCGACGAGATGCTCGCCATCGCCACCAGGATCACCCAATAGGAGCACCCGCCATGGCACGCATCGATGGCCTCAACCTCTCCGGCGCCAGCATGAACCCCGCCTCCGCCGCCGGCGCAGCCTCCGCGGCCCCCGGCTCGCCCGAGGCTGAAGCCGCCCTCAAGGCCCGGGGCCGCCAGGATGTCCTCAACCTCTCCAACCGGGGCCGCGTCGTCGCCGAGGCCGCCCGCGCCGTCGGCGACTCGCGCGATGTCCGCGCCGAAAAGGTTGCCTCCCTCAAGGCCGCCATCGCCAACGGTTCCTACAGCTCCAATGCTCGCGAGATCGCCGAGCGCCTGCTCGCCAACGGGCTCGGGAGCGCCTGACGTGAGCGCCGCCGCCGCCACCCTCGAACAGGTACTCGGCCTCCTCATCGATGAAGAGAGCCAGCTCTCGCGTCTCTTCGCCTTCGCCCTCGAAGAGCAAACCGCCCTGCTCGAGTCCAGCTTCGACCGCATCACCGCCATCAGTGCCGGCATGCTCGAAGCCGCAAACACCATCGAGGCGCTCGAAACCGAGCGCATGGATCTACTGAGAACCATCGGCGCCGAAGACCTGACCATCGAGGAGCTGCTCCCTCTTGCCGACGATCTCGGGGTAACCGGCTTCGCCGGCGCGCGCCTTCGCCTCTCCGTCCGCGCCCGCGAACTGAAGGACGCCCAGGAGCGCAATGCCAACCTCCTGGTCAACGCGATGAAGCTGCGCGACCGCTGGGCCAACATGCTCGGGGGTCTCGCCTCCCCCACCTATGGCGCACAGGGGCAGCGCACCTCGCGCGATGGCGCCGGCTTCGTCTCGCGAAGCGCCTAGGAGGAAACCGTGGGCCTCTCCATTGGACTCGACACCGCCGTTAAGGCTCTGCGCGCCCACCAGCTCGCCGTCGATGTCGCCTCCCACAATATCGCCAACGCCCAGACTCCTGGCTTCTCCCGCCAGCGTGTCCTCCTCCGCCCCATCGGCCTCGACGGCAGCGACCATTTCTCCCGCGACAACCTCCTCGGCCGCGCCGGCTACGGCGTCGATGCCAAAGATGTCAACCGCATCCGCGACATCTTCATGGACTTCCAGGCCCGCCAGGCCTTCTCCACCCAGGGCCAGTACAGCTCCCTCGCCCGCCCCCTCCGCAATGCCGAGGTTGTCTTCAACGACCCCTCCGACGACGGCCTCTCGTCGCTCCTCAGCAAGTTCTGGGCATCCTGGCACGACCTCACCAACGACCCGGAGTCCCCGGCCGCCCGGACCGCCCTCGTCCATGCCACTACGACTTTTACCATGCGCCTCCAGGCCGCCCACGACCAGCTCACCCAGCAGCGCACCGACCTCAACCAGGAAGTCACCGGCATCGGCCGCGAAATCAACATGTACGCCAGCGAAGTCGCCACCCTCAACCTCCAGATCAAACAGGTCGAACTCAACGGCGACATGGCCAACGACCTCCGCGACCGCCGCGACCTCATCCTCGACGAACTTTCGAAGCTCGCGGATATCCACTACAGCGAGTCCGATACGGGCGAGACCACCGTCTACCTTGGCACCCACGAGCTTGTCTTTGGCACCTCCGCGCGCACCGTCCAGGCAGTCGACGATCCTCTCAACGCCGGCATGGTCAAGCTCGTCTTCGCCATGGATAACGATGCCGTTCAGGTCAGCTCCGGCAAGCTTCGCGGTGTCCTCGATGCCCGCGACACCGCCTTCCCTGACCTGATTGCGAAGTTGAACACCCTGGCCAGCGGGCTTATCAACGGTGTGAACTCGCTCCACCAGTCCGGTTACGGCGTCGACGGTGTCACCACGGGCCTCAACTTCTTCACCGGCACCGATGCCACGAACATCGCGCTGAACTCCGCCCTTG
Source organism: Dehalococcoidia bacterium (assembly GCA_003104995.1). GTDB lineage: Bacteria > Chloroflexota > Dehalococcoidia > Tepidiformales > Tepidiformaceae > Amarobacter. The sequence continues at coordinate 27,039 of PQAO01000032.1, forward strand.
CCGGTAGCCCCGCCAGCATCGCCGCCGCCAGCGCTCCAGGCGCACCGGGCGACCCCTCGAATGCTCTCGCCATCGCGAACCTCCAGCTCGCTCCCAACATGATCGCGGGTGCCGCGGCCGCCCAACTCGTGGTCGGCGAGAGCCTGAGCGCCGGCAACACGGTCACCGCCCTCTCCGTCGCTGGCACGCTTCAGCCCGGCGTCTACTCCATCGTCGAAAACCCGCCCCTCTCCGGTACCCTGGAACTTCAGCTCAACGGCAACGCCATCGGTACCGCCACCCCGGTCGCTGCCGGCCCCGGGACATTCAACATCACCTTCACCAACGGCCCGGGCACCGTCGCCACCCTCACTATCAATGCCACCGGCCCCTACACCGCCGCCGCCCAGGTCGCCGACCTCACCGCCGCCGGGAACAACCAGCTCCAGGTGGAGACATCCGCGTCCACCTTCTACGGCAACATCGTCTCCGTCCTTGGCGCCGACGTGAACCGTGCCCTCGGCCTCGAACAGTCGTCCGGCCTCCTTGTCGACCACCTCGACGCCCTCCGCCAGTCCGTCCACGGCGTCAGCATCGACGAAGAAGTCACAAACCTGACTGCCGCCCAGCACGCCTACAACGCCGCTGCCCGCGTCATTACCACCATCGACGACATGCTCGATACGCTCATCAACCGCACGGGCATCACGAGGTAACCATGAGGCTCAGCGAACAGTCCCGCGTCCACAATCATGTGTCGTACATGTCCGCTGCCACCGAGCGTGCCGACCGCGTCCAGCGCCAGCTCTCCACCAATCGCCGCATCGACCGCGCCAGCGATGACCCCTCCGGCGCAGCGCTCGCCATGCAACACCGCAAGAACATCGCCTTCGAAGCGCAAATGCGCCGCAACCTCGAAAACGGCACAGCCTTCCTCAACGTCACTGAGGCATCGCTCAACAGCGCCACCGAAATCCTCCAGCGCGCCCGCGAACTCACCGTCCAGGGTGCCAGCGATACCCTCGGCCCCAGCGAGAAGAACAACATCGGCGTCGAGATAAACCAGCTCATCCAGCAGCTCGCCCAGGTTGCCAACACCAACTTCGGCGGCGTCTACATCTTCAGCGGCCACCAGACCCAGACTCCTGCCTTCAACGTGGCCGGCAACCCGCCCGCGGCCATCACCTGGCAGGGCGACAACGGCCTGCGCACCCGCCGCATCTCCGCCCAGGACTCCGTCCCAGTGAATGTCATCGGCGACCAGGCCTTCGGCCAGATCTTCGATGACCTCATCGCCCTGCGCGACAACCTCCAGGGCAACGCTCCCGGCGCCACCATCGGCAACTCCATCGCCGATATCGACCGCGCCCTCGACCGGGTCCTGAACACCCGCGCCGATGTCGGGGCCCGCCTCAACCGCTTCGAGGCCACCACTTTCCGCTCCCAGGAGACCGACACCAACCTCCAGGAGCTCCGCGCCGAGATCGAGGATATCGATATCGCGGCCACCATCATCCAGTTCACCGCCGCCCAGAACGCCCTCGAGGCCGCTCTCGGCGCCATTGGCCGCACCAGCAACATGTCCCTGCTTAACTTCCTGCGATAACCGTCCCGGGCGTGCGTCCCGGCACGCGCACCCCTTCGGCCGCCGGGCTCTCCGCGGTCGCTCGGGTCAGCTCCCCAAAGGCTGCCTCCAGCCGCGCGCTGAACTCTTCCACCAGCTCCCGGCCGGCCCACGACGAAGTCACGCCAACCTGCAACGACGACTGGTAGCGGATGACCGCCACGCTGACTGCCTGTCCACCGAACAGCGGCACGAGGGGGTAGATCTCCTGCAGCTCGGTGCCCCCGAGTGTGTACGCCCGCGAGGGCCCGGGCACATTGGTGACCAGCACCCCATACGAGTGCAGCGTCGCCGCCAGCCAGTGCAACAACCGCTGGCTCCAGAGCCCCGTCCACCCGGTTAGCTCGCACAGTACCTCGTAGCCCTCGGCGTCGCCGCGCTGCTTCTGCAACTCCGTGTGGCGCCGAATACGTCCCACCCGCCGGCCCGGCGCCCGCTCCCGTATCTCCAGCGGCGTCAGCAGCAGCCCCAGCCGGTTGCCCGCGTCGTACCGTTGCGCCCGGGTCCGGAAAGACACCGGCACCGCCGCTCGCACCTTGCGGAAAGGCAGGTGACCGTCCTTTCCTCCCATCGCCCCGATGGCCTCCGCCACGGCGGCGAGCACGATGTCGTTCGGCGTCCCGTTGAGCCGCTTCCGCGCGTACCGCAGCGGTTCCTCTTCCACGCTGAACCACGCCAGCTGGCGGCCGCCCTCGTCCTCGCTCCGCAGGGCGGTTCGCGGTCCCGGCGTCAGCAGCCGGGCGCATGTGCGAACCAGCGCCTTACTTCGCCGCCCCGGCCGGCGCATCCGCCGCGCGCTCGTCAGGACGGCGAACCCTTTCAGGGCCACCACCGTGGGCATTTCCACCCACCGGACCACCTCGGCCGCCAGTATCCCCCGCGCTGACGTGGCCACCCCGAGGTGCCCGCGCCTGTCCGGTGTTCGGCTACCTCGCCCGTCCAGCAACTGTGCCAGCAGGTCCACCCCCGCGATCCCGTCGACCAGTGCATGGTGTGCGAGGAAGACCAGCGCGAACGCCTCCCCGCCGTCCAGGCCCGGCACGATCAGCACCCGCCACAGTGGCCGCCCGCGGTCCAGGGGAGTCGACAGCGCCACCTCGGCGATCCGCCGGACTTCTTCCCGGGTCGCTGCCGGCGCGGTCACCTCGAACTGCGATGCCAGGTCGTTCCCGTCCGCCCTCACCCAGGCCGGCCACCCGGTCACCGGTGCCTTCGCCAACCGCTTTCCCAGCGCAGGCGCCACCCGGGCTCGCTCGGCCATCATCGCCACCAGCCGCTCCGTATCCAGTCCGCCGTCCGCGCATCGCCAGCTTCCCGTGACGAAGAACGCCAGGGCCCCCAGGTGCATCGGGCGCCCGGGCTTCTCGAACGAAAGGAACGCCGTGTCCTGTCCTGAAAGGCGTTCGTGGCCGGGTCGCCGCTGTGTATGCGCGTTGATCATCCGTTCCAACATACGGCACCTTCCCGCAAGACCCGTCATCCCCTGGTGAATGCGCGCTTACACTCCGTAGCGCCTCTCCCGCAATTGGCTCTTCCGCCCTCTCCCCACGTACATTGCGCCCGTGGCATCCCCCGAAGGCGCTCCGGTCTTCCGTATCCGTTCGCTGTTTGCCTCCGTCTACCTCCCGACCTTCCTCTTCGCGGTCGGCCAGGGCGCGGTCATCCCCATCCTGCCGCTCTACGCGCTCGAACTCGGCGCCTCGGTCGCCTTCGCGGGCGTCCTCGTCGCTCTCCGCGGCATCGGCACCATGGTCTTCGACATCCCGGCCGGCATGCTCGTTACCCGCCTGGGCGAACGGGGCGCGATGCTGGTCGGGACCATCGCCCTCGCTGTCGTGGCCGTGGGAGCCGGTTTCACTTCGTCTCCGTACATCCTCGCGCCCCTCATCTTCATCATGGGTTGCTCCTGGGCCATCTGGATGCTCGCCCGCCTCTCCTATGCAACCGACGCTTCGCCCATCGAGCAGCGGGGCCGCGTGCTTTCCCTCCTGGGGGGCTCCAACCGGGTCGGCAACTTCGTCGGCCCGTTCGTTGGCGGCTTTGGCGCCGCCTGGCTGGGCACCGAGGCCGCCTTCTACATCCAGGCCGCCCTTGCCCTCGCCGCCGCCGCCGCCATGTTTGCATTCGTCCACGAACCCGAACGCACCACCGTCGTCCATACCGTGGCCGCCCACAAGCGACTCGTCGGCGTCCTCAATGAGCACCGGCGCGTCTTCGCGACGGCCGGGCTGGCCACTGTCGCCATCCAGGTCCTGCGCAGCTCCCGCCAGGCCGTCATCCCCCTCTGGGGCGACAACGTCGGCCTCGACGCGGCCCAGGTCGGCGTCATCTTCGGCCTCTCCTCCGCCATCGATATGACTGTCTTCTACCCGGTGGGTATTGCCATGGATCGCTGGGGCCGCAAGTGGACCGCCATCCCCTGCCTCCTCATCATGTCGGCCGGCATGCTCATGATCCCGCTCACCGGTGGCTTCGCCGGGTTGCTCACCGCGGGGCTGGTCACGGGCTTCGGAAACGGCCTCGGCAGCGGTATCAACATGACCCTCGGCGCTGACTTCTCACCAGCTATTGCCCGCGGCGAATTCCTCGGTGTCTGGCGCCTGATCGGCGACCTTGGCACCGCAGGCGGTCCGCTCCTCGTGAGCGGCGTCACGGTCGCGGCTTCCCTCGGCGCCGCGTCCATCGCAACCGGCGGTATCGGTCTTGCGGGCGCCGTCATCATGTTCTTCCTGGTCCCCGAACCCATGCGCCACGGCCGGGCGGCCCTCACCACCCGCCAGCCCGCCCCGCCCGGTTAGTCGCGCGCGATCGGCAACGGGCTTGCGTGGCCACCGGCCGCCGGCACCGGCTCCGTGCCATCCGCCCGCCGCACCAGCACTCCGCAGTCGCACGGGTGCTGCTCCAGGTTGTAGTGGAACTTGTACACCTCGATCAGCCCCGACCGCGGCTCCAGCCCTTGCTCCCCCACCCACCGGTGCACCGCGTCCGCCGCCGCATCGATCTCGTCCACGTTGTCGGCGTATGCATAGGCAAAGGACCCGCCCGGGAAGAACGTGGTCCGGGCGGGCGCCGGAGGTGTGTAGTCGCTTCGAAGCGGTACACCGGTCCGGTATCGCTGTGGGGCGCCGTCTTCGTCCGCATCCGTCATCCAGCCGAGAGCCGCGATGTCGATCCGGCCCAACGCCGGCCGCGCCTGCACGCGCCACGCATTGAACTCGTCCCACAACCGCGAGAAGTCCGGCACGAGGTCTCCCCCGGGCGCCTCTCCCGCCGGAACGGCAACCTCGAAGTACGCCACCCGCATCTCCGGCAGGCGCGCCAGCCACACCCGCCGCCCGCTCACGGGATCGCTCCGAGTTCCTTCAACGCCGCGATGCGCTCCCAGTCGTATCCGCGTTCCAGCAAGATGGTCTCTGTGTCTTGCCCCAGTTCCGGAGCCCAGTTCGTTGGCTCGATCGGCGTGCCGTAGAAGTCCGCCGGCGTCGCCACCTGCTCCTTGGGCCCATCCGGCGCCTCGATCGTCACGATCGCGCCCGCCGCCCGGATGACCGGGTCCTGGACCGCCTCAGCCGTCGTCTGCACAGGCGCGAACCACACATCGTTCGCATCGAACAGCGGCCCCCACTCCCGCAGCGGCCGCTGTCCGAGGACCCGGTCGAGGATGGCAACCAGCTCCGGCGCGTTGTCCCGCCTCCCGGGGATGTCCCCGAATCGCGGGTCGTCCGCCAGTTCGGGCGGGCTGCTCACCGCCCGCAGGAAGTCCGGCCAGTGGCGGTCGCCCTGGAGCATCAGGAGCCAGAACCACCGCCCCTCGCTGTCCTGGAACGGGTTGATCAGCGGGTTCGGCGCGTGCCGCCGGTCGAATGGAGGCATCGATGGCAGGTTCGCCCGCAGCTGCGTATTCGCGTCCCACCCCATCATGTACATCCCGATCCGCGTCAGCGAGACGGCCACCTTCTGCCCATCCCCGGTCCGCTCCCTGTGAAAGAGAGCTGCCGAGATAGCACCCGCCGCGTTAGCGCCCGTCATGTGGTCGCCCATCCCACCCCGCTGCAGCGGCGGCTCGCCCCCCGCCGGAGTCAGGCTCGCCACCACCCCCGCGCGCGCCCAGAACGCTCCCACGTCATATGCCGCGCGGTTCGCTTCCGGGCTTTCCGGCCCATAGCCAGTCACGTGGCAATAGATCAGCCGGGGGTTCGTATCCTTCAGCTTCTCGTACGTCAGGCCGTACTTCTCCAGCGCTCGCGGCCGCATGTTCGTGACGAACACGTCCGCCGCGTCGATCAGGTCGCCCGCGACATAACGCGCGTCCTCGACTTCCAGGTTTAGCGCGATGCTCCGCTTCCCCCGGTTGTCCAGCTCGAACGGCGGGTTCATCACCGCCCCGAACGCCGCGCCCAACCCCCGAAACGGGTCGCCTTCCGGCGGCTCGATCTTGATCACTTCCGCCCCCCAGTCCGCCAGCACCGCCGCGCACGATGGCCCCGCCACCCACACCCCAAGTTCGACCACTTTGATACCGGCCAGAGGTCCCGCCATCGTGTTCCCCTCCGTGTTCTGTATGCCTGCGGGATTCTACCGGCCGCCAGCCTCCCGTGCCGGTGCGGTACCTCGAAACGCCCCGCCCGCCTAGACTTTGCCGAAACCACCCACGGACTTTGCCCCATGGTCCTCAGCGACCGCACCATCCGCCGCGAAATCGAGGCCGGCAACATCATCATCGACCCGCTCGGCCCGGGCGCCATTCAGCCCGCCAGCGTCGACCTGCGCCTCGGCCACCTCTTTCGCGTCTTTCGGAACTCCCAGATCCCGTTCATCGACGTAAAAAAGGACTATCCCGACCTTACCGAGCTCGTCGAAATCGACGACGATCACCCGTTCGTCCTCCACCCCGGTGAGTTTGCGCTCGCCGTCACCTACGAGCGCGTGAAGCTCCCCGACTCCATCGTTGGCCGCCTCGAAGGCAAGTCATCCCTCGGCCGTCTCGGCCTCCTGATCCACTCAACCGCCGGCTACGTCGATCCCGGCTGGGATGGCGCGCTCACCCTCGAGCTTTCGAACGTGGCGAACCTCCCGATCATGCTTTACCACCGCATGAAGGTCTCCCAGATCTCGTTCCTCCAGCTCACCGAGCCCGCCGAGCACCCCTACGGCTCGAAAGCCGCCGGCAGCAAGTACCAGCACCAGGTCGGCCCTACCCCCAGCAAGTACTACCTCAACTTCCGCGACGAAGCCTGAGAGGCCCGGCCCCTACTTCAGCAGGTAGGAGATGTCGTACTCCTGGCCCATCTCCGGGATGTAGGGTTCCAGTGCGAACCGCTCCTTGAGCGCCCGTCCCAGCGCCTTCGAACCATTCGGCTCGCCGTGATTCAGGAAGATCGTTCCTGGCGGCTTCGGAGCGGTGCCAATCCACCGCAGCATCTCGTCCCGGTCCGCGTGCGCCGATAGGCCCTCGATGCTTACCACACGGGCCCTCACCGGCAGGTCCTCGCCGTACATCCGAATCGTCTGCGCCCCGTTCAGCAAGCTCCTGCCGCGAGTCCCCGCTGCCTGGTATCCCACCAGCGCGATCAGGTTGCGCGGATCCTGCACCAGCCGGTGCAGGTGGTGTACCACCCGCCCCCCGGTCAGCATCCCGCTGGCGGCGATGATGATCCTCGGCCCGGGCATGTTGTTCAACTTCTTCGAATCCGCAATCGAGCGGTGGAAACGCACGTTCTTCGGGAACAGTGATTCCGGCGTCGTGTGCGGGATGCTGTTGTCCAGGTACTCCGACTCCAGGTACTTGTTGTAGAGCGAGGTCACATCCGTCGCCATCGGCGAATCGATGTGAATCGGGATCTCCGGCAGCTTCCCCGTCTCGATCAGTTTCCGCAGGATGAGCGTCACCAGCTGCGCCCGTGCCACCGCGAACGACGGGATGAGGATGATCCCCTTGCGCGCGATCGGCTCCGCGAACGCCTCCCGGATCTGTTCCACGAGCGGCCGGTGTTCGTGCAGCCGGTCGCCGTAGGTCGATTCGAGCACCAGCGCGTCACAGTCCGGCAAGGGATCCGGGTCCGTGTGCAGCGGCTGGTGATACCGCCCCAGGTCCCCGCTGAACACGATCCGCGCGAACCGGCTCCCGTCCTCCACGTCGACCTGCACAAACGACGACCCGAGAATGTGGCCCGCGTTCAGGAAGCGCGCCGTCACTCCCTCGCCCAGCGCGAGCGGCTCGCGGTAGTCCACCGTCTTCAGCAGCCGGAGCGCCGCCTGCGCGTCCTTAACGGTGTAGAGCGGCAGTGCCGGCTTGTGCTTGCTGTAGCCCTTCCGGTTCGCGAACGCCGCGTCTTCCTCCTGGATCTCCGCCGCGTCGAGCAACAGGATGCGCACCACCTCCGCCGTCGCCGGCGTGCAATACACCGGTCCTTTGTAGCCCTGTTGGACCAGCCGTGGCAGGTACCCGGTGTGGTCAATATGCGCGTGGGTCAGCAGGATCGCGCCCGGCGCGTTCGGCCGGAACGGCGTCGGCTGCCAGTTGAGCAACCGCAGCTCCTTCAGCCCCTGGAACATCCCGCAGTCCACCAGGACGCGGGTGTTCCCTGCCGTCAGCATGGTCTTCGACCCGGTGACCGTTCCGGCGCCGCCATGGAACGCAAGGCTCAGGTTCATTGTTCGAGCCACGCCTGGCTGCTATCGCCTGCTCGCCGCTGCCACTCCAGTACGAACGGGTTGTGCGCCTTTTCGAACGCAACCGTCGTTTCCTCCATGTGCCCGGGCAGCACAATCGTCTCCTCCGGCAGCACCAGCAGCCGCTCGCATATGCTGGTCATTTCCTGTTCCATGCTTCCCCCGGGCAGGTCCGTCCGCCCGATCGAACCCCGGAACAACGTGTCGCCGCTGAAGAGCATCCCCTCCTCGGCGTAGTAACTCACGCTCCCCGGCGTGTGCCCCGGCGTTGTGATCGTGCGCAGCCGCAGCCCGGCTACCTCCACGATGTCTCCGTCCTTCACGAACATGTCCGGGTCCGGTGGGCCCTGGCTCACGTCCAGCCCCAACTGCCGCGCCATCCCCTTCCAGCCGTTGCGCAGCAGGTCCAGGTCGCTTTCGTGCAACAGGAACTTCGCTCCCGTTGCCGCATGCACCCCCGCCACTCCCATCACGTGGTCGATGTGCGCGTGCGAGTTTGCGATGTACTTGATCTTGATGCCCATGTCGCGCGCCAGCGCCAGCACTTCGTCCGGCTGGTCACCAGGATCGATGCAGATGCCCTCTCCCGTGCGCCGGTTGCCGATCACCCAGCAGTTCTCCTGGAACACCCCGACAACGATGCCCCGGACCATCAGCTCGTTCGCTACTTCCATACCTTCAAGCGTACAGGTACCCGCCCTCACCGGCACCGTTCGGCTGTAGCACCCCGCTCCGCTATAACCGCTCAGTGGAATGGCCCGTGGCGCTCGCAATCATCGTGCTCGCCGCCATCGCCGCCTGCATCCAGGCCCTCTCCGGCTTCGGCTTCTCCCTCTTCATCGTCCCCTTCCTCGCCATCATCATTGGCCCGAAGGACACCGTCGTCCTCGCCAACTTCCTGAGCATGACCGTCAACGTCATCCAGTTCCCTCGCCTCCGCCACTCCGTCGAGCGCCGGACCGCTTCCGTCCTCACCGTCGGCTCGTTCGCCGGGATGCCCGTGGGCCTGGCCGTCCTCCTTCTCGTCAACCCGGCCGCGCTCAAGGTCATCATCGCCATCGCCGTCATCGTCTTTACGCTGCTCATCATGCGCGGCCTGCGAATCCACGGCGGCGGCACTCCGGGAGACCTCGCAACCGGCTTCGCCAGCGGCGTCCTCAACACCTCCACCTCCATGTCCGGGCCGCCCATCGTCCTCTACCTCACCGGCAAGGGACTCTCGCCGTCGGCCTTCCGCGGGACTATCAACACGTTCTTCATGATCACCTCCACCGGCGCCGTCGCGCTCCTGTTGGTCTCGGGTTCGGTGAAGCCCTGGGTTGCCGGCGCATTCCTCCTCGCCATGCCCGCAGCTGAGGCCGGCCGCATCCTCGGCAACCGCCTCTTCGACCGCATCGACGAGGTCCGCTTCCGCCGCCTCGTCTACGCCATCCTCCTCACCAGCGCCACCGTCGCCCTCCTGAGCGCCATCCCCCGCGGCTAACCGCACCACAGGGCTCCCCCTCCTCCCACCCACCTTCCTGTACCCTACCGCCCCATGGAATGGCACGACACGCCCGAGCTCCCCACACGCGTTGACCTCCGCGACCCCACCTTCAAGGCCAACCGCGCCCGCAACCTCGAACTTGCCGCTGACCTTCGTGCCCGCCTCGACCGTGTCGCCCGCGCCGGCGGCGATGACTACGTCGCCCGCCACCGCGAACGCGGTAAGCTCCTCGCCCGTGAGCGCATCCAGCGCCTCATCGACCCTGCCACCACGTTCCTCGAACTGAGTCCCCTCGCCGCCGAGGGCGTCTACGAAGACGACATCCCGAGCGCTGGCATCGTCACCGGCATTGGCGTTGTCCACGGCCGCGAGTGCGTTGTCATCGCCAACGACGCCACCGTGAAGGGCGGTACCTACTACCCCCTCACCGTGAAGAAGCACCTCCGCGCCCAGGAAGTCGCCGAAGAAAACCGCCTCCCCTGCATCTACCTGGTGGACTCCGGCGGCGCCTTCCTCCCCCTCCAGCACGACGTCTTCCCCGATAAGGGACACTTCGGCCGCATCTTCTACAACCAGGCCCGCATGAGCGCGAAGGGCGTCTACCAGGTCGCCGCCGTCATGGGCTCCTGCACCGCGGGCGGCGCCTACGTCCCGGCCATGAGCGACGAGACGGTCATCGTCCGCGGCACCGGCACCATCTTCCTCGGCGGCCCGCCCCTCGTGAAGGCCGCCACCGGCGAGGTCTCCACCGCCGAGGAGCTCGGGGGCGCCGACGTCCACACCCGCATCAGCGGCGTCGCCGACCACTTCGCCGAGGACGACGCAGACGCCCTCCGCATCGTCCGCAGCATCATCGAGAACATCCCCCACCGCCGCGACCAGCCGTGGGAAGTCTCCGCCCCCGAAGATCCCATCCACGACCCCGAGGACCTCTACGGCATCGTCCCCGCCGACCTTCGCCAGTCCTATGACGTCCGCGAAGTCATCGCCCGCCTGGTCGATGGCTCACGCTTTCACGAGTTCAAAGCCCGCTACGGCCCGACCCTCGTCTGCGGCTTCGCCCGCATCATGGGCTACCCCGTCGGCATCGTTGCCAACAACGGCATCCTCTTCAGCGAGTCCGCACTCAAGGGCGCCCACTTCGTCGAGCTCTGCGCCCAGCGCAAGGTGCCGCTCGTCTTCCTCCAGAACATCACTGGCTTCATGGTCGGCCGCCAGTACGAAAATGCGGGCATCGCCAAGGATGGCGCCAAGATGGTCACCGCGGTCGCCTGCGCCAACGTCCCGAAGTTCACCGTCGTTATCGGTGGCAGCTTCGGCGCCGGGAACTACGCCATGTGCGGCCGCGCCTATGGCCCCCGCCAGCTCTGGATGTGGCCCAACGCCCGCATCAGCGTCATGGGTGGCGAACAGGCCGCTTCCGTCCTCCTCCAGGTCCGTCTCGACCGCGGCGAACAACTCTCGCCCGGCGATCAGGAGCGCTTCAAAGCGCCCACCATCGAACGCTACGATGAGGAAGGCTCCCCCTACTTCAGCACCGCCCGCCTCTGGGATGACGGCGTCATCGACCCGCTCGACACCCGTCGCGTGCTCGCCCTCGGCATCGCGGCCGCCCTGAACGCTCCCTTCGAGCCAACGGAATGGGGCGTCTTCCGCATGTGACGTTGGTCGATCCATCGCCCACGAAGCCACCGAACGTTAAGGGCTTCACACTTCGCCGGGAACTTTTCGGCACCGCCCCGCGTTTGGAACCCCGAGGGGACCTAATCACCTGGAGGTCTGCATGTCCGCAAGTTCCGTACTCAATCCGCGCAAACCCCTGCTCTGGCTCGGCCTGGCAGCCGGCGCCGCGATCTTCTTCGCCTCGGGCGCGCTCGTCGCCCGCGCCGTCATCGACAAGGACGACGGCACATCTCCCGCATCGTTCGATCGCTCCCGCATCGAACAGCCGGGCGGCAATACGGGCGTCACCTCGCCCCGTTTTGGCCCGGGTGCCCAGCCTTCCTCCATCGGCGTCAACGCCGCGAGCCCCGACAAGATGGCCGGTCAAGGCGGCGCCTCCGATGCCTCGTTCTACTACCCCGGCTGCCGCGCTCCACTCCCGGCATCCGTCCTCAACAACGGCGTCATCGACCCGTCGAAGGCCGGGTTCATTCCGAACCTGCCTGGCACAGGCTTCTCTCCGCTGAGCCTCTCCATCTCGGTCTATGCCGAGTGTGATGAAAACGGCGCCCCGAAGCCCGGCGGCGAACTCGCCCTCGATAGCTCCTGGAAGCACGACGAGACCGGGATCGATGCCTACATCTCTCAGCGCAAGTCCGAAAAGCGCGTCGCAAGCGTCCTCCGCGACGATATGGCGACCTTCTGGCTCGGCGGCTATGTCTACTCGGTCAACGTAAACCGCTACCACATCCTCCCCTACGCCGAAGATCCCACCCGCTCGTCGATGCCGGCGCCCGATGGCGATCCACGCGCCACTGAGGTCCTCCGCACCCTCGTCGCTCAGCTCACCGGCTCCGACGACAACATGAAGTGCTTCTGGAAGCTGGAGAAGGGCGACTGGGCAGACCTCGCCGGCCTCGGCATCGGCGACCCGCGGCCCCAGATCCCCGGCGGCTATACCCTCACCGACTCCTACATCACCACCTTCACGCCGCCCGCCGCAGGCTGCGACACCAGCATCGTCCCCACCGATGGCGCCAGCATGAACGCCAACTGGACCAGGAACGGGTCCGCCAACGACTACGGCTACATCGGTGTCTCCGCCTGGGCCATGCCCGAAGACTACGTCGACACCTGGCCCGGTTCGTTCACCCAGTACGGCGCGAACTGGAACAACGGAAAATTCCAGTTCGGCGTCTACGCCAAGGTTGAGGACGGCCTCACCCTCGACACCATCCGTGCCATCGCGAAGGCGCTCGACCCTTCGTTCAACGAGACGTGCCTCATCCAGGAGCGTGAACTGTCCGATGCGGACCTCGCCCGCCTCGGCTTCAACACCCCGAAGGGCCCCGACGGATACTCCATCATCCGATCGTCGCTCCTTGCCAACGAAATTGGCGATGGCTGCGCGAAGCCGGATGGCTGGTCGCCCCAGTACAACCTCAACTGGACCATCGAGCGCGGCGCCGACACCATCGAAGCCGCCGTGAGCCGCTACGGCGAAGGCGGAGATCCCGCCGGCGGCTACATCTCCCCGAACAACATCTGGTGGACCGATGGCCAGGGCACCTACTACTCCGTCAATGCCTACTCGCGCGGCATCTCGCCCGAGGTCTCGAAAGACGACCTGGTCGCTGTCGCGAAGAGCCTCGACCCCTCGTTCGACGAGTCGAAGCTCTCCGACGGTGGCCCGAGTCTCGGAAAGCCGCTCCCCGCAGCCGGCGCCGAAGCCCGCTAACTTCCCCCGCCGGCCTGCAGAGGGGTCCCGCTTCAACGCGAAGTGGGACCCCTCCCGTTCGTCCTGGCCCACGATCGTCCTACTTCAGTGTGATCCCGCCATCGACCGCGATCGCCTGCCCGGTGATGTTGTGCCCCGCCGCACTCGAAAGGAACGCAGCCAGCTCCCCGATGTCCTCCGGCGTCTGCTCGCGCCGCAAGGGCACGCCGTTCTTCACAACCTCCAGGAAGATCTCCCGCGGCTCCTTGTCCGCGTACTGCGGCACCGCCATCTTCATCCCGGTCGCCAGCCCCTCCCACGCCCGCGTCCACAGGAATCCCGGGCAGATGGCGTTGACCCGCACGTTCAGCGGCGCATACTCCAGCGCCGTGCTCTTCGTCAGCGAGATCACTCCCGCCTTCGCCGCCGCATACGCAGGCAACGTCGGCGAAGCTCCGAGTCCCGCGATCGACGCGATATTCACGATCGCACCTCCGCCCCGCGCGCGCAGGTGCGGCACCGCCACTTGCGTCCCCAGGAACGTACTCCGCAGGTTCTGGGCGAGCTGTTCGTCCCACGCTTCCGCCGCCATCTCCTCCACCCGGCCCCCGCCGCCCGTCGGCCGGGTCGTGTTCAGGTCCAGCGGCCCCCGCCCGGCCCCTGCGTTGTTCACGAAGATGTCGATTCCCCCGAACCGCTCCACCACCTGCCGCACCGCCTCGGCCAGCTGACCCTCAAGGATCACATCGCAGGCCGTCCCGGTGCTTGCCGTCGGCAACTCCTTCGCGGTTGCGGCCGCCTGTTCCCCGTCCAGGTCCAGGATCGCCACATGCGCCCCTTCCCGAGCCATCACCCGGGCGATCCCCGCCCCGATCCCCCGCGCCCCTCCGGTAACGACTGCGACTTTGCCTTCAAGGTGTCCCAAAGTGCCCTCCTCACATTCTGTGTCGCCGCGTTCCGCGCTCCCTCAAGATCCTCTGCGCGCCCCCGCGCCTCTTTGTTGACAGCTTCTGGCGCGCTGCCCTTGGCGCCCTCCGCGTCCTGGCGGCTCCCTATTCGCCCACGAACTGGGGCTCCCGCTTCTCCATGAACGCCCGCACCGCCTCGCGGCTGTCAACCGAAAACCCACTGATCCGCATCAGCAACGCCTCCTGGTCCAGCAACGCGTCCAGGGTTGCCGTCTCTCCGAAGTTCAGGTTCGCCTTCATGCGCCCGTAGCTCGCCGTCGGGCCCGCCGCCAGCTTCGCGCAGAACTCCAGCCCTTCCTTCAGCAGGTCCTCGTGCGGCACCACGCGGTTTACAAGTCCGATGGCCAGTGCCCTTGCCGCATCGATGATCTCGGCGGTGAAGTACAGCTCCCGCGCCAGCCCCATCCCCACCAGCCGCGGCAGCAGGTACGTCCCTCCAAAGTCGCCGCTCAGGCCGACGTTCCGGAACGCCGTCCCGAACCGCGCCTTGTCCGAGACGATCCGGATATCCGCTCCGAGGCAAAGGCTCAGTCCCGCCCCCACCGCCACGCCGTTCACCAGCGCCACCGTCGGTTTCGGCATCGTGTGGAGCTTCAACGTGGTCGCGTCGTGCGATCGGCGCAACCCCGCCGTCAGCCGGTCGATAACCGTCACCGGGTTCGGTGGCCCGCCTTCTCCACTCCCGGCCGTCGCGTCGTTCCGCGATTGCATTCCGCGTACGTCGCCGCCCGCACAGAACCCCCGACCATTGCCGGTCAGCGCCACGCACCGCACGGTCCGGTCGCGGTCACACTCCTCCAGGTACTCTCCGAGCAGCACAACCAGTTCGTCGCTCATCGCGTTCAGGCTGTCCGGCCGGTTCAGCGTGATGAGCGCCACTCCGTCCGCTCGCTTCTCCAACAGCACTTCAGACATGCGCGGATCCCCCGGGTGAGTTGCGCGGTGATACTGGCGGAACCGACCCGTGATCGCAAATGTTCGCGCGCGGCCACCGGGCGCCGCCGCCCCCCGGCGGTCTATCATTCCGCCATCACGCCCGAATACCAGCCCACCCATGCATATCACCTTCCGGCCCGCTGCTCCCGCTGACGCTCCCGCCCTTGCCCGGGTCTTCGGTGAGGAGCCGTCGGATGAGCAACTTGCAATGGCGGGAGGCAATCCTGGAAAGGCGCGCCGCTTCCGCCGGCTGATGGGCGCCACCATCGCCAGCCCGGCAGGCATTCGCCGGACCACCGTCGCGGTCTCTGACCACGCATTGCCCAACAACAAGCGTCCACTCCGGCGCGTACAATCACGGCATCTCACCGGCCGCATCGGTTTTCCGTGCGTCCCCGCCATGAAAGGCCCGATGAACCGCATCGAAATCGAAGTCAAGCTCAACCGCGACCGCGCATGGCTACTCGAAACACTCGCCGGGATGAGCGAGGCCGAGCTTCGCGCACCCCGAACTGCCAGCGAGC
Organism: Dehalococcoidia bacterium; assembly: GCA_003104995.1. Taxonomy (GTDB): domain Bacteria; phylum Chloroflexota; class Dehalococcoidia; order Tepidiformales; family Tepidiformaceae; genus Amarobacter. Next base: position 42,607 of record PQAO01000032.1, read on the forward strand.
ACGATCCCGAGAAGACCTGGTCCTACGCCGACCACTTCATCCACACCACGCTCATCGAAAAGAACTGGAACGACATGTTCCGCCGTCACCTGGCTGGTCAACCCGGTATGCCCGCCCGCACCAACCGCGATGGCTCGCCCCAGCCGCGGGAAGAGGTCATGGCCGGCATCCACAGGTGGACCGAGGCCTGGGCCGAGGAACACCGCACCAGGCCGCTGGAAGAGCTGGTCCGCATCGGTCTCGCGGCCCGTGCCGAAACCCTCCAGCTACTTGCTGAACTCACTGGCGACCAGTTGGATTCGAAGATCCCGGGCGCACCCTGGGCTGACGGCACTGTTGGCGGCATCATGGCTGCAAACGCCGACCATGGCCGCATGCACTTCAACTGGGCCAAGGAAGGGACGCTCGCCGCCGGCTGAGCGCGCTATCCGATGAACGCTTCGCCGCCGATCCTCTCCGGCGCGGTGCGAGCCATCACAAACCGCCGGACCTCCCGCCGCCCGGCGGGGAGGAAGCAGTGCGCGCATACCCGGGGGCGGGGCAGCTCGACCGGCACCAGCAACCGGTGCTTTCCGTGCTTCTCGCACGTCAGCTCGAACTCAATGACCTCGATGTTCACAGCGTCCTCCCGCGTGCCCATCCCCCATTGATGGATCTACAGGATAGAACTATGGCGGGGCTTGTCTAGGTCCGTTCGGGCATATTTATGTGAACGTTTGGTCGTCTTCCCTCCGGTCTGTCGGCTCCGTCCCGCCAACAGCGGGTAACCATCATGCGCATGGAGGTCGTCGGGCGCCGCCCGAACGGTGACAATGGACGCCATGCATTCCCACTCCGGCGCGGAAAGCATCTTCAGCGGCGACCGCCGCGCCCTCACCATCGGCCTCCTCATGGCCATCACTCTCGTTGCCTTCGAGGCCCTCGCCGTTGCCACGGTCATGCCCAAAGCCGAACAGGATCTCGGGGGCCTCACCCTCTACGGATGGGCCTTTAGCGGCTTCCTGCTCGCGAGCATTGTGGGTATCACCTGGGCAGGTGAACAGGCCGACCGCCATGGCCCTGGCCGTCCACTCGCCATCGGGATGACGCTCTTTGGCATCGGCCTTCTCATCGCGGGCCTTGCCCCATCCATGCTCGTCCTCGTCATCGGCCGGGCCATCCAGGGCCTGGGCGCCGGCGCGCTCCCGGCCATCGCCTACGTCGCCCTTGGCCGGGGCTACCCCGAACAGCTGCGTCCCCGCATGCTCGCCATGCTGGCGACTGCCTGGGTCGTCCCCGGTCTCATCGGGCCCGCCATCGGCGGTGCAATCGCCGAGTTCATCTCCTGGCGCGGCGCCTTCCTGATCTTCGTGCCCCTCATCCCCGTCATGGCAGCCCTCGCCCTTCCGCCCCTCTTTCGCATGGGGCCTCCGGGCGGCGAACTCCGCCGGTCGCGCGTCCCCACGGCCATCCGCCTCGCCCTCTCGGCCGGCCTGGCGCTGGGAGGCGTCGCCACCGGGGACCTGCTCTTCGGCGCCCCATTGGTGGTCATCGGCGTCGCCGCCGGAATCCCCGCTCTGCGCGGTCTCCTGCCCCCCGGCACGTTCCGGGCTGCCCCCGGTCTCCCCGCCGCCGTCGCCGGCAACGGCTTCCTCAACATGTGCTTTTTCGGCGCCGAGGCCTTCATCCCCTACTTGCTAACCACCCACCGCGGCTACTCATCGTTCGTTGCCGGGCTGGCGCTCACGTCAGCTTCGCTCACCTGGGCTGCCGGGTCCTGGCTCCAGGAGCGCGCCATCCGGCACATCTCACGTCCCCACCTCGCCGCTTTCGGTGTCGCCTTCGTCATCGCCGGCATTGCCATGGTGCCGCTCGCCCTGTTGGAGCAGGTCCCGGGCGCATGGGTCGCCGTTGCCTGGACTGTGGGTGGCTTCGGCATGGGTATCGCCTATCCCATGTTCTCCCTCGAACTCCTCGCTTCTGCACCCCCCGGCCGCGAAGGTGAGGCGTCCGCCTCGATGAAACTGCACGAGATGCTCTCCGCGGCGGCGGGCGTCGGGGTCGCTGGCGGCATCGTTGCGGCGGGCGATGCCGGGGGCTGGCCAGGCGCTTCCCTGGCACTCGTCTTCGCTCTCGCTGCCGCCACTGGCATCCTCGCCGCCCTGGCCGCCCTGCGGCTCTCCGCCCAAAACCCGGTGTCGCCCTCTCGTGCCTCCGATCCCGCCGCTGCGGCAGCTGCCGAACCCGCCTCCTGAATCTCGCGAGCACTCGGGACGCGGGCCCCGGAATCGGGACTCCCCCGGGGAGATTGTCCCGCCCGAAAAGGCTAGCATTGTTGCCACCACACCGCGGCGACCGCTGCCGGAGATGCACTCGTGGACGACCAACAGGCTCGTGAGCTACCGCCATTGCGCGATGCAAGCCTGTTGTTCGCTGCCAACCCCTGGCCGATGTGGGTCTTCGACCCCGAAACGCTCCGCTTCCTTGACGTGAACGGCGCAGCCCTCGACCAGTACGGCTACACGCGAGAAGAGTTCCTTGCGCTCTCCCTCGACGACATCAGGCCCCCCGATTCGGTCGATGACTTCCACGCCCATCTCACCGGCCTCGACCCCGCCAGGATTAGCCGCTCACGCTGGCGCCATGTCACCCGCGATCGGCGCTTGCTCTCCGTGGATATCTCGGGCGAGGCCATCACCTTCGATGGCCGTCCTGCCCGTCTCATCGTCGTCCACGATGTTACGCCCGTGGAATCGGCGGAAGCCGCCCGCGCCGGGCTGAGCGCCATCGTCGAATTCTCCCAGGACGCCATGATCGTCACCAGTCTCGAAGGCCTCATCACCACCTGGAGCCGTGGTGCCGAGCACCTCTTCGGCTACTCCGCGGCCGAAGTTCTTGGCCGGTCCTCGGAGAGGTTTTTTGAACCAGGCGAACAACACGTTCGTACGGCCATCCGCCACCGCGTTATCAACCTCGGGGAGAGCATCGAGGGCATGGAACGAACCTGGCGCCGCAAAGATGGCAGCCCCCTCGTGACCTCCTCCTCCTACTTCCCGATCCGCGATGCGGCCGGCAATGTCACCGGCATCGGTTCCGTCGCTCGCGACATTGGCGAGCAGATGGCTGCCGAAGTGGCCCTCCGCGTCAGCGAGGCCCGCCTCCAGCTCGCCATCCGCGCCGCCCGCATGGTTGTCTGGACCTGGGATCTCGATACGGGTCACCTGGATTGGTCCGCCGAGGCGGCCCAGGTCCTTGACCGCGAGCAGGCCGGTTTGCCCGCTACCATCGACGAGTTCCTTGAGCTCATCCACCCGGACGACGCCCTCCGCATTCGCCAGATCTCGGCGGCCGAACTGGCCTCCGGCCTCCCCAACGAGTTCCGCCTGGCCCTGCCCGGCGGCGATTACCGCTGGCTCCTCGTTACCGGCATGCGGGCCTCCGATGGCTCGAACAGTGTCACCGGCATCATTCAGGATATCCACGAGCGTAAGCTCGCCGAGCAGGACCTTCGCGAAAGCGAGGGCCGTATCCACGAGGTCCTCGAGAGTCTTTCGGCCGCGGTCTGGGTCTCCAACGGCCAGTCCCTGTTGCTCGTCAACACCGAACTCGAACGCCTCACCGGGTACACCCGCGTTCAGCTCCTCCAGGACGGCTTCCTCGACGGCCTCATCCATCCCGGTGACCGCGACGCCCTGCGGGCACACCTCGAGCGCCGCCTCCGGGGCGAAGAGCGCGTCAGCCGCTACGAAGCCCGTATCACGCGCAGCGACGGCCGGGTTCGCCACCTTGCCGTTTCCGCCAGCGCCATTTCGTTCGGTGGCGTTTCCGCCTCCCTCGTCTCAGCTTTCGACGTCACCGAACGCCGCCGTGCCGAGGATGAGTTGCGCGAGAGCGAGGCCCGCTTTCGCTCCCTTGCCGATTCCGCACCCATCTTCATCTGGACTGCCGCCGCTGACCGCCAGGTCGAGTTCTTCAACGCGACCTGGCGTGATTTCACGGGCCGCCCCATGGAAGAAGACGCCGGTTACGGCTGGACGCAGATCATTCACCCCGAGGACCTCGAAGCCACGGTAGCCACCTATGAGTCCAGCTTCGATGCCCGCATCTCCTACTCCGTGCGCTACCGCCTCCGCCGCCACGATGGCCAGTATCGCTGGATCCTCGAACACGGCACCCCACGCTATTCCGGCGACCGTGCTTTCCTCGGCTTCATCGGCGCCTGCATGGATGTCCACGAGACCGTCCTCGCCGAAGAGGAAATCCGTGCCAGCGAAGAGCGCTTCCGCAACCTCGTCGAGACGGTCCCCGTCGGCATCTGGATCTGGGACGGCGCCGATGTGCTCATGGTCAACAACGCCCTTGAACGCCTCCTCGGCTTCCCCCGCCAAACCCTGATCGGCCGCGACTTCCTCGGGTCTCGCATCGACCCTGAGGATCGCATCCTCATCCGCGCCCGCGCAGCCCGTCGCATGGCCGGTGAGCCCATCGATCCCCCCTTCGTCGAACTCCGGATGACCAACGCGGATGGCCAGGTCCTTACCTTCGAGCTCCATTCCACCATCGTCTCGCTCGCTGGCCAGCGTGTCTGGCTGAACTCTGTTATCGATATCACCGCTCGCCGGGCCGCCGAAGCCCAACGCCGCCGCATCGACCAGCAGATGCAACAGACCCAGAAGCTCGAAAGCCTCGGTATTCTCGCTGGCGGCATCGCCCACGACTTCAACAACCTGCTGGTCGCCATCCTCGGCAACGCTGGCCTCGCCCTCCTCGAGCTCCCGCCCGAGTCTCCCGCACGCCAGACCGTCGAGTCCATCGAGACCGCCGCCCAGCGCGCCGCCGACCTCACCCGCCAGATGCTCGCCTATTCCGGCAAGGGCAAGTTCGTCATCGAACTCCTCAACCTCTCCCGCGTCGTCGAGGAAATGGCCCACCTCCTCGAGGTCTCGGTATCGAAGCGCGCGGTCGTCAAATACCACTTCGCGCCCAACCTGCCCCCCATCGAGGCCGATGCGACCCAGGTCCGCCAGGTCATCATGAACCTCATCACCAACGCTTCCGATGCCATCGGCGAACGCAGCGGCGTCATCTCCATCTCGACCGGCATGCAGTTCGCCGACCGCGCCTACCTGGCCGAGTCCTACCTCGACACCGACCTCCCGGAAGGCGATTACGTCTACGTTGAGGTCGCCGACACCGGCGAGGGCATGGACGAGGAAACCCGCGCCCGCATCTTCGACCCGTTCTACACCACCAAGTTCACCGGGCGGGGACTCGGCCTCGCTGCTGTCCTCGGTATCGTCCGCGGCCACCGGGCCGCCATCAAGCTCTACTCCGAACCGGGCCGCGGCACCACCTTCAAGGTCCTCTTCCCTGCCGTCGTCTCTCCTGCCGCTCTCGCGCCCCAGGTTCCGCCGGTCGCCACCCAACCCGCCGGTGCGGGCCCTCGCGGTCTCGTCCTCGTCGTGGATGACGACGAGACCGTCCGCACCGTCACACGCCGCATGCTCGAACAGGCTGGCTTCAGCGTCATCCTCGCCGCCGACGGAGCCCAGGCCATCGAGACCTACCGCACCACACCCGGCATCGCGCTCGTGATCATGGATATGACCATGCCCCGGATGGATGGCGAGGAATGCTTCCGGGGGCTTCGCCACCTCGATCCCGCCGTCCGCGTCCTGCTTACCAGCGGCTACAACGAGCAGGATGCCACCGAGCGCTTCGTCGGCAAGGGCCTCGCCGGCTTCATCCAGAAGCCCTATCGCCCTGCGGATCTCCTCGCGAAAGCCGAAGCTGCCCTGGCGGCGCCCCGGCCCTGAGCCCCAGCAACCTGCCCGAACGGCCAGTCGCTCCCCTCCCCGCACGGCCGGTTCTTCCTGGCCTCCCACCTGACACGATGGTTGCATCACCCGGGCCACCGAGCCCCCAGGAGTAGCCAGTGCCCTCGGTCCTCTCCCAACTCTCCGATGCCCTTGCAGCCGCAGTCGAAAAGGCCGCCGCTTCGACCGTCCTGGTGGACGCCCGCCGCCGGCTCCCGGCCAGTGGCATCATCTGGTCGGCCGATGGCGCTATCGTTACTGCCGACCACGTCCTCGAACGCGACGACAACATCGAAGTCCTCCTTCCCTCGGGCGAAACGGTCGCGGCAGCAATCGCCGGCCGTGATCCCGGCTCCGACATTGCCGTCCTCAAGGTCGACCGGACCGGCCTGGCGCCTGCCGAACTGGCTCCCGATGGCTCGGCCCGCGTTGGCAGCATCGTCCTCGCTGTCGGACGGCCCACCGCCGAAGGCCCGATGGCGTCGTTTGGCGTCGTTGGCTCAGTCGGCGGCGCCTGGCGCACCTTCCGCGGCGCCGAGGTTGAAGGCTACCTCCGCTCCGACGCGACGTTCTTCCCCGGCTTTTCGGGCGGCCCGCTGGCCGATGCCGAAGGCCGTGTGGTCGGCCTCAACAGCAGCCGCCTCGGACGTGGCGCCGGGCTTACTGTTCCCGCCGTTGCCCTTACCCGCATCGTCGGTGACCTCCTGGCCACCGGAAAGGTCCGCCGCGCCTACCTGGGCATCAGCTCCCAGGGCGCCCGTCTCCCCGCGACCCTCGCCGCCGCCCTCGATGGTCAGGAGTCGGGCCTCCTCATCGTCTCGGTCGAACCGGGTAGCCCGGCCGACCAGGCAGGACTCCTCATCGGCGACATCCTCGTTGCCTTCGCCGGGAAACCTGTCACCGATACCGACGACCTCCAGGCATCCCTCGGTGCGGGACGCATCGGTCAGCCAACCCCCGCCCGCGTCCTTCGTGGCGGTGAAGTCAAGGACCTTTCCATCACCCTCGGCGAACGTGCCTGACCCGGCCCGGCCGCCACGCGAACCGGCTACGATCGAACCGCAGTGATGAGCCAGATCAATAACGGCCACGTGCCCCTCCGCGTCGCCGTCCGCGCCAGCTATCCCTCGGTGCGCGCCGGTCTCCGCGCCATGCTCGGCGCGGAATCGGGCTTCTCCCTGGTCGATGAAGCCTCTTCGGACGACGACGCCGACGTCACCGTGGTCGACCTCGACGAGGGCAGTCTGGAAGCGGACTGGCCCACCGGGCCGACCGTCCTCCTCGCGGGTTCGCCCGCCGAGTTCGCCGGCCTTGCCAATACGGGCGTGGTCCCCCGTGCCTACCTCCTCAAGGAATCCACCGCCCTGGAACTCGCCGCCGCCGTCCGGGCGGTCGCCCAGGGCCTCGTCGTCTTCGACCCCGCCGTGGCCGCCATGGCCCGCGTGGCGCCCGAAAACATCTCCCGTGCTGCGGGTGAGTCCCCGGCCCTCACCAACCGCGAGCTTGATGTCATCCGCCTCGTGGCCCAGGGCCTCCCCAACAAGGCAATCGCGCTCCAGCTGGGCATCAGCGAACATACCGTGAAGTTCCACGTCGGCACGGTCCTCGGCAAGCTCAATGCCGCCAGCCGCACCGAAGCTGTCGCCCTCGCCGTCCGCGCCGGCATCCTGCCCTTGTAGCTATTCCACCTCGGCCAGCACGTCGCCCTCCCGGACCACATCCCCCGCCGCCACAAGCACCTCCCGGACCGTCCCGCTCTCCGATGCGACGATGCGGTGCTCCATCTTCATCGCCTCCAGCACCACCAGCAGCTGACCTACCTCCACAACGTCCCCAACCGCCACCTGTACAGCCGTCACCGTCCCCGATAGCGGCGCGGTCACTGCGAAGACTCCTTCCGCCGCAGCAGGTGCGCGTCGCGGCAACGCGGGTGGCGGCGTGACCCGTATTCGGGTAACGCCATCGACGGTGTCTCGCTTTGGATCACGCACGCGCAAGTCTGCCCCGTGCGAAGACGGCAAAGCAGATACAAGTACCGTCTCCTGGCCAGCACCGATGCGATACGCCGCTTCGCCGTCGTGGTCACCGAGCGGTGTCACGGTCAGCCTCTCGCCATCTATGTCCACCTCGAATGCCTGCCCGGCGTCCCGCACGGTCGCCCGGCGCCGTTCGGGCCCGCTCGAAAGCCAGCACACCGCGCCCCCGGCCCCAATCCAGCGCGCTGCACCCCAGGGGCCTGGCGCCGGCCGGGATCTCGCCGCCGTGAGGGCTGCTGCCGCCGCCGCCCAATGCCGCGCCGGTACCCGCGGCGCCAGCAGCCCTTCCATCTCGCGCTCCAGCCAGTCGACTGTGGCGCCTCCACTTCGAAAGTCGTCATGACCGATGATCCGTCCGGCCAACGCCAGGTTGGTCGGCACTCCCCGGATCTCGAACGCCTCGATATCCTCGATCGCCAGCCCAATCGCCCCGTTGCGGTCAGCCCCGTGACTGATGACCTTCGCGAGTAGCGAGTCGTAGCTTCCCGGCACCACATCCCCCGCCCCATACCCCGCATCCACCCGCGAATCGCCCCGGTATTCCCACTCCCGGATGCGCCCCCCGCTCCCACGGAACCCATCCCACGGGTCCTCCGCGTTCACCCGCACCTCGATCGCATGCCCTTCGAACCGGACATCCTCCTGCCGTAGTGGCAGCAGCTCGCCCGCGGCCACCCGGAGCTGCAACTCCACAAGGTCCAGCCCGGTCACTGCTTCCGTCACCGGGTGTTCCACCTGCAGCCGCGGATTGACCTCCAGGAAATACCACTCCGGCGCCTCCCCTCCCGTCACGAGAAACTCGAACGTCCCCGCGTTCACGTAACCGGCCGCCAGCGCCAGCCTGAGCGCGGCCCCGGTCAATGCGGTCCGCAGCCCCTCGTCCACGATCGGGCTCGGCGATTCCTCGATGAGCTTCTGGTGCCGCCGCTGCACCGAGCAGTCCCGCTCTCCGAGATGGATGACGTTCCCATGCGAGTCCGCCAGCACCTGCACTTCGACGTGGTGCGCATCCCGCACCAGCTTCTCGATGAGCAGCCCACCGTCCCCAAACGCGGCCAGCGCCTCCCGCCGGGCGCTCTCCACCGCCTCAGAAAGCTCTCCCGGCCCGTACACCTCGCGCATCCCCCGTCCCCCGCCGCCGCCGCGCGCCTTCAGCATCACCGGGTACCCGATCCGCACTGCCTCGCGCGCCAGCGTGCCATCGTCGTCCTCGCCATCCCAGCCCGGCACCACCGGGACCCCGTTTGCCACGGCCAGCCGCCGCGCGGCGCCTTTGTCCCCCAGTCCGCGCAGCACCTCCGCCGGTGGCCCGATGAACGCGATCCCCTCCGCCGCGCACCGCTCCGCGAAGTCCGCGCGCTCGCTCAGGAACCCGTATCCAGGGTGGATCGCGTCGCAGCCCTGCGCCCTGGCCGCCGCGATCACCGCGTCCACGTCGAGATACGTCTCCGCCGCGGTCTGTCCCTCGATGAGCGCCACTGCGTCGGCTATCCGCGCCGCCACTCCCCGGCGGTCCGGTAGTGATGCCACTACTACCGAACGAATCCCCATCCGTCCCAGCGTCTTCGCGATCCGCACCGCTATCTCGCCCCGGTTGGCTATCAGTACGCTCGTGAACATCACCTACGCTTCCGCGGGCCTATCCGGGGCAAGCACTTCGACCTGGCCATTGCCCTCGTCGAGCCGTCCGGTGTCGTCCCGCTTATCCAGGTAGTAGTCCAGCACCACTCTGCCCGCGGCTGCCGCAGGCAGCGCCAGTAACACCCCCGTGACCCCCAGCAGCTCCCCGCCCACCAGCACCGCTACCAGCACGACGATAGCTGGCAGGTTGAGCGTCTGCCCGTAGATGCGTGGCACCAGGAACCGGTCCTCGAACTGCTGGTACACCAGCAGCGCAATCAGCACGATCAGTGCCTGCTCCGGCGACTCCTGGAACGCCGCGACCACTGCTGGCACGATCGCGATGAATGCCCCAATCAACGGGATGATGTCCGCGAAGGCCGCCAGCACCCCGAACGCCACCGCGTTCGGCACGTCGACCACCAGCAACACCACCAGCGTGTACACCCCGATGACCGTCGACGTAATCATCTGGCCACGCACGTAGCCACCGACCACGCGGCTCAATGCCCGGACGAAGTGCTCCGCGTCGGGCTCCCGCTCCTCCGGCACGAACCGGAACAGGAACGTGCGCAACCGCTTGGTATCAACTAGCAGGTATGCCGTCAGCACCAGCACTGTGAACGCCGAAAACACGCCGAACGCCACCCGCTGGCCGTAATCCACAGCCTGGCTGCCACTGATCAGGTCGCCCCAGTTGATCTCCTCCGCACGCTCCGGCAGGTCCCAGCGGTCGGTCTTGAACCCGAAGTCCGCCATGAACTTCTCGAGGTCTTCCGCGTACACGGGCAGGTTCGAACGCAGATCGCGGAACTCGTCGATCATTGCCGGGGCCACGATCGCAACCATCGACCCGATTACCACCAGGACAGCCAGCACGATGAGCAGCACCGCCACCACCCGGTTGATCCCGTGGCGGACCAGCCACTCCACGTACGGCAACAGCGCCGCCATGAAGATAAGCGCCGTCAGGATCAGCAACACGACCTGCCACACGCGTACCAGCGCCCACAGCGACAGGATCGCCAGCCCCACGACGATCAGCCCGCGATAGGAGAGTTCGACCTTGAGCATGCTTCCGCCGGCTGGTTGAGTGGCCGTAGCGTAGGGCCCGGCACCCTCCGCCGACAACTCGTCCGCGGGTTTGCTAGGCTCTCATCTCTGGGGGAGTGCCGTGTTTACATCGATCGATGTCTTTCTCCGCTACTTCGAAGGCGTGAACCGCCGTGCCATGCGCGATATCGCCGCCCTGCCCCCGGAGGCCGACGGCTGGACGCCCCTCACCGGCGAGGGCGAAAACGCCTGGAGCATCAACAAGCTCATCGGCCACATGTGCGGCTCACGCCTTTACTTTGCCAGTGCCTACCGGGGCAGCGGCTGGATCAGCCCGGCCCCGCCCGATGTCCGCTCCCGCGACCGCTGGGTGCCCGCGCTGCAGGCGAGCTTCGACCAGTTCCGCGAACTTCTCGCCGGGACCCCCACGGACTACCTGGGGCGCCGCATCGCCATGATCGATTCCGATGGCACGCTCCCTGGCTGGCGCATCCTTCTCATGATGATGGAGCACGACATCCACCACCGCAGCCAGGTCGACACCTACGCCGGCCTCAACGGCTGGGATGTCCCCCAGATCTACAACCGCTCCGCCGAAACCATCGGCTCGCTCCAGGCCGAACAGCGCGCCAAACACAATCAGGCCGGCGACTCCCACCCGCGCTAAGACGACGTCCGCCCGCCGCGCCACCATTCGACCCCATCCGGGGCACCCCGGTCATGGCATGCTGCGCCGTCACCCCCACCTCCTCCCGCCCCAACTCAGTCCTCAGTCCTCAGTCCCAAGTCCTCACAATGAAGAACTCCCTCGCCGGCATCGCCGGCGAGGGAGTTCTTCATTGTGCTCGAACCTCGTGTCAGTCGCTGCTGAACGGCAACTCGCCTTCCACCCGCCGCCCCTGCGTCGCGTGGAACTTCGCGATCTTCTCCGGCTCCGGTTCATGCACCGTCGTCGTCTTCGCACCCCGGACCATCGCTATCCGCCCCGTCCGCGAAAGCTCCCGGATGCCGTACGGCTCGCACATCTTCACCAGGCCGTCAATCTTGTCCTCGTCGCCCACCACCTGCAGGATCAACGAGTTCGTCGCCATGTCCACGACGTCGGCGCGGAAGACGTTCGCAATTTCCAGCAGTTCGTGACGGTTCACATTGTTGCAGCGCACCTTCAGCAGCACGAGTTCGCGCGCCACCATTTCTTCCTGGCTCAGGTCCGTTACCTTCACCACGTCGATGAGCTTGTAGAGCTGCTTCTCCACCTGCTCGACCGGCGCGCTCGCCCCGTCGACCACGATTGTCATCCGGCTCAGTCCCGGCGCCTCTGAGTGGCCAACCGTCAGCGACTCGATGTTGAAGCCGCGCCGCCGGAACAGGCTGGCCACGCGCATCAGCACTCCCGGCTTGTCCTCCACGATTGCCACCACGGTGTGCTGCGCATGGTGCTTTCGCGAACCATTCACTGAGGGGTTCATCGGGCAAGCTCCTCGGCCGGCGCTTCAATCGTCTCGGAAAGCGCCGCGCCCGCCGGCACCATCGGCCACACGTTCTCCTCCTGGTCGATCTGGAAGTCGATCAGGATCGGGCCCTTGTGCTCGCGCGCCTCACGGATCGCAGGTGCTACCTCCGCCTTCGTCTCCACCCGGATCGCGCGGATACCGTACGCATCGGCCAGCTTGCAGAAGTCCGGCTGCGTCATGGCAGTACTCACCAGGTTCTTGTCGTAGAACAGCTGTTGCCACTGGCGGATCATGCCCAGGTAGCCATTGTTGAACACCGCTATCTTCACCGGCAGGTTCTCGTCCACGAGCACCGCCATCTCCTGCAGCGTCATCTGGAACCCGCCGTCACCGCAGATCGCCCATGTCTCCGCATCTGGCAGCGCGATCTGCGCGCCGATCGCCGCCGGCAGCTCGAACCCCATCGTCCCGAGCCCGCCCGAAGTCACCAGTTGCCGCGGGCGCTTGTAGAAATAGTGCTGTCCGGCCCACATCTGGTGCTGCCCCACCCCCGTCACGATTGTCGCGTCGCCGTTCGTCTCTTCATAGAGCGTCCGCACCACGTACTGCGGCAGCATCCGCCGGCTCTCCCGGATGTGCAGGCTCGGGTGCTCCTCCCGCACCTGGTCGATCCAGCCTCGCCAGTCCTGGTGCTCCGCTTCCGTTGTCAGGTCGCTCAGTCGCGGCAGCACGTTCTTGGCGTTCCCCACGATCGGTACCGCCGTCGGGAAATTCTTGCCAATCTCGGCCGGGTCGATATCGATGTGGACGATCTTCACGCCCGGGTTGAAGTCCTTGAAGCGCCCCATCGCCCGGTCGTCGAACCGCATGCCGATGGCGATCACCAGGTCCGCGTGGTCCGCCGCCATGTTCGCGTAGAACATGCCGTGCATCCCCAGCCACCCATAGCTCAGGTCGTGCGATTCCGGGAACGCTCCGATGCCCAGGAAGGTCGTGATCACCGGGATGTCCGCCTTCTCCGCGAGCTCAACCAGCTCGTTGTGGGCATCACCCCAGATGACTCCGTGGCCCGCGATGATGATCGGCCGCGTCGCCTGGTTTATCAGCTCCGCCGCTCTCCGGATCATCCCCGCGTGCCCTTCGGTTGTCGGCTTGTAACCTCGCAGGTTGATCTGCTCCGGCCAGTCGAACTCCGCCTCCTCCTGGAACACGTCCTTCGGGATGTCGACGAGCACCGGCCCCGGCCGCCCGGTCTGGCAGATGTGCGCCGCCTCCCGAATCGAGAGCGGGATCTCCTCTGGCCGCATCACCAGGTAATTGTGTTTCGTGATCGAATGCGTGATCCCTGTAATGTCCGCCTCCTGGAACCCGTCCTTCCCCAGCAGCGATCGCGTAACGTTGCCGGTCAGTGCGAACACGGGAGTTGAGTCCATCCACGATGTGCAGATGCCCGTCACCAGGTTGGTCGCACCCGGGCCGCTCGTGCCAAGACACACGCCCATCTTGCCGCTCGCGCGCGCATACCCATCGGCCATGTGCGCCGCGCCCTGCTCGTGCCGTACCAGCACATGCCGGATGTTCGGGTACTGCGGGAGTGTGTCGTAGAGCGGGAGCACCACCCCTCCCGGATACCCGAAGATCGTGTCCACGCCTTCGCGCTGGAGACTCTCCAGCACCATCTGTGCACCGGTTAAGCGCGCCATAAAGGAAGGTCCTTCCTGCGTCTCCAACTCATACCCCGGCGCTTGCCCCGATGTGGAGCTGGCCGGTGCCCGCCACGCCATCCGGTCGTGGCTACCCGCGCGAGGCCGTAGGCTCCCTCGCGGGCTGAAGGCTGGAAGGTGGGCCGGTAAGCCTGATTCCCTTCCGTTGCGAGCCGCAGGACACCAGAGTACGTCGATATCCCGCCGAACGGAAGCGAACGATCCTCCCGTGCGCCCACCTTCATCCCAACAGCCCTGTCACCCATCCCCACGCCGCCTCCACCGCCTCCACCGCCGTGAAGTCGTCCAGCCACCGCCCATAGTGCAGCACGTACTCCTGGAACATCTTCAGCACCAGCAGCACCCCGCCCACCACCGCGACGTTCCGCCGCGTATACGCGAACCCCGGCCGCCAGTGCGGCAGGCTCGCCACGAACAGAAACCAGAACTCGAAAACGTTCGGGAACAGCAACAGCAACGATCGTGCGTCCGCCACCTCGAACACCACGAACCCGAGCAACCGGTACAGATACAGCCAGATGGCGATCGTCCGGGCCGGGCCATCCCAGCGCAGCGCCACCAGCAAGAACGTCAGCATGTAGACCTGATCGACCCACTTGTCGAACACCTGGTAGTTTTTGAGGCCCCCAAGGTCCAGCAGGTTCATCATGAACAGGTCGCTGAAGTCCACCAGCACCGCGATAATCCCGCCCACGAATGCCCATCGCAGCACGGGCAGCGACCCCGCAATCCGCACCAACCCCACGACGATGTGTTCCAGTGTCACCAGGCCGTCTCGCGCCCGGCACGCTCCACAGGCGCCTCCGGGGCCCGGACTCTATCAAATCAGCGCTCAGGCCACTCCCGCGATTGCCTTCCCCGCCTCCAGCACGGGCTTCACCAGCGTGCTCGAGGTCACCTCCGTGTAAATCCGTAGCAGCGGCTCCGTCCCCGATAGCCGGAACAACAGCCAGCCGTCGTCGATGAAGAACCTCCACCCATCGGTCCGGTCCGACCGCAACACCGGCCGCCCCGCGATCTCCACCGGGTTCGCCGCGTCCAGCACCGCCTTCACGCGCTCGTTCGAACCTGGCTCCAGGTCGAAGTCCAACCGCTCATAGTAGTGCGGGCCCGTGATCGCGAATACTCGATCGAGCAACACCGAAGCTGGCTTGCCAGTCGCCGCCGCGTAATCCAGCAGGTAGAGCCCCGCCAGGATGCCGTCACGCTCCGGCAGGTGCCCACGGAATCCGTACCCACCGCTCTCTTCCCCGCCGATGAGCGCGTCCTTCTCCATCATCAGCGGCCCGATGTGTTTGAACCCCACCGGCGTCTCAAAGCACTCCACCCCATAGTGGTCTGCCAGCAGCTTTGCCATGTTTGTCGTCGTCACCGACTTCACCACCGGGCCCCGCAACCCCCGCTCCCCGAGCAGGTAGTTCACCAGCAGCGCGAACGTCCGCAGCTGGTCGACGTAGTTGCCCTTCTCGTCCACCACCCCAAGCCGGTCGGCGTCGCCATCGTTCGCAATGCCGATGTCGTATCGCCCGGTCGCCATCAGCAGCATGAACTCGCCCAGGTTCGACTCGATTGGTTCCGGCGCCCGGATGCCCGGGAATGCCGGGTTCCGGTCTGCGTGGATCTCGGTCACCGTCGTTTTCCCGCCGTACAACAGCTCCCCGAACAGCCCCGCGCCCGCGCCATACATCGGGTCCACCGCCACCTTCAGCCCCGCGTTCTTGATCCGCTGGATGTCCACCTGGCCCGCCAGCGACTTGAGATACCCCGGCACCGGGTCGAACCGTTCGATGTCGCCCCCGTTTGCCGCAGCCATCTTCAGCCTCGAACGGTCCGCCAGGATCGCCGGCACCCGCTCTTCGATCGCCGCCACGAACTCCGGGCTCGCGCTCCCGCCGTAGTGCGGCTTCACCTTGATCCCATTCCACCGGTACGGGTTGTGCGAACTGGTCACCACCACGCCCCCGCAGGCTTGCGCCTCGATGATCCGGTAGCTCAGCGCAGGTGTGGGCGCCGGCCGGTTTGCCAGCTGTACCCGGAACCCGTTCCCCGCCATCACCCGCGCAACGGTCAGCGCAAACTCGTCCGAGAGGAATCGTGTGTCGTACCCCACGACCACCGGCCGTTCCGTTCCGTAGGTCGCGGCCAGGTGCTCCGCCGTCGCCTGGGCGCACGCCTCGACGTTCTCGAAGGTGAAAGTGTCTGCGATGATGGCCCGCCAGCCATCCGTGCCAAAGTGGACCGGGTTCTCAACCATGCGTTCCATCATACCTGCCGCCCGCTTCCATCAACGTACCGGGCGGCACAACCGCCCCCGTGCCGATGCGCGAGCCTTTACCCGCGACCACCCCTTCAGCACGCGCCCCGGCTCCCACAACCACCCCGTCCGCCAGGATGCACCGCTCGACCGTGGCGCCCGCTCCAACCTCCACGCCCTCCCAGAGAATCGAGTCGATCACGCGGGCGCCTTCGTCGACCCGGCACCCGGCTCCCACCGCCGACCCCCCAACCACCGCACCGGCGGCGATCAGCGCCCCGGCGGTGATCGCGTTGCGCCCGCCGAGCAGCTCCCGGTTCAGGTCCAGGTACCGTTGCGGTGTCCCGAGGTCTGCCCAGTGGCCCTCGAACCGGTGTCCCAGCACCCGCCGCCGCCGGGCCACCAGCGATGGGAATAGCGTCTCCTCCACTCGCACGGCCCCCGGCGGAATTTCGTCCACCAGGCCTGGCTCGAAGATCCATACCCCTGCGTTCACCAGCCGCGAAGGCGCCTCGCCGCGCGGCGGCTTCTCCACGAACCCGGTTACCAGCCCCTCCCCATCGACCACGGCCACGCCGAACGCCGACGGGTCCTCCTCCTCGTGCAGCGCAAGCGTCAGGTCGGCCCCGAAACCCACATGCGCCTGGATCGCCGCATGGAAGTCAAAGTCAACATAAATGTCACCATTCAGTACCACGAACCGGCCCTCGATTCCTGCCGTCTGAACCGCGTGCCGGATCGCTCCCCCCGATTCGAGCCGCTCCCGCTCGATGATCGGGAGGATCTGGATCGCGCCCCGCTTCCCGGGCGGGTAGGTCGCCGCAAGGTCCTCGTTCGCCTGTCCCAGCGCCAGCACCACCCGCTCGATCCCCGATCGCTCCAACCAGTCGAACAGGTAGTCAATCGCCGGCCGGTTGAGCACCGGGACGAGGCTTTTGTGCCGCGTCGAAGTCAGCGGCCGTAACCGCGTCCCCTGCCCTCCAACCAGGACAATCGCGTCCAATGGTGCCTGTCGCTACCTTCCGGCCGTAATCCGCAGGTCCGCCGACCGCGCCGTATCTTCCCACAGGACGTTCAGGTCCGTTCGCCCGAAGTGCCCATAGGCCGCCGTCGCCCGGTAGATTGGCCGCCGGAGGTCCAGGTCCCGGATGATCGCTCCGGGCCTGAGATCGAAGTGCTTCCGCACGGCACCGAGAATGACTGAGTCCGGCACCACGCCTGTCCCGAACGTCTCCAACCCGATCGAGGTGGGATGCGCCACCCCAATCGCGTACGACAGCATGAATTCGCAGCGTGTCGCCAGCCCCGCCGCAACGATGTTTTTCGCCACCCAGCGGGCCGCGTACGCCCCCGAGCGGTCCACCTTCGTCGGGTCCTTCCCGCTGAACGCACCACCGCCGTGCCGCGCGATCCCGCCATACGTGTCCACGATGATCTTTCTGCCCGTCAGCCCCGCATCACCCCGCGGCCCGCCGACCACGAAGCGCCCACTCGGATTCACGAACACCTTCGTCCGCTCGTCGACCAGCGATTTATCCACGATCGTCCCGATGATGTGCTCGCGCACGTCCGTCTCGATGGTTTCGTTGTCGACATCTGGAGCGTGTTGCGTGGAGATCACCACTGCTTCCGCCCGCAGTGGATGCCAGTTCTCGCCGTACTCGATCGTCACCTGGCTCTTGCCATCGGGGCGCAGCCAGGGGAGTTCGCCGCTCTTGCGGGCCTGCGAAAGCCGCCGCGTCAGCCGGTGTGCCAGCGAAATCGTCAGCGGCATCAGTTCCGGCGTCTCCGTGCAGGCAAACCCGATCATCATCCCCTGGTCGCCCGCGCCCGTATCCAAGTCTGCTGTCTCGGCATGACCGTGGCGCGCCTCCCACGATCGATCGACACCGTCCGCGATATCCGGCGATTGCTGCCCGATCGCCGTGATCACCCCGCAGGTCTCCGCGTCGAAGCCGATCTGCGACGACGTATACCCGATCTCCCGGATGGTCTGCCGCACTATCGTCGGGATCTCGATGTACGTGCTGGTCGTTATCTCCCCGGTTACCAGCACCAGCCCGTTGGTGATCGCCGTTTCACAGGCTACCCGCGCCCGGTTGTCGTCCCGGTAGATCGCGTCCAGGACCGCATCGGAGATCTGGTCGCACATCTTGTCCGGGTGCCCTTCCGTCACGGATTCCGAGGTCAACAGTTTCGGTTCAGTCATCGCTTGCCCTTCCTTGTCCGTTCGTGGCAAGGCTGGCGGGCAAGAGGAAGCCCCTCACAGTCATGAGGGGCGATGCGTTCACGTCTTCCACGGATTGCACCCCTCTCTGTGAGGGGCGGGCCTTCCCGCAAGCCCGCCTTTTGTTGCCCTTCTTGCGAAGGACCGCGTCGTCTTGGCACCTTGGAGGCTTAACCAGGTTGCCGGGCGCGGTCGCCCTCTTGACGCTCCACCAATTCTACCAGTCCGCCTCTACCACGCGAAAGCCAACTCCACCTCACGCTTCGCCGGCCAGGCGCCGTACTCGCCGCTCATTTCGGCGTGAATCGTCGCCGAACCTCCGCGACGACCGCCGCGGCCTCGTCCGCGCTGCTGCGCTCACCCAGGACTTCCTCCGTCACCCGCAATACCTGTTGTTCAAACGTGCGCCGCAAGTCCTCTCGCAGCCCACGCCCGACATAGATTCGCGCTAGTTCCTCGCACGAAACCTCCTGTGCCTCCGCCAACTGACGCAGCGAATCGAGAGCACTCTCCGGCAGCGAAACCCGAATCTGGCCGGTCTTCCGGCCCTTCCACTCAACGGCCTCCATCGAATCCTTCATATGTTCGTCTCTCATGTCTGGTCGCGGGCCGCGCGGAGATGATTCTCGCGCGGTCTCCACGCTCAGTATGCACCACGATGAGCAGCCGCAGGCGGTAGGTCTCGCCCAGCAGCCATTCCCGTCCCTCTCCATCGTCACCCGAGGCGTCTCCGGCGATCGCAAGCGGATCGAGAAAGACCTCCGCGGCATCGAAGAAGTCGACGCCGTGCTTCACGAGGTTTGCACTCGCCTTTTCGGCGTCCCATTCGAACCGCAGGTGCTGGAGATCGTACAAGATGTCCACGTCGCGGCATTCTAGTCCACCTTGCTCCGGACGCCAGAAGACAACGGTCCGCTCGCCGCCATTTGCGACGACTGCCGCAGGTCCTACGTTCCCGCCTGCCAGCTCGTCAGATAGTGCTTCTGCTCCTCCGTCAGGTAGTCGATCTGGATGCCCATCGCATGCAGCTTCAGCCGTGCGATCTCCTCATCCACCTCGTGCGGGAGCTCGTACACCATCTTCTCCAGCTTCGTCGCGTTCTCCGCAATCCACTCCGCCCCCAGTGCCTGGTTCGCGAACGACATGTCCATCACGGCTGCCGGGTGCCCCTCGGCCGCCGCCAGGTTCACCAGCCGCCCTTCGCCCAGCAGGAAAAGCTTGCGCCCGTCCAGCAACAAGTACTCTTCCACCGAGTCGCGGACGCGCTTCTTGCCCTCGCTCATCGATGCAAGCGCCTTCAGGTTTATCTCGCTGTCGAAGTGCCCGCTGTTCGCCAGGATCGCCCCGTCTTTCATCACTTCCAGGTGCTGACGGTCAAGCACGTTCATGTCGCCGGTGAGCGTCACGAAGAAGTCACCCTCCTTCGCCGCATCGGCCATCGGCATCACCCGGTACCCGTCCATCACCGCCTCCAGCGCCTTCACCGGGTCCACTTCCGTCACGATCACCTGGGCGCCCATGCCCCGCGCCCGCGATGCCACACCGCGCCCGCACCAGCCATATCCGGCGACCACGAAGTTCTTGCCGGCCAGGAGCACGTTCGTCGCCCGGATGATCCCGTCGATCGTCGACTGTCCCGTACCGTACCGGTTGTCGAACAGGTGCTTCGTATCCGCCTCGTTGATGGCCACAATCGGGTAGCCCAGCGCCCCCGCTGCCGCCATCGCGCGCAGCCGAATCACACCCGTCGTGGTCTCTTCGGTACCACCAACCACGCCCGGCAGCAGGTCGCGCCGGTCCTTGTGCAGCGTCGCGACCACGTCCGCGCCGTCGTCCATCGTCAGTTGCGGGCCGTGCTCCAGCGCCTGGTGGATGTGCCGGTAGTAGGTGTCGTTGTCTTCGCCGCAAATCGCGAACACCGGGATGCCGAACTCCTCCACCAGCGCCGCCGCCACGTCATCCTGCGTCGAAAGTGGGTTGCTCGCGCAGAGCCGCAGATCCGCCCCGCCGTCGCGAAGTGTAATCGCCAGGTTCGCCGTCTCGGTCGTCACGTGAAGGCACGCCGTCATCCGGATTCCCTTCAGCGGCTGCTCCCGCTTGAACCGTTCCCGGATGAGCCTCAGCACCGGCATCTCACGCTCAGCCCACTCGATCCGCCGCACGCCCTCGGCGGCCAGCCGCGGGTTGGCAATGTCACTCGGTACAGACACAGGGTTCTCCTCAAAGCGCGCCAGGTTCCCGGCGGCCACTGGTTCAGGTTAGTCGCGAAGGCTCACGAGGCTCCCATCATACTTGCGCCCCCGGATTGCGGCACGAATCCGCCGGAACGCCGACCCCACCCCTGACGGGTCCCGCCGCGCCGCGCTCGCCTCCACCAGGTGGCACACCTCCCGGTAGCCCAGCCGCGCGTACGCCGCGACTGCCGGCGTGTTGTTCGGGTCCACCGTCAGCACCACATGGTCGCAATATTCCAACAGCGTCTCAGTCACGGCGCTCGTTGCCGCCGTTGCGTAACCGTGTCCCCGGTACGAAGGGTGCGTGAACACGTTCCCGACCACCGCTATGCCCTCATGGCGCGATACGACGTGCGTGCCTGCCACCGCCACCAGCCGTCCCTCCCGCACCACCCCGCGGTACACGCCGCTTTCGATGTGGTCTGGCACGTAGTAGCTCGGCCCGCCCTCGCTCCCGTACAGGCTGTTCAGCTTGCGGATGTCCAGACCCGTCAGCCCAACCGTCGGCACGTCGCGCATCGGTGCGAAGCTCGCGCGCTCGACGCCCATCCGGATCATTGGCTGCTGGGTAGCCAGCCGGTACACCCGCCGCAGCACTTCCAGGTGCTGCGGCTGACACGTCGCGTAGGTCTGCGCCGTCCCCGGGTGGATCGTCAGGATGGCCAGCACCGCGTCCGGGTCGCCCATCACGAACGTCGCGTCTCCCAGTCCGCCCCGGCTGTGCAACACCAGGCCGGTCCCGGTTGTCCCGCGCGCGTAGTACCACTGCGTCCGCGGAAAGAGCGCCGGTTCCAGCTGCCCGAGTGCATAGGCCGTGTACTCGACCCGCGGCGCGAGGACCGACCGGATGGCCTGGATGTCCGTCAGCGGCTGGACCACGTAGTCCAACCGCTCCCGGGCCACTCCCTGCCACCGGACTTCGCGCTCCGCCATCAGCCATCGACCTCAAAGTGAGTCAGTTCCCGGAATTGCCGGTACCTGCCGTCCACCTCTTCCCGTGTCAGTGTCAGCAGCCGCGATGGCCCCAGCCCTTCTACCGAGAACGATGCCACCGTCGACCCGTAGATGATCGCCCGCCGGATTTCTCGGCGCGTGATCTCCGGCACCGTGTCGAGGTAGCCGAGGAACCCTCCCGCGAACGAGTCCCCGGCGCCCGTGGGGTCGACGACGTCCTCAAGCGGATAGCCCGGCGCCACGAAGTAATCTTCCCCGCTTACGAACGCCGCACCGTATTCGCCGAGCTTCACGATCACGCCCTTCACCCCATTCGAAACCAGGTCCCGCCCCGCCCTCGCGATGCTCGGCATCTGTGCCAGCTCGCGCACTTCGCTCTCGTTCAGCGTCACGAAGTCCGCCCGCCGGATGGTCTGGCGGAGCTCTTCCGGGGTCTCGTCGATGAACATCTTGATCGTGTCCACCAGCGTTACTCTCGGTGCCCGCAACCCCGAAAGCAGTTCCCCCTGGTACACCGGGTGCCCCGCCGCCAGGCAGGCCGCCGTGCAGTCATCCCACTCCGGCAGCAGCGGCGGCAGGTGATCGATACTCACGCCCAGCTCCGGGTACCACGTCTCCCGGGAGTTCATGTCGTAGCTGTAGCGGGCACCCCAGCGGCTCGTCTTCCCGCCCTTGATCGTCTGCAACCCCGCCAGGTCGATCCGCGGACGCTCCAGCTTTCGCCGCATTTCATCCGGGAAATCCTCCCCCACAGCCGCCAGCAGCCGCACATCCGTGAACAACGACCCGGCCAGCGCCGCGCACGTCGCGGATCCCCCCAGCGAGTCCGTCACGCTCGTAAACGGCGTCTCGATGTCGTCGATCGCCACCCACCCCGAGACCAGCATCGTCATACCGTCACTCCCAGCCGGCGCTCAAGTATCGGCCCAAGCCGCTGCCGGTCTTCCTTGCCAATCATCTCCGGACTCGTCACCAGTGCTGCATCCAATGCTGCATCGCACCCACACGCCCCGCGCCCTGGGAGCGCTTCCGCCAGGTTGCGCACCGCCTCCTGGGCCACGGCCACGTTCTGCTTCAGCGTGTCGAACACCGTCCGGGCATCCACCGCCTCGTGACCCGCGTGGCCGGCGTCATAGTCTGTCACTGCCGCCAGCGTCGCGTAGCAGAGCTCCGCCTCGCGGGCCAGCTTTGCCTCCGGCAGGGCCGTCATCCCCACCACGCTCGCGCCCCACCCCCGCTGCAGTTCGCCCTCGGCGCGTGTGCCGAACGCCGGTCCCTCGATGACCACATACGTGCCACTCCCGTGCACGGTCGCTCCCGCTGCCTGGGCGGCATCCCGCGCGGCCAGCCGCAGCGCGGGGCAAAACGGCTCCGCGAAGGCGATGTGCGCCACCACCCCGTCGCCGAAGAAGGTGGCTGGCCGGCCGCCGTTGGTCCGGTCGATCAGTTGGTCTGGTGTCACCAGGTGCCCCGGCGCATAGTCTTCCCGCAGGCTCCCCACCGCCGAGATCGAGAGCACTCGCTCCACACCCAGCCGCTTCAACGCCCAGAAATTCGCCCGCTGCGGCAGTTCCGAAGGCAGCAACCGGTGTCCCCGCCCGTGCCGCGCGAGAAACGCCACCCGCGTCCCCACGATCGTCCCGATCCGGATCGCGTCGCTGGGCGCGCCGTAGGGCGTGTCGAACTCCACTTCCTCGATGGCGACCAGTCCGGGCATGTCATAAAACCCTGACCCACCGACGACCGCAAGGGGAATCGAACCTGTCACGCGAACCCTGTCTCGATGGAGATGAACAGAGTTTACGGCTTCCGTGCCTGTCATGGCTGCGCCACCAGTTCGGCCAGTGAACTGCCGTACGGCGCACGGGCCACCCCTGCCTCGGTGATTATCGCGGAGACCAGCTCGCCCGGCGTCACGTCGAACGCCGGGTTGTACGCCCCCAGCCCTTCCGGGCTCCACCGCTGCCCGCCGAAGCCGCCCACCTCCTCGTCGGGGCGAAACTCGATTGGGATCTCCCGCCCGCTGTCACAGCCTGCGTCGATCGTCGTCCACGGCGCAGCGATGTAGAACGGCACGCCATGCCGCGCCGCCACCACAGCCAGCCCGTAGGTGCCGATCTTATTCGCGCTGTCGCCATTCATCGCGATCCGGTCTGCGCCCGTGATCACCGCCTGTATCCGCCCCGAGGCAATCAGTGCCGCCGCCGCCGTATCCGGCAACAACGAAGCGGGAATGCCCGCCCGCGCCAACTCCCATGCCGTCAGCCGCGCCCCCTGGAGCAACGGCCTGGTTTCCGTGGCGTAACAGTGGGCCAGCCGCCCCTCCGCGTGCGCTACGCGGATCACGCCCAGCGCCGTCCCAATCCCCCCGGTCGCCAGCGCCCCGGTGTTGCAGTGGGTCAGCACCGCCGCGCCCTCCGGCAGCAGCGCAGCGCCGTGTCGCGCCAGCGCAAGGTCTTCGCGCTTTCTCCGCTCCATGTGGTCTCCGGCGAACTGCCACAGCCGTGCCCGCCGCGCGCCTGGCTCGTCGGCCTCTGCCAGCGCGGCATGCATTGCCACCCGCGCCCCCCACGAAAGCTCCACCGCCGTCGGCCGTGTCGCGGATATCTCCTCAGCCGCTGCCCGCAAGGCACCGTCCGTTGTTCCCCGCTCCTCCCCCGCGAGTGCCATGCCTGCCGCCCCGCAAATCCCGAGCAGCGGCGCACCCCGCACCCGCAACGCCGCGATCGCTTCGCACATCGCCGCCACCGTCTCGATGCGCAGCCACACTTCGCGCTGCGGGAGCATGGTCTGGTCCAGGACTTCCACGGCCGGCGCCGCCAGCCGCACAGGAGAGAATGTTTCCACGCCTTCAGTCTACGGCCACGGCTACCGCGAAGCCTTGATCGACCCCTCGACTTCGTCGAGATCTGCCCGCAGGTTCGCACGCGTTCGCGCCTTCACCCCCCGTAACACCTCGCCTACCTGCCGCGCGAGACTGGCCGACACCGTCTGCACGAGTGCCCGCCCCGAGTCCGTAAGCGCCAACCGCACCGCCCGCCGGTCGCCAAGGTCTCGCTGCCGCGTGATATGACCGGCCCGTTCCAGCCGGTCCAGCACCCCGGTCACCGTCTGCGACTGTCGCGAAAGGTGGTCAGCCACCAGGTGCGGCTGGGGCCGGTCGAACGAGTCGATCGCCAGCAGCGTCACCGCCTGCACGAACGTGATTCCCTGCTCCCGCGTCAGCCGCAGGTCCAGTTCCCGCACGGCCGCATTCGTCGTCCGGTAGAGCCCCGTCACCAGGGCCACGTCGTCCGCCGATTCCCCATTCATGCGGTCGATGGTAGCACCGGCGGATCTTCAATAGGTGAGTAAGCCATTACTGGTAAGGGTTCTGTAACGTTCTCTCCGCACTTCTCTCCCCGCCTGCAACCCGAAAGGGCTCCCGGTGTCCATCAGTAGGTAATCAGGCTGTAGACCGCGTACCCATGCAGCCGGGCTCGCCCGCCGATCTCTTCCAGCTCCACTGCGAACCCGAACCCGGCAACCACCCCGCCGATCACCTCCACCAGCTTCGCCGTCGCGAGAGCCGTCCCGCCCGTCGCAAGCAGGTCGTCCACCACGTACGCCCGCGTCCCCGGCGCCAGCGCATCAACGTGGATGTCCAGCCGGCTCTCCCCGTACTCCAGCGAGTACTCCACCGTCTGCCGCGCCGCCGGCAGCTTCCCCTCTTTGCGCACCGGCACAAAGGGCAGGCCCAGCCGGTCGGCCACCGGCGCACCGAACACGAAACCGCGCGACTCGATCCCCACAATCGCGTCTGCTTCACGCCCGCGCGCGTCCTTCGTCAGCGCATCCAGCACTTTCCGGAACGCCTCGGGTTCCGCAAGCAGCGGTGTGATGTCCCGGAACAGGATCCCCGGCCGCGGGAAGTCCGGCACGTCGCGGATATGCGCCTTCAGGTCCATCGGCACGAATGATACGCGACCAGCCAGCCCATGCCCGGTTACGCCGCCAGGAAACCCAGCTGTTCCCACTGTTGCCCGAGCAGTTCCGCATGGGGCACGCCCAGCCACCGCTCGATGACCGTCGCGTAGACCCTCCGGAAGTCCGTCGTGTACGGGACGTTCCCGTTGTCCACCAGCGCGCTCAGGTCCGGAGCATCACCGAAGAGCCCCGGTTGCACCCCGTTCCCCAGCGCGAACAGCACGCTCCCGGCTCCGTGGTCCGTGCCCCCGTTGGCGTTCTCTTCCACCCGCCGGCCAAACTCGCTCCAGGTCAGCACCAGCACGTCGTCCGCCTTCCCGTGCGCCGCGAGGTCCTGGTAGAACGCAGTCAGGCCCCCATCGAGCGTCTCCATCAACCCGGTGTGCTCGTCCGCCTGGTTGTTATGCGTATCGAACCCGCCCAGCGTGATGTGCCCCACACGCATCCCCAGGTCCCCCACGATCGCCTCCGCCAGCACCGAGAGTCCCGACCCAAACGACGAATCCGGGTACTCCACTGCAGGCGTATAGGTGCTCGCCACCTCCTGCAGCATCTTCGAACTCGACATCGCCGTCTCAACGGTCGTCTCCAGGAGCGCCCCGTACGGCGACGCCGCCGGGTACTGCTCATACAGCTTCAGCATCGTCGCCGTCCGCGCGTGAGACGGGTCCCCGAGCTTGCCGCCCACCTTCACCCCGTAGTCCTCGGGATTCCGCACAGAGGGCACCGCGATCTTCGGCGAGCGCATCTCATCCGGCGTCGATGCGCCGATGTTGAAGCCCAGGAATGGGTCATGTTCTTCGCTCTCCAGTTTCTCCAGCGTGCGCCCCAGCCACCCGTTGTCGAGCTCCATCTTCGGGTCGCCCGCCTGCCAGATCGCCATCGATTTGAAGTGGCTGTAATTCTGTCCGGGGTACCCCACGCCGCGCACTACCGCCAGCTTCCCCGCGTCCCACAGCCCCTTCATCCCTGTCAGCGACGGGTGCAGCCCAAAGCCTTCCGCCAGCGGGAGCACCCCCTCTTCGGCGATCCCGAGCGTCCTCCGCGCCGAGCGGTACGCCGGGTCCGAGGCTGGCACCACCGTGTTCAGGCCGTCGTTCCCACCTGCCAGCTGGACCAGCACGAGCGTCTTCTTGTTGCCCGGGCCCACCAGCGTTCCGCTGTTTTGGGCCGCGAACGCCACCGCCCCCTTGAGCACCGACTGCGCCGTCGTCCCGATACTGACCAGGGCGACTCCGCCCTTCACAAAGTCCCTTCGCGTGAGCATCCTGCTCCTCCTTGAACGTCTTGAGCCGGTCCTAGACCAGCTGATATTCCGGGCTTGCCAGCACCAGGTAGGCCACTGCCGCCGCTCGTTCCGCGCCCGCCGGGATCGTGGCCGCGAACGCATACAGCGACTCCCGCGACCCCTGCGCCACGTCGTCATCGACCAGGATTTGTAGCGCTGCATCGACCAGTGCCTCGGGCGTCGGTTGATCCGCCAGCGCGGGGATCGCAATGGGCCGCCCTCGCGGGTACAGGAACGCGTCCAGGAAATTCACCCGCCCAAAGAACGTCCCCGAGGAAAGCCATGCCTCGCCGCCGGGCCACCCGGCAACGCTCGGTGGCTCGAACAACCGCTGGTCCATGCCGGCCGCACTCTGCTCGATCGTTTGCCAGTTCGTCTCGATCCCCAGTGACCGCACCGCACCCACCACGAACTCGACCGGACTCCGCACCAGCGACCGGTACGCTCGCATCGACCCGAACTCGTCGCTCACGAGGATCGCCCGTACGACCTCCCGGACGCTGTGGCCCGAACCGTCCCAGACCTCCACGAGCCGGTCTACCGTCTCCTCATCCGGGTTGCGATACGCCAGGTCGCTAAAGAGCCGCCGCGTGATGAACCGCCCCGTCGCAGGCTGCTCCATGATGACTCTGACGACATCCTCGCCGCCGAAGTCCCCCGTCTGCCCCAGGAACGTCTTGCTCCCCGAATCGTGCAGCCGTGCGTCCAGCCGGAACTCCGGCTCCCACGCCGCCCATATCTGGTCCAGCCACTCGGCCCGTTCGCGCTCGCTCAGTCCCTCGGGCGGCCTCTCCCGCGACGGCCGTGTCAGCCGCCACCCCGTGAACGCCCGTGCGCTCTCCCGCACGTCGTCTTCCGTGTAGTTGCCCTCGCCCATCGAGAACAGCTCCATCAGCTCCCGCGCGTAGTTCTCGTTCGGGTGCTCCTTCGTGCTCTCGATGGTGTTCAGATAGAGCATCATTGCCGGGTCCTTGCTCACCGCCTGCAACAGCGCGTCGTACTGTCCCAGCGCGTGCGCCCGGAAGAGCTCGTTCTGCCGCACCATCTGCTTCGCTGTCTGCACCCCCACCTGGCTCACCTGCGAGGTCAGCAGCCCGTGCCAGAGGTACGTCATCCGCTCTTCCAGCGGCCGCGCCGTATACGCCATCCGTGTCAGCCACCACCGCTGCATGTCCCGGATGAGCGGCGGCCGCTTCCCGTCGAGACCCCGCCCCGGCGTCGTCAGGTTGAAGGCCTCCCGGGCAATCCGTGCGTCCAGGGCGGCGTTGTCCACCGTCTCATAGTCCACCAGCCGGTCGACCGCCTTGTCCCGGCTCAGCCCTGCGAACTCCGCGATTTCGGCCTCCGTGCCACCCCACCCGGCCCTCCGCAACAGGTGGGCTGCCCACCGCTTCGGGTCCTCGATGGGCCCGCTGAGGTCTGGCGTCGGGGTCGCGCTCGGCGCCACCGGCGATCCGCCAGGACTGCTCGGCTCCCGGGCCGCCTTTGGCGTGTTCGCTCCCCCGGACTGTGAGGCGAGGCCCACAACCGCGGCTCCGGCGCCCGCGGCTGCTGCCGTCACGGCGCCAGCCAGGAGCGCGCGGCGTGTCGCCGGCCGATCCATGAACCGTGGAGTCTCCAACTTCGGTCTCATCTCTTCCATTGCCCTGCTCCATCCCTTCCTTCGGGCGCTTCCACATCCAGATGGCATGTCCACCGGAAAAGGTGACGGGCATGCGGGCATGGCTGCCGTTCTTGTGCCCCTTCTACGATCCGGCCTTCCCGGAAAGCCCCCTTTCCCGCCACGCCGTCACTCCAGATGCCCCATCCGCCATTACGCTCACGGGAGGGAGACCTGTGGCTACAACCCGCAAGGGATTCAACCGCGAACGGCACACCGCACTGAAGGTCGCCTTCGCTGGCCTCGTTCTTGGTGGGTTCAGTCTTGCCTGGGCAGGCTTCGCCGCCTCGCACCCGCCCCGCGACCCGGACGGTCCGCTCGCCGTCGCTGCGTCCGCGGTTCAGCCAGGCCCCACTGCTACGCCAACCCCGGCAACTACGTCGACAGCTGCCTCACGTGCCCCGGCAACGGCCCCGCCGGCACCGTCCACCTCAACGCCCACAGCAGCTGTCGAAGCCACCGCCTCGCCCGCCGCCCCTCGATCCACGACCAGCCAGACCCAACGCCGGACACGGGGCTCCTGATGAGCTGGAGACTTTCCGCTCTCGTCGCACTTGGCCTCGTCTCCGGCGTCGTCCTCGCCCACCTCACCCAGGAGAGCGACTCCGCCTCCCGCTCCTGGGATGCCCTCCGTGCCGCCGGCTTCACCGCCTATCTCCTCCTCTGGTTTTCCACGGTCTCTGGCATCGCCGTCCGCCTGCGCATCCGGCTCGCCTCCGCGCCCATCACCTGGCTCCTCGAAGCCCACCGCATGTCCGGCGCCCTCGCCCTTGCGTTCGTCGCGGGCCATGTCGCCGGCATCCTCGCCGACCCCTGGACCGACATCTCCGTTATGGACGTCGCGGTCGGCACGACCAGCCCCTACCGGCCGGCGGCAGTTCTTCTGGGGTCGATCGCGATGTGGCTCACCGCCGCCGTCCTGCTCTCAACCGCTCTCGCCGGCCGCATGAAGAACGCCACCTGGCGCTCACTGCACTACCTCGCCTTCCCCGCCTACCTGGCCTCTCTCCTCCACGGCGTCACCGCCGGCACCGACTCGGCGGCAGCGCCCGCGGTTGCGCTCTACGCCGCAACCGCCGCTGTGGTCGCGGCCCTGTTCGCCGTCCGCCTGCTCCAGCCCCGCACGGCCCCGCGGTCATCGTTCTCGCCTGCGCTGGTTGAGGGGCAGGCCCAGTCGCCCCCCACGAAACCCTGACCGTCAGTCGGTGGTCAGCCCCAGGCCCCGCAGGAACGCCGCGTTGTTCGGCTCCCGCCCGAGGAAGTCTCGCACCAGCTGACTGCCGTCCACCGTCCCGCCCCGCTCCAGGATGGTCTTCCGGTAGTGCATGCCCGTGGTCGTGTCCAGCGGGTTCGTGGCTTCGAAACGCGTGTACATGTCGTCCCCGAACACATGCGACCACAGGTATCCGTAGTACCCGGCGTCGTACCCGAACAGGTGCCCGAACCCGGATTGGAAGTGCGTCCCCTCTGTGTACGGGAACGCCGTGATCCCGTGCAGTTCGCGCACCGTTGCCGTCGAATCACCGCCAAACCCGGGCGTGTGGTACGTCAGGTCCAGCGTCGCAAAGAACAGCTGCCGCAGAGTCATCACCCCGCTGTTCAGGTTCTTCGCCGCGACCATCGCATCGACCAGCCCCTGCGGGAGCGGCTCCCCCGTTTCGAAGTGCCGCGAGAACCCCGCGAGTACGCGCGGCTCCCAACACCAGTGCTCCAGCATCTGGCTCGGCGCCTCCACGAAGTCGCGCTCCGTCTGCGTCCCGCTGAAGCGCGCCCGCCGCGCCCGCGTCAACGTCTGGTGCATGATGTGCCCGAACTCGTGGAAGAACGTCACCACTTCGGTGTGCCGCAGCAGCGAAGGCTGCGTCGCCGCCGGCTTTGTGAAGTTCGCGACGATGGCGCTCACCGGCTGCTGGTAGCCCCCGTCCGCCAGCACCCGCCCCCGCCGCAGCGTGAACGCCGCCGCGTGCCCGTACTTGTTCGGCCGCGGGAACAGATCCATGTAGAAGCGCGCGAAAGGCTCGCCCCCGCTCGCCTCGGCGATGTCGAACGCCCGCACGTCAGCGTGCCAGCGCGCCGCCGCCGGCGCCTCCATGAACCGCACGCCCAGCAACGTCTGGTACACGTCGAACAGCCCCGCGATCACCGCATCCAGCGGGAAGTACTTTGCCACCTCGAAGTCGTCCACCGCGTACTTCGTCTTCAACAGCTCGTTGTGGTAGTACCGCCAGTCCCAGATGTCGACCTCTCCGCTTCCGGTCCGCTCCTTCGCCAGCGCACGCATCTCCTCCAGGTCCGCGGCCGCCTTCACCGCCACCTTCCCCCGCAAGTCCGTCAAGAACGCCTCGACCGCCTCCCGAGTACCCGCCATCCGCACCTCGGTCCGGTATGCCGCCCACGAGTCATACCCCAGCAACCGCGCGACCTCGGTCCGCGCCTGGATCGCCCGCTCCAGTACGGTCACGTTCTCCGCCCCGCCCTTGCGCTGGTCCTTCTCGAACAGCTCCCGCCGCAGAGCCCCGTCCGGCGAGTTCGCCATGAAAGGCTGGATCTCCGGGTAGTCAAGCGACACCCGGTACTTCGTCACTCCGCCCTCGTCGACCTTCGTCAGGTTCTCGATCCATGCATCCGGCAGCCCCGCCAGTTGCTCCCGCTCCACGACGATCCCGTCTTCGTAGTCGTCGATGTTCTTCCGGAACTGCACGTCCAGTTCCACCAGCTCGTCGAACAGCGCCCGCACGCGCTGCCGCTGCTCCGCGGGCAGGTCGAACCCGTTCCGCCGGTAGTCCCGTAATTCGTGTGCCAGCCAGCGCGCGTCCTCGCCGCTAAGCCCACCCGCTTCCGCCGTACCCGCGAATGCCTTGATCGCCGCGTACAGGTCCTCCCGGAACGACAGCCCCACCATGTACTTGTCGAGCTTCTCGTCCCACTCCCTCGCGGCTGCCCGCAGTGCGTCGTCCGCCGAGACATACGCCATGAACGCGTACTGCCCCGATGCCTGCGACACCGGCTCGACCGCCTCCTCGAGCGCCAGCAGCGTGTTGGCGAATGTCCTCTGCCCATCCGGCACCGCCACGATCGCCGCGATGCTCGCGTCGCAGGCGCGCATTGCCGCCTCGCACGCTTCTCCAAGCTGCGCCGGCGTCAGCTCTCCGAAATTCACAAGGTCCAGCGATCCAGCCATCGGCCGCCCTCCCGGGTCAGGTGACCGCCAATTCTAGCGGCCTACGACATTGAGTTCGCCTGCAGGTGCCGCAGGATCGCCTCGCTCACTTCCGCGTACTTCTCCTGGATTAGCCAGTGCCCCGCGTCCAGTTCGACAAAGGTGTACGGGCCCTTCATGTACTTCGCGCCTGCTTCCACGCCCACCCGCCCGATCGCGGAGTCCTGGTTGCCCCACACCAGCAGCGTCGGTGTGGTCACGTCCCCGAATATCGCGTCCGGCTCGATGCCGCCCGACCCGCGGTACCAGTTCAGCGCTCCCGTGAGCGCACCCGGCTGGCTGAACACGGAAAGATACTCCGCCTTCTCCTCTTCCGAGCTCGCGCTCCAGACATTCTTCAACCCGGCGAAGTCGTTCGCCGAAAGCGCCGCCTCCGCCACGCCCGGCTCCTGGAAGAACGTGATGTACTGGCTCCGCTGCGCCTGGTCGGCGTCCTCCCGGATCGCCGCCCCGAACGCCGCAACATGCGGCACGGAAAGCGCCGACCAACTCGCGATCCGTTCGGGGTGCAAGGCCACCGCCGCCCAGCCCGCTCCCGCCCCCCAGTCGTGCCCCACCAGGTGGAACCGTTCGGCTCCCCACGCGTCCGCCAGCCCGAAAACGTCCCCGGCAAGGTCCCGGTACGTGTAGCGCTCCTTGCCTTCGGGCCGTGCCCCGGGGCTGTACCCTCGCTGGTCCGGAGCCATGCAGCGGTACCCCGCGGCTTCTAGCTTCGGCAGCAGGCCCACCCACATATGGGAGGTCTCCGGGAACCCGTGCAACAGCATCACGGGCTCGCCCGCCTCACCGGCGAACCGGCTCCGGAACGTCATGCCGCTGGCGGCAACTTCGCGAATGGTCGTGGGCACGGGGCACTCCTCGGTCATGAGTTTCGGGAGTGTAGCGGACCTGGAGGACGGACGCTGGTGGTATCATTTTCCCATGGTGACGAAGCTGGCCGAGGCGATTGCGCGTATCCAGGAACTCGACGAAGAGAGCCAGGAGATGTGGGGCGCCTGGATCCTCGAGGGGATCGAGTCGGAGCGGAAGTGGGACGAGCTCTTTGCCACGAGCCAGGACTTGCTGGAAGAAATGGCCGACAGGGCGCTGGCTGAGGAGAAGGCAGGCCTCACGGAAGACCTGACGGAAGCCGACTTTGCACTCCAAGAGGAGTAAGGAGTTCCGGGCAATGCTCCGGGGACTGCCCCCGGACGCACGCCGCCAGGCCCTTGCGGCATACCGTTTGTTCCGCGAGGACCCGTTTCACAAAGGGCTACAGTTCAAGCGGATCGGGCAACGGCGCAACATCTGGTCCGTGCGAGTGGGGCTCCACTACCGCGCCGTCGGTGAACGAAACGACGATCGAATCCTCTGGTACTGGATCGGCACCCACGCCGAGTACGACCGGTTGCTCGGCCGGCACTGATTAGCTGAGTTCAGCCCATTGCCTACTCCATCGTGGCTGGCGTATCTCCAAAGTAGATACGGAGACGGCCAACGAAAACCAGAGTCCAGAAATGGGGCAACGGCCTCGCGGTGAGGATCCTGTCATGGAACGGCACCAGAGGGGCGCCTTTCGGCGCCCCTCGTTCTTTGTGAGCCCGTTCCGCCCCTACCGCGTCAGCCACGCGAACTGCTGCGGCTTCCGCTGGCTCGTCGCGCTGATCATAATGTTCACGATCGCCGGCTTGTCCGCCTTTATCGCCTCCTCCAATGCCGGCCGCAGCTGGCTCGGCTCAGTCACGAAGTAGCCCTTGCCGCCGTAGATCTCCGCCATCTTCTCGTAATGCGCGTTCGGCGTGTACGCGCTCGGCGGCACCCGCGTCGGGTCGAGCGTGTCGGGGCCGCCGCCGATGCCGTTGTTGTTGATGATGATGAACGTGATGTTCTTCATCCCGTAGCGCGCCGCGGTCTCCACTTCCATCCCGCTAAACCCGAAAGCCGAGTCCCCTTCGATGCAGAACACGTGTTTGTCCGGGTGCACCGCCGCCGCGGCGATCGCCTGCCCCAGGCCCACACCCATCGTCCCGAAGCTCCCCGCGTCCAGCCGGTGCCGCGGCAGGAAGTTCGGCATCAGCGTCCGCCCGATGTCCATCGTGCTCGCGCCTTCGTTCTGGATGATCGCGTCGTTCGGAATCAGGTCCCGAATCTCCCGGTACACCCGGTAATAGCTCATCGGCACCGACTCATCGGCCATCATTTCGGCCACCGTCGCGCCGTTCTCATCGATCTTCTTCCGCAGTCCGGTCCACCACGTTGTCTCCGAGGGGTACTGCCACGGCTGTTGCTTGAGCGACGCGTTCAGTTGCGTGGTGATCGCCTTCGCGTCCCCCACCAGCGCAACCTCGGTCGGCACGTTCGTCCCGATCTCTTCCGCCGAGATGTCCATCTGGATCACCCGCACCTTCGGGTCGAACCGCGGGGGATGGCCGAAGTGCATCATCCAGTTGAGCCGGGCTCCCATGAGCAGGATCACGTCGGCGCCCAGGAGCGCGGCTGACCGCGCCGGCGCGATCGACAGCGGGTGGTCGTCGGGCATAACCCCCTTGCCCATCGGCGATGCCAGGTACGGCAGCTGTGTCGTCTCCAGAAACTCCCGTACCTCGTTCTCCGCGCGCGAATACGCCGCACCTTTCCCGACGATCACCAGCGGGCGCTCGGCGCTCTTCAGCGCCGCCATCGCCGCGTCGATGCTCTCCTGCGGCGCCATCATCCGCGGTGCATCCGGGCACCTGGGCGGGAAATGCACGTCTTCCTCTTCCATCGCCCCCGTGATGATGTCCCCGGGGAGGTCCAGGTACACCGCTCCGGGACGGCCGTAGATGGAAGTCCGGACTGCCTGCTCCACGTAGAACGGCAGCCGCGCCAGGCTGTCCGGCCGCGCGCAGTACTTTGCGAACGGCCGCGCCGCCTCGATCTGTGGAGCCTCCTGGAATGCCCCCTGGCCGTTCTGGTACGAGTCGTTTGCGCCACCGATCAGGATCATCGGCCAGCAGTTCGACCACGCGTTCGCCATCCCGGCAACTCCGTGGATCATCCCCGGGCCCGAAACCCCAAGGCACACGCCCGGCCGCCCGGTGAGGTATCCCACCGCTGCCGCTGCGTAGCTCGCCGACTGCTCGTTCCGGAACCCGTAAAATTTGATCCCCTCCCGCTGCGCGAACATCGCAATCGGGATCACCGGGATACCCACGATCCCGAACATGTACTCCACGCCCTGCTGCTTCAGTGCCCGCGCGACGATCTGTGCGCCCGTAATCTGACCCATGAGTCTGCCTCGATGCTTGTATGTAGTGCCCGCGAATCATACGGGAACGCCCACCCGCTCGCCCGGCAGAAGTCTCACTCTCCGCTCTCGCGCTCCAGCACCGCCAGCGCCACGTCCAGGTCCGCCACCGTGGTTACGTCCCGCATCACCGCGAGGAACCTCCCGACGTCCCCCGTCAGTTCCCACACCCGGTTCACCTTCGGCCCAACCGGGCTCGACGATTGCGGGCTGTCCGCATACGTACCGTAAAACGCGAAGTACGCCTGGTTGATCTTCCGGATGGTGATCCCGTGCTCGTTCAGGAAAACCCGCTTCGCCTCCATGGTTGCCTCCGCCTCCTCCACCTGCCCCTCCGCCAGCAGCGCGTCCACCTGCACCCGCAACTCCCGCATCTCCTTGTTGAAGTCGACATCACTCGCCGGCCTTGCGGGCGCCCGCCCATCTTCGCCGTCCGCGAACTCCACCGGGTACTTTGCGTTCACCAGTTTCGCGATTTCGCGCCCTGCGAGGTCCGCCGTCGTCTCGTTCAGGGTCTCCGCATCCCCGCCCTTCCCCCACTGCCGCCCCAGCGGATAGAACGCCAGGTAGTGGTGCACCCATTCGTGCGCCGCCGTCTCCAGGATCGACCCGTACGCCCGGTCGTCCCGCACGATCGCCGGGTACGCCGCCAGCCCACCGATGGAAATCACCAGCGATGCTACGTTCTCGCTGTCCGTCCGCTCCTCGATGTGCTGGATGTCTCGCAGCGAAAGGTCGCTCTTTAGCAGCGTGTCGCCCTTCCGCTCAATCCGATCCCTCGGCGAACGCACCAGCAGCCGCGGGGGGCTGGTCAGTTCAAAGTTCACCGGGGGCCAGGTCAGCCGCACGCTCGTGAACAGCGGCAGTGCCCGCCGCAACCCTGCAGCGGCCACCGCCTCGTCGATGCGCTGCTCAATCGTTCGCTCCACGTCGTTCTCGTACGTCGCCCGTTCGTTCTCCAGCGTCTCGATGAGCCCGAGGTCCGGCTCCGCCGGTTCACTCGCCGCCCGTATCTGGCTCGTCAGCCGGAAGTACGCCGTCAGCGCTTCATCGCCCGCCGTCTCGCCCGGGTCGGGCCCAATCCCTACCAGCGAAAACGCGGTACCCAGGAGCGTGTCCGCCTGCCACTTCCACAGGTGGTACTCATACCCCGAGAGCGCCCCCCGCGGATAGAACGCACTCACGAGCAGCCCGAGCACGATCCCCGCCACACCCGCCCCGTTGACCGCGATCATCCACCATGGCGGACGCCATGGCCGGTACTCCACATAGGGTGCCGGCATCACCGGCCGCAGTCTTGCCATCGCCGTCACTCTACCCGCAGGGACGCCAAGACCGGGTGAACCGCTCTGAACCGGTCCGCTATCTTCTTACCTCCGCCGCGCTAGACTGCGAGAGAGTCTATGACCGTGAGTGCGGCTGCCAACATGTCTGACGCCGACCGCGGGTCCCGCCCCGCACACAGGCTCCACTACGCCTCCTTCGAATCACGCGTGGCCGCCGGCGTCCTCGACGTGCTCGTCATGTTCATTATCGCCGCCCTCCTTGTGACCGCCGGCGCCCTCATCGTCCTCATTTCTTCTGACTTTGAAAAAGTCGAACCGTCGAGTACCGCCCTGAACGCCTTCTGGATCTGCGTCGGCTGCATTCCGCCCGCCCTGCTCCTGTACTTCTTCATTGGTTTCGCATGGAAGGGCCAGACCATCGGCGCCTCCGTTATGCAGCTCATGGTCATTCGCTCGGACGGACGGCCCCTCGGCGTGCTCGGCGCCATGGCCCGTGTCATTGGCCTCCTGGCCTACGTCCTCATCGCCGGCGCCGGTATCCTCGCCGCCTACACCCTCCGCGAATCCACCGTTGTCGCCGGCGCCGTCCTTGCGGGCGCCTTTGTCCTCGTCGCCTTTGGCTTCATCTGGGCTGCCTTCGACCGCCACCGCCGCACGCTTCATGACCGCATCGCCGGGACCATCGTGGTCCGGTTGCTGTAACCTCACGCCCGTGCACCCAACCGACGAATACGACCGCACCTCCCTGCGCGACCGCGTCTATGGGCAGGCCACCGTCACCCACGAAGGCCGCCGCTCACTCGTGGGCAGCCTCTTCACCATCTCCATCTTCCTCCTGCTCGTGAGCTTCAGCGTTCGCCAGGTCACCGCTCCCGGCAACGCCACAGGCGTCCTCCAAAGCGGCATCGCCGTCGTGACTGACGTCAACCAGCTTGTCGCCGACGATGCCCCCCGCGCCCGCGATCTCGCCCGAAACTCCGACGATCAGGTCTTTGCCCTCCCCGGTTACCCTCTCGATATCGCACTCTCCCGCTCCGAGCTCCTCGACCTCGACAACGAGCAACTCACCGGGCTCATCCTCGAGCGCTCCGCTGCCCTCGTTTACGCCGACGGCCTCCGGGCGTTCGACCGCACAGGCGAGCAGTCCTTCAACCGTTTCTCTTCCCAGGGCCTCATCGAACTGGCCGTCTCCCAGGTCTCCCAGTCCACCTACGACCGGGCCACCATCGCTAGCCTCATCTTTGCTCTCGCTACCGCGGCGTTCGGTGCGCTCCTCACCGCCAGTGCTGAAGGGTGGGGCCGCCTAAAGGGACTCGGCCTTGCAACCGCCGTCGGTGCCGTCCCGGGGGTGCTGGTCTTCGGCGCGCTCTACTGGATCGTCGGCAGGCTCGGCGGCGGCGACCCGTTCGAATCCGATTTCCGCGAGATTACCCGGGCTGTCTTCCAGGTCCCGCTCCGCAACTTCGGCATCGTCGTTGTCACCGGCGCGGTCATGGTTGCTGGTTCCCTCGGCTTCTCCTTCCTGGACCGGCGCCTCACACGCGCCGCCCCCGAACCTCCGGCCACCGATAATCCCGGGTACGACGATTTCGCCACCGACCCCACCCCGGCCGATTGACGATTCGTTCCGTCATCTAATCGCTGCCCTCTACCCCCCGCATGGCACGGATCACCCGTGCCAGCAGCGGCATCCAGTTCGCCCCCGCGCCCAGGCGGTCGATCCGCACCTGGTTCGGCCCGACCAGCACCTGCTTCAACCCCAGTGCCTCGACCGCATCTCGCATGCCCGGTGACACTCCGCCCCGCACGCGCAGGTGGAACATGTGCTCGTCCGTCTTGATGCTCTCGACCTTCGCCCGCCTCCCCAGCGACCGCACCAGCGACACATACAACAGGTTCTCCACCGACCTCGGGATGCTCCCGAACCGGTCGCGCAGTTCCTCCTGCATCGCTGCCACGCCTTCCGCTGTCTCGATCTCCGCCACCCGCTGGTACACCGCCAGCCGCGCGTGCACGTCATCAACGTACGTCTCCGGGATGTGCGCGCTCAGCGGGAGGTCGATGACCGGCGCCGGCGGCAACGGCGGTGGCCCCTCCGGGATGTCGAGCGCCACCGTCAGCTTCAGTGCTGCCACCGCCTCCGCGACGAGCTTCGAATACATGTCGAAGCCGACCGCGGCGATGTGCCCGCTCTGCTCGGTCCCCAGCACATTTCCCGCTCCGCGAATCTCCAGGTCCCGCAGCGCGATCTGAAATCCCGCGCCCAGCTCTGTTGCCTCAAAGATCGCTTCCAACCGCCTCTGGGCCGTCTCGCTCATCGCCCGGTCCTTGTCGTAGAGCAGGTACGCATACGCCCGGTTCGCTGAACGCCCAACCCTTCCCCGCAACTGGTACAGCTGCGCCAGCCCCAGCGTGTTCGCGTCGTTGATGATGATCGTGTTCGCGTTTGGTATGTCGAGGCCGCTCTCGATGATCGTCGTGCACACCAGCACGTCGTGTTCGCCAGCCCCGAACTCTGCCATCACCCGCTCCAGTTGTTCCTCCGGCATCTGCCCGTGCCCGACCGCGATACGCGCATCCGGGATGATGTTCCGCAGCCGCGTCACGATCCGCTCGATGTTGTGCACCCGGTTGTGCACGAAATACACCTGCCCCCCGCGTTGCAGCTCCCGGTCGATCGCCTCCCGGATCAGTTCGTCGTCCCACTGCAGCACGTACGTCCGGATCGGCTGCCGCTCCTCCGGTGGAGTCATCACCGTGCTCATGTCCCGGATGCCCACCAGCGACATCTGCAGCGTCCGCGGGATAGGCGTCGCCGAGAGCGTCAACGTGTCCACCTCCGCCCGCATCTGCTTCAGCCGCTCCTTATGGCTCACCCCGAACCGCTGCTCCTCATCGATGACCACCAGTCCCAGGTCCTTGAACTCCACGTCCTTCTGCAGCAGCCGGTGCGTCCCAATGGCGATGTCCACCTCCCCCGAAGCAATCCTTGCCACGATCTCGCGCTGCTCCTGCTCGCTCCGGAACCGTGAGAGCACCTCCACCCGCACCGGAAACCCGGCCACCCGCTCGCGGAACGTCGCGCCGTGCTGTTCCGCCAGCACCGTTGTCGGCACCAGCACGGCCACCTGCTTCCCGTCCGTCACCGCCTTGAACGCCGCCCGGATCGCCACCTCGGTCTTTCCATAACCCACGTCGCCGCAGATCAGCCGGTCCATCGGCCGCATCCGCTCCATATCTCCCTTCACCTCGGCGATCGCCAGCAGTTGGTCCCCGGTCTCCACGAACGGGAACGCGGCCTCCATCTCCATCTGCCACGCCGTGTCCGCGGGGAACGCGTGTCCCCGCGCCACTTCCCGCTTCGCGTACAGCTCGATCAGGTCCTGTGCGAGCTCGACAACCGCCTGCTTCACCCGCCGCTTCGCCCTTGTCCACTCCTGCGACCCCAGCCGCGTCAGCGACGGCGGGTGTTCTGTGGGCCCCACGTACCGCGAAACGGATTCCAGCTGGTCCGCTGGCACGTACAGACGGTCGTTGTCCGCGTACTGCAGCTCCAGGTACTCCCGCTCCACGCCCTCCACCGTCCGCCGGATGAGACCCCCGTACCGCGCGATCCCGTGGTCCGCGTGCACGAGGTAGTCGCCCACTTCCAGCGTCGAGACCAGGTCGCTCCGGACCCCGTGCCGCGTCCGCGTTGGCCGCCGCCGCTTGCGCAGCCCGAACACCTCCGCGTCCGTGATCACCGTCAGCAGGTCGCTCACGGCGAATCCCCCGCTCAGCGCAATCGGCGTGAGCGTGATTCGTCCGCCCACGGGTCGCTCGGGCAGCCGTCGCAGCAGGTCTGCCTTCACGCCCTCCTCATCCAGCAGGTCCGCAAGCCGCAACGCCTGCTGCGAGACGATCACCACCGCCCGACCCTGCTTCGCCCAGGCAGCCGCCTGTTGGGCGAGCGGCTTCAGCTTCCCGGCGAAGCTCGGCGTCGCCGCGAGCGGTAGCCGCTTCGCCCCCAGCTCCTCGCTTCCGAACCGCTGCAGGTGGATCGTCTCGAAGCCGCCGAGCCCGGCCCGCACTGCGCCCCCGTCCTCGCGCAGTCTCGGGAGCCCCTCGGGAATCGCCTTGCGTGCCTCCAACTCGCCCTGCGTCCGCCCCTCGTGCTCCAGCAACGTCGCCAGTGCGTTTTCACCGTCCTCCGCGTCGTCGAAAATGACGAGACTTCCCGCCGCCAGGTGCTCGATCGCCGTCGATTCGTACAGCAGCGACTCAAAGAACCCCTGGTAGTCGCTCCGCCCGCCGGTGACGATGATCTGCAGCTGCTCCAGCACCAGGTCTGAGTCGTCCGAATCGCTATCGATTCCCGCGCCAAGCTCACGCGCTGCGTCCCGGGCCGCATGGCTGCTGGTCGCCGCCGGCGGGATGGCTGCCTCGTCCACCCGGCCCGTGCTCCGCTGCGTCCCCAGGTCCAGTGTCCGGATGCTCTCCACCTGGTCGCCGAAGAACTCGACCCGGTACGGGTGTTCGGTCCCCGCCGGGAAGATGTCGATAATCCCGCCCCGCCGCGATGCCGTCCCCGGCTGGTCCGCCAGGTGTTCGATCGCGTATCCCGCGCCCTCCAGCCGCGCCATCAGGTCGCCCGGCCGGATCCCCATGCCCACGGAGATCGTCACGCCCTCGGCTTCGATCCCCGGTGGCGCGCAGTGCTCCGAAACCGCCGCCCACGACGCCACGACCAGGGCCCTCTCCTCCCGCCGCAATAGCCCCAGCGCATGTGCCCGCTCAACCGCCACCGATGGGTCGTCGCGAGCGAATTCGTACGGCAGCGCCTCCCGCTCAGGCAGTCTCGCCAGTGGGACATCCTCCAGGAAAAAGGCCAGCTCTTCGTGCAGGGCGTGCGCTCGCGCGGGTGTCGGAGCCAGCAACAGCACCGGTCGCCCATGCCGTGCCGCGATCGCGGCCGCCACCGGCGCCTTCGCGGTCTCCGGCACACCAAGGCGCGCGGAAGCAGCCCCTGTTCGTATCAGGGGCTGGATAACGTCGGCTATCGCGGCCGTCAGGCCGACGAACTCACCAGCCAGGGCGCGGCCCTCACCAGGTGGCAGATGCCACTAGCCATCACTCTAGCACTCCGCCCGGCTGCCGGCCCCCACCTGCTACGATGATCCCGTGCATACCCCGCACGACGGCGCCCGCAAGGCCCTTCTCGCAGGCCTACTCCTCACGCTGCTCTTCGTCGCAATCGAGGCGGTTACCGGCTACCTCGCGGGCTCCCTTGCCCTCGTCTCCGATGCCGGCCACATGCTCGCCGACTCTGCCGGGCTCTTTCTCGCCCTCGCCGCCGCCACCATTGCCCGCCGCCCGGCCGACTCCCGCCGCACCTTCGGCTACGCCCGCGCCGAGGTGCTCGCGGTCCCCGTCCACGTCACCCTTCTCTGCCTTATCGCCGGATATATCGTCTTCGAGGCGATCCGCCGCCTCGGCAGCAGCTCTCCCGAACTCGATACCGCCCCGGTCGTCGCCGTCGGTGTCGCCGGCCTCGCCGTCAATCTCCTCGTCCTCCGCATACTTCACGGCCACGCCCACGACAACCTGAACGTCCGCGGCGCCACCCTTGAAGCCATGGCCGACGCCCTCGGCTCCGTTGCCGTCATCCTCTCCGCCACGGCCATCGCTCTCGGGGCCTGGCGCGGACTCGATGCCCTTGTCGCGCTCGCTATCGCCGCCCTCATCGTCCCGCGCGCCCTCAGTCTCCTCCGCCATGCCGGGTCCATCCTCATGGAAAGTGCCCCGCGCGGCCTGGATCCCGACTCGATCGCTGCTGCCGCAACGGAAATCCGCGGCGTTCTCGCCCTTCACGATGTCCACGTCTGGTCTATCGCCCCCTCCTTCCCCGCCCTCAGCGCCCACGTAGAACTGGCCGACGCGGACTGCACCGAGCACGTCCTCACCGACCTGGCGACCCTCTTCCGCGACCGTTTCGGCATCGGCCACGTTACGCTCCAGCCCGAGACGCCAGCCCTCCACGAAGCCATGGAGTGTTGTATGAGCCCCGACGCCGGCCGCATCGAGCTCGCCGCCCATACCCACGAGATAACGCCCCGTTGAGTTCCCGCCCCGCCGCTCGCCGCCTCAACCGCCGAGCGTTCCTCGCGGGCGGTGTCGCGGCGGCCGGGGCCGCCGGTGCCGGAGCCGTCGTCCTTGCCAACCGCTCGAGCTCCGGCTCAGGGCAACCGGCCGCCACCCCGCCAACGCGCACCCCACGGCCGGCTTCCCCAACACCCGCCCCGGCCTCCACGGCGACTCCCCTTCCCCGCGGCGGCATCATCCGGCTCGCGGCGCCGGCTCGGTTCAACTTCGACACGTTCGACGCCCAGCTCACCGGCGAACCGTCCGTCATC
Source organism: Dehalococcoidia bacterium (assembly GCA_003104995.1). Taxonomy (GTDB): domain Bacteria; phylum Chloroflexota; class Dehalococcoidia; order Tepidiformales; family Tepidiformaceae; genus Amarobacter. The sequence goes on from PQAO01000032.1 coordinate 85,035, forward strand.
GAAGTCCTCGGCCGCACCCACTCCCGCCTCCTCCAGTGGGCCGACCTCCACGCCCCCACCCTCGGCCCCGACCTCGTTGCCCGCTGGGAGCAGCCCGACACGCAGACGCTCATCCTCCACCTCGACCCCGCCGTCCGCTGGAGTCCGGCTCCCGGGTTCCCCGGGCGCTCCGTCACTTCGGACGATGTGGTTCTTCACCTGTTGCGCGCCCTCGAAATCGCGAAGAGCGGCACCGCGCCGCTGGCTCAGCGCTACCAGGACTACGCAACCTTCGATCGCGTCCACTCTCCCGCTGCGGGCGTCGTCAGCATCGCGTTCTCGTCCCCCGATCCGTTCATTTTGGAGACCCTGGCGGGAGAGTTCGCCCTCGTCCAGGCCCCCGAAGCCGTCGCGGCTCTCGAAGCCACCCCGTCCGGCCTTGACCCCGCGCGAGTCGTCGGTTCTGGCCCCTTCCGCTTCGACGGCACGCGCGACGGCTCTCTCGTGTTCCTCCCCGCCCCCGGCGGCCACCGCCCCCCGGTCGCTTTCGACGAGCTCCATGTCGGCGAGCCATTCGACCTCGTTGCTCGCTTCGCCGATGACGATCTGGACGAGGTCATCACCCGCGACCGCCGTGAAGCCGAAGCGATCCGTGCCGCCGGCCTGGCCGAGGAGTACCCGCGCTTCGAACGTGAGGTGGTGATGTCCTCCCTCGACGCCGGCGCGCCCCCATGGAACATCCCGACCATCACCTCAGCCCTCAGCGGCGCCCTCAACCGCTTCCGTCTCGCCAACGAGCTCTTTGGGGGCCGCGCGGTACCGGCAGGTCCCGTACCCCCCGTCCATCCCGCGTTCGCCCTCACCGAGGGCGTGCTCGCGCTCTACCCCGGCTACGCCCGTGACCGGGCCGAAGACGCCCGTGCCGCACGCCAGCGCTGGGAGGCCGCCGCCGGTCCCTCCCTGGGTACCATCACCATCGACTTCCCGAGCGTCTTCGACCCGCTCTACAGCGCCAGCTCCGTCGTCACCGGCATCCTGAACGAGGTGCTCGGCGACCAGTTCCGCCCGGCCGTCGAGACCTACACCACCATCAGCCGCCGCGTCCTCGATGGCTACTACGGCAATGGCCGCGCCGCCTTCTGGTTCGGCTGGGGCCCGCCCCTTCCCTCTCCCGACCCCCGCCGCGCCTTCATTGAGCGCTACGAGGGCCTCCCGGGCCTGCCGTCGGGGCTCTCGTTCGGCACTGCCCGGACCCTCGATTCGTCCCTCCGCGACCGCACCGGGGTCCACGACCTTCAGCAGGTCGTCGTCGAGGCGGGCTTCGGCGGCGTTATCCCCTGGGTGCAGCAGACCTCTGAGCTCTTCCGGCGCAAGGGCGTTGCGGGCCCCACGCCATCTCCCTTCTGGACACACCACCTCGATGCAGCCCGCTACGTCCAGCCCTGAGTCGGCTTACCGCTAACTTTGTTCCGCCGCCGCCTGCGCCTCGTCCAGCACCTCCATCAGGTGCATGACCCGCGCGTCGATCCCCGCCTCCGCAACCGCTGCGTTGTACTGCATCTGGCATCCCGGGTTGGCTGTCACGACGATGTCCGGCCTGGCCTCCCGGAAATGTTCGGCCTTCCGCGAACGCAACTGGGCCGACATCCCCGGCTGCACGAGGCTGTAGATCCCGGCCGCCCCGCAACACACGTCGGCCCCGGGCGTCTCCACCAGCTCACACCCGGCCGCCCCTCGCAACAGCTCCCGCGGCTGTTCCCGTATTCCCTGCGCGTGCGCCAGGTGGCACGCGTCCTGGTAGGCCACCCGCGCCGCCAGCCGTCCGGGGCTGTCCGCACCCACCTCCACCAGGTACTCGCTCGGGTCCTTCACCCGCGCAGCGAACGTCCGCGCCCGCGCCGCCCACCTTGGGTCGCCCGAAAGCAGATCGCCATACTCCTTCATCGCCGCTCCGCAACCGGCCGAGTTGACCACTATCGGCAGATCGCTCCCCTCGAACGCCGCGATATTCTGGCGCGCAAGCTTCCGCGCGAACTCCAGGTCCCCATCGTGCGCGTGCAGCGCCCCGCAGCAGCCCTGTTCCGCGGGTGCTTCGAGCGCTACACCCGCCCGCGCCAGCACCCGCCCCGTCGCCCGGTGCACATCCCCGAACAGCTCGCCCATCACGCACCCGCTGAACAGCAGCGCCCGTTCCCGCGCCTCTGCCGGCTGCGCCAGTGCCTCTCCGGGCCGGAACGGCCGCCCGGTCCTCCCTGGTAGCTGCCGCTCCCCGGCGCCCAGCCGCCCCAGCAGCCGCAACCCGCCCGTTCGCCGCGCCATCCCCTGCGCGCGCGAACCCGTATACCACCGCGCCGGCGCCATCGCCGCGGCCAGCACCCGCGGCCGCGCGATCACGTTTCGCAGCATCAACCGCCGCAACCTGCGCTGCACCCGGCCCGCCGGAGTCCCCGAAAGCTGGGCCCGCGCGCGCTCCTGGATGCGACCGTACGCCACCCCACTGGGGCATACCGCCTCGCAGGCGCGGCACTGCAGGCACAAATCCCAGTGCCGCGCGATGGCCGGCGTCAGCTTGCTCCGCCCTTCGTCAATCAGCTTCGCGAAGTGGATCCGCCCCCGTGGCGACTCCACCTCCAGCCCGGTCACCAGGTACGTCGGGCAACTGCTCAGGCACAGGCCGCAGTGCACACAGCGGCTCAGGTCCTCCGTCGTGGGAGCCTCCCCCGGCACCGGCCACAGCCCCTCAGATACCACCAACGAACCTCCCCCGGTTGAACCGGCCGTCCGGGTCGTACGCCGCCTTCACGTTCCGCATCAGGGCGAACGAACCTGGCGCCTCCCCCCACGAGTCGACCAGCATCTCGTAGCTCTCCGGCATTCGCTCCATCACCACCGATCCGCCGGAGCCGGCCAGCCCCCGGCGCAGCGGCTCCACCACGGCCGCCACCTCCCGCGCCGATGGAGCGCTTGTTCGTCCCCAGGCAGCCCGCACCGCCCCGGTCACGGGTCGAATGGTCATCACGTCAGGCTTCAACGTGTAGAGCCTCCGCGCCACGTCACCCACCCCCCCCGCCGTCGTCGCCGCCCGCATGGTCAGCACATCGCCATCCTGGAACCCCGCGTCCCGGGCCAGCGCATACCGCTCGAGCCCCGCCCCGTGCACCGGCCGCCCCCCGCACGCCCGCCGCACCGCCGCCACCGCCCGCCCCGGGACCCTGATGAGCAACAGCGATCCGTCGCTTCCCCCTATCACCTCCGCCACCTCTGGCCTCGTATCTGCTGCCGAGAGCGCCCGCGCAAGCGCAATCCCGGATTCCACGTCCGGCACCTCCACCTCCAGGTCCACGCTCTCCGGAAGCGGCAGCACCCGCAGCGCCACCTCCGTGACGATCCCCAGCGTCCCCAGCGACCCGCACCACAGGCGCATCAGGTCATACCCGGTCACGTTCTTCACCACCCGCCCGCCGGCCTTCACCAGTTCCCCATCCGCCCGCAGCACCGTCATCCCCAGCACCAGGTCCCGCGGTAACCCGTATCGCGTCTGCAGCGGCCCGCCGGTCCCTGCAGCCAGCGTCCCGCCCAGCGTCGCCCGCTCCGGCACTGGGGGGTCCAGCGGCACGAATTGCCCGTGCGCGGCCAGCCGCCGGTTCACTTCCGCGGCAGTCACCCCGGCCGGCGCCACCAGCGTCAGGTCCTCGGGTGCATGCTCAAGCTCCCCGGAAAGCGCCGCCGGCAACTCCACCAGCATGAACGGCTGCTCCGGCGCGTACCCCAGGCCCATCCGCGTCCCACCACCCACGGGCACCAGCGTCCGCCCATCCCGCTCCCGCACCAGCTCCTGCAATTCCTTCATGCTCGCGGGCGTTACAACCCCCTCCGCCGCCCTCCCACGCACAAGGGCGCCACCTCCGGCTCCTCCTTCCTGCCTCCTCCCTCCTCCCCCGTCAGACATACGCATCCGGCCCCGCCGCCCGCACGGCCGCCGCCTGGTGAGCCATCTCCCCGCACCCGGTCCCCCCCGGCAGCAGCTTGCACGGGTTGAACTGCCCGGTGTTCCCGAACGCGCCCCGCAGGCGTTCCATGTTCTCAAGGTCTGTCTCGCCGTACAGCCACGGCATGAACTGCCGCTTCTCCGCGCCGATCCCGTGCTCTCCACTGAGCGTCCCACCGGCGTCCACGCACGCCTTCATGATTTGCGCCGCCGCATCCAGTACGCGCTCGGTCATCCCCGGCACGCGCTCGTCAAACAGCACCAGCGGATGCAGGTTCCCGTCCCCAGCGTGGAACACGTTCGCGATCGGGATCCCCGTCCGCTCCGACACATCGCCCACCACCTGCATCACGTCCACCAGCTTCGAGCGCGGCACCACGCCATCGACGATGTAGTAGTTCGGGGCCAGCCGCCCCAGTGCCGGGATCGCGTTCTTCCGCCCTTTCCACAGCAGAGCGCGTTCCCGGTCGCTGCTCGCCAACCGCACGTCCACCGCTCCCCGCTCCAGGCACTCTGCCCGCACCCGCGCCGCTTCCGATTCGATGGCTTCCGGTAACCCGTCCAGCTCCACCAGCAGCACCGCTCCGGCATCCGGCGGATACCCGCACTGGAACCCCGCCTCTGCCGCCTGCAGGCAGAGCCTGTCCATCATTTCCATCGCCGCCGGGATGATCCCCGCTCCGATGATGCTCGAAACGGTCTCGCTCGCCTGCTCTACCGTGTCGAACGCGGCCAGCAGGGTGACCACACTCGCCGGGACCGGCAACAGCCGCAGCACTACCTTCGTCACGATACCCAGCGTCCCCTCGCTCCCGATGAACACTCCCCGCAAGTCATAACCAAACGAATCCGCCACCCGCCCGCCAAGCCACACCACCTCACCAGCGGCGGTCACCACCTCCATCCCGAGCACATGGTTCTGGGTCACGCCCAGCGCCAGGCAATGCGGTCCACCCGCGTTCTCGGCAACGTTCCCGCCGATGCTGCACGCTTGCTGAGAACTCGGGTCCGGCGCGTAGAACAGCCCGAAGGGCGCCGCCGCCTTCGAGACGTCCAGGTTTGCCACCCCCGGTTCCACCACCGCCACCCGGTCCACCGGGTCAATCTCCAGGATCCGCCGCATTCGCCCGGTCCCGATCACCACCCCCCGCTTCGCCGGCACCGAACCGCCACTCAGCCCCGTCCCGGCGCCGCGCGGCGTGATCGGGACGCCCAGCCGGTTGCATGCCCGCACGGCCGCGGCCACCTCTTCGGTCGTGGCCGGCAGCACCACCGCGTGCGGCATCGACTTCTCAATCGTCCCGTCGAACTCGTACACCGCCAGGTCTTCCGGCCGCCAGAGCACGTACTCCCGCCCGGCCGCCCCCTCGAGCGCCGCAATCAGGTCACGACGCGTCGGCATCGAGGCTCTCGGCCATCTGGCACCCCCGGCACAGGCCGAATATCGCGAAGTGGTGCATATCCGCCACGAACCCGAAGTCCTCCACCAGCGATGTCTCCAGCCCGGTCAGGTACTCGTGCCCGACCTCCACCACCTGCCCGCAGCTCGAACACACCAGGTGGTGGTGCGGCTGTTCCGGCGCCCACTCGAACAGGACATCGCCCGAACCCATGTCTGTCGACGTCGCCAGCCGCATCCGCTTCAACACATCCAGTGTCCGGTACACCGTGCTCACATCGACGAACGGGTACGCCTCGCGCACCTGCTCAGCGATCTGCGCGGCACTCACGTGCCCCTCCGCATGCCGCAAGGCGCGCACGATCATCAGCCGCTGCGGGGTCATCTTGTGCCCCGCGCGGCGCAGCAGTCCCGCCGTCTCTTCTTCGCAGCTCATCTCTCACCCAGTCTACACGCGAGCCTGCTGAGGCTCCTCCGCTGCGCGTTTCCCGCTCTCCCGCCGAATCTTTAACTGTGACCACTACCGCCGACGACCGCTGGCTGGCCGACGCTCGGGCCCGGGCCGCCTCAGGCTCCTGGGAGCGCGACACGGAAGCGATCTTCGCCGACCTTCGGCGTCACGCCGCGCAGCAACCCCGGCTCGATCCCCAGTCCCCCTGTCCCTACTGCCCGGACCACCCGGAGATGTCGGTCTTTCGCCGCTTCGAACTCCAGACGATCGACCCGCTCCGCTTCTGTTCCCGCTGCTACGGATTCTGGGCGGTCGGCGATTCCCTCGCTCGTGGCGTCGCAGACCCCGGCGCCGGACACCCCGCGCTCGAGCAAGCGATGGCCCCGCGCCGCTGCCGGGCCTGCCACGGCCGCCTTAAGCCCGACGACACCTGCCGCTCTTGCGGCAAGTCCCTCCCGGCGCTCAATTGCCCGGACTGCGGCAAGCCGATGGAGCGCTTCCAAAGAAACGGCGTGGTGCTCGACCAGTGCGCACCCTGCCGGGGCACCTGGTTCGATATCGGAGAGATCGTCGCGGTCTACCAGCTCGTGCCCCACCAGGGCCTCGCAGCCTCCACCGTCGATGAGCACGCCACCGACGACGAGCCACCCGCCTGGGCTATCGCACTGAACGTCATCTCCCGAATGGTGTTCCCGTTCCTGTGAATCCCGGGGCCGTTCAGGCTCCTAGCGGTCTCGGGGAGGCTTTCCTCGCTGAGACCACATCGCACCGATAGCTCCGGCAACGACCCCGGCGCCGGCGCCGATCGCGAGCCACAGCGGCATATTGCCCAGTGCGGCTCCGAGTGCCACGCCCACGCCGGCACCCACCGCGACGCCCACCCCAGCGTTCCACATTGAACGACCTACCAGATCCCCAGCTGCATCTTCACGTCGTCGCTCGCCATCGTCCGCGGGTCCCACGGTGGGCTCCAGACGATCTGGACATCCACATCCTTCACTCCCGGCACCTCTCGTAGCTTGGCGTAGGCCTCGCCCCGGATCACCGGCCCGAGCGGGCAGCCCGGGCTGGTCAGGGTCATCGTCACGAGCACGTCGCCGTCCTCGTACTGGACGTCATAAATCAGCCCAAGGTCCACGATGCTCAGGTTGATTTCCGGGTCGTTCACTTCCCATAGCTTCGCCATCAGCTCTTCATGCGTGGGCGCGGTCGTCGTTTCTTCAGTCATGTCTCGCCTCCTTAGGCAGCGGTGGTGGCCTGCTGGAGTCCCTCTTTGAGGACATTCCAGCACAGGAGCGCGCACTTCACGCGCACCGGCAGCCTGGCTACGCCCTCCAGCGCCTGGAGGTCGCCGATTTCGTCGTCCGGTGCCGCGCCGTCAATCAGCATCGCGCGCACCTTCCCCATTACCCGCTCGGCTTCTTCGATCGAGCAGCCTTTGAGCCGCTCCGTCAGCATGGAAGCGCTCGACTGGCTGATCGAGCAGCCGTGCCCCCAATAGCTCACGTCCCGGATCGTGTCATCGCCGATTTCCAGGTCCAGGTGGATCTCGTCGCCGCAGACCGGGTTCACCCCTTCCACGCGTTGTGATGGCGTGGCCAGCTCTCCCCGGTTTCGGGGCCGCCGGTAATGGTCCAGGATGATCTCCCGGTAAAGGTCGTCAAATTGCGGCTCTGCTACTGCCATCACCCAAACACCCGGTTTACGTGTTCCAGCGCCTCCGCCAGCGCCTCGATGTCGTCTTTGTCGTTGTAGATACTAAAGCTTGCCCGGCTAGTCGCAGCCACCCCGAGGTGCCGCATCAAGAGCTGCGCGCAGTGGTGCCCTGCCCGGATAGCCACCCCGTGGCCGTCCGCGATCGTCGCAATGTCGTGCGGGTGGGCCGGGTTCATCGCGAAGCTCACCACTCCCCCGCGCTCGTCCGCCCGCTCCGGCCCGTGCATCGTCAGTCCTTCGATGCTCGAAAGCTGCTCCATCGCATACGCGGTCAGTGCCATTTCGTGGGCCCGTACGGCTCCCATCCCCAGGTCTTGCAGATAGTCCAGCGCCGCTCCGAATGCGACCACGTCGGCAATGTTCGGCGTGCCCGCCTCGAACTTGTGCGGAACATCCGCCCACGTCGATTCGTCCTGCCGTACCAGCGCAATCATGTCACCGCCCCCGAGGAACGGTTCCATCGTCTCGAACAGTCCCCGCCGCGCCCACAGCACCCCAACGCCCGTCGGTCCCAGCATCTTGTGCGCCGAAAACGCGAAGAAGTCACACCCCAGCGCCTCAACGTCCACCGGCAGGTGCGGCGCGCTCTGCGCCCCATCCACCACCATCAGCGCCCCGGCTTGCCGTGCCATCTCGCCGATTTCTGCCACCGCGTTGATCGTCCCGAGCACGTTCGACATGTGGGTCACGCTCACCACCTTCGTGCGCGGCCCAATGAGTCCCCGCACTTCGTCAAGGTCGAGCTTCCCCTCCGGCGTGATCCCCGCGTATCGCAGCAACGCTCCCGTCCGCTGCGCAAGCTGCTGCCATGGCACGATGTTCGAGTGGTGCTCCATCAACGTGAGCACGATTTCGTCGCCCTCATGCACGTTCGCGTCGCCCCAGGCCCGCGCCACCAGGTTGAGCGCCTCCGTCGTGTTCCGCGTGAACACGATGTCCTCCGGGTGCGATGCACTCAGGAACGCTGCCGTCTTCCCGCGCACTGCTTCGTACTGCTCGGTCGCGCGCACCGCCAGCGTGTGAATGCCGCGGTGGATATTCGCGTTCGAGGTCTCGTAATAGCGGACCAGCGCCTCGATCACCTGGCGCGGTTTTTGCGTCGTCGCCGCGTTATCCAGGTACACCAGCGGCCGCCCGTTTACCTGCTGCTCCAGGATCGGGAAGTCCTTGCGGATCTCTCGCGGGTCGATCACGGCCGGTCCTCTTCCGCGTGCGGCATGGCTCGTTCTCAAACCTCGACTTCCACGGTTCCGTTGTGCACCCGGACCGGATACGTCCGCACCGGCCGGACGGCCGGCAGGCAGAGCGCCCGCCCGGTCGTTACGTCGAACCGCGCCCCGTGCCGCGGGCACTCGATCTCCTTGCCGTCCAAAGTGCCCTGGTCGAGCGGCCCGCCGTCGTGCGTGCACACGTCGTCGATGGCGTATAGACCTTCGCCCGTGTTGCAGAGGGCCAAACGTTTCCCGCCGGCCTCGACTACCACCGCTTCGCCGGGCGCCACATCGCCCTCATTCCCTACTTGCACCCACGTCATCAGGCCTGCTCCAGCTTTGCTTCCAGCTTCGCGCTCAGCTCTTCGCGCGCTGCCTCGTTGGGCACCCGGCCCAACACCGCCTCGAGGAACGCGCGTACGAGCATCGCCTCGGCGTCCCGGGGGCGGATGCCGCGTGCCTGCATGTAGTACAGCTGCTCCTGGTCTACAGGCCCCGCCGTCGCCCCGTGCGATGCCCGGATGATGTTGCTCGTCAGGATCTCCAGCACCGGATCACTGTCGGCCCGGGCCGATTTGCTCAGCAGGAGGTTGCGGTTCTCCTGGTTCGCATCCGCATTCTTCGCGTCCAGGCCCACCCGCGTCTGCCCGTAGTAGATAGCCCGCGACGAGTCGCGCAGCGCTGCCTTGTAGAGCAGGTCGCTCCGCGTGTCCGGCCCGATGTGGTCCTGCAGCGTGTAGAAGTCCCCTCGCGACTCGCCCGTCCCGTACGCAACGCCCAGCAGTTCACTCGCGGTGCCCCGCGCCCGCAGGGTCGATTCCAGGTGGCCCTTCACCACCTCGCCTCCCAGTACCAGGTGCAGGTTGTGGAAGGCGGCATCACGCTCGGCCCCCAAAAAGCGCTGGTGGGCGAACACCTTCGTCCGTGCGCCCCAGCTGTGGATGCAGTAGTACGAAACCTCGGCCCCTGGCCCCGGGAGTATCTCCGCCACCGGTAGTGCCACGATCGCCTCGTCGCTCGACGTGTACTCCTGCACCACCGTCACCCGGCTATTCGCGCCCGTTACGATGAGCGTGTGTGGCGTGCTCACGCCCGCCTTCGAAACGCTTCGCACCAGCCGGATCGGCTCTGCGACCTCGACGTTCGCCGGCACGTTCACCAGCACACCGTCGCGCAACAGCGCGTAGTGCAGCGCCGTCAGGCGGTCCGTCTCCGGCAGCACCATCGTGCCGGCGTGCCGGGCGATGGTCTCTGCAGCCTCGCCCTTCGCATCGCCGAAGCGTTGCGCGTACCCCGCGGCGTCGCCGGCGATCGTCACGTCTACGTCCGCAAGCGGTGTCTCTGGCGTCAGCCCGATCTGCGTCGCGTCGTAGTACTTCCATGGCCGCTCCGCCCGCGAATCCGGCCAGTCGAGCTCATTCGCCAGCTTCGTTCCCCGCGCCCGCAGCGTCGCCTGCCACGGTGTGTCGTTCCACTCGCGTCCCGCGGCCTGGCTCGCGGCCTTGAAGTCCATTCGCTGTTCCACAACAGTGGTCATACATTCGCCTCGGCGCATCTCCCCTCACCCGAAGGCGGGTGAGGGGGCCAGGGGTGAACAAACTTCGCAGCCATCACCCCGAATTCTTGACGTTTGACCGGCGGCGCAACATGACAGAAGCCTCTGTGGGCCTCCGCCACGGTTGCGTCTCCGCTAACCGACTGCACCTTCCATCTGGAGTTCGATCAGCCGGTTTAGCTCGACCGCGTATTCCATCGGCAGCTCTTTCACGATCGGCTCGACGAACCCGTTCACGATCATTTTCGCCGCCGCTTCTTCACTCATGCCCCGGCTCATCAGGTAGAAGAGCTGGTCCTCACCCAGTTTCGAGACATACGCCTCGTGCTGGATGCTCACATCCGGCGAGTCGATTTCCATCGTCGGGTATGTGTCCGACCGCGAGTCCTCGTCCAGCAGGAGCGCGTCGCAACGCACGTTTGCTTTCACGTTCTCGCAGCCCTCGTACACCTTCAGCAGCCCGCGATAGCTCGTCCGCCCACCATCCTTGCTCAGCGACTTCGAGATGATCGTCGAGGTCGTGTTCGATGCCGCATGGATCACCTTCCCGCCGGCGTCCTGGTGCTGACCGTTCCCAGCGAACGCAAGTGAGAGGATCTCCGCGTGGGCGCCCGGTTCCATCAAGTACACGCTTGGGAACTTGGTCGTGAGCTTCGACCCCAGGTTCCCGTCGACCCACTCCATCACCGCGTTCTCGTAGGCCGCCGCCCGCTTCGTCACCAGGTTGAACACGTTGTTAGACCAGTTCTGGATGGTCGTGTACCGCACCCGCGCGTTCTTCTTCACGATGATTTCCACCACCGCGCTGTGCAGCGAGTCCGAGCTGTAGACCGGCGCCGTGCAACCCTCGACATAATGAATCTGGCTGCCCTCGTCCGCGATGATCAGCGTCCGCTCGAACTGCCCCATGTTCTGGGTGTTGATCCGGAAGTACGCCTGCAGCGGGATATCGACCTTCACGCCCTTCGGTACGTAGATGAACGACCCGCCGCTCCACACCGCGCTGTTCAGCGCCGCGTAGCGGTTGTCCCCGGGCGGCACGATCGTCCCGAAGTACTCCTTGAAGATGTCCTCGTGCTCCTTCAGCGCCTGGTCGGTGCCCAGGAAGATCACGCCCAGCTTCTCCAGGTCCTCCCGGATGTTGTGGTACACCACCTCCGAGTCGTACTGCGCGCCAACGCCCGCCAGGTACTTCTTCTCTGCCTCGGGAATGCCCAGCTTGTCGAACGTGTTCCGGATGTACTCGGGCACGTCGTCCCAGGAGCGCTCGTCGCGGTCTGTCGCCCGTACGAAATAGTGGATGTTCTCGAAGTCGAGTTCCTTCAGGATCTCGCTCCCCCAGGCCGGGTCTTCCTTCTGGTAGAACAGCTCAAGCGAGCGCAGCCGGAACTCCCGCATCCACTGCGGCTCGTCCTTCATGTCCGAAATCATGTTCACGATGTCGGCGTTCAGCCCCTTGTTCGCTTTGAACAGGGCCTCTTCCTTATCGAAAAACCCGTACTTGTAGTCAGAAACAATGGACTCTGGTGCGGTCGTCATCGCTACCCCCTTCAGGCCGTCGCCGCGGCTGCGGTTTCGAATTCGTCGTAACCCGCTGCCTCGAGGTGTTCCGCCAGTTCTGGCCCGCCCGATCGCACGATCCGGCCGTCGACCAGCACATGCACAAACTGCGGCTTGATGTAGTTCAGCAGCCTCTGGTAGTGCGTAATCAGCAGCAGCCCCATCTCCGGGTTCATCAGCGCGTTTACGCCCTCGGCCACCGTCCGCAGTGCGTCGATGTCCAGCCCCGAGTCCGTCTCGTCCAGCACGGCCATCGCTGGCTCGAGCATCGCCATCTGGAGCATCTCGGCCCGCTTCTTCTCGCCGCCGCTGAAGCCATCATTCACATAACGCCGGGCGAAGTCCTGGTCCACCTTCAGCAGGTCCATCTTCTTGAACAGCGCCTCCCGGAACTCCCGGATCGGCACTTCCTGCCCGCGCACGCCGTTCACCGCCTGCCGCATGAAGTTCACCAGCGTCACGCCCGGTATTGCCACCGGATACTGGAACGCCAGGAACATCCCCAACCGAGCCCTCTCGTCCGGTGCCATTTCGAGGATCGATTGCCCTTTGAACTTCACCTCTCCGCTCGTGACTTTGTAACTCGGGTTCCCCATCAATACGTTCGCGAGCGTGCTCTTGCCCGAGCCGTTCGGCCCCATGATGGCGTGCACTTCGCCCTTGTTGATGGTCAACGACAGGCCCGTGAGGATTTCCTTGTCGCCGATGTTGGCCCGGAGGTTCGTGATCTCCAGGAGAGCTGTCATGGCTGCGTTCTCCTTATCCAAGTTCGATGATCTGCGGCTGGCCGCTTCGGACCAGGTATTCACAAAGTGGCGCCCCATCGACAATCCGATTGAGCTGTTCGACATCCAGCCCCAGCAGGAGCTCGATCGCTTTCCGGTCCGACTCACAGGGCAACGTCGAAATCTCCGCCGCCTTGTGATACGGACATGAACTGTTCACCAGGTGGAAGCCGTCCGCCTCCGACCGCCACGCCTCCAGGATCCCTTCTGTCTTCAGGCTCGCCGTCACCTGCGCGATGACTTCCTCGATTGCCGCGCTGTCCGGGATGTCGCTCCGGTGCCGCGAAGCCAGCGACTCCGCCACGCTCGCCATCACCGTCGAGATCACCTCGTCCTGCTCCCCCAGGCTCCGCAGCATCCGGGCCAACAGGTCCGCATAGGCAGGTGGCATTGTCTGCGTCGCCTTGTCCGTGGGGAAGTACGCGTGATACGGCCGCCCCGTCGCCTGCTTCACCGGCCGTGCATCCACCAGCCCATCCGCCCGCAGGTTGTCCACGTGCCGCCGCACCGCCGCCGGCGTGATGCCAAACTGCTCCGCCAGCTCTTCCGCCCGCGCCCCGCGGTGCTCGCAGATGTACTCCAGGATCCGTTCGCGTGTACCTTGCACGCGCCCAGTTTACCCCGCATTCCCGACTTTAGCTACTTTCTTGTTGCAAAAGTTTCACATCACCCAGGGGCCACCACTCCATCTCCTTGCCCCACCGCGTCCCCCTCCTCTGTCGCCGTCTCGTCCCCCCGCATCGCAGCCCGCCCGAACTCGGCGCCCAGCAGGATAATGGACCCCGCCAGGAACACGACGAACAGGATCACCAGTGCCGTCCCGATGCTGGCGTAGATCGCCTGGTCCTGCGTGAACGCCGTGAAGCTGAAGATCAGCGCGATCGCGTTCTTGAACGCTTCGAACACAATCGTCGCGAAGCTCGCGCTCACCAGCGCCTCCCGCCACCCCACCCGGTGTGAAGGGACAAACCGGTACATCAGTATGAACGTCGGGAACGACACCAGGGTCGGCAAGAAGATGCCCAGCAGGCGCGTGGCCGTACCCGTGCCTATCTCGATCACGCCCAGGTCCCCCGCACGGTCGATCGCAAGCCGGCTCGCCGCCGTCAGGCCAATCGACACCACTACCAGCAGCCCCACGCTTGGCACCAGCGCAAGATCGATCAGTTTGCTCTGCCAGAATGCCCGCCCACGTGGCATGTGCGTCGTCGCGTTCAACCCTCGCCGCAACGCCGAAAAAATGCCGCTCCCCGACCAGAACAGGCCGATCGCGCCAAACGACAGGCCGGCAAGGCTGAATTCGCCCGCCTGCCCCACGATCCGGTCGACGTCCCTGCGGACGGACGCCGTATCCTGCAGCGCGAACTGCTTGAACACGAAGTCGACGATCTCTTCCCGGCTCACGAACACCCCGAAGATCGAGAGCGTCAGGAGCGCCAGCGGCACCAGCGAGAAGATCGCGTAATAGGCAATCGCCGCTGCGTATATGCTGCAGTTGTCTGCCGAATAGAACTGAAAGGTCCGCACCACCACGCCAACCGGCCGGCTGATAAACCAGGGGACTTGTTGCCGCGCCTGCCCCAGCCATGCCCGCCAGTCCAGTGCGCTGGCTCGGCTTCGCGTCGCCATCAGTCCATTCTAACCGCGGGCTCTTTCCTGTCGCCCCGCCAGCGTGCTGAGCGCCTTCGCCCACTGCGGCCCCACCCGTTCCCAGCCGAACCGCGCCGCCGAGGCCTGCAGCGGCCCCCGGTCCGGCAGTGCCCCCATGATCAACGCACGGAGCCTGTCCGTCAGTTCCTCTTCCGTCTCGAACAAGAGGCGTGCGTGCAACTCCCCGGGCACCAGCGCCGGGTAGTTGTACCGCCGCGGGGCGATCGGCACGCACCCCGCCGCCATCGCCTCCACCATCCCCACCCCGAAGAATTCGTGCCGCGTCGTACTCACCACGATGTCGCTCGACCACAACAGCCGCCCGTACGCTTCCCGCGATTCCGCGAAGCCGAAGTGCACGACTCGCTCCCCGAGCGCTTCTCGCACCCGCCACATCGCCTCGCTCGGGTTGTCGCCCGGCTCTCCAGCGATGGCGAGCCGGAACGGCACGTCCTCCTCCGCCAGCCCACACACTACCCGGGCGAACATCTCTGGCGCCTTGTCGAACTCCCACCGGTGGTTCCACAGGATCGTTCGCGCCCCGTCGTCCGCGCGGTCCCGTGCCAGCTCTCCAATCCACCCCAGCTCCACCCCCACCGGCAGCACCCCGCTCTTACGTTCGATCTCCCCGATAGCCTCTGCCACCAACCAGTTGTTCGGCTGACCCGCGAGCGTCCGCAACGCCCCCAGGAAGTCCTCCCGGTGGAACTCCGAGTTGAACGCCACCACGTCCGCCGCCAGCGCCGTCAGGTAGTTCACCTGCCCGAACCACGAGTTGAACTTCGTCCCGCGCAGCCGTGGATAGGTGAACTGGTTCTCGTGGAAGTACGCCATCACCGGTACGCGCTCGAACCGCGGCCGCGTCAGCGCCAGGAACACCGGCAGGTCCAGCATGTCGCTCACCATCAGGAAGTCGAAACTCCCGTGTACCTCATCCGCTCGCGCTGCCAGCTCTTGAGCACCGCGCCGCATCCGCCGCCGCCACTCCCCCTCGGGCAAGGTCAGTAGCTCGAGTTCATGCCCCCCATGCGCAACCAGCCCATCCAGGAACGCCCGGTGGCTCCCCCCGTAAAACGGCTCCACAAATAGCCCACGCGCCAACCTATCCCCTAACCGCTATCCGCTGCCGGGCTTTCCTCTACAGGTGTCCGAGCTCAGCCAGCCTGAAGAGCGCATCCTCGAACTCCCGGTCGTCGGGATTCACCGCCTTGTACTGGCTCACGCAGTGGCCGCCGTACTTCTCCACCAGGTACCAATCGTCGTCGATGATGAAATCCGGGTAGGGCTGCACCCGCGGGTCCTTGTCGAACATCCCGTCCACCCACTCGCCCAGCCCGTGCAGATGCACCACCCGCTCCACGTGCGCCAGCCCCGAAGCCGACCACACGAACACCCCGTGCCCCGCAGCCTTCAACCGCTGCATCGCCTCGTGCGCGCCCGGCCGCAGCGCGTTCGTGTGCTGGTCGATGAACACCAGCGTGTGGTCCACATCGAAGAAAATGTTCACCATCCCAATACTACCCGTTGTTCACGAAGCTCGGCGCATCGATGTACCTCACCTCCGGCCGCACCCCGTACAGCGACTCAAGCCGCGCCGCGTGCTCGGGCGTGTGCACCGCCTCCGCCGCTTCCCGCGTCTCCCACACATAGAACCCGCCGTGCTCTCGCCGCTCATCGTCGTACCAGTACGTCTTCGCGATGAGTCCCGCCATCCCCCGGTACTTCGGGGCCGTCGAGTGCGAGATCGCCTCCAGCCGTTGCCGGTCATACGTCTCGGGTCCATGCCGGAAAGTCACGATCGTCGCAATCACAGCCCGCAGCCTACCGCGCCGAACTCACTTCGGCCATCCCGCCCGAAACTCCCGCCGGATCTCACTCGTTCGAATGACTTCCCTTGCCCCGGGTCCCGGTTAGACTGCGGAGAGACCCGCCCCGAGTGGCAACCCCACCAACGCCGGAGGACGACCACCTCGTGACATCTCCCACCGCGGCCACGCCGGTACCTCCGGCGGCTTCCTCCCCGCTCATCCAGCTCGTCGGCGCTGAAAAGGTCTACCGCACCGGCCGCCTCTCCCACACCGCCCTCCGCGGGATCGACCTCTCCATCAATCCGGGCGAGATGGTTTCCATCGTCGGCCCTTCCGGTAGCGGCAAGTCCACCATCCTCAACCTCATCACCGGGATCGATCGCCCCACTTCCGGCACCGTGACCGTCGACGGCCAGCGCATCGACACCCTGAGCGAGGAGAAGCTCGCCGCCTGGCGCGGCCGCCGTGTCGGTATCGTCTTCCAGTTCTTCCAGCTCCTCCCAACTCTCACCGCCCTCGAAAACGCACTCCTCCCCATGGAGCTTGCTCGCCTCTACCGCGGCGCCGAGCGCACAGAACGCGCCCGCCGCAACCTCGAACTCGTCGGCCTCGGAGACCGCGCCGACCACCTGCCCTCCGAGCTCTCCGGCGGCGAGCAACAACGCGTCGCCATCGCCCGCGCACTCGCCTGTGACCCCGTCCTCCTCGTTGGCGATGAACCCACCGGCAACCTCGATTCCGAAGCCGCCAACCGCGTCTTTAACCTGCTGGCCGACCTCAATCAGCGCGGCGTCACCGTCGTCTACGTCACCCACGACCGTGACCTGGCCGCCCGCGCGCACCGGCGCATCGCTATCCGCGACGGCATGATCGCGAGCGATGGGTAGCCCCATGAGCGTCCTCTACCGCAAGTCGTGGCAGGACATCTCGCGCCGCCGCGCGAGATCGCTCTTCACCGTCGCAACCATCGCCGCCGCGGTCGCCAGCCTCGCCATGTTCGCTCTGCCGGCGCTCATGGACCGTGCCATGGACTCGCGCATTCAGGCCGACCGCCTCCACGATGTTCGTGTCCGTACCGAGGACATCCAACTGGACGATGCGGACATCCAGGCGCTGCGCGGGCTCCCCGGGGTGGAGTCCCTCGAAGTGCGTACCACGTTCTACACCCAGGCCCGGATCGGCGATCGGCGCGAAGATGTCGTCCTCGTTGGGGTCGAGAACTTCGAAGCCCAGCAGGTCAATGTCGTGGACCTCGTGCAGGGCACGCTCCCGGACGCCGGTGAAGCGCTCAGCGATGCAGAGAACGGGCGCAGCGGGCGCCTGAAACCCGGCGCTGCCACTGCCATCCAGGTGCAGGACAACTCCGGCCAGCTGCATCCCCTGGCCATCGCCGGAATAGGCCGGACCCTTGAGTTCTCCCAGTTCGCGCTCGAAGGCTCCATCGTGCTGTACGCCCAACAGGCCACCGTAAACGGCATCGCCGGGGCGCGCGGCGTCAATTCCCTCGAGTTCCGCGTCGCCGACCCCGAACGCGCTCTCGAAGTCACCGCGGCCGTCCAGGCCTGGCTCACCGAACACCATCCCGAGGTCATCTTCACCAACCTTCCCGACACGCGGGAAGCCGGCACCTGGCCCGGCCAGGATGTCTTCAACAACTTCAGTGCCCTGTTCTATGTCGGCGCCATCCTGGCGCTCATCTCTGCCGTCGCCCTCGTTTCGAACACCATGACCACCATGGTCGCCGAACAGCGGCGCGAAATCGCCATCATGAAGGCCATCGGCGGCCGCCCCCGCCAGATCGGCTTCTCGTTCCTGCGCACCGTCTCCCTGCTCGCCATCGCCGGGTCGGTCCTGGGGGTTGCCATCGGCATCCCCTTCAGCAATCTCCTCGCCCGCTTCGTCGGTGGCGAATTCCTCGGGGTTACGCCCCGGTGGGGAGTTGTGTGGACGATCGTCGTCATCAGTTTGCTTGCCGGTATCCTCGGCACCGCGGTCGCTGCCGTCCCGGCGATCGTGCGCGCCACCCGGTTGCCGGTCCACGAAGGCCTCAACGCATCCACGGCCGCACCCCCCGCAGGTGCCACCCGCGTGCTCCGCGCGATCCCGCTCCCCGCCACTGCCTCCATGGGCGTGCGCAACATCATCCGCCGCAAGACCCGCGCGCTCGGCACCATGGTCCAGGTCGGCCTTGCCGCCGGCGTCGCCCTCGGCTTCCTCGCCCTCGGCATCACCATCGCCGACATCACCGGCCGGACCTGGGACACCCTCAAGTGGGATCTCATCGTCGCCCAGAGCTCCAACGTCCCCCTCGACGCTACCGCCGGCGATTTGCTCCTCGATCTCGACGGGGTCGCCGCTGCCCAGCCCCTCCTCTACAACAACCTCATGGTTGCCGGGAAGCAATACGAAACCTGGGGCATCAGCACCGAGGTCCAGCTCTACGATCCCGACATCGTCTCCGGGCGCTGGCTCGAACCGGCCGATGGCGCATCCCGCGCCCGCGTCGCCGTCATCGGGCGCGCCCTCGCAAACCTCCACGACGTCGGCGTCGGCGATACCCTGACCGCCAGTTCCGCCCGCGGCGATGTCGAACTCACCATCGTCGGCATCGACTCCCGCCTCATGAACAACGCCCAGTCCTTTTTTCTCCCGTTCGAAACCTTCCAGGACATCCTCGGACGCGCCGACACCAACGCCTACTGGCTCGTCTCCGAGGGTCGCGACGAAGCCTCGATCGACCGCCTCGCCGCCCTCGCCGAAGACACGCTCGAAGCCGCCGGCTATCCCGTCTCCACCGAAATCCGCTACGTCGAAAAAGAAGCCAACCTCGCCAGCAACCGCACCCTCGTCGGCGTCCTCGCCGTCATGGGCATCCCCATCGTCGCCATCGGACTCATCGGCCTCGTCAACATGATGACCATGAACGTCATCGAGCGCACCCGCGAGGTCGGCATCCTCCGTTGCATCGGCGCCAGCTCCCGCGACATCACCCGTATCTTCCGCGCCGAAGCCCTCGCCGTCGCTACCGCCGGATGGCTCCTCGCCGTCCCGGCCGGCTGGCTCATCGGCAAAATGCTGGTCCTGATCGTCGCCGCACTCTTCGAGTTCGGGTCGATCCCCTACAGCTATCCCCTCTGGTACCCACCCATCGCGCTCGTCCTCACGCTCGCGCTGTCCTGGTTCGTCGTCATCCCCCCGCTCCGGCGCGCCTCGCGTCTCCGCCCGGGAGACGCCCTCCGCTACGAATAGCCGTTGGTGCTGAGACCGGTGCCCGGGCTAGGCCTCGGTAACATCCAGGCCCCACACCGGCCGGAACCGCCACGTCCGGATGCCTGCCACCTTGATCTTGTGCTTCTTCAACAGCGCCTTGGTCTCTGGCACGAGTCCCGTCGGCACATACACGAACAGGTCCCCCACTTTCGACATCGGCAGCCAGTCGTTCAGCGCCGTCTCGTCCGTCAGGGTTTCCGGCATCTCCACCTCAGCCATCATCAGGAGCCACTGCCCGGGCCGCCGCACCACCACAATATCCGGGAACAGGTCCTTGCCGCCCTCTTCTCCCACCGCCATCCGCGGCTTCGGCACATTCACGATCGTCTCGAAGTCAGGGTGATCAGGCCCCGGGAACGGGAACTTCACCTTCGCGATTTCGGCGATGGCGCCCTCGCGGCGCAACTGGCTCAGGTACTTCGCGGTCACGCGGCTACTCCTTCAGACGGCGGCGGGTGGCTCCGATTCTACGTTCGCCCCCCGGTTGGGTCGAACCTCATGGGCCCGCTGCGGCAACCTCCGGCCGCACCAGGTCCCGGAATTGCGCGAAGTTCGCCTTGAACTTCTCCGCCAACCCTGCATACACCCGGTCGTACTCTTCCGCATCGCTCCACACCTCGCGAGGATCGAGCAGCCGGCTGTCCACCCCCGGCGCGCTCACCGGCACCTCGAACCCGAACAGCGCGTCCCGCCGGAACTCCACCGACCGCAATCCATCGTTCAGCACTGCCCGCACCATCTTCCGCGTCTCCTGGATCGCAATGCGCTTCCCCACGCCGTACTTCCCGCCCGTCCAGCCCGTGTTGATCAACCACGTCTGGGCGCCAGTCATCCTTAGCCGCTGCTCCAGCAGTTCCGCGTATACCGTCGGGTTTAGTGCCATGAACGGCGCCCCATAGCACGGGCTGAACGTCGTCTGCGGGTCCGTCAGCCCCATCTCCGTCCCCGCCAGCTTGCACGTGTAGCCGCTCAGGAAGTGATACAGCGCCTGCTCCGGTGTTAGCCGCGCAATCGGTGGCATCACCCCGAACGCGTCCGCCGTCAGGAGGATCACGTGCGCCGGGTGCGGCGCCACTTCGTGCTCGTACACATTCCGCAGCGACTCCAGCGGGTAGCTCCCCCGGGTGTTCTCCGTCACCGAATCGTCGTCCAGGTCCACTTCCCGCGTGTCTTCATCGAAGATCACGTTCTCCAGGATCGTCCCGAACTCGCTCGTCTGCTCGAAAATGTCCGGCTCCGCGTCCTTCGAAAGCCGGATCGTCTTCGCGTAACATCCGCCCTCGATGTTGAAAATCCCGTGCTGCGTCCACGCGTGCTCGTCGTCGCCGATCAACAGCCGCTCCGGGTCGGTGCTCAGCGTCGTCTTCCCTGTGCCCGAAAGTCCGAAGAACAACGCCGACTTCCCCGTCCGCGGGTCCACGTTCGCCGCCGAGTGCAGCGAGAGCACGCCCTCCAGCGGGAGGTAGTAGTTCATCGCCGTGAACACCGACTTCTTCATCTCTCCCGCGTACGCTGTCCCCGCGATGAGGATGATCCCCTCCGCCAGGTTCAGCGCCACCACCGCCTCGCTCCGGACACCGTCGCCCTCGCCCTCCAGCTGGAGGAACGGGCAGTGCAGGATCGTGATGTCCGGCCGGTGGTCAGCAGGTTTGGACTCCGAGGGGATGAACATCGTTCGCGCAAACAGCGAGTGGTACGCCTGCTCCGTGATCACCCGCACCGTCTTCCGGTGGTGCGGGTCCTGTGCCACCACCGTGTCCTGCACGTAAATCTCGCGGCCCTTCAGGTAGGCAACAGCCTTCGCGCGCAACCGTTCAAATGTCTCGGCGCCCATCGGCTGGTTGTGCTGGCCCCACCACACGTGTTCCGAAGTGTCCGGGGTGCGCACCACATACTTGTCTTTCGGGCTCCGCCCCGTCCGCTCACCGCTGAACACCGCGAACGTCCCGCCCTGGAGCAGCTTCCCCTCGTGCCGCCGCACCGCATGTTCATACAGCACAGGCACCGAGAGGTTGTGGTGGATTGCCGAAGCATTAGACATAACAATGCTGGCGACGTTGTTCGGAGCACCCGATATGACCATCTCACCCCTGCTTCCGGGCAGTTGCCCAACCGAATCAGCCTACTGTGAGATACCGTTCTTGTGAATAGCTCGGGCCCCAGCTATAGCACACAGCGATAGCCTGGCAAGTCCCGCTATATTGCAGTCCTCGCCCTGGTGTGCCCCTATGCCGCAACCCCGGCCGGCGTTCCCGTCACGAGTTCCATCAGCGCGTCGACCTGCTTCGCAAGGTGCGCATAGTCCTGCGCCATCGCCCGGATCTCGCCCGCCTTCGGCGGGACAACATACCCCGGCAACAGGCCGTTCGCGCACACGTACCGGTCGGCCGCCGCCACGCAGCCCGCGAGCGTAGTCTCCACTTCCATATCGCCGTGGTGGTGGGCAATCGCAGCCTGGATTGCCGCCGGCAGGTTCCACTTTGCCGCCAGGCGTCCGCCAATCTCCGCGTGGTCGAACCCGAGCAGTTCCTGTTCCACCTGCTCCAGCGTTGTCTCCCGCTGCATCGCCACCGCCACCGCCTGGTCCAGACCGGCCGGGTCGGCGTAGAACATCGCCAGCCGCCCCATGTTGTGCAGGATTCCCGCCGTGAATGCGCTCGGCACGTCCAGCCGCCGGCCCCGCCCCGCAAGCTCAGCCGCTTTGAACGCCACAGCGATCGAGTGACGCCAGAACGTGTCGATCCGGAACAACGCATTCAGCGCGTCGGGCGCGTACGCCCCTGCGATCGCCCCGCTGATCGCCATGTTCCGCGCCTGGACGAACCCAACCGTCACCAGCGCTTCTTGCACCGACGTGATCTCCCGCGCGCGCCGGTAGGCCGCCGAGTTCACGACCCGCAGGAGCCGCCCGCTCAATCCCGGGTCGGATGACACCACCAGCGCCAGGTCGCTCGCCGAGGACTTCGGGTTCTGTGCGACTTCCATCACCCGGAGCGCGACCGCCGGTAGTGGCGGCAGCGCCTCCACCGCTTCGAGCACGTCGATGCGCCCGCGTTCCGTGTTTCCCTGTCCTGTCTCGGCCATGGTGTTCTCCGGTCGGGAGGTTTCTCCGGAGAGTGTCCACTCGAAACGGACGCCGTTGGATAGGGAAGTCCCCGCGTTCCTCCCCCCGGCCGCCCTATGCGCCCGGTACTCAGTCAAGAAACTCGGCGATCGATGTCGGTTACCAACCGGGAGGGGGTTGGGGGTGTTAGAAGTGCTCCTGGCAGTGGGGCAACACGTGCCACCCGAAGATCCGGTCCGCGAGCGCCAGCGCCCGCGCGTCCCCCTGGATCCGCCCGGCCCGCGCTAACCCTCCGGCACTCCCGCCCCCGAGGTACAGGTTCGCCAGCTCCTCCGGACCCAGCACGAGCTCAGGGGCGGTGTCCGTTCGCCGGCACACTCCTCCCTCGGGGCTCGCCTCCAGCTCGAATCGGCCGCCGGTGCCATTGAGAAAGTTGTCGCGGACCTCGAACACGATCCTGCCTTCCCCCCCGTAGTGCCGCGCGCTCAACGCCTTCTCGATGTCCACAATCCGCAACCAGATGCCGTCCAGCCGCTTCCGCTCGGTCCGGCGCGCATCTTCCAGCATCCAAAGCAGCGGTTCGTCCATGCCGGCGTTGCCATACTCCACCGTCTTCACCAGGTCCAGCCCGAGCACATACCGCCATAGCCCCGCGTACGCCCGGACGTGCTCGGAGAAGCACTCAGTCACCAGCACCGTCCCTGCCGGGATCCAGTCCTGGAAGTCCCCCTTGCGCCGGTAGACCAGGTATCCCCGCACGAGGCCGTCCTCTTCGTACACGAGGTAGTTGTTCGAACCGAATCCGCCTCTGTGGTCGGGGTGGTCCCGGAAGATGCGCACTTCCCACCACTTCTCCGAGCGTCCCACCGCACCGGGCGTCAGGAGCCGCATCCCGCCATGTGCCTGCGGCAGCGCGACGCGCGCTTCGTCCTGCGTGATCAGCCTCACCCGCCCGGGCGCCAGCACACTGTCGTCGCGCAACCCCCGGTACTCGTGGGGAATGCGCAGCAGCTCCTGTTGCATCGCTACTCCATAGCCGAACCGGCCGTAGATCACGCTTTCGGATGCCCAGAGGATGGCCACCGCCTCGCCCCGCGCACGCACCTCGGAGAGCTGCCGCCTCATCAGCCCGCTCAGGATGCCCCGCCGCCGGTGCGTCGGCTTCACCGACACCATCGTTACCCCTGCCGTCGGCACTGATACCTCGCCCGGGACCGTCATCTCGTAGCTAAAGATCCCCGCCGTCCCCACGATCTGGCCGTGGTCGAACACCGCCAGGCTGCGGTCCGCTTCGAAGACCTGGCGCCCAGCTTCGAGGTGTTCGGGGTTGATCTCGTTCCCGAATGCCAGGCCCTGGCACCGCCGGAACTCCTCGAGTTCCGCGTCGGCAATGCTTCGCATTTCGTATTCCACGTCATCCTCCGTCGGTGCATGCTAACCTGCTCCGCCGCCGCCGTCGGTGAAGTCCGCCGCACTTGCACCGCTGCTAGAGCGGGATGTTCCCGTGCTTCTTCGGCGGGTTCCGATCCGCCTTGTTCTGCAACATCTCCAGCGCCCGGATGATCTTCGAACGCGTCTGCCGTGGGTCGATCACGTCATCGATGAACCCGCGACCCGCCGGGATGTACGGGTTCGCGAATTTCGCCCGGTACTCCTCGATCACTTCTTTTCGGCGCGCGTCCGGGTCGGCCGCCTTCGCAATCTCTTCCCGGTACACAACGTTCGCAGCCGCATCAGGCCCGGCTACCGCAATCTCCGCCGTCGGCCACGCATAGTTCATGTCGCCCCGCAGGTGTTTGCTCGACATCACGAGGTACGCCCCGCCGTAGCTCTTTCGCAGGATCACCGCGATCTTCGGCACTGTTGCTTCGCTATAGGCGTATAGCAACTTCGCACCGTGGGTGATGATGCCCCCGTACTCCTGCCCCAACCCCGGCAGAAAGCCCGGCGTATCGACCAGCGTTACCAGCGGGATGTTGAACGCGTCGCAGAAGCGCACGAACCGAGATGCCTTCCGGCTCGCGTTGATGTCCAGAGACCCGGCCAGCTGTGCCGGCTGGTTCGCCACGAACCCCACCGGCCGGCCGCCCATCCGCCCGAACCCGACCACCATGTTGGTCGCGAACAGCTCGTGCACCTCCATGAAGTCGCCGTCGTCCACCAACCGGTCGATCACCTCCCGGATGTCGTAAGGCCGGTTCGGCTCCGCCGGCACCATCGAGAGCAAGTCCTCGTCCGCCCGGTCCGGGTCGTCACCCGAAGGTAGCAGTGGCGGGTCTTCGGCGTTGTTCGAAGGCAGGAACGCCAGCAGCCGCCGCACTTCCGCCATCGTCGCTTCCTCGCCAGCGATTGCGAAATGCGCAACTCCGGACCTCGACGCATGCGCGTGCGCGCCGCCGAGCTCGTCGTGCGTTACTTCCTCGCCCGTCACCGCCCGGATCACGTCCGGTCCGGTGATGTACATCTGGCCGCTGCCCTCGGTCATGAAGATAAAATCGGTCAGCGCCGGGCTGTACGCCCCGCCGCCCGCCGAGGGGCCCATGATCACGCTTAGCTGGGGCACCACGCCGCTCGCCAGCGTGTTCATCGCGAAAATCTCGCCGAACCCGCGAAGGCTCTCCGGGCCGTCCTGGATGCGCGCCCCGCCCGAGTCGATGATCCCGACGATCGGCGCCCCGGTCGTCATCGAAAGGTCCATCACCTTCAGGATCTTCTCCGCTACCGCCTCGCTCAACGAACCGCCGACCAGTGTGAAGTCGTAGGCAAACACGTACACCGGCCGCCCCTCGACTTTTCCCCACCCGGTCACCACGGCCTCGCCGGGGGCGTTGTCGCCGCCCCGTGCCCGCACCAACATGTCGAGTTCGTCGAACGATCCCGGGTCCAGCAACAGGTCGATCCGCTCACGCGCCGTCAGCTTCCCGCGCGCGTGCTGGGCTTCGATGCGCTTTGGACCGCCACCCTGGGCGACCTTCTCTTTCAGTTCGACAAGTTGCGCCAGCTTCTGCTCGGCGGTCAGCTGTTCGGTCATCTTGGGGAGCCTCTCAGAAACCCGCTGCATGTGTGCGGGTGTGGGGGTGTGAACGGCGCTTCCAACCCGGCGTCCGTGGCCGGGTCTCTTCACCAGCGCCGTCCGAAATGTAGCATCGGGCCCCCGATGGCGCCACGAACCCCACCCCAACTCTGGCGATATCGCCGGACCCGGGAATAGCACCTTCTCTGGAGCGGAGTCACCCAGGTTCGCATCGCCGCATCCCTCGCTGCATACCCCGGTTCATCAGCCCGCTCCTGCGTCCCGCGGTCCAGCTTCGCCATTCTCGTCTTCACGCACGCGAACTGCTGCGGTAGGCCTCTCTGCCTGCCATGTGAAGTCGTCATGTGAGGTGCGGCCGCCCGGGCC
Organism: Dehalococcoidia bacterium; assembly: GCA_003104995.1. GTDB lineage: Bacteria > Chloroflexota > Dehalococcoidia > Tepidiformales > Tepidiformaceae > Amarobacter. The sequence continues at coordinate 110,871 of PQAO01000032.1, forward strand.
GTGCGCACGTCCCCGCCGACCCTCATCCCCTCATTCCTCTATCCTAGACACTATGTCTCGTCGCCCCCGGCTCGCGGTACTGCCCTTCGTCGCGGCCCTTGTCGCCCTCGCGCTCCTCACCGCTGCCTGCAGCGACCGCGACCTCCGCCCAATCCCCTCACCCTCCCCTACCTATCGCACGAAGATCGAACCAGCCCCGATCCACAACCTCGAACTCATTATCCGGGAAAGCTTCCCACCCCAGTACGCCGTTAAGATCACCTCAGGCCTGCCCTCCGGCTGCCACCAGTTCGACAGGGCCGAACCCGACGGCTGGCGCGGCAGTACCCTCATCATCCGCGTCACCAACATCGCCCCCGACGACCCTGACGTCGCCTGCGACACCCTCTACCGCTTCGTCGACACGGTTGTCGAACTGGGCACGGACTTCGTCCCCCGCCAGCGCTACGCCGTCCAGGTCAACGAGAGGCGACTCGACTTCACTGCCCAATAGGGCCTCGTCACGTGCCAAACAAAAACCCCCGCCCGCCGGCGGAGGTCAACGTGATGTGGTTGGTGGAGACGAGGGGACTCGAACCCCTTACCTCAGCGATGCGAACGCTGCGCTCTCCCAGATGAGCTACGTCCCCACATGCAACGGACCGCTCCATCGTAGGGAGCGGTCCGCAAATGGGTCAACCGTGAACGGCGGCTACGACCGGTGGGACGAGCCCCGCCCGATCCGATAGCTCGTCTCGCCCGTGAATTCCCGTTCCTTGCCACACTTCTTGCACTTGCCCGGGGTGAGTTCCCCTCGCGGAGGGTCCAGGACCCAGTGATGGATACAGTCCGCAACCATCTGGAGCGCCTCAGCCTTGGACATGGTGCAACTACCCCTCGATCATTCAGGTGTCGGTTTGTTGGCTAGAGGCTAACTACCCCGCCACCAGCCTCACGCAGTGTAGTCCGACCTATAGACCATTTCAATCGTTTATCTCGTTTCGTCCAGCATTCCCGGCAAAGGTGTAATAGCCATCACCCCGGTTGATACGTCGATTCGCTGAACCACCTCGCCGATCGCCGGCACCAGCACCTCGCCCCCTTCGCCCGCCGCCACGTACACGTCGTTCGCCCCCGTCGTGATCACCTCGACCACCGTCCCCAGGTCTTTCCCGTCCTCCGTTATTACCCGCAACCCGATCAGCTCGTGGACGAAGTACGACTCGTCGTCGTCCCGCAGCACGTCGTTGTCCGCCGCTTCGACCAACTCGCCCCGAAAGCTCTCTGCGGCCGTCCGCCCCGTCAGCCCGCTCAACTTTAGAATCCACTGGTCCTGGTCTGGCCGCGCCTGTTCCACCGTGCGCCGCACCCCGCCGAGGTACACCGGCCGCCCACGCTGCAAGTTTCGCGCGGTCGCCGAAAACGCCGCCACCCGCACCTCGCCCCGCAGCGCATGCGGACGCAAGACGCGCCCGACGGCCGTAAAGCCCGGGCGCGGTTCCTTTGGTGTCGTTACCAGGTTCGTTGGGCGTGGTGCCCGCCGCCGCGGTGCGCTCGCGGCCTGTCCTTCTTGCCCCTGCTCGGCGCTCAGTCGCCAATCTCCAGGTTCACGCGCACGTCCTCGCGGACCGCCGCAACCTTCACCAGCGCCCGGATCGAGCTCGCGATCCGCCCGCCCTTGCCGATCACCTTACCCCAGTCGTCTTCCCCAACGTCCAGGCGCACCGCCACGCGGTCCCGGTCACCGGACTCGGTCACCTGCACATCGTCCGGATTGTCCACCAGCCCCTTCGCCAGGTACTCAACGATCTCGGCCATCATGCTGGCCATGGGTTATTCCTCCGTCGCTGTTTCGGCTACCGGCGCTGCTTCTTCGGCTGCCGCCGGCGCTTCGGCTACCGGTGCGGCTTCTTCGGCGGCCGCGGGTGCTTCAGCCTCCGCCAATGGCACTGCCGCCTCGGCCTTGGCGGGCTTGGCTTCAGCCTTCGCAGCCGGCGCCGCGGCCTTCGCCGCAGGTGCCGCCGCCGTCACCCGGACGACCTTCTTCTCGATGACGCCCGCCCGCACCAGGATCTTCTCCGCCGCCTCGGAGGGCTGCGCGCCCTTGCCGATCCACTCTTTCGCCTTGTCCCCGTCCACCTTCACCATCGGAGGGTTGGCGTGCGGATCGTACGAACCGAGCGTCTCGATAAAGCGCCCATCGCGCCGACCAGGCTTGTCCGCCACAACCAGGCGGTAGAAAGGATGGCGCTTCTTCCCGATGCGCTTCAGCCGAATCCGAATCATGTCTACTCCAAACACACGCCCGCGCTCTGCGGACGGACTACGCAATTCCCGGTACCGTACAACATCCGCCCGTTATATGCAGTCCTGCGAGTTCCCCTCCCGCTCCGGCTAGCCGTCGCCACACTCCGTTGAAATCCTTCTCCGAAACCCCGGCGCCTCGGCGCCCCTCCGTTGGTCCTCCCCGCCCCCCGGCCTACCGGAACATCGGCATCTTTCCCGTGCTCAACGTCTTCGCTATCTTCCGCGCCTCGAAGAATTGCTTCAGCAGCTGGTTCACCTGGCTTGCGTCCGTTCCGCTCCCTCGCGCTATCCGCTTCCGCCGTTTCCCGTCGATCTTGTCCGGGTGGCGCCGCTCCCACTTCGTCATCGAAAGCACGATCGCTTCGGCCTGGTCGAAGAACCGCTCGTCGATGTTGTCCACGTCCAACTGCATCTTGATCTTGTTGAAGCCCGGCAGCATCCCCACCAGCTGCCCCAGCGGCCCCATCTTCCGGACCTTCCGCAACTGCTCCACGAAGTCCTGGAGGTCGAACGTCCCCTTCTTCATCTTGTCGCTGAAGCGGTCCGTGTCCTCGTCGCCCATCGTCTCTTTCGCCTTCTCGATGAGCGAAAGCATGTCTCCCATCCCCAGGATTCGGCCCGCCAGCCGGTCCGGGTGGAACGCCTCCAGCGCGTCGGCCTTCTCACCCATGCCGATGAACTTCACCGGCACCCCCGTAACCGAACGGATGCTCAGGGCCGCGCCGCCGCGCGCGTCGCCGTCCATCTTGGTCAGGATGAGCCCCGTCGTCCCCACCTTGTCGTGAAACTCCTTGGCCGCCGTCACCGCGTCCTGGCCGGCCATCGCGTCCGCAACGAACAGCACCTCCTGCGGCTGAAGCTGGTTCCGGAGGTCGGCAACCTCCTTCATCATCTCCTCGTCGATGTGCAGGCGGCCCGCCGTGTCCACCAGCACGTGCGTCGCGTTCATCCGCTTCGCCTTCTCAAGCCCGTTCGCCGCGATGACCGACGGCTTCGCTGACGTCCCTTCTTCGTGGTACGGGATGTCCAGCGCCTTCGCCAGCGTCACCAACTGGTCCACCGCTGCCGGCCGGTACACGTCGCACGCCACCACCAGCGGCCGCTGGCCCTGCTTCTTCAACAGGTTCGCCAGCTTCGAAATGCTCGTGGTTTTCCCCGAACCCTGGAGGCCAACCAGCATGATCACCGTCGGCGGCCGCGATGCCGTCTCCAGCTTCGGCGCCTCTCCCCCCAGGATCTCCACCAGTTCGCCGTGGACGATGTCAATGACCTGTTGCGCCGGGCTCAGGCTGCGCAACACCTGCGCCCCAAGGGCTTTCTCCTTCACCCGGGTCGTGAACTCTCGCACCACCTTGAAGTTCACGTCCGCCTCGAGCATCGCCATCCGCACTTCGCGCAGTGCCTGGTCGAGGTCTTCCTCGGTCACGATTCCGCGTGAGCCAAACTTCCGGAAGGCGCCTTGCAGCTTGTCGGTCAGTGAATCGAACATCGTTCTCCAGTGTAGCGATGCCGTGTCCCAGCAGCGATACGGCCGCCTACCCGACCCCCGGGTTGGCCGGCGCGTCCCCAATCACGCCCGCCGCCTCAAGCTCCGCGATTTCCTCGGCGCTCATGCCCAGTAACCCGCCAAGGATCTCCAGGTTGTGCTCCCCGAACAACGGCGCATGCCGCTGCAGGCGGGGCCGCGCCTCAATGAACTGCCACGCGCTCCGCGGCTGCTTCCATGCGTGCATCCGCGGATGGGGCAGCTCCACCCAGTACCGCCGCTCCTCCAGGTGCCGGTCCTCGTGGATCGTCTTCGTGTCCAGCACCCGCCCGGCGGGCACCCCCGCCCGGGACACCGTCTCGAACACCTCCTGCGGTTCACGCCACGCACACCATCCCGCAATCCGCCGGTCGATCTCGGCATGCCTGGCATCGTTCGACATCGCCCCCAGGTGCTCCACGATCCCCGTCACAGCGCACAACCGCTCCCAGTCCCCCGCGTCACGGACCGAAATCGCTACCCACTGTTCCTCGCCCGCGCACCGGTACACGCCCTGCGCGAAATACCGTCCGTCCCGGTTTCCCCGGTGGACGGGCTCCTCCCCGCGCAACGACGATGCCACGAACGCCTCGCCAATGAGGGTCGATAGCACTTCCCGCTGTGCAAGGTCGATGAATGCCCCTTCGCCGGTCTTCCTCCGATGGATAAGTGCGAGCACCACCGCTGCCACCGCCGCTTTCCCTGCCACCGGGTCCCCATACGAGATGCCCGTCTTCACCGGCATGCCCTCGTCGCCGTAGCCCGTCATCGAGGCGAGGCCGCTCATCTGTTCGATGATTGGCCCGAACCCCACATGTCCCCGTTCCGCCCCCGTCTTCCCGTAGCCCGCCATGCTCACGAGGATGATGTCCTCCCGCGCCTCGCGCAGTACGTCGTGCCCGAGGCCGAGGTTATCCAGCACCTCTGCCCGGTAGTTCTCCAGCACCACGTCGCAGTGCGGCACCAGCCGCAGAAACGCGCCCTTCCCGCGCGGGTCCGCCAGGTCCAGCGTCAGCGACTTCTTGTCCCGGTTGTAGTCGTTGAAGTAGTACGAGCTGTTCCACGGGTCCGCTACGCCCGGCTGCGGAATCAACGTTCGGATGTTGTCCCACGCTCTTGGTGACTCGATCTTGATGACCTCCGCCCCCATCTCCGCCAGCACCCGCGTTGCGTACGGCCCCGCCCACATCATCGTCAGGTCCGCGATGCGTATCCCGTCGAGCGGTAGCCGCTTCATCTCCCCTCCCCCAGCCACTCGTCGATGACAGCCACCGTGTCGGCGCCCGGTTCGCTCAGTTGCCCCGCCCGCCATGCCAGCCCGAGGAACGGCCGCCCCGGGATACGGGCCGTCCCGTTCCCCGTTGCTACCTCATCGAACAATCCGCGCTCGCGAAGCGTCTCGTTCGCCAGCAGGTCGCCCGGTGCCTGCACCGCCCCAAACGGCACCTTGTAACGCGCCCCCAGTTCCAGTATCTCCGCCTTCCTCCGTTCGCCGAACCACCCGTAGAGCTTCGCCTGCAACTCGTCGTCGTGGTTGGGCCGTTCGAGCGGGTTGCGAAACCGCTCGTCGTCGAGGTCAGGGTCGCCCAGCACTGAGAACAACGCGGGGATCTGCCGCTCCAGCGCGCAAACCCCCGCGAAGCCATCGGCGCATGGATACAAACCCCATGCTGCTCGCACGTGGTTCCCGCTTCGTACGCTCGCCACACCTTCGTACGCTCCTCGCGGTCCGTAGAGTTCCAGCATCCCCGCCATGCACTCCTGCAGCGAGATGTCGATCCAGTCGCCTTCCCCCTGGATCAGCGAACCGAGATACGCGGCTACCGCCGCCCCGAAGGCATTCAGCCCGCCGAGGTACAGCGCCTGGCTGCCGCCCGTCACCAGCGGCTCCCGCTGGTGCATGCCCGTCAAAGACATGATGCCGCCCATCGCAAACGATGTGATGTTCGTCGCCTCGAAATCCGCGTATGGGCCCGTCTGCCCGTAAGGCGTGATCGACACCACCGTGAGCGCCGGCTTCTCGCTCCTGAGCCTCTCGGGGTCGAGACCCGCCCGCGCCATCGTCCCTGGCTTTCGGTCCTCCACCACGATGTCCGCCGCAAGTGCCAGCCGCTGCACCGTCGCCGCATCCGTCTTGATGCGCCGCTTGCCCGTCTGCAGGTAGACCGCCTCGTCGTCCGTGAGTTTCCCCGGAGTGCTTTCCGTCCGCACAACGTCCGCCCCAAACCCCGCCATCCAGCGCGTGGCGAACGCCGCCGGTACGCCGCCGCCAATCTCCAGTACGCGGACACCCGCGAGCACTCCATCGTCCATGGCGGCGGATTCTACGCGAGCTTCGGAAGCGCGAAAGCGGACTGTCCCTACTGCAGGAACGTGTTCCCCAGCGGCCCCCGCGGGACATCTTCCCCCGCGTTCACCATGTGACGAGCGAGCGGCCCCAGCCTCCCGAACACCGCCGCCTGGGTGTCCGCATCCACGCCCGCCTCCTGCCACGCTTCCCGCATGTAGCGGAGCCACCGCCCCGCCGCCTTCTCATCGATCACGAACGGGAAGTGCCGCCGCCGCAGTCGCGGGTGCCCGTACTTCGAACTGTATGCGCGCGGTCCACCCAGCCATTCCTCAAAGAACAGCTTCAGCTTCTCTTTCCCCGGCTCCAGGTCCTCCGGGTACACCGGCCGCAGGTGCTCATCGCTCTCCACCCGCCGGTAGAACGCCTCGACGATGGCCGACACCGTCTCTCGCCCGCCAACCTGCCGGTACAGTGTCGCCGTCTCGACCCCCGGCTCCGTCATGCAAACTGTTCGAGGCCCGCGCTTCCCAGTGGGGCCAGCGTCGATGGAATCGGGTCCCCGAACAGCGCCGACTGCTCCTTCCGCCACGCGTTTTCCTCGGCCGTGAAGACGATCACCGTCTGGCTGTCGGGGTCCACCAGCCACGCTTCGCGCACGCCGTTCTTCTCGTAGGCGCGAAGCTTCTCCACCCGGTCGAACCGTCGCGTCCCCGGCGAAAGCACCTCCACCACCAGGTCCGGCGCGCCCATCACCCACCGCTCGATGATGCCGGCCCGCTCTGCCGAGACGTACCCCACATCCGGCTGCAGCACCGACCCGTCCGGCAAGTGGCAGTCCATCGGCGACACGAACGCTTCGCCCCCGTTGGTGCGGGCGAAGTCGTCGAGCGCACGGAAGATTAACCCGACCAACTTCTGGTGTTGGAAAATCGGTGTTGGTGACATGTAGAGCCGCCCCTCGATCAGGTTGTGTGCTGTCGTCGACTCCGGCCTTGCCAGGTACTCCGCGACCGCCACGCCTTCCTTCACCAGGACCGGCTCATCTTCCCGACCGGCTTCAACTACTCGTGGCTGTGCCATGGTCGACCTCCATCCACAATCCTACACCCGCCCCCGGGCGCCTAACCCTTGCCTTGCAGAAGGCTTAGGAACTCCGCCCGGGTCACGTGCGAGGCTCTGAAGTCCCCTCGCATGGCGCTTGTAATCATCCGCGCGCCCGGCTTGCGCACGCCCCGCATCGTCATGCACAGGTGCTCCGCCTCGATCACCACGCCCACCCCGTCCGGCTTCAGCACCTCCATGATCGCCTCCGCGATCTGGCTCGTCAGCTGCTCCTGGATCTGGGGGCGGCGCGCGTAGCCCTCCACCACCCGTGCCAGCTTGCTAACCCCCACCACCCGCCCATCCGGGATGTACCCAACGTGCGCCTCCCCGTGGAACGGCAGGAAGTGGTGTTCGCACATGCTGTAGAACGGGATATTCCGCAGGATCACCATCTCGTCGTGCGCCACCTCGAAACCGACCCTCAGGTGCTCACGCGGGTCGCTCCCCAGTCCTTCGAAAATCTCCAGGTACATGTCCGAAATCCGCCGCGGCGTTTCCCGCAGCCCCTCCCGCGTCGGGTCATCGCCGATTGCGCTCAGCATCTCGATGACGGCCGCGCTCATGCGGTCGCGGTCTGGTCGTGTCCGATTAGTCAACTGCTGCGTCCTCCGCGTGGTCCCCCGATCGTAGCAGCCCCCGGCCCGCCCCCGCAGCCGTGCCCGTGACCTTTCCAGCGGCGCTACCATCGTCCCATGCCCTGGTGCGGCCGGATCGCGACCGCATCGAAACCGTCCTCCGCGACGCCGATCAGCCCGGCCCCACGCACCTATCCACCCCCGAATAAACATCGCTCCTTCGCAAAAACCCCTGAAGACGCTCCGGAGGGCCCGTTGGGCCCATCAATTCGGGCCATACTGCCCTCGGGAGAGTCCTCCCGGAGGCACTACCTTTGGGTAGGCCAGACGGTCGCCGGTCTCTGTGGTGCCGGCCGCCGTCGTTCGCGGCGGGTGGGCAGGTGAGACGGCCCCGGTCCCCCATTCCGAGGTTGTGCCCCCCGCCGCTGCCCTCCCTTACCTCGGCTCCAGCAGCGTCCTCGTCAGCGTCTCCAGGTCTTCCGCCAGCGCCCGGTTGTCCTCCCGCCCGTACCACGCCCCTATCCCCAGCGATGCCGTCATATATGTCGTCACGAGCATCCGCACGGTCGCGTCCACTGGCACCGCCCGCAGCTCACCCCGCGCGATCCCCTCGGTCAGCAGCTCCGAATACTGGCTGTACAGCCATGCCGCTTGCTCTTCGTCGACGGGGCGGTTCTTTGCCGCCACCTGGAACACCGCCACCAGGATCCGCCGGTTGTTCCGCAGATACGCCGCCAGCGAATCCAGCGCCCGGCACACCCGGTCGATCGATGGCGTCCGCTCGTCGACCGTCGCCAGGTACTTCCCCAGCGCCTCGTTTCGCGCCCGGTGCAGGACCTCCCGCAGGATGTCGTCCTTCGAGGCGAAATACCCGTAGAGCGTCCCGACGCCCGTGTCCGCCAGCTCCGCGATCTGCTGGATCGACGTCTCTTCGTAGCCCTTCTCGTGGAACAACCGCGTCGCCGCCCCGATGATCGCGGCCCGCGTCCGCGCCTTCCGCCGCTCCAGCCTCCCCGGCACGCTCGCTTCCTGTGTCATCCGAAAACCACCCCGAACGAGTCAGTAACCGGGTTCTCCTCCGAACGCAGACCCACACCCCTCGATTTCGAACGCGATTATCGATCCCCCCGCCCCTAGAAGATAGGCATGAGCCGCGAGGCACGAGGCACGAGCCACGAGTCCCCGCGTACTTGTCCCTCGAACCTTCCCGCCGGTTCGGCGCCGCGTTGGGTGCGGGCGTTGGGGTGCCCTTCCCGGGGCTCAGCGGGGGCGGATCCCCGCGACTCCGTCTTTCCTTTTTCCTCCTACCGCCTGATGAGCCGCCGCGCGGCTTCCTCCAGCGTCTCCTCCGACTTCGAGAACGTGAACCGCACCAGCCGGTTCCCCGCGTCCCCGTGGTAGAAGCTCGAACCCGGCACCGGCGCCACCCCCACCTGTTCGATCAGGTGATGCGCGAACGCCGTGTCGTCGCCCTCGAACCCCAGCCCCGAGAAGTCCGCCATGATGTAGTACGCCCCCTGCGGCTGGTGGCACGCGAACCCCGCCTCCCGCAGCGCCCGCAACAGGATCCCCCGCTTCCGCGTGTACATCTCCGCCAGCTCGCCGTAGTACGCGTCCGCCTGCTCCATCGCCACCGCCGCCGCTTCCTGCAACGGCGCCGGCGCCCCAACCGTCAGGAAGTCGTGCACCTTTCTCAGCGCGTCTGTCAGCTCCGGCGGCGCCGTCATGTACCCCAGCCGCCAGCCCGTCACGCTGAACGTCTTCGAAAGCCCCGAAATCGTGATCGTCCGCTCGTACATCCCGGGCAGCGTCGCGATCGGCACGTGCACATTCGCGTCGTACACGATGTGCTCGTAGATCTCGTCCGTGATGCAGAGCGTGTCGAACTCCTGGCACAACCCCGCGATGAGCTCCAGCTCCCCCCGCGTGAACACCTTCCCGCTCGGGTTGTTCGGCGTGTTCACGATGATCGCCCGCGTCCGCGACGAAAACGCCGCCCGCAGTTCGCCCGGGTCGATCGCGAAGTCCTGGCCGTGGAGCGTAACGAACACCAGCCGCGCCCCGCTCATCGCCGCATCGGGCACGTAGTTCTCGTAAAACGGTTCGAAGACGATGACCTCGTCGCCCTCTTCGACCACCGCGAGCATCGCGCACATCATGGCCTCGGTGGCCCCGCAGGTGACCGTAATCTCGCGGTCCGGGTCCAGGTCGAGCCCGTAGAAGCGCTTCGTATTCGCCGCGATGGCCTTGCGCAACCGCGGCGAACCCCACGTGATGGCGTACTGGTTGATGTCGGCGTTGATGGCGTCGATAGCGGCCCGCTTGATGAACTCCGGCGCGGGGAAATCGGGGAACCCCTGCGCCAGGTTCATCGCCCCGTGCAGCATCGCCAGCCGGGTCATCTCGCGGATGACCGATTCATTGAAGACCGAAGTGCGGCGGGCGATGTGGCGGCGGGGAGGCGTAGGCATGCGCGGATTGTAGGGGGAGGAGGGAGAAGGGAGGAGCCGCCATTTTCGATTCACGATTTCCGATTGACCCCACGCCCGGCCCTCACGTCCACAAATCCTGGATCCGACCGTGAGGGAGGCTGCGATGCCCCGGCCCGGGCGATAGCCCTCACCCCACACCCCCTCTCCCGCGACGGGAGAGGGGATCCGAGGCGCGCCAGGATGGCGCGCTGGGATGCACGTGCTGCGCGAGGACGCTGCGGGCCGCCGGGGGGGCTGGGTCGCCTGGGGTGTGATCCGCTCCCTTGCCGGTCGCGGTTCCAGAGTCGGGGTGGGAGTGGGGTGTGGGGTGGGCTGCCGCGGTGGGCCCTCACCCCCTGCCCCCTCTCCCGCGACGGGAGAGGGGATCCGAGGCGCGCCAGGGATGGCGCGCTGGGATGCACGTGCTGCGCGAGGACGCTGCGGGCCGCCGGGGGGCTGGGTCGCCTGGGGTGTGATCCGCTCCCTTGCCGGTCGCGGTTCCAGGGTCGGGGTGGGAGTGGGGTGTGGGGTGGGCTGCCGCGGTGGGCCCTCACTCCCTGCCCCCTCTCCCGCGACGGGAGAGGGGATCCGAGGCGCGCCAGGGATGGCGCGCTGGGATGTCACTCCTACTGTCGTCACGTCAGCCTCCCCTGGATGCCTTCTTTGCGGCGTTCGCGTTCGGGTTTGGCGTAGAGGCCGGTGCCGGAGGCGGGCATGCGGGGTTGCTTGCCGTCAATGAGGTCCTTGGCGCAGAGGACCTGGATACGCGGGTAGGTGCGGCCGTCGTATTCGGAGACCCAGACGCCCTGCTCCAGCGCGGCCTCGGTCATCGCCTTTGTGGGGAGATGGAGGCAAATGAAGACGCCGAAAGCGGCGTCGGGGTCGGCGGCGACGACGCCCGCGAGGTCGCGGATGTGGGCGGGGCCGGTGTTTCCGGCTTTGACGGAAATGATGCCGCGCATCGGGGTCTTCTGGTTCTCGCCGTCGAGGAAAGGGATGACGCCGTCGATGCCCTTGTCGGCGCCCTTCTTACGGTCGCCGCCGGCGGGGCGGCCGCCGGCCTGGATGACGGCCCAGTCCTGGAAATGGTACTTGTCCTCGAGCGCGGCGAGGGCGACGGCACCGGCCATGTCGACCGGCCAGCCCTCGATGGGGACGCTGAGGCCCGGGAAGGCGTCTTCGAGGCGCGTCTTGATGAGGTTCGTTGCCAGCGGGGTGATGTCGATGCCGATCCAGCGGCGGTCGAGTTTCTGGGCGGCGTGGACGGCGGTGCCGCAGCCGCAGAAGGGGTCGAGGACGATGTCGCCGGGGTTGGAGGAGGCGGAGATGATGCGTTCGAGGAGGGCCAGGGGTTTCTGGGTTGCGTAGCCGAGCCGTTCGCGACCGTCGATAACGGGATCAGTCCAAATCGTCTGCAGCGGCACGCCCGGAGAATCGTCAAGGTATTGCTTGACGCGTGGGAACCCTGACTTAGAAAAGACTATCAGTCCGGCTGTCGCGAACTTCTCCATGTTTGTCTTCGAGTACGCCCAGTACCGCCCTGGCGGCGGCTTTGCCCCGTGGAACTCGTACGAGACATCTCCGCCAGGCTTGTTGGCGGTGAGTTCGTTCAGCCGGAATCGGCCCCGACCATCGCTGTATCGAAACGTCTTTTCGACGTACTCCGGGCTAAGCGACGAATATTGGGTATTCCAAGTGAAGACAGCCGACTTCGTATAGAAGAAGATGGTGTCGTGTATTCGTCCATATCCTCGGGGGTCGTTCTTGGGGGACGTCGTGCGCTTCCAAATGATTTCGTTTCGAAAGAAGCGTGCGCCGAAAATCGCGTCCAATAGCAATTTCAGATAGTGGCTGGCCGTCGGATCGCAGTGGAGGTAGAGGCTGCCGGTGGGCTTGAGGACGCGGTGCAGTTCGACCAGCCGCGGGGCCATCATCGTCAGGTAGGCGGTCACGTCGTTGCGGCCGAGTGATTCGACGAGGGCCTTGAGGATCTTCTTGGGGTTCTCCGGGGCGGTCATCCAGAAGTCGTTGTAGACCTCGTCGACGCGGCCTTCGCGGTCCCAGCTCCAGGTGTCCTCGAAGGCGTGGATCTGGGCTTCGCTTTCGCGGACGTCAGACTCCTTGAAGAGGACGTTGTAGTTGCGGTTGGAGTTGAAGGGCGGGTCGAGGTAGACGAGGTCGACGGATTCGTCGGGGAACTTGCCGTGCTCGCGCAGCCAGGTGAGGTTGTCGCCGAAGTAGAGGAGGTTGGTTGGGATGTCCGCGGCCATCGGGCAGGATTGTAGCAGGGATGGGGCGGGGGTATGGGGTGCAGGGCAATCGTGAATCGCGGCGGCGTGGAGGTGGGCATGAGGCGTGAGGAATGAGGTATGAGTTGCGGCGGCTCGTGCGGTCCGGGTGGGAGTGGCATCGCAGCGCGCCATGACCGGCGCGCCTCGGATCCCCTCTCCCGTCGCGGGAGGAGGGGGCAGGGGGTGAGGGAACGCCCCGGGTTGGTGCCGCGCAGCCTCCCTCACGGTCGGATCCAGGATGTGTGGGGCGTGGGGGCTGGGCGGGCCGTCAATCGGAAATCGTGAATCGGAAATGGCGGCGGGGTGCGGATGGGTGGCGTAGGGTCTTTCCGATTTTCGAACTTCGCACTTCGTCCTTCGAACTTCCGCCTGTACTCTGGCGACATGTTCCGGAAGAACCTCGCTCTCCTCATCCTCGCCGGAGCGCTTGCGCCGGTGGCCTTCGCTGCTTGTGGCGGCGATGACGACGACGACACGGCGGATACCCCGACCTCCGCCGCCACCGCCTCCAAAACCACCACCGAAGGCTCGCCCTCTCCGGCCGCCTCCGCTACCACCACAGGACCGATTACTTTGAAGAACCCCACCACCACGCCGAGCGGCCTCCAGTACGAAGACATCGTCGTCGGCACCGGCGCCAGCCCCCAGCAGGCCGGGCGCGTCACCGTCCACTACACGGGCAAGTTCCTCGACGGCAAGAAGTTCGATAGCTCGGTCGACCGCGGCCAGCCGTTCACGTTCGTCATCGGCGTCGGCCAGGTCATCAAGGGCTGGGACGAAGGCGTCGCGACCATGAAAGTCGGCGGCAAGCGCAACCTCATCATCCCGGCGGCCCTGGCCTACGGCTCGCGCGGGCAGGGCGCCATCCCGCCGAACACCGACCTCTACTTCGAAGTCGAACTCATCTCGGTCCAGTAGGGCGGGGTCAGTCGCGGGCCCAGGCGCGGACCACGCGTTCGCGTTCGAAGGCAGCAATGTCGTCGGGGCCGTAGCCCAGCTCGCCGAGGAACTCGCGGGTGTGCTGGCCCAGCGCCGGCGATGACATCCGCGAACCGGTCTCGCCGCCGCTCATCTTCAGCGGGCTGTTCGCCATCTTCACCGGCCCGAGGATCGGGTGCTCGACCTCGACGATCAGCTCGTCGGCGACCACCTGGGGGTCATCGAACAATTCGGCCGTGAGCCGGACCGGCCCGCACGGCACCCCCGCGGCGTCGAACAGCGCCACCCACTCGTCCGTCGTCCGGTTCGTGAACGTCGCCACGATGAGCTCGCGGAGGACCAGGGCGTCGTCCGGCGCCAGGCGGTCGAAATCGAACTGGTCGCCCTCGACGCGGGGGTCTTCGACTTCGAGCACGCGGGCAGCGGCGCGGCGGAGGCGGTTGTTCAGGCAGGCCAGCGCGATATACGAATCCTGCGTTTCGTACACCTTGTAATACGGGTTGTTCCGGCGGAGGACATCGTGCCGCGAGGGGTGTGCGGCGAGCACCTCGTCGACGCGGCGGCCTTCGGCGCGCGCCTTTGCGACGGTCGCGAGGAGCTCCTCGCGGTCGGCGCGGTCGAGCCGCTCGATCGAGAACATCGGGCGGTACTGGATGGCGATGCCCGCCGCGAAGAGGCTCGTCTCGATGTACTGGCCCCGGCCGGTGCGCTCTCGCTGGTACAACGCGGCGGCGACGGCGTAGGCCATGAACATGCCGGCGGCGAGGTCCGTCGGGGAGGTCGTGATAATCGGGTGGGGCAGCCCGCCGGCGCCTTCGAACGACATGATTCCCGTGACGGCCTGGGAAACGAGGTCGAAGCCGGGGCGTTCGCTGTACGGCCCGCGCGAACCGAAGGCCGTGTTCTCGCAATAGATCAGGCGGGGGTTGATGGCCGAAAGGGTCGCGTAATCGACACCGAGGCGCTCGGCGACGCCGGGGCGGTAGTTCGCGATGAGCACGTCGGCGGAGCGGACGGAGCGCTGGAGGATGTCCTTCGCGAGCGGGTTCTTGAGGTCGAGGGAGATGGATCGCTTGCCCTTGTTCACGCCCATGAAGCCACGGCTCTCGGCGGGCGCGACGGGGCCGGTGTGGCGCCAGAAGTCGCCGTGGGGCGGCTCGACCTTGGTCACGTCCGCGCCGAGGTCGGCGAGCATCTGGCCGGCGAAGGGGCCGGCGATGTACTCGCTGAAGTCGAGGACGCGGATGCCGGAGAGGACGCCTTGCATGGCCTTCATCCGCGGGGGAGGCCGAGGCCGCGGGTGGCGATGATATTCCGGTTGATCTCGGAGGTGCCGGCGGCGATGGTCAACGAGACGCTGGAGAGGACGGTCTGTGGGACCTGGCCGTGCATGGGCGCCCACTGGCCTTCGAGCACCTGGCCGCGCAGGCCGAGGGTGGTATACGCCACGCGGGCCATGCGCTGGTGGAGCTCGGTGCCGAGGGTCTTGGCCATGGAGGCTTCGTAGTTCGGGACGAGGCCCTGGCTCTGCATCCAGGCGACGCGGTACGAGAGGAGGCGGCCGACGGCGAAGCTCATCCCGATATCGGCGAGGGCGTGGCGGACGGTGGGGACGTCGTAGAGGGCGGCGTCGCGGGTTTCGCGGGCGGGGGTCTTCTTCGCGTAGTCGACGACTTCCTCGTAGGTGCGCAGCCCGCCGATGACGCGGCCGATGCCGGAGCGCTCGAAGTCGAGGGTAGCGGTGGAGACGTACCAGCCGCGGTTGACCTCGCCGACGACGGCGTTCGCGGGGACGCGGACGTCATCGAAGAAGACCTCGTTGAAGCCGGCCTGGCCGGTCATCTGCATGAGGGGGCGGATGGTTATCCCGGGGGCCTTCATCTCGACGAGGAAGTAAGTAATCCCGCGGTGCTTGGGGGCGTCGGGGTCGGTGCGGGCGAGGAGGATGATGTAGTCGGCGCGCTGGGCGTTGGAGGTCCAGATTTTCTGGCCGTTGATGACCCAGGAATCGCCGTCGCGGACGGCGCGGGTCTGGAGAGAGGCAAGGTCGGAGCCGGAGCCGGGCTCGGAGAAGCCCTGGCACCAGGTGACTTCGTCGCGGACGATCCTGGGGAGGAATTCGGCTTTCTGCTCGCCGGAGCCGAAGAGGATGATGGTTGGGCCGACGCGGTCGGCGCCCATGGTCTGGCCGGGAGCGCGGTGGTAAGCCATCTCTTCGTTGTAGACGAGCTGGCGCATGTGCTGGGTGCCCTGCCCGCCATACTCGGTGGGCCAGGACATGGTGAGCCAGCCTTTAGCGGCGAGTTTCTTCGTGAACGACTCGCCGTCGCGGACCTTGGGCAGTTCGGCCTTGATGAACGACCGGACCTCGGTTCGCAAGGCTTCCTGTTCGGGCGTGAAGCGGAACTCCATCGATGTGCTCCTCGGAGCGGTGGCTGCGGGAGACTTTCTCGCGGCAGGTGGGGAGACTTTACAGGACGGGACGCGGTGATGGCTCAGCCGGGTTGCTGGAGAATGAGGACGGTGCCGCTGCTGCCATTCACGGTGATGACGTCGCCGGTGCGGATGCGGCGCGTGCCGGAGCGGACGTTGACGACCGCGGGGAGGCCGTACTCGCGCGCGACCGTGCTGCCGTGGCTCAGGGCGCTGCCCATGTCGACGACGAGACCAGCAGCGAGCGCGAAGAGCGGGGTCCAGCCGGCGTCGGTGACCGGGGCAACGAGGATCTCCCCGGGCTCGAGCGGTCCGTCGGTGGCGGGGTCGAGGATGACCCGGGCGCGCCCGGTGACGACGCCCGGGCTGACGGGCGTGCCGGTGAGGGTATCGCCGGCGTGGGCGGTCTCTGCCGGGGGTACGGGGACCGGTCGGCCCCGGAAACGCTCGGGGAGAACGACGTAGCGGTTGCGCTCGTACTCGCGGCGCCGGCGGACGACTTGCTCGTCGAGGCTCGTGGTCGTTCGTCCGGTGAGGACATCGCCGAACTCCTGTGTCGAAAGGAAGAACAGGTCGTCGGGGCGCTGGATGATCCCGGCGGTGACGAAGCGGCGCTGGATCTCGGGGATGTGGTAGTCGGCGAGGCGCGACGCGCGAACGAGTACCGACTTGGTGCGCTCGCGGAGGGCGACCCATTTCTGGGCGCGCGGAAGGAGCCAGCGGAACAGGCGGCGGTTTATGGGCCTGAGGTTCGCGTCGATCTCAGCCGTGAGGCGAACGCGTTCGGCTTCCTGCCGGGCGAGGACGGCGGGTGGTGAATGGTCCTCCGGTATGTCGAGGTAGGCCGCGACCATGCGGAGGACGGGGCCGTGGTCCCATCGCCAGGTGCGGACGGACGCCTCCATCTCGTTGACGCCCCGGTGGCCGTGGCGCTCGATGAAGGCGTTGAAACCGGTGTGCCAGGCGGTGGGGAGCGACGGAACCAGTGCGTCGAAGCCGGGCGACTCGATGCGTGCGGCCAGGTCTTCGGCAAGGCAGACGCGGGAGAGTCCCCAGAGGTCGATGCCAATCTGGGCGCTTTCGACGCCCTGGAGTCCGGTGAAGAGGATCGGGGCAAGGCCTTCCGTATCGTGGCCAAGGACGGGTCTGGCGAGTTCGGCGACGCCGTCGAACCCGGTGCCTGCGATACCTGTGACGCGGAGATGGACGCGCGCAATTTTCGCCCCGAAGCGTGCCAGGCGCTGCCGCCACTGCTCCATTTCCTCGTTGGAGAGGGATGCACTGTCCAGTGCGCGGATGCGGCGCTCCATGGCGAGGGTCGCCTGTTCGGCGCGTTCGGCCTGCCGGTCAATGCGCAGGAACATCTTGAGCATGCGGGGAGTGCTGAGGGTACGGTGCTTCCAGGTCTTCCAATGGGAGAGTTCGTTCTTCCAGCCGTCCTCGATGGCGCCGCCCAGGTAGCGCTTCTCGATCGCGTCGTCGCGCATCCCGATGACACGTGAGGCCACCAGCCGCGTCGCCTCCATATTGAGGAAGGCGCGGTTGTAGAAGGCACCCATGAACTGCGGGTGTTCTCCCTTCGCGAGGAGCCCGAGTTCCTGGTAGTCCTCGGTGTAGGCGAGGGGTACGGTCTCCTGGAAGGTTGTGATGGTGAGCGGAGTCAAAAGGCCGGGCAGGATCTCCTGGACGTTCGCGCTGGTCCAGAGGTCCGCGTCGCTAGTCTCGGTGTCGAATTCGCTCTGCCAGCCGCCGGGATCGCCGTTGCCCCCGCCAGCAACGGTGATTGGCCGGGATTGCAGTAGCCAGAGCTTGCGGTCGTGGTCGATTGCGAACTCGATGTCCTGCGGCGATTCGAAAAGGTCGGCGGCGCGAATTACGGCCCGGGTGACTCCGAGGACTTCGAAGTCTGCGAGGGCGGCGGGCTCGTCCGTGCGTTCGGTGATCTGGAGGGAGTCGCGATTGACGACGAAACGCTGGCCTTCGGCCTGGCCGCTGACGAGCGCGTCGCCGAGGCCCGCGACCACCTCGACGATGATGCGTGAAGGATCGCCGGTGACGGGATCGATACTGAAGGCGACGCCGGCGGCCTCGGCTTCGATCTGCTTTTGGACGACGATGGCCATGGCGGGCTCGCCGTTCTTGCCAGCCCGGGCGCGGTAGGCGCGTGCCTCCTCCGTGTCCAGCGAGGCGAGGCAGGACTCGACAGCGGCGAGGAACTGCTGGTGCCCGACCACTCCGAGGACGGTTTGATACTGGCCGGCGAACGAGGCGGTCTCGCTGTCTTCATCTACGGCCGACGAGCGGACCGCTACCGGCTGGTGCCCGGGTACGAGGGCGTCGAGCCGCTCGAGAAGGTCCCTCCGGAGGGCCTTCGGCCATTTCTCCGGGGCGCCCTTGAGGCGCGCCGCGGATTCGACCGGTATCACATACCCGGGCGGCACATCGAACGATGCGCGAGTGAGCGCGCCGAGGCTCGCCGCCTTTCCGCCGTAGCGGGCGCGATTGGTGGGGTCGAGGCCTTTCAGCCAGGGGAGGTGAGTCATGCAAGGCCCGCCCGGTGGAAGTAGTGCCAGCTTAGGGTAGACACGAAGAAGCGTTTGACAAATCAGAACAAACGTTCTAATTTACCGGCAGTACAAAAAGGGAGCCGCCCACCATGCGCCTGCTCTGCCTCGTCTTTCCCCGCCTCGGAATCCAACTCGCCCGCCGCGAAAACCCGGCCCTTGCCGGGCGGCCCACCGTGTTGCTCGCGGGTGATGGCGAGGCCGCCCTGGTTGCCCTCGCCTCGGTCGAAGCGACCGCTGCCGGAATCGAGACCGGCGTGACTGCGGCACGGGCGCGCGAACGTTGCCCGGCGGTAGCGATGGTGCGCGACAACGCGGGCGAGTGCCTGGACGAATTGGAGGGCATTGCCTCCATTTTGCGGGCGAGGGCGACAACCGATGTCGCGATGGTGTCGCGTGATGCGGTGATGGTCTCGCTTGGCGGGCTCGAAGACCGGTTCGCCGGCGAGGCGGCGGCTGCGAGCGCACTGGCTCGCCTGGCTCGCTCGTGGACGGGGCTCGACGTCCGCGCGGGCGTCGCGGGGACGGTGGAAGGGGCGATGGCAGCCGCGCGCACGGCCCGGCGGTTCCCTGTCATCTGTCCCGCTTCGGGTCCCGGTCAGCCCTTGCCAAAGCATACCGGCAGCGTTGCCGGAAGGGTGGGCTGGGGCGTTGAGGCAAGTGTGGCCGGGGCCGGCGCGAAGCTCGAGACGCTGCTCGCGACGCTCCAGACCGTTGCCGAGGTGCATGGCCTGAGTTTCCGCGAGGTTACCATCGAAGTGATGCGGCCCTCCGGGTCGCTGGTCTACCGGCTGGGCAGCGGAGCTCCACTCCACCGCGCGACTGAGGCACGGGAACTGATCTTCGCCCGCCTGGGGTCGGGGGCCCTATCGGGGACGACCGGGATCGAGGTCGCGCTCGGCCGCCTGGGGCCCTCGGTGCGGGTCGAACCCCGGCGGCCGGCGGTGGCGACAGTACATGCGCTTACCGGACCTGCGGTGGCGGTGCAACGGCACCTGCAGCTCGCGAGCTAACTGCGGGTCACTCGACTTTGACGGTGATCTCGAAGGTCTCTTCAGGCGCCACGCCCGTCTCAAACGAGCGTGCGTAGGCCATCGAGAGCTTCGACGATCCGGTCTTGATGGCCTTGAACGTGAAGACTTCTGTGCCCGCGGCGCCAACGACCGGGGTGGTCGAGCCGGGCGGCACGTAGGTGGGCTCGCCATCGAGCTCGAGGTTCGCCGGCTCGGTGGCGACGACGGCCCAGGAGTAGCCCGTGCTGGGATTGGACGCCAGGGCGACGATCACGGTTCCGTCCAGGGCAACCGTTACCGTCTTGCCGTGGTCGGCTTTGGTGAGCTGCACTTCGTTCGGGGCGTCCCCGCCGCCGTCGTCATCATCGCCGCAGGCAGTGGCCGCCACTGCGACGACGAGAAGGCTGACGACGGCCGCTGGAAGCAGCCAGGTGAGTGTTCGAGTCATATCACGACCTCCACTGCGGCCATGGTGCACGGGATGGCGCGCGGCGGGACACGGCGAGGTGGCCCGATTTCGGGGGGCTGCTCGCCCCAACAGCCTCGCTGAGGCGTACCATCCCGGGCATGACGACGTGGTCGTGCCCCGCCTGCGGCCGTGAGTTCGGGAAGCGCCAGGCGCATGTGTGCGCGCCCGCGCTCTCGGTCGATGCGTACTTCCGTGAGCGTCCGCCGGTGGAGCGGGAGATCTTCGAGGTTGTGCGGGAACATCTCCAGTCGCTCGGACCGGTCATCGTCGAGCCGGTGGGCGTCGGCATTCTCTTCAAGGGGAAGCGCACGTTCGTTGAATTACGGCCACGGGCGAAGTGGGTGGCGCTGAGCTTCGGACTGAACCGCCGCGCCGAGCACCCGCGCATCACCCGGACTACGAAGACCAACACGGGGCGCACGTACCACGGGGTGCGAATTACGAGCCCGGCGGACATCGACGATGCGGTCCGGGAATGGCTGACGGAGAGCTATTTCGAGCTTGCCGGGTAGCCCTGGAAGGCGCGGGTGCCTGTGGTGTGGCCCTTGCTACACTGAGTTGCCACGGCAGCTGGCCGTGGTCATTCACTCCTCTGAGGCGCAACGATGACTACGCAGACACCCGGCTCGGTCCTACCCCCTGCCTACGAGCCGGCGAGCGTAGAGAGCCGCGTTTACGAGATGTGGGAATCGGCCGGGCACTTCCAGCCCCGGATCGATTTGGACCGCGAGCCCTACACGATTGTGATGCCGCCACCGAACGTGACGGGCGAATTGCACCTCGGACACGGCCTGGAGGATGCCATCACGGACGTGCTGGTGCGCTGGCACCGGATGCAGGGTGACCCGACGCTCTGGCTCCCGGGCGAGGACCATGCGGGGATAGCGACCCAGAATGTGATTGAGAAGGAGCTCGCGAAGGAAGGGCGGACCCGCCACGAACTCGGGCGGGAGGCGTTCGTAGAGCGGACATGGATGTGGGTGCGGAAGTACCGCAGCCGAATCGCCGACCAGCACCGCAAGCTCGGTGCGAGCGCCGACTGGACGCGTGACGTGTTTACGCTCGACCCCGGCATCGTGAAGGCGGTGCGGACGACGTTCGTGAACCTTTACAACCACGGGCTCATCTACAAGGGCCTGCGGATGATCAACTGGTGCCCGCGCTGCGAGACGGCATTGAGCGACCTGGAAGTCGACTACCTCGACGTTCAGTCGAAGCTCTACTACGTGCGCTACCCGGTGATGGGCGAAGGCGGGATGCCCCTGCCGGCGTACGTGACGGTTGCCACGACGCGGCCGGAGACCATCGTGGCCGACACCGGCGTGGCGGTGAACCCGGGGGACGAGCGTTACGAAGAGCGGATCGGCCGCCAACTGCTGTTGCCCATCATCGGACGAGACATCCCGATCGTGACGGACGAGCACGTGAAGCCGGAGTTTGGCACCGGCGCCGTGAAGGTGACTCCCGGCCACGACCCGAACGACTGGGAGATCGGGCAGCGGCACGACCTGCCGGTGATCATCGCGATCGACCCGAAGGGGAACATGAACGATGAGGCCGGGCCGTACTCAGGGATGAGCGCGGAGGACGCGCGTGTTGCGATCCTGCGCGATCTGGAGGACGAGGGCTTCCTGGACCACGCAGAGGATTACACCCACAGCGTCGGCCACTGCAGCCGCTGTAAGACGGTGCTCCAGCCGCTGCCAAGCGAGCAATGGTGGATGGCGGTGAACAAGGAGTACGAGCCGGGCCACTCGCTGGCCGGCGACGCAATCGCGGCGGTAACCGAGGGACGGATTGCTATCGTGCCGCAGCGGTTCGAGAAGGTGTACTTGAACTGGATGGAGAACATCCGGGACTGGTGCATCAGCCGGCAGCTGTGGTGGGGGCACCAGATCCCGGTGTGGTACTGCGAGAACCGGCACATGGTCTGCCAGGTGGAGGACCCGGACGTGTGCCCGGAGTGTGGCGGGGCGCTGACGCAGGACGAGGACGTGCTCGACACATGGTTCTCATCGGGGCTGGCACCGCATGCGGACCTAGGGTGGCCGGACGACACCGAGGACCTGCGCTACTTCTATCCGACTTCCGACATGCAGATGGGCTACGACATCATGTTCTTCTGGTGCGCCCGGATGATCATGTTCGGGCTCTACAACATGCGCGAGCGTGGGCCAGAGGGGGCCGTGCCGTTCCGGAACGTGCTGTTCCACGGGCTCATCCGCGATGCGAACGGCGAGAAGATGACGAAATCGCGCGGGAACGTGGTCGACCCGCTGATCGTCGCGTCGACGTATGGCGCGGACGCGTTCCGGTTTGCGGTGCTGACCGGGGCGACGCTCGGCGCGGACCAGAAGTACAGCGACGAGCGGATGGCGGCGGCCCGGAACTTCGCAAACAAGCTGTGGAACTCGGCGCGGTTCGTGCTAATGAAGGTGGGCCCGCGCGAGATCAAGCGGCCGCACTACCTGGATAGGGACTTGCTCGCGGTTGAGGACCGCTGGATCATGTCGCGGCTGGAGCAGCTGACGAACGATGCGGACTCGCTGCTGAAGGCGTACCAGCTGGGCGAGTGTGCCCGGCAGATCGAGGACTTCCTGCGCGGGGAGTTCTGCGACTGGTACATCGAAATGGTGAAACCGCGCCTGCTGGCCGGGGATGAGCGCCCGCTGCAGGTGCTCGTGCACGTACTCGACCACGGCCTGCGGCTGCTGCACCCGTTCATGCCGTTTGTGACCGAAGAGCTCTGGCAGGCGTTGCGGCCGCAGATCGACGACGACATGCCGTCGCAGCTGATCGTCGCGTGGTTCCCGAAGAGCGGGGCGAACTGGAAGGACGCAGCCGCCGAGCAGGCGATGGAGCACGTCATCGAGGTGAACCGGACCATCCGGAACATCCGCGCCGAGAAGAAGCTCGAGGCGAGTGCGCGGCCGCGGGTGGTGGCCCGGGCCGATGGCTACGCGGGGGCACTGCGGGAGACGCTGGGAGCCACGAACTTCACCTCGCGCGTGGAGTTGGAAGTGGTGGATGGGGCGGCTGCGCTGCCCGCGGGCGAGTGGGGCTTCGGGCGCGTGGCGGACACGGAGGTCGCGGTGGCACTGCCCGAAGTGGACACCGCGGCGGAGCGTGCCCGGCTGGAGAAAGAGCTGGCCGAGGCGAGTGCCCACATGGAGAGGCTCGACAAGCAGCTCGGCAACGAGACGTTCCGGGCGAAAGCGCCGACGCACGTCATCCAGGGAATGGAAGGCACGCTTGCCGAGACCCGCGACCGGGTGGCGGGGCTGCGGGAGCGGCTGGGGACGTTGTAGGTGCCAAAGGTCCGCTACGCGGTGGTGTTCGAAAAGGGCGACAACAACTACGCGGCATACGTTCCCGACCTGCCTGGCTGCGTTTCGACTGGCAAGACCCGCGAGGACGTGGAGCGGAACATTCGCGAGGCCGTCGCTTTTCACATTGAGGGCCTCGGCCTGACCGGGCAGCCAGTGCCCGCGCCCACGGCGTGGGTGGAAGAAGTGGAGATTGCCGGGGCATAGCTGGCTGAAGCGAGTGCCACAGAGAGCGGCTCGAAAAGCAGCTCGGCAACGAGACGTTCCGCGCGAAGGCGCCGGAGCACGTGATCGCGGGGATGGAAGGCACGCTGGCGGAGACGCGGGACGCCGGGTTGCGGGAGCGGCTGGGGGCGCTGTAGCTCTTTCGTTTGAGTCGAAGGCCGGCATGACAAGAATCCCCCATCGGGGGATGTACTCCAGCCCGATGGGGGCCTACGGTCTTCGACATCCTGACGTGAGGGAGATTGCGATGAAGACCAGGCAGATCGGGTGGCGGACGGTGGCGACGGGCCTTCTGGGGTTGGTGCTAACGGCTCTGATCGTACGGAGCCCGCTCCCGGCTCAAGCCGATGCGGGCTACTGGTCCGACGGGTGGCCAGCATGTAACTGGGTGGGAGCCACGTGGTTCAACCCATCTACTGTGGGCTGGGGTAAGACCGAAGGCCCAACATCCTGCGCCGATCGCGCCGTGCTCCGGCTTGAATGGTACGACGGGTCGCAATGGCATGACACGGGCTTCGTCTACAGCGCGTGGGGCGTGAATTGGAACCAAATGGGTGGCTCACCAGCCTACAGTCTGGTTGGGACGCACCAGATCCATGTCATTGGTTGGGGATACAGCAATTGGGGCGGAACGCAGGAGCCCTAAACTCGAAGTGGCTGGCCACCCGACCTGCAGCTCAACATCACCAGTATCCCGAAAGGAGACAACCAACCATGAAAAGGAGACAACCAACCATGGCTCGACGGAGAGTTGCTGGCATCCTGGGCATGGTGGCAATCGCCGGTGTCGTAATCGGTGGGTTCGTCGGCGCAAACACCGCTGGCACGGCGGCGGCCGGGAAGCACCAGCCTCCTCCGTCGGCTGTGGCGGTGATGGACACCGCCGAGCCAACCCCCACGGCCGCCCCGCTCGATAGGTCGGTGCGCAGAGTCCCGGCTGCCGCCTTTGAGCGCTTGCGAGCGTCCGCCAGCCCGGATGAGTGGGCACTGATCGAGGATGGCGTTGTGACTCGTGCAGAGATAGAGGCCGCATTCGTGGCGGCGGAAGTCTGCACCCGGAGCGCTGCAGCACAGATCGGCGGAGTGATCCTGGGGCCCACCCCCATGTTCGATCCGGACGGCGCCGTCCGCTTTGCACCCGGCCGATCGGAATCGAAGACTGCACTGGACGCAGTGGGCGACGCGCACCAGATGTGTGTCGAGCGATACTTCGATGACGTGCTTGCGGCTTGGGACATGGAGCGCACCTACACCGCCTATCAACCCCTGTGGGATAGGATTGCCGACTGTCTGGCGACCAGGGGGTATGCGGCGAAACACGGCATGGATCGCCGACAGCTTGCCGAGACTGTCGGAAGGCCGGGAGATGCCATTCCCGAGTTCCATGATTGTGAGGCCAGCGCCAGTAGTCAACCGATGGCGGAGGAGGATTGACTGATCCCCCGCGGTACGTTCGGCCGCGTTCGCACCGGAGCAGTTGCGGCATGCGCACCCGTGTGGTAGCCCTTGAGTTGATAGGGCGGGGGCTCGCAACGTGAACGACAATGGACTGACACCGAGGGAACGCGAAGTCGCGCGGCTCATCTCCGAGGGCAGGACGAACCGGGAGATCGCGGACCTGTTCGTTGTGTCGCCGGAGACCGTCAAGACGCACGTCTCGCACATCCTTCGGAAGCTGGAACTGCGGAGCAGGCACCAGGTGGCCGCCTGGTACCGGGAGGCGCACCTGAAATCCCCCGGCGGGGGATTGAACGCCCCGGACGAAGATCGCCATAGTCCCGGCAGGTGGCGCGGCCGGACGGAACGGCCAGCCACCGCAATCCCAGCGCGGGGTGGGGGTTTTGGCGCGGTCAGCATGAATCGAAGGTGGATTGGCTGGCCGGTGGCGGCGGGCCTGGCGCTGCTCGTTGTCGTGGGCGCGGGGTTTGCACTGGTTCGAGCAAACGGGGGCGGGATCGCGGGAGAATCCGCGCCAGAGTCTCGCGTGAGCGCGGTGCAGCCCCCATCCCCGAAGCCGTTGATGAACGTGTACCTCCCGCGCGACCCGGAACCGGAGCCATGGGGGCTCGACACCCGGCCGGTGGAGCCCCCGCAGTGGGGAACAATCCCGCCAGGAGATGTGGATGTCCTTCTCCGGAGAGCGTCTCCCGAGGAACTGGCAGTGATCGCCGACGGCGTCATTACTCGCGACGAGTTCCTTGGCGCGTTCATGGCTGCCCACGCCTGTTCGGTGGAGGCGGCGGAAGCCATCGGGGGAGTGGTGGTCCACGAGCCGAACCTGACCGGCGCCGAACCGCAGTTTGGCGGGATGCATTCGGACAATCCGGCCGCGTTGAGTAAGGCCGGCAACGCGCACATGGACTGCGTCGAGACGTACTTCAACGAGGTCCTGGCGGCGTGGGGCATGGCCACTTCCGGAGCAGTCCAGCAGCCGCTGATGGACGCGATCGGGCGTTGCCTTACTGCCCTGGGCTATACCGTCCCCGAGGGGGCGAACCGCCGACAGCTTGGGGAGGCGGTGGGTGAGCCGGGGGACGATATCTCCGACTTCTACGCCTGTGAAGAGCAGGCGAGCCGGTCTGTTGCGGGAGCTGGCTAAGTTGCCTTCGAGGTGATTCGGCCACGGGCTGTAGAATCCCGGCACTGAGCGCGGAGGTGCCGGGATGTCTGAATGGATCGATGACTCTTACGTAGGGAAGTACCTGGGCCGGCATGACTACGTTGTCGATGAGGCGATGATCGCTGGACACGTGGCGGCCACGCGGGACGCGCACCCGTGGTACACGGGCGAATCGCCGGTGGGTGGGCCGCTGGCCCCGGCGTTGCTGCTGCACAGCGAGCAGTACGCGTACCGGCTGCGCGACTGGTACCTGCCGAAGCTGTTCGGGAACCTCCACATCAAACAGGAGTGGGACCTGTTTCGGGCAGTGCCGGTGGGGTCGGGGCTGTGGACGCACGGGATGATCACGGATCGCTATATCCGCAAGGACCGGGACGTCGTGGTGATGGAGTTCTCGATCTTCGATGGCGAGGACGTGATGGTGGCGCGGGGACGCTGCCATCAGTCGTTCTTGCTGGATGTGGACGCGGCAGCGACCGTTGTGGACAAGGACCAGGCGGCGAAGAAGGCGCCCCGCGCGGAGGAGGCGAGGGCCGAGCCGGTGGAGGTGCTCGAACCGGTGCGGAAGGTGGCGGACCTGGAGTTGTGCATGGCCTTCAGCGGCCCGAACAGGAATTACCATAACGACCGGGAGGAGGCGAAGAAGCTGGGGTTCCCGGACGTGGTGGTACAGGGGACGATGAGCACGACCTTCATCTCGGAGATGCTGACGAACCGCTTCGGCATGGGGTGGATCGCTGGCGGGAAGATGTCGCTGAACTTGACCAACGTGCTCTGGGGCGGTGAAGCGGTGACGGCGTGCGGAGTGGTGCGCCAGGTGACCCCCGAAGGGCCGCGCCGGCGCGCACACCTGGACGTGTGGACCGAGAAGGACGACGGAACGAAGACGCTCGCGGGGACCGCGAGCGCCCTGCTGGACTGATGCGGCGCACCGCGTTTCGGATCGCTCCGATGCTTGCGAACGCGTTGCAGTTCGCGTCCACCGCAGGGTTCGTGGTTGATCCGTAGCACTGGCGTGGTGCCTACTGGAGGGAGATGCCCATTCGTGCCGACCTGATCCTCGCCAACCGCGCCTACCTGGACCACGAAGCGCCGCGCTCGGCCGAATCCCCGTCGCCGGCGGGCAGCGGCGGATTGCTGGCGGCGGTCCGGCCAATCATCGCTCCATGGGATGGGTCGCGGGGGACGACATGGATCGGTGCGGGTCTGGGGCGCTACGACCGGGAGTGGACCGATGCGCGGGGCTTCGAGATGATCGAGACGCCCCGGGGCGAGGTGCGCCACCGGCGCCTGTACTTCGGCCCCTCGACGTGGGCCGCGCACT
Organism: Dehalococcoidia bacterium; assembly: GCA_003104995.1. Lineage (GTDB taxonomy): Bacteria > Chloroflexota > Dehalococcoidia > Tepidiformales > Tepidiformaceae > Amarobacter. The sequence continues at coordinate 138,326 of PQAO01000032.1, forward strand.
ACGGAGAGGTTTCGAATAGCTTCCTCTGGCCGCTGGTGCACCTGGTCCGCGAGGATCTGCCGAAGGTGACCGGGTATTACCCGGCGCCGGCAGCGCCAACCGATGAGGACTGGGCTTCGTACCTGGCCGTGAACGCCGCCTTCGCGGACGCCGCCGCCGATGAGACCAGTGCCGCCACGGCGTGGGTGCACGACTACCAGCTCACGCTCGTCCCGCGCATGTTGCGAGAGCGGGGCTTCCGCGGGCGGATCGGGTTCTTCCTGCACACGCCCTTCCCAAGCCTGGAAGTGGCACAGCCCTATTTGGTCGAAGGGGCCGGGCGCTGCTTCGGCGAAGTAATCCGGGGGATCCTTGGTGCGGACCTCGTGGGACTGCAATCGCTGAACGACCTGGTGCGATTCGTGGCGGCCGCGACACGGCTGCCCGGCGTGACGCTGGAGCGCGGCGGCGTGATGTCCCATGGCCGTTTCGTCCGGTGCTCGGCCTATCCGGTCGGGATCGATGTCGACGATGTGCTCTCGGTGGCGACCTCGGCGGGACCACCGGACCGGATACGAGCCGCGCGAGAGGCCGGGCTACCGCTGGTGGTGGGGCTCGAACGCAGTGACTTCACCAAGGGGATACCGGAGCGGCTGCGGGCGATGGCGGCTGCCTACCGCGCGGGCGCGCGGTTCGCTTACGTGGGGATCGCCGCGCCGACTCGTGAGGGTGTGCGCGCCTATGAAGCGCTGGACGCAGCGATCGAGCGCGAGGCTACCCGGGCGCAAGAAGCAGCTTTCGCGGCCGGCTGCCCATTTGTGAATGTTCGTGCCAACGTGGGGTGGCATGACGTTGTGGCGCTCCAACGCGAAGCTGATGTGGTGTTCACGTCGTCCCTGGCAGACGGCCAGAACCTCGTGCCGCTGCAGGCGGCGATCGCGCAATCGGCGCGCCCCGCCCGGGAACGCGGCGTCATCATCACCGGGCGTGATGCAGGGGTGGCGAGCGCGTATGCAGGGTACGAGCCGGATGGGCTGGTGACGGTCGATCCGCTGGACGAAGGACAGATGGTGCACACGCTCACTGAGGCGCTGGAGGCCCGGCCGGGGCGCATTAGCGAACGATTGATCGGCGAGGTGCGGTCGCGAGACGCGCTCGCCTGGGCCACCCGCTTTCTGACGGACCTGGAGGACACATGCTGACGATGGACGCCATAGAACACTACCGCGGACTGGCAGCGGCCCGGGGGCCGTTGCTGGTCGCGACCGACCTGGACGGGACGCTGGCGCCGATCGTGCCTCACGCTTCCGAGGCGCAGGTGCCGCCGGGCGCGCTGGCGGTGATGGAGCGGCTGACCGGCGCGGCGCGAGTCGCCGTGATCACCGGGCGCGACCTGAACACCGCCCGCCGGTTGGTCCCGGTGGAAGGCGTGGTGGTGGTCGGGAGCCATGGGCTTGAGGCATCGTTCGATGATCCGCTCATCCCGGGAGTCGACCGGGTAGCACTGAGCGCGGCACTGGAGCAGGTAGAGCAGCAGGTGATCTCGACGGTGCCGAGTTCGTTTCTCCACATTGAGCGCAAGGCGATCTCGACGGCCTTCCATTACCGGGCAGCGCCGGACCTGGAGCCGCAGCTGAGGGAGGTGCTTGCTACTTTGCCGGAGGGGTTGAGGCTGCGCGACGGGCGCATGGTGCTGGAAGTGATCCCGGACGCGCAGGGCGGGAAGGGCGCCGCGCTGACGGCACTGGTGCGGCATCTGCGCTGCAAGTCGGTGCTGGTGATGGGCGACGACGCGACCGATGTCGCGATGTTCCGGGCGGCGCTCTCATTGGCGCAGGACGAGGGCATGCACGTGGTGCTTGCGGGCGTCGCGAGCGGACCCGAGACGCCGCCGGAAATCATCGAGCTTGCCGATGTCGTGCTGCGGTCAACCGAAGAGGCGCTCGAGGGGCTGGAAACCCTCGCGAGGGCGCTTGGCGTTTGATGGGCCGGACGGGCGGCGGGAGGGTCCAGCGCCAGGGTTAGCTTCAGAGATCGGGCCGCAAGGATAGGAATCATTGACGTGTCCGATTTGACCTGTGTATAAGGCCACCATCGCTTACGTGAACGTGAAGGAGAGGCCCAATGCCAGGTTCGAATTACTGGAATCGCAGGATGAGCCGCCGGCGGACACTGACGGGAGCCCTGGGAGGGAGCGCAGGGCTTGCCGGGCTGGGCCTTGTGGGATGCGGCGGCGGTGATGACGATGAGGCAACGCCGACGACCGGCGCCGGGCAGACGCCCCAGCCGACGCCGACAGCCGACCCGACGAAAGCCCAGGAGGTCCAGAGTTTCCTCTGGCAGCGCGAGGACACCTCTTCGAAGGCGACGAAGGGAGAGATCTACCAGGCGTACACCACCGCCGATGTGACGAACCTCGACCCGCTGGCTTCGCCGTCGTTCACGGCGAACGTTGCGGGGTCGTGGGTGTATCCGCGGCTGATGTCGTACAAGCCGGGCTATCGCGTGCCGGCGACGGGCGAGGTCCAGGGGTACCTGGCCCAATCGTTCGAGCTTCCGGAGCCGACGCGGGTTGTGTTCAAACTGCACCCCAACGCGGTCTGGCAGAACACGGCACCGCTGAACAAGCGGCAGATCGACGCCGAGGACGTTGTGTTCTCCTGGGAGAAGTTCGCGGCGAAGAGCACCTCGCGCAAGGACCTGGCGAAGCTGCCGGACAATCCGGGCGGGCCTGTGGAGTCGGTGAAGGCCATCGACAAGACCACCGTGGAGTTCAAGCTGGCGTATCCGTACGCGCCGTTCCTGAGCGCGATGGCATACAGCCGCTATCTGCAGATCATGCCGCGCGAGAGCGAAGCAGGCGGCTATGACCCGCGCAACGAGACGCGTTCGGGTGGACCGTGGATCCTGCAGAACTACCAGCGGAACGTCATCTTCCAGTACCGGAAGAACCCGGACTACTGGGATGCCGACAACGTTTACCTGGACGGTTTCGATATCCCGATCATCCCGGAGTACGCCGCGGGAATGGCGCAATTCCGCGCGAAGAAGGTGTGGAGCTTTGGGGTACGGCAGGAGGATGTTATTGCGACAAAGAAGGACGTGCCAGACCTGGCGGTAGATGCCAACGCGTTCGGACGGACGTGCTGGCTGCTGTATTTTGGGTTGGCCCCGGATTCGCCGTTTGCGGACCCGCGCGTGCGGGCGGCGGCTTCGATGCTGATCGACCGCGACCTCTGGATTGACACGTTCTACAACATCTCCGCGTTCCAAAAGGAAGGTTATCCAACGCAGGTCCGGCACAACAGCCACATCTCCTCGGGCTGGGAAGGGACGTGGGTGGATCCGCAGAGTCCGGCGATGGGTGCGGGCGCCAAGAACTTCGCATACAACGTGGCCGAGGCGAAGAAGCTGCTGGAGGCGGCGGGGTTCGCGAACGGCATCGAGACCGACATCGCCTGGATTTCGACGGGCCAGTACGGCACGACCTTCCCGAAGCAGGCCGAGGTGTTCAAGGGGATGCTGGAGGAGTCGGGCCTCTTCAAGCTGAAGCAGGTGAACCCGGACTACCAGACAGACTATCTGCCGAACTACTACTTCGCGAAGGGCAACTTCAAGGGCATCACGGTTGGGGCTTCGACGCAGTACCCGGAGGTGGACCAGTTCCTGTACAGCTACTACCACTCCAAGGGCGCCCGCCAGAAGGTGGCGTTCCAGGGCGAAGCCAGCGACACGAAGCTCGACGGCATGATCGAAGCGCAGCGCCAGGAACTCGATGCGGCCAAGCGCAAGACGCTCATCCAGGATATCCAGAAGCACATGGCCGAGACGATGCCGGTGATCCCGTATCCGGGGCAGTCGCCGACCTTCTCGCTGTTCTGGCCCTGGATTGGTAACGCCGGCGTCTTCCGCTCCTGGGACAGCGAATCCGCGAGAAACACCAACGAGACGAAGCTCTGGTTCGATAAGAGTAAGTACACCGGTTAGTCATGAACGCCCCGGAGGGGAATCTACATGGGCCGTTACATGGTGCAGCGATTGGCGCTTGCGGGGCTCACGCTCGTGCTGGTGTCGATCATCGTCTTCGGATTACTGCGGGTCGTGGTGCCACTCGTCTATGGCGACGCGGTCGACGTGATTGCGGCGGAGTATGGGCGGACAGACCCGGAGCTGATGCAGTCACTGAAGGACGAGTACGGGCTTTCGGCAAACCTGCCAGTGCAGTACCTGAAATGGGTGGGTGCGCTGTTGCGGGGAGACCTCGGCGAGTCGCTCTTCAACGGGCGACCCGTGTCGACGGAGATGAAGAACCGGCTGGCGGTCTCGTTCGAGCTCGGGCTCATCGGGCTGGTGTCGGGGGTCATCCTGTCGGTGCCGATGGGTGTCGCGGCAGCCGTGTTCCAGAACCGCTACCCGGACTACTCGTTGCGGGCGTTCGCGATCCTGATCGACGCGATGCCGGGGTTCTGGCTGGCGATCTTGATCATCACGTTTGGGTCGCTCTGGTTTAACTGGGCGCCACCGTTGAACTTCAAGTACATCCACGAAGACCCGGTTGCGCACTTCAAGATCATGCTGATGCCGGCCCTCCTGATTGGGCTTACCCCGAGTGGGGCGCTGGTGCGGCTGGTGCGGACACAGATGCTCGAGGTGTTGCGCCAGGACTACATCCGGACGGCACACGCGAAAGGTCTGCCGGCACGGACCGTGGTGTTCACGCATGCCTTCCGGAACTCGCTGTTACCGGTGGTGACGGTTATCGGGCTGAGCCTGCCGGGCCTCATCGCCGGGACGGCCATTTTCGAGGCTATCTTCTCGCTGCCCGGGATGGGCCAGTACCTGGTGTCATCGGTGGGCAACCTGGATTACCCGGTGATCATGTCGACGAACATCATTTTTGCGGTGCTCATCGTGCTGTCGAACCTGGCGGTGGACGTCTCATACACGTTCATCGACCCGCGCGTGAGGTACTGAGATGGCGGGTCGTGCATCGGCGAGGTCAGTGACGTTCGACCCGCGGATCGTGGTGGAACGGCCATTTCCGGTGCGGGTGGCGGCGAGATGCTGGCTGTTCATGCGCCGGCAACCACTGGGGACGTTCGGGCTGTTGATCGTGCTGCTGCTGGTGCTGGCCGCGATCTTCGCCGGCCAAATCGCGCCCCACGACCCGGAGCAGATCCACCTGCGAAACCGGCTGGAAGGATCGAGCGGGGAGTTCTGGCTCGGCACGGATGCGACGGGCAAGGACATCTTCTCGCGCCTGGTCTACGGGGCCCGGATCTCGATGATGGTGGGGTTCGGTGCGGTCGCCATCGGTACGACGGGGGCGGCCTTCCTGGGCATCGTCAGCGGGTTCCTCGGGGGTGCGGCCGATAAGGTGATCCAGCGATTCGTGGATGCGTGGCAGGCGATGCCCGGGCTGATCATCCTGATCACGTTCCTCGGTATTGCCCGGCGGATGCCGAATGTGAACATCCTGCTGGCGATGGTGCTGGCGATCGGCATCCTGAGCATCGCCGGGAGTTCGCGCGTGATCCGGGCGCAGGTGCTGACGATCAAGAACCAGCCGTACGTGGAAGCCGCGCGCTGCATGGGCGCCGGGAACGCACGCATCATCTGGAACTGCGTGGTGCCGAACGTGTTTCCGCTGATGCTGGTGAGCATGACCGTCGCGCTTGGCGGTGTGATCCTGGCCGAGGCGAGCCTGAGCTTCCTCGGGTTTGGTCCGGCGGGCGAGCCATCGTGGGGCCAGATGCTGAGCGTGGACGGCCGCGAGTACATGCGCGTACAGCCGGGCCTGGCGATCTGGCCGGGCGTGTGCATCGCCCTCGCTGTCTTCGGGTTCAACGTGTTCGGCGATGCGTTGCGCGACACGCTGGACCCGCGACTGCGCGGATCACGGTAGCCGGGTGAACGAGAAGGACAACGGCCCCTCCGGATGGAGGGGCCGCTTTCTGCCATCGGTTGGCCGGGAGTCCTAGCTCACGAGCGTCCCGAGGATGCGCTCGACGTCCGTGAGGGAGCCCTGGGGCATGCTGATGCTCGGGAGGTCGACGCCGAGCTGGCGGCGCTCCTCGATGCCGGCGGCGACCGTTTCGAGGTCACCGAAGATGGCGGTCTCTTCGAGCATCCGGTCGCCCATGGCAGCCATGAGCTCGGGGTTGGTGCCGAACGGTGGCGGCTTGTGGGTTTCAGCGACTTTGCGCATGGCCGCGACTTCTTCGCCAAAGCCGTTCCGCGTGAGCATCTCGTGGTAGAAGTCGCCCATGTTGGTGACGTACCAGGAAATGGGGCCGGCGGCCTGGAACTTCGCCTTTTCGATGTCGGGGTTGATGACGACGGTGAGGGAGGCGACGCATTCGACGGCGTCGGCAGGGCGGCCGGCGGTGGTTGCGGCCTCGCTGATCCGGGCCTTGCCTTCCTTGAATTTGGACTTCGGCCAGTAGATGGGCATCCAGCCGTCGGCGCCGGTGGCGAGCGATCCCATGCTCTTTGGGGAGATGGAGGCGACGTAGATGGGGATGTGTTTGCGGACGGGTTCGAAGAGGAGCTTGAAGCCGCGCTGGAGCTTGTAGATTTCGCCTTCGTAGAAGACCTTTTCGCCGCTGATGATCATGTTGATGATGTCAACGTACTCTTTGGTGCGCTGGATGGGCTTGGAGAACTTCTCGCCATGCCAGTGCTCGATGACGCGGGCGCCCGAGGTGCCGAGGCCGATGATCATGCGGCCGCCGCTGAGCTCGTCGAGGGTTGCGAAGGTCATGGCGAGGACCGCGGGCGAGCGGCCGAAGACGGGCGCGATGCCGGTGCCGAGCTTGATCTTCTTCGTTTCGAGGGCGGCCTGGGTGAGGAGCGAGAACTGGTCGCGGCCCCAGGTTTCGGCGGTGAAGACGGCCTCGACGCCGACTTCCTCCGCCACTTTGATGCGCGCGATGGTCTCGCGATTCTGTTCGGGGTTGCCGGTGAAACCGACACCAACAGCAAGCCTCCTGGGCATGCAGCACCGTACCAATGGGAGAGATTATCCGTTGCGTGAAAGGACGGAGGCAGACTAGCAAACCCCCGGTGGGGCGGCAAACGGCACGGGGATCGGTGGTGCTGTGGCGGCCCAAACATCCGGCCCGGGGGGCCGGTACGTATCGCAGGTATTGACGCGTTGAATGAGACACGGGTATACAGCACGGCAACGGGCCCGGGTGCGCAAGCGAACAAGGGGGACAGGGAAACTCATGGAACGGGACAACTACTGGACAAGGCGTATTGCCCGGCGGCGATTGCTGACCGGATCGGCCGCCACGGCGCTGGGCGCTGGCGCCTGGGCGCTGGCCGGGTGCGGTGACGACGACGACGACGATGACGACGACGGTGGCGCAAGCACGGCGACGGCAACGACATCTGGAGTGCAACCCGGGACCCAGACCGCGCCGACGGCCACCCCCGCCGGCGAAGTCATCAAGAAGGACGGCATCAACAAGTCTCGCCAGAGCGCCATTTTCGCGACCATCAATCCCTACGGCGGCCTGGATAGCGGGCTGCTCTGGGGTTTCACCGTCTTCGACCACCTCTGGTACACGCCGCTGGACACGGGCATCCGGGAGAACTTCCTGGCGACGAGCATCGAGCAGCAGGACGCGACCCACTTCACGGTCGTCATCGGCGAGTCGTTCTTCCACGACAAAGCGCCGGCGAACGGCCGGAAGGTGACGGCCCAGGACATCAAAGCAAGCTTCGAGACTGCTGCGAAGCAGACGAAGATCTCGAACAGTTCGTGGTGGACACAAACGCTTGACACGATCACGACGCCGGACGAGAAGACGCTGAACTTCACGCTGAAGCAGGTGGACGCGTGGACCTTCAGCTCGACGAACGGTGGAAGCCCGATCGGCAGCTCGATCCTGCCGCAGGAGATTGCGGCGGACCCGAGCTTTATGGATAAGGACCTGGTGGGTAGCGGGCGGTTCCAATTCGTAAGCCACGAGAACGGGACGAACTTCAAGCTCAAGCGCCACGAGAAGTGGCGGGTCTCGGGCGAACCCTACCTGGCCGGGGTGGAGTACAAGCTCATCCAGGAGCAGGCCGCGGCGCTCGCGGCGTTCTCGTCGCAGGAGATTTACGGGCTGGGCCTGAGCAATAAGCTCGAACGCGAAGACATCCTGAACAAGCACGGGAAGGATGTTGTGGTTGAGTCGGACGATAGCCGTGCGGTGTGGGTACTTTTGCCGCGTGGCGATGGCCAGTGGGCGGACCCGCGTGTGATCCATGCGATCAGTTATGCGCTGGACCGGAAGCAGATGATCGAACTCATGAACTTCGGCGAAGGCAAGCTGAGCGGGCCAGTCCCGCCTGCGTTCGGCGAGGCCCTGCCGACCGCCGAGATCGAGCAGACGTGGGGTAAGCACGACGAAGCCGAAGCGAAGAAACTCCTTGCAGCCTCTGCCTTCGACACGTCGAAGGAGTACTCGATCAAGTACCCGACGCTGGGGGACCGCTACCAGCAGTTCGCGACGATCGCGAAGTCGCAGCTGGAAAAGAGCCTGGGCCTGAAGATCAAGCTCGTTCCGGAGGACTTCGGCCGCTGGCTGAGCCAGTCGCTCTATGGGTCGGACTACGACGGATTCCTTGCTTTCGCATCCCTGGCGTACGACGACCCGAGCTCGTACATCACCCCCTATGCGAAGAGCTACGGTGGCCGCCCAAACTGGGCGGGATACATGAACGATGAGATGGACGCAGCCGTCCAGGCTCAGAGGAAGATCCTCGATGACAAGGAGCGGCGTGCCGCAGTCCAGGAGATCCAGCGCAAGGCCTGGACAAACGGCGCGCCGTTCATCCCGACGTTCATCGCGATTTCGAACACTGCGTACTGGGGGTTTGTGAAGGGACGAGTGACCGGCCGGGGGAGCTACGGGGCTTTCAACGGCAAGGTCTACATCGATAAGGGTTGATTGACGCCAATGCGCCAGTACGCTTTGCGCCGTCTCGCCTATCTGCCGCTCATCATGCTCGTCGTCTCGCTGGTGACGTTCTTCACGTTGCGGCTGCCCTGGGCAACCGACCCGGTACTGCAGTACGTCAACCAGAACACCACGGTCGAACAGGAGCAGGAGATCCGGCGCGAGCTGGGGCTTGATAAGCCGATGCTCCAGCAATTCGCCATCTGGATGGGCGAGGTCGCCCGGGGAGACCTGGGCGAGACCTTCCGCAGCAATCAGCCGGTGTGGCAGGAGATCCGGCGGCGGCTGCCGGTGAACATCGAGATCCTGGTGCTCTCGGTGCTGTTCAGCACGGTGTTCGGCGTCTCGTTCGGTGTCATCACGGCGGTCAAGCAGAATTCGGTGGTGGATTACGGGTTTCGGGTGTTCGCGGTATTCGGGCAGTCGATCCCGGACTTCTTTCTGCTGATCCTGCTCATCGTGCTGCCATCCATCTGGTGGAATTACTCGCCGCCGGTGGGCGGTCACATCTCGTTCTTCGAGGACCCATGGGAGAACCTGCGCCTGTATGTGCCGCCCACGCTCCTGCTGGGAATTGGCGGGGCGGCCGCCATGATGCGGCTGACGCGTTCGACGCTGCTCGAGGTGTTCAGGCAGGACTACATGCGGACGGCGCGGGCGAAGGGGCTGGCCGGGCGGAATGTGGTGCTGGACCACGGGCTGCGGAACTCGCTCATCCCGATTGTGACGCTCATTGGCGGGCATGTGACGGCGCTGTTCTTCGGCTCGCTCATCCTCGAACAGATTTTTTCGATTAACGGGCTGGGGCAGTTCTTCCTGGTGTCATCGATCACGGCGGACTTCCCGGTGATCCAGTTCCTGGTGCTGTACACGGCGCTGCTGGTGATGTTGATGAACCTGGCGGTTGACCTTTCGTATGCGCTGATCGACCCGCGGGTGAAGTACATCTGATGGCAACGCAAACAGCGACGCCGACGTATGGATGGGGCGCGGTGCCCAGGAGGCCAGGCCCCGGCCGGCGGCTGCTGCGGACAGCGTCGCAGCACCCGGCGGGGATGTTCGGGCTGGGGGTGCTGGTGGTGTTCGTGTTCGCGGGGGTGTTCGGGCCTTCGCTGGCGCCGTACAACCCGGAGGAGCTGAGCGTGGGCCGCCCCCTCGCGGGGCCGTCGTGGTCGCATCCGTTCGGGCTGAACCAGAATGGGCAGGACATCTTCAGCCGGATCATCGCGGGGGCGCGGGTCTCTCTGACCATTTCGGCGGCGGCCATCTTCATCGGCGCATCGCTGGGTTCGTTCCTGGGGATCCTCGCGGGGTACTTTGGGCGCTGGATCGACTATCTCGTGCAGCGCTCGGGCGAAGCGTTCGCGGCATTCCCGTCGCTGGTGTTGTATTTCATGCTCCGGGCAGCGTTGGGCCCCGGGATGAAGGCGATCATCGCGGCCATCGCGATCGGGGCGCTCTTTGGCGGGAACCGGGTGCTGCGCGGCGCGACGATCATCGAGCGCAACCAGGTGTACGTGGAGGCCGCTCGCGCCATGGGCTGCTCGGAGTGGCGCATCTTCATGCGGCACGTCATCCCGAACGTGTTGCCGCTGGTGATTGTGCTGATGAGCGGCGCCCTTGGCGCGGCGATCCTGGCGGAGTCCGCGCTGGCGTTCCTGGGGCTGGGCGTGGAGGAGGCATCGTGGGGGCGCGACATGAGCGGCACCAACCTGTCAATCGCGCGGACGGGCTACTGGCACGTCGTGGTGTTCCCTGGCCTGGCGATCAGCCTGGTGGTGCTCGGCGCAAACCTGCTGGGCGACTCATTGCGGGATATCTGGGACCCGCGGCTCAGACGGTAGGGGCCGGTTTCTTCGGGAGCTCGCCATCGACGAAGGCGCGGATCAGCAGGATGAGGGCACTCACCACGGCCACGAGGATGGGCGTGAGGATGAACGTCCAGGTGCCGAAGGAGCGGTCGTTGGTGGCCCAGAGCGTCCCGAGCGTGAGGCCCATGCCCGCGAGCACGCCGACGCGGTAGACCACTTCCGAATTGCCGCCGCTGCGGTACCTGAGGCCCGAGATCCAGAGAGCGATGGCCGGGAAGCCCGTGGCCGTGAGGTAGATCAGGCCGACGGCGATGGCGAACAGCCACGCCTGGCCGGTCGCACCGCCGACAACGTGTAATGCGAATGCCGCAGCGAAGGCGGCGAACGCGAGGCCGAGGCCCCTGACTATCTGCATCAGGCCGAGGATACCATTCCCGGGGTGAGCGAGCGGATAAGCGCGGTGCCCACGACCGCGGCGGTTTCGGTGCGGAGGATGTGCGGGCCGAAGGATGTGGAGATGCCGCCATGGCGAGCGAGTGTCGCGGTCTCTGCCTCTGCAAGGCCACCCTCGGGACCGATAACGACCCCAATGTGCCCGTGATCAGGGAGGAGCGGAGCCAGGTCGCGCGCGTGCCGCCCGCCCATTGCGCCGAAGACGAGCGCGCCGCGGTAGGTTTCGAGAAGATGGGCGAGCGGGGCGGGCGCTTCGATGACGGGAACGAAGAGGCGGCCGGACTGTTCGGCGGCCTCGACGACGATGCGGCGCCAGCGGGCGAGCTTCGCTTCGGAGGGGGTGTCGCCGCGCTGGGTCCACTCGGTAAGGATGGGCCGGATGATGTCGGCGCCGGCTTCGGCGCACTTCTCCAGCGCCCACTCGAAGCGGTTGGCGCGGACGAGCGCGCACCAGGTCTCGAGGACGACCGCGGGCGGGGCTTCCTGGCGCGTGAGTTCACCGACTTCGGCGACAACGCCGGCCTTCGTGACGCCGGCAACGGTGGCGGACCACTCGCGGCCGTCGCCCGGGAACAGGAGGACGGGGTCGCCGGGGCGCACGCGGAGCACGGTAGCGAGGTGGCGGCCCGCTTCGCCGTCGATCGTGACGGCGCCGTGGGCGAGCCTCCCGGGGAGATAGACGCGCGGAACATGGCTCACCCGGGAAGCTTAGCAGCCGTCAGCCCGCTTCTTCGCTCCGGCGCTTGAGGCCTTCGGCTTCGAGGCGGAGGTTTTCGCGGATACCCCTGCCGAGGAAGGGTTTGAAGATAGCGGCCGCGATGCCGCCAATCTCGATGCTCAAGGTGACACGCGAACCGGCATTCGTAGGTTCGATGACGTGGCCAGCGGTGGTGGCGGCGCCACGTACCTTCGTCCCCCAGGTGAAGGACCTCGCCGGAATGGACTCGGAGACAGTCCAGGTGGACTCTGGCGTGCCTTTGGCGTGCACGCGGGCACTGGTGCCCTGGGCGAGGGGGCCGCCGTCCAACTTCTTCACTGAGAGGACGGACGGTGTCCAATCCGGCCAGCGTTCGATGTCGGACATGACTTCCCAGACGCGGGCCGGGTTGGCGCCGATGTCGATGGAATGCTCCCAGCGGGGCATGAGGGTTCTCCTGTGGTTCAAGTCGGCGGCCCGGGATGGGCGTGTATACGATGCTGGACGACGCCGGGCTGGCGATCTGTGAACTCACGCACACTCTCCGCCGAAGGACGGATGGGAGACTTCGGGCCGCAGGGGCGAAGTGCGCCGGAGGGCCCTCGGCCCCTGCCCTGCACTCCTCCGCCGGGACCGGCCGCGTCCGAGACGGAGCGCCCGGAACCGGCGTTGTGGCCAGGTCAGGTCACCGTGCCGCTGCCTCTACGCCGTAGGGAGTGGTGAGGACGTGGCGCCGATGGCATCAGTTGACGCGGCGTTCGATGCCCCTCCAGTACTGCTCGCGGATGACGAACTTCTGGAGCTTGCCGGTTGCGGTGCGGGGCAGGCTTTCGACGAAGTCGATGCTCGTGGGGCACTTGAAGTGGGCGAGGTGGTCGCGGGTGAAGGCGATGATCTCTTCTTCGGTGGCGCTCGCCCCTTCGCGGAGGACGATGAGCGCCTTTGGGGTTTCGCCCCACTTCTCACTGGGGACGCCGACGACCGCGCATTCGAGCACGTCCGGGTGCTTGTAGAGGGCGTCCTCGATCTCGGGCGAAGAGATGTTTTCGCCGCCGGAGATGATGACGTCTTTCTTACGGTCGACGATGTTGATGTTGCCGAACTCGTCCCAGACGGCGAGGTCGCCGCTGTGGAAGTAGCCGCCGTAGATGGCCCTGGCAGTCTCCTCCGGCTGTTCCCAGTAACCCTTGAGGACGACGTTCGAACGGGCGCAAACCTCGCCAATGGTCTTGTTGTCCATGGGCACGGGGTTTCCGTCGTCGTCGAGGACCTGGATGTCGACGCCAATGGCTTCGACACCGGCGCGGGCGCGCCGGGTGTAGTCGGCGCCGTCGGGGTTCTGGTAGTCGGGGCCGGAGACGGTGAGGATCGGGGAGGTTTCGGTCAGGCCGTAAATCTGGATGAACTCCCAGCCGAGCTCCTGTTCGAGGCGCTGGATGAAGGCGGCCGGCGGCGGCGCCCCGGCAATGGTGAAGCGGGGGCGGGTGGTGATGGTGTAGTTCGCCCTATCGGGGAAGTTGAGGATGGCGCTCAGGACCGCCGGGGCCATGCAGCCGAAGGTGACCTTCTCGTCTTGAATCAGCCGGTAGATGTCGGCGCCGACGACAGCGCGGAGGACGACGTGGGTGGCGCCCATGGCGGTGATGGCGAAGGGGCCGCCCCAGCCGTTCGCGTGGAACATCGGGAGCGTCCAGATCTCGCGGTCCTCGTGGCGGATGCGGAGGTGGGCGATGAAGTTGTAGGCGTTGATGTAGACGTTGCGATGGGTGAGCATCACGCCCTTGGGGCGGGCGGTCGTGCCAGAGGTGTAGTTGATCGAGGTGACGTCGTTCTCGTCCTGGTCGATGTGGGGGGTGGCGGTGGTTGGTTGGGCGCTCACGAGCTCGTCCCAGTCGGTCCAGCCGGCGGGTGTGGTGTGGCCGGGACGGGGGTCGGCGGCGATCCAGTGCTCGACGGACTTCAGTTTGGGACGGATCTCATCGACAACGTTCGTGTATTCGTAGTCGACGAGGACGGCCTTCACGCCGGCGTGGTTGATGATGTACTCGTGGTCGGCCGCGACGAGGCGGAAGTTGAGCGGGACCAGGATGGCGCCGATTTGGGTGACAGCGTAGTAGCTTTCGAGGAAGTAGTGTGTGTTGGGGCTGAGGATGCAGACGCGGTCGCCCTTCTTGACACCGAGCGCGAGGAGCGCGTGGCCCAGCTGGTTGCAGCGCTCCTGGTATTCGCGGTAGGTGAAGCGCCGGTCCCCGTCGATGATGGCTTCCTTATTCGGATAGAGCTTGGCGGCTCGGCGCAGGAAATCGTTGAGCAGCAGTGGTACTTCCATCGCAGGTCCCCCCGGGTGTGTGTGAGGGAGGGATTCTAGCAGAGGCAGCGCGGGCGGTTAGCCATTGCTGCGAGCGGAGCCGGATGCGAACTGCACGACTGCCGTACAGAGCGCCTCGACACCGCGCCGCGCGACGGTGATGAGCGGTGGCCCAGCGGGACGGTCCTCGGTGTAGACCTGGGACACGCGATGGGGGAGTTCGGTGGACGCCCAGACGACGAGGAGTTGCGCCCAGGCGAGGTCCGGTAGCGCCTGGCGTTTGGTTGGCCGGTCGTTGCGGCCGTCGATGATGCGCCATTCGATGGGAGTGCCGGCGGTGAGCGCCCGGAGCTCGGCGTGGGCGTTGCCACTGCCGCCCAGGAGGAGGATGCGTTCGAGCCCGGACTTCGCGCAGGCTTCGACCATCTCGCGGCCGGCGCGGCGGGTGTTGGAGCCGGCACAAACCGAGCACCGATCGCGGCCGGTGCGGACGATGAGCTTCGCCGGGATGCCCGCTGCGGTGAGGCAGGCCGGATTGGCGCAGACGGGGGTGATGCCGGCCCAGAGGGCCTCGCGGGCGCGGTCGAGCTTGTGGGTGGCGATGCGCTGCTTGCCGGCGCGGGTCAGGCCGGCGGCGGCCAGGACGACGCGCGCCTCGACGCGGCTGGGGGCGTCGAGGATGCCCTCGCTCGCGAGCCAGTCGTCGATGTCCGTATCGGCTGCCACCGGGGATATGGTAGGCAGGAAGGCGTGGGCACGCTGCTACCCTACCGGGCGGTAGACCGGTATCCTTTTCACACTTGCGGGCGGAGTGTGCCCCGCCGCAGCCAATTCCAAGCCGGAGAACCGCCCGTGAAAGTACAAGTGAACGCCGATATGTGCGAAGGCCATGCGAAGTGCGAGAAAGCCGCCCCGGAGGTCTTCAAGGTGGGCGACGACGACGTGAGCGTGGTGCTCGTGGACGAAGTAGCCCCGGAACTCGTGGAGAAGGTGGAGCGCGCTATCCGCATGTGCCCGCGCCAGGCGATCTCCTGGGCGAAGGTTTAGCCCGCCCGCCAGGCGTTCGAATCCCGAACTTCGACACCGGCGACAGAGCCCGCGCACCGCGCGGCAGGTTTTTATAAGGAAGTAGCGAAATGAGTGCCCCTACCCTGAAACTGAGCGACATCAACCTCAATGATCCGGAGCTGTTCGAGCGGGAAGGCGCACACGATGTGCTCCGCCTGCTTCGCCGGGAGGCCCCGGTGCACTGGAACCCCGGCGGTGAAGTCGCGAACGGGTTCTGGTCGATCACGAAGTACGACGACATCCGGTTTGTCTCACGAAACCCGGAGCTGTTCATTTCGAGCAAGGGGATCGCGGGACCGGGAATCCGGCCGGAAGCGCTGCAAAGCCTGGACTCGGGAGCACAGCCGCAGAACGCCGGAGCGAACATCAGCATCATCGGGATGGACCCGCCGCGACACGTGAAGATGCGGCGGCTGGTGAACAAAGGCTTCACGCCCCGTGCGGTGAATGCGATGGAGCCGGAGATCCGGCGGATCACGAACGAGATCCTGGACAAGATCGATGGCCGGGACGAACTGGACTTCGTGCTCGAGGTGGCGAGCCAGCTTCCGCTGGCGGTCATCTGCGGGATGATGGGGCTGGAGCAGAAGGACTGGGCGCTGATGTTCGACCTGACGAACAAGGTGCTGGGCTCGGGCGACCCGGAGTACCAGACGGAAGTGCCGGAGGAGGAGCGCGGCACCAGCGCGGCGGCGCGGGCGACTGCCATGCTGGGCGTCGGCACGATGATGGAGTACTTCCGGAACGTGCTCGAAGACCGGCGGAGGAACCCGCGGGAAGACGACCTTCCCACGATCTTGCTGGAGTCGGAGATCGACGGTGAGAAGCTCTCGGAGGGCGACCTGCTGGCGTTTTGCTTCCTGCTCATCCTGGCGGGCAACGAGACGACGCGAAACGGCATCTCGGGCGGCCTGCGGGTGCTCTGCGAGCATCCGGACCAGAAGGCGAAGCTGCTGAAGGACATGTCGCTGATGGAGTCGGCCGTCGAGGAGATCCTGCGCTGGGTCTCGCCGCTGCATCACATGGCGCGGACGGCGACGGCTGACACGGAGATCCGGGGCCAGCAGATCAAGGCGGGCGACCGGGTGCTTATGTGGTACCCATCGGCCAACCGCGACGAGGAAGTCTTCGAAGACCCGTACACGTTCGACATCACGCGGACGCCGAACGAGCACCTGGCGTTCGGGATCGGCGAGCACTTCTGCCTGGGGGCGGGGTTCGCGCGGCGCGAACTGAAGGTGATGTTTGAGGAACTGTTCCGGCGCTTCCCGAACATCGAGCTGGCCGGCAAGCCGGAGCGGCTGCGATCGAACTTCATCAACGGGACAAAGCACCTGCCGGTCCGGCTAAACAGCGGGCGATAAAGGTCGCTTTGCGCGAACGGTAGCGCATGGGCTTGCGATTACCGTAGTCTAACGACCGGACGGTAAATAGCCTCGGTTACGCATGGCTTACCCAACAAACATACGGAGCCGACTCATGATGACGGAAACCACACTCAGCCTGGCGGATATCAACCTCAACGATGAGGAGCTGTTCGAACGGGGGCTGGCGCACGAGGCGTTCAAGATCCTGCGGCGCGAGGACCCGATCAGCTGGACGCCAGCGACCGAAGAGGTCAAGGGCCACTGGAACCTGGTGAAGTACGAAGACGTGATGCACGTCTCGCGGCGCCCGGAGATTTTCAGCTCCGAGCGGGGAATCGTGCAGTACGAGCCGGTGAGCATGGACGAGGCGTCGGCGGCCTCGGCTGGCAACGGGAAGATGATCATCACCATGGACCCGCCGCGTCACGTGAAGATGCGCCGGCTGGTGAACAAGGGGTTCACGCCGCGGGCGGTCGCGCTCTGGGAGCCGAAAATCCGGGCGGCGACGAACATGCTGCTCGACCGGATCGCGAAGAAGGGCGAATCGGACTTCGTGCTCGATATCGCGTGCAACATCCCGCTGGCGGTCATCTGCCAGATGCTCGGTCTGCCGGAGAAGGACTGGGCGCTGATGTTCGAGTTGACCAACAAGGTGTTGGGCCCGGGCGACCCGGAGTACCAGACCGACGTGCCGGAGGAGCAGCGGGGCACGCAGGAAGCAGCGCGGATTACGGGGAATATCGGGACGATGCAGATGTTCGGCTACTTTGCGCAGGCCCTCCAGGAGCGGAAGACGGCCCGGCGTGAGGACATCATCAGCCTGCTGGTCGACTCGGAACTTGAAGGCGAACAGCTGACGGATGAAGACATCCTCTGGTTCTGCTTCCTCCTCATCCTCGCCGGGAACGAAACGACCCGGAACGGGATGTCGGGCGGGCTGCTGTCGCTCTGCGAGCACCCGGACCAGAAGAAGAAGCTGCTGAACGACATGTCGCTGCTGCCCGGCGCGATCGAGGAGATCCTGCGGTGGAACTCGCCCGTGACCCACATGGCGCGGGTGGCGCTGCAGGATACGAAGATTCGCCACCAGGAGATCAAGCAGGGTGAGCGCGTCGTGATGTGGTACCCGGCCGTAAACCGGGACGAGGAAGTGTTCCCGAACGCGGACGTGTTTGACATCACGCGGAGCCCGAACGAGCACCTGGCGTTCGGCATCGGTGAGCACTTCTGCCTCGGGGCGGGGTTCGCGCGGCTGGAGCTGAAGGTGCTCTTCGAAGAGATGTTCCGGCGGTTCCCTGACATCGAGCTTGCAGGCCCGCCGGAACGCCTGCGGTCGACATTCATCGGGGGCATCAAGCACCTGCCGGTGAAGTTCACGCCCGAGCGGTAGCGGCTTCTGCCGCCAGCAGCGATCACAGAGGGGGCCCATTCGGGCCCCCTGCGGCTTTGTGCGCGATTGCGGTTGGGCGAGGCTACCGTCCCGCGCAGAGGGCCATGACGTCCCCGTAGTAGGCGAGGATGGTATTGGCGGGGAAGCAGATGCCCCGTGCGGAGTCCCCTGTTGCCTCGGCCTTGTCGTCGCGGCCGAGCCCGAAGATGCCGCTGAAGATGCCGGCGCCGCCCTTTTCGCGGACAACTTGCCAGTTATCGCCCTCAAGCCCGGCGAGGCGGGCGGCCTCGGCGTATGCCTGCTGGCGGTTGGCAGTACCGTCGATGAGCCCGAGGTCCTGCGCGGTCTTGTTGTCGTAGACGAGTGCACCGATCTTTTCCCGAAGGTCGGCTTCCGGGATGTCGCGGCCTTCGGAGACGAGGCGGACGAAGTCGGTGTAGGCGTTGTCAACGCCCTGCTGGAGGATTCGGCGTTCCTCGTCCGTGAGGCGGCGGTAAGGAGCGCCCATATCCTTGCCCCGGCCCGCGGTGATGGGCTGGAACTCGATGCCATCGCTCGTGGTGACGCCCCCGCCGAAGAGGCCGCCTTCGGTGGCGATCAGGCCGTCCCAGTATTCGAACGCGCCCATGGTGACGCCGATGCTTCCGAGGAGGCTGCCGTGGTCGGCGAGGATGAGGTCGGCTCCGGCCATGGAGTACATGCCGCCGGAGGCAGAGATGCCGGCGACGAAGGCGAGGACGGGCTTGCCGGTGCGCTCCTGGTATTCACGCACGCCGTCGGCGATGGCCTGGGAGCCGAAGATGGTGCCGCCCGGGGTTTCCAGTTCGAGGATGATGCCGTCGATGGAGGAGTCGTCCGCGGCTTCGCGGAGCGTCTCCTTGATGGAGTAGCCGTAGACCACGCCGAGGCTGCCGAAAATGCTCGACCCGTCGGGTTCCTCGCCGAGGATGACGCCGCGGACGGGCACGGAGAGCAGCTTGTTACGGTTGCCTTCGTCGCCGTAGGCGAACGTGTAGTCGTCGCCGTCATCGCCGGCTGCGGCGCCGATGATGGCGATCAGGACGATCAACGGGATGACCAGCGCGATGATGCTGGCCACGCCGAAGCAGCCGGCGGCCACGGTGGACTTGAGCGCGGTGCGCCAGATCATGCGCCAGGTGCTTTCGCCGGCGGGCCCGATGCCGGGTGGCGGATAGGGGCCGGTGTACCAGGCCTGCTGTGCCGGGGGCGGCGGCGAGGCGGGGGGGATGGCGGCGGCCGGCGGTGGTGGCGGCTCCTGCGGAGGCGAGGATTCAGGTGTGTCGCTCAAGGGGTTGTTCCCTGGCCGTGATTGCCGCAAGCGCGGCGGGCCCGGTGGGAGCGTAGTTCAGTTGCGGGGTGGATGGGAACGGGGCGCCAGGTAGCTAGCCTTCCCAGGGATTTACCACCTCAACACCCAGCGGCGCGAAATCGGACACGTTCCTCGTCGCCACAGTGAGTCCATGGAGAGCGGCGGTGGCCCCAATCATGGAGTCGATCACGGCAGGTGGGTTCCCAGCAATTCGGAGCGGTGCATACAGGGTGCCCCAGGTCAGGGCTTCTTCTGGGCCAAACGGAATGAAGCGGTCCTGGTAGAGCGCGCGAACCCCCACGAGCCAGCGCTGTAGTGCGTGTCGCGACCGGGAGTCGCGTGCGAGTTCGACGCCCTGCTGAAGCTCGCCGAGCGTGAGCGCACTAACGAAGAACCGGCTGCTACGCTCGGCCTGAAACCAGCGGACAACCTCAGGGTTGCGAAGTGGGCGCAGGGAAGCCGAAACCGTGACGGTATCGAGCAGGAACCGGTTCATGGGCCATCGTCCAGCTTCAATGGAGGCGACATGTCAATGGTTCTCGGGGGGAGTTCGAGCTCGATGTCGGCGGTCTCCGACGCCCAATGCTCCATGAACCGCAGGATGGCGTCGCCCTGAGACATACCTTCCTCCAGCTGCAAGAAGGTGTTCGGATCTACGACGACTGCCACTTTTTCCCCTCTAACGGTGACGACCTGGGGCCCCTCCTCGCGCGCCCGGCGCACGAGCTCGCTGAACTTGTTCTTGGCCTCCTGGAGCTGCCACACTCGGCTGCGGGCGATCATGAGGACCTCCATCTAGACAGTCTAGTCAGAAGCAGACTAGCACAATCCGAAATGAAGTACCGGGCACGGACGTTCTCGTGAAACCAGGCGACGAGGGAGCCGCGAGCGAAGTTAGCCCAGCTTGCCGGCCTGGCGAGCCCAGCGGTACTTGGCCGCGAGTGCGGCGACGGGGCGCTCGGCTGCGTACGCGTAGGCCGGGACGCCCCGCTCCTCCAGGTAGCGGCAGGCTTCTTCGACCTCCACGTCCCCGACGAGCGAGGCGACGACCGGCTTGACCTTCCCGGCGGCTTTCGCCTCTTCCAGGGCTTCTCCCAGGAGGCGGGCGAAGACCATTGGGGGGGTGATGATGGTGTGCCAGTAGCCCAGGATGAGGGAGTGGACGCGGTCGTCCATAAGGGCGAGGCGGATGGCCTTGCGGTAGGTCTCGGGGGGTTCGCCGCCGGTGATGTCGATGGGGTTGCCATAGGCCCCAAAGGGCGGGATGAGCTCCTTGTACTGGAGCCCGAGGTCATCGGGGACTTCCATCAGGGTGAGGCCATAGTCGGAGCAGGAGTCGGAGAGGAGCACGCCTGAACCGCCGGCGCCGGTGACGATGAGGACGTTTTCGCCCTTCGGCGCGGGAAGCATGGAGAGGGCGCGGCTCCAGTCGAGGAGGTCTTCGAGGGTGCGGGCGCGGACGACGCCTGCTTCGCGGAGGGCGGCGTCGTAGATGCGGTCCGTGCCGGCGAGTGCGCCGGTATGGGAGGCAGCGGCGCGGGCGCCATAGGCGGTGCGGCCGGCCTTGAGGACCACGATCGGCTTTTGCTTCGAGACGCGGCTGGCGGCATCGACGAAGGCGCGGCCATCCTTGATGTCCTCGACATGCATGGCGATAACGTCGGTGTTGGGGTCTTCGCCGTAGTACTCGATGAGGTCGTCCTCATCGAGGTCGCTCTTGTTGCCGAGGCCGACGATGGCGGAGACGCCCATGTTGTGGGAGCGGCTGAAGCCGATGATGGCCATGCCGACGCCGCCGCTCTGCGACGAGAGGGCGACGGTGCCGCGTTCGGTGTAGGGGGTGCAGAACGTGGCGCAGAGGTTGGCCGGTGTGTAGTAGTAGCCGTAGATATTCGGGCCCATGACGCGGATGTTGTGCTTGCGGGCAACGGCGATCATGTCGTCCTGGAGCTGTTGTTCGCCGATCTCGGCGAAGCCGGAGGGGATGAGGATGGCGCCGGCGACGCCTTTCTGCCCCGCTTCGTCGACGGCGGCGGCGACGCGGGCGGCGGGGACGGCGAAGACCGCGACATCGACCTCGCCGGGGATCTCGGTCACGGAGGTGTAGGCCGGCAGGCCCTGGATCTCGCCGCCACGGGGGTTCACCGGGTAGAGCTGGCCCTGGTAGCCGCCGTCGAGGATGTTGCGGACCACGGAGTAGCCGATCTTGCCCTCTTCGTTGGAGGCGCCAATCACTGCGATGGCCTTCGGCATCATGATGCGGCGCATGGAGGCCAGGATTTCGTCGCGCGGGGGCCGCGGGCGGCCGTTGTGCTCGCTGGTGCGGAGCGCGATCCGCGCATCGACCGCGAGCACTCCGTCCTCGTAGGCAATGACAGGATTGAGGTCGAGCTCGTCGATCTCGGGCAGGTCGGTCACGAGCTGCGAGACGGCCTGGATGACGTCGGCGATGGCTGCGAGGTCGGCCGGCTTTTCGCCGCGGACGCCCTGGAGGATAGCGGCGCCCTGGATTTCGCCGAGCATTTCACTGGCGCGGGCGGGGGAGGTTGGGGCGAGCGCGAACGTCACGTCCTTGAAGGTTTCGACGAAGATGCCGCCGAGGCCGAACATGACGACCTTCCCAAAGGTGGGGTCGGTGACGGCGCCGATGATGACCTCGCGGCCGGGGCGCGCCATCTGCTGTACGAGGACGCCGTCGATGGTCGCGGAGGGGTCGTAAGCCCGGGCGGAGGCCACGATACGGCCGTAGGCCTCGCGGACGGCCGCGTCGTCGCTCAGTCCGAGGGCGATGGCGCCCGCATCGGACTTGTGGGTGATCTGGCTGGAGAGGACCTTGAGGGCGACGGGGTAGCCGACCTCGCGGGCGGCATCGGCAGCGGTGGCGGCATCGGTGGCGACGCGCTCCGCGGGGAGGGGCAATCCATAGGCGCGGCAGATCTCGCCGGCTTCATCAGCGGTGAGGTTGGTGCGGCCCTGGCTGAGCGCCTGAGCGATGACTGCGCGCGCGGATTCCCGGCTCATTGATACCTCACAGGTGCGGTTTGCTGGTCGTGGCAGCGCGGTGACGCCGGGCTCGCGAGAGCCGGCCCACGAGAATTTGACGTAATCCTACGGTGTGCGGCGAGCGCGGTCACGTTCGAAGGGGCTACCAGGCGCCGCCGCCGCTTCGGGCCTCGAGCGTGCGGCGGACCTCGCGCTGGCGCTCGATGCAGGGGACTTCCATCGGGTGGCGGTCGTGGCGGAAGCCGTAGCGCAGCTGGCCGGTGAGGTAGCGCCAGTAGAAGCGGATGCGGCCGAGTTCGCGCACCTGACCAACATGCATCGTTTCGTGGGCGATGAGGGCGAGTCCCCGGGGCGTGTCGGTGCGGTAGCGGCCCGAGCGGAAGATGACGAACGGGGCGAAAGTGATAGCGCCCATGCCAATCAGCGCGGGCAGCCACCGCCCCGGCCGGCCAGTGACAATGCGCGCGGCGCGAAGGTCCCGTTCGGGCACGAATTCCGAGAGCCTGGCGATGGTCGCGTCATCGAGCTTCATGGCCACCACTTGTACCACGGAACGCGAGAGGCCCCGGTTGGCGGGGCCTCTCCATGTTCCCTTGGGGGTGCGCTTACAGGCCGCGATCGACCAGGTAGTTGGCGAGGTCGCTGATGCGGCAGGCGTAGCCCCACTCGTTGTCATACCACGCGGCCACTTTGACCAGGTTGCCGCCGACCACGTTTGTGGACTGGCCGTCGACGATGCTGGAGCGCTCGTCGCCCTTCATGTCCATCGAAACGACGGGGTCCATAGTGAAGCCCAGGATGCCCTTCATCTTTTCGGCTGCGGTGTCTTTCAGGAGGGCGTTCAGGTCGTCCTTCGTGGTGTCTTTTTCGGTGAGGGCGACGACTTCGACGATGGAGACGGTTGGCGTGGGGACGCGGTAGGCGAGGCCGTCGAGCTTGCCATCGACCTGGGGGATGACGAGCCGGAGGGCGCGGGCTGCGCCCGTAGAGGTGGGCACGATGTTCAAGGCGCCGGCGCGCATTTCGCGAAGGTCGGTGCCGGCGGCCTTATCGAGGATTTGCTGGGAGTTGGTGTAACTGTGGATGGTGGTCATCTGGCCCTTCACGAAGCCCAGGTTATCGACGATGACTTTGACCACGGGAGCGAGGCCGTTGGTGGTGCAGCTCGCGTTCGAGATGACGTGGTGCTTCGCCGGGTCGTAGTTCTCGGCGTTGACCCCGAGCACGATGGTGACGTCCTCATTCTTGGCGGGAGCGCTGATGATGACCTTCTTGACCGAGTCACGGCGGTGGGCGACGGCCCTGGTGGCGTCGGTGAAGAAGCCGGTCGCCTCGATGATGATCTCGGCGCCGGTTGAACCCCACGGGATGGCGCCGGGGTCGCGCTCAGCGAAGACCTTGATGGCGCGTCCGCCGACGACGAGGGTATCGCCCTCGGCGCGGACTTCCTTGTCCCAGCGGCCGTAGTTGCTGTCGTACTTGAGGAGGTTGGCGTTGACGTCGGTGGCGACAAGGTCATTGATGGCGACGACCTCGAGTTTGCCGTCGTACCGATCGGTAATTGCTTTGAGGACTTGGCGCCCGATGCGCCCGAAACCGTTGATGCCGACCCTGGTCACCATGAGAACCTCGCCGAAATGAGATAAGAACAGCCTACCGGCCCGGGCAGGCCTAGGCCAGCTTCACCGCGGTGCCGGCGGCAGTGATCATGAGCATCTGGCCGCCGACGGTCTCGTAATCGATCTTCACGCCGACGACCGCATCGGCGCCCATCTGGGCGGCGAGCTCGGCCATTTCGCTGACGGCGCCGTCGCGACCCTTCCGGAGTTCTTCTTCGTACTTGCCGGAACGCCCGCCGACGATATTCCGGAAGCCAGCGGCGATGTCCTTGAACACGTTGACGCCGAGGATGATTTCACCGGCGACGATGCCGTGGTATTCGGCGATGGGGCGGCCCTCGATGGTGGGGGTCGTCGTGACGATTAGTGCCACGGTGGTGCTCCTGTACAGATGGTTGCCCCCAGTCTAGCCAACTCCCACGCGAAGCGCGGTGCGTGCGCTCTGCCAGTCACCTGGCGTTTCCCGAGACATAGCCCAAAAGAGTCGATCCATACGCCTGCGCTATCGATCTCGCGAAATGCATCGGCAAGTTGAGCTACCTGCCGGGTGTGGCCGGCGCGATTCTGGAGGCAGAACACACAAAGGAGCCCGCCATGAACCGCCGCATGGTTGTCTGTCCGTCCTGCGAACTGCGCTTTCTTTCGGGGCGCCAGCGCACGTATTGCCCGGGATGCCACCTGTTGATCGAGCCGGAGACCGTTTCCTAGCGGACCCCGGCCCACCAGCGCTGAAGGTACGGAAGGATGTCGCGGGGAGACGCGATCGCTGAACTGCCTGCCACCTCAGCGCCGGGTGACCACGCGCACGAAAAAATATGGGCGCCCGTCTCTGCGACCCGGTCACGGTCGCCGGCACCGGGGCTGATGAAGGCGGACTCCGCGGAGTCACACTCCAGGAAGCGCAGGCACGCGGAGACCCGCGCCGCCGGGTCCCAGACCTCGCCTTCGGGCGTGGCCGCGAGGATAGCGAGGAAGCGGTCGATCCCGGTTGATTGGGCCTGCTTGATGGCGATCGCGTGGGGAAGGCGGCTGATTGCCGCGAGGTCGATCAGTTCGCCCCGGAGCGCGTCCAGGGCCATCCCGGC
Organism: Dehalococcoidia bacterium; assembly: GCA_003104995.1. GTDB lineage: Bacteria > Chloroflexota > Dehalococcoidia > Tepidiformales > Tepidiformaceae > Amarobacter. Next base: position 163,390 of record PQAO01000032.1, read on the forward strand.
GCCTTCGTGGACCAGTAGCCGCTTCATGGCACTGCGCGCATACATTTCTCCGCAGAGTTGTTCGCAACGGTCGGCCAGAGCCGGGTCCGGGAGGAGGACCTGGAGGGCGTGGCGAAACGGGCGGGTGTGGTACTCCTCTACGAGCGCGTCGGCCCGCACCGGGCGGCCGGTGACGCTGACGACCGCTTCTTCCACGGCGTAGCGCCATGCCGGGCGGGGGTCGATCAGGGCGCGGTCCAGATCGAAAACGATGGCGCGTGGACGGGGCTTGCCGCTGCCCGCGAGGGGCATGGTCAGGCTCCGAAGCCGGCCCGGCGGCGCGCGGCCTGGTATTCCTCGGGGGTGTTGAAGCCGAGGTCGAGGGTGTCGCCAGCATCGACCTCGCCGGTTTCAGCGGCGTGGGCGCGGAGGACGCCGTGGAGGCCTTCGGTCTCATCGGTCGCGGCCATCATCTCTTCGCGGAGGCTACCGGCGACCACGACCGGGTGACCGTGGACCCCGTCGTGGATGGGCCGGGTGACGGCATCCCCCGGACGGCGGCCCTCGAGCAAGGCCCGGATGAAGGCGGCGGACCTGGGCTGGTCGACATCGATAACGACGATGGCTTCGGCGTCGCGGTTGACGGCCTTGGCACCGATGCGGAGGGAGCCTGCCCGGCCATGCTGGTGGCGTGGGTTGAGCATGGTCCGGCAGTTGAGGGACCGCATGCAACGGCTGACGTCATCGGCCTTGTGGCCAAGGACGACGATGACTTCGTCGCAGCCGGCTTCCTGGAGCTGGCGGACCTGGTAACAGACGAGCGGTTCGCCGGCCCAATCGAGCAGTGCCTTGTTCGAGCCCATGCGGCTGGAGGTGCCGGCGGCGAGCACAATCGCGGAAATCATGAACCTGAGTCTAGCGGGCGCGGGAATTGCGGGCGAACGGCTCAGGCGTCAGCGGGGATGACGCTGGCGGCCGCCAGGGCATCGACTTCCCGGGGGGTGAACCCGGCTTCCAGGAGGATATCGCGGGAGTGCGCCCCCAGCCGGGGCGCGGCGCGGGTGGCGGCGGTTGGCGTGGCAGACATCCGGACGAGCGGACCGACCACGCGCTGAGCGCCGGTTGCCTCGTGTTCGAGGGTGGCCATCATGCCGGTTGCCTCGACCTGGGGGTCGTCGGCCATCTCCTCGGCGAACTGGACGACGCTGGCGGGGACGCCGGCTTCGAGGAAGCGCGCGACCCACTCCTCTGCGGAGCGCTGGAGGAGGCGCTGCTGGATCTCGGCGCGCCAGCCTTCGATGCGGGCCCGGCTTTCCGGGTCGGCGGCGTCGAAGGCCGGGTCGTCGGTGGGGTCGTGGAAGTCGAGGATGGCGCGGATGGCGTCGCGGTTCTGTCGGGTGAGCGCGCCGAGCACGAGCGCGCCGCGGGCAGTGTGGTAACCGCCGTAGTAGAGACGGTGGGAGGCGAAGCGCGGCCCCTGGGCTTTGCGGATGTTCACCAGTTCGTCGTAGGTGGCCCCGGCGGAGCGTTTGGCGACCAGCTCGTCCAGGAGGGGGTCGCGCAGGACGACATCGTGCACCGGCTCGCGCATGACGCGGTCGGACTGGAGTTCGAGTGCAGTCTGGAGGAGCGAAACCTGGAGTTCCTGGCCCTCGCCGGTGCGTTCGCGGTGGAAGAGGGCGGCACAGATGCCCATCGCGGCGGCGAGGCCCGAAGAGCGGTCGATCATGGTGGTGCTCATGATGGGAGCGGGGGCGCCGTGCTCATCGGTTTTGCCCTCGGCGGCCATAAGCCCGCTGTAGGCCTGGGCGACGATGTCGGAGCCGGCGCGGGTGGCGTAGGGGCCGGTCTCGCCGAAGCCGGTGATGCTGGCGTAGATGAGGCGCGGGTTGAGCGCGCGGAGCGAGGGGTAGTCGATGCCCATCCTGGCGGGGACCCCGGCGCGGTAGTTGATGAGCACGACATCGAACAAGGGCACGAGGCGGTGAATGAGGGCGCGGCCCTCGGGCCTGGAGAGGTCGACGGTGAGGCTGCGCTTGCCGCGGTTGAGCGACTGGAAGTACTTGCCCTCGTTGGGGACGACGGCGGCGCTGTTGCGGCGCGACTCGCCTTCGAGGGGTTCGACCTTGACTACATCGGCGCCGAAATCGGAGAGGGCGACCCCGGCGAAAGGGCCGGCCACGATCTGGGAGAACTCGAGGATGCGGATGCCCGCCAGCGGCCCGGATGTCATGCGCGCGGCAACCCCAGGCCACGGGTGGCGATGACGTTGCGCTGGACCTCGGAAGTACCGCCCCGGATGGTGGCGGGCACCATGCCGATGTAGAGGCGGGCGAAGGAGGATTCCTCGTTGCCTTCCATGAGGTTGGCCTGGAGGCCGAGGACCTGCATGCACGTCTGGGCGAGGCGCTGGGAGAGCTCGGAGTTGTAGAGCTTGGCCATCGAGGCCTCGTCATTCGGGAGCTGGCCGCGGTTCTGCATGGAGATGATGCGCAGGGAGAACTGGTACATCACCTCGGTCTCGACGTAGCGCTGGGCGATCTCGTGTCGCACCGGGGAGGAGGCGATGCGGGCGCGGAGGGCCGGGTCGCCCTGGATGACGTCGATGAGGCGGTCAAGGGTGCGGCGGGCCCCGACGGCGCCGCCGATGTTCGAGCGTTCGAAGTCCAGGAGTGTCATGGCGACGTACCAGCCGCGGTTCATTTCGCCGACGAGGTTGGCTGCGGGGACGCGGACATCTTCGAAGAAGACTTCGTTGAAGTAGTGGCGGCCGCCCATATCGATGAGGGGCCGGACGCTGATGCCGGGCGCCTTGATGTCGTCGATGAGGATGAAGGAGATGCCGCGGTGTTTCGGGGCTTCGGGGTCGGTGCGGACGAGGGCGAAAATGGCATCGGAGCTGTGGGCGGCGGAGGTCCAGATCTTCTGGCCGTTGAGGATGAAGTCGTCGCCGTCGCGGGTGGCACGGGTCTGGAGGGAGGCGAGGTCCGAGCCGGCGCCGGGTTCGGAGTAACCCTGGGCCCAGGTAACTTCGCCGGCGAGGATGGGCGGGAGGTACTTGTGGCGCTGATCTTCGGTGCCGTGGAGGATGATGGTGGGGCCGAGCATGGAGAGGCCGGAGCCGCCGACGCCCGGGGCGCCGGCGCGGGCCATCTCCTGGTTGAGGACGAACTGTTCCATGGCGGACATGCCGGCGCCTCCGTATTCCTTCGGCCAGTGGGGCGCAACCCAACCACGTTCGGCGAGGGCGGCGTGCCAGTCCATGGCGGCCTTGCGGGCGGCGGGGTCGGGGGACTTGCGGTCGAACTCCCAGGCGCGTTCGCCGGCGCCGCCGAGGCGGTAGCGTTCGGGGAGGCGGGTCTCGATGAGTTCCCGGACCTCGGCGCGAAAGCGAGCCTGTTCGGGGGTATCATTCCAGTCCACGGGTCACCTCGGTGGGCACGCGGGCAATGATACGCGGTCGGCCGGGGCGAGCGATGGGGAACCGGAGTCGCGGGGCTCCGTCCCCGCTAGCCCCGGGAGGAGCGGGAGAAGGTCGGGATGCAAAGGACGAAGCGCCGATGATCGTGCTCCGGTGCGGCCTGTGCGAAGAGGAATCGGCGGTGCACCCGACCGAGGTGAGGACTGCCCGGCGGCGGCACGACCGCGAGGCGCACCCGGAGATCGAGCGGCGGCGCGTGGAACTTGAGGGGGCGCTTCGGGACCTCATCCATCCGTCGCAGTTCGAGGCGGACGGGCATTCGCGGTGCTCGTTCTGCGAGATGCCGCTCCGGGCGGGTGACCGCAGGACTCACGAAGGCGAGGAGCACCCGGGTGAGACGGCGCGAGCGCGTGAACTGTCGGCGGCGCTGGGCGGGCTCGATGAGCACTGGGAGCACCGGGAGGTTGAGGCGTAGCGAGGCGGCTCAGCGGTCCTTCAGCAGGCTGGCGATGCTGCCGCGAGCGACCAGCGCGCCAGCCCACGGAAGCATTGCCAGTGCGAGCAATGCCGCCGAGCCGCTCGTTACGGCGGCGTGGCGAAGGACCTCGACGGTGGGGTCGGCAGAGCGCAGGAACTGGGCGGCTACGGCGTAGGAAAAACCGAGGCCCCACGCGGCTGCGACAAGGGGCCACGATTCGGAGGCGCCCATGAGGGCGAGCTGGGCGCGCCGGGTGCCCATAGCGAGGTAGAGCCCGGCTTCCGCGCGGCGGAACCACGCTGCTACCAGGCCGAACCCGAAGAGGCCGACCGGGACGGCGATCCATCCCAACTTCTGGGGGCGCGAAGACCACTCGCCGGCCGGGTCGCGCGTGAACTCGTCGGAGCGGCGGTAGGGCCGGACGGCGGGGTCGGCGGAGGATTCGGCGAAACGCGCAGCCAGCGTTTCGCGGCCCGCTTCGTAGGCGCCCGGTTCGAATTCGACCCAGCACTCGTCGAACTCGCCCGCGGGGGAAACCGGGCTGAGCGCCCAGCGTGCCGCCTGGGGGTTCCGTTTGGAGAAGTCGCCCACTCCCGAGACGCTGACGGGCTCATCTCCCTCAAAGGCGGCGATGAGGCCCGCCCGCAACCCCAGTTCGCCTGCCATGGCGGGGCCCACTACCAGGCCAGGTCCCGTCCCAAGCAGCTGGCCGGGGTCCCAAACCCGGAGGATTCCCGGTGTGACGCTGGCGGCCTGGAAGAGGACCCCGGGCGCCGTGGGAAACGTCGCCTGGCCGGTGGAGCGCCATGCGCCGGCCGCGACCACGCCCGGCCTCCCGTTCAGCGATTCGCAGCGGGTGCCGGAGATACCCCCGCCGGGGACCGATGCGATGGCCACGTAGGCACCGCCCTCGCGAAAGTCGCGCGTGAATTCGGTGAGTTCCATGCCCTGGCGAAGTTCGAGGTAGGCCAGGCTCCCGAAGGCCGCCGCGGAGACAAACAGCAGGAGCGCCGAGCGGAAGGCGCTTGCACCGAGGTTGGCGATCCCCTCTTCGATCAGGGCTGAGAGCCGCCAGGTCACGCCCCGCCCCCGGCGACAACCGCCCCATCGACCAGCCTGATGACCCGGCCGCAACGGTGGGCGACCTCAGGGTCGTGCGTGGCGATGATGACACCCGTACCGATAGGGCGTCCGGCCATGAGCGCAGCGGACACTTCGAGTGTGGTCGCATGGTCGAGCTGTCCCGTGGGCTCGTCGGCAAGGATCCACCGGGGCGCCGCTGCCAGTGCGCGCGCGATGCAGACGCGCTGGAGCTCGCCACCGGAGAGGAGCCGGGCCGGGCGCGCGGCCAGGTGGCCGACACCAACACGTTCGAGCTCGGCTGCCGCGACCGCGTGGGCTGACTGGCGGGCGGCCCCGCGGGCAAGCAGCTGGAGGCTGGCGTTTTCCAGCGCGGTGCGCCGGAGCAGCGCATTCGCGGTCTGGAAGACCCATGCGAACTCCGTGGTCCGCCGTTTGGCGGCCGTTCTCTGGCGTACCGGCTCGCCGTCGAGCAGGACAGCGCCTTCGGCCGGGTGGGTGAGCAGCCCGAGGATCGAAAGCAGTGTGGTCTTACCCGAACCCGACGGGCCCATGAGCGCGACCAGCTCGCCATCACCGATGTCCAGGTCGATCCCGCGGACCACCCACGGCATACCCGGGCCGTAGCGGTGCGAAACGCCGCGCAGCGTCAGGGGCATTGGGGGTTCTCCAGTACCTCGGCCGGGTTCGCGAGGACCTGTTGCGATGCTTCGAGCCCCGTTGCCACATTGGTCACGCCGCCGCGAGCGCCAGCGATCGTCACGGTGACGGCGCGGTACGCCTTGTCCTCCGGGAGCCAGAGACAGAGCGCGCCACGGTCGTTCGTCATGACGGCAGAGGACGGCACGGCGAGTGCCTGCAGTGGCACCTTGCGCCGCGCGAGCGCCGGGATGCCATCGCGTTCCGTCTCCCTCGGGCTGCGCAGGCGAGGCAGATCGGCTTCAGCGATGGCCTGCGTGGTTGTGTCGATGGCGAACTGCTCGCTATCCACTATGGCCACGTACTCCGCGCCGGGGGCGAAGTTCAGCGGCTCCTGGTTGCCCGAGGCGAGCCGCGCGGCCGTCACCGTCCCGGGGGATGTGATGATGACGGCGCCCTGGGCCGGGGCGGATTGGCCAATCTTCAAGCTGACCATTGCGGCGACGAGGTCCGGCGTGGGCAGGAAGACCACCCAGCCGGGGTCGAATGTGGTGGTGCGCCCGGCGCCGAGGCTTTCGGCGAAATCGGCTATCGCCTGGCCCGTGGCGAAGGTCGCTGTCCCGGGGTCGTCCGGCTGCTCATCGATGATGCCCTTCAGCAGGAGCAGCCGGTGGACCTCCACGACATCCGGACCCTGGGTCCCCGGAGAGATTGGGCGGTAGAACGGTATGGAGGAGGCGAACCCGATCCGGTCGATACCATCGACCTGGAAAAGGACGGCGCCATCGATGAGGGTATCGTCCGGGGCGACCCCAACAGTGGTGATGGTGCCGCGCGCGGGCCCGGCGGTCACCTCGGGGCCCGGCAGGGCGGTGGCCATGATGCGGACCTGGCGTTCATCGGTGATGGTGCGTGGAGTGGGTGGGACGAGTAGTGGGGCGAGGCCCGTTTGAAACGCGGCGTCCGAGTCGTCGAAATGCTGGAGGGCGAAGGGGAGGATGGCAGGGACGAGGACGGCGCCAACGACCGCGGCGGTGAGCCCCACCCTCGCAAACCTGCGCGGCGCTATCATGTACGAGGGTCCACCACTGGCAGTGGACGGTTGTCTTCGGATCGACTCATGGGGCCCAGCCCGGAATGCGGTGACTCTCCTGGGTCGCCTGAAGGCAGCGGAAGTAAACGGGATCGAATGCATCGCGGAGAACGTGCAGATCGTCAAGAGAGGGCTTTTCCGGAAGGTCCGACCCGGCCTCGCTGAGGCATGCTATAAGTGCCTCGAGCGCGCTGGCGTACATGCTCGCGTATGCCGAGGGGTCGCGTCTGGCCCAGGTCCTATCGATGGACTCGAAGTACTCAGCCCGGCAGGCGTCAGCCTTTGGCTGATCCCGCTCCATCTCTTGCCGGTCGCGATACCAGAGCAGGAGGTAGTACTTTTCTTCCGCAGTGAGCTGAGGTCGTTCCACCAGGGTGAGTCCCGCAGCTTCCACGCACTGGACCATGGCGAGGAAGGCCTCCTCGTATTCCGAGAATGTTAAGAGGCCATCCTGGAGAAGGCCGACCTGAAACTCGGAGGAAGTTCGCCGGATATCCAGTACCTCTGACTGAGTCAGTTTCACTGTTGTGTCGACGTTGACTCCGGTGTCACCATCCGCTCCGGATGGTTCTTCTGATCGGCACGATACCAGCATGGCGACGGCGGCGGCGACAACACACCATAGCGCAGCCAGCCGGTATTTCAGATCTCGGCTGGCTGCTGCTGAACTCTCAAGAGAGGTCATCGGAGTGATCATAGGTTGGTGAGACCGCGGTCGTGGTTAGGACGAGGGCCATGCTGCCCCGCTACGGAGCATAGGTGTTGACATACCCGTTGCAAGTCCCGTAGTTGTTGGTGCAGAGGTTGTGGCTGGAGTATATATATGTTGCTCCTCCGCCGAGGGGATCGAATTGGTTCCAGTCGCCAGGAGGGTCCTTCTATCCATAGTTTGCATTGACATACCCGCCGGAGTATTGCCAGTACGTGCTCAGGTAACGCTGGTGATCCGAACACCCGTTCGTGTAGGACAGTCCAAGGCCGGGCGCGAACGTCGAGCCGCCGGTGCCGAAGCACGAGCCGTCGTACAGGTTCGCCGCGTGATGAGACGCCGACGCCGGAATCACTGCCCCAGCAGCGATACAGAGAGCGAAGAAAGTGGCGAGGATTCGGTTGCGCAGTTTCAAAACGAGTTCCTTTCCGTTCTCTCGTGTCAGCTGAGCCTTCGTGCCTGCCAGGGCTGCAGTTCCCTCCTATTGCAGCAGGCGAGGGAATAGTGCTCCCGCCGGCCTGCGGTTGTCTTGACTTGTTTTCTAAAGTTTTCTCTAGAGTTTTCGCTAACGAAAACCCCAGGCGGCTCGCACGTGAGTTGCTCATGGACGACCGCCCCTGAGCGCGGCATACGCTTCGGCCAGGCAGCATTGCAGGTGGCAGCGGATCCAGAAACCGCGAAGCTCGCCGGGGAGACGTCGCGGGGCATTCAAACAGAGTGCGATTTCGGCCGATGCAACTGCGATCCGGGTGCGCATCGTGCTCTCGCTTACGCCTTCGCCATCGGCGGCTTCGCGATCAGATTCCCCATCGGCTCGCAGTAGGAGTGCCCGCTTGAGCGGCATGTCCATCCTTTGCAAGTGGTGCGATTCCAGCGCTTGCAAGGTATCGAGCCCCTGGGCGGCCATTTCGCTCTTCCTCCTCGCCCGCTTCCGGTCGGCGGAATCCAGGGCGATGATGGCGCGCAGAGGTGAGGGTGTCAACGACGAAATACGCGTAGCGGTATAGAACGCGTTAACCGGGCGGGGGCTTCTTGAGGGACGTCGGGGTCACGTCTCGACGAGGCGGGTGGCGATGGCGAGGGTGCCGCGGGTGAGCTCGGCGCGGCGGCGGAAGTTCTCGCGCGCCTCGGGGGCGGGGGTGCGGGAGCGCTGCCACGATTCGAGGCCGTCGTACCAGGTCAGGAGGAGCATCGTGCCGGTCGCGGCGGTGTCGTCCGGGTCCCGGGTGCGGTCGCGTTCGGCGAAGAGGGCCTGGGGTTCGGCACGGTAGTCGGCGGTGTTTTCGAAGGTGGTCCAGGCTTCGTGGGAGAGGGCGGCGACCTCGCTGGCGTCGCGGTGGTGGACATCGAAGAAGCGGAAGACGTAGAGGCCCGGGCGCGTGATGGGTGTATCCGTCTCGGGGCGGACGGTGGGGACGAAACTGTACTGTTCGAGTACCTTCGCGCCGGCCGGGAGGTGCCCGGCAATGAGCCCGGACGGTGCGGCGTCGAGCGGCCAGCTCGTAACCACGATGAGCTCGTTCGAGCGGAGGCCGAAGAGGCCGTACCAGGCGCCCCAGGGGTGGCCGCCAGCCCGTTCGAGCGCGGGGAACGTTGTTTCGCGGAGGCCTGCGAGGAGGGGCTGGTAGGTGCGGCCTTCGCCCTGGATGCGGGCCCAGTGGAAGAGGCGGTCGAGGGTCATGGGGTCACCTCCGGGTCGTCCCAGCGGGGCGGGGCATCGGGGCTCCAGCTGATGCCGAGGAGGGAGTCGCCCTTGGAACGGTCGACCGGGGCGAAGAGCTCCCATTCCTCGGGCGTGCAGTCGAGTTCGATCACGGGATAGCCGATGGGGACGCCGCTTCCCTTGCAGACGAAGGTCCCGGGGTCGAAGGGGGAGCCGTAGGCGGCGGCGATGGCGGCTCCGACGGCCTGCTGCCAGGGGGTGGGACGTACTCCCCGGCGGGGGACCACGGAGCCGTTCTTGCTCATGCTGCGGAAGCTGGCCGGGTGGGCCATGCGGCCGGTGGCCAGCCAGCGGTCGCCGTGGGGGACCCGGCCTTCGGAAAGGACCATGCCTTCGAGGCGGACGAAGAGCCCCTGGCGGCGGAAGGCCATACCGACGCAGCAGAGGCCGGCGAGCCGGACGGTCGTCTGCGGGAGGCGCGGGAGGTCGAGCATGCGTGACTCGCCGAGGGCGAAGCCGGCGGGCGCGCCGGAGACGTGCGTTGCGAGCGCCAGGTAGCGGAGTTTGCCGAGGGACTTTTCGAGGTAGGCGAGGTTGGCCTCGCGGTAGTTCTCGGCGAAGAGCGCCTGGACAATCGCGAGGTCGGCGCTGCCGATGCTGGCGGCTTCAACCACGCGGTAGGTGAACTCGCCGGGGAAAAGTGCGGACACCGGGTACTCCTGCGGGCGCCACTGTAGGAGCGCGAGGGGGCGGGTGGCAACTCGCCGGTGGTGCCGGCTCAGGAGAGCGTGAGGCGGACGATGGGGCGCCCCTTCGCGTGGCGGGCGACCTCGTGGAAGCCTGCTTCGAAGAAGACCGGGAGGAGCCCGGTGTAGGCGGCATCGGTGCTCGGGGAGAGTTCTTCGAGGTCCTTGGGGTAGGCCTCGAGGACGGTGGCGCCGGAGGATCGTGCGTGGGCAATGGCGGCATCGAGCAGGCGGCGCATCATGCCCCGGCCGCGGTGGTTGCGGTGGACGAAGAAGCAGACCACCGACCAGACCGGGGCGTCGTCGGGGCGCTTCGCGGCACGCGAGCGTTCGAGCCGGGGGAGGGCCTCGCGGGGCTGGACGGCGGCCCACCCGGCGGGCTCGCCGGCGGCATAGAGGATCACGCCGGGGACTTCGCCGCGTTCGACGAGGGCGCACATAGCCCGGCGGTTGGGCTCGCCGTGGCTGGCTTCGTATTCCTTGCCCGTCTGGCGGAACCACATGCACCAGCAGCCGGCGTAGGCGCCATTGCGCCCGAACAGGCGCTCGAAGTCGGCCCAGCGTTCGGCTGTGAGCGGATGCCAGTCGTAGTCGGGCATGGGGCGTTACTCCGGGTTTGCGTAAACAACGCGGCCAGACCGGATCACGTAACGCACGCGCTCGAGGTCAGCGAGCGCGGCGGTGGGGTCTCCGGCGACGACCAGGAGGTCGGCGAAGGCTCCCGGGACGATGACGCCGAGGTCCTTCAGTCCGAGAAGACTGGCGGAGCGGCTGGTTGCCAGGCGGAGCATTTCGACGGGGGAGATGGCCGTCGCTTCGGCGAAGACATCCATCGCCTGCGCGAGAGCTTCGTGGGGGACGCCGGGGATGCCGCAGTCGGTCGACATCAGCATGCGACTGCCCCGGGCAAGCTGGTCGCGAAGGATGGCGGCACGCTGTTCGCGGCGGCCATCGTCGGGCCAGCGGCGATAGCCGATGGAGACCGTGGGTGAAACGAGAATCCCGGCGTCCGCGACCCGCTGGATGAGGCCACTATCGTGGTCATAGCCCTCCGGAGTCGTGAAGGAGCAGTGCTCGATCCCATCGACGCCGGCCTCGACCGCGACGCGGATGCCCTCGATGCCGTGGGCGTGCGCGGTGACGCGCCGGCGGAGGCGGTGGGCTTCTTCGATGCAGGCGCGAAGTTCCCCGCCGGTGAACTGGGGGGCGAAGGTGTTGGTGCGGGGCGTCATGTTGCCGCCGGTGGCCATCACCTTGATCCAGTCGACGCCGGCTTTGACGCGCTCGCGGACGGCCTTGCGGATGCCGAGTTCGCCGTCACACTCACCGCCCATGAACCAGCAGTGGCCGCCGGTAGTGGTGATGGGTGCGCCGGAGACGAGCAGTCGCGGGCCTTCGAGGAGTCCTGTGGCGATGGCGTCGCGGAGTTCAATCGAGGGTGGCGTGGGCGCGCCGAGGTCCCGCACGGTGGTAATCCCGGCTTCGAGCATGCGGCGGCTGTTCGCGGCCATCCGGAGGAGCATGCGGCCAGGCGTGTCGCTATCGAAGGTCGCTCGCCATGCCGGCGTCGCGTCAAAGCAGAGGTGGGCGTGGCCCTCGATGAGGCCGGGGATGACCGTGCAGCCGGAGATGTCAAGCGAGCGGCCGCCGCCCAGGTCGGTGCCGCAGGCTTCGATGCGGTCGCCGTCGATGGCGATGTTCGTCTCGATGGAGGCGTCTGCGAGGCCGTCCCAGGCGCGCCCACCGCGGATAACGAGGGTGCTCATTGAGCGGGATTCTACGCAGGCGTGGCACGATGGTGCGCGTGGAGCCTGCCTGGATTGACACGCACGTACACCTCGACCGGTACCAGGGGGCCGAGCGAGACGCCATGGTGGCGCTTGCGAAGGTTGCGGGGGTGGCGATCGTGGCGGTGGCGGTGGACCTGGCGTCATCGCGGGTGGTGGCGGGGCTGGAGGGGGTGGCGGGGTGCGCGGTGGGCGTGCACCCTTTGCGGGCGACAGGGTGGGCCGGGGAGGCCCTCCGGGACCTGGCGCGGATGCCGGGTGTGGTTGCCATCGGCGAGTGCGGTTTCGACGGCGCCGGGCCGGATGGGGCGGTGCAGGCAAGCGCGTTCCGGGGACAGTGCGAGCTCGCCCGGGAGGCGGGACTGCCGGTCATCCTGCACATCCACGGCGCCGGGGCCTGGGAGCGGCTGGTGGAGGACGCGGACGCGCTGAGCGGCCTGACGGTGGTGCGCCATTACTTCACTGGCGATGCGCGGCAGGCGGAGTGGCATGCGGAGCGCGGGCACTTCGTGTCTTTCGGACGGCCGCTGCTGCGGGAGCCGGGGCTGCAGGCGGTCTGCCGAGGGTACCCGGCCGGGCTCATTTTGGTGGAGACGGATAGCTACCCGCTGGCGGGGCGAACCACCGAGCCACGCGATGTCGTAGAGGTGGGCGAGGCCACCGGCGGGCTCCGGGGCTGGACGCCGGAAGAGGCCAGGGAGCGGCTCTATCGGAACAGCCTTGCGGCGTTTCCGGGGTTGCGGTTCGGCTAGGCCTCGTCCGGCGCGGAATCGAACGGGTTCTGGACTCCGTATTCCGCCGTAAGGATCCGGAGGAAGTCACGGGTGGGGCGCGCGAGGACGCGGTTACGCGGCACATGCACGCCGATCTCGCGCTGGGCGGGCTGCTCCATGTCGCGCAGGTCGACTGCTACGAGGGTGCCAGTTACCTGTTCACGGGTGATGGAGACCTCCGGGAGGATGGCGACGCCGAGGCCGGCTTCGACCATGTGCTTGGTGGTCTCCATCGAGTCCAGCTCCATGACGGACTCGGGGACGACGCCGGCGCGGAGGAACATGCTGTAGATGAGGCTGTGGTAGCTGGAGCCGCGTTCGAAGAAGAGGAAGGGCTCGCGGCCGGCTTCGGCGATGGTGACGCTGCGCTTCTTCGCGAACGCGTGGCCGGGGGCGACCACGAGGGTCAGGTCATCGTTGTAGAGGTGGAGCGACTCGACTTCCGGATGCTGGGCGAAGCGGGTGACTGCGAGGTGGGTTTCGCCGGTGAGCATCCCCTCGATGATCTCCTCGGTCTGGCCGGTGCTGAGGTAGACGTGGACGCGGGGGCGGCTCTCGCGGAACTTCTTCAGGATGGAGGGAAGCACGTATGTGGCGATCGAGGAGGACGCGCCGATGCGGATGCTGCCGACATCGCCGTGGCGGACGGCCTCGATGGCGTCGGTCCCTTCCTGGACGGCGGTGAGGGCGCGCTGGGCGTGGGGCATGAAGGCGTGGCCGGCATCGGTGAGGGTGACGCTGCGGCCGGTGCGCTCGAAGAGGCGTTCGCCAATTTCGCGTTCGAGGGACTGGATGCGAGCGGTGACCGAGGGCTGGGTGAGGAAGAGGGACTCGGCGGCACGGCTAAAGGATCGGTGGTGGGCCACCTGGATGAAGGCTTCGAGTTGCGCGAGTTCCAAACTGTCTCTCCCCGGTCCCGACCGGCGTTACTATCTGAAGTAGTTAGCGTTGATCTCGATGAACTTCCGCGCATCTCCGTTGACGTCATCTTCGTGGTGGATGGCGTTCACGGGGCATGCGAGTTCGCAGGCCGCGCAGTCGATGCACTGGTCGGGATTGATGTAGTACTGAGGCTCATCGTCGGCCGAGTGGATGCAATCCACCGGGCAGACGTCTACGCAGGAGGCGTCTTTGACGCCGATGCAGGGTTCGGTGATGACGTAGGGCACGGGACGTCCTCCTACAGGGTATCGGGTCGTACGCCCGATTTATACACGACGATGTCGCCCTGCACCCGCGCCTGGCAGGCGAGGCGGAGGCGCGGGTCTTCGACGGAGCGCTGGCCACGCTGGCGGAGGAGGTTCTGGCGCTCGTAACGGCCCATGGCCGAGAGCCGGCCGATGCCGCTGAGGACCTCCATGGCGCAGTTGGTGCACTCACCGTTCTTGGCGCAGCCGACCGGCCAGAAGAAACCGTGCGCGACGACGGCGTCCATGACGGTCTCGTTCGCGGGCGCATCGACTTCGATGCCGAGGGGTTCCACTCGAATGCGGGGCACAGGGGAATTGTCGATTGCCGATTGTCGATTGTCGATTGCGGGCGAGCGGCAGCGGCGCTTCGCTCCACGGCGGAGTACGCCAGGGCGAGGCCGATGATGGCCATCATCAGCTGACGCATCGTCAGGCCGGCAAAGGCCTTGTCCTCGATGTTGAGGTGAGTGGGGACTTCGCGGCGTTGCACAGGCATCTCCTCGTGGTTGTTCGAGGAGAGTGTGCTGAACTTCGGTTCTATGGGCGTTCCAGGATCCGGGCCGATCCGTTCCAAAGTCGCCCCTTTTGCTCCAAATTCACTCCAATCGCCGTATCCGGGGCGGTCGGGAGCGGCAACCGGGTGGCGCGACGCAAGAGCTGCGGGGCGTCATGATTCGTACGTTGCACAGCCTCAACAGGCCATCAGGACGCGGACGCAAAGGCTGTGTGTCGCGCCTACTGGATGGCTCGTGAGTCTTCGCCGCGGGTAGGCGCCCGGCCGCTGGCGCGTACGTGCGCTAGCGGCACGCGGACTCGATGCTGCAGGTCCCGCGGCGCCAGGGAGTGCTGGATGCCGACCCAGCACTCCCTGGCGAGGTCGTTCAGGCGGGACCGCGCCTACTTATCTACCGAACTGAGACGGCGCCGAGCTGAAGTGTCGGGCCAGCCGCCACGAAAACCACGTAACCATCCGATGTGACGGTGATCGACGGGACAGTGCTGGTGAATCTCACAGGTGAAGGGCGAACAGGCCCACTCTGGTCCCCCTGCCATGGCTGGCTCGGCTCACCCTCCAGAACTGGCAAATCGAACCGATCTACTGCTAAATTGGCTCGAGACACAAAGATGGCGCCGGCCTGCTCCGGCGCGACGGCCAGGACATCGCCACTGGCGGCGAGATGATCCTCGCGCCCCGTTAGCGGCAGTTGAGTCCCGACGGTGACTCGATGTCCTTCTGCGTCGAGCCCAAAGAGCGCGGCCATGGAAGTTTGGGTCGCGATGACAGCACCATTGCTCACGGCGATCGAATAGGGCCGCCCGTCAATGAGATCTGCTGCGCCAGTCTGCGGATCGAGGATCGCGGAGCCACCACGAAGATTGTAGAAATCGAAAGGCGATGACACCAGAAGCCGACCCGTTGGCAGCGCCGCCAGCCCTACCGGCGGCGCAAGGCTGCTCGGGAGCTCCAGCAGGCGGATTGTTGGTGACGCATCGCTGGAACTGACCTCCTCTACGCCCTGGACATCGAATCGAGTCGCATAGATAGTCTTGCCAACGGCGAGGAGCCCGCGAATGTTCTGTGGCAGATCTCGCTCCGGCGTCTTTCCATCGACAACCACCGCCGCTCGTTCGCGCGGTGGCAATTGCACCGACCGCACGCTGCCGTCCATCTCGACGATACTGATGAACTCCCCGTGCGCGACGATGACCGCGTCCGCCACTACGGCGATTCCTGCGAGCGGCCCTCGAGGCACGAAGTGAGCAACCTCATCGATCGTCATGAGCGATGGCGAGTAGCGATACAACGTAGCGACCGGCTCTTCGCCACGAGTCGCGGCGAAGAGCACCTGCTCGCCATCGGCGTAGAGTGGCGATGTGGCAGCGGCGTCCAGTGAAAACCACTTGATCCTTGGGTCTCCCTGAGACACCACGTTCGGCCCCCCCTGGGCGCTATTAGCCTGGGCGTCTTGGGCGCCTACCACATTGCGGACCTGTAACTGGTCAGACGAGTGATTCACCAACGCTACGGTCAGGATCCCCGCCGCCATCCCAACGGCCACTGTTGCACCAAGCGACCAAGCCGTAACCTTATGGTTGGGGTGAAGTCTAGGAGCCATGTTAGTACGCCCCGTTGATCCGGAAACGGTAGTTTGAGGTGATCACCGTCCTCCAATAGGACGATGGTCGAGTCTCGATGACCGTTACCGACGCTATCCAGTCCGACCAAGAAACAACTTGTAGTTGGAGATTCGCCGAGGAAGACGAAGTGCAGCTTCCGCCAGACAACGTGGTCCCGAAGCACACGTTCCCGCCGAGTGGTTCGAAGTAAGAGTACATCTTGAGCTCGTCTGTGGCGTCTGCCCGGGAGTATGCCCCGCGCACCCAGACGGACTTGCTGTTGGTAGAGTCGTTGCTCCAACCCAACACCCGATATACCGTTACCGCGCCTCCAGAGCCGCAGTCATAGGATTCTCCCGTGTAATACAGCACCTGAAGTCTGCCCGCCGAACTAGCGGTAGTGCCGTAAGTCGACACACTATACCCGTTGCACCAAGAGTTAAACTCTCCATACCAATTGTACGTTGAGGTACCAGTTCCGCCGTTTCCGAACCCATTCCACGCACCAAACTGCAGCCAGTCGAATCCGCCGGAACCTCCGGTGTAGGTCAGGCCGATCCAGTGGATGATCCCATCGTTGGAAGGGCTGGTTAAGGTCGTCGAGGGAAACGCTACGTAGCCGCGAACGCCCTTGGCCCCGTCCCCGGCGGCCAGCACTTGTCCGGCATAGTGGTTTCCGCAGTTGGCGCCGCATGGCGTAGCGGCGGCCTGGACCCGATCGAGCACTAACAGTGGCAGTGAGAAGGCCACCGCGAATAGGAAGGAATGGATCGCGATTACGCGAAGCGTTCGTCGCCCGGGAATGGGCAAAGCTTGGATAACGGCTCCCATCGGTCATCCTCTGCGCAGGGCACCATAGTCCCGCGTCCCTGACGGGGTCAACTCCCTGTGGTGGCTCTTAAGCTCCTCGGGTGCCGAGGTAAGAGACCGCGATTCGACGAGGAAATCCCTTGTTGCTATCCCGGAAACGCCTCCGTGCGGGCCCAATTACCGGTGTCGTTTGAGTCATGCCGGTGCTCGTGGAAACCGGGGAATGGAAGGAAATGAGAGCGAAGTTGGAACAGGCAGCCGGAGATTGGAACGGGCTGAGCGGAATCCTGGAACGCTGCGGGAACGCCGATTCGCAAGCTGACTCATCACGGCCTCCTGGCCGCTGGAGTCAGACATGCGCATCCTCGTCCTCACCGCCATAGCGCTGGGATTGGCCAGTGCGCTGGTGGTTGGAGCAGCCTCCGGCGCCCCGCCTGCGCCAGTGCAGCACCAGGTCCCCGGCTGGTTCAGGCGCGGGCGAGCTGGCGCGCGCGGCGCGTAGCCAACTGGGCTGTCCGGGCGCAGACAGTGGCGACGAGGAAGAGGCCGGCCATCGCGAGGAGCCCGGCAGTGGTCAGGAGCCAGCGCGAAGGGGTGGATGGAGCCGACTCGAACAGGAATGGGATAGTCCGGAGCGGCCACGCGGCGAAGAGCAGGAAGAACCCACCCGTGAGCGCGTTCTCCCATGGCACGAAACCCAGCGCAAAGCGCGCGAGGACGACGTGGGCCATGGCGATCATGAGCGGGACGATGAAGCCGAGCAGGTAGGTGTGGCGGATTGCGCCGTCTTCATAGAGTCCGAGGCTGTGGCCACCGGGCAGGACCGCGGTGGCAGCGAGCAGGGCTGCGTAGGCCATGGCGCCGACCCACGCGAGGGGGATGAGGAGGGTATACCGGGGGCCGCCCCTGGCCCGGCGCAGGCTTGTCAGCAACCCGAACCAGGCGACGAAGGCGACCAGGCCGGCCGCGAATGCGGCATCGGCGATGCGTTCGAGCCAGGACGAAGCTTGCAGGGCGCCCACGCCGCTCGCCAGGAGCCAGGCCACCACGCTCGCATTGAGGAGGGAATAGACGACGAGCAGGCGGCCCGGCCCGGGCGGTTGCAGCCCGAGGTGGCCCGCGAACGCCCGGAGGCCGACGCCGATGATGGTGAGGGTGACGAACCCGCGGAGGAAGACCTCGACCGTGGCGGAGGAGATGTCGAGCGGGATGACCCCGGCCTCGGCTTCGGCGACGCCCCAGAGCGCCAGGGCGCCGGCGACGGCGAGCCAGGCGGCTGCTGCGCGCATAAAGAGGGGCTGGGGGTCGACGCGGACGGGGCGGGAGAGGGGGATGCGCCAGGTGAGGACGGCGAAGCTCAGCGCCCCGCAGAGGAAGGCGGCTCCGCCCGCGTAGGCGAGCGCGCCAATCGTGTCGTGCCAGACCTGGCCGGCGGCGAGCGCGAGTGCCCCGCCGCCGAGGAGCGCGGGGACGACGATGCGGACGCGCGCGGAGAACGCAGGGCGGCCGTTGAGCCGAATGAGGAACTCGAGGGCGAGCGCGACCACGAAGGTGGCGACGAACCCGAAGAGCTGGAGGCGGCCGTGGGCCTGGACGCTGGGGGTCCAGCGGCTGCCGCCAATGCTGGCCTCTGTGGCGGCGAGGATACCGAGGACGAGCCCGGCGGCAACTGCGACCATCGATGCGGCGGACATCCAGATGGCGAACACGAACGGGTGGCGTGGCAGGACGGGTGCCGGGGTAGCTATACGGGCGCGAATGACGACAGGAATTTCGAGGTCGGCAGATCGGTGAGTCATCTTGACTTCGAACCTCGCAGTGGTTGTCGCGCCGGGCTGCGACATTTGTCACGTTTTGCGGAGTTAATTCGCGATTGGCTGGGACCAGAAGGCACCATTGCTTGCCTCGTTGCGGCCCGGGCGGCGCGGGCCGTGCTCAAGAATGTCGAGGACATCGGACCAGAGGGCGGCGAAGGCTATGGGCTTGCCGAGTGCCGCTTCCGCTTCGTCGATGGTCATCGAGTCAAGGAACTTCTCGCCGAAGTAGTCGAGGCTCGGCCGGGGAAGGATGACGATATCGGCATCGCCAGCGGCGAGTTGTTCGACATAATCTTTACCACAGAGCAGGCCGGACACGTTCACACGCTCGCCGAAAACGGTGTTGGTGGCGCCCTGGACGCGGACGTCGGCGCCGGTGAGCTCGGAGAACTCGCGGGCGACCGGGGCGAGGGTTGGGGCGATGAGGTTCGCCGTGCCGATGAGGGCGCTGCGGCCGGCCAGGGAGATGGGCCGCGTCCGGGCGCGGAGCCGGCGCTTCGTGGAGGACCAGTCCTGGAGCATGGTGCGGACCATGCCGATGCCGTTCTCGTACTGGGGGAAGCCGTCGTAGGCAGCGGCGCCGGGGATGGGCACGCCGGCGGTCACGTAGAACTCGTCGCTGCACTGGACGATGGTCGCGCCGAAACGGCGGCGGAACTCCTTCTGGAACGGGGCGAGGATGCCCACGATCTCGCGGGCGTAGTCCGGTGTGGGGCGGACGAGGGGAATGCCGTCGCGGTTGAGCGACCATTCTTCGAGTTTCGGGCTGGCGCCGACGGGGACGACCGAGACGGTCTGGACGGTGGGGTAGAGCTCGCCCAGGTCGCGGATGGACCGGGCCAGGTGTTCACCATCGTTGACGCCGGGGCAGAGGACAATCTGGGTGTGGGCCTGGACGCCGAGGGAGCCGAGACGGCGGAGCTGGTCTAGCACGTCGGGCGCGTTGGAGTTCGAGAGCATGTGGCGCCTGAGATCGAGTCCGGTGGCGTGGACGGAGACGTTCAATGGGCTCAGGCGCTGCTCATCGAGGCGGGCCCAGTCGTCCTCACTCAGGTTCGTGAGCGTGACGAAATTGCCGTGGAGGAAGGAGAGCCGGTAGTCGTCGTCCTTGGTGTAGAGGGTCTTGCGCATGCCCTTTGGGAGGCCCTTGAGGAAGCAGAAGAAGCAGTTGTTGTTGCAGAGGATGACGTCGTCCCAGGTGGCGCGCTCGAACTCGAGCCCCAGGTCCTCGTCAATGTCCTTCTCGAAGAGCACCAGGTCGTCGAGGCCGTTCGCCTTGCGGATGTGGACTTCGACTTCGGCGTCGGCCGCGTAGAACTGGAAGTCGACGACATCGCGGAGGACGTGGCCGTTGGCCGAGAGGACGCTATCGCCGGGCTCGATGCCGGCTTCGTCAGCGAGCGAGCCGGGGCGGACACCGGAGACGACGCCGGGGGCGGGGGCTTTACGATTCACGGCTTGCGATTTGCGATTGGCAGTGGGGGCGGCGAGCATGGCTACGCGTCGATCAGTTCGCGGATACGGGCTTCGACCTCGTCGATGGAGTAGTCGGGGGTGGAGGCGCCGGCGGTGAGGCCGATGCGGGAAACGCCCTCGAACCAGGCGGCTTCGAGCTCGGCGGGGCCTTCAATGTGGTAGGCGCGGGTGCCCTGCTCTTCGCAGACTTCCTTGAGGTGGCGGGTGTTGGCGCTCTTGCGGCCGCCGACCACGACCATCACGTCGACGGTAGCGGCGAGGGCAGCGGCTGACTCCTGCTGGCCGGTGGTGGCGTGGCAGAGGGTGTTGACGACGTGGAACTCAAAGTTCTTGTCGCGCTGGAGGAGCATGAGGTTGGCGACGAACTTCGCGAAGTCTTCGACCTTGTGGGTGGTCTGGGCCATGACGCCGATTTTGTTCGGGAAACCGCCGGGGAAGCCGTCGACCAGGCGCTTGAGCTCGTCGTAACTCGTGCCAGGGACGATGGTGGCGTGGGGCGTCCCCTCGCTGTCCATGGTCCAGCCCATGATGCCGCGGACTTCCTTGTGGCCGGGGTCGCCGAAGATGAGGACGTGCCAGCCATCGCGGACGAACTTCTGGCCGTAGCGCTGGGCGCGGGTGACGATCGGGCAGGTGGTATCGATGATTTCGAGGCCGGTCGCCTCGAGCTGGCGGACGACCTTTTCGCCGACGCCGTGGGCGGTGATGGCGACACGGCCCTGGTCTACGCGCTCCGCCGTGGCAAGGCCCACATCGCCGTCGATATCGTCCGGGCCGGGGAGTTGGATCACCCCCGAACGTTCGAGGCCGCGGACGACGTGCGGGTTGTGGACGATCTCGCCGACGGAGAACACCGGCTGCTCGGCCGTTGCTTCGCTTTCCATAATCTGCACGGCGCGGCGGACGCCCATGCAGAAACCCATTTCATTCGCCCGGATTATCTCGACCACGCGGCTCCCCAGGGGCAGTGCCCTCAGAACCAGTATAGGGAGGGCGGTAGGTCTCGGGTAACAGCGCCTTAATCGACTCGTAGATGCGGTCCGTGAGTTCGCTCACCTGTTGCTCGGTGGGGCGGCGGACGGGCGTGAGGGGAATGGGCTCGCCAATGGTGAAGGTGAAGCGCGGGCGGCGGAGGAGGGTGAGCGGGTTCTTCAGCTTTTCGGTGCCGGTGATGGCGCAGGGGAGGAGTGTGGCTCCGGAGCGGAGCGCGATGACGGCGGTGCCGGGGTGGGGCGGGCCCATGTAGCCGGTGCGGGAGCGGGTGCCCTCGGGGAACATGCCGATGACACCGCCGCGCTTGAGGATACGTTCAGCGTTGAGCATGGCGGCGAGGTCGGCATCGAAGCGGCGGACGGGGAAGGCGCCCCAGGCGCGGATGAAGAGGCCGAAGGGCATCTTGAAGAGCTCGATCTTCGCCATCCAGCGGATGCGGCGACGGGCGATACCCGCGCCGATGATCGGTGGGTCGGCGTTGTTCAGGTGGTTCGAGACGACGATGAGGGCGCCTTCGGCGGGGATGTGTTCGCGGCCGGTGACCTCCCAGCGGACGACGACCCAGAGAGCGCCGCGGAGGAGGTGGGTGAGCGCCCAGTAGAAGGGCGGCACGAAGGCCTGGCGGCTCGGGAGTTTCAATCGCTCGCGCATGCGACCTTCTCCAGTGCGAGATCGAGGACCTGGTCGAGAGTGAGCCGGGTGGTATCGATGATGATGGCATCGGCGGCGGGGCGCAGGGGAGCGACCTTGCGGGTGCTGTCGATGGAGTCGCGGAGGGCGATGTCCTTGCGGGCGTCGGCGTCGCGCTGGGCCTGCCCCCATTCGCCGGAGGCCTGCCTGCTGCGGCGTTCGGCGCGGGACTCCTCCGAAGCCTCCAGGTAGAACTTCAGTGGGGCATCCGGGAGGACGACGGTGCCGATATCGCGGCCGGCGAGCACGGCGAAGCCCTCCGCGGCGATGTCGCGTTGTTTGCGGACCATCGCGTCCCGGATGGACGGCAGGGCGCTGTAGAGGCTGACGTTCGCCTCGACCTCCGGGTCGCGGAGGCGGCCCGTCACATCTTCGTTGCCGAGAAAGATGCGGGTGGTTGTGGTGGCCTCGACGCGCATGTCGAGCGTGCGGACAAAGCGGCGGGCTGCTTTGTCCTCGGCCGGGATGCCGGCGCGGACCGCGGCCAGGGTGACGGCGCGGTACATGAGGCCGGTATCGAGGAAGGCGTAGCCGAAGCGCTCGGCCAGCTCCATGCCCAGGGTCGACTTCCCCGAGGCGGCCGGACCGTCGATGGCGATGGGGGTGGGAAGCGGGCGGTTCATCGGGGACGCATGGTAGCCGATGGAGGGCTATCGGCCACCGGGCTCGGCGGGTGCGGCGTCGCGCTTGGCAGTGCCGGCTCGGTAGAGCGCGTCGACTTCCTCGGGGGTGAGTTCGCGGAATGCGCCCGACCCGAGGGTGCCCAGGTGGAGCGGCCCGATGCGGATGCGGCGGAGGTGGAGCACCTTCCTCCCAAGAGCTGTCATCATGCGGCGGACCTCCCGGTTTTTGCCCTCGCGGAGGGTGAGGAGCAGCCATGCGCCGGCGCTGGGGCCCTCCTCGCCGGGGAGGGTAGCCGGGGGCATGGCGGGCCGTGCGGCAACGGCGCGGAGGCGGTCGCCGCCTTCCTCGATGCCGCGGACGAGGCGCTCCATATCGCGTTTCGAGAGGACGTTATCGAGCCCGGCCAGGTACTCCTTCTCAACTTCGTAGCGGGGGTGGGTGAGGAGGTCGGTCAGGTGGCCGTCGTTGGTGATGATGACCAGGCCCTCGGTGTCCATGTCGAGGCGGCCGACCGGGTGGAGCTGGATGTCGCCGATGGGGATGAGGTCGAGCACGGTCTCGCGGCCCTGGTCGTCGCGGGCGGTGGTGACGAATCCGCCGGGCTTGTGCAGGGCGAAGTAGCGGTAGCGCGTCTTGAGGACCGGCACGCCATCGACGGTGATTTCGTCGACTTCGGGGTCGGCACGGGCGCCGAGGGTGTTCTGGACCGTGCCGTTCACGGCCACGCGGCCGGCGAGGATCATCTCCTCGGCGACACGGCGGGAGGCAGTGCCCGCGTTCGAGAGGATCTTCTGGAGGCGTTCAGCGGGCACGGCGGGCCTCGATGGCGCGGCGGACACGGGGTCCGAAAGCTGCGCCGGCCATCCCGGCGCTGATGCCGAGAATCCCGCCGAGGACCATCCAGGGGGCAACCGAGCCGCCGCCGCTCGATTCCTCACTGAGCGGCACGGCCGGCGTTTCAGGGTCGCTGGCGTTCGGGGTGCTAGTGAGGGCCGGGATTTCTGTCTCTTGGGCGCGCGGAGGGAAGACGTTCGGGGCGCCGGGCGTGGTCGTGAGGGTCAGCGCCCAGCTGTCTCCGCCGGGGTCAGCGAGGGGATCGAGCAGGCCGATGGTGCGTCCCGCGGGAGGGGCCGGGGGCGCTGGGTCGAAGACAGAGGTGTTGTCGCCGTAGGTCATTTCATCAACGACGGTACCACCCGGGGCGATCAAGCGTAGGCGGTCGCCGGTGTTGCCGAGGCCGTTGCCGATGTCGCCGTCCGCGGGAGTGACCACGATGACGTCTGGCGGGAAGGATGCGGATTTGCCCGCGATCACCACGTAGCCGCCTGGCGGCACGATCGCGGCAGGGAGGGGGTCGCGAGCCGAGCCGTCCTCGATTACCCAGCCAGTGAGGTCGACTGGCTCGGTGCCAGTGTTCACCAGTTCGACCCATTCGAAGGCGGCGTCGCGGCCGGACTGTGGTGGGTCGCTGAGGACTTCCGAGAGGCGGAGGGTAGCCGGCCCGGGGGTCACGGCCCCGGCAACCAATTGCCGAAGCGGGCCGGCCGGCGGCGGGGCCGCTCCGGTCACGGGGGTTCGGGCGGGAGCAGGCGAGGGGCCGGGAGTGCTGGCTGCTGTGGCGCTCAGCAAGGGCGTGGGTGTCTCTACGGGGGGCTCGGCAGCAACGAAGAGCGCGTCGTCGAAGCAGCCGGTCGAGGGGCCCGCGGGCCAGAGCATGAGGCGGACGCGGGCCGAACGGGCGGCGTCCGGGGCCCGGACCGGGCCGGTGGCGAGGCTCGTCCAGGCGGAAGAGGTGGTCTCGGCGCTATCGTGCTGGGCCATGCTCGTGCCGCTCCCGTCGGGGGACGCGTACCAGCTGACGCGGATCGACGCGGCTGCCGGCCCATCTACTCGCGCTTCGACGGAGGCGGCGTACCAACCTCCGCCATCAACTTCCACGGCCTGGTGGATCCACTTGGTGGAGGCGGTGTCCGAGTCAAGGCAGGCGGCGTACGTGCCGCGGGAAGAAGCGGACGTCGACGACATCTCGCCGCCGAACTTGGCCCAGCCGATCGGTCTGCCGCCGGACACCTGCTCGAAGTCGCCGTTGGCGAGGAGGCCGCCGAAGCCGCTGCTGCCGGGGCGGGCGGTGGGCGTGGAAGTTGGGAGCATGGTGGGGGTGCGGGTTGGCGTTGCCTGTTTCGGGGGAGTGGGCGTGCGGGTTGGGGTTGGGGTGCGGGTTTCCGTAGGGTCCTTTGCGGGCGTCGGTGTCTTCGCCGGAGTCTGCGTGCGTGTTGGCGTTGGGGAGAGGGCGGCCGTTGGTGTGGTTGGTGTGGAGGTCGGCGGGGCGGGGGTGGGCGTCGAAGTTGGCTCCGTTGTGGGCGTGGGCTCCGGTTCGGACTCTGCCAGGGTTGCGTTATCGAGGGTGGCGGTGAGACCGGCGGGGCCGGTAAGCACGATCGCCAGGCGGAGACCGGCGGTACCCGGTGGGGCTGTCCCGGGTGGAACGGTGAGCGTCTGGGTACCCACACCCAGCATTGCTGTTCCACCCTGAACGGCGGCGCCGAGCTTCGCGTAGCCGTCGTCCAGGAATTCAAGCCGGAGGGTGGCGGTGACGCCGTCGTCGCCCCGTGCTTCGATCGAGGCTGAGTAACCGGCCCCGGGCTGGGCGCCATCGACAGTCTGAAACACTTCTCCGTTCGTTGTTCCAAGAGTGACGCGAAGGGCCATGCCGGAGCCGGGATTCTCGACCGGCTCGCCGGTGGCGCCGTCTACCGTCCAGGTTCCATCACCGAACGATTCGAAGCCGGGGTCGGAGAGGATGGCATCGGCGGCGGCGGGCGCGGCGGCGCGCAGAAGCCCGAGGCAGAGCACGGCCATCGCCGTGGCCGCAAGCAGTGCCACACCCCGCATGGCGCGGGATGCTACATGATCTGAACGTCAGCGGGCGATGAGGGGTGCGCCGCCCAGGTGGGAGCCCGCATCGACGATGAGGATTTCGCCGGTGATGAGGTCGGCGCCCTCGACGAACCAGACGGCGGCCTGGGCCATGTCCTCGGGGGTGCCCGCCTTGCGGAGGGGTGTGCTGCGCTCCTGGGCGGCCTTTGCGGCCTCGTAGGCGTCGTCGCCCATGCCGCCGCGCAGCCAGCGGCCCTGGATAAAACCCGGGCAGATGGTGTTGACGCGGATCTCGGGGCCGAGTGCGCGGGCGAGGGAGAGGGTCATGGTGTTGAGGGCCCCCTTGGAGGCGGTGTAGGCGATGGAGCTGCCGACGCCCATCACGCCGGCGATCGAAGAGACGTTGACCACGGCGCCGCGGCCCTGGGCCTTCATCTGTTCGGCGACGGCGCGGGTCATCTGGTAGGGACCGATGACGTTGACGGCGTAGATGCGGTGGAAGTCATCGGCGGTGAGGCCTTCGAGGTTGGCGTGGTTGACGAACTGGGTGGTGCCGGCGTTGTTGATGAGGCCGTCGATGCGGCCCCACTTTTCGATGGCGGCGGCGGCCATGCGGCGGCAGTCTGCGTCGTTCGAGACATCGGCCCGGCAGAGGAGGGTTTCGGCGCCGGCGGCCTCGCACTCGCGCTGGGTTTCCCTGGCTTCGGTTTCACTCTTCGTGTAGTTGATAACGACGTTGCAGCCCTTGCTGGCGAGGAGCTTCGCGCAGGCCGCGCCGACTCCCGTGGCAGAACCGGTGACGATGGTGACGCCGCCTTTGATGTCCATGGGTGGGGAACCTCCGAGGTAGTGGAGTGAGTCTACGCCGGGGTAAAGGCGCAATGCATTTGCAAGGCAACGGCGTGCCACCGCAAGGTGCATAGCTGTCGTGGCTGCTACATTTCACGGTGGATCTGCGCCCCCGGTCTGGAGTGGAGTAATGGCTGTCGTGGAGGTAGAGGGCTTTCAAAGCCCATGGCGCCTGGCGGGAGAGTTCGCCGCCCGGGTGTTCTACTACGTGGTCGATATGTCGGTGTTCGTGCCGCTCTTCATCGTGTACTTCCTGTTGCGGGGGCTACCGCCGGACCGTGTTGGACAAGCGACCGACAACGCGACGCAGATCATCGAGATAGAAGAGACGCTGGGCGTGTTCCACGAGGCGAGCTGGCAGGACGCTATCCTGCACAACGCGACGCTTGTGGATATCGCGAACTTCACCTACCTGAACCTCCACATGCACGTGCTGGTGGCGATGGGGCTCCTGTTCTTCCTGGTTGATTCGCGGAAACACCGGGTGATCCGGAACACGATCCTGCTCTCGGCGTTCCTCGCGGTGCCGGTCTACATGATCTTCCCGGTCACGCCTCCGCGTTTGCTTGCGAGCGCCGGGTACGCGCACTTCGGGTTTATCGACACCATCCCGTCAGAGGTGAGGACTGGCAAGCCGGGCGCCATGGCGAACTGGTACGCGGCCGTGCCTTCGTACCATTTCGGCTGGATAGCACTGGCCGCGCTGGGTGTGTGGTGGTGCTGGAAGTCATGGATTTTGCGGGCGGGCGCGGTGGTGTTCACGGCGTTCATGTGGTGGGCGATCGTCGTCACCGGCAACCATTACTTCTTCGACATGGTGGCGGGTGCGGCGGTGGTGGGGATGTGCTTCGTGATTGTGCGCGCGTTCGAGCAGTGGGCCGAGCTAAACCCCACGGCAATGCGGCGGTTCACGGTGCGGGTGGGGCCGCTGCGGCTGCCGTTCTAGCGGCGGCAGCGCGCGGGTGCTCCGGCAGGGCCGGAGTTTGTTGGGATGTTTGACAGCTAACCTACCGGGCGGAAGAATCGCCGTGCTTCAAGAAGGAGGAGCCCCACTCATGAAAGCCGCAGTGCTCTACGCACCGAACCAGCCCCTTGTCATCGAAGACATCGAGATCGAAGAGCCCCAGGCCAACGAGGTCCTGATCAAGACGAACGCGACCGGCGTCTGCCACTCGGACCTCCACTTCATGGAAGGCAAGTGGATGTACCCGATGCCGGTGGTACTCGGGCACGAATCGGCCGGCGTGGTCGAGCAGGTCGGCCCCGGCGTGACGAACGTGAAGGCCGGCGACCGGGTGGTTGTGGCGTTCGTGCAGTCGTGCGGGCAATGTGACCGTTGCACAACCGGACGCCCGAACCTGTGCTCGAACTCGCAATCGCTGAACCGGATTGGCCGGATCAAGCTGAACGGCCAGCCGATGATGCAGTTCTCGGGGATGTCGGCGTTCGCGGAGAAGATGCTGGTGAGCGCAAAGGCGTGCGTGAAGGTGCCTGACGGCGTGCCGATGGAAGTCGCCGCGCTGGTGGGCTGCAGCGTCATGACGGGCGTCGGCGCGGTGACCAACACGGTGAAGTTGCAGGTCGGCCAGACCGTTGCCGTCATTGGCTGCGGCGGGGTTGGCCTGAACATCATCCAGGGCGCGAAGCTTGCGGGCGCCTCGCGGATCATCGCGGTCGACATGCTCGAATCGAAACTGGCCGCGGCGAAGGAATTCGGCGCGACCGATGTCGTGGACGCATCGAGCGGCGACGCGGTACAGCAGGTGATGGGCCTGACCGGCGGCGGTGTGGACTACGCCTTCGAGGCGATTGGCCTGATGAAGACGGCCCAGCAGGCGTTCGAAATGGCGCGTCGCGGCGGCCAGGCGGTCATCGTCGGGATGCTGCCCCTGACCGAACAGCTGACGATCCCCAACGCTGGCTTGTCGTTTCTCGGGGAGAAGGGCATCGTGGGCAGCTACTACGGCTCGACGCGGCAGACCTATGACATGCCGTGGCTGATGGAGCTCTACCGCCAGAAGCGCCTGAAGATCGACGAGCTGATCACGCGCACGTACAAGCTCGACCAGATCAACGAGGCGTACGACGCTCTGAAGGGTGGCGAAGTGAACCGGAGCGTCATCGTCTTCTAACGAAACCGTTACGGCCCTGCACGGGTCGCAACCACGGTCCCTCCCCGAAGTGCCGGGGAGGGACCGTGGCTTTTCGCAACGTTAGCGCGAGAGCCGAGCCAACCAGGGGTGGCCCCGATAGGAAAGGGAGACGGCCTGTTGGAGCCAGGCTCGCTGGTCCTCGGACAGGCATGGTGCCCTTCAATTTATGAGCATGCCGGCACGGTTAGTCCTTCGAGCAGGCGAGGACGGGGTCGTAGTCGGGCATGTCGGTGATCTTCTCCGTAGGCTGGATCCAGGCCACCTTGCCGTGCTTGTCGACGACGATGACGATGCGGTTGGCGACCATGCGGGGTTCGATGGCGACGCCGTACTTGCGAGCGGTTTCGCCGAGGGGGTAGAAGTCGCTGAGGATGGGAAAGTCGAGACCGAGTTCCTTCTTCCAGGCGGCCTGGGCCCAGGCTCCATCGCTCGAAATGACAACCGGGATGGCGCCCTGGCTGGCGAACTCGGATTGTTTGGCCTGGATGAGCGGCATCTGGTTGCTGCAGGCGGGGGAGAAGGCCGCGGGGACGAAGTTGATGATGACGGCGTTCTTGCCGCGGTAGTCGCTCAGCTTGAACTTTTCGCCCATGGGGCTGGCTGGCAGTTCGAAGTCGGGGGCTTCATCGCCGACCTTCAGGGTCGCGGTTTCGGACATTGGGGTACCTCGATGTGTGGGTGAGACATCGATCGTAGCAGGTGAGGTGCGGGTGAAGCGGCGCTTGA
Organism: Dehalococcoidia bacterium; assembly: GCA_003104995.1. GTDB lineage: Bacteria > Chloroflexota > Dehalococcoidia > Tepidiformales > Tepidiformaceae > Amarobacter. Next base: position 192,081 of record PQAO01000032.1, read on the forward strand.
GTCTGGTTCAGGAATTCGGCCAGCGGGGCGGGCGCTTTTCCGCGAAGGCGGTCATGCCTTCGCGGGCTTCCTCGGAGGCGAAGTGGGCTGCCGAGCGGCGGGCGGTCTCTTCGAACGCGTGGTGGAGCTCCATGGAGGGGACTTCGCGAATGAGGCGCTTGGCTCCGGCGAGCGCACCGGGTGCCCCCTGGCGGATCGAAGCGACATAACGAGTGACGGTGTCGTCGAGTTCGTCTGCCGGGACGGCGGCGTTCAACAGCCCGTAGCGGGCCGCGTCGCTACCGGTGAAAGCTTCGCCGGTCAGGAAGAGCTCGGTGATGGTGGTCAGCGGGATCTTCCTGAGCAGGACGACCGAGATGATCGCCGGGATGACGCCGATCCGGACCTCGGTGATGGCGAAGGTCGTGTCCTCGATGCCGACGGAGATGTCACAGGCGGCGATAAGGCCGAGGCCGCCCGCGCGCGCCGGGCCGTTGATGCGGCCAACCACGGGCGTGGGGGAGTTCCAGATGGTTTCGAGGATGGCCCCGAGGGCGGCGGGGCCGGTGGCTGCTCCGGCGACATTGGCTTCACGCTGCTCCTTGAGGTCGGCGCCGGAGCAGAAGACCGTGCCGGTGGCGGTGAGGACAATGACGCGGACCTCCGGGCTGGCGATGGCGGCCTCGAGGTGCCCAAGCAACTCGGACTGGAGCTGCCGCGAGAGAGCGTTGCGGTTGTGGGGCGAGTCGAGCGTGATCGTGGCCACGCCGTTGGCGGTTTCGAGGTGGACGAGCTCGGCCATGGCGGGACTGTACCGGTGCCGGGCCGCGGCGTCATGCGAGAGGGCGGGGTGACCGGGCCGCTCCGGCCCGCCTATAATCAGAAATTGCATTCATACTCGAACTGCAAGGAGTGCCCACAAACATGAATCTCCTCACCCGATTGCTTCGGCCCTCAAACGTCGCCCATGCGCACTGCGATGGCCCGTGCGGTGTATACGACCCCGCGGCCGCACGGATCGCCGCGGAGGCGGTACTTTCGATGGAGAAGAAAATTGCGGCCCTTGGCGATGCCCAGGACCTCGCGACCATCAACACCCGCACACGCTTCATCGCGATCAAGGAACAGCAGGCCGAGATCGTGAAGAGGGAGCTGAACATCCTCTGGCACGACTACTTCAAGCCGGAGCACCTGGAGAAATACCCGAACCTGCACGACGTGTTCTGGAAGGCAGCCAAGCTCGCTTCGAAGAACAAGACCGAGCAAGACCCGGCCAACGGCGAGGCCCTGATGGGCGCCATCGAGGAGGTCCACAAGATCTTCTGGGGCTCCAAGAACCGCGAGGTCGCGTTCTACCGCGCGAACCCCTAGCCGAAACGATTCCTGAAGCCATGAGGGCCCTTCCATGGAAACTGGAGGGGCCCTCATGCGTGTATGGTTTCGGACCTGGTGGAGAGCCGGCCGGATCGCCCCGCGATAGGGCGGGCCGCCAAACCCGGGTTAGCGGCCCTTGAACTCCGGGGCACGGCCTTCCGCGAAGCTCGTGATGCCCTCCCGGAAGTCGGCACTCTGGAACAACAGCATCGTCTGCAACAGCACGTGGTGTACGTGGCTTGGGAAGTCCTCGGTCATGCCGTGGCGGAAGAGCCGCTTCATGGACTGAACGGCGAGCGGCGCGTTGGCAGCGATTTCGCGCGCCCAGTCATATGCCGCCGGCATGAGATCCTCTGCCGGGAACGCCTTGTTCGCGAGTCCCATTTCGGCGGCCTCGGCGCCCGTGAGGTTCCGGCCGAGGAAGCCGATCTCGGCGGCCTTGGCCCAGCCGAGCAGCCGGGGCAAGTACCAGGTGCCGCCGCTTTCAGGCACCACACCCCGCTTTGCGAAGCCGGTCGCGATCTTCGCGTCGGCGTTCACGAGGCGGATATCGCAGCCGAGTGCGATGTCGAGGCCGAAGCCCGCGGCGGCCCCGTTGATGGCGCCGATGACCGGCGTGTCCATCTCGAACATGACGGTGGTGGGGTGGTTGCGGGTTGTAAGGTGGGCGCCCGAACCGGACGACGAACCCCCGCCACCGATGCCGGTACCTGCGACCGCATCCTTGATGTCGAGGCCGACGCAGAATGCGCGGCCGGCACCGGTAAGGACGACAACACGGACGTCGCGGTCGAGGTCGGCCTGTTCCAGCCGCTCCGAGAGCTGGCGGAGCATCTTTTGAGAGATGGCGTTCATGCGGTGGGGACGGTTGAGGGTGATGGTGGCCACCTGATCGGCGACCTGATACAGGACTTCGTCTTCGGTTTGTGTCTCGGTCATGGGCCGATGGTATGCCGGCGAGGCTGACGGTGCGAGCGTGTGGGAGTAGGACGGCCGAGGCGCGCTGACTCGCTCTGGTCTTAGAGCCCGCGGGCTCTCAGGAGGAGAGCGGCGGCGCGCTCGGCCGTTTCGAAGGGCGCGGTCGTGCCCTGCATTGCGCTGCCGGCGAATGCGCCGTCGAGCAGTACGAGCAGTTCGCGCGCCAGGCGTTCGGCGTCATCGACACCCGCCTGGCGCGCGAGGGCGGCGAACGCGTCGAGGACATGGTCCTTGTGGCCGGCAGCCACCACTGAGCCGGGGTGTGCCCGGTCGGCGAGTTCCATGCTGGCGTTGATGAAGCCGCAGCCGCGAAAGCCGGCGCGGGCAACCCAGTCGCCCATCTGGCGGAAGACGGCGAGCAGCCGCTCCTCGGGGGAGTCGTCGCCGCCATCGAGGAGCGTGGAGAACCAGGCCCGGAGGTTCTCGTCGGAGGCCTGGAGGTAGGCCGCGATCAGGTCGTCCTTTGTCTTGAAATGCTGGTAGAGGGTGGTCTTGGCCACGTTCGCTTCAGCCACGATGGTGTCGACGCCGACGGCGCGGATGCCGCGTTCGTAAAAGAGGCGGGAGGCGGTCTCGAGGATGCGTTCGCGGGCGGCTGAAGCAGGTTCCGGCATGCCGAGAGTGTACTACAGACCTGTCTGTTTCCGCAGCGGGGAGGCGTCGCGCGGGACTGTCTCGCAGGCGCTACAGACCTGTCTGTTTACTGCTCCTGCAGATTCAGCTCTTGACTTCGTTGACCAGCGCATCGCCTTTTGCCATGCGCCGTAGATTTTCCAGGAAGTAACCGTTGGCCCGGGCGTCGTTCCCGGCGGCAACCGCGGAGTTGTGGGGCGAAATAATGACGTTCGGCAGGTCCCAGAGCGGTGAATCGGGGGGCAGGGGCTCCTGCGAGACGACATCCAGGTAGGCGCCGGCGACGCGTCCGGAGCGGACCGCGTCGACAAACGCGGGCTCGTCGATCACCTCGCCTCGGCCGATGTTGATGATTTGAGCGCCGGGCTTGAGTTGGGCCAGCAGGTCTTTGCTCACGAGCCCGCGCGTCTCGTCGGTGAGGGGGCAGGCGATGACCAGCCAGTCGGTCTCGGCGGCGATACGCGGCAGATCGCTGGGAGAGACGATGACCTGGACGGGGTCGGCGTCGCGCCGAGGGCTGCGGCGGACGCCGGTGACCTCCAGGCCGATGGCGGCGGCGATGCGGGCGATCTCGGAGCCGATGGAACCCAGGCCGACGACGGTCATGCGCTGGCCTACCAGGTCGGGGGGCGGTGTGCCGCGGAGCGGCTCCCAGGCATGGCGGCGCTGCGCTTCGAGCCACGGGAGGAAGGGGCGGGCGAGCATGAGCATGCCGCCGATGGCGGACTGGGCGATGGGCTGGGCGGTGGAGCCCGCGGAGGTGCTGAGGCGGACGCCGCGTTCGAGCATGCGCTGGAAGATCGGGGCGTCGACGCCGGCGTTAAAGACGTGGAGCCATTTGAGGTTGGGCGCTCCCTGGGCCGCGGCGAAGAACGAGCGCGAGAAGTCGGGAAAGACATCGCCGGAGAAGTAGGCGTAGTCGACTCGTTCGAGGGATGCAGGGTCGAGACGCTCGTTGGCGTCAGCGGGCAGGACGATTGGTTCGATGCCGGGCCAGGCCTCCCGGACGGCGGACTCGTAGCGGCGGATGAACGCGGATGAGACGAGAAGCGTTGGCATAGCCGGAATTATGCCCTGTGGAGGGGGTTTTCGCGGAGGCGACGTGCCACGACCACCGTGCGGCCCCCGGCGATGGTGGTGCAGAGGAGCGTGACCGGTTCACCCTTTGCCCGGCCGAGGAGTCGGCGGAGTTCGTCCGGCTCGACCGGAAAGGCGCGGCGGCGGATTTCGCCGGCGTGCCAGCCGCGGGTAGCGAGGAGCTCCTTGAGGCGGCGGACGGAGAACGGCACCACTTCCAGCACCTCGAAGGTGGCTGCGAGGGGGTCGAAAGCGGGTGTGTCCGTCGAGAGGTAGGCGACCTGGCTGTCGAGCATCCATGCGCCGAGGCGGTGGGCGAGGTGGCGGACCAGCCCCGCCCGCGTGACACACGATTCTGGATCGAAGAGGTAACGGCCGATGGGGGCGGGCTCCTCGGGGCATTCGGGGGCGTCGGAAGTGAGATCGGCGCCCGCGGGCAGGAGCACTGCGCGGCGGAGGCCGGGTGCGACCCCGTCGCCGGCCCAGAGCGTCACCTCGCGCATGCCGGCGCCGAGCTGGACCGCCTCCATCTCCGCCCAGGCTGGCACTCGCTCGCGGTCGAGCCCGGGCGGGGCCTTCAGCGCTCCGGCCCGAGCCGCCGAGAGCAGCCCGATGCAGGTGTCCCACGGGGGCGAGAAGGCGGCCGGGTCGAAGGTGCGGCGGGCGGCGTCGCGCCGGGAGGGGTCGAGGATGATGGCGAGGCTCCCCGGGTGCAGCGGCGGCCGGGCAGCTTCGCCGAGGATGATGTCCGCGGCGGGGACGTTCGCGCGGGCAAGGATGGCGGTGGCGGGGTCGCGCTCGATGCCCGCGGCGCCAATGCCGAGCTCGGCACAGGCTCGAAGGTCGCCACCAAGGCCGCAGGTGAGGTCGGCGACGGGAAAGGCGAGGGAGGCGAGTCGCCGCGCGCGACGTTCCGCGACCAATGGGTGGGTCATCATCTCCAGGCCGGGGGCGGTGAGGAGCATGGCTGGGTCGTGGCCGAAGCGGCCGGCCGCCTTGCTGCGGAGGCTGGCTTGCTCGGCGAGGGCCGACGCCTCGGCGGGCGGGTGAGCCTTGCGCAGGCTGGTGACCAGCCGGTTCGGATCGTCGCGGCCAGCGTCGAGGGGCATGGCCGCGAGGGCAGCCCGGCCGGCGGGGCTCACCAGGTAGCGGGCGCGCTCGATGTCCACGTCACGAGCGTGCGGCAGCGCGGGCAACGCGCAACGTGCGAAACTCGATCGGTGGCCAACATCATCTGCCTCGACTTCGACGACACGATCGTGCTGGACAACACGGCCAGGCAGATCCACGAGCGATTCGCGGCGCCCGGATGGCTGGCGCTCGGCGAGCGGAAGGCACGGGGCGAGCTGACGGTGGAGCAGTACAACGCGGCCACGTTGGACCTGGTGGAGGCGACGCGTGAGGAGATGATGGAGTTCGTGGTCTCGGTGGCGCGCCCGCGGGCGGGATTCGGCGAGCTGTTGGACTGGGCCCACTGGAACGGCTGGATGGCGGCGGTGGTGAGCAACGGCTACGACTTCTACGTTGACGCAGTGCTGGACCACCTGGGGTTCGACCGGGTAGCGCGGCATGCGGGCCGGACGAGCAAGGACTACCGCTGGCGCGTGCGGTACTACAGCCCGCGCGGCGTGGTGCTGGAAGACGGTTTCAAGGTGTCGTACGTGGCCGCGTTCCGGGCGGCCGGGGATTTCGTGGTGTACGTGGGCGACGGCGAGAGCGACGTGGAGGCAGCGAAGCTGGCGCCAGTGGTGTTCGGGCGGAGCACGCTGTTGGAGCGGTTAGACGGCCGCCACGAGCGGCTCTACGCTTTCGAAACGTTCGGCGACGTGCGGAATGTGCTCGAACGGGAGGGCACTGGATGGCTCGAATCCTTCTCCTCTACGACAGCCGCGGAGGGCTGACCGAGCGGCTCGCGGACGGCGTCGAAGCCGGGATCGTGGCAGCCGGCGCGGAGTGCATCCGCAAGCGGGTCGATGACGCGGCCCCGGAGGCGCTGCTGGAATGCGACGGGATCGTTCTGGGTTCGCCCAACTGGAGCGGCGTCACCGGCAAGATGAAGGAGTGGTTCGACCAGTCGGGCGACCGCTGGGAGAGCGGCGAGGTTGGCGGCAAAGTGGGCGGGGCGTTCACGGCGGGCTACTCGCGTTCGGGTGGGAACGAGGCGACGCTGTTGCAGTTGCTGCACCTGTTGCTGGCCCACGGGATGGTGATTGTCGGGCTGCCGTGGACGGACACGATGCGCCGTTCGGGTTCGTACTATGGCGCGACGGCGCACGGGAGCGTGACCGAGGAGGACCTGGCCCAGGCGAAGGTGCTCGGGCAGCGGGTGGCGGCGACCGCTTTGCGGCTCTTCGGGTAAGGGCTTCCGTTCGTTCGTCTATGCAGGCGTTGCGCAGCCGGGTAGTATCCGCGTGTCCGAATTTCTTGCATTGAGGAGGCGCACACTTGGGAGACAAGAGCCCGAAAAACACCCAGAAGACCACGAAGCAGAAGGCGGTCGCGAAGACCACCAAGAGCGCCGCCCCGGTGAAGAAGTAAGGACCAGGTAGCGTGAACGAGCCAGCGCCTCCCCGAGCGGGAGGCGTTCGGTTTTGCGGCCATGTACAAGGAACTCGGCCCCGGCGACCACCTCGCGATGCTCGGCCTGCAGCCGGAGCAGTTGCCGTCGGTTGTTTTGCTACTCGGCGTCTTCGACGTGCACGAGGGGGCAAAGCGGTTCGCCGGGTACCTCGACGACGCGCACTTTTCGCGCTCGGAGACGAGCCGGAGCGGCATCCCGTACTACATGGGCCAACACGCCGGGGAACGGGTAGCCCTCAGCGCGTGTTTCGGCGGGCCGATGGCGGCCTTGTTCGCGCACACCTGGTGCGGGGCGGGCGTGCCGGCGGTGGTGCAACTCGGCTGGTACGGGGCGCTGCAGGAGGGCACGGGGCTGGGCGACGTGGTGGTGCCACGGCACGCGGAGCGTCAGGACGGGGTTTCGGACTGGTACCTGCCGAAGGGGATCCTCGCGGACGCGAGCCCGGACCTGGCGCACGCCATCGTCGCCCGGCTGCGGGCACGGGATATCCCCGCGGACCAGCACGCGATCTACTCAACGCCGGCGCTGTTGGCGGAATCGCGGGACGTGATCGCCGACTGGTCGCGGCACGGGTACCACGGGGTGGACATGGAGACGGCGGCGACGTTCGCGGTGGCGAAGAACCTCGGCGTTCGGCGGGCGGCGGCGCTCCTGCGGCTGGATGACCTGGTGACGGAGGAGCATTCGCTCACCCGGGGCCTGCCGCGCGACCTTCGCGGGTTCATGCGGGAGCGCGAGCGGGAAGTGATGCACGCAGCGATCGAGGCGGTGGGGGACCTGGGGTAAGCGGGGTTTTGTCGGCTCCCGGCTGACGCTCTAGGATTCGCGCACGACGTTTCCCGAGGAGTCAGACGTGGCATTTTGCAAGTACGAGAAGACGGGCCATGTGGCCAGGATCACGGTCACGCGGCCAGAGGTGATGAACGCGCTCCATCCGCCCGCCGGGCGCGAGTTACAGCAGGCGTGGGACGAGTTCGCGAACGACGACGATGCCTGGGTGGCGGTGCTCACGGGCGAGGGCGAAAAAGCCTTCAGCGCGGGCAACGACCTGAAGTACACGGCCGAGATGTCGCGCTTGCCGCGCGAGCAACGGCCCGACCTCTCGTGGCCGGCAGGCGGGTTCGGCGGGGTCACCAACCGGTTCGACCTGTTCAAGCCGACGATTGCACGGGTGAACGGGTTCGCGCTGGGCGGGGGCCTGGAGATGGCGCTCTGGTGCGACATCATCGTGGCGGCGGACCATGCGGAGCTCGGGCTGCCCGAGCCGCGGCGAGGGCTCATCGCGGGGGCGCTCGGGGTGCACCGGCTGCCGCGGCAGCTGAACCTGAAGCAGGCGATGGGGTACCTGCTGACCGGGCGGCACATCCCGGCGCAGCGGGCGTACGAGCTCGGGCTGGTGAACGAGGTGGTGCCGCTGGCGAAGCTCGACGACGCGGTGGAGGCGTGGGTGGCGGACATCGTGCGGTGCGCGCCGCTCTCGGTGCGGGCGACGAAGGAGGCGGCGATCCGGGGCATCGACATGCCGCTGCAGGAGGCGGCCGTGGCGCGCTACGAATGGGAGATGCGCCGCCGGACGAGCGACGACGCGGTCGAGGGGCCGCGGGCCTTCGCGGAGAAGCGCGCGCCGAACTGGCAGGGCAAGTGATCCGCTAACGCAGCCCCGGTGGGAGCGACCACAGCCCATCCGCGGCGGGCGCGATGAGGGCGTCCTTTTCGAGCGCCTCGAGGTAGTGTCTGATGCGCTCCGCGTGATGCGCCGGGAGCATGGCCGCGAGTTCGGCGGCCGTGGCGGGGGCGGCGCGGAGCGCGTCGACGATGCGTCCGCGGGCGAAACGGGCGGTGTGCTCGAACCTGGGAGCCGGATTGCGGGCCGCCTCGCCAGGTGGGTAGCCGGAACCCCTCCAGGCGCAGACCCGGGCGACCGGGCATTCCCCGCAGCGGGGAGCGCGGGAGCTGCAGACCAGCGCTCCCAGGTCCATCAGCGCGAGGTTGTGGTGGCGGACGTCGCGGGAGGGGAGGAGCGCCTCGGCCGCGTTCGAAAGCGCGCGCGCCGGGACCTCGCGCCGGGTGGGTGCGCCGAAGAAGGCACGGGCCAGCACGCGGGCGATGTTGGTGTCGGCGACGGCGATGGGCCGTTCGCGGGCGAAGGATTGGACGGCGGCGGCAGTGTAGGGGCCGATGCCGGGGAGCTTGCGGAGGGCGGCGGGAGAGGCGGGGAGTTCGCCGCCGTGTTCGCTGATGACCGTCACGGCCAGCCGGTGGAGGTTGAGCGCGCGGCGGTTGTAGCCGAGGCCGCGCCACTCGCGGATGACGTCGGCCGGGGTGGCGGCGGCGAGTGCCGTAAAGGAGGGCCAGCGTTCGAGCCAGGCAGCGTAGTACGGCAGCACGCGCTCGACCTGGGTCTGCTGGAGCATGATTTCGGAGACGAGGACAGCGTAAGGGTCGCGGGTGAGGCGCCAGGGGAGGCCGTGACGCCCGTTGTCGCGATACCAGGCCATCAGGCGGCGGCGGAAGCGGGCCGCCTCAGGCGTTGCGGATGTCGAGCTCGCCAGCATTCATCCGTGACATCAGGTCGAGGGCCTCGTCCGAGACCAGGAGGTCGAGGAAGAGGGTGCGTTCGAGGGCGAGGCCATCGGCGAGGGGCGTCTCCGGGGTCATGCGGACGAGGCGCTTGATGTGGGCGACGGCCTGCGGAGAGCGGGTGGCAATCTCGGCGGCGAGCTGCTGAGCGCGCGCCACGGACTTCCCGGCCGGGACGACCTCGTGGACGATGCCGAGGGCCAGTGCCTCGGCCGGGGAGACGGTGCGGCCGCGGAGGGTCATTTCAAGGGCGCGGGGCATGCCGACCAGGCGGGCGAGCTTCTGTGTCCCGCCCGCGCCGGGGAGGATGCCGACCTTCACCTCCGGCAGCCCGACCTCGTAATCACCTTCCTCGGCGATGCGAAGGTCGCAGGCGAGGGTCAGTTCGAAGCCGCCGCCCATCGCGAGTCCGTTGATGGCGGCGATGACCGGCTTCGGCATGGTCTCCATGCGGCGAAAGACGCGGTCCAGGTCGCGCTCGGGGAGCGGGCGGGCGGGATCGGCCTGGATGCCCTGTTCGCGGAGATTGCGGGAGAGCCGTTCGAGGTCGTGGACGGAGTAGTGGCGGATGAAGACCCCGGGGAGCCCGCCGGTGATGACCACCGCGCGGACTCCCGGGTCGGCTTCGACTTCGCTGGTGGCGGCGTCGAGCTCGGGGACGGTGGCCGAGTCCATGTAGCCCATCGGCGGGTTGGTGATGGTAATGGTTGCCACGGAGCCGTCACGCTCGATGCGTACCTGGGGCATGGCTATTCGTCCTCGTGCTCGTGTTCCTCTTCCTCGTCGGCAGCCGCTTTCACCGATGGGACGAGGGCCATGTCGTTGCCGCCGTCGCGGCGGCCCTTGCGCGGCGGGGGGACCGCCTTCAGGCGGGTTACGATTTCCGCGAGGTCGGCGGGGCTCGAACTGGCAGGCGCGACGACGGCGACCACGCCGGAATCGCGGAGGACGCGCAGGTCGGTGACGCTGGCGCCGGCGTCAACTGTGGCGATAATGCCGGTGTTGGCGAACGAGGCGATCCGGACGAGACCGAGTTGGCCGGCGAGCTTCATTGCCCCCTGGGGGCGTTCAACGTAGAGCCCATCGAGGCCGAGCGGCCCGAGCGAGCGAAGGATATTGTCCTCCAGGGACTCGCTGGCGATGACGATGTGTCCCATCTTCTCGTTGTCGACGGCGCCGGAGTCGGTTGTCTCCAGGGGGCTGATGACGAAGTCGCAACCGGCGGCGCGGAGCGTTTCGGCGTCGGTTTCGGAGAGGGCGCCGAGGAGGACACCGGCGGCGACTTTGGGCCCGGCCACGCCATCGAGGGCCTTCGCGGCCGTTGCTGCGTCGCCGAAGTGGAAGAGGACGGCGTCGGCGCCGGCTTCGAACGCCGCGCTCGCGTCGGCAGAGTTGCGGACGCGGGCGATGAGCGCCACGGCTTTGGGCTGTTCGCGGTTGACGGGGCCGAAGCCGATGGCGGGGCCGTCGCGGCGCTGGAGTTTGGCGATGGTCTTCTGAAGCTGGCTCATGTGTTTCCTTCGATTTCCGGGAGGGACGAGCGGACGATGGCGCCCGCCTGGATCACTGCCCGGATGGCTGACTGGTTGGCAAGGACGCCGATATCCGCGAGCGGATCGGTGTCGAGGACGAGGAGGTCGGCGGCGAGACCGGGGCGGATACGCCCGGTCCGGTCGCTGATGCGGAGGAGTTCGGCGGCCCAGGCGGTAGAAGCGAGCAGCGCTGCTGCCGGTGAGAGGCCGAGGGCGGCGAGGCGGATGATCTCCTGGGCGTTTTCGCCCGGGTGGTTCATGGGGGTGCCCTGGTCGGTGCCCATGGCCATGCGGACGCCGGCCTTGATAGCGGCACGGATGCTCTGTTCGTGCGAATCGAGGACCTGCCAGCCCTTGGCGACCATAAAGGCGGGGATGCCGGCTTCGGTGCCGCGGTGGGCGATCTGCCACGGGGCGGTGAAGGTGGCCACGAGGTAGGTGCCGCGCTCACACATCAAATGGATGGCTTCGTCATCGAGCCAGACACCGTGCTCGATCGAGTCGACCCCGGCGCGGATGGCGTTCTTGACGCCCTCGGTGGCCTGGGCGTGGGCGCCGACGATGCGGAAGGCCTTGTGGGCCTCTTCGACGCCGGCCCGGAGCTCGTCCTCGGTGAAGCTGGGTGAGCGAGGGTCGACCCCGGGGGTCATGACGCCGCCGCTGGCGAAGAGCTTGATGGCCGTGGCGCCGGCGCGGAGCTGCTGGCGGACGGCCTTGCGGACCGCGTCCGGGCCGTCCGCCTCCGTGGCGATGAAGCCGCTCCCGTGGCCGCCAGTCATGGTGACGCCGAGGCCCGCAGCGAGCATGCGCGGTCCGCGCAGGAGGCCCGATTCGATGGCGCTGGCGAGGTGGATGTTGAGCTGGTCGGCGGCCCCGAGGTCGCGGACGGTGGTGAACCCGGCCATCAGGGTTTGTTCGGCATAGCGGGCGGCGCGCCAGGCGCGGGTCGCGAGCGGCGTCGTGTTGGCGGTGTTCAGCTCGGTCGGGTCGCCGCTGCCGGTGATGTGGACATGGCAGTCGATGAGCCCGGGCAGGAGGTACTTCCCGGAGCAGTCGATGGCCAGGGCGCCCTGCGGGGCGGTAACGCTTTCGGCGAGGGCCTCGATGCGGCCTTCGCGGCAAACGGCATCGGCGCGCCGGAAAGTGCGGGCATCGTCGTCGAAGACGGTGCCTCCGATGAGGACCAGCGGGCGGGTGTCGGGGTTGGGGGGAGCGGTCACGTACTCGCCATTGTCCGGGGGCGGTGCGCATGGGGGCAACCAGCGCGTTTACGCCCCGCGGGTTAGTCTGGAGGGAAGAACCACGCAGGAGGCCCCATGGCCAAGCAGTACCCAAACGCGCCCGAAATGGTGATCGACCCGGCGAAGACCTACACGGCGACGATCGAGACCTCGGCGGGGACGATGACAGCCGAGTTCTTTGCCGCGGATGCGCCGAAAACGGTGAACAACTTCGTTTTTCTTGCCCGCGATGGCTACTACGAGGACGTCATCTTCCACCGCTGCATCAAGGGATTCATGATCCAGGGGGGCGACCCGACTGGCACGGGCCGGGGTGGACCAGGCTACCGCTTCAATGATGAGCCGGTGAGCCGCCAGTACCTGCGGGGCACACTGGCGATGGCGAATGCCGGCCCGAACACGAACGGCAGCCAGTTCTTCATCATGCACGCGGATTACCCGTTGCCGCCGAGCTACACCATCTTCGGGAAGCTGACTTCGGGCGAGGACGTGCTGGACGCCATCGCAACCGCGCCGACCGGAGCGCAGGACCGGCCAGTGAACCCGGTGAGCATCTCCTCGGTGACGATCAGCGAAGCGTAACCTGGCTGGAGAGCGGTTCGCCCATCCAGAGCGCGACCCCGATGTTATCCACTCCTCCGCGGGCGTTGGCCGAATCGACCAGCGCCCGCGCGGCCTGTCCGGCGTCGCGTGCGCCCATCAGGATGCCGGTGATCTCGTCGTCCGGCAGCATTTTGAACAGGCCGTCGGTGCAGAGCAAGAGCGCGTCGCCGGATTCGAGTGCGAGGGGGGTAACGGTTGGTTCGGCGGCGTCGTCAACGCCGATGCCGCGGGTGATGACGTTGCGCCAGGGGTGGGTGTCGGCGTCCGCCAGGCTGAGACGGCCAGCCCGGACCTCGCCGGCGACCCATGAGTCGTCCTCGGTGACCTGCCTGAGTTTGCCCATGTGGAAGAGGTAGCCCCGGCTGTCTCCGACGTTGGCGACGCTGGCGGCGGCCCCCTCGATGACGGCGGCGACGAGAGTTGTGGCCATGTTCCCGAACTCGGGCTTTTGTTCCTGGAGCAGGCGGACGCGCTCATTGGCCAGGTTGACGGCGGTGAGGAGCAATCCGGCGTAGGGCGCGGTGCCGGCGAATTCCTCGAAGACTTCGCGGACGACGCGGGCGGTCTCCTCGCTGGCGAAGGCGCCTCCGGGTGCGCCGCCGACGCCGTCTGCCACGAGGAGCAGGATGGCGCCACCCTGCAATTCGAGGGCGAGGGCCCGGTCCTGGTTTTCGGTACGGACCTGGCCCGTGTCTGTGTGCGAGGCCCAGGTGGCGGCCATCAGGCTTTCCAGACCTGGGAGGCGACGCGCAGGAAGTTGCCGTTGCAGATGCGCTCGAGGCTGGCGTCCGAGTAGCCCTTCGCCTTCAGCGCGCGGAGCACCACCGGGAGCCCGGTCGCGTCGCCGACGACGGCGGGGATGTCGGTGCCATCGAAGTCGGTGCCGAAGGAGACGTGCTCATCGCCGACGAGGTTCACGATGTAATCGAAATGGCTGACGATGACGTCGAGGGAGGTATCGGTGTTCCCCTGCATATCGGGCCTGAGGAAGAGGTTGGCGAAGTTGATGCCGATGGTGCCACCCTTGCCGGCCAGGGCCTTGATCTGGCCGTCGTCGAGGTTGCGGACGTGGGGCGAGATGGCTTTCACGCTCGAATGGGTCGCAACGATGGGGTTGCGCGATTCGGCGAGCATGTCCCAGAAGCCCGCGGGGTTGATGTGGGAGACATCGAGGATGATGCCGAGCTGGTCGCACTCATGGACGAGCTGGCGGCCGAGGTCGGTCAGGCCGGTCTCGGGGAGGTTGCCGCCGAAGGCGACGCCGTGGGCGAAGATGGTCGAGCGGCTCCAGGTGGGTGCGAGGCAGCGGAGGCCGGCCTCGTAGAAAACGCGGAGTTCCTTGAGGCTGGCCGAGATCGGGTCGGCGCCTTCGAACATGAAGACCGAGGCGAAGGCATCGACGGCCCACGCGGCGCGGATGTCGCTGACGGTGCGGCAGATGTGGAAGCGACCCTCGGAGCGGTCAGCGATGCGGAAGACGTCGTTCATTTCGTCCATCGCGTAGGCGAGGGCGTTGTACTCGGCGCGTTCGTTGGAGAGGTAGATGGAGGTGAAGCAGCCGCCGAGACCGCTGCGCATGGCCCTGGGGAGGTCGACGTGACCACGTTTGGACTGCTCGATGTGGGCGTCCTCGGCGGGGCCGCTGCCGTCTTCCAGGAAATCGCGGCCTCCGGCCGGGCCAAAGATGGCGCGGCGGGGCTTGATCTGGGTGATGAAGTCCTCGTGGCCGTCGAAGACGGGCGGGAACTCGCGGTTCAGCGGGGGGATCACGGGCAGCCTCGCTCGGGTGGTGGGGAGAGTGTACGCCGGGGGGCGTGGCAGCCGCGATTCGTCTACCATCGGGCGCAATGGTTTCTTCGCCCGCAGAAGCTCCGCGTTCGCCCAGGCTGGCGTGGCTCGTGCCGGCGGCGCTGGTGATCGTGTTTGTCGTGGCGGTGGCAGGCGTGCTCGTGTTCGCCCGGCAGGCCGCCGAGTCCGACGCGCCGCCCCCGGCCGCGGGGTTCGTGCCCCCACCAGGGCTGAGCTACGTGGCGTTCGATGTCGAGCGGAATGACGGCGGCGTGCTGCGGGTGGTGTCGGGCGGGGGGCAGCAGTCGACCGCGGTCGACGTGACGCTCGGAGCCGATGCGCGGGTGTGGTTGCTCGAGCCCGCGACGCTGGAAACCTTGCAGGCACCGCTGGTGGTGAACGTGATCGCCATCCCCAATGAGGTGCGGAACTTTTCGATCCATCTGCTGGCGTTCGCGCCGGCGGACGGGACGGAGGTGCTGGACGCGGAGTTCGTGCCGCTGGCCGACGGGTTCGGCGGGCACGAGGCCTCGCGGGATGTTCGGGAGCGGCCGGTGGTTTCGGGGGTCGTGGAGCGCTTCGACGGGAAGGTCGGCTACGTGAAGACCGAGCCGGGGCAGGTGACGATCGAAATCGACCCTGGCGCGCCGGTCCGCCTGCTGCGAGTCGGCACAGCAGGCGAAGTGCGGCCGGGAGACCGGGTGGCGTTCCACCGGGCCGCCGATGGGGGCCCTGATGTTTCGCGGGGCGTGCTGGTGCTGACGAACGCGAACCCCGACTGAGCTAGTCGGTGCGGAGCGCCTGGGCATCCGATGTGCGGCTGATGAGCCTGCCGGCGATGCCGAGCGCGAAGGCGAACACTGCGAGCACGATCGCGGCTCCGGCGAGGACCATCAGCCAGTCGGTCTGGAGGATGAACGTGGGTTCGGCGGGGCGGCCGTCCTCATCGACGTTGAGGAACGAGAGCATGCGGGAGCCGACCATGCGGCCGAGGTAGGCGCCGCCGATGAGGCCGAGGACGGCGACGATGGCGTATTCGAAGGCGAGGAGGCGGACGACCTGGCCGCGTGAGAGGCCCATCGCGCGGAGGACGGCAAACTCGCCACGGCGGCGCTGGACCGAGACCCAGAGGGAGACGAGGAGGGCCGCGCCGACCATCAACAGGACCGCCCCGAAGGCGAGGTAGAGGATGCCGGCGCCCCCTGCCGCGATGAGCGGGTTGCTGGCGATGCGGGCGAGTTCGGTCTCGCGGTCGGTGGTGTTATCGAGGTCGAAGGGTTCGAGGCCGAGGGTGACCGCCAGGGAGGCAGCGTCGGCGCCCGGTTCGAGCGAGAGCCATGCCTCGTTCAGCCCGGGCAGGGTGGTGACGTTGGCCATGCCGAGCCAGGTGAGGAGGTGGTCGCGGTTGAACACGACGGCCGGGCCTTCGAGGGTATTGAGGGTGGGGAACAGGCGGAACGAGGCGGTGACGCGGACAGGGACGAGGACGTTGGCGACTTCGATCAGCCCGGTGCCGCCGATCGGGATGCCGGTGCCTGCGATGAATGCATCGCTCCCGAGGACGGGGAGGGGGATGTTGCTCTGCGCCGGATAGAGGCCCCAGACGGGGCTGCTCTGGCCGGCGGCACGGGTGAGCTTGCCCGCCGCGCCGGAAACGGCGCCACTCGTGGTGACCTCGTAGACATCGGGCGTTGAGATGCGGGCGGGGATGGTTCCCCAGGCGGGCAGGGGATCGTCAAAGGTGTCAATGACCGTCTCGGTGCCGTTGGCGATGGCGACGAGGTTATCGAAGAGGATGTCGAGTTTGGTGGCGTTGTAGCGGTTCGAGGGCTCGGTGATGACGAGGGAGACGAGTGTGAGCGGCTCCGGGAGGGCGCCCTCGTAGGAGCGGCGGATCTCGGTGGAGTACTCGCGCCATCCTTCGCCTTCGAGGCGGCCCATGTCGAGCATCTGGTAGTTGCCGTTGCGGTCCTTCACGCGCGACCAGAGGGTCATCTGGGCGTTGGTCTCGGGGAGGTTGACGCTGAGGCGGATGCCCGTCGTTCCGGCCGGGAGGGGCCGGCCGCGGAGCGGTTCGGGCGCGCCGAGGGTTGCCATGAGCTCGCGCAGCGGGCGGTCGGCGAAGTCGTCGCGGAACCAGAGCATGGCCGCGGCCTTGTCAGGATCGACACCGAGGACCTGGAAGAGGCGGCCGGAGATACCGGCAGTGCCGGGAGCCCCGATGATCCGGACGACCGAGGTGGCGGACGCAACGCCGGGAAGCTCGCCGAGGGCGGCGTCGACCTCCGGCGTGTTGAGGCCCATGGTGCCACTGCCGACACGTGCCGCACGGAGTTCGACCCCGGACTGGTAGAGGGCGCGTTCGTCGTAGGTTTTTGATGCGGTCTCGGCGTAGCTGGCTGCGAACGTCCCGACGGCGACGGCGGTGGTGAGGAGGAGGGCCAGGCGCGCGGAGTTGCCGGGGCTGCGGGCCACCTGCCAGAGCCCGACCGTGAGCGCCGGTGGGGCGTTCCGGCCGAGGAGGCGCGCCCCGATACGGAGGACGATGGGATAGAAGCGCAGGAGAAGGGCCGAGGCCGCGAGGACAAGGATTGCCGGGGAGGCGAGGAGGAGGGGATCGGATGAGACACCGCCGGTGGGGGAAGGAGTGAAGACATTGCCGCGCTCGTTCAGTTCCCAGAGCAGGATAGCGGCGACGCCTGCCAGGGCTATGTCCAGGTAGTAGCGCTGGAGGATGGAGACGCCGGGGCGGGCCTGTTCGCGGCGGCGGACGACGGCGCTATTGCGGGTGGCGACGAGGGCGGGCACGACCAGGGCGACGATTGAGAGGCCGACACCGGCGGCGGCCCAGGCGAAAGAGCTCAGCGGTATCTGGGCGGGGAGCAGATCGCCGCCGTTGACATCGTGGAAGGTGGGTGTGAGTCCGAGCCCCGCTGTGGCGACGGCGGCGATGAAGGGGGCGGCGAGGAGGCAGGGGGCGCCCAGGACGAGGCCCTCGGCGAGGTAGATGGCGCCCACCTGGAGGGTAGTGGCGCCCCGGCTGCGCAGGAGGGCGATCTCGTCGGCCTGGCGTTCGACGATGACGAGCGAGACCAGGACCACGTAGAAGATCGCGACCGCGGAGACTTCGAGGAGGAGGATGGTGAGCGGCGCCTGCTGGTACTGCTGGTCGCGGCCGTATTGCTGGAGGACGGTGGTAAGGGGGCTGTAGGAGGCGCCGCCGATAGGTTCGAACTCGTCGTAGAGGGCGCGCAGGTCCTGGCGGGCCCGCTCGAAGTTGGTGCGCGAGAGCTTGTTGGGGTCGGCGAAGGTGTGCCAGGCGGTGGTGGCCTGGTAGGCGGGGTGCAACGATCCGAACGCGCCAAGAATGGTCTCCTCGGCGGTGAACATGGGCGCGACCGGCCCATTTTCGGGAAGCAGGCGGAACGGCTCGAAGTAGCGCTCGACGGGGATGATCCAGAATGGGTCGTCGGGGTCGAGAGGCTCGATGATCGCGGTCACCACTGCTGGCAGGACATAACGGACAGCAGCGGTGGGGGTGCAGGGAGGCGGCGGTGGCCGGTCCTCGCTCGGAATTTCGCGTTCGCAGGTGTCGAAGTCCTCGGCGAGGAGGAGCTGTTGGCCGACCGAGAGGCGAGCGGCGGTGGCCGCTGCCTGGCTGAGGGCAACTTCGATCGGTTCGCCCGGGCCGGTGGCGTTTGGCAGCGTACCTTCGAGGACCTGGACGTGGGACTCGTAGCCGGTGAGCGACTGGAGCTCGCCGAGCGGGTTCGGTTCGCGGGGCGGTTCGCCTTCCTGAGCGATGGCGAAACGGGCCGTTCGGAGGTAGCGCGAAGTGGAGGCGGCGAACCAGCCGATGCGCTCGTCGATGCGGTTGCCGATGGATTCGCGGAGAGCGGCGCCCTCTTCGGTACCGAGGGCAACGAAGCGGAACTCGGCGCGGTTGCCGGGGCTCTCGCTGAGCTGGTCGCGGACGGCGAAGGTGAGCCCGAGGTCGGCCATGGTGCGCGCGTAGACAGGACCGGCGGCGAGCAGCGAGGCAGACATGAGCATGCCGAGGGCCAGGACGGCGAGGAGCCGCCAGTTCTTGCCGCTTCTGCGGGCGAACAGCCGCCAGGTGGGAATCAGGTTCCGCATCGCGGGAAACTCTACACTGGCGTGCCCGGTACGCGCCGGAAAGCGTGACGCCCTTTACAGCGGGACTCGCGCTTTGCCGCCGTGGGCCCGGGCCTGATAGTCTCGCCGCCACACGCTCATGGGTACCGTTACCACCATCCTGCGGATGGTCATCCGTCGCAGCCTCGCGAACCGCCGTCTCCTGTCGACCGTCGTGGTAGGGGTGGTGATGTCGGCTGCCCTCATGTCGAGCGTGGTGCTCTACTCCGACGCCATCCGGGACCTGGGATTGCGGCACACGCTCCGCAACGCGGACCCGCTCGAACGGAACATCCGGGTGATCATCTCGGGGCGCCCGGCGGTGCCTGACTACCAGGTGCGGCGCGAAACGGTGGAGCGGGTGCTGGACGGGCACGCCGGCGATATCCTCGGCGAGCGTATCCACTACGGACGTTCGGCCACGTTCTACCTGACGGAACCCGGTGAGCCGGTGCCCGAGGATGAAGGGCGGCCGCGGGCGCACTTCCAGTTCGCCGACAAGCTGGAGGACCACACGCGGCTGGTGGAGGGGCGGCTGCCCGTCGCCCCCCGGTTTACCAGCCGGCCCGAGATCGAAGTGCTCATCGGGCAGGAGGCGGCGGCGCAGCTCGGGCTGGCGCTCGGCGACACGTTCGACCTGTACCCGTTCTGGCGCGAGGACGTGGAGCCGGTTGCGGTGACCGTCGTCGGACTGCTGGCGCCGAACGACCTCTCCGAGCCCTACTGGTTCGGAAAGACCGACCGGTTCGTGAACGATACGACCTCGTGGGATACCTATCCGTTCTGGGTGGCCGAGGCAACGGTTGTGGAGACGGTGGCCGGCTACCTGACCGACATGGATAGCACCCTGGAAACCTATGGGCTGGTGGACATCGACAAGATCAACGCGCGCAACGCCCGGCAGGTGGAAGAGCGGATGAAGGCGTTCGACTTCGCGATGCGCGAGGGTGTGAGCGGGGCGATCACGGAGTCGAAGCTCGGGCAGATCGTGGGCGACTACCGGACGAAGCTGTTCTTCACGCGGCTGCCGCTGTTCGCGTTGATGCTGCAGGTGGTGGGCATCGCGATCTACTACCTGGTGATGGTCTCGACGATGCTGGTGGAGCGGCAGGCGGGTGAGATTGCGTTGTTGCGGAGCCGGGGCGGGAGCCCGATGCAGGTTGTGGCGATCTACGCGATCGAGGGGCTGCTGGTGTGTGGGTTTGCGGCGATTACGGGGCCGTTCATCGCGTCGGTGGGAATCGGTGTCCTGGGCTACACGCCGCCGTTCGAGAGCCTGAGCGGCAACGCCCGGCTCGACGTGCCTCTTTCGAGGGGCGCCTTCGCGCTGGCCGCGGGTGGCGCAGCAATGGCGTTCCTGGCGTTGCTGTTCCCGGCGTGGCGGGCCGCGCGCAACAGCACGATCGACTATAAGCATTCGCTTGCGCGACCCCAGACGCAGCCGGTGTTCCTGCGCTATTACCTGGACCTGGTGCTCGTCGGGGTTGGCGCGTTCCTGTTCTACCAGCTGCGGGAGCGTGGCTCGCTGGTAACGGAGCGGCTGTTCGGCGACCTCTCGGCGGACCCGCTGCTGCTGCTTTCGCCCACGCTGTTCATGCTGATGGTGGCGCTGGTGTTCCTGCGGCTGTTCCCGGTCGCATTGCGGGTGGTGGCCTGGGCCACGCGGCGCTTTGACAGCGCGACGATGGCGCTGGGCCTGTCGCGGATGACACGTGCGCCGATGCACTACAGCCGGCTCATCCTCTTGCTCTTGCTGGCGACGGCGGTAGGGATGTTCGCGGCCGGGTACCGTGCCACCCTGGAGCGTGGATACGACGACCGATCCGCCTTCGAAGCAGGGGCGCCGTCCCGGCTCGAGAGCGTGCGGAGCCCGGCGAACCTCTCGATCGACACGTTCGTGGCGCGGGTGAAGGCGGCGACTGGGGCGGATGTGGTGACGCCGGTGGCGCGGCAGCAGGGCTCGTACAGCATGAGCACGTTCCGGAGCCTGACGGTGACCCTGCTGGGGGTGGTACCGGGCGAGTTCGAGTCGGTCGCCTACTGGCGGGACGACTTCGCCGGCCCGCCGCTCGGCGAACTGCTGGAGCGGCTGCCGCTTGGCGATGTTGAGCGCCCGGCCGCGCAGGAGGTGCCGGCCGGGGCGCGGTACATCGGCCTGTGGGCGCAACTCCCCCTTACGCAACAGCAGGGTCGCATCGGCATCCGGCTGCGCGACACAGCGGGGCTCATGTGGGACTACACGCTGGACTCGGCGCCTCAGTCCAGCCCGGATGGCTGGCGCTTCTTCGTGGCCGACCTGGCGCGGCCCGCACAGCTCCGCTTTAACCCCGCGATGGAGTTCTCGCTTTCGACGCCGAAGGAGGTCGAGTCGATCTACGTGCGGGCGACGGGCACGGTCCCACAGGTGCCGGTGCGCATCTCGGTGCTGGTCGACGACCTCCAGATCACCGCGGATGCGGAGCTGCCGGAGGGTGTGTTCGCCAACGGGTTTGCGGACGGCCAGGTGATCGAACCGTTCGACTCGATCGACCGGTACGAGTTGATCAGCGGCAGTTCGATCGGGGACCCCGGCGGGATCTCGTTTGCTGACGACCTTGGGCGCGACGGGACGACGGCGGCCCGGATTGCCTTCACGCGGGGGCGCGGGTCGGCGCCCCTGTTCGGGCTGCGGTTGCGGCGGGCGCCGGGGCCGCTGCCGATCCTCGCCGCGGACAGCTTTCTGTCTGCAGGAGACACGCGAGTCGGCGATGAGGTCACCCTGTACATCAACCGGCAGTACGTGCAGGCGAAGATCGTCGGGTCGTTCGCGCTCTTCCCGGGGCACGACCCAAAGCGCCAGGACGACCTCCTGGTGGCAGACCTGGCGGCGTTCCAGGAGCTGGCGGCGACCGTCCCGGGGCTGAGTGACGCGGTCTACGTCAACGAAGCGTGGATGTCGGAGGCGGAGGCCGGGGTGATGACGCGGGAGGCGCTCCAGCCGCTGGGCGTCACCGCCGACGGCTACTTCGACCGGAGGGACATCCGGGCGAAGCAGGGGTCGGACCCGCTGGTGGCCGCGAGCTGGGAAGGCATCCTGTTCCTCTGCTTCGCGGCGGTGCTGTTGCTGACGGGGCTGGGCTTCGCCGTCTACGCGACGCTGGCGGTGCAGGCGCGTTCGCTGGAATTCGCCATCCTGCGGACGATGGGGTATTCGAACAAGCAAGTGCTCGGGCTGGTGAGTTTCGAGCAGATGTTCGTCATCGTCGGCGGCATGGTGGTCGGGACATTCCTCGGGTTCCCACTCGGGCGGCTGATGATCGGCTACCTGGGCGTGACAGAATCTGGCGACGACCCGGTGCCGCCGCTCGTCTCGCAGGTAAGCTGGCCTTCGGTGCTGACCGTGTACGGTTTGCTGGCGGTGGTGTTCATCTGCACAATCCTGTCACTTGCCACGGTCTATTCGCGCCTGGCCGTATCCCGCACGCTGCGGATCGGGGAGATCTGACACGCCCATGACCGACGACGAGCTGTACATCCGCTGTGAGGACCTGTTCAAGATCTACAAGACCTCGAACCTGGAGGTGGTGGCCCTGCGCGGCCTCGACCTGAAGGTGCAGCGGGGCGAGTTCATGGCGATTGTGGGGGCCTCGGGTTCGGGCAAGAGCACGCTGATGAACATCCTGGCGGGGCTGGATACGCCGTCGGCGGGCCGCTGCTTCGTTGGCGGCGAAGACCTGCTGGCGATGTCATCCTCGGACATGGTGCGTTACCGGCGGAAGCGGGTAGGGTTCATCTGGCAGCAGACGGGACGGAACCTGGTGCCCTACCTGGACGCAGTCCAGAACGTCGAGGTGCCAATGGTGCTCGACGGCGTGCCGGCGTCCACCGCCCGGGCGAGGGCCATTGAGTTGTTGGAAATGGTGCTGCTCGGGCACCGGCTGCACCACAAGCCGGAGATGCTTTCCGGCGGTGAACAGCAGCGCGTATCGATCGCGGTCGCGCTGGCGAACAACCCGCCGCTGTTGCTGGCCGACGAGCCGACCGGCGAACTGGACTCGGTGGGCGCGGACACGGTGTACGACGTATTCCGGGCGCTCAACCGCGAACTCGGCACGACAGTCATCATCGTGACGCACGACCCGGACATCGCCGCGCGGGTGGACCGTGTGGTTGCGATTCGGGACGGGCGCACATCGACTGAGATTTTCCGGCGGGTGCGGTTCGAAGGCGCAAAGACCGAGGTGGTCTACGAGGAGTATGTGCTCATCGACGCGGCGGGACGGCTGCAGGTGCCACGCGAGTTCCTCGACAACCTGAACATCCACGACCGCGCCCGCGTGTTGATGGGCGATGGGCGGATCGAGGTGCTGCCCGACGGGAAGAGCCGCGTGACGGGGAGGGAACGCCCATGAGTGGGGCGGCGGTGGAGGTCCGCAACGTCTCGCGGAAGTTCAAGGTGGGCGGCGAAGAGGTCTGGGCGGTCCACGACGTGTCGCTCAAGGTGGAGCCGGGCGAGTTCCTGGCGCTCATCGGGCGATCCGGGTCGGGGAAGACGACGCTGCTCAACGTGATGGCCGGGCTGGACCGCCCGACCGAGGGCGAGGTCTATATCGATGGCGAGCGGGTGGACACGATGAGCGAGCGGCAGCTCGACGGGCTGCGGCGCCACAAGCTGGGCTTCATCTTCCAGTCGTTCGGGCTCCTGCCGCTGCTTTCGGCGCGCGAGAACGTGGAGCTGCCGTTGCGGATTGCCGGGGTGAGTCACGGTGAGCGCCAGAAGCAGGTGAAGAACGCGCTCGAGTTCGTGGGGCTGGGGCGGCGCGCCGACCACCGGCCCTACGAGCTTTCGGGGGGCGAGCAGCAGCGCGTAGCGATCGCGCGGGCGCTGGCATCGCAACCGACGCTCATCCTTGCGGACGAACCCACGGGGGAGCTGGACTCGGCCACGGCGACCGCGGTGTTCACGCTCCTGCGGGAACTTGCCCGGGCAGAAGGCATCACGATCATCACCTGCACGCACGACCGGCTGGTGATGGAGCTGGCGGGGCGGGTCGAGGAGCTGGCGGATGGGCGCCTGGTGACGGGCGAGCACCGTGAGGTGTGGGACCGCATCCAGAAGCGGGAACGCAGCCCGTTCGCGGCGGCGCTCCCGGCGGCGGAGGGGATCGAGGAACAGCCCCCACTGTCGTCGCTCATCGGGGCGGACCTCTCGGCGTTCAAGCCCGCGCCGGAGCGGGTGCAGCATCGTGAGGCGGACGAGGAAGAGGCGCCACTGGCGGCGCCGCCGGATGTGGACCTGTCGCAGTTCAAGCCAGCGCCGCAGCGCCTTGGACGGAAGATGCCCACGCCGTTCGATGCTGAGGTTCCCGCGGAACCACCGCCGGATGACGGGGCGCCCCAAACAGGGCCCGGGGACACCGCCGAACCGGCAAGCGATGCCGAGCGCTGGGCACGGCCGCGGGAGTAATCAGGCGCCGGCTGCGCGGAGGGCGCGGCTGAGCATGCGGAGCAGCCGGACGCGCTCTTCGGGGACACGCTCGGTGAGGCGGTGGGCGATGATGACGACGCGCCAGCGGGCGAGGGTTTCGGCATCGACGGGAGCGGCCGAGCGATAGCCGGTGCGGTAGGCGAGGAGCATGAGCTTGCGCCCGGCGCGGACCAGGACCCGGCCCCAGGGGCTGGTGTCGGGTGGGACTTCGCCGGCTTCGAGAAGGATCGCGGTGCGGGCGAAGTCGGCAGCCGGGTCGCCGCTGACGGCGTTGGGGAAGTCGATGATGACCGGGCCTTCGGCGGTGAGGATGATGTTGCCGGGGTGGAAGTCCCCGTGGCAGAGGCGGTCGCCGTCGGGGAGGGCATCGAGGACGGCGAGGACCCGCGGGAAGGCTCGTTCGGGGATGGCGGAGGATTCGGCGATGGCGCCGCGGAGAGCCGCCCGGAGGTAGCGGAGGCCGGCAGGCGCGGGTGTCTCGCCGAGTTCTGCGTGGAGGCGGCCCGTGAGGCGGCCGAACTCCCAGACGCGCCACGGTTGCTTTTCGACGATGCTAAGCAGGTCGTTGCCGTCGAGCCGCTCGAGGAGCAGGCCGGGTCGGCCGTCGTGGCTGACAAAACCGCGCGGTGCCGGGACGCGGATACCGGCGGCACGGGCGGCCGAGAGGGCAGTGGCCTCGGTTTCGAGGGATGGCTGGCCGTCGGGCCAACGCGAGAGCTTGAGCGCGGTGGCTTCGTCCCAGGCGAACACTTCGGCTGCGCGGCCAGCACCGAGACGCTGGAGCGGTGGTTCGGCAGCTGCCACGGGCGGGAGTCCTCCTGCTGGTTGTGGCCCGGGCCCGGAGGCTGGGGCGCGGGTACGATACACCAATGCCCGATGCCATCTTCATCCGCGAGGGCGATACGTTCGTCCCGACCGAACTTGCCCGCAGCCCCTGGGGACCGCAACTGCTCCACGGCGGGCCGCCTGCCGGGCTGCTCGCGCGGGCCATCGAACACGCCGTGCACGACGCGGACATGCACCCCGCCCGCGTGACGATCGACCTCTTCCGGCCGGTTCCGAAGCAGCCCCTGCGGGTTGAAGTGCAGCCAGTGCGGGAGGGGAACCGGATCGCGGTGCTGCAGGCTTCGCTGCTGGCGGACGGCGTCGAGGTGGCGCGGGCGAGCGCGCTCATGCTGCGGCAGTCGGAAGTGGAACTGCCGGCGAACGTCCTGCCGCCGGCGCGCTACGTGGAGGGGCCGGAGGGGCTGCCGATCACGGGGCTTTTCGGCGTGATGAACCGCGAGGGAGCATCGCCGGCGCTGAACCCGCTGCTGGGCGGCTTCCACACCACGGTTGAAGTGAAGCGCGTGAGCGGCGTGCCGGGAAGCGGACAGGCGACCGCGTGGATACGGATACCTGTGCCGTTCGTGCTGGGCGAGGAGATCTCACCCCTGGTGCGGGTGGCGGCGACTTCGGACTTCGGCAACGCGCTGGGGCACATCAGGCCCTCGGAGCAGGTGGGGTTCATCAATGCGGACATCACGCTGTACCTGCACCGGCTCCCGGAGGGCGAATGGGTGGGGCTGGAGACGAAGGGTGTGGCCCAGCCGCACGGGCTCGGACTGGTGGAGTCGGTGGTGCACGACGAGCACGGGGCGATAGGGCGAGTGGTGCAGGCGCTGATTGTGAACCGGCGATTCGCGCCGTAAGGGCGGGAGGGGGCGCGGGCCGAAGACACGGAGATCCGGGCTGACCGGCAGGCTCGATCGAGAGGCGTTCCCTCACCCCGGTTAGCACGCCTTCTCCGAACCTTGGCCCAAAGGTGACGAAAATGCCACACTGAGGCGGCATCCCGGTGCGCGCAGCGGACTGGAATGCGGTACGCACTCGTACGGTGAGGCCCATGCCCGGATACGACATTGCCAGCCACGACAGCCGCGGCGGCGGAGCCTGATGGAGTCGGAAGAGATCGTCTCGCCGATCCTGGCCGTCCTGGCGATTGCGGTGGTGTTCGCGGCGGCCATCGTCATGTTCGTGGTGGAGCTTCCGTCGGGCGAGCGCGTCCGGGCTCTGGTGTACAACCACACGCAAAAGGCGATCTTCGTGATTGCAGCGACGGCCATGGTCTGGTCGCTCTACTACTCCGACTACGTCCACTTCACCCCCTGCGAGCTGTGCTGGTACCAGCGGATCGCGATGTACCCGATCGCGGTGCTGCTGCTGGTGACGCTGGCGACGCGCTCCCGGCTGGCGCCACGCTACATCCTGGCCATGGCGGGGATTGGGCTGGTGATCTCCATCTATCACTACCAGCTGGAGCTCTTCCCGGACCAGGCGCAGATCTGCACGGGCTCGGCGGTATCCTGCACGGTCCGGTTCGTGGAGGAGTTCGGGTTCGTGTCGATCCCGTTCATGGCCGGGTGCGGGTTCCTGGCGATCCTGATCCTGCAGGTGGCCGAGTGGCGGGCGGACCGCTGGTACGGAGATGGCGCCCCCGCCTGAGCGTTCAGCTGGTGCGTGGCCGGGCGGCATAGTGCCGCGCATACAGGACGATCGCGATGGCGGTGACGGCGGCCAGGGCGGCCGCGACCCGGAACGCTGCCGGGGCGTCCCACCGGCCGACAACGAAGCCGCCCAGCGCGGGCCCGATCGCGAGCCCGAGGCCGCTGAGGGCCACCGAAAGCCCGATGAGCGTGCCCCGGTGGCTTTCGGGGGCGAGGTCCATGACGGCGGCGTTCCAGGCGGGGACCGTGAGGACATTCCCGGCGAAGACAACCATCGCGGCGGGGACCGCGACCCAGAGTTCGCCCGTTCCGGCGATGACCAGCAGGCCAGCGACGGTGAAGGCCTGGCCGGCGAAGAGCGGCTTCCAGCGGCCGTAACGGTCGGCCAGGTGGCCCGCGGGGATGTAGAGCGCGGCCCCGCCGATGACGGCCGGGATGAGCGCGACGGTAAGCCGGGCGAACGAGACATCGAGCTGGTGCTGGCCGTAGGGGCGGATGGCCGGCACGATCATCGCCAGCGCGATGCTGGCCCCGAGGATGATGACGCTGAGCGCGGCAAGGCGGAGCGAGAGGATGCTCCGGACCGAGGGACGGGCGGGGGTGTGGACGCGCGCGAAGAGGCGATCACCGCGGTAGTTGGGGATGCCGCGCACGGCTGCGGCGAAGGCGAGCGAAACCGCGACGAAGGCGACCGCGAACTGCGGGACATTCGACGATTCGACCATGAAGGCGCCCGCGAGCGCTCCCGCGCCGAAGCCGAGGAGCTGCGCGAGATTCAGGAAGCCGATGACCTTACCCCGGCGGTCCGGCTCGTAGAGGTCGGCGGCGATGGCGTAGGTGGCGGGCCAGAGGAAGGCAGTGGCAAAACCGAGCTGGGCGGCGAGCGGGAGGAAGAGGTGCTCGTTGCGTGCGAACGACATCAGGCCGATTGCGGGGAGCATGAGGGCGAAGCCGAGGAGCAGGCCGAGACGCCGTTCGATGCGGTCGGAGATGGCGCCGGTTGGGGTTTCGAAGAGGAAGCGGGCGCCGCCGTAGGCACCGAGGAGGTAGCCGCCCCAGGCGTCGCCGGCACCGAGTTCGCCCGGGACCCACTGCTGGAAGGTGGCGAAGAGAAGGATGCCGAGGGCGACCTGGACGAGGAAGATGGCTAGCGCGAGCGGGTAGGGGTAGCGGCCCATCACCTCCGGGCGCGGTGGGTGGCTGGTCACCGTACGGACTGTACGGCGGGGCGCCGAAACGGACGAACAGGCAGGGACCATGGGCAACCCGGGGCGGTCGCGCTACAGTTGGCGGCCTACCCCTGGAGGGAGGGCTTACGGATGGAGGCTCCACAGCAGATCAAGCCGGCGAAGCTGGCCGACTACCTGGAAGTGCTTTCGAAGGCGGTGTTCGAGGCCGGGATGAACTGGAAGGTCATCGAGAACAAGTGGCCGGGCTTCCGGGAAGCGTTCCACCAGTTCGACCCCGCGACCATCGCGGCCTACACGCCAGACGACATCGACCGGCTGATGGCCGACACGCGGATTGTGCGAAACATGCGCAAGGTAGAGGCGACGATACATAACGCGCAGGCGATGCTTGAGATCGAGCGGGAGTTTGGGTCGTTCGCGAAGTACCTGGAAGTGAAGCGTCCGTTCGATTCGCAGCTTGCGGATATCCGGAAGCGGTTCAAGCACGTAGGGAACTTCGCGGTGTACTACTTCCTGTACGTGGTTGGCGAACAGGTACCGCCGCACGAGGAGTACAGCGCGAAGCTGAAGGGCAACCCGGTCGAGGCGTCGCGGCAGCGCTTGGGGCGGTAGGAGCCGGCAGGAGCAGAAGGAGGATCGCGCGGGCCCCGGTGAATCCCGGAGAATGAGCTGTCTGCCAAGAGTGCTAGCGGCGCAATCGACGCAACGGACTGGTCGGGCCAGGCTCGCTGCCAGCGGGGAGTTGTGCGGAAAGCCCTCCCCCACAATAGAAGACGAGGGCTCCCGCTGGGAATGCCGAACGCCGGTGCTTACGGGACCGAAACGATACCGGTGAAGCTTTTTGGGCCGAGCCCGCTCGCTGCGCTGTAATGGCTGACACCCGCCCAGTAGTATGCAGAACTGAGTGATGTAAAGTACGTTGAATTGCTGGCGTTGTACAGCCCAGAACCAGGTTTGTGCCACCCGCCTCGGACGTAGTTTGAGCCAGAAGAGCAAGCTGAATCTGCACAACGCCAGAGGTCTGAGTACGTATATGAATTTGCTGGCTCGTCATCATACCAATTGATGCAGAAAGTTCGTATGCCACCGTAGTACGATGAGCAATTCCAGCCAATCAGGCTGGTGACACTAGACAGGCCGTACTCGGACGTCACTGACGATACATCGGCCGAGGTTACGGTTGTTCCATCCCCGCAACCGAAGTACGTGCCTGGAGCTAGATCCATGATTGTCAAGATGCCGTTGGGGTTGCAAGAGAGGGGACTTGTATGCAGATAGTGCTCGTTTAACCCCATGAAGTGGCCAAGTTCATGCCTCACAACTTCTCTAACTTTGACAGCATCCCAAGTTGTCGCGGAGGAGACTAAGCGAAGCTCGCCACCCGTAATATAGTTTGAAAGCCGCGAACCATCATAGGTCCAGGTGTAGACCATGCAGGCCCATGCGCCAGGGTTGCAAGAGCCCCAGACAAACTTGAGAGCGGCGCTCCCGCAGCTCACGGAACTATACTGTGTGAGTCCAGAAAGCGCGTTCTCCCAGTCCGAAATTGCACCACTAGTTTCGGTAGAGTATCCTCCGAGGTTATTGCACCAGGTAATTACCTGCGGAGTCGATGGAGTTGCATCGTTTCCAATGACCCAGTTACCGACTGTGTAGCTCCAAGAGCCGCCTGGATTGAACGAAGAGTCTTCTACCAAGTACCGATAGTGGCTTGCGCGAGCCGTATCGTAAGAGAGAGCGCCCGCGCTAAGACTAAGCAAGACAAGGCCGAACAACATCAAGCCGCGATTTGCCAGGGCAAGATGGTCTTTCATCAGGTATCCTCCAGCAATGAGCGTGCGGGGAATCAGCGACCGGAGCGCCGCCTGAGGACTGCGCCGTAGCCGCCAGCGACCAGCGCAGCGGATCCAATGGCGAAGAGTAAGAGTTGCGGCAGCGCGGAGGCGCTGGAGGGGCTGCGGCTCGTTCCGGTGTTTGGAGGATCCACAGGCTGGCGAGGTGGCGTGAAAACCGGAGTCGGAGTTGGCTTTGGGGCGAAGCTTTCCGGAATGTCGATGCACGTCTTGAAGGGCTCGGAGGAACCATCC
This sequence comes from Dehalococcoidia bacterium, assembly GCA_003104995.1. GTDB lineage: Bacteria > Chloroflexota > Dehalococcoidia > Tepidiformales > Tepidiformaceae > Amarobacter. The sequence goes on from PQAO01000032.1 coordinate 221,832, forward strand.
CTACTTCCGAAAATGAGCGAATAGCAGTATCTGCCCGCCGAAGGAATACCGAAGGGGTCTTCCTGCGCCCCTGGATTCTGAAGTTGATCGGGGGAATAGGCGAACAGGACGGGGTTTATGTCCGCCGGGTCCCTGAAGACCGAATAGCAGGTGGCTCCACCTGGAACTGCCGAGATGGTTAGCGTCACTTGTCGTGAGGCATCATCCAGCGTTATAGCCAGCAGTCCACTGGCATCGAGTTCCGGGCGCGGATTGTCGGCGGACGGCTGGACGCAGTTGATGGCTTCGGCGGGAGGCCCGGACGGGCGGGTAGGCACGCCGCCGGGATCGGCTGAAGGAACCTGCTGTGTGGGGGCTGGCGATTCGGGTTCGTCAGCTCCCACCGATGGCATTTGCACTAAAGTCGACGCTGCGCCAACCAGCACGACAGCCAAGAGTATAGCGGCCCGAGCGGATGCGGCGGCTGAACTACGGGCAGCCTTGTTGGCGGCGAAATCGTTCGTCATATGCGATCCTCCGTGAGTGTTCTTGCAGCAGCTGCGGGTCCATAAAACAGCACGGGGGGATCGCCGTGTTGATCGCACTAACCGAATTGTTGTTCATCCTCGATCAATTGGGCCACCGCCATCGCGCAACACGCCGAATGTAAGGGTACCCACGTGCGCAGCTTGTCGCGGTCCCCCTCGATCTCCGTCGGGTCGAAGACCCTGTGCGTAAGGTCGGCCACGTGGCGACGGACTGTGGCCCCAGTGCAACCGAGCCTCTGAGCGATTTCTTCGGTGCGGTAGCCAAGGCTAAGGTGCGCGAGAATCGTGGCCTCGATCCGAGAGATGTAATGGACGTGGCGCTCACGCAAGATTGAGAGCAGTGCCTTTGGATCTATCCCACTCTCGAACACATTCCGCCTCCATGCTCGTCCGCGCGGCCACTCCGGTTGCCTCGAGGCACCCGGATCAACATACCACACACGACAAGGTGGGCAAGCGCTTCCCGCCGCGAAGCCCAGAGCGTGCGACCGGGGCCGTTCGGCGGGTGACGGGGGCAGCCGTCCCTGCCGTACAGTGGCGCGGGAGCAGGAGGGAAGCCATGGGCGAGCGCGTTCGGGGCAAGGTCGCGATCATCTTCGGGGCGGGCCAGACGCCCGGCGAGACCATCGGCAACGGGCGGGCGACGGCACTGTTGCTGGCGCGCGAGGGCGCGGCCGTGGTGGCGGTCGACCGGGAGGTTCGTTCGGCGCAGGAGACGGTCGACCTGATTGCGGGCGAGGGCGGGACCGCGATGGCCGTCCAGGCTGATATCACCGGCGAGGAGCAGGTCCGGGAGGCGATCGCGGCGTGCATGGCGGCGCACGGACGCATCGATATCCTCCACAACAACGTGGGCGCCAGCCTCGCGCTGGGGGACGCACCGGCGACGGAACTCGAAGTGGAGGCGTTCGACCGGCTGTACGCGGTGAACCTGCGGGGGATGTGGCTGGCCTGCAAGCACACGCTCCCGGTGATGCGCGAGCAGGGGAGCGGCTCGATCGTGAACATCTCCTCGATGGCGGCGTGGGAGGCGTACCCGTACGTCGGCTACAAGACGACGAAGGCGGGCGTGATCGCGCTCACGCATAACATCGCGATGGAGAACGCGCGCCACGGCATCCGGGCGAATGTGATCCTGCCGGGGCTGATGAACACGCCGATGGCGATCGAGGCGCGGGTGGCGGCCGGGACGCCGGGCGAGGAGGTCATCGCCTCGCGCGACCCGGCGGGTGCCGCTGGGGAGGAAGATGGGCTCGGCCTGGGATGTGGCCTATGCCTCGCTCTTCCTCCACTCCGACGAAGCGAAGTTCATCACCGGCGTTTCGTTGCCGGTCGACGGAGGCGCGAGCGTCTCCTGAGGGCTACTTCCTCCGGAAGAGGAGCGCCACAGCCGAGGCGGCGCCAGTGACGGACTCGAGTGTGCGGGCCAGCGTGCTCCGATCCTCGAGAGCGCGGGCTGGCTCGGCGCGGGTGGCCGGTGGTCTGCGCAGGCTCGCCAGGGTTTCGAAGTCGAGGTCGGTCGAGTAGTCAGGTTCGTCGCCGGGATGCACTGTGGCGAGCGCGGGGCTACCGGGTCCGTTGCGGCGGGTTGCCGCGAACCAGGCGAGCACGGTCAGCACAAAGAGGAAGCCGAGCCCGAGGATGCCCACGTTCGGGCCGCCGGGGGTGAGGGGCTGGGTGGTGCCGGCCACGGGCACGCGCGGGGTGGAGGTGGCAGTGGGCGTCGCGGTCGGGAGCGGAGGTGGTGTACCGGTGGGGATCGGCGTGGCGGTTGGGGGCGTGGTCGGGGTCGCGGTGGGGGTAGGTGTGCGGTGCCCAACGATCACGGTGAACGGCGCCTCGGCCTGGCAGGAGCACTTGAAGTCCGTGAAGAAGACGGGATAGGTGCCGCTCAGGGCATAGGGGATGGTGAAGGTGAAGGTGGCTTCGCCGTTGGCGTCGGTCGTGCCAGTCGCGAGGATGGGGTCGCCGGGGATCTTGAAGATGACGGTGATGGGGTCGTTTGGCGGAGCTCCGCTGAGTTTCGCTTCGACGACGGTGCCAACGATGCCGGAGGTGGGGTTAAGCGTGACCACCTTCTCGGCAGCCAGGGCCGGCGTGGCGACGGCAGCAAGGCCGACGATGGTGGCTGCCACGAAGGCGAGAAGAGCGCCGAAACGTACCGTCATAACGTTCACTCCAACTTTATGTGGGGTGAAGAGCGTAGTCCTCTTCTCTCTGCATAGCAACCCGGTAAAGACCCTATGTTGCGAGGCGCCGAATAAGAACGTTTGTTCTATACTCCTCGCATTGTGGCCGGGTATGTAGAACTCCACGCCCACTCCTGCTGGTCGCTCCGCGAAGGCGCGAGCACGACGGATGAGCTGATCGACCGGGCCCTGGCACTGGGCTACCCCGCGATGGCGCTGACGGACCACGACAACCTCTATGGAGCGATGGAGTACGCGCAGGCGGCGCGGGAGCGGGGGCTGAAGCCGATCACGGGGTGCGAGCTGACCGTGGGAGGAGGGAGGAGGGAGGAGGGAGAAGGGTCCGCCCCGCCACTGCCCCGTTCCGGGGCGCTCGCCACTCGCGACTCGCCACTCGCAACTCCTTCCCACCTGACGGTGCTGGCGCAGGATGTGGAGGGGTACCGGAACCTGTGCCGGTTGCTGAGCCGGGCGTACCGGGTGCATGGCAAGGATGCCCCGGTGGTGGAGCGGGAGTGGTTGTTCGAGCACCACGCCGGGCTGGTGGTGCTTTCGGGGTGCCGGGATTCCGAGCTGGCGCGGCTGGCGGTTGCGGAGCCACGGCGGGCGGCGGAACTTGCCGGGGAGTATCGCGAGGTGTTTGGCGACCGCTATTACGTGGAGTTGCAGCACCACGACGTGTTCGGCGATACGGAGCGGGTGGCGGCCCTGGCGGCGGTGGCGGAACGCTGCGGGATCGAAGTGGTGGTGACGAACAACGTGCACTACCACGTGCGGACGCGGCACCGGCTGAACGATGTGCTTGTGGCGGTGCGGCACCGGCTGACGCTCGATAGCTCACACCGGGAGCGGCGGCCGAATTCGGAGTTTTTCTTGAAGAGCGCGGAGGAGATGGCGCACCGTTTCGAGCGGTATCCGCGGGCGGTTTCGAACACGCTGGCGATCGCGGAGCGCTGCGCGTTCGACCTGACGCGCGACCTGCCGTATGAGCTGCCGGACTACCCGGTGCCGGATGGCGCGACGCTCGACAGCTTCCTGCGGGGGGTGTGCGAGCGGGCATTCCGGCGGAAGTACCCGCCGACTGACCCGTTTGGCGAGGAGGCGCGCGAACGGCTGGAGCGGGAGCTGTCGCTTATCGCAAAGCATCGGCTGGCCGGGTTCTTCCTGGTGTACTGGGACCTGCTGCAACTGGTGAACGAGATCGCGGTGGAGGTGCGGGGCCGGGACGCGCGCTTGCAGCCGGACGAGCGGCCGGTGGGCCGCGGGCGGGGGTCGTCGGTCAGCTCGATCGTGTGCTACCTGATCGGGCTGTCGCACATCGACCCGGTGCGGAACAACCTCTACCTCGAACGGTTCCTGAACGACGAGTTGCACTCGCTGCCGGATATCGACCTCGACTTCCCGCGCGACATTCGCGACGAGGTGCTGCGGCGGATCTACGACCGTTATGGCGAAGAGCACGCGGCGATCGTGGCGGCGTTCCCGACGTACCGGTTCCGGAGCGCGGTGCTGGATATCGGGAAGGCGCTGGGGCTGCCGGCGCCGGTGCTGGCGAAGCTGAACAAGCTGGGCGGTCCGTATTCGAGCGCGACGGCGATCGCCGAGGAGATGCGGAAGGTGCCGGAGCTGCGGCCGCTGGTGGATGCGCCCATCTGGCGCGACATGGTGGAGCTGGCCGGGCAGGTGGCGGGCTTCCCGCGCCATATCGGGCAGCATGTGGGCGGGGTGATTGTCTCGTCCGAGCCGCTGTCATCGGTGGTGCCGGTGGAGCCCGCGCGGATGGACGGGCGGTTCGTGTGCCAGTGGGATAAGGACTCGGCCGACGACGCCCGCTTCGTGAAGATCGACTTCCTGGCGCTGGGGATGCTCTCGGCGGTGGACGAGTGCCTGGAGATCATCGAGGAGGAGCACGGGGTGAGGGTGGACCTGGGGCGGGTGCCGCACGACAGCCCGGAGATCTACGCCTCGATCCGCGAGGGGGACACGATGGGGGTGTTCCAGATCGAGAGCCGGGCGCAGGTGCAGACGCTGCCGCGGACGCAGCCGAACAACTTGGACGACCTGGCGGTGCAAGTCGCGATCATCCGGCCGGGGCCGATCATGGCGGGGGCGTTCCGGCCGTACATGGAGTACCGCGAGCGGCTGGCCCGGGGCGAGGCTATCGAGGTGGACTACGGGCACCCGGAGCTGGGGCCGCTGCTGGAACACTGCCTGGGCGAGACGCTGGGGCACGTGCTCTACCAGGACCAGGTGCTGCAGATCTCCTGCGCGGTGGCGGGCTTCACGCCGGGGCAGGCAGACCGCCTGCGCCGGGCGATGAGCCGTAAGCGGTCGTCCGACGCCATGCAGGCGCTCGCCGCGGAATTTTACGCCGGGGCAGGGCGCATGGGCGTGAGCCGCGAGGCGGCGAAGGTGGCGTTCGACAAGATGGCGGCGTTCGCGGCGTTCGGGTTTCCGAAGAGCCACGCGGTGGCGTTCGCGCTGCTGGCGTATGAATCGGCGTGGCTGCGCTACCACTACCCGGCGGCGTACTACTGCTCGCTGTTCAACGCCCAGCCGATGGGCTTCTATTCGGTGGAGGTGCTGACGCAGGACGCAGCGCGGCACGGGATCGCGACGCTGCCGCCGTCGATTAATGCGAGCCGGGCGGGGGCCTGGCCGGAGCAGGGGGACATCCGCCTGGGGCTGCAACAGGTGAAGGGGCTGGGCGGTGGCTGGCAGGACATCCGCCAGCACCCGCGGGGGCAGGGCTACACCACGCTCCCGGAGCGGATCGTGGCCGAGCGGCGCGCCAACGGGCCGTACCGCTCGCTGCGGGAGTTGCTGGCGCGGGCGCGGATGAGCCGCGAGCAGGCGGAGACGCTCATCCGCGCGGGGGCGCTGGAGGAGTTTGGGTTGCCCCGGCGGGAGCTGCTCTGGCAACTCGGACTGCTCACCGAAGCGGCCGTGGCCAAGAGTGATGCCGCGCGCGAGAACCAGCTGGCACTGCCGTTGCCGACGGAGCAGGATATGGCGGAGTTGCCCGCGCTTTCGGCGTGGCAGGAGCTGGCCTGGGACCACGACCGCCTGGGGCTGAGCCCGGGCCGCCACCCGATGGCGCTGGTGCGGCCGCTGTTGCACGAGGGGCTCATCACGAGCCGGCACCTGGGCGGGGTGGGCAACCCGAACCGGCTGCCGCAGGGGATGATCGTGGAGATGGCCGGGATGGTGGTGACCCGGCAGCGGCCGCAGACGGCCAGCGGTGTGATGTTCATGCTCCTGGAGGACGAGTTCGGGCTGGCGAACCTGGTGGTCTATACGGCCTTGCAGGAGCGGCAGCGCGAACTGGTGCGGGGTACGCCGTTCGTGATCGTGCGGGGGCGGGTGGATAACGAGCAGAGCGGCTTCCCGAACATCATCGCCGAGCACTTCCGGCCGTGCCCGTTGCCGGGCTTCATCGAGACGCCGGTCTCGCACGACTTCGGGTAGGGCTACCGGCTGGCTGCGAGTTCCTCGGCGATGGCGTCGCCCACGATGGCGATGGCGCGCTCGATGGTGGCCGGGTCGGCGGCGGTAAAGTTCATCCGGAACGTGTTTTGTTTGCCTTCGGGGTTCACGTAGAAGTACTTGCCCGGCACGAAGGCGACGCCGCGTTCGAGGATGCGGCGCTGAAGCGCCTCGGCGTCGAAGCCGGGAGGGCCTTCGACCCAGATGAACATGCCGCCTTCGGGACGGGTGTAGGCGAAGTCCTCGGGCAGGTGGACGGCGAGCGCGTCGAACATCGCCTGCTGGCGGGGGCGGTAGATGTCCAGGATGCGGGGCAGCTGGCGCTCGAGGTAGCCAGCCGCGATGTACTCTGCGGCGAGCGCCTGGGTGAAGGTGCTGGTGTGGAGGTCGACCCCCTGGCGGGCGGTAATCATCCAGCGCTGGATGGGTGCGGGCGCCACGCAGAGGCCGACACGGAGGCCGGGGGCGAACGTCTTTGAGAGCGTGCTGGAGTAGACGACGTTCTCCGGCGCGAGCGACTTGATCGGCGGTACGGGCGTGCCGGTGTAGCGCAGGTCGCTGTAGGGGTCGTCTTCGAGCAGGAGGGCGTTGTGTGTGCGCAGGATTTCGGCAACGGCATGGCGGCGGTCGAGAGGAAGGGTGCGGCCGGTGGGGTTCTGAAAGGTGGGGACGAGGTAGACGAGCTTCACGCGCTGGTCCGCGAGCACGCGGTCCAGGGACTCGGGGATAAGGCCATCCCCGTCGGTTTCGATTTCGGCATAGCGGGGTTCGTAGGGGTTGAAGGCCTGGATGGCGCCGAGGTAGGTCGGTGCTTCGACGGCGACCACATCGCCGGGGGAGATGAGGATCTTGCCGATGCCGTCGAGGATGCCCTGGGAGCCGCTGAAGATCGTGGTGCCCTCGGCGGTGGCCTGCACGCCGCGGGCGGCGAGGTGGGGGACAAGCGCCTCGCGCAGGGGGAGAAAGCCCTCGCTGGCGTCGTACTGGAGCGCCTGGGCGCCGTATTTCGCGAGGACGGCGCCGGTGAGCTCTTCCATGATCTCGAGGGGGAAGCTTTCGGCGGCGGGGAGGCCCCCGGCGAGGGAGACCATGCCGGGTGAGGAGGCGACCTTGAGGATTTCGCGGATGGCGCTGGCCTGCATGGTGTGGGTGCGGTGGGCGAGCAGGCTTTCGTAGTCCATGGGTGGACAAGGATAGCACCGGGAGTGCTGAGGCTCTGTGGCCGTTGACGCTCCTATAGACAAGCGCAGCTT
>PQAO01000033.1 GCA_003104995.1 Dehalococcoidia bacterium
GCGGCAGCCCAGCGCGCCATCCCTGGCGCGCCTCGGATTGGAGCATATGGTCCGGTGGGTGAGCGCGAACGGCGTTCGGGGTGGCGGCAGCCCAGCGCGCCATGACTGGCGCGCCTCGGATTGGAGCGCATGGCGCCGTGGGTGGGCGCGAACGGCGTTCGAGGTAGCGGCAGCCCAGCGCGTCATGACTGGCGCGCCTCGGATTGGAGCGCATGGCACCGTGGGTGGGCGCGAACGGCGTTCGGGGTGCCGGCAGCCCAGCGCGCCATGCCTGGCGCGCCTCGGATTGGAGTGCATGGTGCGGCGGGTGAGTGCGAACGGCGTTCGGGGCGCCGGAGTCCCAGCGCGTCATGACTGGCGCGCCTCAGATTGGAGGCCATGGCGCGGCGGGGTGAGCGCGGACGGCGTTCGAGGTAGCGGCAGCCCAGCGCGTCATGCCTGACGCGCCTCGGATTGGAGCGCATGGTGCGGCGGGTGGCGGCAACGGCGTTCGGGGTGGCGGCAGCCCAGCGCGCCATGACTGGCGCGCCTCGGATTGGAGGCCATGGCGCGGCGGGGTGAGCGCGAACGGCGTTCGGGGTAGCGGCAGCCCAGCGCGCCATGACTGGCGCGCCTCGGATTGGAGCATATGGTGCGGCGCCGGGGAAGGGGATTCCCGGCGCCGCACCGAGGGGGTAGCGGGTCCGTGTCACGGGTTACCCGCGTCTGCGTATCGCCGCCGAGCTCAACGCAAGCGATCCGGCGGCGAACCCGGTCATCGCCAGGAGGGAGCGCACGAGGTGGGTGCCGGGCAGGTCGGTCAACGTTGCGCGCACGCCGTCGGCCGCGTAGGTGGGCGGGAAGAAGTTCGCGGTGAACTGCAGCAACCCGGGCAACTGCTCCACCGGCAGCAGCACCGGCGCAAAGAAGATGACGTAGAAGATCACCAACTGGGTCAGCGCGTTCGTGACCTGCTGGTGGGGCGAATACACGGCCATTGCCACACCCACCCCCGCGAGCGAAAGCACGGCCAGAACCGCCACTGCCAGGAATGCCGGGTCGAATTGGAGCGCGAGGTCGTAGCGCCACATGCCGAAGAGAATGCAAAACACGACGGCAGGGAAGGCCATCAGGGCAACGACCGTCACGAGTGCCAGCAGGTACGCCTCGCGGCTGATCGGCAGGGTGAGGTAGTAGTCCAGGGTGCCCAGCGCTTTCCCGCGGGCGACCACCTGCGGCAGCATGACCAGTCCCACGGTGGCGAACGACTGTGCGGCGGTGCCGGTCACCAGGTACGTCGCCGTCCTGCGGGAGACCTCCGGCATCAGGTAGCCCATCCCCAGGACCAACCCGGCCGCCATCGCCCCCTGGAAGGTAATGACGAACCAGACCTCCGTACGCATCGCGCGAAGCTGCAGCGAGACGAGGTCGCGGTATTGCCGAAGCCATTGCGCCACAGCTCTACCCGCGCCTTCGCATCGCGACCGAGCTCAACGCCAGTGAGCCGGCGGCGAACCCGGTCATCGCCCAGAGCGAGCGGGCCAGGTGTGTGCCCGGAAGGTCGGTCAGGGTCGCCCGGACACCGTCGGCGGCGTACGTCGGCGGGGCGAAGTTCGAGGTGAACTGCAGCAGTTCGGGCAACTGCTCCTTTGGCAGCAGCACCGGAGCGAAGAAGAGCACATAGAAGATGATGAGCTGGGTCAGGGCATTGGTAACCTGCTGGTGGGGCGAGTAGACCGCCATGGCGACACCCACCCCGGCCAGCGAGAACACAGCCAGCAAGGCTACCGCGATGAACGCCGGCTCGAACGTGAACGAAAGGTCGTAGTGCCATGCTCCCAGCACGATGGTGAACGCCACCGCGGGCAGCGCCATCAGCGCGACCACCGTCACCAGCGCTAGCAGATAGGCCTCCCGGCTAATGGGCAGCGTCAGGAAGTACTCAATCCGGCCGGCTTCTTTCGCCTGCGCCAGCAACTGGGGGAGCATCACCAGCCCGATCGTGACGAACGCCTGGGTCGCTGTCCCGGTCACCAGGAAGAGCGCCGTGGTCTCCGAGACATCCGGGATGAGGAAGCCGAACCCGATGACCAGCCCCAGCGAGAGCACAACCTGGATCATTGCGGCGAACCAGAGCTCGTTCCTCATCGAGCGAAGTTGCATCGAGACGAGGTCGCGGTATTGGGTGGCCCAGGTCATGAGACGGCCTCCAGCTCACGCGGGGGCATCACGGCCGCAGCGTAGATGTCGTCGAGCGTCGGGGGCCCGATGCGGAAGTCGGTGAGCAGGCCCGATTCGCGCAGGACGGCCAGCCAGGCGCTCACGGCCGCCAGATCGCGCTGGTCGAAGAGGAAGCAGCCCGGGTTCCCGTGTTCGGCCGTCAACGCGGGGTGGGGCGCCACTTCGCCGGCCATCGCCATTTCCAGCCGGAGCCGCTCCGTCACGATGGTACGCAGTCCCGCCGGCGTGCCTTCGCGGACGATGCGGCCGCCGTCGATGATCGCCAGCCGGTCGATGAAGCGTTCGGCCTCGGCCAGGTTGTGGGTAACCAGGAGCACGGTCGCGCCTTCAGCGCCGAGTTCGGCGACGGTGGTCCAGAGCAGCTGCCGCCGGATCGGGTCGACGTCGTTCGTCGGTTCGTCGAGGACGAGGAGGTTGACGGGCGCCGCGATGGCGGCCGCGAACCCGGCCAGCCGCCGCACCCCGCCCGAGGCGGTGTGCATCGAGGTCTTTCTGAAGGCGCCCAGGTCCAGCCGCTCGACCAACCGGTCGGCGGTGCGCCTGGCATCTTTGGGGTGGACGCCGCGCAGCCGCGCGGAGAACTCGATCAGCTCGCCGACCTGGAGCGCCTCGAGGTCGAACTGGCCCTGGGGCAGGAACCCGATATTCCGGCGCGCGTAGCCCGGGTCAGCGACGACATCGATCCCGTTGAGTGCGATGCTCCCGGAGGTTGGGCGCAGCATGCCCAGTACCTGGCGGACCAGGGTGGTCTTGCCCGCGCCGTTCGGTCCGAGCAGGCCGAAGACTTCCCCCGGTTGGAGCGCGAGCGAGATGCCCGCGTTGGCGAGGGTGCCGCTGCGGTAGCGCTTCTCCAGGTTGCGGATGTCGAGCAGGGGTTCGTTGTTCATCGCCACTACCGCATCTCCCGTTCAGCGGTCCGCCGGAGCAAGTCCTCAAGCGCGTACATGGCGTCCTCCAGCCGGTAGACGCCGGGCTCGGCCATCCCGATGACCTTGAGGCCGACCACGCTCGCCGCGCCCAGGAGCGAGACCGATTCGAGGTCCAGGTCATCGGCTATCTCGTTCAGTCCCATGGCGGCCAGCAGTCCGCCGGCGAGCTGTTCGACCGTGCGTGAGGGCGGGTCTGAATCCGGCTCTGGGCCGGAGAATGCGAGGCGGGCGCCAATGGCCGAGATGCTCTGTTGTACCAGTTGGGCCAGCGGCGAAGCGGTGCGGGTAGTCATGTTCGATCCCTCCGTTGGTCAGAGAGATTAACACGTAGCTTAAGAAAATCAATACTTCCATTAAACAATCGCAGGATCTTGCGCAGAACGGCCAGCGTCCATGGACGCTCGACAGCTCCGCGCGCTTCGCCTACTGTGCCGCCACCACCTTTGTTCCGCAGGAGCCCCACGATGACCGCCCCTTCTGAAGCCCCCCACGTCACCTTCGAGCGCCGCGGACGCGTCGGCCTGATCACCCTCAACCGCCCGGAGCGCCTCAACGCCTGGTCGCCGGACATGGCCCGCCTGGTCCGCGATCGGATCGAGCAATGCAACGAGGACCCGGCCGTGGGCGCCGTGGTCCTCACCGGCGCGGGGCGCGGCTTCTGTTCCGGCGCCGACCTCCGCCGCGACCGCTCGGCCGACGGGGGGCGGCGCCCGGCGGCCGAGGGCGAACCGCTGACGGCGTTCATGCAGCGCTCGAAGCCGCTCATCGCCGCCATCAACGGCCCCGCCATCGGTGTCGGCTTCACCCTGACGCTCTGCTGCGACCTCCGGATCGCCTCGGAAAACGCCCGCGTCTCGATGCGGTTCGTGCGGATCGGCCTCACGCCGGAACTTGGCTCGACCTTCATCCTGCCCCAGGTGACCGGCCTTGGCGCGGCCGCCGAGATGATCCTCACCGGCCGCATCATCGACGCCCAGGAGGCGCTGCGGATCGGCGCCGTGAACCGCGTCGTCCCGCACGAGCAACTGCTCGATACGGCCGTTGCCCTCGGCGAGGAGATCGCCTTCAACCCCAACCACCACGTGCGCTGGGCGAAGGGCCTGCTCTACGCGAACGCCGCCAACGACAACCTTCGATCAGTCCTCCGCGCCGAGGACGAGATCTTTGGCCAGGCCGCCCGCAGCGAGGCCTTCGCCGAGGCCGGCCGGGCCTTCGCCGAAAAGCGCGACCCCAACTTCCACGCCTGACCCACCCGCCCGCCCGTCATAGGCGCGCGCGTCAGCAAGCGCGGCGGTTCCGGCGAGCGAACCCGGCCCCGCGCCAGCCCACCCGCGCCTCCGCGCCGGCAATTCGAGGCACGCCAGGAATGGCGTGCTACGCTTCCCCGCCAGCGCAGCGGAGCGGACCGTCTCGCATCACCACGGCACGCGGTAGGCTCTCTCCCCATGCCGTCCTCTACCCCCGGCTCCGTCGCCGAGGTCCTGCGCTACTTCTTCCGGCTGGGCTGCATCGCCTTCGGGGGACCGGCCGCGCACATTGCGATCATGCGCCGCGAGCTTGTGAACCAGCGCCGCTGGCTGACCGACCAGGAGCTGGTCGACCTGCTCGGCGTCACGAACCTGATCCCGGGGCCCAACTCCACCGAAATGACGATGCACCTGGGCGCGATGCGCGCGGGCTGGCGGGGCCTGTGGCTGGCCGGCTTTGCGTTCGTTTTGCCTGCCATCGTCATCGTCACCGCTCTCGCCTGGGCCTACGTCGAATATGGGAGCACGCCGGCCGGCGAGGGAATCATTCTTGGCATCCAGCCGTTCATCCTGGCCATCATCATCCAGGCCATCTGGGGGCTGCGGGGGGCGGCCTTCCGCGGCTACGAGACGCTCTTCCTCGGGGCCGTGGTCGTCGCACTCGCCCTCCTCGGCGCGAACGAGGTCCTGCTCCTGCTCGGCGCCGGGGTCGTGATGCTGGCCGTCTCGCTCGCGATCTGGGTCCTCACCGGTCACAGCCGCCGCAACCTGCCACCACTCCCGAAAGCCGGGCAGCCCCTCAACCGCATCCGCGGGCCCTTCCGCCGGCGCGATCTCGCATTCCTGCCGTTCCCGGTCCCCTGGCCGGCGGTGTCGGTCGGGGCGACAAGCCCGGCTGCCTACTCGCTCCTCGAACTCTTCCTGGCGTTCCTCAAGATCGGGGCGGTGCTTTACGGGAGCGGCTATGTGCTGCTCGCCTTCATGCAGTCGGAGTTCGTCGACAGCCGCGGCTGGCTCACCCAGCAGCAGCTGATCGACGCCATCGCCGTTGGGCAGTTCACGCCCGGCCCGCTGTTCACGAGCGCCGCGTTCGCCGGTTACGTGATCGACGGTCTGCCGGGCGCTTTGGCGGCATCCGCCGGCATCTTCCTGCCGTCGTTCATCTTCGTGACGCTGACCAATCCGCTCGTGCCACGTCTCCGCCGTTCGCGGTGGGCGGCCCCGTTCCTCGACGGCGTGAATGTGGCCGCGCTCGCGCTGATGGCTGTGGTGACGTTCACACTCGCGGGGGAGGTGCTCGAGGGCTGGTACACGATCTCCCTGTTCCTCATCGGGGCGGCTGTGCTCATCCGCTTCAACCCGAACAGCGCGTGGCTCGTCCTCGCGGGGATCGCCGCGGGCCTCCTCCACGCCGCCGCCACCGGCGAGGGGATGCCGGGATTCTGAGCGGGGGGGCCGGAAAGGTCCAGGGCGGTTCCAGCAGCCAGTCGAGGATGGCGGCGGCGACGCCGGGGATGGTTGTCAGGCGCGGCATGCTGTTCTTCTACGGTGAGCGCTCCAGGGCTGCCTCGTTGGAGTATTATCCGCCGTCGAGGAAGGGCGCCTTGATCCCCGATTACGAGACACTGATGCTACCGCTCCTTCAGCTTCTGGAGGGAGGGGAAACGCGATCGATCGCCGAATGCCGCTCGAAACTGGCCGGGCACTTCGATCTCACTTCTGAGGAACTCACACAGTTCATCCCATCGGGCCGCACTCTCCTTTTCAGCGGTCGAGTGCACTGGGCGAAGACCTACCTTGGCAAAGCCGGTGCCGTCGAGAGCCCAGCGCGCGGCCAGGTTCGCATCACAGATAGGGGCCGGGAGTTGCTGGCACTACGGCTTGATCGTGTTACCACGGCGCTGCTCACGGAGCGCTACGAAGAGATGCGAGAGTGGCGTCGCGCCAGCCGCGCACCAAATCAGACCGGGCCCGTGGCGACTGATGTCGAGGGCGTGGGTGGGCTATCACCCGACGAGGCGTTGGAAGCGTCGTATCGCCGGATTCGTGAGGCGACTGAATCCGACCTGCTCGAGCGAGCGCGGGCCCCACGTCCCCGGAACAGTTTGAGCAACTGGTGGTCGACCTTCTCCTTGCATTGGACTACGGGGGTCCGTCTGGTTCCGGCATTCGCCTCGGGAGGAGCGGCGATGGGGGCGTGGATGGAGTTATTCAGCAGGACAAGCTTGGTTTTGAACGAATCTACGTGCAGGCAAAGCGATGGCAGGCGAGCGTCGGACCATCAGTGGTTCGAGAGTTCGCGAGCTCCCTACGGCTCCGGGGAGCCACGAAAGGGGTCATCATCACGACTTCGACGTTCACGGATGTCGCCGTGACTGAGGCTGAGCGCCTCGGTGTGGTGCTTGTTCATGGAGGAACGCTGGCGGAACTCATGTTCGACGTAGGGCTCGGAGTCTCGGTCGTTTCGACATACAGCGTAAAGCGGGTGGATGCCGGATATTTCGAGACTGAGGAGTAGGCCAACCGCTGCCGCGTACGGCGTCTCCGCCTTTGGTCAGAGTTTGTGAAGCATTCCGCATTCGGCGGCGACGGGCCGCGCTACGTTCGATGAGGCCGGGATGACTCCCGCGGCCGGCTCCGGGGAGGGACAACCAACCCTGGGCCGTCCTCTCCGGGAGCACTCCACCTGCTTCCTTCTATTTGGTGCCGAGTCGTTTGGCGTTAGGCACACAGGAGGGGGCGTACCGAACGGTACGCCCCCTCGTTGTTTGTCGTGCGGGTCGCGAGACACGAGTTGGGCGGGAGCGCGCCGGAACACGCAGACGGGCGAGCCCCGCGCGTGAGCGAGGGGACACGTACCTCGGGCACACCTCCGCATGCCCAGATCGCCGGGGCCCAGTACACCGCGCCGCGAGGGCTGCGCACGGGTGGACGAAACATCGCACCCTCCCTCACGGTCGGGCCTCGCTCCCTCCGCGTGGTTGGCTACCGCACCGTGATGGCGGCGTTGGTGATGACCGGGGTGCCGCGTTCCTTCGTCTTGGCGTCGACGAGGATGGTGTTCCCGTCCTTCCAGTACGAGGTGACGATGGTCTCGCCGGGGAAGACGACGCCGGCGAAGCGCGCCTGGTAACGCGCCACCTTCGCCGTATCGCCACCGAGGGCGCTATCGACGACGGCCTTGCAGACCACGCCGTAGGAGCAGAGGCCGTGCAGGATCGGGACGTCGAAGCCGCCCATCTTCGCGAAGTCGGGATCGGCGTGGAGCGGGTTCTTGTCGCCGGAGAGGCGGTAGAGGAGCGCCTGCTGGGGCATGGTCTTCGATTCGACGACGGCGTCCGGGGCGCGAGAAGGGGCCTCGTTGCCGGGAGGCGGGCCGCTTTCGCCGCCGAAGCCGCCTTCGCCGCGGAGGAAGAGCGAGAAGCGGTTGACGAAGAGGGGGTCGCTTTCGCCCTTGAGCTTCGACTCGGTTTCGAGCACAACCAGGGCGGCCTTGCCCTTGTCGTAGATGCCGGCGACTTTGCCGCTGGTCTCGACCTCGCCCTCAACCGGGATAGGCTTGCGGATTTCGAGGTCCTGTTCGCCGTGAAGGAGCATTACCGGGTTGAACTGAAGCCCGGGGACCATGCCGATGCCGCCGAGCGAGCCGAAGGCGGGGACAACTCCGAAGCTGGGGAGCACCTTGAGGTTCTTCTCGTAGGTGTAGGTGAGCTCGTTCGGGTCGGTCTGGGGGACGCCGGCGCCGACGCCGAGGTGGTAGAGGATGATGCGGTCACGGTCCCAGCGGACGGAGCCGCCCTTGATTTCGGCGCCGAGCGCTTTCGAGGGGTCGATGGGCATGTGAGCCTCCTGAGTTCAGGTGTGAGGAGTGTTTCCGAACGTGGTTCGGGTGTTCCTGAGAGGGTAGCAGATTCGAGGGATGCGGGGAGCGGGATGAGGCCGCCACTCATGATGCTCCGCACGCGAATTGTGCTGCGGCTCAGCGCTCGCGCGAAGCCGGTCCCGGGTTGCCGGGAGAGCCGCCGGCGGGATTCGCTCCTCCGTCTGCTTCGGCGCGGCGCAGCAGACCGTTCGCGTTCCCGGGAATGGCGTGGCCGCTCTTGCCGGCGGCAAGGATCGGGCCGGCACCCTCATCGTCCGAGACCCCGCCGATGTCTTCGCAATCGTTGCAGCCGGTCTGCGGCTGTAGTTCGGCCTGGTCCTCTGGGGTTACCGCCGGCGATGCTGTCTCCTCCGGTGTGGCCTCGGGTTCGGCGTCGCTGGCGACGTTGATGATACGGAGCGGCGGCGGGGGCGTCGGTGTGGTGCCCGCCGCGGAAACGCCCGCATCATCGGAGGCGATGCCGTACACCCGCAGCGGGGAGACCGGGGTGGGGGTCGGTTCGGGCGGGGGCGGCGCTGCGGTGGCGGCCGGAGCGGGAGCCTGGACCTGGGCCGAGGTATCGACGGCGAGCGCGCTTTCCGGGATGCCGTTCATCAGTTCAAGCAGCGGCGGCGGGGTGATCTCCGGGCCCACCTGGACAACAACAACCTCCTGTGGCGCGGGTGTGCGTGTCTGGGGTTGGAATGGCCCCCACTCGGCGCGTTCGGCCGTAGTGATCACCAGCCCGGTGACGCCGACGCCGAACAGGAACGATGCGAGCAGCAGTGGCGCCTTACCTGTCATCCGCGCGATCATGCCCCCTCAGCCGGACTGCCGCTACCGTTGTAACGCCCTTGTATACAGAACTGCAACACTCTGTAAACATCACCGATCCTGCGCAAACGGGCCGCCCAACCGCCGGGCCGGGCCGGGTTCATCCCGGTACCCCCCTCGTTGGGAGTGTGCTAGCCTCGTTGGGCACACCCTAACGTGAGGGTAAAGGACTGGCTGGCTGGTTTCGCCGGACGTTTTACGCACTCGAGAACAACCAGTTCCGCCTCCTCTGGCTTGGGACGCTGTTCTCTTTTCTCGGCATGCAGATGCAGGTGGTGGCCCGCGGCTACCTCGCCTATGATCTGACCGGGAAGAACAGCGCCCTCGGCGGGGTGATGCTCGCCTTTGGTGTCCCCCAGCTCCTCCTCGGCCTCTGGGGCGGCGTGCTCGCCGACCGCCTGCCGAAGCGCAATCTGCTCTTTGTCTGCCAGGGCATCATCGCTCTGAACTCCGCCTGGGTGGCGGTGATGATCGAACTTGGCCAGCTCGAGTACTGGATGCTCATCGTGGCCGGGGTGGTGCAGGGTGGTGGATTCGCCTTCGTAGGCCCGGCCCGCCAGGCCTTCATCGGCGACCTCGTGGGCCGCGATTCGATTGGCAACGCGGTGGTGCTCCAGCAACTGAGCATGAACAGCACACGCGTCATCGGCCCGTCGCTGGCCGGGGCGTTCATCGCGGTCGCGTTCATCGGCACCGGCGGGGTGTACTTCATGACCACGGCGGGCTTCTTCATCGCGATGTTCACGATGCTGAAGCTGCCGCCGGGCAACCCGGCCCCGCGCGAAACGCCCGTCTCGCCCCTGGCCGACATGGCCGACGGGCTGCGCTACGTGCGAAAGCGCCCGTCCATCCTGCTGCTAATCCTCACCTCGTTCGCGGTCATCATGATGGGGTTCCCATACCAGTCGTTCCTCCCCTCGGTCGCGAAGGATGTGTACGGCGTCGGCTCGGGCGGACTCGGCATGCTCCAGTCGGCCGGGGCGGTTGGCGCGGTGGTGGCCACGGTATTTGTCGCCACGTATGCCGGGAGTAAGAAGGCCTGGATTGCACAGCCCGTGCTGGCCATCGCCTTCGGGCTCGCGCTGGTAGGGCTGGGGATGGCATCGAACCTGTACGTCGGCCTTGCGGCGATGGTGGCGGTGGGCGGACTCGCCAGCGGCTTCCAGGGTGTGAACAACGCCCTGACCATGTCGAGCACCGACGCCGCTTACCAGGGACGCGTGCAGTCGATCTCGATGCTGAGCTGGAGCATGTTCGGTCTAGCGGCGCTGCCCATCGGCATCCTCGCCGATCACATCGGCATCCAGGAGACGATGATCTTCCTGGGCATCACCGTCATGGCGCTGGTAGCCGCACTGCAGATCTTCGGCCGATCGAGTGCGGTGGTCGACGATCGGAACTCCCGGGCTCACCTGACGGAGCGCCGCGCGGGAGCGGGGGGCACGGCGGGGGGACGGTAGGGGAAGGGCGAAGGGTGAAGTTCGAAGTTCGAAGTTCGCCGGGATGGGGCCGCTCCCCCTTGAGTGGCCCAGGAGCGAATTGTTCGACGGCAACCTAACAAGGCTGAGCGCGAATGGGAGACGTCCGAGGGCCCTCGCCCGATCCGATGCCAGTCGTGCGGCAAGCTCATCTGCCAAGCCGACGGGAGCGTTGTCTTCCGTTGCCCGCGGTGTAACGGGAGATGAACTCAGGATCCCGTCAGCCCCCGCTGCAGAAAGAGAGCGACGAACCCCTCTTGTGTGAAGTGATGATCAGCAGTGAGCACCTCGGAGACGCCGTGATGCCGTATGGTTTCCATGGAGATGCAGTCCACGAGACTGTAGCCCTTGTCCGAACGACTCTCGTACAGAGTGAGCCCGCGGAGGAACGAGTCGCGGTTCTGAGGTACGACGGTGACGTTAGGATCCCGAAGTACCGCCCTGGCGATCTCGGCGGCCTTCTGCCGTAGGAACGAGCCCAGCCCCGAAAAGTGGCTCAGCAGCTCGACGAGTATCTCGTCGGTCGTAAGAATCCGAGTGTCAGGCCAGGGTCGGCTCGAGCCTGCGCAGGGTATCGGCCCACTGGTCCCTTGGGTTCGCCGCCGCGACCCAAAATACGGTGTCCGCGAAGACCGTCCTCACGGCGCTTTATCAGACCCGCCGTAGACGACCCTGTCGATTTCGCCTGACTGAGGAATCGTCGCCAACTGCTCGTCGGATACGTCGGACATGATCGCTCCAATCACGGCCCAGATTGGCGGTGCACTACGGTCGAACTCCAGTTCGCCACCAGCCAGAACCTGAACATCGTCGACTCTGGCTATCCGCACGAGTTGCCCGGCGGATGTGAACGAGCCGCACCCGCGAACACGAACCTTCGCCGACCGATAGTGATTGAGGGCCTCCAGGATTGCGGCCTCTGCGGATGGCTCGAAGGGCGCCTCAACTGGTGGACTATCTTCAGAGACTCGCACCGCGAACCGTGGTGGCATGACCCTCGCCATCATCACGGCACCCACTACGTCTATCGAGTCCTCGTACCGCTGCGTCGCCCATGCCGTCAGGCGCTCCCGCGTGGCAACGGTGTAGCGAGCAGGAATCGCCCTGCCCGTGGGCAGCTGTTCGAACCACTCGTCAGCGCGAAGCGTGCGCCCGTAGGATTCGAATGCACCCAGCGCTTCCTTGGGGAACTTCCGCGGAAGTGGGCGATCGGCTGATGCCGCCTCGACCGCATCAGCGATAAGCGAAACGGCCTCATCAACCTCGTCGTGCTCCCGCCACAGTCTGGTCTGCTCACCCGCGAAGACTTTGCGCTCGATGGGCACGGCGACGCTTCCCTGTTCGATGCGGGAGAACGAGAGAACGATAGACTCCTCGTAGTTGGCCGGGAGCCTCTCGCGGTCAGGGTGGTCCCGGCGCCATAAGGCCTTCGCGCAGTCCACGATAAGCGTCCGGTAGGCCACCAGCTCGGGAAGCACGGCGATATCGAGGTCGTGATCCTCGAATCTGCGACCCCCGAACTTGTGAACCACCAGCGGTCGGCGCTCGGCTGGCTGCACGCCCAGACCTCCCGGGCTCGTCCGAGCCTCTTGTTCGGCGCTACTTTACAGCTTGGCACACTCTGGTGTACGTGACGGAGAGACAGCGCGCCTCGCCTGCGGCGAACGCCAGCGCCGGCCCCAGCCCCGGTCGTTTCGGCACACCGCGCAACGCGCCCTTCGCCCTTCGCGCTTCGGACTTCGCACTTCCTCTACAATCCCGGCATCCACCGCCGGGAGGCCCCCATGTTCCAGGAAGGCAGCTTTCGCGGGTTCGAAACCGAGTTGCGCGACCCGGGCATCGCCGTCATCACCTTCAACCAGCCGGAACGGCTCAACGGGCTGACCCAGGCGATCAAGCGCGACCTCATCGAACAGCTCACCCAGGCCCAGATGGACGACCGCGTTCGGGTCGTGCTCTTCACCGGATCGGGCCGGGCTTTCAGCGCAGGCGACGACATCACGGGGCGGCCGCTATCACCGGGCGCCCAACTCGTGCCCGATATCTTCCCCGGGCACCGCGAGGCCATCAGCACCTATGAGGGGCTCCGCGTTCTTTCGCAGCCGCTCAATTCGGCGGTGCGGAGCCTCGACAAGCTCAGCATCGCTGCGATCAATGGCATCGCCATCCAGACCGGCCTCTCGCTGGCACTCTCGTGCGACTTCCGGATCGCCTCGAAGGAGGCGCGCCTCGGGAGCGCCACCCTGCGCTTTGGCCTTTTGCCGGACGAGGGCGGCCAGTATCTGCTCGTCCAGCTCATGGGCGTCGCGAAGACAATGGACTTCCTGATGCACAGGCGCATCGTGAGCGCGGACGAGGCGCTCGGACTCGGGCTGGTGCACGAGGTGGCCGAACCCGGCGACCTGCCTGCCCGCGCGATGGCGCTCGCGACGGAGTTGGCAAACGGCCCGCAGGTCGCGATGCGCCTGCTGAAGCGCACCATCTACAACGCAGCGGAGATGACGTGGGCGCACGCGCTCGACGACATCGCCGCCAAGACGGCCATCGGGGACCACCACCCCGATGCCCGCGAGGGGGTCGCCGCCTTCCGCGAACGGCGCGAGCCGAGGTTTAACCAGTGGCTGGAGCAGGACTGATGTGTTGAGCACGGGGGTGACCGCCGAACCTGAAGAAGATGCTGCACCGTCACCTGCTGGCAACCCTAACTGGCCGCTGCCCAACCCATGTGGCCTAATCAGACGATGAGCAACACGCCGGAGCCCCAACGGCGGTTGGAGTGGCCGCATGGCCCGCAGCCGGTCGCATCCGATGATGATGTTGAGGTGGCTGACCCCCAGGGCAACTGGCTGGCCGAGGATGCCGCAGGGTCAACTCCCCCGGCAGGCGAGGCGGTGGCAGCCGTACTGCTGCGCGACGCTCGCCGCTGGGCTCCCCAGCACGGGGCTGCAGGCCGTTCCGAGTCCGCGTTGCCGGGCGCGTTCTTCCCGCTCGAAGCTGAGCCTCGCGCGCTGCCCGGATTCCGGCCGGCCCCGGTGGAGCAGCCGGAAGCACCCGCGGCGAAGATCACCGGACGCCTGCTCGCGCGCGAAATCATCGAGACCGCGCTGCTGGCCATCCTCGTGTTCCTCGCCGTCCGGGCGAGCGTCCAGCACTACCGCGTGGAGGGCCATTCGATGGACCCGACGCTGGAAGACGGCGAGTTCCTGCTCGTGAACTCGCTCCTCTATTCGAAGATCGATGTGCAGGCGCTGGCACGCTGGGTGCCGTCATGGAATCCCGGCGAGCCCGCGGAACGGCACGTCTTCCATGGTCCCGAACGCGGGGACATCGTCATCCTCCACCACCCGGTGACCGGGCAGGAGCGGGACCTGGTGAAACGGGTCATCGGCCTACCGGGCGACACCCTGCGCATCCGCGACGGGGTGGTGTACATCGACGGCCGGGCACTGATCGAGCCGTATGTGAAGGAGCCCTGGCAGGGCGACCTGCCGGAGGTGCGTATCCCGGCGGGGTTGTATTTCGTGATGGGCGACAACCGCAACAACAGCCTGGATAGCCGCGTGTTCGGGCCGGTCCGCGAAGAGCTTATCGTCGGGAAGGCGATGGCGAGCTGGTGGCCGACGAGCAAGATCGGGCGCGCGCCAAACGAGGAGCCGCAGCTGGCGCCCGCGCGGTAAGGGCTGACAGTTTGGAAAAAGCGGCGAAAACTCCAAAGTGCGGGCGGCAGATTGGAGGTTGTGCACATCGGTTCACCCGGGTGAGCGATATCGGCTTACCGGCTGAAGATCGCGCTGAGTTCCGGCGCAAGGTACACGCGGCCCCACGGCCGGCCGGTGATCTCTTCGAGGATCCCGGCCTCCACCAGCGTCGCCACCGCCTTGTAGGCCGTCTGTGTCGAAACACCGAGCATGCGCTCTGCCATCTTTGCGTCGACCGCCATGAACTGCAGCACGAGGTCGGCGAGCCGGTGAGCGCTCCGCGGCGCGCGATGTGCATCGAGCCGCCGCCGCCAGTCCGCCCCCAGGTTGATTACATCCCGTGAAAGCGCAACCCCCTCATCCGCCTGTTCGACCACCCCGCGCAGGAAAAAACGGAGCCATTCGCTCCATTCGCTCAGGGTGCTTACCGCACGAAGCCGATCGTAGTATTCGCCGCGGTCGCGCTCGAAGTACGGGCTCAGATACAGCAGCGGGTGGCTGAGCTGGAGGCGCCATGCGAGGAGGAGCGGGAGTAGCGCGCGCCCAACGCGGCCGTTGCCATCGAGGAATGGGTGAGTCGCCTCGAACTGGTAATGCAGCCATGCAGCCTCGACCAGTGCCGGAGTCTGGGGTTTCGCCGCAGCAAGGTAGCCGAAGAAGGCATCCAGGCAATCGTGGAGTTCGTCGGGCGGGGGAGGGACGAACCGGGCGTCGGTATGCTCCCGGGTGTTTCCGATGTGGTTCTGCACGGTCCGGAATTCGCCAGGTGTGGAGAACGCCTCGCCTCGTGCCCCCTGCATGAGTTTGCGGTGCATCTCGAGGACGAGTCCCCGCGTGATGCCCGCTTCAGGCACATGTCTGAGCCCATAGTCCAGGGCCACCACGTAGTTGTGGACATCCCTCGTATCGGACCAGGCCTCCAGTTCGCCCATTGCCTCGAGCGTCGCCAGTTCGGCGTGCGTGGTGTGCAACCCTTCGATGCGCGAGCTCAGCACCGCCTCGCGCCGCATGTAGGGCTGGACAAGCAGGTCGGGATTGGGGAGGAATTGACCGATGCCGTCGAGTTGGCCCAGCTTGCGGTTCGCTTCGGCCAGGAGAGCTGCGTTCGCGGCGAAAGCGTCTTGCTCCAGTTCGGGAGGCAGCGACGCAGGCACGAAGGCCCAGTACGGCTTACCAGTCGCCGGTGAGTGGCGTAGGATCACGCGGCCCGATGGCCGGGAGAAGTTCGCTGGCTCCATCTTTTCTCGTTTCCTGGTACAGACTAGAAAAGTCTGGCCGGTTCTTCAGCGAGGCTAGAAAAGCATACGCGAATGCACCATTACTTTTCTAGTCTCAGCCGTAGATCGAGAAAAGCCCGCCCCAATCTTCCACCCGGCTGGAAAAGCCTAGACAACTTAGCAATTCCTCACGGAGGACCCCATGGTAGACATCCGCGACCTCGCAGAACGCATCTGGAACGGCGAAGTCTCCACCCAGGAGGTCCACCCCGTGGGCTGGCGCCAGCCCGAGGGCCAGGAGATTGCACCCGGCCTCCTCTATTACAAGGGCATCGCCAGCGCGAACACCATCGACACCGGCGACGGGCTGGTCATGCTCGATACAGGCGCAATCAACGACACCCTGCCGCTCCACGCCGAAGTGCGGAAGTGGCGGCCCGAGGCCCCACTCCGCGCAGCCGTGTTCTCGCACCACCACGTCGACCACATCTTCGGCATGGGTCCGTTTGAACAGGAAGCGCAGGCGAAGGGCTGGGGCCGCCCGCTGGTCTACGGCCACGAGGCGCTCGCCTGGCACTTCGACCGCTACAAGCGCAGCCGCGGCTGGAACACCGCCATCAACCGCCGCCAGTTCGCCATCGACCTGCCCCAGTTCCAGTGGCAGGAGCACTACCGCTACGCCGATGTCACCTACAAGGACAGGCTCACGTTCACCTGCGGCGACCTCACGTTCGAGCTGAACCACGCCCGCGGCGAGACCGAGGACGCCACCTGGACGTGGATCCCCGAGCGCAAGCTGCTTTCCCCGGGCGACCTCTTCATCTACGCGGTGCCGAACGCCGGCAACCCGCAGAAGGTCCAGCGCTACTCGGGCGAGTGGGCCGCGGCGCTCCGGCGGATGGCCGCGCTTGGCGCCGAGATCATGCTTTCCGGCCACGGGCTGCCGATTTTCGGGGCCGACCGGATCCGCATGGCCCTGCTCGATTCGGCCGAACTGCTCGACTCGATCGAGTCGCAGGTGCTGGCGCTCATGAACACCGGCTGCACGCTCGACCGGGTGATCCACGAGGTCGAGTTTCCGAAGCACCTGCTCGACAAGCCCTACCTGCGCCCGGTCTATGACGACCCGCAGTTCCTGGTGCGCAACGTCTGGCGGCTCTACGGCGGCTGGTACGACGGCGAGCCCGATAACCTGCTGCCCGCGCCCCGGGCCGAGCAGGCGCGCGAATGGGTCGCCCTGGCAGGCGGGCTGGATCGCGTCCTGGAACGGGCGGCGGCGCTGAAAGCCGAGGGCAACCTGCGGATGGCGTGCCACCTGGTGGAGTACGCGGTTATCGCGGAGCCTGGTTCGCAGCAGGCGCACGAGCTCCGGGCGGACGTGTATGGGGCCCGGGCGGCGCTCCAGGAGTCCTCGATGGCGCGCAACATCCTGAACCACGCGGCGCTGGCGAGCGCACAGGGCAAGCGTGACCTCGCGGGGGACTACTAACCGGGAAAGCAAAGGAAGAGTGGAGCGGGCGAAGGGAATCGAACCCTCGTCTCAACCTTGGGAAGGTCGCGTTCTGCCATTGAACCACACCCGCCCGGGTGCGAACGCCAAACAGCGTATCATCCCGGCACAATCTATTCGAGGTACCCCTATGCCGATCCCGAAGGAACTTTCGCTCACGCCCGAGGAACTGGACGAGATGATGCTCAGCTCGTGGAACATGCGCGTCGCCAGCATCGGCCCGGGCACGCGGATCAACCTGACGCCGCTCTGGTTCGGCTGGGCCCAGGGCAAGGTCTTCTTCTACTGCCGCGGCCAGAAGGTGGTGAACCTGCGCCGCAACCCCACCACGACCATCCTGGTCGACCGCAACGAGCGCTTTCCGGAGCTCCAGGGGGCCATGTTCCAGGGCACCGCGAAGGTGCTGGAGGACCCCGAGGCCGAGGCCGCCGAGCCGGGCATGGAGGAAGTCCGCTGGCAGATGGGCAAGAAGTACGCGGGCGGCCACGGCGAATCCGCCGAACCGCGCAAGAACGAGTCGACCGCGCGCGGGCGCCACTGGCGCTGGGTGGTCTTCACGCCGAAGAACACGGTGACCTGGGACAACAAGAAGATCCGGCGGTAAGGCCTCAGGCCCGCGAGACCGGGCGGCCGACGCCCAGGTAGCGCGCCCCGGCAGCCTCCACCGCCGCCCGGTCGAGCGCGTTACGCGCGTCGACGATCAACGGCGCCACCTTGCCCCAGTCGAGCGAGGCGTAGGCGCGGTGGTTCGCGTGGACGACCGCCACGTCGTACCCGGCGAGCGGCTGGGGCGCCGGCTCGAAGCCCAGCTCGCGCACGCCGGCGTCGCTCAGGAGCGCATCATGGCCCACCACCTCCGCGCCGCGTTCGCGGAACTCGCGTAGCAGGTCGACCGCGTTCGTGTGGAACGTCACGGCCACATCCGGCCGGAAGGTGAGCCCCAGGATCAGCACGCGCTTCCGTTCGAGCCCACCGAGCAGCGCCGCGACGCGATCGACCACGTAGCCCGGCATCGCGTCGTTCACGCGGCGCCCCAGGGCGGAGAGCGCGCTCGGGCCCTCGCCCTGCATCAGGAAACGCGGGTAGACCGGGATGCAGTGGCCGCCCACCCCCGTCCCGGGGACGTGGATGTGCGAGTAAGGCTGCGAGTTCGCCGCGCGGATGACCTCAGCGACATCCACGCCGTGGACGTCCGCAATCATCGCCAGTTCGTTTGCGAGGGCGATGTTCAGGTCGCGGTAGGCGCCCTCGGCCAGCTTCGAAAGCTCGGCAGCTTCGGCGCTGGCGAGTTCAATCACTTCGCCGCCGAAGACCTCGCGGTAGAACGCGGCCGCCCGGGCCCCGCCCTCCGGGTCGACACCGCCGACCACCTTCGGGTACTTGGTCAGGTCCTCGATGACGCGCCCCATGAGCAACCGCTCGGGGCTGAAGGCAACGTGGAAGTCGACCCCCAGCCTCTTGCCACTGGCTTCGAGCCGCGGCGCGAGCAGCTTTCGGGTGGTGCCCACGGGCAGGGTCGTATCGAAGATGCAGAGCGTGCCGGGCTGGAGCGCGCGGGCCACGTCGTCGGCCGCCGAAAGCAGGTACTGGAGGTCGGCACGGCCTTCGCCGTCGATGTCGACGCGCACCGCGAAGAGCACAACCTCGCACTGCGCGACCGCCCCGGCTGTATCGGTGGTGGCGGTGAAGTTCCCGGAGGCCACCACCTCGCGAAGCATGGCGTCGAGGCCGGCCTCGTCCGGGATGGGGTTCCCGGCACGGTTTACACGCTCCACCAGGGCGGCGTTCACGTCGCAGCCGAACACCCGGTGGCCCTTCGAGGCGATGGTCGCCGCCACCGGCAGCCCGATGCGCCCGATGCCGACGACGGCGACGTTCATGGCGCGGCCGCGACCTCTTCGACCGCGACGGGCATGCCCGTCTTGCCCGAGCGTACCAGGGCTTCGGCGACGGCCAGCGCGGCCATGCCGTCGTGGGCGCTCACCGGTGCGGGGCCGCCGCTCGCGACCGCATCGCGGAAGGCTTCGAGTTCGACCCGCAGGGGCTCGCGGTTGGCAATGGGATAGCGGGTCATGGGGCCCTCGGTCACGCTGGCGTAGCTGCCCTCGCGCGCGGCCGCCGCGTAGTTTTCGTAGAACGCCAGCGACTGCGCGGCGTAGTCGACCAGGAACATGCCGCGCTCGCAGAGCACGGTCAGCGAGCGTTCTTTCATCGGGGTGAGCCAGTTGATATCGAGCAGGCCCATGGCGCCGCCGCGGAAGTCGACGAAGCCGGCGAAGAGGTCTTCGTTGCCGGTGGCGATGTGGCTGCGGGATTCGGCGTAGACGCGCTCGATCTCGTCGCCGAGCAAGTAGCGCATGATGTCGATGTCGTGGGGGCCGAGGTCGTGGATGACGCCGACATCGCGGATGCGGTGGGGGAAGGGGCCGACGCGGCGCGCCCGGAGCTGGAGCACCGGCCCACCCTGGCCCTCGTCGAGCCGCCTCTTGAGTTCGCTGATGGCGGGGTTGAAGCGTTCGATGTGGCCGACCGTGAGGAGCACGCCGGCGGCCTCGGCGGCGCGGGCGATGCGGGCGGCGGCGGGGAGCGAGGCGGCGATGGGCTTTTCGACCAGGACGTTCGCGCCGGCCGCGATCGCCTCGAGCGCGACCGCCTCGTGCAGCTGGGTCGGCACGACGATGGAGACCATGGCGGGGCGGGTTTCGCGCAGGAGAGTGGCGGCATCGGGGAAGCCGGGGATGGGCCGCCCACCGATGGCCTTGTTCACGCGCTCGGGGTCGGCGTCGGCCACGGCGACAAGCTCGACGCCGGGGGTATCGCTGAGGACGCGGGCGTGGTTCGCGCCCATCGACCCGAGCCCGATAACAGCGGCGCGGAGTGGTTCAGGCATCGGGTTCGAGGGTATCGCGGGAGCGCGAAAGGCGCGATAGAGGGATGAGGCGTGAGGCATGGGGCATGAGTATCCGAGGCGCGCCAGGGATGGCGCGCTGGGGTGTTGGTCGCCCGAACGCGGATGAGGACCGGGTGGGAGTCACCGCGTGCCCGGTATGCCTGCGCTCGTGGTGATGGCTACGCTGCAGCGCGTCATTCCTGACGCGCCTCGGATTGCGTGTTGGTGGGAAGGGGATTCGAACCGCCGACCTTGAAAGGCGTTAAGAGGGGGCTCATCCGAGGCGCGCCAGGGATGGCGCGCTGGGGTGTTGGTCGCCCGAACGCGGATGAGGACCGGGTAAGGAGTCACCTTGTGCCCGGTATGCCTGCGCTCGTGGTGATGGCTACCTGCAGCGCGTCATTCCTGGCGCGCCTCGGATTGCGTGTTGGTGGAGGGGATTCGAACCGCCGATCTCCACCTTGACAGGGTGTCTGAGAGGCCACCTTGACGTGGTGTCAAGGTGGAGATCAGGGCCAGACGGCGGTAACGACGAAATCGGCGGGGTGGTTGTGGTCGCCGGTGTCGACCAGGACTTTGCGGCCGGCGGTCATCTCGCCGGAGGCGATGGCGCGGCTGACGGTGACGCTATCGATGGTCTGGGGGGCGCTGCCATCCAGGCGGATGGAAGCGGTGAAGGGCGTCGAGTCGAAGCTGACGATGGAACCTCTGAGAACGGCCATGGGGGGGCTCCTGAGTGACGAGTTGCGAAGCGGGGGCGGGGGGGGGTGGTCGCTGC
>PQAO01000034.1 GCA_003104995.1 Dehalococcoidia bacterium
TTGCCTATAGGAGCGTCGCGCGCCCCGCGAATTGGCCCCCCGGCTACTCCGGCAGGCCGGCGGATGCCCCGATCACGTCGCCGAGGACCTTCGCGCGGGTCTCGCCCTCCACGAACACGGGCCGGTAGCGCTCCTCGATCTCGTACGGCACCATGCGTACCGTGGCCAGCTTCGCGCCGTGGAAGGTGGCTTCGAGCAGGTAGCCCTGCGTGTGCTCGGGCGTGCGCGTCTGGTCGAAGATGAAGTTGCCGAGGGCGTAAGCGATGAACGCGCTCCCGCGCAGTTCGATGCCCTGCACCCAGTGCGCCTGGTTGCCGACCACCAGGTCTGCCCCCGCATCGACAGCCGCTCGCAGCGCCTTCAGGCTGCGCGGGCTCGGGTCATGCGTGTCTTCGTAGCCGCTCTGCACCTGCACAATGACAACGTCGACCTCTTTTTTCAGCTTTCGGATGCGCTCCTCGAAGCGGGTCAGCGCGAGCAACTCGGCCGGCTTATAGAAGGCCGGCTCCTCCGGCGGTGTGCTTTGCTCGTCGTCGTAGCTGTCATCGAGCGGAGCAGTGCCGGGCTCGGTCTCTGTCGCCTGGATGTGCTCCGCCGCGATGTCGTCGAAGCCGAGCACGCCGAACTTCAGGCCGTTCACCGCGAAGATGGCCGGCGCGAGCGCCTCTTCCAGGTTCGCCCCGCCGCCGACCGTTTTGATCCCGGCCTTGTTGAGCAGCTCGATGGTGCGGAGCATCGCCTCGCTGCCACAGCCCCCCTCGGCGC
The DNA here is from genome assembly GCA_003104995.1 of Dehalococcoidia bacterium. Lineage (GTDB taxonomy): Bacteria > Chloroflexota > Dehalococcoidia > Tepidiformales > Tepidiformaceae > Amarobacter. The sequence goes on from PQAO01000034.1 coordinate 766, forward strand.
AGTCGAAGATGTGGTTTGTCGCGATCGTGACGCCGTCGATCCCGGCCAGGGTGAGCCCCTCGATCACCTCGGGCGGCGACGTCAGGTTCGGGAACTCCATCACGATGCAGCCGTACGGCTCGGCGATGTCCTGGATGCTGCCATCGAGCGACCCGAGCGCAAGGTCGGCTGCTGCCAGGTACTCGCCCACGGGGCCGCGGAGGGCCGCGCCCCAATCGCCGCTGGCCTCGATGGCTGCCAGCGAGCAGCGCGACATGAGGATGTCGCCGGTGGCCACCACGGTGGTGATCTCCGGCAGTTTGCCAGCGATGGCGGCGCGGACCTCTTCCACCCGCGCCTCGCCCGCGGGAGTACGGGCTTCAACACGCCAGCGCTCGGCGAAGGGCCACTCGGCCGGGTCGCCCTTCCCGCGCGATATGTCCATGCCGTCGATAGCGAGCGCGACCATCCCCGGCGAGAGCTTCTCCAGCGGCACGACCGAGAGGATGCCCGAGTCGACGGCCATGGCTTCGCGCAGGATCTCGTACGTCGCGGCCTGGCCGAACACCGCCATCGAGCCACCCGGGGAACGGGGCAGGATGTCGCTGATGTAGTTGCGCGCGTCCGCGGCCTCAGCCAGCTTCAGCTCCACCGGGCGCTCCAAACCCCCCACCTCGCTCCAGTCGGTGATGCTCCCGGCGGCGAGCCCGGCGAGTTGCTCGCGCGTCAGCGAATCGACGCCAGCGCCGAGAGACGCCACGGGCACGAAGTAGCGCGTGATCACGCCGCCCTCGCCGTCCTGGATGAACTCGATGTCCGGGGTCTTCCCGGCTTCAGCCGGGCTGAGCGCCAGGCCCTCCGCGCCCGGTGGGAGCGGCCCGGAGAACGTGAGCTGCGCCGGGGTGGCGTCCGCCGCTGGCGTGGGCGTCTCTTCGGCCACCGGCGGGAGGGGCTCGCCGTCCGAGATGGCAGCGACCAGTACGAACGCAAGCACCACGAGGCTCCCGCTCAGGGCGGCGATGGAGAGGACAAAGGCCGGCAACCAGGGGTTGCGCGGGCGCGGCTCCGGCTGGTTAGCCATTGGGAGCATGGTCGCCGCGGGCATGACACGCGGTCAAACCGGGCAGCGTGTCACTGTCGGGGGCAAGCCTCAGCTCGCCTTCGCGTACCAGGTCTCGGGCGTGCCCGATGCGCTTTCGATGAAGGAGAAGGCCCGGTTGAGCACGCGCTCGATCCCGCCGCAGGCCGCCTCGACGTCGGCGAGGTCGGGCGGGAGGGGCGCCAGGTCGCCGAACTCCAGGTCGTACCCGCAGTAAAGGCCGTAGTGGAGCACCAGCCGGTTGGCCTGGGCGACAACCCCGGAGAGGCCGTCGCCGGCCGTGAGTGACTCATCGTGGTGGCAACGGACCGCGTCGATCAGGTGGCCCGGGAACTTCCACAGTTCGCCCAGCGCCTTGCCGACTTCGTCGTGCGAGTACCCGGTCGCGATCTGCTCGGCGATGTGGAGCGAGCACTCGCCGCGGCGCGCCATGGCCACCGCCTGCGCGAACTCGGCCGGCATGACCTGGCGGACGACGAGGCGTCCGATGTCGTGAAGGATCCCGGCGGTGAAGGCGTCTTCGGGCTTGACCGCGAAGCTCTTCTTGGCCAGCGCCTCGGCCGCGACGGCTACGGCCACGCTGTGCCCCCAGAAGAGGTCGAGGTCGAAGCCATCGTCCTGGCCACGCTTGAACGTGTTCATGAGGCTCGCGCCGACGGCCACCTGGCGCACCTGCTTGAAGCCGAGCATGACAACCGCTTCGCGCACCGTGCTGATGCGGCGGGCAAAACCGTAGTAGGCCGAGTTACTGATGCGGATGAGCTTGGCCGTGAGGGCCTGGTCGGTGGCCAGTACCTGGGCCAGGTCCATCGCGCTTGTCTTGTCGTCTTCGGCCATGCCCATCACGCGGGCGGCGACCGCGGGGAGCGGCGGCAGGTCGTCAACTCGGCTCAACAGTCCAGCGGCATCCTTACCCATCACGTGATGACTGTCGGCGGATTGGGCCCCCGCCTGAACGGCGGACACCGGACATTCACGAGAATTCGGGGATCGCCGCGCGATGAGTGTCCCGCGCGAATCAGTCACGACCCGCTGCGGCGCCGGGACAACACCCGGGCCGAACCATTCGCGTGGTCCATGGCCTGCCCCGAATCCTGCCGCGACCGGGCGGCCAACATCCCGGCGCGCCATCAACGGGGCGCCCCCGGAGCGCCGCAATAACGTGAAATTCACGCCCCCCTTCTTGCCTGCCGGACGGCCAACAGGCGAAACTCCCCACCTCTTCTGGTATTGGGGGTAAAACGATGACCACGGAGATCGATGTCCGCACGCTCGCAGATGTAACCCGGGCACACGCCGGGGCCCGGCCCGGCGCCATCGCCATGGTGTACCAGGATCGTGAGACGACCTTCGGCGAGCTCGATCGGCGCGCCAGCCAGATTGCGAACGGCCTCATCGCCGCCGGGCTCAAACCGCAGGCGCGCGTCGCCTACCTTGATAAGAACTCCGATGTATTCTTCGAGGCGCTCTTCGGGTCCGCGAAGGCGAACGCCGCGCTCGTGGCGGTGAACTGGCGGCTCGCCCCCCCGGAGGTCGCCTACGTCGTCAATGACGCCGCCGCCGAGGTGCTGTTCGTCGGCCAGGAGTTCTTCCCCGTGGTCGAAAAGGTAGCTGCCGACCTCAAAACGGTGAAGAAGGTCATCGCGATCGACGCGCCGCACGAGGGCTGGGAGCACTACCCCGCCTGGCGCGACGCCCAGTCCGCCACCGACCCGCACGTCCCCATCGACGGTGAGGATGTCGCCATCCAGATGTATACCAGCGGCACGACCGGGCACCCCAAGGGCGCAATGCTCACCAACAACAACTTCTTCGCGCTCCTGCCCGCCGCCGCGCGGGAGTGGGGCGAGGTGTGGACTCCCGAAGACGTGAACCTGGTGTGCATGCCGCTCTTCCACATCGCCGGCAGCGGCTGGGGCATCGTGGGCCTCTACGCCGGTGCGAAGTCCATCATCATTCGCGACATCATCCCGCCGGAGATCCTCCGCGCGATCCCGGCCTACGGCGTGACCCGCGCACTCTTCGTCCCGGCGGTGCTCCTCTTCTTGCTGCAGACGCCGGGCGTGCAGGAGACCGACTTCTCCACCCTGCGGTTCATCGCCTATGGGGCGTCGCCCATCCCGCTGGACCTCCTGCGGAACGCCATCGCGACCTTCAAGTGTGATTTCGCCCAGGTGTACGGCCTCACCGAGACCACGGGCGTCGTCACCTACCTCCCGCCGGAAGACCATGACCCGAACGGGAACCAGCGGATGCGTTCGTGCGGCCGGCCGCTGGCGAACGTCACCATCCGGATCGTGGACGCGAATGGGAATGACCTGCCCGTCGGCGAGGTGGGCGAGATCATCTGCAAGACGCCCCAGATCATGAAGGGCTACTGGAACCTGCCCGAGGAAACCGCGAAGGCCATCCGCGGCGAGTGGTTCCACACTGGCGACGCGGGCTATATGGACGCAGACGGATACATCTACATCCACGACCGCGTGAAGGACATGATCGTCTCCGGCGGCGAAAACGTGTACCCGGCCGAAGTCGAATCGGCCCTGTTCGGGCACCCCGCTGTCGCCGATGTGGCCGTGGTCGGTGTGCCGGACGATCGCTGGGGCGAGGCGGTGATGGCCGTGGTGGTGAAGAAGCCGGGCACGGAAGTCACCCCCGAGGAGCTGATCGCCTTCGCCCGGGAGCGGATCGCCGGCTTCAAGGTGCCCAAGAGCATCGACTTCGCCGAGATGCTGCCGCGCAACCCGTCCGGCAAAATCCTGAAGCGCGAAATCCGGGCGCCCTACTGGGAGGGCCGCGAGCGCCAGGTGAACTGAGCCCGGCCGAGTTTCACTGTGACTCTGCGGCAATGCGTCAGGATGCCGACATTATCGATATGGAGATGCTTCGCCCCGGCTTCGCCTCGCGCCGGAAAGAGCCGCGCTACCCCGCCGCCCTGGCGTGCGTTGCTACGTGGCCCGGCGGCAAGGTCGAAGGCGCGCTGCTCGACCTCTCGGCGCAAGGAGCTTCGATCACGCTCCCGAGCGTTCCCGCTGGCGGCCAGGCCCCCTTCGAGATGACCCTCTTCCCGGACGACGAGCAGCCCCTGGTCTTGCAGTGTGCTCCCGTCTCGCTCGGCCCCGACCCGCTCGGCGGATGGCTCATCCACCTGCGATTTGTGAACCTCCAGAAGCCCGAGGCCGAAGACCTGGCTGGCCTGCTCCGGGCACTCCGGGCCGAGTTCATAACCGGCCAGGCGAGCATCGCTCTTGATCGTCTCGGGCCGGTGCGCCGCGCCCGTTTCCCCCACTACCCGCCGCTGATGCTCCGGTAAACCGCCGGTTGGCGTGCCACGTGGCCCTTTGACCTGGGCGCTACAGCACACATCTTTCGCTAGTGCTCACGCTCGCCGCCTCCCTCGAAGCCCACCAGCAGGCACCCCGCCGCCTGCCTGCCCTCTCCCTCACTGTCTCCGCCACCCGCAACGGCATCCTCTCCCTCCGCCCCACACAGGACGTTGATGGCTCCGAGACCGAGGTTCCTCACGCCGCTACCTTCGCTAACACAACCTTCCTCCAGGTCCGCAACGATGCCGGCAGCATCAAGACCCGCCAGGACTTCGGCAGCTGGTCCGCATCCATCGGCTCCGTCGCCTCCGGCTCCCCCGTCGCCATCGCCGCCTACCCCGCACAGGCCATCATCCTCGCCGGAGATGGCACCGCCCTCAAAGCATGGACCTCCACCGATGACGGCAGCACCTGGAGCGGCCCCACCACCATCGTCACCGAGGCCTCCGCCATCGGCGCCGTCGCCGCCGCCTACCGCCCCTCCACCGGCAACGTCTGCGCGTTCTACGCCCTCGGCACCACCTCCACCCTCAAGCGCCTACGCCGCACCTCCGGCACGTGGGCCGGTTCCGGCACCACCTGGAGCCGCACCGCCAACGTCAACACCATCACCGGCATCGCCGCCAGCTGGCGAGCTAATGACTTCCGCCTCATCGTCACCGGCACCGCCGCCACCACCCTCCACCCCCGCGTCTGGGCCGTCTCCATGGGTGACGGCGCACTCCCCTCTAACGCCTGGAGTAGCCTCGTCAACGTCGCCGAGGCCGACGCCTCCGGCGGCATCACCTTCGCCGCACCCTTCATCGCCCAGGCCGGCATCACCGGCTTCGCCACCTTCCGCCAGGCCGAGGCCAATGGCGTCCCCTACGGACGCTTCATGCTCACGCATGAAGTCGACGACCACCTCGCCCCATGGCGCGAGCCCGTCCCCCTCGATGGCACCTCGGCCTACGGCCTTGCCATCGCCTACGACGGCATCGACGCCGTCCGCATGAGCACCACAGCCGATTCCTGGCTCTCGCCTGATCTCGGAGTCAGCCACGACCTATCAAACCGTCTCCTGGCCCTCTCGTGGCGTCAGGACCCCGTTTCTCTCCGCCTCCGCGCCACCATCGACAACCACGACGCCGAGTTTCCCGCCGCCCTCTCCGCCTACCCCGCCATCAAGCCCGGCAACGACCTCCGCATCCAGCACGGTTACCACTCCGGCACCAGCGGCACCGCCCAATACGGCCTCACCATCCGCTGCCAGCTCACCCGCGTCACCCACCAGCTGCAGGGCGGCAAGGCCACCCTCGAGCTCGAGGCCGCGGGCCCGTGGGAGCAGCTCGCCAGTTGGCGCGCTCCCCAGGCATGGACCGCCCCCGCAGCCACCAGCCGCGCAACCATCTTCACCCGGCTCGCCGCCCGCGCCGGCCTCGAGCTGAGCACCTCCGGCCAACTCCCCCCGTCCACCGCCTGGAGCACCGATACCCCCCAGTTCGCCATCACCGCCGGAGAATCCGGCCGCAGCGCCCTCGAGCGCCTCATGGCCCCCACAACCGACTTCTTGCGCGGCACCGATGCCTTCCAGATCTGCGGCCTCAACCCCGCCGACACCAGCGCCTACACCTACGGCCCCGATGAGCACCCCTTCGACGGCCTCGCCGTCTGGGATGCCCCCCTCCCCAACTGGGCCCGCGTCCAGGGCCCCGACCGCTACGCCGAGGCCTACGAGGCCGAGGAAGCCGCCGCATTCGGCCCCCGCATGGTCTTCCTCCGCAACCTCTCCGCCACCACCGATAGCCTCATCAACGCCAACGCCGCCGGAACCCTTCGCCGTGACCGGCTCGCCCAAACCCGCGGAGAACTCACCGCCCCCGCCAACGTCGGCCAGGAACTCTACGACGTGGTCACCATCAACGCCCCACACCTCGGCATCGCCGGCCAGGACTACCGCGTTATCGCCCTCGGCCTCGACTACCGCCG
>PQAO01000035.1 GCA_003104995.1 Dehalococcoidia bacterium
TATAGGAGCGTCGCGCGCGCCTACGAAGGATCCTTCCGCGCGCGTGAGTGTGAGACACACCAAAATGCCACAAACACAACATGCCCAGCGCACCTCTCGCCTACTTCCTCACTTGGACCACCCACGGCTCCTGGCTGCACGGCGACGAACGCGGCTCTATTGACCGCCACACGTCAGGGCCGACTCTGCTACGGAGGGACGACTTCCTTGCCCGGTTCGAGCGCCGTGAGATGGGAGCCATGTACGTGCCGGAAATCGACCCCACCATGCGCACTGCAATCGAGAGGGCGGTGGCGGAGGTCTGCCAAGTCCGCGGCTGGACGCTCATCGCCCTCAACGTCCGGACCACCCACATTCATGCCGTTGTCTCCGCCCCGGGCACGGCACCCGAGCGTGTCCTGAACGACTTCAAGACGTGGTCGACCCGCAGCCCCCGCTCTCTGGGGCTCGTTGGTGTTCGCACGAAGCTGTGGACCCGGCACGGTAGCACCCGCTACCTCTGGCGAGAAGAAGATGTGCTGCGTGTCCGCGACTACGTCCTCTACCACCAGGGCACCGAGTTGCCCGGCACGGCCTTCGACCCTCCGGACATCGATTCATAGGCGCGCACGTGTGCAAACGCGTGGAGGTCGCACCCCGGAACGCCGCTCCAACCCATGCACCCGCGGCACCCCGAAGACCCCCGAATCCCTACCGCGCCGCCGCCGCCGCCCGCACCACCCGCGCCACCTCCGTCGCCAGCACCACCGCGTCCTCGGGCACCCCCCGCCCGCGCAGCATCCCGCTCTCCAGGAACCGTGCCACGTACGCCTCCGGCGTCATCCACCGCCACACCAGGTGCTCGTCGTTGATCACTGGCTCGGCGCCAGCCGGGCACTCCCCGTTGTAGATCACCGTGTGGGCCGTCCCCCGGCCCGTCTCGTAGGTCATCACGTCCACCAGCCGCAGCCCGCCCGGGTCGATGCTGATACCGGTCTCCTCGAACACCTCGCGGGCGGCCGACTCATGCAAGCGTTCGCCCTGCTCCACGTGCCCTCCCGGGATGAACCACCCGCCCCCCGCAAACCCGCCCAGCCCGCGCTTCATCACGAGGATCTCCTCCCCGCGCCACAACACCACCGACGCACTCAGTTCGAACCCTTCCATGGCCCCCACGATACCCCAAACCGCCAGCCAAACGCCCTTCCGCGCCAGCGTCTGTTCGCCTGTACTCCCCCGAAGGCCTCCGCGCCTCTGCGCCTCAGTGCGAGCCTGTCCTTGGCGGGCTTCTTTGCGTCCTTGGCGCCTTGGCGGTTCAATCAACGGATGGGCATCTCCCACCAGGACCTCGCCGGCGCCTTCCACGCCCGCGGCCACCAGCTCTGGCTCGTCGGCGGCGCCCTGCGTGACCGTCTCATCGGCATCGACTCCCACGACCAGGACTACGCCACCGACGCCGACCCCGATGCCGTCGAGGCCCTCGTCCGCGGGCTCGGCGCCACCGTCACCACTGTCGGCAAGCGCTTCGGCACCATCGGCGTCCGCGTCCAGGGCTTCTGGAGCGAGATCACCACGTTCCGCGGCGACTCCTACAGCGGCGGCACGCGCTGGCCCGACGTCACCTTCGGCGCCTCCATCGAGGAAGACCTCGCCCGCCGCGACTTCACCATCAACGCCTTCGCCGAAGATGCGTTTAGTCACCGCTTTCTCGACCTGTACGGTGGCCGGGAAGACCTTGCCGCCCGCGTCATCCGCGCTGTCGGCGACCCGGCCACCCGCTTCCGGGAAGACCCGCTCCGCATCCTCCGCGGCATCCGCTTCGCCAGCCAGCTCGACTTTGAGGTCGAACAGGGCACGCTCGCGGGCATGGCCGAAACCGCGAATCTCATCCCCACCCTCTCCCAGGAGCGGGTCACAACTGAGCTCGACAAGCTGCTCCAGGGCGCCAAACCCGGGCGCGGGCTCGAAGTCCTTCGTTCCACCCGCGCACTCGATTTCGCCCTTCCGGAACTCGTCCCTATGGTTGGCTGCGAACAGAACCGCTTCCACAAGTTCGATGTCTGGGGCCATAGCGTCGCGACCGTGCAGGCAGTGGCCACCACCCCCGAGACCGTCCGCCTGCGCCGCTGGGCCGCCCTCCTGCACGACCTCGGCAAGCCCGCCGTCCGCCACGTGAAGGCCAACGGCGAATGGGGCTTCTACCGCCACGAGACCGTCGGCGCCGAACTTGCCACAACCCTCCTCGACCGCCTCAAGCTCGGGCGCGCCGAATCCCATGCCATCGTCCTGCTCATCCGCCGTCACATGGACCGCCCCGAGCCGGACGACCGCCGCGCCGTCCGCCGCTTCATGGCCAAAGTCCCCGAACACTGGCGCGACCTCCTCGCCCTCAAGCGCGCCGACAACGCCAGCCACACCTACGACGACCATGACTACCACGACCGCCTCGAAGCCGCCTGCCTCCGCGCCGAGGAAGAAGAACGCGAAGCCCTCCGTGCCGAAAGCCCACTCGACGGCAACGACCTCGTCCGTATCTTCGACCGCGAGCCAGGCCCCTGGATTCGCGTCATCAAAGATCGGCTCAGCGCCCTCGTCCTCGATGGCGACCTCGCCCCGGCCGACCGCGAGGGGGCGGAGCGCATCGCCCGCAGGATGCTGAACCGTGGCGGGCATGGCTCACGCCTCCCGCGCCCGCAGCCAGACTGACGAAATCGCGAGGGGCGTACAGCCTCCTGCACGCCCCTCGCCTGCCGCCGCGCGCCGATACCGAACCTCCCTAGACCGCTGCCGGCCCCCGCTCGTTCGTCCGAACCCGGATCACGTCGAGCACGTCCGAAACGAAGATCTTGCCGTCCCCGATCTCACCCGTCCGGGCATTGTCCGCGATGGCGTCGACGACCTTCGCCGTGTCAGTCTCGTTCACCACCACAAGGATCCACACCTTCGACAGGAACTCCACCTTGTACTCGCGGCCGCGCCACTGCTCGGTCACGCCCCGCTGCTTGCCGTGGCCCTTCACCTCCGAGACGGTGATGCCCCCGTAACCCAGTTCTGCCAGTGCCTCCCTCACGAACGTCAGCCGCGAGGGGCGGATGATTGCGTCGATGCGCTTCATTCCAGTCAACTCGTCCTCTCTGCTCGCACTATCCTGCGGTGCCCCCGGGCGCACCATCGAGCCCGCTCCGGATTGTAGGGCTGCAGGCGGGCGCCCCGAGCACGGCGCCCGCCACAGGTTCCGCGGTGGCTAGTTGCCGTTCGCCCCGCTGAAGATGCCAGGGCCGGTGGGACCGAAGTCCGGGTAGGAGTCGAGGCCGTGCTCCATCAGGTCCAGCCCGCGGTCCTCGTCCCGTTCCGGCACCCGCATCCCGATGGTGTACTTGATGGACGCAAACAGGATGCCCGCCGTCACGACCACCCAGGCGATGATCGACCCGAGCCCGATGAACTGCATCACCAGCTGTTCCGCGCCGCCGCCTACCAGCAGGCCATACTTCGATGGATCCGCGTAGCCGGCTGCCTCCATCCCTCCCTTTGTCGAAAAAAGACCCACCGCGATCACGCCCCAGGCGCCCCCGCACCCGTGTACCGGGAACGCGCCCACCGGGTCATCGATGCCAACTTTGTCGAGCAGGACCACGCCGCCGTACATCACCAGTGCGCCAGTGCCGCCGATGACCACGGCCGCCCACGGGTCCACTGTCGCGCAGCCGGCTGTGATGCCCACCAGCCCGCCGAGCACACCGTTGATGGTCAGGCCCGGGTCGTACCGGCCCGTGACCAACCTCGATGCCAGGACGGCAGCCACTCCACCGGAAGTTGCCGCAAGCGTCGTTGTGACCGCGACCTTCGCCGCCAGTGCTGCGCCGCCGCCGGATAGCGCCAGCGTGGAACCCGGGTTGAACCCGTACCACCCGAACCAGAGGATGAACATGCCGAGCGAGCCGATCGCAATGTTGTGGCCCGGGATGGCGTTCACCCGCTTGCCCGGGCCGAACTTCCCCTTCCGGGGGCCAAGGAAGAACGCGCCCACCAGGCCGGCGAACCCGCCAACCATGTGCACCACGCCCGAACCCGCGAAGTCGACGTACCCATTCGCCATGAGCAGGTCGCCCGGGTCTTCCTTGAAGGCCGACAGCCAGCCGTTCGCATCCCACGCCCAGTGCACCACGATCGGGTAGATAACCGCCGTGATGACCACCGTGTAGATGAGGTAGGCCGAGAACTTCAGCCGCTCTGCCAGCGAACCGGCGACGATCGTGGCCGCCGCCGCCGCGAAGGCAAACTGGAAGAACCATCCGGCGTAGTCCTCGAAGTCGTGGAGGAAGAAGTTCCCCATGCCGACGAGACCACTCGATGAGTCCGGCGCCCCGTAGGCCAACCCCCACCCGACCGCCCAGAATGCGAGTCCCCCGACGCAGGCGTCGATCATGTTCTTCATCAGGATGTTCGCCGTGTTCTTCGCCCGGACGAAGCCAGCCGTGAGCATGGCGAAGCCCGCCTGCATGAAAAACACGAGGGACCCGGCAATCAGCAACCACGCCGAATCGAGCGCGGCCACCAGGTCGGCCACCTTCTCGTCCGTCGTCGGTTCCTGCGCCATCGCTGAAGAAAACAGCGCCATTGCGAGCAGGAAGCCGCCGAGCACGCCGAGCGGCCTGTGCAGCCTCCCTGTTCTGATCCACTGAGACATTCGCTGTACCCCCGTGTCGTTCGCGGCACGCACGTCCGTGCGCGGATTCCAGCGGGGGCTCCCGGGCCCAGGGGCTCCCGCTGGTCAATCGGAACGCTAGGTTCGGGTGGTTTCGCCCCGATGTCGGGCGTGTTTCCGGTCTATTGACGGATGATGACGATCACATTTCGCGCGCCGTTGCCCGGCCCCGCCGCGGGGCGCTCAGCGATAGCGGCGAGGCCGGATCGGCCGTTCGCCTGGCTCCAGCCAGCGCTTTCCCCCCCGGAGCGCCCCCACCAGCCCCCGCAACGGTCCCACCGAACGCGGCTTCCAACGGCCGCCCAGCGCCGTCAACTCGGCCTGCCAGGTGCGGGTCGGTACCGTCTCCGCCCATGCGAGGAATGCCTCCAGCTCCGCAAGGACGGCCGCGACATCCTCCGCCGGGGCCGCCATGCGAAATGCGTGCCCGGCCCCCTTGTGCGTCTCGTACCGGGCGCGGAAGTCCTCGCCCATGTAGTCGTCGAGGAACTTGCCAAAACGGTCGTATTCGCCCATTGCGGCGGTATTGTCGATCATCCCGCGTCCGCCCGATAGCGGCCGGTCCGCGAAATCTCCGCCAATCGGCCGCCTGCCCCGCGTGGACGACCCTGGCAGCCCGCCAAACGGTCCACCCTACCCGGGTCTCGCGCCGCGAGCACCGCGGCCAGGGCTCCACACTACGTGCGAGATTTCACAATCTCGTCATCTGTGTTAATCTGCCGCGGGTTCGCCCCACCAACTCTCGTAATCGCCCCGGCACTCACTCCCAATGGGGCCGGGTTACGCGCAGGAGGCCGAATAGCCGCGTGAACATCATCGTCTGTGTCAAGCAAATCCCCGACCCGGAGACCCCGGCTTCGTCGTTCAAAGTCGATGAAGCCGCGAAGAAGGTCATCCCAGCCCAGGGCATCGCGCCCGTCGTGAACCCCTACGACCCCCAGGCCACCGAAGCCGCCCTCCGCCTCAATGAGGCCGATGGCGGTGGCAAGGTCACCGTCATCAGCCTTGGCCCCGATTCCGCCCGCGATGCCATCAAGCACGCACTCGCCATGGGCGCCGATGAAGGCGTGCTCCTCACCGACTCTGCCTTCGACGACATCGATAACTTCCAGACCGCCGCCGCACTCGCCGCTGCCATCCAGAAGCTCGGTGGCGCCGACCTCGTCCTCATGGGCCGCGCCGCTGCCGACTGGGACATGGGCGTCGTGCCATCCGGCGTCGCCCAGATCCTCGGCGTCCCCTGCGTCACCCTTGCCAAGGCGATCGAGAAGTCCGGCTCCGCCCTCAAGGTCGAGCGCGTCCTCGATGATGGCTTCCAGACGGTCGAGGTCAACACCCCTGCCGTCGTCTCCATCTCCAACGAGTTCGGCGAGCCCCGCTACCCGCAGCTCCGACAGATCATGCTCGCGGCCAAGAAGACCGTCCAGGTCTGGAGTGCCGCCGACCTCGGCATCGCCGGCGAAATGGGCGCCGCCAACCGCGTCCTCACGCTCGACGCACTCTATGTCCCGAAGGTCGAAAGCAACGTCGAGATCATCGAAGGCGATTCGCCCGAAGAGAAGGCCCGCAACCTCGCCCAGAAGCTGCGCGCCGCGAAGCTCGTTTAGCACGCCAAGGAGCACCGAATGGCTGGAATCCTCGTCATCGCAGAAGCACAGGAGGGCGCCCTCGCCCCCATCTCCGCCGAGCTCCTTGGCGCTGCCCGCAAGCTCGCGGGTGAAGGCGCCGGCAACGTGACCGCCCTCGTGGCCGGTAGCGAAGCCCTCGCGAAAGAGCTCATCGCCCTTGGCGCCGATGCCGCCATCGCCGCCACCAACGCCGCCCTCGCCGATGGCACCGCCGATGCCTACGTGCCGGCAGTCGAAGCCGCCATCTCCCAGAGCGGCGCCGACATCATCCTCCTCGGCCAGACGAGCCTCGGACGCGACCTCGGCCCGGCCCTCGCCTTCAAGCTCAACACCGCCGTCGCCATGGATTGCGTTGACGTAAAGGCCGAAGGCGGCAAGCTCAAGGCCACCCGCTCCGCCTACGGTGGCAACGCCCGCGCCGAAGTGAGCTTCAAGAACTCCCCCGCCATCGCCACCATCAAGGCGAAGTCGTTCGACGGCCTGGCCCCCGATGCCGGCCGCAGTGGCGCCGTCAGCACCATCGATGCCGCGGGAACGCCCCGGGTCAAGGTCCTCGCTACCACCAAGGCCGAAAGCACCGGCGTGCGCATCGAAGATGCCCCCGTTGTCGTGGCCGGTGGCCGCGGCCTCGGTGACCAGTCCGCCTTCGGCATGCTCGAAGAGCTCGCCAACCTGCTCAAGGGTGCAACCGGCGCCAGCCGCGCCGCCTGCGACCTCGGATGGTATCCCCCGAGCCAGCAGGTCGGCCTCACCGGCAAGACCGTGTCGCCGAACCTCTATATCGCCATCGCCATCAGCGGCGCCAGCCAGCATATGGCCGGCATGGCCGGCTCCAAGAACATCATCGCCATCAACAAGGACGCCGACGCCAATATGGTGAAGGTCTCCAAGTTCGCCATCATCGAGGACTACAAGAAGGTCGTCCCGGCTCTGATCGAGGAGATCAAGAAGCTCGGCTAAGCCCGCAGTCCTTTCCGGTCACACCACCACGAGGCGGGGGAACATCCCCCGCCTCGTTCGTTTTCCACGTACTCGCCCGGAGCGCAACGTTAACGCGCCGCATCTATCGCCGCCCCGCCGATGCGCTACACTGGAAGGACATTGCTCAGGGTGCTCTACCACCATTTCCGCCGGGTCGAAATGCCCGCCTCGCCGCCATCCACGCTCCCGGCGCACCTGCGACCCTCCGCGCCCGAGATCTGCAATACATGAACCCTTCCACCAACGGCACAGGCCGGAAAACCGTCGGCGTCCTTGCCCTCCAGGGCGACTTCCGCGAGCACCGCGAGATGCTTGAGTCGATGGGTCATGCCGTCCGCGAGATCCGGAAACCAGGGCAGCTCGCCGATATCGACGCGCTCATCGTCCCCGGCGGCGAAAGCACCACGATCGCCCGCCTCATCATCAGCAACGGCTTCCACGGCCCCATCCGTGAATTCTGCGCCAGCGGCAAGCCCGTCTGGGGCACCTGTGCCGGCGCCATCCTCCTCGCGAAGCAGGTCGACCACCTCGACCGCCCCGGTATCGAGATGATGGACATCTCCGTCCATCGCAACGCCTTTGGCCGCCAGGTCGATAGCTTCGAGGCCAACCTCGACGTCGAAGGCCTCGATGGTGGTCCGTTCCATGCCCTCTTCATCCGCGCCCCGCGCATCGATGCGGTCAGCTTCCCCGCCCACGCCATCGCCGCCCTCGAAGACGGCACCATCGTCGCCGCCCGCCAGGGCAACCTCCTCGCCACTTCGTTCCACCCGGAACTGACCGGCGATACGCGCCTCCACGAACTCTTCCTCTCGATTGGCAGGCCACCGGGGGTATCAGCGAAATGACCGAACTCCGGGCCGAACCGCTCAGTCCCATCGATGCCGCGACCCTCTGGCCGCAGCTGCACCGCCTCGATACCGAGGTCATCGCCACCCGTGGCGGAGAAAACCTGCTCGTCTCCTCCGGCATCGCCGCCACGGGCATCACTCGCCTGCCCCATGTCCCGCGCACATCGGTCGTTGGCGTCCGTCGCGGGCTCTCCTACCGGGGAGTGGCCGTTGCCCGCCGCCTCTCCGGAGGCGCCGGCTGGGAGGTGGTCTCCGTCCGCATCGCCCGCCCCAAGGACGACGAAGCGGTCATCGCCCTCCTCAGCGGGCTCGCCCACGAAGTTGCCATGCGCGATGGCCGCACCCTCTATCTCCGGTACGCCGAAGGGTCGCCCCATGCGACCGCCCTGCGCCAGGTCGGGTTCTTCGCCTACCGCCTCGAACGGATCTACGCCCTGCCACCCGGTGCCCGCGGCGCCGAGACTCCTTTCCGCCCGGCGGCCCGGGCGGACCGCCAACCCATCTTCCGTCTCTATTGCCGGGCGGTACCCGAAATGGTGCGCCGCCACGAAGCCCCCACCCAGCAAGAGTTCCGCGCCGTGCTCGACTCTTTCGATACCAGCCGCGAGTTCGTCCTCGATGGCCCCGGCAGCCTCCTCGCCTGGGTGGGCATCGGCGAACGCGAAGCCCACGTACTGGTTGAGGGGAACGAAGATAGTATCGAGGCCGCCCTCGACCTCATCGAAGCCAGCGCGCCCCGCCACGGCGCCCTCGTCGTCGCGGAACACCAGCCCGGCCTCGAAGGCGTCGCCGCCGGGCGCGGTTACCCCGCCCTTGGCGTCCGCCTGATGTGCGCGAGAAGGCTCGCGCTCCTGAACCCCCTGAAGGAGGTGGTCGCGGTACCGGGAGACTCCTACCCCGTCCCGCAATAACCGTGTCTCAGCCCATTTCTCCCACACCCCTTCCCGACGAGCAGATCGTCACCGACGACCTCGACCTCCTCCTCGATGCCCTTCCACCGCGCATCGTCGAGTCCCTGCGTGCCGAAGAACGCCGTGCCGACCTCCTCGAAGTCGTCATGGACCTCGGCCGCCTTCCCGAAGCCCGCTACCCCGGCCGCGAGGTCATCCTCTCCCGCGAAGAAGTCACCGAAGACGACCTCCAGTTCGTGACTGACCGCATCGGCGACTTCGGCGGCGACAACCGCGCCGGCATCGAGCGCACCCTCCACCGCATCTCCTGCATCCGCAACCGCCGGGGCAAGGTGGTCGGCCTCACCTGCCGCGTCGGCCGCGCTGTCTACGGCACCATCCGCGTCATCGAAGACCTCGTCATCAGCGGCAAGAGCATCCTCCTCCTCGGCAAACCCGGCGTGGGCAAGACCACCATGCTCCGCGAGGTTGCCCGCGTCCTCGCCGACGACGCCAACAAGCGCGTCATCATCGTCGATACCTCGAACGAAATCGGCGGTGACGGCGACGTGCCCCACCCGGCAATCGGTGGTTCGCGCCGCATGCAGGTGGCAACCCCGCTCGCCCAGCACGCCGTCATGATCGAAGCGGTCGAGAACCACATGCCCGAGGTCATCGTCATCGACGAGATCGGCACCGAGCTCGAGGCCCAGGCCGCCCGGACCATCGCCGAACGGGGCGTCCAGCTTGTCGGCACCGCCCACGGCACCTCGCTCGAAAACCTCATGCTCAACCCCACCCTCGCCGACCTCATCGGCGGCATCCAGTCGGTCACCCTCGGCGATGAGGAAGCCCGCCGCCGTGGCACCCAGAAGTCCATCCTCGAACGCAAAGCCCCGCCCACCTTCGACGTTGTCATCGAGATCGAGAGCTGGCAGCGCGTCGCCATCCACAAGAACGTCGCCGAGACCGTCGACGCCATGCTGCGTGGTTACGAGGCTCGCCCCGAAACACGGCAGCTCGGCGGTGGCGGCCGCATCCAGATTGTCGATGAACCGGTTCGCGACGAGGGGCGCATGGGCGCCGGCGCCCAGCAGGTTGCCCGCCCGAGCCTCCCGGCCTGGGAGATCGGCCACCGCCGCAACGGCGGCCACGTCCGCGACCACCGCGATAGCTACCTCTTCGAGCAGGCGCCTGCCGGCACACTCCCCGCCCCACCCGCCGCGCCTGCCGGCCGAGTGCTCCACCTCTTCCCCTTTGGCATCCCCCGCAGCCGGCTCGAAAACGCCATCCGCTCCACCGGCGTGCCCGTTCAGGTGGTAGATGAGCTGAGCCAGGCCGATGCCGTCCTCACCATGCGCAGCTACTACCGCAGCAAGCCCGCCGCCCTGCGGGAGGCCGAAGAACGCAACATCCCCATGTACGTCGTGAAGAGCAACAGCACCTTCCAGCTGGAACAGGTGCTCCTCCAGTTCCGCGGCGACGGCAACGGCAGCGTGCGGGGCGCCCGCCGCGACCCCATGGTCGATGTCTTCCGCGAGACCGAGGACGCCATTGCAAAAGTCATCGAGGAAGGCCGCCCCATCGAGCTCCCGCCCGCGAACAGCTACGTCCGCCGCGTCCAGCACCAGCTCGCCACGCGCTACAACCTGGATAGCAGCAGTTCGGGCAAGGAGCCGCTCCGCCGCGTGAAGATCCTGCCCCTTGGGCCCGGCGCTGGCCTTGGGCGCTGACCGCGGCCGCTTCATCGTCTTCGAAGGCGGTGAGGGCTCCGGCAAGAGCACGGCATCGGCCGCCGTCGTCCACCGCCTCGAAGCCGAAGGCATCCCGGTGCTCCATACCCGCGAGCCCGGCGGCACGCCCGCCGGGGAACTCGTCCGCGGCCTCCTCCACGAGCCCCTGGCTCCCTGGGCCGAACTCTTCGCCTTTCTCGCCGCCCGCGCGCAACTCGTTGCCACCGTCATCCGTCCCACCCTCGAGCGCGGCGAGCACGTCATCTGCGACCGCTTCGCGCCCAGCACCTTCGCCTACCAGGCCCACGCCCGCGGGCTCGACTCCGTGATCGTGCGCACGGCCAACGCCGCCGCCACGGGCGGCCTCGAACCCGACCTCGTCGTCTACCTCGATATCGCCCCCGAGACCGGCCTCGCCCGCAAGCGCGGCGAGGCCGAAGCCATTCGCACCGGCCTCGAAGACCTCGAATTCCACCGCCGTGTGCGCGAGGGCTACCTGCTCCAGGCCCGTTCCGCCGCAGCCCGCTGGACCGTCATCGACGCCGGCCTCCCGCCGGAACGGGTCGCCGAAATAGCCCTCGAAGCCGTCCGCGCGACCCTGCACCGATAACCGTCCAGTTCACATAGAGGCGCCGAGGCACAGAGAGCCGTTGAGGACAGCTCATGCGCCCGCCGCGCGGACAGGCATTCTTCCGCGCCTCTGCGTTAATCCCTTGGCGCGCCCTTGGCGCCCTCGGCGCCCTGGCGGTTAAGGGGTCCGGTCGCGGACCTGCCGCTCCATCTCCTTGAAGAACTGGCCGATCATGAGCTTCGCCGCCCCGCTCAGTACCTGGCTGCCCACCCGTGCCAGCGCGCCCTGCGCCTTCAGGTCGCCGCGGTAGGCCACCACCGTCCCGGCCGCCGCTTCCGACAGGTCGAACCGCGCCTCACCCTGGATCTCTCCCGGCGTGCCGCTCCCGCTCATCGCCAGCCGGTACAGCGACGGGCGCGACGCCTCGATCACCCGCACCTCGCCTGAGTATTGGCCCTTCACCGCCGAGACCCCGATGCGCGCCGTAATGACGTGCACGCCGGGTGCCTCCTCCCGTAGCTCTTCGCAGCCGGGTATCGACGCCCTCAGTGCCGAGGCGTCGAACAGGGTCTGCCAGACGATATCGATCGGGGCCTTGAACCGGTGTTCGCCCGAGACGTCCACGGCCACCTCGCTGCCCGCAATGCGCACGGGGGCGCCACGATCGTAGACCGGCGGGAAGGCGCGGCTCAAGCGAAGAGGGCTGCCACCGGGGTCAGGCCGGTTCCTGCACCGCAAAGCCCGGCAGCGGAAGCGTGAGTCCGCGCCGGGCGCGCCGGCGCCTCCCCTCGCGCTGCGTCCGCTGCCGCATCAGCAATGACCGGTGAAACGCCCGCTCCACCGCGAGCGAACACCCATCGCAGATCCCGTGGGAAACGGGACCTTCTTTCCCTGAGAGGGTTGTCCCACA
Source organism: Dehalococcoidia bacterium (assembly GCA_003104995.1). GTDB lineage: Bacteria > Chloroflexota > Dehalococcoidia > Tepidiformales > Tepidiformaceae > Amarobacter. The sequence continues at coordinate 12,252 of PQAO01000035.1, forward strand.
CCATGCGCACACCACCAGCATCGTTGCACCTCCAGCCGTCACGTCCGGGCGCATGTCCATCGTTCCGGGTGCGACGGCCGGGGCCAATCGGGGGATCCCCTGATAGGGTGTAAATCCTTCGTAACCCTCGTGTATCCGTTCGCTGTTGACGGCCCCTGAAGTGCCGTCTGATACCATGTGTCTTCGATGTCCACGACCACCCAATCCCGGCCCCCGCTCCTGGAAGGCGACGTTGAAGGCGGCCAGCGTCTCCCGGCGCCCGATGAAACCGTCTTGCGCATGCGCCAGGCCATCCTCAGTGGTCAGCACTGGTTCGAGGCCCTCCTCGATGCCGTCGCCCGCTGGCGTCTCCCCGCCGAACGGGTCGGTGATCGCGACTACCGCTACCTCATCCTTGGCGAGGCCTTCGACTGGCTGCTCCTCGCCGAACGCCTCCTCGACGAAGTGCCCGACCTGGTACCCCCCGGCGAACGCGAGGCCCTGCTCTGGGAAAACCGCTGGCCCATCGACATGGAGAACGACGAGTTCGCACTGCGCCTCGGCCCGGTAAAGCACAGCACCCACCTGAACTACCTCTACGGTGTCCTGGTCGAGGAAGCGCTCCAGCTCAGCGTCGAGGAGGAGATCCACAAGGAAGTCCGCAGCCGCGCCTGGGGCTACGACCAGCGTGTCGATGAGTCCATGTACCAGCGCGTGTACGGCCGCGGGCGCGAGGAGCTCTTCGCCCTCCACTACGAGGAGACCGGCATCCTCATGCGCCACGACGTCCCCTACGCCGATTGGGAGGCCTTCACCTACTGGCTCTTCAAGCAGCGACTCAAGCTCCAGGACAAGGCCCGCGTCGCCAGTGACACCCGCAAGGGCCTCGCCCAGTTGACCCGCATGGAGCTCGCCGTCAGCGAACGCCGCCACGGCGCCAACCTCGACGAAGCTGGCTTCGCCGCCCGCTACGGTTAACCACCGCGACCGCGAGACGCGACCTTGCGGTAGTGCGCAAGACGTTCCAGCACGATTGGCGAACCGGCGAGTCGGGGGTAAGGACCTGAGCCGTCCTTGCTCGACCCTGCGCGATGTCATGGGCCTTCACCAGGCCCGGCCTGGTACCGGTGGTATGGTGCGGGACCATGGAGCGATACCACGCCGGCCTCGGGTTCGTCGCGCTGGCCGTCGTCCTCGCGTTTGCGGCGCTTGCCCTTCCCCGGTTCGTCTTCGAGGACACGTCCAGCGCCTCACCCGAGGCAGTGCGCCGCCTGAAGACGCAGGCCGCCCACATCCGGACCATTCCGCCGCTGGTGTCACAGGCAACCCACGCTGAGCAATACGGTCTCACGCCCGATCACGTTCGCGGCCGGGTGGTCGCGCGGACGCTCTTCGGCATCCCCATTGGCTGGTACGAATTCTCGGCCGAGGGCAGCGAGGAGTGGGACTACGACCACCGGAAAGAGCTCGCCCTGTCTGCCGCCTTTCTCCTTGCTGAGGCGGGACTTCTCGGCGCCGCCGGCTGGCTCTTCGTCACCAGCCGTTGAGGAGGCGATGGGGACTCCTCCCTCCCCCCCGTTACCTTTCTTCGCCCGGAGCGTTGAAACTACCCGCCATGACCGACACCCGCGTGTTCACCCTCGACCACTCCCTCGCCCATCTGCGGGAGGCCGACCCCGTGCTCGCCGCGCTCATCGAGCAGGTGGGGCCGATCGAGGTGCGGCCAACCGGCCCCAACGCCTACCAGGCGCTCAGCCGCTCCATCATCTTCCAGCAGCTCAGCGGGACGGCTGCCGGGGCCATCTACCGCAAGTTCCAGGCGCTCTTCGGGATCGAGGGCGACGCCTTCCCTTCGCCCGAGATGGTGCTCCCGCTGAGCGACGAGGAGTTGCACTCGGCCGGGCTCTCGCGCCAGAAGATTGCCTCGATCCGGGACCTCTCGGAGCACTTCGCCAGCGGCGAACTCGGTACCGAGCAGTTCGAGCACTGGGAGGACGAGGAGATCATCGCGCACCTCACCCGCGTGCGCGGCGTGGGCCGCTGGACCGTGGAGATGTTCCTGATGTTCCACCTGCGCCGCCCCGACGTGCTCCCCGTGAACGACCTGGGCATCAACCGCGCGATCATGAAGCGCTACGGCCTCGAAGCCATGCCGAAACCAGACGCCGTGAAGACCATCGGCGAACCCTGGCGCCCGCACGCAACCGTCGCCTGCCTGTACCTCTGGCGGAGCGAGAACGTGAAGACCCCGTAGGAAGGCATGAGGAGTGAGGCGTGAGTTACGAGGCGCGCGGGGGATGGCGCGCTGGGATGCTCGTCGCCCGAACGCCGCTGCACCCCGGGAGAAGTGGCGAAGGCCGGCCCGTTCCGAGGCGTGCCAGTCATGGCGCGCTGGGATACCCGTCGCCCGAACGCCGCTGCACCCCGGGAGAAGTGGCGAAGGCCGGCCCGTTCCGAGGCGCGCCAGGGATGGCGCGCTGGGATGCCCGTCGCCCGAACGCCGCCGTTCCTCCATGACGGATGGGATGTGCCGGTCATGGACCCGGCGGCGAGCCCTTGAGTTGGCGCGGGACGTCGTTCGGGCGTCCACCGCAGCAGCGCGTTATCCCTGACGCGCCTCGGATGGGGCCAACAGCCAACGGCCATTGGCCAACGGCTACCTCGCCAGGTCCGCCATTAGCTCCAGCACACGCGGGTCGCGGTTCCCGATGAGGAGCGTGCCCACGCCGGAATCGGCCCAGGCCTTGTAGCGCTCGCGGATGCGCTCCACCGGCCCCACCAGCGACATCTCGTCGGCCATCTCGTCCGGGACGGCGGCCTCGGCTTCGGCTTTGCGCCCCGAAAGGTAGAGGTCCTGGATCTTCGCTGCCGACTCGCCGTAGCCATAGCGCGTCGCCAGCTCGTTGTAGAAGTTCTTGCCGCGCGCGCCCATCCCGCCGATGTAGAGCGCCGTGCCCGGCTTGGTCGCCGCCAGGCCGGCCTTCACGTCGTCCGTGATGATGACGTTGCAGGTGGCGACCGTGTCGAAGTCTTTCCAGCCCTTGCCGTTGCCGGCGCGGCGGAAGCCCTCTTCGATGTCGGGCCTGAAGGTGTCCATGCGATAGGGCGAGAAGAAGGCGGGGATCCAGCCGTCCGCGATTTCCGCGGTCAGCCTGATGTTGTTGGGTCCGAGGGTGGCCAGGTACACGGGCATATTGCGCCCGTGGAGGATGCTCTTCAGCGGCTTGCCCAGCCCGGTCGCGCCGGGGCCGGTGTAGGGCAGGTTGTACTCCTTACCGTGGAACTCGACCGGCTCATCGCGCGCCCAGATCTTGCGGAGGATGGTCACGTACTCCCGCAGGCGCGCCGCCGGCTGCCCGTAGGGTTGGCCGTGCCAGCCCTCCACCACCTGCGGCCCACTGAGGCCCAGCCCGACGAGCATCCGTCCATTGCTGAGTGCGTCGAGCGTCATTGCGGTCATCGCAGTCATCGCGGGGGTGCGCGCGGGGATCTGCATGATGCCCGTGCCGAGCTTGATCTTCGTGGTCAGGGCCGCCAGGTAGGCGAGCGGGGTCACGGCATCGGAGCCGTAAGCTTCGGCGGTCCAGACCGAATCCCACCCGAGCCGTTCGGCCTCGAGGACGGATTCGACCGGGAGCTCCATGCGGCCCCCTGAATAGCCAAGGTACATCGCGAGTTTCATCGTCGGTCTCCGGCGGCAGTTGCCTGCGAGGGTGTGCCGGTTACTGTACCGCGCCGACGGGTGACGTTCCCGTGCACCACCTACCGCGCGACCACCCGGTACACCGCGCCCTCGTCGTCCCGCACGGCGTAGAGCTCGCCCGCTTCGTCTTCGCCGAAGGAGGAGATGCTGTTGGGCAGCGTGCCCATCCGCTCCGTCTCGAACGCCCCCGCGCCCACCTGCCGCGTCGCCCAGAGGGTGCCCGAGCAGTAGTCCGTAAACAGGTAGATGCCCTCGATCGCTGGGAACTCGCTCCCCCGATAGACGTAGCCGCCCGTGATCGAGCAGCCCTCGCCGTGGCTGTACTCGAAGATCGGAAGCGTCATGCCGGTGGTGTCGCAGTTGCTCGCGGGCCGGAAGCAGTGGCTCGCCTCCATCACCGCCCAGCCGTAGTTCTCGCCACCCTTGCTGCCGGCAGGCTGGAAGTTCACTTCCTCGTACTTGTCCTGGCCCACGTCGGCGATCCAGAGGTCGCCCGTCTCGCGGTCGAAGCTGAAGCGCCAAGGGTTGCGCAGCCCCCACGCCCAGATCTCCCCGCGTGCGCTCGAACGCGCGATGAACGGGTTCGACTCCGGGATGCCGTACGGGTCGCCGCCATCGATGTCGATCCGGTGGATCTTGCCGAGGAACGCGAGCAGGTCCTGCCCGTTGTCGTCGGGGTCACCCGAGCTGCCGCCGTCGCCCATGGCGATGTACAGGTAACCGTCCGGGCCGAATGCGAGCATCCCGCCGTTGTGGTTCGAATACTTGTCGGCGACGGCCAGCAGTTCCTTGCCGGTCCGCTGGTCTGCCTGGTTCGCGCCGGACGTGACGCGGTACTCGGCCACCGTGTTGTCGTTGTCCTGGGCGGTGTAGTAGACGAAGAACCGCCCGTTGCGCTCAAAGTCCGGGTGGAAGGCGAGGCCCAGCAGCCCCTGTTCGTTCCCGCTCGATTTCACTACGTTCGTAATGTCGAGGAAGGGCTCAGGGAGCACCCGGCCGTCTTCGATGATGCGGATGCGCCCGTGCTTTTCGAGCACGAACAGCCGCCCGCTACCGTCGCCGGCGTGGGTCACGAACGTTGGCCGGGCAAAGCCGCCGGCCACTTTTTCGAGCGAGACGGCCGGGATCGCCGCGGGAGTGCCGGCCGGGGTGCCGATTGCTTCTGGCGTGGCGGTCGCGGTGGCGGTGGCAGTGGTTGGGGTGGCCCCCGGCACGGTGGCGTCACCCCCGTCGCACGCGATGAGCAACAACCAGGCGACAAACGGGAGAGAGAACAGCGCGACGATCATGGGCGGCTTCCGGTGTGCGACTGGCATCCGGGCAATGCTGCCCAATCGCCCGTTAGGCGCCGGGAAACGCACCCTCACCGCCGATCGAGGTGCTCAGCCAGGAACCCCTCCACCACCCGCCGGTACGCCTCCGGGTCGTGGTTCCAGGCGCGCACGTGGTCGGCCCCCGGGATGCGCACGTAACGCACGATGTCCGGGCGGGCGGTGGCGAAGGCGTCGCTCGTCTCGACCGGGATCGTTTGGTCTGCGTCGCCGTGGAAGAGCAGGACCGGAACGTCGAGGCAGCACGCCGTCTCGAAGTGGTCGAAGTCGTGCCAGTCGAACCCGTAGCGGCGCGCGGCCACCCGGTTCGAGAACGGCAACACGCGTACCGGTACCCCGTTCTTGCGCGCGCCGTGCGCGACCGTCGGCACCAGGTCAATCATCGGCGCATCGAGGATCAGCGCCCCGATCCGGTTCGCCAGCGCCGAATGGCGCATGAACGCCAGCGAGATGGCGCCACCCATGCTGTAACCGGCAAGCACGATCCGGCGCGCGCCGTGGTCGAGCGCGTAGCGCACCGCGCCCTCCAGGTCCTCCCACTCGTCCCGGCCGTAGGAGTACATGCCGCGAGGCGCTGGCGGGCAGCCCTCGTCGTTCCGGTACGTGATGGCGAGCGAGTGGACGCCGTGCTCAGCAAGCGTGGGCATGAGGCGCAGTCCCTCGCGGCGGTTCGCGCCCTTGCCGTGGGTCAGGATCGCCCAGGTGTCGCTCTCGCCGGAGACGTGCCACGCCGGGAATTCGCCCAGCGGGGAGTTGAACCGTACCTCTTCGAAGTGCAGCCCGTGGGCCGCCATTGGGTCGCCCTCGAAGGCGAACGCATCGAGGCGCACGTGGTCGCCGGGTCGGAGGTCGCCGCCGCCGGGCCGGAACTCCCGCACCGCGACGACGCCGTTCGCTTCGAGCACAGGCCCCGCGTGGCCCCACCCGCGCGCGCCGCGCAGCAGGTAGTGGCCGCCCGCCACCGCCGATATCACCGGGGCCTTCGAAGCCTGCCGCAGCGTGACCAGTCCCGGCGCGATTGCTGTCGCTTGCAGGTCGAGCGGATCGGGCCGGCGGTCGCGCGCCGGGTTGAACCCGTTCTGGTGCAGCACCCTTGCCACCACCAGCGAAGGCCCAAACAGCAGGCTCGCGCCGACCACCGAGCCCGGGGTGGCTGTCTTGAAACGCATCGGTCACTCCCACCGTTATCGTACCCCGGCGCCGGTCGAAATCGGGTAAGCACCCGCGCCCACCTGACAACCCCAATCCCACGCCCCACAATGGCGCGATGCCCGCCTACATCACCGAACCCGAACGCAAGATCCCCGTCGTCGCCGAGACCGATGTCCTCGTCATCGGCGGTGGGTCGGCCGGGATGGCGGCGGCGGTCGCTGCCGCCCGCGGCGGCGCCCGGGCCATGCTCGTCGAGCGCTACGGCTCGCTCGGGGGGCTCGCGAGCAACGGGCTCATCATCCTCCTGCTCACCCTCGACGACGGGCGCGGCAAGCAGGTCGTCGCCGGGCTCTGCCAGGAGATGGTCGACCGCCTCGCCGCCCGCAACGCCTGCCTCTTCCCCCCGCGCGAGGAGTGGGGCTCGCCCGACGAGGCACTGGTCGAGAAGTACCGCCGCGTCGGCCTCGTCTGGGGCAGCGGCCCCCACGTCGTCCGCTACTCCGTCGCCTACGACCCCGAGGAGTTCAAGGTCGAAGCCGACCGCATGGTGCTCGACGCTGGCGTCGACTTGCGCTTCCACCGCTGGGCCGTCGGCGTGCGCAAGGACGGCGAGCGCATCACCCACGTCATCTTCGAATCGAAGGCCGGCCGTGAGGCGATCGCCTGCGGCGCGGTGGTCGATGCCACCGGCGACGCCGACATCGCCGTGCTCGCCGGCGAGGAGGTCGCCGCCGAGCGCGTCCACCCGTGGCTCTGGTTCCGCACCGCCAACGTCGATGAAGCGCCCGCCGAGGCCTCCGGGCTGCGCCCCGGGTACTATCGCACCATCCAGCCGGGCGGCTACCTCCACCCCTGGGGCGCCGCCGAGCGCATCGAACACGACATCGACGCGACAAGCCCCGACGACCTTACCTACGCCGAGGTCGAGTGCCGCCGCCTCGTCCGCGCCGAGGTCGACCGCCTGCGCGGCAAAGCGCCCGGCTTCGAACAGGCCTACCTCTCCGGGTTCGCCGCCACCCTCGGGATAACCGAGTCCCGCCGCCTCGTCGGCCGCCACGTCCTCACCCGCGAGGAGATGGACCAGCCCGTCGAGGACGTGGTCGCTGTCACCGGCAACTGGACCAAGTACGGCGCCCTCTACAACATCCCGTTCCGTTCGCTGCAGGCGCGCGCGACCACCAACCTCCTTACTGCGGGCCGCTGCATCTCCGTCGACCACCGGGCCCACCACGCGACCAAGGAGATCCCGGCCTGCTTCGCCACGGGCGAGGCCACCGGAACCGCGGCCGCGCTCGCGCTCCAGCACGGGGTCGCCCTGGCCGCGCTCGATGTCAGTTCCCTGCAGGCGAAGCTGCGGTCCGCAGGCGCATACCTGGGGCGATGAAAGCGCGAAGTGCGAATGGGGCGTATCGCGATGCGGTAGACTGGAGGCATGACACAGCAGGCGAAGTTCACCGTCTCGGAACGCGACCGGGAGCATTTCCGGAAGATCGGCCGGTATGTCGTGGACGCCAATAGGGCCGCACGCGAGGAGTGGCTGGCCCTTCCCGGCACCGAACGCATCGCGAAGAGTGAACAACTCGCGCGCCGATACCGGACACGGGAACGCGTCGAGGCTGCCCTCGCTGAAGACAATCCTGCGCCACTCTACAAACGAGCACGCCGCCTTGGCCTCACGAATCGGTGATCGGCGCGAGCCCGATCAGGACCTCATGGAACTGATTGCGAGTGCCTTCCAGAAGGCGAAGCTCCGGGGTGCCATCATCGGCGGTGTTGCTCGCAACTACTGGGAGACTCCCAGGCTTACGTTCGACATCGACTTCACGGTCGAAGCAAACCCCGCGGGCCTCGAGATGGTCATTGCCGCGCTCGCCGACCACGGCTTTGAGGTGTTGAGGGCACAGGGACGTGAGCAGGCTTCCGGTCCGGACTTCGTCCAGCTCTACAACCGAGATATTGCCCAGGTGGTCGAACTACAGGCGGCAAAGACTCCGTTCCAGGAAGAGGTGCTGCGGCGTGCGGTCGCACTGGACGACATCGGGCTCCTCGTGGCCACGCGCGAGGACATCATCGTCCTCAAGATCCTCGCGCTCCGACCAAAGGATAGGGACGACCTCCGGGAACTCGCGTCCCATGCCAGCATCGACTGGGACTACGTGCACTACTGGTGCGATGTCTGGCAGGTTACCGACCGCCTCGAAAACCTCCGCCGCACCCTCGCCGAGGACGCCACCACCCTCTGACTCGCAACCCGCAACTCGCAACCCGCAACTCGCAACTGCTACAATCAACCCGTCGGGTAACTGGCGAATTCGCGGAGCACCGCGAGGGAGCCCGGCACGTCACGCATGGTCGTTCGCCTGGGCCGTCCTTCAGCGGAAGGATTCGTCCCCCGGGCTGGGGTTGCGAGGCCCTCATGCCTCAAGCCCCATCCCTCATTCCTCCACCGGAGGTGGTACCCATGCGCGCACTCCTCGGCGTCTACGACAAAACCGGCATCGAACCCTTCGCCCGCGGCCTCGCCGAACTCGGCTGGGAGCTCGTCTCCACCGGCGGCACCTTCGCCACCATCGAAAAGGCCGGCATCCCCGTCCGCAAGGTCGAGGACATCACCGGCTTCCCCGAAATGCTCGACGGCCGTGTGAAAACCCTCCACCCCGCCGTCCACGGCGGCATCCTCGCCCGCCGCGACCTCCCCGCCCACATGGCCGCTCTCGCCCAGCACAACATCGCCGGCATCGACCTCGTCTGCTGCAACCTCTACCCGTTCGTTGCCACGGTCACGAAGCCCGGCGGCGTCGCCTTCGAAGAAGGCATCGAGAACATCGACATCGGCGGCCCCACCATGCTCCGCGCCGCTGCCAAGAACCACAACGACGTGATCGTGGTGGTCGACCCCGCCGACTACGACGCGGTCCTCGGCCACCTGCGCGACGGCGGGGTTTCAGCCGAAACGCGCCGCCACCTCGCGTGGAAGGCGTTCGCCCACACCGCCAGCTACGACAGCGCCGTCTCCGAGTGGCTCTGGGGGCAGGCCCACCCCGGCGAGGCGCCCCCCAGCCTGACCATCCCCCTGCGCCTGGCCCAGCAGCTCCGCTACGGCGAGAACCCCCACCAGTCCGCCGCCTTCTACACCGATGGCTCGCTCTCGGAGCACGGCCGGGGCGGCATCGCCACCGCCGTCCAGCACCACGGCAAAGAGATGTCCTACAACAACTACCTCGATGCCGACGCCGCCTGGAACTGCGTCAACGACTTCACCGGCCCCACCTGCGTCATCGTCAAGCACACCAACCCCTGCGGCGTCGCCACCCGCGACGACCTCCTCGAGGCCTACCGCCTCGCCGTTCGCGGCGACGCCACCAGCGCCTTCGGTGGCATCGTCGCCTTCAATCGCGTGGTCGATGAGACCCTCGCCCGCGAGCTGCGCGAGTTCCGGAACCCGAACGACGGCGAGACCCGCATGTTCTACGAAATCGTGGTCGCGCCCGGCTACACGCCCGAGGGCCTGACCGTCCTCAAGGGCAAGTCGAAGGACCTGCGCATCCTCGAAGCGCAGCCCCACGCCCCCGGCGGCCGCTCCTTCCGCCAGGTCGGCGGCGGCTGGCTGGTGCAGGACACCGACGACCGCACGCCCGAGGACATCGAGTTCAAGGTGGTCACCGACCGCCAGCCCACAGAGAAAGAGCTCGAGGACCTGCGCTTCGCCTGGCGCTGCGTGAAGCACGTGAAGAGCAACGCGATCACGGTCGCGAAGGACGGCCGCCTGCTGGGCATGGGCAGCGGCCAGCCCAACCGCGTGAAGAGCGTGGAGATCGCGATGGAGAAGGCCGGAGACGAAGTGAAGGGCGCGGTCCTCGCCAGCGACGCCTTCTTCCCGTTTGCCTGGGGCGACTCAATCGAAAAGGCCTGCCAGGCGGGCGTCGCCGCCATCATCCATCCCGGCGGCTCCCTCCGTGACCAGGACGGCATCGACTGCTGCAACCAGTACGGGGTGGCCATGGTGCTCACGGGGACGCGCCACTTCCGGCACTGAGGGGGGTGCGAGGTCCAGGAGAGACGAGACCACTACCGCGTGCGCCACATGGATAAGATGGGCCGTGCCTAAGAGAACTCCACCGCTGACAGTGCTCGGGAACGTTCCATATCCCCATCCCGGTTCTGCGGCGCGGGCGAAGGCCATGTCACAGATCCCGAACCGGCGTACGAAGCTGGAGGTGGAGTTCAGCAGGGCACTGTGGCGACGCGGGCTTCGATTCCGGCTGAACCGACGGGACATTCCAGGTATCCCTGACCTCGCATTCATCGGGGCGAAGGTCGCTGTGTTTTGCGACGGCTCCTTTTGGCACGGTCGCCACTGGGATCGAGTCGAACGTATTCGGTCCAATAGTGATTACTGGAAACGGAGGATCGCTTTAAACATAAGTAGAGACCTGAGCGTGAACGAAACACTGCGTGACTCGGGTTGGTTGGTTCTGAGGTTCTGGGATGACGAACTGAAGAACGACCGACAGCGTTGTGTCGATGTGGTGGAAGCAGCCGTGAGGCAGAGACAAACCGGCTAGTTGCAAGAACGTTTGTTCGCTGGTACAAACTGAGGCCATGAAGCGAGCCTTTGTATCCCTCTTCAGCGGCGCCGGCGGGTTGGACATAGGGCTTGAGCAGGCAGGATGGCGCTGTGTGTACGCCAGCGACATCGACCGAAGCGCTATCGACTCGCTCATGGAGAACCGAGGTGTGCAAGTTGCTCAGTCGACGTCATTTCTGGCCGACGCGCTGATCGAACAAAGAGACGTATCAACTCAGTCAGGCGCTGAGATTCTTGCGAAGCTGGGAATGCGGCGCGGGGACCTGGAACTGCTCGCCGGCGGCCCGCCGTGCCAGGCCTGGAGCAGCGCGGGCCGGCAACTCGGTTTTGCCGACCCCCGCGGCCAGGTTGCCCAGGAGTTCGTTCGGCTTGCCGCGGAGCTTTCACCGCGGTGGATACTGATGGAGAACGTCAGGGGGCTTCTCACGGCACGGGACCAACAGGGGCACCCCGGCGGAGCACTTCACAATCTACGGGCAATGCTGCTCGAACACGGCTACCAGACTGACGTGCGGCTGCTCAACGCCGCGGACTTCGGGGTAGCGCAGCGCCGAGTTCGGCTGTTTGTGGTCGGCTTTCGCAGCAGCGACGCCCCTCCTTGGCCCACCGCAACGCACGCGCAAGCACCTAGCCCTCTTGACGAGGGAGTCGGTAAGTGGCGCACGATGCGCGAGGCCCTATCGTTTGGCTGGCCTATTTCGGAGCTCGAAGTGATTCGGCCGTCCAGCCGACTGTTGGGACGGTTGGAGGAGCTGAAACCTGGCACAGGACTGAAGAGCCCGGGCAAGGTCGAATCAACCCGACCCGGAGGGCACTGGGGGTACACACAAGGAGCATTCGTGTGTGATCTGGATCGCCCTGCTCGGACGGTCACAGCCTCCGCGCAGCAAGATTGGTTGCGCGACCCACACTGGGGGCTGCGGCGCCTCACGCCGCGCGAATGTGCAACGCTTCAGTCGTTTCCTGGAACCTGGCGCGTGCCGGCTTCGATCCAAGCGGCGTATCGACTCGTGGGAAACGCGGTGCCCCCTGACTTGGGACACGCCGTCGGAACCTCGCTCTTCCGCGCGGCTGTCGAACCGGTGGCTGTGCAGAACGACCTTCAAGGGCTGGCTCCTCTCCCGCAACGTCTCCGCGCCGCAATCGAGTACACCATCAAGGAAGAACACCGCAACGGTGCGTCCCGTCGGCTTCGATCGCCAAAGAGAGCCAACCCGGAGACCATGCCGCTATGGTAGACGTGGATGTCTTGGCAGAAGCGGAGCGAAACCGGGCAGTGGCGGCAGCGTTGTTCAAGGCGGGGCTTTCACCGGCTGCATTCGCCATTGATTGGGGCCGGGCGATGGCAGACGGTCGGGAGCGAGTACGGGCGTTGCTCGCCTCATCATCGAATCTCCACAATCTCGCTGAGGCGCTCGCTGCAGACGCCAGCCACTTGACGGCCCTGCGTTTCCTGATGGCTCCCCCGATGAGCCAGGATCGCTTCGCACTGGTTGAACCACGATACCGGAAGCAGGAAAACAGCGGAGGTCCGCTCTCCTCTGAGACTGCGCGGGCACTGGCGGATCGATTTGAGGAGTGGGCTGACTCTAGCAGGGTGGCCGCTCTTCGATCAGACGACAATGTCTCACACAGACTTGCCGTCGAGGTGACCGCGAGTCTTATCGCCGCCCAGAGTGTTCAGACATTGAGCCGTACTCGTCTGGCTGGAGGCCAAGAAGTAGCGATAGAGGAGCGACTTCTTTCGAGGGGATGGGTCAAGGAGTCTGCGAGAACGATCGATGGTCTGGCACGGTTGCCTCCTCGCAGCTTCATGAGAAAGACCAAAATGATCACGGCCGACGGAACTGTGCAGGAAGTAGACATAGCGTGCGGCCTAAAAGGCGGACGCATACTTGCGATGGAGTGTAAGGTCAGTAACGACCAAACTAATTCCATAAAGCGCGTCAATGACGTGGTTAAGAAGGCAGGCGCCTGGCAGAAGCACTGGGGGAACTTTGTTGCCACGGCAGCAATGCTGCAAGGTGTATTCGCTAAGAACGAGCCGATCCGACTGCTGCAGGCCAACATACTCGTCTTTTGGTCGCACGACTTAGATGGATTCATCTCTTGGCTCGAAGAGGCTGCCTGAAAGGGACCAGGCATTCCATGGCAAGCGGACAAGCCCTCATCGACCTCTGCAAACGGCACCTCATCGAGACCATGCAGTCCCTCCCCGAATGCGCCCCAGACGGCCCCGGCCTAGGGCAGAAGGCGCTGGAGGATGCCGCCGGGTTCGAGCTCAACCTCCCCGAATACGATGGCTACTTCACGTGGTCGCTGCTGGTCGCGCCCACCCTCGACGGCACGGTCGAGGCCATCCAGCCCGGCAATCGCAACAAGAAGTATCGCCTCACCCACTAAGTCCCAAGTCCCAAGTCCTGAGCACCCCACCACCCCCCACCCTCCGGACGCGGTATAGTTCGCCTCACACCAACAACCGCCCCGGAGCCTCCCCATGCGCTACGCCTACGAACCCGAAGTTGAAGCCTTCCGCAAGGAAGTCCGCCAGTTCATCGCCGAGAACCTCCCGCCCGAAGAAGTCCGCCTCCAGCGCGGCTACGAAGGCGGCTTCAAGACCAACCAGGAAGAGTACGACTACACCATGGGCTTCCAGAAGAAGCTCTCGGCGAAGGGCTGGCTCGCCATGGCCTGGCCCAAGGAGTACGGCGGCGGCGGCGCCAGCCACATGCGCCAGCTCGTCTACAACGAAGAGATGGCGTACCACGGCGCGCCCGCCGGAAACATGGGCATCGCCTGGGTCGGCCCCAGCCTCATGCTCTACGGCACCGACGAACAAAAGTCCCGCTTCATCCCCCGCATCACCGGCGCCGATGACTGGTGGTGCACCCTCTATTCCGAACCCGGCGCCGGCTCCGACCTCGCCGCCCTCCAGACCCGCGCCACCCGCGATGGCGACGACTACATCATCAACGGCCAGAAAATCTGGACCTCCGGCGGCCACCTCGCCGACTGGGGCTGGATCGCCGCCCGCACCGACCCCGACGCGCCCAAGCACAAGGGCATCACCATGTTCATGCTCGATATGAAGAGCCCCGGCGTCACCGTCCGCCCGCTCATCAACATCGCCGACCGCCACGGCTTCAACGAGGTCTTCTTCGAAGACGTGCGCGTCCCCGCGAAACAGGTCGTTGGCGAAGTGAACCGCGGCTGGTACCACATGGCCGTCGCGCTCGACTTCGAACGCAGCGGCATCCAGGCCTACGCGGGCGGCCGGCGCACGGTCGAACGGCTGGTCTCGCTCGCGAAGTCGCACCCGGAGCTTGCGGAGCGCCGCCCCTCGGTGCGCTACGAACTGGCCGACCGCTCGGTCGAGGTGAACGTCGGCACGTTCCTCGCCTACCGGGTCGCGACCATGCAGGCCCGGGGCATGGTGCCGAACCACGAAGCGAGCGCTTCGAAGCTGTTCGGCAGCGAAATGGGCCAGCGCATCGCGACCACCGGCATGCACCTGCTCGGCACCCACGGCCAGCTCCGCGATGGCACGAAGCACCAGGTCATCGACCAGGCGACCAGCTATCTGTCGTCGGTCAGCGCGACGGTCGCCGCGGGCACGAGCGAAATCCAGCGCGGCATCATCGCCACGCGCGGCCTCGGCCTCCCGCGCGGATAGCCCGGGGCGCAGGTTCGCCCCTCAACGCCCTGCCCCTGTACGCTACGAACCATGAACGAGACCCTTCGCGCGCGCACCCGAGTCGTCGTAACCGGCATGGGGGCGGTCACACCTGCCGGGCACACGGTTCCCGAGTTCTGGGACAACCTGGTCAACGGCCACTCCGGCATCCAGTTCATGACTGGCGCCAACCCGGAGGGCTTCCCCTGCAAGGTCGCCGGCGAAGTGCGCGACTGGGACCCCACGAAGTTCATCGAACGCAAGGCATCCCGCCGCATGGCCCGCTTCGCCCAGTTCATGGTTGCCGCCGCCGGGCAGGCGTTCGAAGACGCCGGGCTCGACTTCGATGCGGAGGACCGCGACCGCGTCGGCGTGCTCATCGGCAACGGCGGCGGCGGCTACCCCGATATCCAGGATGCCGCCCAGACCCTGTTCGAGCGCGGCGGGATGAAGATCGACCCGCTCTACCTCGCGCGCAGCCTCGGCAACATGGCCGGCGCCCAGGTCGCGCTCCAGTACAACCTCCGCGGCTACAACGGCACGATCGTTACCGCCTGCGCCGCCGGCACCCAGGCGATCGGCGAGGCCTCGATGATCATCCGCTCCGGCCGCGCCGATGTCGTCCTCACGGGCGGCTGCGAGGCCGGCATCTGCGAACTCGGGCTGGCGGCCTTCTCCGTCATGCGCGCCCTCACCAGCCAGGATGACGACCCCGCCACTGCCAGCCGTCCGTTCGATGCCACCCGCGACGGGTTCGTCCCTTGCGAAGGCTCAGGCGCGCTCGTCATCGAAAGCGAAGCCCACGCCCTCGCCCGTGGCGCCCGCATTTACGCCGAAGTAGCCGGGTTCGGCTGCACCAACGATGCCTACCACGTCGCGGCCCCGCCCGACGACGGCGAAGGTGCCGCCCGCGCCATGGCCGAAGCCCTGCGCGATGCCGGCATGCAACCGGCAGACGTGCAGTACGTGAACGCCCACGCCACCAGCACCCCGCTCGGCGATACCGCCGAGACCAACGCCATCAAGCGCGTCCTCGGCGACCACGCCTACCGCGTCGCCATCAGCGCCACGAAGTCGCTCATCGGCCACGGGCTCGGCGCCAGCGGCGGCATGGAAACCGTCGCTACCGTGAAGACAATCGAGACCGGCATCATCCACCCGACCATCAACCTGCACACGCCCGACCCGACCTGCGACCTGGACTACGTCCCGAACGTCGCCCGCAAGGCCGATGTCCGCGTGGCGCTGAAAAACAGCTTCGGGTTCGGCGGCCAGAACAGCTGCCTGGTGCTCGCAAAGTACGAGCGGTAGGCCCGCCTCCCCTACAGGTTCGGCAGGGCCGCCATCCCGCCGCCGTCCACCTCGATGCACTGGCCGGTGAGGTAGAACGCGCGGTCGCTCACCAGGTAGCGCACCACGTTGGCCACGTCTTCGGGCTGGGCCACGCGCCCGAACGGCGACCGTGTGTCGATGTCGCGCATGCTCTGCACGCCCTGTGTGGCCCGCGCCAGCCGCGAGCCCATTTCGGTCTCGGTCAGCCCGGGCCGGACGACGTTCACGCGGATGTTGTGGCGCCGCTCCTCCTTGAAGAGCGTCATCGCCAGCGCTTCCATCGCGGCCTTGCCCATGTTGTAGGGCGCGCCGTTCGGGCCGAGACCCCGGGCTGCCACGCTCGAAATCATGATGATGTCGCCGCGCGGGCGGGTCCGCATGCTCGGGATTACCAGCTTCGAGAGGTAGTGCGGCCCGAAGGCATGCGTGCGCACCACGCGTTCCATTTCGGCGGGGTCGGTATCGGCCACGCCCTGGCCGCGGCTGGCGATGCCCGCGTTGTTGATGAGGATGTCGATCTGCCCGAAGTCAGCCAGCACCTGCTCGACCATCGCCTTGTCCTGGTCCCAGTCGTCCACCGAGGCGGCGTATACCTTCGCCTTGCGGCCGAGCTTCTCGATCTCAGCGGCCGTCTCTTTCGCCGCCTCCTCGTCGCGGCGGTAGTTCACCGCCACATCCGCGCCGTCGGCGGCCAATGCCAGCGAGATCGAACGGCCGATGCCCCGGCCGCCTCCGGTAACCAGCGCAACGCGCCCAGCAAGTGACATGTCGGTTCTCCAGGGGAAGGTGCGCTGATTCTACGCGAGCGCCACCGCTGGCACCCGGCTCGTCCGCTTCGTAAGCTGACGCTCCAGATGACCATCATCCCCCAGGAAGTCATGGGCACCTTCCACGAGGTCGGGCGCGACCTTTACACGCTCGGGCTCGTGAGCAGCCACGGCGGCAACCTCAGCATCCGCAGCGGTATGGGGATGTGGGTTACCGGCACGGGCACCATGCTTGGCCGCCTGCGCGAGCGCCACATCGCCTTCGTCAACCCCGATGGCAGCCACCAAGGCCCGCCCCCATCGAGCGACACCCTCCTCCACTCGACCATCTACGCCCTCACCGGCGCGGGAGCCATCGCCCACGCCCACCCCCACCACGGCATCGCGCTCAGCTTCGATACGGACCTGTTTGTGCCGCTCGACCTCGAGGGGCAGCTCCACCTCAAGCAAGTCCCGGTGATCGAGCAGGGCGTGGTCCAGGTGGAGCAGATAGCCGCCGCGCTCCAGAACCACCTGGTGGTGCTGCTCCGCGGCCACGGGGCGTACGCCCGCGGCGCCACGCTCTGGGAGGCGCTCCACTGGATCACCGCCCTCGAAGAGAGCGCCCACATCGCCTGGCTCCGCCGCTGAGCTGCTCCTTCCCACGCGCAACAGGGATGAATACAGAGGCGCGGAGGAAACAGAGAGCTCTCTCAAGACCCTCCGCGCCTCCGCGCCTCCGTGTTCGCCTTTGTTCGCCTGCGGTTAAACGCGCATCTTCCGCAGCCGCTCGATGCGCTCCTCCAGCGGCGGGTGCGTACTAAACAGCTTCGACATCCCGCCCGCGCCGCCGAACGGCTTGACGATGTACAGCGCCGAGACCGCTTCCTGCGCGGGCGTCTCCTGCATCGGCCGGATCTGCACGCCGCGCTGCAGCTTCTCCAGCGCGCTCGCCAGCGCCTCGGGGTCGCGGGTCACTTCAGCGCCGGTCTTGTCGGCGGCGTATTCGCGCTGCCGGCTGATACCGAGCTGGATCATGGTCGCCGCAATCGGCGCGATCAGGATCACCGCGAGCGTGACGAACGGGTTCTGGTCCCGGCCGCGGCCACCGAAGATGCTCGACCACATCAGCACCTGGGCGATCATCGAAATCGCACCGGCGACCGTGGCAACGATCGAGCTCGTCAGGATGTCGCGGTTCTTCACGTGGCCCATCTCGTGCCCAAGCACGCCGCGCAGTTCGCGGTCGGTCAGGAGCCGCTGGATACCGGTCGTGACAGCCACGACCGCATGCTTCGGGTTCCGGCCCGTCGCAAAGGCGTTGGGCGAGTCGTTCTGGATGATGTAGACGCGCGGCATGGGCATGCGCGAAAGCTCCGCCACCTCGCGCACCATCGCGAAGAGGTGGGGGTCATCAGATTCCTGGATCTCCCGCGCGCCCGCCATGCGCAGGGCGAACTTGTCGCTGAACCAGTAGGCAGCGAAGTTCATCACCCCGGCGAAGACGAGGAAGATCATTGCCCCGCCGGTCCCTCCGACAAGGCCCCCCACGGCCACAAGGAGCCCTGTGAGGGTCGCCAGCAGCACTGTGGTTTTCATGAAGTTCATAGTCGAGAGCTGGATACCTCCTGCCACCCAGTATACCGGACGCCGCGTTCACCCTTCGGGAAACGCCAGGTAATGACGCGTACCCCTGCACCCGGGCCGTTTCCGGGCGTGGCCGGGCAGCGCGGCTACTTCAGAGACCAGGCCGTCCCTTCGGCGCTGTCCTTGATCTCCACGCCGAGCGCCGTCAACCCATCGCGCACCTGGTCGGCGATGGCCCACTGCTTCGCCGCCCGCAGCTCGGTCCGGAGCTGGACCAGGAGGTCGATGAACGGCGCCGCCTCCTGCGATCGCTTCGCGGGCGACCGCAGCATCAGCCCCAGCACGCCGCACAGCTCACGGAGGGCGGCCTGCGCGTCCGAGATATCCTGTCCGGCCGTGCCCGCCCGGTTCACTTCGCGGGCGAGGTCGAACATCGCGGCGAGTGCGCGCGGCGTGTTTAAATCGTCTTCCATGGCCTCCATGAACCGCTGCCGGTACGGCCCGGCATCCAGGGCGGGCCCGCTACCTCCGGCGGCCACGAAAGCCGCATTGCGCAACCGGTCGGCCCCGGCCTTCGCCGCCTCGAGCGCATCCTCCGAATAGGTCACCGGGCTGCGGTAGTGGCTCGTGATGACGAACAGCCGCAGCGCGTCCGGCCCGTACTGGTCCAGCGCCTCCTGGATCGTCACGAGGTTGCCGATCGACTTCGACATCTTCTCGCTGCCGAGTTGGAGCAGCGCGTTGTGCATCCAGATCCGGGCAAACGGCGCCTTGCCGGTGTACGCCTCGGTTTGCGCTATCTCGTTCGAATGGTGGGGGAAGATCAGGTCCGCCCCGCCTCCGTGGATGTCTATCTGGTCGCCCAGGTTCTCCAGCGCCATCGCCGAGCACTCGATGTGCCACCCCGGCCGTCCCGGCCCCCAGGGGCTGTCCCAGCTCGGTTCGCCCGGCTTGGCGCCCTTCCAGAGTGCGAAGTCCAGCGGATCGTCTTTCAGCTCCGTCGGGTCTACCCGGGCGCCGCTCATCAGGTCGTCGATCGCCCGCCGCGAGAGTGCGCCATAGCGCTCGCCACCGAACTGCCGCACGCGGTAGTACACGTCGCCCCCGGAAGCGTAGGCAAATCCCTTTTCGATGAGCCCTTCGATGAAGCGAATGATCTGCGGGACCGTCTCAGTGACGCGCGGATACACGTGCGCCGGTTGCACGTTCATCGCCTTCAACTGGGCAAAGTAGTCGCTGATGTTTTGCTCGGCCAGCTCGCTCATGGGTACGCCAAGGCGCTGGGCCCGGTCGATCAACTTGTCGTCGATGTCGGTGAAGTTCTGGACGTGGCGCACGAGGATCCCGCGCCAGTCCAGATACCGCCGGAGGACGTCGAACACGATCGCGTGAAGGGCGTGGCCCACGTGCGATTCGGCGTAGGGAGTCACACCACAGACGTACATGCGCACCACGCCGTCGGCGGCGAGGGCGGGGAGGAGCTCTTGCCGGGTGTTGGTGAGGGTGTCGGTCAGTTGCATGGTTCGTCCTGTGGAGGAAGTAGAAATCCATCTTAGACGGCGGCCGGGTTTGGGCACCCGGAGCCGCCCAATTGGGGAAGCTGCGACGCGGTTTCGGGGTCGCGGTATCACGGATCGTTGGGGAAGGAACGATTGCCCTTAGCACGCGCAATGTGCGACCCTGACGGCCACTCTTTGGCGGGGTGACTGGCTTACTTGCCGCCGGCCATTGGCCGGTTTGCGTCCTGGCAGGTAAGCCCAAGTGCTTATGAGGAATACCTCACGCGAGGAGACACCCGCGTGACGGCCTGGCTCCTGAAGGGGCCGGTGCGCGCCACGAGCTGGCTTGCTGCCTGGGTCGATTATGGCTTTGCCATCGCCCTGGTTGCCGGCCGGCTGCTTCGCATTCCCGTGCGCGCCGCTGAGTCCGAGTTCGAGCCCGCCTCCCTGCGTCTCGCATCCGAAAGCTTCGAAGGCCACGCACCCGAGCAGTTCGGCCGCCCGCGCTGGAGCGAACCGCGGACCCCCTCGCAGCCCTGGTTTGTCCGCCCCGCGGAGATCGTCATGCTCTCGATCTCCTTTTTCCTGGCGGCCCACCTCCTCTCTGGCGGCACCGCCTCCGTGTCGGCGCCACAGATCAACCCGCTCTCGATGCTCTCGACCACCGCCAGCGCGGGGCAGGTTTCCGCACTGCTTGTTCCATCAGCCAGGAGTGGGGCCCCGGCTGCGACCATGACTGTCACCGTGGACTCCGCGGTCGAAGCCGCTCCCGCGGAAGTCGCCGTGGACCAGCCTGGCGCTGAAGCCGCCGATCCCGTGCCCGCGGCGGCGCCCGATTCAGGTCCCTCGGCGGCGAGCGTTCCCAGCGAGGCGATCCCCGCTCCCGCCGAATCTGTCTCCGAGATCGAGCCCGCTCCCGCTCCAGCCGTGGAAGCAGCCCCTGCCCCTGCTCCGGCCGCCGTTGCCGTGCAGCCACCGCCGGCCGCTGCCACCGGCGTGCTCTCCTTCAGCGAAGTTAAGGCCGCGGCCGCCGCCGCCGGTTGGCCCGCGGATCGCCTCGACGAGGTGTCCCGCGTCGCCTGGTGCGAAAGCCGCCTCCGCCCCGACGCCGTGGGCTATGGCACGTACGGTCTCATGCAACTCATCCCCTACTGGTTCGAAGCCACTGGCACGGACTTCGCCCTCTGGTCCGACCCGGTGACGAACCTGCGCGTCGCTCTCTTCGCGTTCGCCGCCGATATCGAAAACGGCACGACGCACTGGGGCGCCTGGTCCTGCAAGCCCGAGCAAATAACCCTCCCGTAAGCGCCCGGCCGCCTACGGAACCGGCACCCCCGGGAAGAGTGCCATGAAGACCGCCCGCGCCAACCGCTCGCCCGCCGCGGGCGTCAGGTGCACGCCGTCATCCGCCCGCATCACTTGCGGTTCGCCATCCGGCCCCGGGAGATGTGTTGCATAGCCGCCCGCCGCGTCGGCGGTCAGCCCGTAGGCATCCACGTAGGTCACCCACGGCCGGCTCGCCGCCTCTTCCTCAAAAATCCGGTTCACTACCGGTACCGAAACCGCGAGGTCGTCGCGGCCCATGATCGGTTGTCCCACCCAGGCGACCCTGCGGCCCGGCGCGTCCAATTGGTCCATCACCGCGCCAACCTTCGCGCGGTAGGCCTCGGGATTGGCGGCCGCACCGTTCGCGTCGTTCGCGCCCAGCATGAACACCACCACCGCCGGGTTGTAAAGCGCCATCTCCGAGGCCAGGTTGGCTGGCCAGTCGTGCAGGCTCGGGTTCAGTAGCCCGGAGGAAACCACGTACGACGGCGCGATCACCGCCGCCCCGCCCGCCCGCTCCACCATCGCCAGAAACGCCGCCGACATGTAGTACGAGGTCGAATCGCCGTTCGACCAGGCGGTGATGCCCGCGAGCACGCCGGGCATGGCCGGCGCGGGGTCATCCTGCGGTGGAGGTGTTGGCGCGACTGGCAGGCTTGCGGGCCCGGGCGCTTCTCCGGAAAGGGCGGCCGCCTGAGATACAGGCTCGTTCGTCGGCGTGGGGTCCAGCGGCGCGGGTGTCGGCGCGGATGGGAGCGCCACCAGTAGCACCTCGGGCGTCCGTGCGGGCAGGAGCTGCACCCGCGCGAGGGCTTCGCCTGTCTGACGATCCTGCGACCAGATGCCCGCCGCGCTTCCCCCGATGAAGGCGGCCACAGCCAGCACCGCTGGCAGCAAAAGACGCGGCGACCCTGGTCGCTCTGGACCGGGTTCCGGCGCCCGGGTGAAGTCGATCTCGTCCACGCAACTTCAATCGTAGGGGAAACATCTGCGCGAATTGTGAAGTCTCCGCGCGCCTTTACGTGCCGGTCACATCCGGCTGCCGGTCTTCGCCTCCAGCCGAGGGCGGGCTCCGCCTGCCGCGCAGGGGGAGGGCGATGAGCAACAGCCCCGCAGTGAGCAGCAGAACCCCGGCGACCATCAACGCCACGCCAAACCCCCGGACATAGGGCAGTTTCACCGCCAGGTTCGCTTCCACCGTGACCCCCGCCGAACCGTCCGCGTTCATGATGACGAAAGCGTGCGACCCCGAACGTACCTGCCAGTCCAGCTCCTGCTCTCCTCGTCCCGATGCACTCGCAACCCAATCCACCGCCTCCGCGGGGCTCCCGGGCACGCGTCCCCCTGGCACGATGTCCCCCTCGTACGCCAGCGGGTCGAACTCGATTTCGCGCACCACTTCGTATGGGCTGCCGCGCAAATACGCTTCGACTGCCTCGGCGCTGGCAATGCCGATGAACACCTCGCCCCCATCGGACCGGGCCGCCCGGATGCGCACGCGGACCTTGCCCTCGCGGAAGCCGGGGTCGTCGCTCCGGTCTTCGATTTCGCTCGTCTGCGCCACGATGGCAGCCGCCGTCGTCGTCAGTTCGCCGGGCCCGCTGCTGATGTACCCGTCGGAATCGACCACCCGGAACGTGCCGAAGCCGCTGACGGCGCAGCCGAAGCCGAGCAGCATCGAGAGCGCGCCGAGGATGACCAGAAATACCCGCACGCCACCATACTGGCGCTAGTTGCCACATCGTGCACCTGCGGGGGTCTCTCCCGGCGGACACGGCCCGCCCCACCCTGTCACACTGGTGGTCGATGGGGCCGGCCTGATGCCGGATCCAGCCAGGGAGGACGGGGTGAACAAGCGCCGCAAAACGAAGCCCAGGCGCGACGAGCGTGGCCCCGAGCCCGTGATGTCGCGGAAGGAGTTCGATGCGCTCGTCCCGCAGTTGCGCACCGAACTGCTCGACCTGCAACGGGCGCTCCGTGATGCCGGGAAACCAGTGGTGGTGGTCATCGGCGGAGCGGATGCGGTGAAGTCCGACACCCTCAACGCCCTCAACGGCTGGCTCGATCCCCGTGGTACCGATGTCAACGCCTTCGGGGGCACGTTCCGGGCCGACCCGGCCCGCCCGCGGTTCGCGCCCTACTGGGATGCGCTTCCCCGCCAGGGCCGTATCGGGCTCTTTTGCGGCTCGTGGTACACGCCACTCGTCCAGCACCGCCTCGAACGACAGATCTCCCGCAAGAAATTCCTGGTGTCGCTCGAACGGATCGCCTTCTTCGAACGCATGCTCGCCGAATCGGGCGTGCTCATCCTCAAGTTCTGGCTGGGGCTTGACCGGCAGGCGCAGAAGGCCCGCCTCAAGGCGCTCTCCCGCGACCGCCAGCGCAGCTGGAAGGTGAACGACGACGACTGGAAGCGCCTCGACCTCTACGACCGATATCCCGGAATTATCGGCGACATCATGGTGCATACCGATTCACCGGCGGCTCCGTGGACGATCGTCGATGGCCGCGATGACCGCTATCGCCACTACACCACGGGCAGGCTCCTGGCCGATATGGTGAGCACCCGCCTCAATGGCGGTGCACCGTACTCACCTCCGGCCCCTGTCGAGCTTCCACAGGCTGACGACCACCTGGGGGCGGTCGACCTCACCCGGATGCTGGACGGCCAGGAATACGTGCAACGGCTCGCCCTCGGACAGGCGCGGCTGCGGGAGCTATCGACGGCCGCGTTCCTGCGCGGCATCCCCACAGTGCTCGCGTTCGAAGGATGGGACGCCGCCGGTAAGGGAAGCACCATCCGCCGGATTGTTGAGGCGATGGATGCGCGCTCGGTCCGCGTCATCCCGGTGGGCGCGCCGACGGAGGATGAGCGCCAATACCACTACCTCTGGCGCTTCTGGCGCCACGTCCCCCGGGCAGGCCACACCACCATCTTCGACCGGTCGTGGTACGGCCGCGTGCTCGTCGAACGGGTCGAGGGTTTCGCCACCGACCGGGAGTGGCAGCGCGCCTACCAGGAGATCAACGACTTCGAGCTGAACCTTGCCTCCGATGGCGTGGTCATCGCCAAGTTCTGGCTCCACATGAGCCCCGAAGAGCAGCTGCGCCGCTTCGAAGACCGCCAGAACACCAGCTACAAGGCGCACAAAATCACCGAAGAGGACTGGCGAAACCGCGCCCAGTGGGACGCCTACTACGCCGCCGTCAACGACATGCTTGCCCACACCGACCGCGCGCCCGCGGCCCCGTGGTTCGTCATCCCCTCGGAAGACAAGCGTTACGCTCGCGTGAAGGCGATAGAGACCATCTGCGACCAGCTCGAGCGTGCGCTCGGAAAGGGCCAGGACACCGGCGCCGTCCCGCCGGTTCAGCTCCCCGGGGCACGGTAGCGCAGCAGCACGCCCGCCCCACCGAGCGACTCCAGCCCTCGCGGCCCGCAAGCGGCCGGAGTGAGGACGGCCCCGGCCGTCGCCGCGATGATCAACACCATCTCGAATTCGGTGGCCACGCTCGACTCGCCGGCCTCCCTTCCATGAGGCACACGCCCCCACGCCGATGCCCTACACTCCCCCGCACCACCAATCCGGAGCCCGCTGCATGTCGAGCCAGGCCGTCCCCGCCCACGCCGAGATACCACCGCCACGCATCGAAGAGGTCTCCCCCGGCATCTACGCCTACATCCAGCTGGATGGCAGCTGGTTCCTCAACAACGCCGGCGCCATCGTCGGCAGCCGCTCCGCCACCGTCGTCGATACCACCGGCACCGAAAAGCGCGCCCGCGCCTTCCACGCTGCCATCCGCGAGGTGACGCCCCACCCGGTCAGCGCCCTCATCAACACCCACAGCCACGGCGACCACACCCACGGCAACTTCATGTTCGCCCCCGCAAGCGCCATCATCGCGAGCGAACGCTGCCGCCGCGAGATCATCGCCGGCGGTCACGCCTCCTACGCCCTCTTCCCCATGGTCGACTTCGGCGACTGCCCCATCACGCCCCCGACCGTCACCTTCGACGACCGCCTTTCGGTCTACGTCGACGACCTGGAGGTGGAGCTCATCTACGTCGGCCCCGCGCACACCACCAGCGACATCGTCGCCTGGATCCCCGAGCGAAAGCTGCTCTTCTCCGGCGACGTGATCTTTAACGGCGGTACGCCCTTCGCGCTGGGAGGCTCGGTCGCCGGGTGGCTCACCGCGCTCGACCGTATCGAAGCGCTCGGCGCCGAGGCGATTGTCCCCGGCCACGGCGAGGTCTGCGGGCCCGAGGTCATCGGCGAGGTGCGCAGCTACCTGCGCTGGGTGCAGCAATCCGCCCGCGCCGGCTTCGAAAAGGGCACGCCCCCGCTCGACCTGGCCGCCGCCCTCGACCTCGGGAAGTTCGCGGAGTGGCACGACCGCGAGCGCCTCGTCCCGAACATCCACCGCGTCTACTCGGAACTGCGGGGCGAACCGCTCGGCATCCCCCTCGACTACCGCCAGCTCTTCGCCGAGATGCTCATCTACAACGGCAACCAGCCGCTCCGGTGCCTGGCGTAGAGGACCTTAGATCCCCAGCTTCTGCCCCGCCTTCCAGCTCTCGTACGCCCGGTCGATCACCCGCATGTAGCGCACCCCGTCCTCGAAGGTCGTCAGCCGCACCGGCGCGCCCGTCGTCACCGAGGCCACGAAATCCTCCTCAACGCGCCAGCCCCGGTCGGTCCCCGCGTCCGGCTCGATGGCAACCGCTGCCTTCCCGTGCTCGATCAGTTCCGCCGTGTCGCCCATCTTCCAGCGCAGCGTCGCCTTCGAACCGAACACTGCGATGCCGTTGCCCTCGGCCGATGCCGCCATCGAGCTGAAGTGGTAGGTGATCCGCGCGCCGTTCGCCAGCCTCCCGGTTGCCACGTAGATGTCCGGCACCGTGACCTTACCCGGCCGGCCCGTCTCGGTGTCCGGGCGCTCGGGGATCACGACATCTCCGGCCGCCTGGATGTCGGTGTGGTCGCCGAGCCAGCGATGGATGACCTCCACGAAGATCCCGAACATCATCACGTTCTTGCCCGAGTAGTCGGCCCGCTGGCGCCAGTGCAGCGGCGTCGCCGGGTCCAGCCCCGAGGCGTTCAGCACGTTCACGTTGACTTCGTAGATCGTCCCGAGCGCGCCCTCGCGGATGAGCCGCGTAATCGCCGGCCCGAGCTTGAAGTCGAACGGCGCCGGGACCAGCTGCGCCACCAGCCCCGGGTTGCGCTCGCTCGCGGCCAGCATGTCCTGGGCCTGCTCCAGGTCCATCGCCATGCGCGCCTCGCAGAGCACGTGCTTCCCCGCTTCGAGTGCCATGATGGTGAAGTCGCGGTGCATGTACGGCCATGTGCCAATGCACACCGCGTCAATTTCCGGGTCCGCGCAGAGCGCCTCCGCCGAGTCGAACACCCGCGGGATGCCGAACTCGCCGGCGACCCGCTGCGAACTCTCCCGGCTGCGGTTCGCTACCCCGGTGATCTCGACCCCAGGCTGCTTGCGGAGTCCGGGAATGTGCATCTGGCGCGTGTTCGCGCCCGCGCCAATGAGGCCGATACGAAGGGGCATGGTGGTCCTCGCTCCTGAGATGGAGCCAAGGCTACGCGATTCGCCCACCGTGTTCGAGACCCCTCGATCCCCGGTCTCCTACCCTCTCACCGCGCCCCGATCGATTGCCTGTGGCCGCCGGTCGCGATACGCTCTCCATTCGACACTCACATTCCACGTCCGGGTTAGAGATACACATGGCTCACCATAAGTCCGCTATCAAGCGGTGGCACCAGTCCCTTCGCGAGCGCGAGCGTAACCGCGCCCGCCGCACGCTCGCCCGCAGCTCCGTCCGCCGGGTGCGCGAAGCGGTCGTCTCCGGCGATGCCGAGGCCATCAAGACCGCCCTCGATAGCGCCTACTCCGCCCTCGATCGTGCCGCCAAGCAGGGCGCCATCCACACCGGCAAGGCCGACCGCCTCAAGCGCCGCCTGGCCGCCCACGCCAGCACCCCCGCGGCCTAGTTTCGAAACCCCGGATGTGATTGCGGAACGCCCATCGGTAACGGTGGGCGTTTTCGGTTGCCTCCCGATGGCGCGTTCACCTGCCCCGGCCGACAATGCCCGCCATGAGCGATACGCCACGTCCCCGGGTCGATGTCGTCATCCCCGTCTACAACGAAGTGAAGGTGCTCGAACAGAGCGCCATGACCACCCTCGCGCTCTTCGACCAGAACCAGCAATACGATTGGCGGCTCGTGATCGCCGACAACGGCTCGAACGACGGGACTCCGGAACTCGCCCGCAGCCTCGAAGCGCGCCACCCCCGGGTGAAGGCGCTGGTCCTCGAAGTGAAGGGCCGCGGGCTCGCCCTCCGCGAGGCCTGGCTCTCCAGCGACGCCGATATCGTCTCCTACATGGATGTCGACCTCAGCACCGATCTCAACCACCTGCCGGAGCTGATCGCCATGGTCGCCGAACAGGGCTGCGATGTGGCCATCGGCTCCCGCCTGGCGAAAGGCTCGAAGACCGACCGCCAGCTCAAGCGCGAGATCACCAGCCGCGGCTACGTGGCGCTCATTCGCATGACCTTCCCCCGCCTCCGGATCACCGATGCCCAGTGCGGCTTCAAGGCACTCAACCGCAAGGCCGTCCAGGCCATCGTCCCCCACATCGAGAACCGGATGTGGTTCTTCGATACCGAAATGCTCATCCTCGCCCACCAGGCAAAGCTCACGATCTGCGAACTCCCGGTCCGCTGGGTCGAGGACACCGATACGAAGGTGAAGATCGTCAGTACGGCCATCGAAGACATCCGCGGGCTGGCGCGGATGCGCTTCCGCCGCCGCCGATAGCGCCGATAAACCCTTCGAATGGATGGGATCGGGTTCGAATCGGCGCGCCCCCGCTGAGTCGGTCAGCCGGTTAACAGCACCACCGTCAGGTTTGATCGCGGGTGGGGCCGATGGTATAACACGCCTTGCTACGAGATTCACAAAGTCCGATGGCACCGGGGCTCCATGCCCACGGAAACGAAGAGGGGGAGGCCGGCAGGTTGGAATTCGCTAATCTTCCGCACGACTTTGCCGAGACGCTTGAACTTGTCTTTGTCAGCATCACCATAGTCGCGACCCTGGCCCTGATTGTGCTGTTTGGCCAGTGGTGGCAGAGGTAGTTTGACCCATGGCCGTCGAAGCTCCGGCAAAACCGACACTCGCGGACAAGATCTACGACAAGATGTTCCACAACTACGTGTGGAAGTCGATCTTCCGCACCGGTTACCCGAACACGCCCCGTAACCAGATGCTCGTGGTTGCGACGAACGTGTTCCTCCACCTCCACCCCACCCGCATCCACCGGACTCACGTCAAGGTCACCCATACCTACTGCCTCGGCGGGCTCTCCTTCTTCATGTTCCTGGGCCTTACCGTCACCGGCATCTTGCTGATGTTCTACTACGTGCCCAGCGTCGAACGTGCCTATCTCGACATGCAGAATATCACCACGACCGTCCAGTTCGGCCAGTTGATGCGAAACATGCACCGCTGGATGGCCCACGCAATGGTCATCCTCGTCTTCTTGCACATGATGCGCGTGTTCTACACGGGCGCCTACAAGCCGCCGCGCGAATTCAACTGGGTCGTCGGCGTCATCCTCCTGGTGCTGACCTTCCTCCTCAGCTTTACCGGCTACCTCCTCCCGTGGGACCAGCTGGCGTTCTGGGCCATCACGGTGGGCTCGAACATCGCCGGTTCGGCGCCCGTCCTCGGCCCCAAGACCCGGTTCTGGATGCTCGGTGGGTTCGAAGTCGGCCCCGAATCGCTCATCCGCTTCTACACGCTCCACGTCATCGGCCTGCCACTGCTGGCCGCTATCTTCATGGCCGTCCACTTCTGGCGTATTCGCCGTGATGGTGGCCTGGCCCGGCCCCTCTAGGCCTCGAACTTCACGCAGGACAGAGACAGCATGGCAACCACAGTAGTCGCCCGACCAGTCGCCCGCCCGCAGGCACGCGCCCGCGACGAGGAAGTGCTCGTCTGGCCGGACCTCGTGTTCATCGAGTTCATCGCCGCGATGCTCTTCACGATCACCCTCTTCTTCCTCTCGGTGGTCGTGAACGCGCCGCTGCTGGACCAGGCGAACGCGGACGTGACGCCGAACCCGTCAAAGGCGCCGTGGTACCTGCTGAACCTGCAGGAACTCCTCCTCCACATGAACGCCGCCATGGCCGGCATCATCATCCCGACCATCTGGCTCGTCATCCTCGGCGCCTTCCCCTATTTCGACCGCGACAACGAGGGCCAGGGCGTCTACTTCGGGACCGACGGCGCGGTAAAGATCACCATCATCGCGGCCGCCATCGGCTTCTTCGGGACGTGGGCGCTCATCCTCTGGGACTCGGGCAAGGTCGCCTTCTTCCTCCACGACTGGTTCCGCCTCTCCGGTGGCGATAGCCTCCGCTTCCTCGAAAGTGCCCGGTCGATGCAGTCGCAGCTTCCGTGGCCCGACTGGTCACGCGAGATCACGTACCTCCCGTTCAACCTCCGCATCCTGGATGGCACGGGTTCGGGCGGGCCGACGACCTTCCAGCACCTGGACTTCCCGGGCTGGCTGGTGGAGCAGGCCATCCCGATCGTCTTCATCGTTGGGCTTCCGAGCCTCCTTATCTACGGGATGTGGCGGATGGGCCTCGTGGTGACGCGCAGGGACGCGCTCCTGGCGCTTTTCGGTGGATTTGTTGCTTCCTACGGCGTGCTGACGCTAACCGGCACGGCATTCCGGGGACAGGGCCAGGAGCTCGTGTTCCCGTGGGAGTTGAAAGTTAGCGAAGGCATACCGGGCCAGGAGTAGAAACCAATAATGGCAGCTGAACCATCCGCCGCTCCGCGCGCTTCGGGGCCCATCGAGCGAGCCCGCCAGTCAGAGGCGCGCAAACTTGCGCGCCGCTCGTTCCTCAGGGTCAGTGTCTTCGCCGGCCTGGCTCTCTCGTTTGGTGCGATGACGGCCGGATTCCTCGGGTTTTTCAACCTCCGAAAGCCCAGCGGCTTCGGCGGCCTCGTGAACGTCGCCGCCAACCGTATCCCCCACCCCGGCGCCGAACCCACGCGCATTAGTGAGGGCAAGTTCTGGCTGGTGAACCTCGACGGGTCCGAGGGCGATGTTCTCGGCGTCGGCGGCACCGGGGGCCTCCTGGCCCTCTACTGGAAGTGCCCCCATCTTGGCTGTGCGGTCCCCTGGGTCGGTGGATTCAACGGCGCCGAGGTCAACTTCCCCGGCATCGTCGGCTGGTTCCGCTGCCCGTGCCACGGCTCCACCTACTCCCGCGCCGGCATCCGTGTTTACGGCCCGGCTCCCCGGCCCATGGACACCATGGCCCTCACCGTCAACAGCAATGGCTCTGTCGATGTCAACACTGGCGCTGTCACCAGCGGCAACAACAACAACCCGCTTCGTGCGGTTGCGTACAACGGGTAGGCGGAGGATCGATTGAACACCCAGAAGCAAATCGTCCTCATCGTCGCGCTCTTCTTCATCTTTGTTGGCGGCTGTGCGGCCTACACCGCAATCGACCTGCCCGTCCGCGCTCCAGACCAGCAGAAGTGGACCGACGAACAGTCCATCGAGCGCGGGGCGCTCCTCTACGCCAACAACTGCCGCACCTGTCACGGAAACAAGGGCGACGGCGGCATCGGCCCCGCCCTGAACCGCGCCGACTTCCAGGACCAGGACCCGCTCCTCCTCCGCCAGAACCGCGACCTCGTCCGCCGCACCCTCCAGTGCGGCCGCGCGGGCACCCTCATGCCCGCCTGGCTCAATACGAACGGCGGCGCCCTCAACGCCATCCAGATCGAACACCTTGTCAACCTCATCACTGCGCCGGCCACCGGCGAAGATGCCTTCGGCAACCCCACGAGCTTTGGCTGGACCGAGGCCGTGCACTTCGCCCACAACCTCAACCTGCACACCTCAGCCGTCGTCGGCGGCGATACGCTCTCTCTCATCGCCCGCGCTCACGGCATCGGGCCCGCTGAGCTCGCCGCGCTCAACAACCTCCCTGTCGAAGGGACCCTGAAGCAGGGCTCCACCATCCAGCTTCCCGGCTTCCGCGCCGACCAGGACGGCTACGCCTACACGGTCTACAAAGACAACGAAACCATCACAAAGGTCGCCGAAGCCCACTTCGTCGGCGCCCTCATCATTGCCGACCTCAACAAGCTCGATTACAGCCTCAGCGTCAAGCGGGGCGTCGCTACCATGGAGCTCCTCACCGCTGATGGCCAGCCCCGCGCGGGCCTCTTCCCCGGCGAGGTCCTCGCGCTCCCCGCTGGCGCCGTCTACTTCGTTACCGCCGGTGATACCGTTCCGGCCGTCGCCGAGCGCCACGGCATCACCGAACAGCAATTGAAGGACCTGAACGACGCGATCAAGGACCTCGAACCGGACGCCGAAATCCCCGCCGAAGTGACCGAGCTGAAGCTACCCAAGATTGACGGCTACATCGTCCAGGGCCAGAGCCTTGATGACGTGGCGCAGACGCTCTCCGGCACAACCGCGGGCATGATTGCCGAGGCCAACGGTCTGAAGGCCAGCGATATTGTTGCCATCGGCACCTCGCTCCACCTTCCCGAGGACTCCTGGGGATCTGCGGCGCCTGACCAGATCAACCCGGGCACCGCCTGCGTCCAGCACGCGGTGCCCGCGAGCGTCTTCCAGACCCTCCCCGGCATCGGCACGGCAACCCCCGCCACCGAACCGGACGAGCCAACCGAGATCTCGGCCAAAGTCACCATCTTCGCCACCCAGACGGTTCCCGAATTCGACTGGATCATCGAGGCCGACGGCGTGCGCAGCGAGCCGAACGCGGGCGCCGTGAAGGTTGCCAAGGGCACCGAGATCCGGTTCGAGAACGGCGCGGGCCTGCACACCATCACGCTCAACGGCGTCGACGACAAGCCTGATATCGGTCCGGCCGTTGGAGATGCCCGGACCATCACCTTTAACGAGCCGGGGAAGTTCAAGCTAACCTGCGTCTACCACCCCGCGATGACTGGCTGGATCTGGGTCGAATAGGCGCTCCAGCCGCCCGGGATCGAGTTCAGGGGGCCCCTCAAGGCCCCCTTTCGGTTGACCGGCAGAGGGAGCATCCGTAGGATCCTGCACATAATCCTCGCCCCGGCGGTGGGCTGGGGCTCCAGCAAGAAGAGGTTAGGGATGGCAGCAGCACAGACTGGCAAGCGATACGTCGTGCCCGGCGGCGTGGCGGAATTCATTGTGACCAAGGGCGGGGCTGGCGAGCTCCGCTGCGGCGACGCGCCCATGCAGATGCGCGGAGCCGAGGATGCCTCGGTCACCGTAAACACCGAGGGCATGGAACCCGTCCAGCTCGGCAAGCGATACAAGGACGAGACATCCGGCGTCGAGGTCCTGGTGGTCAAGCCCGGCCCGTGCGCCCTCAACGTCGACGGGCGCGCGATGGAGCTCCTCCAGCCAAAGGTCCTCCCCTCCGCGGACTAACCCCCGGTCTCACGCTGAGACACGCGAAGGCGGGCAGCAATGCCCGCCTTCAACGCGTGCCCGGATCGACAGGGCTCCCTCGCTAACGGAAAATTGCCGCCATGAGCATCGAAAAGACCATCGAGTCGCAGATACAGGACGCGATGGCCGCCGGCATGTTCGATAACCTGCCGGGCGCCGGCAAGCCCCTCCTTCTCGGCGACGGCGGTAGCCTCGCCGGCGATAACTGGCTGGGCTTCAGGGTCCTCCAGAACGGCGGCATGCTGCCCGAATGGCTCAACCTGGCCAAAGACATCGAACGCGACCGCGAACACCTCGACCGCCTGGATGCCGAGCACGCGGCACTCTGCCAGGCCGCTGCCCTGGATGGCGGCCGGGACGGCTACCGCGAAGCGATCTCCCGCATCCGCGTTCGCTACGAAGAACTGGCTCGTTCGCTGCGCAAGCGCCAGGACCGCTTCAACCACGATGCACCCGGTATCCGCAGTCAGCGCCCGGCCATCTGGGTCGAACACCATCTGGAGCGGCTCGATTGCCGCGCCCGCGAAGCCGTCGCCCCCGAGGGGTCCTCCGTGGATTCCGTCAAGCCGGTTTGAGTGTTATGGTGAAAGACCTGCGGCCCTTCAGGGGCACTCTTTTTCGCAAGAAGGCGAGGTGATAGTTCCTCTTGGCAGAAGTCATCGTCGGCGATGGTGAAGGTTTCGAAGCCGCGCTCAAGCGCTTTAACAAGCGCGTCCAACAGGATGGCATCCTTGCAGAAGCGCGGCGTCGGGAGCATTACGAAAAGCCGAGCGTGAAACGCAAGAAGAAGGAAGCCGCCCGCCTGCGGAAGCTCCGCAAGAAGCAGCTCCGCAGCGAAGCCCGAGCAGCCAGCAGGCGCTAACCCGGGCAATCCACCGAACACACTCGCGGGCCCGGCCACTGCGCCGGGCCCGCGGCATTCCGGGAGCTCGCCATGGCAACCCTCAAAGACACAATCCAGGCCGACCTTGCGGACGCCATGCGAAACCGCGAGGAAATCCGAAAGTCCGCTCTCCGCATGCTCATCGCTGCCATCAAGAACGCCGAGATCGACCAGGGCAAGCCCCTCGACGACGACGCCGTGATCGCCGTCATCCAGAAGCAGGTGAAGCAGCGCCGCGAAAGCATCCTCGAGTTCGAAAAGGGCAACCGGATGGACCTTGTCGAGCGGGAACGTGACGAGGAGACGGTCCTCCAGGCCTACCTGCCGGAGCAGGCCGGGCCCGAGGAGATCGAGGCCGCAGTCCGCAAGGTCATCGCCGAGACCGGCGCCAGCGGCCCGCGCGATATTGGCAAGGTCATGCCAGTCCTCACCAGGCAGTTCGCCGGTCGGGCAGATGGACGAGCCATCAACGAGGTCGTGCGCAGGCTCCTGGGCAGCTGAGATGGCCATCCACGCGGTCCTCTTCGATTGGGACGGCACCATCGTCAGCAACGACCCCGGGGCCATCGACCTCGCTGCGTCCGCCGTGGATGCCTACGCCCGCAAGTACCTGGGGGTCGATGCTACCGGCGGCGACTTCGCCCGTGCTTTCCAATCCGTGGTGCCGCCCTATACTCCCGGAGAAACCGGGACTTCGCCAGTCATCGGCCGCATCATCGGCGAAGCCATGACCTGGCTCGGCTGGCCTTGTGGCACGAACGACGTCGAGGCCTGCAGCCGCCTCTTCTTCGAAGAACACATGCGCCACCAGGAGGTGTACGACGATGCCCGTGCGCTGCTCTCGTCGTTGAAGTTCCGCGGCTACCGCGTTGCCGTCGTCAGCAATGCCATCTTCCCGGGGCACTACTTCGCGACCAGGGTGAACGAGCTTGGCCTCGCTGGCTACATCGATAGCTTCGTGTCGTCGGCCGATGTGGGCCTGGCCAAGCCCAACCCCGCGCCCTTCCGCCGCGCGCTCGCCGACCTTGGCGTCGAACCGCACGATGCGATATTCGTTGGCGATTCGCCCGTGACCGACATCCCCGGCGCCCGCAATGCCGGCATGCGCGCAGTCCTGCTCCAGCGAAACCAGCAGGTGCACGACCGGGCCGGCTTCCTCGTCATCCAGCGCCTCACAGCCCTCAACGGCATTCTCGGCGAAGGGACGGTCTTCTGACCTCCTCATTCCCGGCAGCAGACGCCCGCTCTGTTATCCTGCGACGGTACCCATGATTCGCCGCAAACCTGTCCCGGCAGTGTCCCGTACCACCGCGGGAGGCTTCGGCCTCGTGTTGGCGGCGCTTACCGTCCTGCTCGTGGTACCCCTGTTCCGCTTCGATGGCGCCCTTCGCGAGGGCGATATCGCTCCCACCACCTTCGAAGCCGTGCGCGATGCCCAGTTTGAGTCAATCGCGCTCACCGAGGCCGCCAGGCAGGAGGCCGCCGCGGCCGTCGAGGAGGTTGCCTTCCCCGTCGATTCTGGCATCCGTGACGAACAGGCCCAGCGGCTCGACCGCTACCTCAGCCAGGTGCGCGCAATCATCGCCCGCACCGACCTGACCACCCAGCAGAAGATCGACCAGATCGGCGAGATCGCGGCCCCGAGCCCCGTTGCCAGCGCCGGGCGGTTCGCGCTGCAGGCGATGGACCTCGCCAGCTTCGAGGCGTTCCAGCAGCGGACCGTCGCGGCCCTGACCCAACTGATGTCCGCTCCCATCCGGCCCGAAGTGCTCGGCACGGCAATCGACGAGTACCTCGCGCGGCCCGAGAACTCGCCCGCCACCTCCGTCGAGCTCACCGCCATGAAGGAAATCCTGCGCGCCTTCGTCGTTGCCAACTTCCAGGTGGATGTCACGGCCACCGAGGCGAAGCGCGCCGACGCCGTCGCCGCTGTACAACCCGTGGTCCGAACCATCGCGAAGGGACAGGTCATCGTCATCGAGGGGCAGCCCATTGCCGCCCAGGACATCGAGGCACTCCGCGCGACCGGTGTCATTGATGACGGGATCGATGTCTACGGCGTCGCCGGGGGCGCCATCATCGCTGTTGGTTTCGGCCTCCTGCTGGGGGCCTACGCATACCTGTTTCAGCCGTTCGAGGCCCCGGCCAGGCGCCGCATGGCGGTGGTGACGTTCGGCATTGTGGCGGTCCTCCTCGGCACCAGGATCATGCTCCCGATCCTGACCCCCGATACCGACAACAACTTCTACGCCTTTGCCCTGCCGGTGGCCGCAGCCGCCATGATCGCGGCCTCGTTCGCCGACCTGTCATTCGCGGCCCTGGTGGCCCTGGTGGTCGGGCTGTTCGCCGCATTCGTGGGCGGCACCGCGCCCCAGATTGCCGGCACCTCCTACGTCGGCTCGCTTCAGTCGCTTGAATTGGGCATGGCCTACGCCGCCGGAGGGCTCGCCGGTGCAGCCGTCCTCCATCGTGCCGACCGCCTGAGCCGCTACGCCTTCTCCGCTGTGGCTGTGGCCCTTGCCACCGGGGCCGTGATGCTGGTGTTCTGGCTGGTCGGCGCCCAGCGAGCCAACATCGATCTGGCCTGGATCGGGCTCGCGGCCACCCTCCATGGCGCGGGCGCGGCCCTCCTGGCCGTCGGCGTCTTCATCATGCTCTCAGTGGTCTTCGGGGTGACCACGCGCCTTCAATTGCTCGAACTCGCCCAGTCAGACCATCCGCTCCTGCGCCGGCTCCAGGACGAGGCGCCCGGTACCTACCACCACAGCATGCTCGTCGGAGCGCTGGCCGAGCGCGCTGCCGCCCAGATCGGCGCCGACGCCCTCGTTGTCCGCGTCGGCGCCTATTACCACGACATCGGTAAGCTCATGATGCCCGGCTACTACGTCGAGAACATGCTCGACGGTTCGCCCAGCCCGCACGACGAACTCCCGCCCAACGAGAGCGCCGCCATCATCCGTGCTCACGTCACGAACGGCATCGACCTCGCGAAACGCTACCGCCTGCCCGCTGTCATCCGCGACTTCATCCCCCAGCACCACGGCACGCGCCTCGTCACCTTCTTCTACCGGCGCGCCAGCCAGAAAGGCGGTGCCCCCGAACCCGCGGACTACCGGTACGTTGGTCCCCGCCCGCAAACGAAAGAGGCCGCCATCGTCATGCTCGCCGACTCCTGCGAGGCCATCGTCCGCGCCCGCAACGACGATGGCGCACCCACCATCGATCAGCTCATCGATGGCGTCCTCGCCGAACGGCTCGCCGAGGGCCAACTGGACGAATGCGACATAACTATGCGGGAGATGCAGGCCGTGGCTGCCAGCTTCAAGAGCACCCTGCGCGCCGTCTATCACCCCCGCGTCCAGTATCCCGAGCCCACCACCGACGAGATCGCCGCGCTGGCCCGGGGCGAGACTCCCGTGTCCACCAGCCGCCCATAGCCGGCCCCGGTCGACAGTCCGCCCGCCGCGTTCGACAATCGGGGCATGCGATTCGCCATCATCCGCTTCCCCGGCACCTGGAGTGACCGCGACACCTACCACGTCCTGCACAACGTCCTCGAACAGCAGGCCGATATCCTCTGGCACCGGGAAACGGACCTCTCGAACTACGACGCGGTCGTGCTCCCGGGCGGCTTCTCCTACGGTGACTATCTCCGCTGCGGGGCAATCGCACGCTTCTCGCCCGTGATGGACGCCGTCGTGGACTTCGCCGAGGCGGGTAAGCCGGTCATCGGCATCTGCAACGGCTTCCAGGTGCTCTGCGAAAGCCACCTCCTGCCCGGCGCGCTCATCCGCAACCAGAGCCTCCAGTTCCGCTGCCAGTGGACGTACCTTCGGCGCGAAGGCGGCTCCACCCCCTGGGCCGACGGAATCCCCGACGGCACCGTCCTCCACGTCCCCATCAGCCACGGCGAGGGCAACTACTTCGCCGATCCCGACACCCTGAACGAACTCGAACTGCGCGGTCGCGTCGTCTTTCGCTACTGCGACGCCGCCGGCGAAGTCACCCCCGCCGCCAACCCGAACGGTAGCGCGCGCAACATCGCCGGCATCATCAACGCCCGCGGGAACGTCCTCGGCATGATGCCCCACCCCGAGCGCGCCGGGGAGCAACTCGTCGGCGGCGCCGATGGCAACCGCATCTGGGAGTCCCTCCTCCGCCAGGCCACCACGATCCTCGCGGGCTGATCGGCCGCATCCCTCGCTGCTCCCGCAGCCGGTAGACTCCGCCTGTATCAAGAGTAGGCGGAGGCGGCAGATGGACCCGAACGGCTACAGCGAGGCGCAACTCCAGATCCAGCGCACGGTCCGCGATTTTGCTCGCAAAGAGATCGCGCCCGGCGCCGAGGAGCGGGACCGCACCGCGCAATTCGGCTACGCCCTCTACCGCCGTATGGGCGACCTGGGCATCCCGGGCATGCTTTATCCCACGGAGCTTGGCGGCAGCGACGCCGACACTCTCTCGTTCTGCCTCGCAATCGAAGAAGTCAGCCGGGTCGATGCCTCGCTCGGGTTCACCCTCTGGATCGGCGTACAGGGTGCCGGGACGCTGTTACGGTCCGCCGCCGATGGCCGGGAGGGATGGATCGACCAGTACGTCCGGCCCATCATCCGTGGCGAGATGGTCGGCGCCGGCGCCATCACGGAACCCGACGCCGGCTCCGACACCGCCGCCATCCGCACCCGCGCCGTCGCCCACGGCGACGAGTGGGTTATCGATGGCGCCAAGATCTACATCAGCAACGCCGGCATGGAGAACTGCGGCTTCGTCACCCCCCTCTGCCGCACCGAGGATGGCTTCGCCCTGTTCCTCGTGCCGGCGGGCACGCCCGGCTACCACATCAGTCCGCCCCTCCGGAAGATGGGCCTCCGTTCCGCCGACACCCGCGAGCTCTCCTTCGATGGATGCCGGGTCCCCGCGGCACATCTGCTCGGCGGTCGTGGCTCCGGCCGGGCTTCGGTGGTCGGCAGCGGGTTCGCGCTCACGCGCGTCTACACCGCTTCGAACGGCGTCGGCATCGCTGCCGAATGCCTCGATGTTGCCCTCGCCCACGCGCGCTCGCGCATTGCCTTCAAGCGCCCCATAGCGCAGTTCCAGTACGTCCAGGGCATGCTCGTCGATACCGCGGTCGAACTCGAGGCAGGCCGCATGCTGCGCGACAGGGCCGCCCGTGTGCACACGGAACGCCTGCCGTTCACAAAGGAGGCTTCCATGGCAAAGCTCTACTGCACCGAGACCGCCAAGCGTGCCGCCGACCACGCCGTCCAGGTCTTCGGCGCGATGGGGGTCATGGATGAGACGCCGGTCTCCCGCTACTACCGCGACGCTCGCGCCCTCACCATCGCCGAGGGCACCAGCGAGATCCAGAAGCACATCATCGCCCGTGAAATGGGCTGCCTGGCCTGACCCGTTCCCCCCGAAATGGGCTGCTTTCATCCAGTTTCTTTACAAAAGCGTGTATGCGGGCGTACAAATCTTCTATCCGGAGCAGAGCCGGAAAGGCGCGGGCCACAATCACAAAAGGTGGCCGGCCGAGGAGAACCGTTTCGTGAGCATGGCTCCCGCATATCCGTTCACGTTGGATGTCGACCCCGCCGCGCCCCAGAGCCGGCTGACCGTCTTCTTCCGCATCATCATGGTCATCCCCCATGCCATCATCGTCGCCCTGCTCGGCGTCGTTGCCACCCTCATCACCCTTGCTGCCTGGTTCATCATCCTGTTCACGGGCTCCTACCCGGCCGGCATGTCGTCGTTCGTCGTCAACGTCTTCCACTGGAGCGCCCGCATGAACGGGTACATGTATCTGCTGACCGGAGCCTATCCGCCGTTCTCGATGGGACCGGACACCTCGTATCCGGTCCGCTTCGCGGGAGAGGCCCAGGCCGAGGGCCGGAACCGGATGACCGTCTTCTTCCGCGTCTTCATGATCATCCCGCACTACATCGTCCTCTACTTCCTCCAGATCGCCGCCCAGGTTGTCCTCCTTATCGCCTGGTTCGCAGCGCTCTTCACCGGGTCGGTCCCGGCCGGCATGCACAACTTCGTCGCCGGCTTCCTGCGCTGGCAGACGCGCTACTACGCCTACGCCGCGCTCCTGACCGACGAGTATCCGCCGTTCAGCCTCAACTGACGGGCGCTCTCCCCCTGTATCCTTGGCATGGACCGGCGCCGGTGGCCGGTTCACGCCGTATTGGGCGCGCAGAGGGAGCGAGATGACCACACCACCCGGGACAGACGAGAGACCGGAGCCCGGGCACCAACCCGCGGCCCCGCCGGCCCTGCTCCCTCCACCCCCGCCCGCGGTGGCAACGCCTCCGCTCCCGCCGCCACCCAACGCCCCCGGCCGCTACCCCATGGCGTTCGACGTGCTCTACCCCGATCGCCTGAGCCGCCTGAGCACCTTCTTCCGCGGCTTCCTTCTCGTCCCCATCGCCCTCGTCCTCGGGCTGCTCCAGTACTTCATCACCATCGCCCTCATGTTCGGCTGGATGACGGTCTTCTGGCGCAAGAAGTACCCGATGTGGCTCTTCCACGCGCTTAGCGGCAGCTTCGACTACACCGCCCGTGCCTGGGCGTATGGTGCCCTGCTCACCGACCAGTTCCCGAGCTTCTCCCGCGAACAGAGCATGGTCTCGCTCGATTTCGACGACCCGCCCTCCGGCTACCTCAGCCGCTGGCGGGTGCTCTTCTGGAAGGGCATCCTCCTCTTTCCCCACATGGTGGTGCTCCAATTCCTCGCGATGGCGGTTTTCGTCGTGACCGTACTCGCCTGGTTCGGCATCCTCTTCACCGGCAACTACCCCCGGGGCATGTTCCAGTTCTCGGTTGGTGTGCAGCGCTGGTACCACCGCGTCACGGCCTACTTCGCCTCGTTCAACGACCGCTACCCGCCCTATGCGCTCGCCGCCGACGCCGGCCCCGCCAGCAATGCCGCCACCGTCGCTTCCGGCGTCGGCGGATGGCTCGTCGCCGGCGGCTATGCCGTGCTCATCGGTGTGGTCGCTTCCCTCGGCGGTGGCGTGAAGACCGACCGCGTCGACTACGAGCGCCTGGTTCAGGGTCGCGCCGGCCCGAGCCTCACCTTCGAGCCTGCCCTCGCCGACGGCCCCGTCATCCTCAGCCTCGAGCGCGCCTATGACCCCGGCGACGACCTCGTCCTGGTCCTCACACCCGCCCGCG
This sequence comes from Dehalococcoidia bacterium, assembly GCA_003104995.1. Lineage (GTDB taxonomy): Bacteria > Chloroflexota > Dehalococcoidia > Tepidiformales > Tepidiformaceae > Amarobacter. The sequence continues at coordinate 52,752 of PQAO01000035.1, forward strand.
GCGAGCGCATCGTGGTGTTCGAGTGGGAGGTCTGGAACCGCTCGGGGGCTGGCGCCGATATCGTCTCCACCGCCGTCAGTCTTCGCTTCGAGTTCGATGGTGACGATGGCCTGGAGACCCGGCGCGATTACCCCGAGATCCTCACCGTGGGCAACCGGACCGTACCGGCCCGCATCGAGGACCGTGCTCGTGTCACCGTCCAGGCCGTTTTCGTGCTGCCCGAAGACGCTGAGCCGCTCGAGTTGCGCTTCTCGGGCGGGTTCGCCGGAGGCGGCGTCCGCTACCTGTTCGAGTGATCCGCCAGCCCCGCTGATGCTCACGCCTTAGCCTCGCCCGCGCTACGCTATCGCTATGCCAGTCGACCAGGCCGCCCTCGATGCCGTTGCCCTCCACCGTGATGAATATGAACTCCTCGTCCAGCAACTCGGCCGCGAGCCCAACGAGGTCGAACTGGGCATGTTCGGCTCCCTCTGGAGCGAACACTGCGGCTACAAGAACAGCAAGCCGCTGCTCAAGCTGTTCCCCTCCAGCGGCGACCAGATCCTGACCAAGGTCGGCGCGGAAAACGCCGGCGCCATCGACATTGGCGGCGGCCTCTGTGTGGTCATGAAGGTCGAGTCCCACAACCACCCCTCCGCCATCGAGCCCTACCAGGGCGCCGCGACAGGCGTCGGCGGCATCGTGCGCGATATCTTCGCCATGGGCGCCTACCCTATCGCCATCCTCGATTCGCTCCGCTTCGGCCCGCTGGATGACCCCCAGAACCGCTACCTCTTCGAGGGCGTGGTTGGCGGCATCGGCGGTTACGGCAACTGCCTGGGCGTCCCCACCATCGGCGGCGAGGTCGTCTTCAGTCCCGCCTACAACGGCAACCCGCTCGTGAACGCTATGTGCGTCGGCATCGCCGAAACCGCGAAGCTCCTGAGCGCGAAGGCCCACGGCGAAGGCAACGTCTTTCTCCTCGTCGGTTCCGATACCGGCCGCGATGGTATCCACGGCGCCAGCGGTCTTGCCAGCCGCACCGACCCCGAGGCCCGCTTCGAAGAGATGCGCCCCGCCGTCCAGGTCGGCAACCCCTTCATGGAAAAGCTCTTGATGGAGGCCTGCTACGAGCTCGCCTCCGAACACGGCGACTGGATTGTCGGCCTCCAGGACCTCGGCGCGGCCGGCCTCACCAGCGCCGTTGTCGAGTGCTGCGCAAAGGGCGGCTCCGGCGCCATCCTCGACCTCGAGAATGTCCCCCGCCGCGAGCAGGGCATGACGCCCTACGAGGTCATGCTCAGCGAGAGCCAGGAACGCATGCTCGTCATCGCGAAGAAGGAGCACGTCGCCGAAGTGACCGCTCTCTTCCAGCACTGGGAACTCCACTGCGAGCCCATCGGCGTCGTCACTGATGGCGATGAAGTGGTCATCCGCGAGCACGGCGTGGAGGTCGCCCACGTCCCGGTCGGCATCGCCACCGAGCCGCCCCAGTACCGCCGCCAGGGTACCCGCCCGGCCGAGCTCATGGCCCTCAACGCCTTCGACCCCGGCCGCCTCCCCGACGTCACCGCTGGCGAGGCCACCGGCGTGCTCCTGAAGCTGCTCTCCCGGCCGAACATCGCTTCCAAGCGCGGCGTGTTCCGCCAGTACGACCACCAGGTGCTCAACAACACCGTCGTCCCCCCGGGCGGCGATGCGGCCGTGCTCCGCGTCCCCGGCACCAATAAGGGCATCGCCGTGTCGACCGACTGCAGCGGGCGGCTCTGCTACCTCGACCCCTACGCCGGCGGCGCCATCGCCGTCGCCGAAGCCGCTCGTAACGTGGTCTGCACGGGCGCGACCCCGGTCGCCGTCACCGACTGCCTGAACTTTGGCAACCCGGAAAAGCTCGATGTCTACTACACGCTCGAGCACGCCGTCCGCGGTATCGCCGAGGCCTGCCTCCAGTTCGATACCCCCGTTGTCAGCGGCAACGTCAGTCTCTACAACGAAACGGCCGGCCGGCCGATCTACCCCACGCCCGTCATAGGGCTCCTCGGCATCATCGAAGACGTGTCGAAATCCCTTCGCGCGGGGTTCGATGGGGCAGGCTGCCAGGTCTACCTCCTCGGCGCCGGCCTCGAGCAACCGGCAGCCACACTCGGCGGCAGCGAGTACCTGGAAGCCCTCCACGGCGTCGTCGCGGGCATCCCCACCGTCGACCTCGCCGCCGAGAAGCGCCTCCAGCAGCTCGTCCTCCGCGCCCACGCCGAGGGCCTGCTCGTCAACGCCCACGACTGCTCCGATGGAGGCCTCGCGGTCACGCTCGCGGAAAGTGCCCTCCTCGGCGAACAGGGCTTCGAAGGCGATGCCGGTCTCGCCGGCCGGCTCGACGCCGCGCTCTTCGGCGAGGCCCAGGGCCGCATCGTGGTGAGCATCCCCGATGACTCGTTCCGCCAGGGCGGCGGCGCCGCGCGCCTCCACGACCTCGGCAACGAGCTTGGCGTGCCGGTCACCCGCCTCGGCCGGACCGTGCCGGGCGACACGTTCTCGTTCGGTCCCCTCCGAACCAGCGTGACTGCCCTCCGCGACGCCTACGAAATCCTGCTGTAGTCCATGGCCCCCGCCAGGGAGCCCCCGCCGGGGCCCCATCGGCAGGACGCGCACTGTCGAGTGGCGCGTCCTGGAGGCGTGAATATTGCCGTGCCACTTGGCGTGCGGGGCGGCGACCGGTAGCGTAGGAGTTGTGTTTGGCAATTCCTTCCGAGTGGCCCGTATCGCCGGGATCGACATCGAGATTCATCCTTCGTGGCTGCTGATCCTCGCCTTCGTCGCTTATTCGCTCTCCGCCGGGTTTTTTCCCGACCAGTACGAGAACTGGAGCACCTTTGCCTATTGGGCCGTGGGCGTTAGCGCCGCGGTCCTGCTGTTCGTGACCGTGCTCATCCACGAAATGGCACACGCCCTGGTCGCCAAGCGCCGGGGCCTCGAAGTCCCCCGTATCACCCTCTTCATCTTCGGGGGTGTGTCGCATCTCGGCCGCCAGCCCGCCTCGGCCGGCGAAGAGTTCCAGATCGCCGCGGCCGGGCCCGCCACCAGCCTGCTGATCGCCATTGTGACCGGGCTCGCCGGCTGGGCCCTCCGTGATGTCAACGACAAGCTCGAAGCGACGCTCCTTTACCTTGCGTTCGTGAACACCGCCCTCGCCGTTTTCAACATCCTGCCCGGCTTCCCCCTCGATGGCGGCCGTGTCCTCCGCTCCATCGTCTGGAAGCGCACCGGGAGCTTCCGGCGAGCGACCCGCGTCGCATCCAATGTCGGCGAGCTCTTCGGCTACAGCCTCATCGCAATCGGGTTCTTCCTCTTGCTTGGCGGGCTGATCTTCAATGGGCTCTGGCTGATGTTCATCGGCTGGTTCCTGCTCGGCGCCGCAAAGGGGGAGGCCTCCAACCTCCAGCTCGAGGGCGTCCTGAAGAAGCTCACCGCCCGCGATGTCATGCGTGAGGACTTCCCCAGCGTAACGCCTGGAACTCCGCTCCAGGTAGTCGTCGATGACTACATGGTCGGCCAGGGCGAGCGCGCCGTCATGGTCGCCAACGCGGGAACCGTCCTCGGAATCCTGACCGTCACCGATGTCCGCCGCGTCCCGCGGGACGAGTGGCGCAACACGCCAGCCCAGTCCGCAATGACTCCGCGCGAACGCGTCGTGACCGTGATCGCTACAACCCCGGCGGTCGAGGTACTGGTGCTCCTTGGCGAAAAGCGGCTGAACCAGGTGCCGATCCTCGACGACGGGCGCATGGTCGGCCTCGTGACGCGTCGCGAGATCCTGGAACGCCTCCAGCTTGCCGAGACGCTCACGCCCGATGCAGGCGCTCCCGAGGAATCCCCCGCGACGACATAACCTTCGCCCCGGCTACTTTGCCACCGGCCGCCGCGCCCACTCCTCCCAGGTCGCCCACGCCTGCTTGTTCGCCCCATCGCTCTGGCGCAGGCCGATGTCCTTGAACACCGAGGTCGCACCCGTGCTGGCAAAGGCCGGGTCGAGTGCTGCGAACCACACCACATGGCTGATGCCCAGGGAGTTCGCCTCGTCGAGCAGCCGCTTCAGGTATGCGTTCTGGTCGGCCTCCGTGCCGACGATGACTCGCCCCTCGACCGGCGCCGAAGGGTAGCCCGTCTCGGAGATGATAATCTCCCCGTCCCAGTGCTCACGGAGCTGCGAGTAATAGTCCGCCCGCACCTCTGATGCCATGCGCACTTCCCCGAGGAACGGGTACGTGCTTATCGCGAGCACGTCCATCTTGCCGCTGAACCGCTCGATGAGCCCCCAGCGGGGCGGATGCACGTCGCCAAACGCCCCCTCCAGGTCTTCGAGCTGGAATGTCGGGAAGACCTTCGTCTCAGGGCTATTTCCCTTCACGATGGCGTACGCCTCGTCGTAGAGCGTTTCGAAGGCGGCGAACTGCTCCGGCGCTCGCTCGTAGGTCATGTTGATCTCGACGCCGATCGCCAGGTACTCCGGCTGGTAGTTCTTCGCGACATACGCCGCGTAGGCCACGAACGCATTGCGGATATCCGGGTCGAGAAACCCCTGCTGCGCGTCCACACCCGGCGGGAGGTTCGCCAGCCTGCTGCGCTGCACCACCCCGTCGGTCGGGTCGATGGCGTAGATCAGTTCGAGGTCCGAGTACTGCTCCAGCAGCTCCGTCTCGATCCGCGTCGCGTCCGCGGTCTCTTTCGAGATCTGGCCCCCCGGCAGGAAGTCTCGCCAGGGTGGGTTCCGCTGGATCAGGATCGTCTCGGCGTACTGCGCCGCGGTGGCGAACGCCTGGATGTAGGCGTCGCTTGTCAGTTCCGGCGGCAGCGAACTGAGCCCCAGCCGGACCGTGCGCGGCTCGCCCTCGGGTTCCGCCCGCACCACCGTCGGCCCGGGACCATCAGCTCCCGCCGGAGTCGGTGTGCCCTCCGCGCCGCCGTCATCGCCGCCACACGCGCCCCAGAACAAACCAAACGCGAACACCAGCGCTGTTACAATCGCGATGGCGGGGGTGTTCCGGGATCGGTGGCGTATGGCCATGCGGGTCGTCTTCCTGTCGGCGGTGGTTGTGGGGCTCCTCAGCGGGGTGCTGGTAGCCGGGGCGCGCTGTGCCCTGTCGGATGGCGATGGAGGCGTTGGTGGCGCCGGACCGGCTGTCACTACCGCGTCCGGTTCACCGGGCGCGACGGCGGCAGCGTTTGCAACGGCATGGTCGGAAGGCGATACCAATGCGCTGTACCTGCTCCTGTCGCAAGAGGCCCAGCGCGCCAATCCACCCGATCTCTTCGCTGCTGCTTATACCCGCTTCGCGACCGAGCTGACCCTCGTTTCGCTGGCGGCCACAGTCGAATCGGCCGAGGCTGGGCGCGCGCGGCTGGCGGTGCGCGCCAGTACAGCCTATTTCGGCGACCTCGAATACACCACAACGCTTAACCTCTCCTCCGCGCCTGGCGGCTGGGTCGTCGATTGGCAACCTTCGGCCCTCCACCCCGACATGGTCGACGACCGCGAATTCAAGAGCACCATCCAGCGGCCTATCCGGGGCACCATCTTCGACCGCAACGGTGTTGAGCTAGCCGTTACCCGCGACATCCGGATGCTCGGTCTCAACCGGGGCCTCGTACAGGATCGTGCGGCGCTCACCCGCGCCCTCGTCGATTTCGGGTTCACGCAGGAACAGGTCGATGGCGCCTTCGATGCCCCCGGCGGCGCCACCCAGCGTGTCCGTGTCGGCCAGGTCACCGATGACAAGGTCGAGGAGGCCAGCGCGAAGCTTCGGCCCCTCGCCGGCGTCGTGCTCTACTTCGAGTCGCTCAGGGTCCATCCACTCGGCCCGTCCGCCGCCCATGTCGTCGGCTACACCCGCGAGTACACGGCCGAAGAGCTTGCTGCCCGCCGCGGCCTTGGCTTTCGCGTCGGCGATCGCCGGGGAGCGACCGGCCTCGAAGCCTCGCAGGAGGCCGTCCTTGCAGGGACCATCGGTGCCGAGTTGAACTTGCTGGCTCCCGACGGAGCGGTTGTCAGGACCTTCGTCTCGCACGAATTCGCGCCCGGCCGCGATATCCACACCACCCTCGATGCCGGCACCCTGCAGGCCGCCCACCAGCGCCTCGGCACGCGCGCCGGCGCCGTCGTCGTCATCGACCCGGCCACCAACGACATTCTCGCCATCAACAGCTCCCCCAGCTTCGATCCCGATGCGTTCGAACGGAACGACTCGGCCGCGCTCGCAGCCATAACGCAGAGCGCGGGTGCTCCGCTGGCCAACCGGGCCATCACCGGCCTGTACTCCGCGGGCTCCACCTTCAAACTCGTCACCGGCGCGGCCGGCCTGGCCTACGGCGGCTACACACCCACAGATCGGCTGGAATGCGGGTCGATCTGGAACGGCGTCGATCCCCCCCGCCGAAACTGGGAGGGCGCCCAGGGCTTGCTCACCATCGCCGAAGCGCTCATGCGCTCCTGCAACACCGTCTTCTACGAGATCGCGCTCACCCTCTACAACGAAACCGACGGCGCGCTCTCCCAGATGGCACGCGCGTTCGGTTTTGGCGCCGAAACCGGCACCGCCGGCATCGCCGATGAAGACGGCCAGGTGCCCGACGCCGAGTGGAAACGCGCGAATACCGGGCTCGCCTGGTTCCCCGGCGACGAGGTGAACCTGGGCATCGGCCAGGGCGACCTGCTCATCACTCCCCTGCAACTTGCCAATGCCTACAGCTCGTTCATGTCCGGCGAACTGCGGAATCCCCGCGTGCTCGCCGATGCGACCGTCGAATCCCGTGGCGCCATCCCGCTCACGCCCGAGCAATTCGACCACCTCAAGCTCGGCCTCCGCCTGGTAACGACCGCTCGCGGGACCGCCTCAGCCGCCTTCGCTCTCGCCGGCTACACCGATTTCGCCGGCAAATCGGGTACCGCCGAGGACGCTGGCAGCCAGCAACACGTCCTCTTTGTCGCCATGTCGCCCGCGGCAGCCCCACGCGCCCTCGCGGCCGTCGTCCTCGATGAAGGCCAGTCTGGTTCGATCGAGGCCGGCCCAATCGCCCGCGACGTGGTGCTCGCCGCCCTGAACTAGCGCGACTGCCAGGCCGGGTCGCGCTTCTCTCGGGCCGCCGCCATCCCTTCTCTGGCGTCTTCGGTCGCCCCCGCCACGCGCCGCATCGTCTCGCCGAAACGGATGGCCTCGACCCAGGGCATCTGCTGCCCCCGCCATGCGACCTCCTTCGTGGCGCGCACGGCCAGCGGCGCCGACTTGCACAGGCGCTCCGCAAGCGCCCGCGCCTCCGGCATCAGCTGCTCGTGTGGTACCACCTTCGAACAGAGGCCCATCTCCTTCGCCCGTGCCGCACCGACCCGCTCCCCGATGAGCAGCAGCTCCATCGCGTTCTGCCAGCCGACCTTCTGCGGCATGCGCACCGCGCCCTGGATCGTCGGCACGCCGATGCGCACCTCCGGGAACCCGAACTCGGCCCGCTCGCTCGCGATCACGAAGTCGCAGGCCGCCACCAGCGTGCAGGCAAAGCCCAGGCAGTAGCCGTTGACCGCCGCGATGATCGGCTTCCAGATCTCGATGCCGTTCTCGAGGGACGTCAGGCTCGGCGTCTCCCAGTGAGTCGCCCCCCGCGGCGGCGCGCTCCCCCGCAGGTCCGCCCCGGCGCTGAACGCCCGCCCGGCTCCCGTGACGATGGCGACCCAGGCCTCCTCGTCGTCCCTGAACCGCACCCACGCCGCGTCCAGGTCCATCCGGAGCTCCGCATCGATGGCGTTCATCGCCTCGGGACGGTTGTAGGTGATGGTCGCAATGTGTCCATCACGTTCATACAGGACGGTGCCGGCCATTGGAGTCTCCCTCGCCCGGTGTGATGCAGCGCAGTCTACGCGAGCCTGGCCGGCACGGCTGCCTACTTGACCTCCACCTCTGCGTAGAGGTCTTCCGAGCTCCCATCGCGGTACGTCCGCGTGATATCGATGCGAAGTGTGTCGCCGGGCTTTCTCGACCGGAGCACATCGCAAAAGGCGCCCACCGAGTCCACTGACACGTTGTCGACGTAGTAGATAAGGTCCGAATACCCCAACCCGGCTACATCGGCTGCACTTCCCGTATCGATGCCTGTGATGAGCAGCCCATCCGTGTAGGCCAGGCTGATGCCGAGTTCCTGCGCGAGCCCCCTGTAGTTCTCCTGGATCCGTGCGCCGATGTACGTGATGTTCGTGCCCTTCGCCAGCTTGTCGGCCACGAACTTGGCTTCATTGATCGCGATCGCGTAATTCTGGCTCTGCTTGCCCAGGAACGTGAGCGTGTTGATACCTATCACTTCGCCCCGGAGGTTCACCAGTGGGCCGCCGCTGTTCCCCGGGTTGATTGCCGCGTCGGTCTGGATAAGGTCACTCTTGCCATCAAATGAATCGTGAGCCTTGCTCACGATTCCACGCGTTACCACCAGCTTGCTCGATCCCTGGTCCGTGTACGTCGCCGGGTAGCCCAGTGCGACGACCTCCTCCCCGGGTTCCAGCTGTTCGCTGTCGCCGATTGGCGCGGGCTCGAAGTTCCCCCGTTCGACCTCGAGAAGTGCCACATCGTCGCAGGGGCTCAGCGCTACCACGCGCGCGGCAATCGCTCGGCCGTCTTTCGGGTCGATCACCTTGATCGAACCGGCCCCCAGCACCACATGCGCGTTCGTCACGATGTGGCGGCTATCCTCCCACACGATCCCGCTTCCACCCCCGGTCCCTTCTGGATACGTCGCTGCGATATGGACGACTGAGCCCGAAAACCGCTCCACGATCTCCTGTGGAGTCAGATCGCCGGACGTGCGGGTCTCCCCGCTGGCCTGAGTTGGGGTCGCCTCGTCATCCCGGTTGTCGTCGTCGTCGTTTCCACAGGCGGCCAGTCCGGCGACCAGACCTGCCGATAGCACCAGCGCCAATATACGAGCGTTCACGCAGCTTACCTCTGGGTAAATACCGCCGGAGTATACACGGATGATCCCGGTTGCAAGACCACCATTCTCCCGCCGCTTCCTGATCCGATTGACGTCATTCACCGTGACCGGATAGGCTACCTGCGAAAACCGAACGAGATTCGGATAAGGAGGTTGGCGCATGGCCGACAGGCTCGAAATCGCGAAGAACTACATGGCCCTTCAGGGTGCGGGGGACGTCGATGGAGCGGCTGCGCTCCTGGCCGACGATGTCACGATCAGCAACCCGATGACAGGGACGACCACGGGCAAGGACGCGGCCGTTGCTGGCATGCGGAGCCGCCCCGGCGGCGGTGGCGCTCCGGGCGTCACCTGGCGCGAACCCGTCGCCGATGGCGACAACGTGAAAATCGTCGGCGACGGCAGCCCCTTTGGCCCCGTCCGCATCCTCATCTCCTTCACCGGCGACGACAAGATCCAGAAGGTTGATATCGGTCTCGGGAGCTGAGCTTCCCGCATCACGAGACACGAAGGGCGGTGTAGCTACACGGTAGCTACACCGCCCTTCCGCGTAGCCGGTCCTGCTTCCCCGGCTTCGCCGTCAGGATGTCGAGGAACTCCTGCCAGTACCGGCTCAACAGGTACTGCCCGATGAGCGCCCCCGCCACCGCGGTCAGGACGATCACCCAGTCGCCCGTGTGGACTTCGGTGAAGTCGAAGAAATCGCGCAGCGCGGGCGTGTAAATCGTGAACAGGAACCCCGCGACGAGCAGGGCGCCCAGCAACGTCGTCATCACCGGCCGCGTCAGGCTGCGCCACGACGCACCGTGGAAGCCAAGCACCTCGACCATGAAGAACAGGCCGGTGATCCCCATCGTCAGCGATACCAGGGTTCGTGCCTCGGCTATCGTCCGGTTCAGCAGTCCTTCGGTGAACAGGTGCACCAGGATCGCCGAAACCGCAAGCGCCACCGAGGCCGGGAGCGCCCACGAAAGCACGTTCCGCGTGAAGTCCCGCCCCGCGTTGGGCGGCGGCACGCTGATCGAAATGAAGATCGCGGGGATGCCCAGCGTCAGCAGCGCCGTCAGCGACCCGTGGCGCGGCAGGAACGGGAACTCCAGCCCCAGCATGTTGGTCGCCACGATGATTAAGTAGGCATAGAGGCTCTTCGCGATGAAGAGCTTCGAGAGCCGCGCCGCGTTACCAAGCACCGCCGTTGCCTCCTTCGCCCCCCGGATCAGCGCCTCGAACGAGTCGTTCAGCAGGATGATCCCGGCCACCGCCCGTGTTGTGCCCGTCCCCGAGGCCATCGCCACCGCGACATCCGCCGCCCGCAGCGCCTGTACGTCGTTCGCACCGTCGCCACACATGGCGACGAAATGCCCGTTGTCCCGCAGGGCCGTCACGATGCGCGCCTTCAGCGCGGGCGTGATTCGTCCGAACACACTCGTCCGCTCCACCATCGCCGCGAAAGCCTCATCCTCCAGGTGGTCAATGTCCGTCCCCGCAACCACTCCGCCTTCCAGCGTGATCCCGAGCTGGGCGAGAATGGCCCGCACCGTCTCCGGGTTGTCGCCGCTGATGAGCTTCGGTTCGATTCCGAGCTGCTCCATCATGGCGAACGCCGAGCGAATCTCTGGCCGCAGCTCGTCACCCAGCGTCAGCAGCGCGAGGGGCCGCAGCCCCGCCAGTGCAACCCCGGGGGCCGGCAGGCTTGCCGCTTCCGCGAACACCACCCCCCGGAGCCCGGTCTCGGTCGCCTCCTGGTAGGTCGCCTGGAGCGGTTCTCCGCCCTCGCAGAGCGGCAGCACCGTCTCCGGCGCTCCGAGCACGAACGTCCGCTGTTGCCCGTCGAGCTCCAGGCTGGCCGCGCTCCATCGGCGCTCCGAATTGAACGGGACATGTCCCGTTGAGTGCGCCCCGTTGCTTTGGGCGCCGAGCCCGTCGGCCAGCGCCTGGACCGTGTTGCTTTCGCCCGCGCTGGCCACCGTGAAGGCCGCCAGCCATGGGCCATAACCCTCGGCGCCCGGCATCCAGTGCACGTCCCGCAGCGACATCCGGTTCGCTGTGATCGTCCCTGTCTTGTCCAGGCAGATGACGTCCGTGTAGTTCAGCGCCTCCACCGCGTTGATGTCCTGCACGATCGCTCCCGCCCGGGACACCCGAACCGCCCCAACCGCGAACGCCACGGTCATCCCCAGCAGCAGCCCCGTGGGCACCACGGTGGTAACCGTGGCCGTCGTTGCTTTCAGCGCCTCTGCGAAACCCCGGTCCTCCAGGTTGTACGAGATCATCAGCAGCGCGGCCAACACGCCCGTCGCCGTCAACAACACCCGCAGGATGCGCTTGAACCGGATCTGGAGGGGCGTCGCTCGCCGCACGAGCTCCCGCGACTCCGCCGTCAGCTTGACGGCATATGCCTCGGTCCCCACCCGTTCGGCGATGTAATAACAGTCGCCCGCCGTGCAGAAGCTCCCGCTACGGAGTTCGTCGCCCGGCCCCCGCCGGATCGAGTCCGATTCCCCCGTCAGGAGTGACTCGTCGATCTCCGCTGTGCGGGCCACAATCTTCCCGTCGGCCACCACCTGGTCGCCCTTCTTCAGGTGTAGCAGGTCGCCCTGCACGACTTCTTCCGCGGGGACATCGCGATGGACGCCGTCCCGCACCACGGTCGCCTTCGGCGCTGTCAGTGCCTTCAATTCGCGCAACGTGCGCGTCGCCTTCAGCTCCTGGAGCGTGGCCACCGCCACGTTGGCGACCACCACGATGCCGACGAAGAACCCGTCCTTGAACTCCCCCACCGCCAGGAGCGCAAGGATGAGCACCGCCAATACCACATTGAAGAAAGTGAGCGCGTTCGCCCGGATGACATCGCCGTCTGTCCGGATCCGCGATCGGTCGACGTTCCCAAGGCCCGCCGCAGCCCGGGCAATCGCGTCGGACGACGAAAGACCTCCCTGGATCGGGGGTTCCAGCATGCCGGGCAGGGCCGTCTGTGCCGCCTGAGTCACCCGTAAAGCCTGACGTAACCGGCGGTTCGATGAAAGTGCGCCGCTTAACCCTCGCCGAATACCGCTCGCCTGGCCGCGGAGCCGGGGATGGGCGTGGACTCCTCGCTCCTCCCCGTCCCGGGGGACCGCACAGGCGGGGGGCGGCCCTCCTCCCGTCGTTCTCCTACGCCCTGAGCCCGATGATCGACAGCGAAATCAGCATCCCGATGAATGCCCCGCACCCCAGCGAAAGCCACCCAATTGTCTTCCACATCTGTCAGTTTCCTCCAACTCAATAGTGTAAACGCAATCCTACCGCTGCCCGCACCGGCGGGCGAAACCGCGTGAGCCCGGTAATCCCGGTAACATAGAAGGGTGGAGTTCCCCCTGGACGGCTCGGTCAGGGCAGTCGTGCTCGCCGCCGGTGCTGGCGGCCGCCTTGGCGCGCACACCGCCAGCACCCCCAAGCCCCTCGTGCTCATCGGCGGGCGGCCCATCATCTCCCGCACCCTCGGTGCGCTCCGCCAGGCGGGCGTCAGCGAAGCCGCTGTCGTCCTCGGCTACCGCGGCGTTCAGGTCCGCGATGCCCTCATCCGCGACACCCACGATCTCCGCCTCGATTACGTCTGGAACCCCGAGTTCCATGGCGGCGCTTCCCGCTCCCTTCGCGCCGCCCGCTCCTACACCGGCGGCGAACCCTTCCTGATGGTCATGGCCGACCACATGCTCAGTCCCGGCATCATCCGCCGGCTGCTCGCCGCCTGGCGGCCCGGCGGCCCGAGCCTCGTCGCCACCGACGCCTCCCCCTGGCACGCCGACTACGTCGATGAGGCTACCCGCGTCGCCTTTGACCCCCGGACCGCCCTGGTCAGCGCCATCGGCAAGCACATCCAACGCTGGGATGGGCTCGACACCGGCGCTTTCCTCCTCTCGCCCTCCGCCTGGCAGGCAGTCGACGCTGCCCCCGTCGATTGCGAGCTTGGCGAGATCTACGCCCGCCTCGTCGAGACCCGCCAGCTCGCCGCGGTCGACGTCACCGGCGAGTCGTGGTACGACATCGACACCGAAGAAGACCTCGCGCGCGCCGGCCAGATGCTGGCCGCCGGTGGAGCAGCATGACCTACGACGGCCTCGTTTCGCGCTACCTCAACCGCCCTATCAGCCGGCCCATGGCCAGTGGCCTTCGCTCCACACCCCTCACCCCCAACCAGGTCACCACCTTCACCCTCCTGCTCGCCATCGCCACCGGCACGATGATCGCTGCCGGCTGGAACATCGCCGGTGGCATCGCTATCCAGGCCGTCAGCGTCCTCGATGGCGTCGACGGCGAGCTTGCCCGCCTCAAGGACCGCGCCACCCGCTTCGGCGGCGTCTTCGATGCCGTCACCGACCGCTACGCCGACGCCATCATGCTCGCCGGGATGACCGTCTACGCGGTCCGCTTCGAAGACCACCCGCGCCCCGAGTTCGTCGGCGCGCTCGCCCTCGGAGCCGCCCTCATCGTCAGCTACAGCCGCGCCCGCATCGAAGCCGACCTCCCTGACGTCGCCGCCTCCGGCAACCTCGACTCCGTGTTCGGACTCGCCAGCCGCGACGTCCGCCTGCTTGTCGCCGCCATCGGTACGGTCCTGGGCCAGTGCTACTGGACGCTCATCATCCTGGCTGTTGTCTCGGGATTCACCATCGCCTGGCGGCTTCTCTACCTGCGCATCACCGTCGGCGGCCGCCGCCTGCCCCCGGCTTAGTCCACCCAGCGCAGCAGGAACGGCCCGCCCGTGTCGCGCGCCTCGATCCGCAGAGCCACCGTCCCACCGTCATGGTCGAACGTCACATCGAGCCGCGCCGGACCGTCCGGGTTCTCCCCGCGAGCCACTTCCTCGTCGTCCACGAACACGGCAACGGAGCAGTCATATTCGAGCGTGAACCCGTTGCGCCCCGCCGCCGCGGTCACCCCTTGCGAAAGCACCGCGCTCCACGCGTCGTCGCGCATATCCCGGAACGGCGCCCGCTCCGAGACCAGGTTCAGCCGCTGGACGAAGCTGTCGCCGGTCAGGATGTCGCCCCCCGAGACCGCCGACTCGTAGTAGCTGAGCCGCCAGCTCTCCGGCTGATCGAGCCGCGTCACCGGCACCGGCGTCGCCGTCGGCGCGAGCGTCGGCGTCGCCGTTGGGGGCGTCTCCCCCAACCGGATGTCCCCCGGCGTGTGGCTCGTGCTCTCCGTCGAAGTCGGGTCCAGGAACATAAACCCGATGAACCCGGCCACCCCAAGCGCCCCAAGCGCCACAACTTCCCGCAGGCCGACTTTGCTCATCTACCCCCAGTGTCCCCGCCCGCCACCCTCCCCGCAAAGCGCCGCGGCAAGACCCGGGAAAGCCCCGGAAGAGCGAAGGACGAAGTGCGAAGTCCGCCGGGGGTGGATGTGCCGGGGGACTCCTCCCTCTTTTCTCCTTCCTCTTTCCGCTTTCCTCTTTTTACATATGGGTAACTTCCCTGAGTTCCTTCTTGTCGTAACGGAGTCCACACTGGCCCCCATGCGTTTACCACACCTGGCTGTCGTCGCCGCCGCGGGCGTCGCGTTTGCCTTTGCCTCGCTACCCTTCGCCCTCGCCGCCGACCAGCCCGCCCCGGCCCTCGTCCGCCAGGCCATCCTCCCCGTCGTCGCAGGCGATGACGCTGCGGGCTTCGGCCTCCCCGCTGCCGCTAACGCCACACCCCAGGCCACCGCCACCCCGGCCGCCCCCCTCAACACCTGCGCTGGCGAGCGCTCCCCCGTGAAGACCCTCACCGATACCGCCGCCGCCTTCGGCCGCACCGCCGCCGCGTCCTCCATCTTCGCGCTGCAGGCCCTCGAACGCCCCACCGTCGGGCCCGCCACCCCCCGCCTCGCCCCCACCGAGACCGGCGTCGTCGAGCTGAACGTGTGGCTACGGGGCTTCATCCGCCGCAACAACGGCGCCATCGAGCTGCTCGTCTCGAACTCGCCCAACGGCGCCGTCCTGATGGCGAACTTCCCGCCCCAGGGCTGTCTCAGCGATGCCGCCCCCGAAGACCAGGCCGCCATGACCACCGCCCGCATCGGTCTCATCAACCGATGCGGCATGCCCATTACCAGCGGCATGACCACGATCGCGGGGCCCGCCAAGCTCCGCGCCGTGCCCTTCTGGGGCACCCAGCGCCCCGACGGCGTGGCCGGCGCCCCCAGCGGCATCGAGCTCGGCCCCGTCCTCGCCTTCGAAATGGCCGAAGGCCTCGACTGCGACCCCGAGACCTACAAAGACGGCATCCCCACCCCCACGCCCATCCCCGTGCCCGACACCATCACGGTCAACCTTATGCCCCAGACCGCCGCCCGCGGCACGACCGTCACGGTCACCATCTTCACCCAGCCCGCCATGTCCGGCGTGGCCTGCTCCTTCGTCGCCTGGGACAACGCCATCGGCCTGATGGCCCAGGGCGAAACAAAGCAAACCGGCCCCGATGGCACCGCCGCCTGGCAGTTCACCATCCCCGCCGATGCCGCCACCGGCACGGACGGCCGGGTCACGCCCTCCTGCGCCGGCGTCAACACGACCGGGAGCGGCCGCCTCGTCATCCTCCCCTGAGGGGAGGGGCCGTTGGCTCCTATAGACAAGCGCAGCTT
>PQAO01000036.1 GCA_003104995.1 Dehalococcoidia bacterium
TGGCCGTCAAGCTCCTGCATCCCTGGCTTGCGGCAGAGGACACCTCGTTTCGCGACCGCTTCGAGCGCGAAGCCCATATCGCCGCCCTCCTGCGTTCCCCGTACTCAGTGCGCCTCCTCGACTTCGGGGTGGCCGACGGGACGTACTTCCTCGTTATGGAGTATGTCGAAGGCACGACGGTGGGCGGGGAGCTCGAACAAGGGCCGATGGAGCCCGTCCGGGCCTTGCGAATCGCGATCGACGTGGCCCGGGCGCTGGAAGAGGCGGCGGCGCGGGGCGTCGTCCACCGGGATATCAAGCCCGACAATATCCTCCTGACGAGCGACGGGCGCGTGAAGGTCACGGACTTCGGCATCGCCCGGCAAGAAGGCGGCACCGGGCTCACGTCCGCCGGGCGATTCGTTGGCACGGCGGAGTACGCGGCGCCCGAACAGGCGGTGGGCGAAGCCGATCATCGTTCCGACATCTACTCGCTCGGCGCGACGCTGTACTGCATGCTCGCGGGCCACCCACCGTTCCAGGCCACGAGCGTCTGGGACCTGCTGCGGGAGCATCAGAGCACACCCGTTTCGATGGCGCCGCTGGTTAATCTGCCGGATTCGATCACAAACCCCATCAGGCGGTGCCTGGAAAAGGACCCCCGGGATCGTTACCAGGGCGCGTCGGAACTCGCGGGCGCGCTCGAGCGGGCACTCGCCTCGCTGCTCCACGGCACGCAGGCGCCGAAGGCCAGCCGCGCTCCCGGTCCCGGGACTGCCGGGCCGCACCCCGGTGAGACGCCAAAGGCAGGCGAGCCGCCACCGCAACCCGACATCGCGGCGACGCGGGTAGGCGAGCCCCCGCCCCCGCAAACGTCCCCCACGGTTGTCGGTGCAGTGCCCCCCGCGGCGGCGGCTCCCACGGTGGCCGGTGGGCCCCCTCCCCCCGCGCCGCCGGCCGGGAGCGTAACGTTTCCCATGGCCGTGGCCCCGGTTGGAATCCCGGCGGGCGGTCTTTCGAACTTCGAGCTGACTATCTCCAATCCCGGTGCCGTGCCTGCCCGCCTGAACCTGTCGGTGACTGACCCTTCGGGCGTGCTGCAGGTTGCCGTCCCCACACCGGTCAACCTCGGGAGGGGCGAGATACTCCGCCTGCCGGTGGAGGTGCGCCAGCTGGCGGCGGCCGCCCCGCATGAGCGGCTGCTCGAATTCCAGGTGGCTGCCCAGCGCGAGGATGGCAGCCGGGCGGGATTCGTGAACGTCACAGTCACACCCATGCCGATCGTCCGCGCCAAGCGCGGCGGCGGCCCGCCGCTCTGGCTGTTCGCGGCGGGCGGGCTGGCTGCGGCGGCCGCTATCGGGGTTGGCGTCGTCGCGCTGCAGGGCGGCGACGGCGGCACGG
Source organism: Dehalococcoidia bacterium (assembly GCA_003104995.1). Classification (GTDB taxonomy): domain Bacteria; phylum Chloroflexota; class Dehalococcoidia; order Tepidiformales; family Tepidiformaceae; genus Amarobacter. Next base: position 1,381 of record PQAO01000036.1, read on the forward strand.
CACAGCCCACGGCAACGGCCGCGGTCACCGCGCCCGCCACTCCCGCCACCACTCAGACGGCAACAACCCCGGGCACGACCCAGTTGCCCGCAACGCAGCCGCCCACAACCGGGCCGACCCAGGTGTCGGCGGGTTCGATCCAGGTGCTCGAACGCTGGGACTACGCCTTTGCCATCACGGCGAACACGTGCCCCTTCGGGGCCTCGGTGGGCGACCGCTACGCGGTGTCGTTCCGATTCGAGCCGGCGACAGGCAGCAGCGCCGTGATCAACGACGGCGACCGCGTGCGGGTGACCGCCGTCCAGGACCGGGATATCGACCTTGGCGTGTTCACGTTCCGGTTCGTCGACTGGAAGTTCACCTACCCGGTGGTGGCAGCCGGCGGCCAGCGAGGGACAGCCACGGTGATCACGACGTTCAGGGACGCGACAACGATCGGGGCGTCGTCGCTCACGGAAAACTACCCGTCGCCCGGCTGTGCGATCACGGGAGCGCCGTTCGGTAACTGACCGCGGCAACCGCGAAGTAGTGCCGCCCGGTCCCACAGAGGTCGACCGGTCGGCCCATTCCTCCGGGCGGTCCCGGCGCGTAGGCTTTGGCGGAAATCACTCCAGGCGGACGCACCGTGCCAACGCTGTTCGTATCGGAAGGCGGCGAAGAACGCTCCTATCCCATCGCCGGGAGCATCGTGTTTGGCCGCGCCCCTGATGCCGATGTCCAGCTCCAGAACATCCGCGTCTCGCGCCACCATGCCTCGATTGTGCCGACTCCGGACGGCCTGATGTTCATGGACCTTGGCAGCGCCAACGGTTCGCGGGTGAACGGCCGGGAGGTCGAACCTCGCGTGCCGGTGGCGGTGAAGCCAGGGGACGTGCTTGCGCTCGCTGAGTCTGAAGTCCGGATTGGAGACGCAGCCGGGGCCAGCGCTCAGCAGGCGGCCGGCAGCGTGACCCGTGTCGCTCCCGCTGGAGCGCCGGTGCAAACCGGCCCACATGCGACGGTGATGGCCGCGTTCCTTCCACGGCTCGAGATTGTGACGGCGGCCGGGACCTCGGAAGTGCCGCTTCAGGGCGATGTCATCACGCTGGGCCGCGAAGCCGATAACCAGATCCGGGTGGATGCGGACGTGGTCTCGAGGCACCACCTGGTCCTCCGCCGCAGCGGCACCGCGTACGTCGCCGAAGACCTGGGGACCACCAACGGCATTCGGGTCGGCGGAGCCCGGGTTGAGCGGCACGAGCTCCGTGACGGGGATGTCCTCGACATTGCGGGGGTGGTTTCGCTGCGCTACTCGACGTCGCCCGTGGCGGCGGCGCCCGCCGAGCAGCAAGACATCACGCTGGACGCGAACAGGACGGTCACCATCGGCCGGGGCGAAGGCTGCGAACTGCGCCTGTCCCATCCGACGGTGTCGCTGCTGCACGCGCGGGTGTCCCCGGGCCCGGGGGGCACGCGCGTCGTCGAGGACCTGGGCTCGACCAACGGGACGTACGTCAACGGCATCCGGCTCGCGGGGGGCGAACAGCGGGCGCTGGCGCCTGGCGACGTGGTGCAGGTGGGCCCGGTGCGGCTGCACCTCAGTGCCCAGGGGATCCGCCAGGAGGACCATTCCCAGCACATTCGCCTGACCGCGGTCGGGCTGCACCAGCGTGTGAGCGACAAACTGAACCTGCTCCAAAACATCTCGGTGGTCATCGAGCCCCAGGAGTTCGTGGCGATTGTGGGCGTGAGCGGTTCGGGCAAGTCGACGCTGCTCGGAGCGCTGAGCGGGCTGCGGCCGGCCACGGACGGCGACGTGTTACTGAACGAGACATCGCTGTACGACCACTTCCAGGCTTTCCGGACCACGCTTGGCTACGTTCCCCAGGACGACATCCTCCACCGCGATCTGCCCGTGGGGAGAGCGTTGAACTATGCCGCCGAACTGAGGCTGCCCGACGACACGGGAGAGAAGGAGAGGCACCAGCGGGTTGACTCAGTGATGGCCACGCTGGGGTTGAACGAGCGCAAGGAGACTCCTGTCGGGCGGCTGAGCGGAGGCCAGCGTAAACGCGTTTCCATCGGGGCGGAGTTGCTGACGCAGCCCGGGTTGTTCTTCCTCGACGAGGCGACTTCGGGGCTGGACCCGGGGACCGAGAGCCAGCTGATGCGCCTGCTGCGGAAGCTCGCCGACGATGGGCACACGATCGCCCTCATCACCCACGCGACGAAGAACGTGATGCTTTGCGACCAGGTGCTGTTCCTGGCGAGGGGTGGGAACCTCGCGTACTACGGCCCGCCGGACCAGGCGCTGGGCTATTTCGGCGTCGAGGACTTCGACGGCATCTACGAGAAGCTGGAGGCGGAGAAGTCGCCGGAGGAGTGGGCGGCGCTGTACCGGGCATCGAGCCAGTACCAGGAGTTCGTGGTGCGACGGCTCGCGGCCACGCCGGGTGGCCCACCGGTGCCGGGATCCGCGGCGCTGGCGGCACACCCCGCGCCAGCCGCCGGCCGGACATCTTCAGCCTGGCACCAGTTCCGGGTGCTCTCGCGACGGTACTTCGACCTGATCCGGCGCGACCGGGTGAACTTCGCCCTGTTGTTCCTGCTGGCGCCGGCGCTCTCGCTGATCGACCTGATCGCCTGGCCGGGCGACACGCTCGACCGGGAGACCGGCGACGGGAGCCGGGCGATGACGATGTTCTTCCTGGCCGCCCTCATCCCGTTCCTCGTCGGTTCGTTGAGTTCGGTGCGGGAGATCGTGAAGGAGTCGGCGATCTACGCGCGGGAACGGGCGGTGGCGCTGCGGATCTGGCCGTACCTGTGGTCGAAGATCGCCATCGCTTCGGTGTTCGCGCTGTACCACGGCGCGGTGCTCTGGGCCGCGAAGGTGATCCTGATCGACTACCCGGGCATCAGCACCGGCGACTATGCAGCCATGTACATCACGCTCGTGCTTGCGGTGGTCTCGGGTGTGATGTGGGCGCTCCTCATCTCAGCGGTCACGCGGAAGGAAGAGCAGGCGATGATGCTGATCATCGGCGTTATCGTGGTCCAGCTCGTGTTCTCCGGCGGATTGGTGCCGATTTCAGACCTTGGGCCGGTTGGGGCGGTGCTGGCCTCGCTCGACAGCACCTCGTGGGCACTCAAGGGGCTGACAGCGGCCAGCGGGATCTCCACGGACGGCTGCGTGGGCGACCTGTTGCAGTGCAACCTGCCGGGCATCCAGGGGCTGGCCACGCCGCAGGAGCGCCAGCTGGCTTACACGGGGATCGACGAGCAGTTCGCCGACCTGTTCGGTGCGAACGTGGTGGTGTGCTGGGCCTGGATGATCGGCCTCATCGGCGCGACGGCACTCGCTGTCTACTGGCTGCAGAAGCGCAAGGACACGCTGTAGGCCACGGTCACTTCCTGTCGAGTGCGCGGGCGAGCCCTTCTTCCACGGTTCGAAGCACCTTCAGGCGGGCGTAGTACTTGTCCTCGGCCTCCACGAGCGTCCACGGGGCGAGTTCGGAGCTGGTGCGCTCCACCATGTCGCAGGCGGCGGCCTCGTAGGCGTCCCACTTTTCGCGGTTGCGCCAGTCTTCCTCGGTGATCTTGTAGCGCTTGAAGCCCATGGCCTCGCGCTCCTGGAAGCGGCGGAGCTGTTCATCCTTGCTGGTGGTGAGCCAGAACTTGAGCACGGTTGAGCCGGAGAGCACGAGCTGTTCTTCGAAGGCGTTGATCTCGCCGTAGGCGCGTTGCCAGTCGGCGGGCGGGCAAAGGCCCTCGAGGCGCTCGACAAGGACGCGGCCGTACCACGACCGATCGAAGATGGTGAAGTGGCCCCAGCGGGGGAGATTGCGCCAGAAGCGCCAGAGGTAGGGCCGGGCGCGCTCCTCATCGGAGGGAGCCGCGATCTGGACGACCTGGTAGAAGCGCGCGTCGAGCGCCTGGGTGACCCGCCGAATGGCGCCGCCCTTCCCGGCGGCGTCGGAGCCCTCGAAGACCAGGACTGCGGAGCGTTTGCGGTCCTGGAGCTCACGCGCCATCCGGCCGATGGCAAGCTGGCGCCGAACGAGCTCCTTGCGGTATTCGGCAACGGTCACGCTCTGAGTGAGGTCGAGCGAGGAGATAACGTTGGGAACGATGGGCGCGGGGATGGGCGGGGCCGCCGAAGCCTCGGGCGCGGCCGGCGCGGCGAGGCGCTGTTCGATGGCGGCGAGCAACGTCTCGGCCACGGTGAGGTGGCGGTAGCGGGCGTCCCAGGCCTCGATAACGTGCCAGGGGGACCGGCCGCTGCTGGTCCGGCGGATGGCGCGGCTGGCCGAATTCACGAACTGGTCGTAGGTCTTGTGGAAGCGCCAATCCATCTTGGTGACACGCCAGGCCGTGTCCGGATTCTTCGCGAGCTTCTTGAAGCGCTTCGCCTGCTGGTCCTTCGTGATGTGTAGCCAGACCTTCACGAGGAGGACGCCCTCGTCCTCCAGCATGCGCTCGAAGTCGACGATGCGGCGAAGGCCATCCTCCAGGCCCGCCTCGTCAAGGTTGCCGAGGGAGTGCTGGCTGATAGGGCGCGTGTACCAGGAGCCAAAGAAGATGCCGATGCGGCCCCTTCCGGGGAGGCGCCGCCAGAAACGGTAGTACTCGGGCCGTTCCAGCTCTTCCTCGGATGGGGCGCCGAGGGCATGCGTCTCGATGCCTCTCGCGTCGAGCCAGTTCAGGAGGAGGTTGACGGTCTCGCCCTTGCCCGCGCCCTCGGCGCCGGCGACAACGATGACCACGGAAAAGCCTGCGGTGGCGAGGCGAAGCTGGGCGTCGAGGAGGGCTTCCCGCAGTTCGGGTTCGCGTTGGGCAAAGGCCTCGCGGTCTACCTTGCGGCCGAGCTGGGCGCTTTCGAACATGACGAGTCTCCTTACGGCTCAGGCCTGTTTCTGGATGGTCATGGCGGGGTCGAACGGTTCGGGACGGGAGCGCAGGCACTCCACGGCGCGGGAAAGCAGCTGGAGGCTGGGGATGTCGTAGTCGGGGCCGCGGGCGAGGAGGCCGGCAAGCAACCCGCACGCCTCGGACCACTCGCGCGCCTCGAAGTGGGCGAGGGCCAACTCGAAGCTGTCGCGGAGCGCTTTCCACTCGGGCGTTGGCGCCCCCGGAAAGAGCTCGAACACGCCGACCGGTTCGGCGAAGCCCTGGACGCGGAGGCTGCCGAGGCGGCGGGTGGCGAACCGGTCGGGCAGGCGATCGCGGGCAGCGCCGGAGATGATGGCAGGTACGCCGACCGACTTCGTAGCGTTTTCCAGGCGGCTGGCGAGGTTCACCGCGGGGCCCATGGGGCCGTACTTGAACTTGACCCGGCTGCCGGTGTTGCCGACAAGGGCGGGGCCGGTGTGGATGCCGACGCCAACCCGGATCGGCTCGCGCGCTTCGGTTTCCCAGCGGGCGGAGAGGGCGGGCAGGTCGCCCAGGAAGGCGATTGCTGCGGAGCAGGCCCGGACCGCGTGGTCGGGCTGGTCGGTGGGCGCGTTCCACATCGCGAGGAGGCCGTCGCCCACGTAGTCGACGACGACTCCGTCGGTTTCGCGGATACGCTGGGATTGGAGTTCCATGACCTCCTGCATCATCACGAAGGTGCGTTGCGGGCCAAGGTTCTCGGAGATGCGGGAGAAGTTGCGGACATCGCTGAAGAGCACCGTCACCTCGCGTTCGCGGCCTTCGAGGAGGGAGGCATCGAGGGCGAGTTCGCGTGCCAGTTCGGGCGAAAAGAATTGCTCGAACTGGACCTGGCTGCGGATCGCGCGTTCGCGCTGCTCTTCGCGTTCGAGGCCCGCACCGGCGGCGGCGGCGAGTACCTGGACCACGAGCGCTTCGAGCATGGTGATGCGCGGAGGCGGCGCGTTCGGCCGGAGCGAGCGGGCGCCGTAAACGATCCCGGCGACCTCGCCCTCAGGGTCGAGCACTGGAGCGGCAACCACCGTATCGACGCCGACCAGGCTGGAACTGAGGAACTCGGGCCCGAGGTTGCGGTACACGGTCTGGCGAAGGCGCAGGACCTCATTGACGATCGTCGAGCTGTAGGGCGAACGGTCGCCGGGGTCGGCTGGAAAACTCGCGCCGATGGCCCACTTGCCTTCCTGGCGAAGCAAGACGAGGCCGCGATCGAGGCCCACCAGGTCGACGATCGCGCGGGCGGTCGAATCGAGAAACTCGGCCGAGGTGGCCGCGGCCTGCTGCACCGAAACGAGCGTCTCGAACCAGTGAGCGAGGACTTCGGGCCCGGGGGTCTCGCCGAGCTCGTGCAGGGCCACCGGATGGGTTGCGGGACCGGGCGGCCGGGCGATGACTTCGACACCGGGCGGGAGGGGATGATCTTCCAGGGTTGTGCGCGCGCGGGCGGCGGGTGGCGCGCTCCCGGTCGCCACGGGCACCGGCTGAACCGTTTCGGCGGGTGTGGCCGGAGGGGCGGGCACGGCCGGCGCAGGCGCCTGCGCGACCTCGACTTCGCTGTGGCCGATGGAGAAAACGACGGGCAGATCTACCAGGGTTGACTGGCCGGTGGCGAGTTCTCGTCCATCAGCAAGACGAACGTTCGAGCTGCCACTGAGGTTCTCGACGGCCAGGCGGCCCGGCGAGTCCTCCTCCAGGCGAAGGTGGTCCCGGGAGACGAAGGGGTCGGTCATGAAGCAGCGGCGCACATCGTGCGCGGGTCCCCGCCCGAATTCGAGCGGTCCGGCGCCGTGATCGAAGGCGCGTTCCTGTCCTTCGCTGCGGACGACGACGTGAAGCATCGGACTCGATCGAGGCGGTTTGGGAGCCGGGCTCCCGGCCTGCCGGCCAAGGGTACGGTGGAGCGGTGGGGAATTGAAGGACGATGGGGGTTGACCGCGGGGGCCGCCCGGCCGGGAATAGGCCGGGCACCGGCCGATCGTTAATCAGCGAGGTTCGGGCTGGGCGGGCCGAACGGGGCGATGGTGAACGTCACCTGGGCAGGGGCGGTCACGCCGATCCCGCCGGGGCTTCCTCCGGACTTGACGCCTGTAAGCTGAATGGTTGGAGCGGATGTGGCCGTGCCCGAGACCGAGTACGTCACTTGGCCCTCACCCGGACACCTGTGGAACGAGATGAACCCACCGACTTCGGCGCCCTGCTGGGTAAGCGCCACGCTCCACCGGTACGGAGCCGAAACGTTGTCGCATGTTCCGGCGCTGTGCCACGTCCCTGCGAAGTTCATGATCGGCGCAGTGGTGGCAGTGGCGGTCGCAGTCGGGGTAGCGGTGGGCGGCGCGGTCGTCGGCGTCGCTGTTGGCGGAGCAGTGGTCGCCGTCGCTGTTGGCGGTGCCGTGGTCGCCGTCGGCTGAGCGGTGGGTGCCGCGGTCGCCGGGGGGCGGGTCGCTGTTGCTGTTGGCGGGGCTGTGGTCGCGGTTGCCCCCTGGGTTGGGCTCTGCGCCGCGGCGGTCGCAGTGGCGGCCGTCGGCGACGTAGCCGGGGAGGACGTCGCCGGCGGGGAGGCGGTGCCTGCCGGCGTTTGCCCGGCCACCGTCCCGGTTGCCGCAGTTGTTGGCGTGGTCGCGGGGGTTGCGGTTTGACCGCCGTCGCCGTCCGAGGGTGGCGAATCGCCGTCGTCGCCGGTGAGGGCAAAGACCGCGCACCAGCTCGCGATGGCGACGACTGCCACGACGCTGGCCCCGATGGCGCCGAGACGGAGCCATCGTGAGCTCATCGTCTGCCCGGTTCCCGGTTGTTGTGCTGCCACCGGATGCCCCCTCACGCGTGAGATTTTCAGGCGCTGCGCCGGGAGGGAGCCAGACCACGGATGATTGGGGCCGGCATCCGGGGGGGCTGGCCGCTGAGCGGGCGTTACCGCAGCCCCTCTGGCGAAGATCACGCGACAGCATAGCGACCATTTCGGGGTCTTGCACGGGCTACCGGCAGCAGGCTGACCGTGGAAACCACGGCCGGAAAGCCCCGTGGAATGGGCTGTTCGGAGGGACGACGGGGCTTGCGCGGAGGTTTACTGTACATCTGCCGATGGCATCGGGGTGCCAGGAGGGTAGAGATATGTGGCGAAAACTCGTGGCAGGTGGACTCGCGGTGCTTTCGGGCGTGTCCATGGCATGGGCCGTGGCGGGCGGTAGCGGCACCGCGCATGAGCCGTGGACGGCCACGGGGCGGGCACTCGCAATGCCGACGGCGGCAGTGCTTCCGCCGGTCGATGGCGCGGAGGGCAGGTTGGTGGAAGGGCTGGCCGACCTCCCATCGGCGGGCCGCATCCGGGTGCCGGCATCGGTCCCGGTCCACCGGACGCTCGCGTGGTTGGAGATTGTCACGCAGGACAATGAGACGGTTTCGTGTAGCGGCAGCATCGCCGGCGACGGGGTGGTGCTGACCTCGGCGCACTGCATTTCAGGGGCGAAGAGCGTGCGGGTGGTACCCGGGAAGGACGGTGCGAGCGAGCCGTGGGGCAGCCAGTACGGCGCCTCGGTGTCTGTGCCCTCAGGGTGGGGGTTCGGACTGCCGGCCGACTACGCGCAGTACGACATCGGCCTGGTGATCCTCCCGGACCGGCTGCTGACCAACAAGACCGGGACGTTCCCTGGCCTGCTCTCGGCGATGCCGGCCGGAGCGTTCCGGAGCAACGCCACGGAGGTGGCGGCACTCGGATTCCCGGGCGAGTGCGTTGAGTCGAGCTGTTCGAATGAGGCGCCCGTGACCGCGCTGAGCGGCAAGTTCGCCTGGGCGCTCCACGCGGGATTTGCCAGGGCCGGCGAGTCGTTCATCTACCCCGACTTCCCGGGGTCACCGGGGATGAGTGGCGCGCCCATCATCCGGGAGCGGGACATGGCCATCGTCGGCGTGGTCGATTCGGCGCTGTTCATCACCACCCGGGGGGTGCGCATCAACGCCGACTCGCAGGAGTTCCTGCAGACCGCCTGCGACTCGTTCCCGGTGTGCTCGATCGCGTTCGCGAACCCGTGGTTCCGGCTGGCCTTGCCGGGGATCGCGGGAGACACGCAGGCCACGCCACCGATGCTGACCGGCCAGGCCCTCTACTGTGCCAAAGAGGTCGCGTTCGTCGACGCCTTCACGGAGAAGGAAATCAAGTTCGCGCATTCGATGCGCGGCTTGCTCGAGACCGACATCGACCCGGCAATGCTGCTGGACCCGAACCTCAAAGCGCTCTTCGTTCAGCAGGTCGGCGCGGCGGTCGGGGATGCGCTGGAGGTGAAAGCGCTGGAGTCGCCCGATGCACGGTTCGACCCGTTCCACAGTTCGCTCGACGCCGGGATCGACGACATCCTGGCCGGCCTCGTGGCGATGAACGACGCGATCGCGACCGGGAACCTCGTGTCCATGCTGGCGGCGATACAGGCGCTGGGCGAGGCAAACCTGCACATCATGGCGGCCCAGGGGCAGTACCCGAGCATCGATCCGGTCTGCCAAAAGTGAGAGGTCTTGGCGGCGGCTGACGAGACTGCAGCGTTTGCGTCCTGCTGTCCGGGTGCTCGTGCCCGGGCAGCAGCGGGTTGAGGGCGGTTCCGCCAAAGAAGACAGGCGCCAATACTGTCCCCAGTTCCATGGACATCCTGACTATCATCCTCTTCGTCGCGGGCGGAGTGCTGCTCGTTGCCGGCGCGGAGGCCCTCGTACGCGGCGCCGCGCGGATCGCGGTGTCCGCGGGCATCTCGCCGCTTGTGGTCGGGCTGACGGTGGTTGCGTTTGGGACGGGCGCCCCGGAGCTGGCCGTCAGTTTCTCATCGGCGTTGACCGGCGGCGCGGACATCGCGGTTGGCAACGTGGTCGGCAGCAACATCATGAACGTGCTCTTCATCCTGGGGGTTTCAGCCCTGGTTGCGCCGCTCGTGGTGGCGCAACAGCTGATCCGCCTCGATGTGCCGTTGATGATCGGGGCGAGCGTGCTGCTCCTGGCCTTCGCGGCAAGCGGGACGATCAGCACGCTCGAAGGTGGTGTGCTCGTCCTGGGCATCGTGGGCTACACCGTATGGGCGATCCGAAAGAGCCGCCGTGAGAGCCGCCAGGTGGCAGCGGAATACGAGTCCGAGTTCGAGTACGGCCGCAGCCGGGGCGGCGTGTTGTTCGATGTCTCGCTCGTCGTCGTCGGGGTTGGGCTACTGCTGCTGGGTTCGAAGTGGTTCGTCGATGGGGCGACCGAGTTCGCGGAACTGCTTGGCGTGAGCGAGCTCGTGATTGGCCTGACCATCGTCGCGGCCGGCACTTCGATGCCTGAGGTCGCGACATCGGTGCTGGCGAGCATCCAGGGGGAACGCGACATCGCGGTCGGCAACGTGGTGGGGAGCAACCTGTTCAACATCCTGGGGGTGCTGGGGCTGACCGCGCTCGTCGCCGACGGCGGGATAGCGGTGGCGGATGCGGCCTTGCGGTTCGACATGCCGGTAATGCTGGCCGCGGCGGTGCTCTGCCTCCCGATCGTCGTCGGTGGAAGGATCAACCGCTGGGAAGGCGGGCTGTTCCTCGCCTACTACCTCGCGTACACGGTCTACCTGCTGCTGGATGCCTCGGGGCACGACGCGCTCGGGGAATACAGCGCCATCATGCTCTGGTTCGTAGTGCCGGGGACAGCGATCACCCTGGCGATCCTGATGGTCCGCGCCATCCGCCGCGGCGAGGCCATCCCGGCCTGAGCCAGGGCTGCTACCGCTCCATGATGACCTGTCCGGCCTGGAGCACGCGGTCGACCCGGATCATGATCGCGGCGCCCTTGCGCTCGGGGTCGCGGTCGAGTTCGAACGGGATGGTGCGGTCCATCACCTGTTGGCGTACCTCACCTTCGGTCAGCACGGTTGCCTGGCCGAACATCTTCCAGGCGGTGCGTGTCTTCGCGTTGCGGTAGAGCACGCAGGCGCCGGGGTTTTCCTGGAAGTTGCGGAAGGTGGTGCCGAGGGCGCGCTCCCAGAAGGCGACGTGGTCGCCATCGAAGACCATCGCGCTCCCCTTGAAGGCGATGTCGGGCAGGCCGTCCTTGCCCGCGGAGGCGATGAGCACGGGCGCGCCGTCGGCCAGGGCTGTCTCGAAGGCAGCCTTCATTTCATCGGTGAGTGCAATCAACTGGTGGTACTCCCAAAGAGTCTACGTGTGATTGGTAGCTTACCAGAAGTCGGGGGGTGTGGTTCGGAAGCTCGCAGGGCGGGATTCCGCCGTGGGGAAGGGGAAGGGCGAAGCAAGGCGGGCGGAGTTGACGCGGCCGCGATGCCGGGCAAGACTCAGGCCCACGTACCACTCCCGCCGGGTGGGCCGGGGCGATCCCGGCGCCCGGCGCCGCGAGGTTTCCGATGACCGAACCGTCTCTCGAACAACTGATCGACGTCCGCGCCCTCGAGCGTTTCGTAAATGAGCAGGTGCCCGGCGGGCCAGGGTCGCTGGACGTCCAGAAGCACGTCGCCGGGTTTTCGAACGAGACCTTCTACGTTTCGCGCGGTAACGATCACTGGGTGCTCCGGAGGCCGCCCCGAGGCCCGCTGCTGCCGACGGCGCACGACGTGGTACGCGAGTACCGGTACATCTCGGCGCTTTACGGCAAGGCTCGCGTGCCGCGGCCGGTCGCGGTCTGCGAAGACCCGAGCGTCATCGGCGCGCCGTTCTACCTGATGGAACGGAAAGACGGGGTGGTCATCCGGGCAGACATGCCGGCTGCGTACGACCACCCGGCTGCCCGGGCGAAGGTCGCGGAAGAGATGATCGACGCGCTGGTGGAACTGCACGCGGTGGACTTCGAGGCGGCAGGGATCGGTGGAAAGGGCGATACCTACCTCGAACGCCAGGTGGGGCGCTGGAGCAAGCAGTGGGAGCTGACCCAACCCCGGACGCGGCCGCTGCCCGGGCTGGACGCGGTGACCGAATGGCTCCGGAAGCGTATCCCGGCGACCGACGCGGTGAGCATCGTCCACGGCGACTACAAGCTCGACAACGTCATGTACGCCAACGACCAGCCACGGCTAATCGCCATCTTCGACTGGGAGATGGCCACCATCGGCGACCCGCTGGCAGACCTGGGGTGGCTGCTTTCGAACTGGGGCAACCCGGGCGACCCGCCGAACACGCGGACGCTGAACGAGGGCCCACGGGTGACCGAGCTGGAGGGATTCCCGGGGGTGGATGAGATGGCGGCCCTGTACGAGCGGAAGAGCGGCCGGTCGATGAAGCACTTCGCCTTTTACCATGTGCTGGCCGTGTACAAGCTGGCGATCATCCTCGAGGGGCTGTACATGCACTACCTCGAAAAGACCGCGTCCAACCCGGCGAGCGCCGAGTTCGAGTGGTACGTACCGGTACTGGTCGACCGGATGCACCGGCTGATGGGGGAGTAGACGATGCGAAAGCGCCTGGCACTCTCGGTCCCGTTCGAGGGATTCACCCTTGCGGAGCACGCGGAACTTTCGCGCGAGGCGGAACGGCTCGGTTACACGGATGCCTGGTCGCTCGAAGTGGACGGTACCGACTGCTTCACGCCGCTGGCCGTAGTGGGTGGCGCAACACAGATGCGGCTCGGGACAGCGATCGCGAACGTGTACACGCGCGGCCCGGCCACGCTGGCCCAGTCCGCGGCGAGCATCGCCGAAGTTGCGCCCGGGCGGTTCAACCTGGGCATCGGCTCGGGGTCGCAGCCGATCGTGGAGATGTGGAACAGCGGCAGCTTCAGCAAGCCGGCAACGCGCGTCCGCGAGATGGTCCAGTTCCTGCGCCAGGCGCTGGCGGGCGAGCGGGTGGTGTTCTCCGGCCAGACGTTCCACGTGGATGGGTTCCGGCTTTCGCGGCCGGTCGAACAGCCCATCCCGATCCACGTCGCCGCGCTGCGCGAGGGCATGCTCAAGGTTGCGGGTGAGTTTGGCGACGGCGCGATCATCAACTGGCTTTCGGCCGAAGATTGCCTTCAGTCGATCGCGGTGGTGAGGGCGGCGGCGGCGGCTGCGGGGCGCGACCCGGGAGCCATCGAGATCACGGCCCGCCTGATGGTGAACATTGATCCCCCGGGCCCTGACGCGGACATCGGCCAGCGGCGGCTCATCAATGCGTACCTGAACGTGCCTGTCTACCGGTCGTTCCACGAATGGCTTGGCAGGGCCGATTCCCTCAAGGGCATGTGGGAGGCCTGGGAGGGCGGCGACCGGAAGGGCGCGGTGGCGGCGATCCCGGACCAGGTGGTGAGCGACCTTGTCGTCCATGGCACAGCCGAAGAGCGGAACGCGCACGTACAGCGCTACCTGGATGCGGGCGTCGATACGGCTTTCCTGAACTGGTTCAGCGTGAACCCGGACCCTGCCGTCAGGCGGGATCTGACGCTGAAGGCGATGCGGGAGATGGCGCCTTCGGCCGTAGGGTAGGACACAGACCACAGCGTCAGGGGAGGCGGTTGACCGGGCGCAGGAAGAGGATGGCCAGCAGGCCAATGCTGACCGCGACCGCCGCGCTCGAGACGATGGTGACCTGGGGACCCCAGAGACTCGCCTGGATGCCGGCCTGGGCGTAGCCGATAGGGATGCTGGCGCTGAATGAGAGGCCATACATGCTCATCACGCGGCCCATCATCTGGCGGTCCGTATTCTCCTGGAGAAGCGCGACAGCGAAGTTGATGAAGATGGCCGGCCCGAGAATGCCGGCGACGAAGGCGAGGGCCATCGAGAGGGGCAGCCAGGAACTGAGCCCGTAGAGCAGCCAGAAGCTCCCGCCGAAAACCAGCGAACCAGAGAGCAACCGGCCTCTCCGGCGCGAGCGGAATATGCTCATGAGAATCGAGCCGAAAACGATGCCGGCGCCGAGCGCGCCCCAGAGAAGCCCGACATACTTGTCGGAGGCTTCGTACACGTCCTCCACCATCAGGACCACGGTCACTGCGAACGGCCCCATCAGGAACACGCCAGGGACGGTGCCGAGGGCGAGGATGCCGAGGAGCGAGCTGTCCTTCCGCACATAGCGGATGCCCTCGGCCAGGTCGTGGCGGACGCTGCGGCCGGTGGGTACGGGCATATCGGTGGCGATCCGGCCGAAGAAGACGGCCGCGAGCGCGAGCATCGCCACTTCGGCAGCGAAGGCAACGGTAAGGCCCCACCCATCCGCGAGCAGCCCGCCGATGCTGGGCCCGCCGAACTGGAGGGTGGCCATGAACGCCATGGTCCCCCAGATAGCGCCGTTCTGAATCTGCGAGACGTGGAGGATCTGGGGCATCATGCTCTGGCGGGCGGGGTTGGTGAAGGCGCCGGCGCTGCCGACAACGGCGGCAAGGATGAAGACCGGCCAGATGACACCCGCCTCGAAACCCGCCAGGGCGACGTACACCAGCGACACCGCCGCAGCCACGGCATAGGTGCGCACGAGGATGCGCCGCCGCTCGACGCGGTCGGCGATGACGCCCCCGAAGAGGGCGAGTGCGGCGCCGGGGAGCGTCTGGCAGATCAGGGCGGCAGCGATGGCGGCCGCGCGCTGGTCCTCGCTTACGCGGTCGCGGATGAAGAGGGGCACGGTGACCGCCTGGATGCCCACCCCGGTCCCGGCCACAACAGAGGCGGCCCACCAGACCCGGTAGCCCGCCACCGAGAACGGGTTGCGCGACACGACCGCTGGTTCAGTTGCGGCGGCGGCGGCGACCGGCTGCGGCAGCACTTCTTCGGTCATGGGCGCGGAGTGTACTTGGTTCCCGGCTTGGTTGCATGAGACAACTCGCGTTGGCGCCGAAGGCCAGGCGGGCGATGCGCAGGGAGCCATGCGGCCAAAGCCGGAGGGGTTTAGCGGGGCGGGGGCTTCCGGAAGAGGCCTTCCTGGGCGACGCTCGCGACGCGCACGCCTTCGCGGTCGTACATGCCGGCGAACATCAGGCCCCTGGCGGCATGGGCGGCCGGGCTTTCGCTGACGTAAAGGATCCAGTCATCGAAGCGCGGCGGGCGATGGAACCACATTGCGTGGTCGAGGCTGGCAGAGGCGCCGCCGGGCATCCAGATGCCGTAGTGGTGGGCAACGGTTGCGACCAGGCCGCTGTCGCTCAGATAGACCATCGCGGCAGCGTGAAGGATCGGGTCTTCGGGGAGCGGCGCGTTCATCTTGCCCCAGACCATGCGGGCGGGCAGGCGCCCATCGCCGTCGCTTTCGCGCGTGGGGCGGGCGGCCGAACGCAGGTCGATGGGGTGGTTCATGCTGCGGCGCATGCGGTCGGCCATGCCGGGCGGGAGCTGTTCGGCCATGCGCGGCATGGCGATGGTGGTCCACCAGGGTTCGCAGGTCTCGGGGTCGGGGGCCTCGGGCATCGGCTCCTGGTGGGAGATGCCCTCTTCGGGAGCGACGAAGCTCACGGAGGCCTCGAAGATGGTGTGCCCGGCCTGGACCGCTGTGACCCTCCGGGTGAGGAAGTTGCGGCCTTCGCGGACGCGCTCAACGTTGTAGTCGATGGGGTCCTTGGGCTGGCCCGCCCGGAGGAAGTAGGCATGGAGCGAGTGGATCGCGCCGAAGCTGATGGTGCGCCCGGCTGCGACGACCGATTGGGCGAGGACGAGCCCGCCGAAGAGGCGGCCCTCTTCCTGTCCGGGCTGGCCGCGAAAGTGGTCGTAGTCTGTGGGCTCGAGGTTGAGTTGCCGGAGGAGAAAGGCAACAGCCTTATCCGGCGAATCCTGTGCGGGTTCGGTCATGCGGAAGGGACTCTTCTTGCGTCCACGCGGCATCGCCGTCGCGGCGCGGGGGATATGTGCAGCCAGCATAGCCGCTCGGAGTTTCAGCCGCATCGCCCGGAGGGACATGGTGCACCCGCGCGGCAGCGAAGGTTCGGCCCCGGCGCCTGCGGCAGCTCCCATGCCGGCCTTGCCGGGCGCGAACCCGGGCCCGCTACTTCACGGTGATGGATCCGGTCATGTCCACCGGGTGGATATCACACCGGAATTTGTACGTGCCGGGTGTTCCCGGTACGTCCCACGTCAGTGTCCCGCTCTTGCCCGCGAGGATCACCTCGGGTACCGACACGGTCCCGGCATTGAATACCCCCGAGGCGGTGGCAATGTGCATATTGTGCGGCTGCAGACCCTCGTTTCTCAGCGTGATCGCAACCCGAGAGCCCGCTGTTACCTCCAACGTGTTCGGTTGGAACACGTTGTCGCCCATCGTGATGGTGATCTCCTGCGTGGCGCCACCGCCCCCACCCGGCGTTGCCGTGGCTGCCGGAGCGCCGGTCGATGTCGGGGTCGGCGACCCCTCCGCCGTCGCTGGCGATGTGGCGGTCGGCTCGGCCGCTCCGGGCTTGCCAAGGTCCTGGAACGTCCCGGGGTCTTCGTCCCCGGTCACGTGCAGGATGCCGAGACCGCCCTTCGATACGCGTGCAATCGAATGGTCCACGAGCTTGTAGTCCCCGGGCACGTCGAGCCCGAAATCGACGATCGCCGCGCCGCCCGGCGGGATGAGGACCGTCTGGATGCCCTGCAGCGGCGGGCTCATCAGCGTCCCGTACTGGTAGGCCCGGTCGAAGATTTCGCCAATGACGTGGAAGCTCGAGATCAGGTTCGGGCCGCCGTTGGTCACATACAACCGGACGGTCTCGCCCGTGTTCGCCCGCAGGACATCGTCGCCCTGGAGCGCCTTGGTCGCACCGTTGAACACAACGTACGTTGGATCTTCGGCAAGCAGCTTCGTCGAATCCAGCTGCGATACCCCGCCGGCGCCCGGCGTATCGCTCAGATAATACTCGTGCTGGCCCACGTAGAACTCTCGATCGACGGCAGGCCCGCGCGTCAGACCGTCGACCAGGATGGCGCCGTACATCCCATTGGAGATGTGGTCGGCCACGATGCCCGCCGCGCAGTGGTACACGAACAGACCCGGCACCTTCGCCTTGAACGTGAAGGCTTTCTCCTCGCCCGGCGCGACGTTCGTCGCCTCCGCCCCGCCCCCGGGCCCATTAACCGCGTGGAGGTCGATGTTGTGGAGCATCATGTTTTCGGAGCGGTTGCGAAGCCGGATCTCGACCGTGTCGCCCACTCGTACCCGGATCAGCGGCCCTGGCACTGATCCGTTGAAGTCCCACACGCGGTATTCGACCCCCGGCGCAATCTCACGTACCTCTTCCCGGGCTTCGAGGTTAACGATCACATGCGCTGCGTCGCGGTTCACCCGCGGCGGGACATTCGGTGGCGCTACCAGCACAGCCTCGATGGTTCCCGTGGCCCCGGTCGAGCAGTTGACCCCTGTAAACATGGCCAGCAACACCACAGCGAGCAGTGGTGCATGGGTGAGCCGTATCCAGTGCTTTATGCGCCGAATGTTAATAGGGGATTTTTCATCCCAGGCAAGTTTCGCTAGTTTCCCCATTTCCGTGCTACCTCGTAATTACCTTACCCGAATACGGGAGCCGATTAGAAGTCGCCAGCGGTAGCCCTTTCCCATTGCGCGGCCTGCGGTTTCAGCCGCATTGCGGGAAGGGTGGTGTTAGAGGTGCCGCGAGGGGGACCGCATGCTGGTGTACCATTTCAGCCTGGATCCACGAGACATCGAGAGCGACGCATTGCGAGACTTCTGCCGCTCAAACCGGGTGCGACGGCTGGCGCTGTTCGGATCGGTTCTGCATAACGAAGCCGGGCCTGAGAGCGACGTTGACCTCCTGGTAGAGTTCGAGCCGGATGTCCGGATGGGGCTCATCCGCCTGGCCGAACTTGAGCTTGAACTTTCCCGGCTGTTGGGTGCGAAGATCGACCTGCGCACGGCCCGCGACCTGAGCGAGCGATTTCGGCCGGAAGTTCTCGCAGAGGCCGAGGTGCTCTACGCAGCCGCGTGACCGTACCGCGCTAGTCCCGCAACGGGAAGATGGCGAACGTCCCGAGTGCCTTGGCGACCAGCCGGTCGCCGTTGCGCACCTCTGATTCGAGGAACGCGACGCGCTTGCCCTTGTTCAGCACCTTCGTCTCGCATTCGAGCGTGCCGCCGCGGACGCCGGCGATGTAGACCATCTTCAACTCAATGGTTGCGCACGACTCGTCCCCTTCGAGGCGGGTGTAGAGGGCGGCGCCCATGCCGGTATCGGCCATCGAATAGAGGACGCCGCCGTGGACCACGCCATGGGGGTTCATGTGATCCGGCGTGACGTCGATGCGGGCGCGGCTTGCGCCATCTGCCCGCTCATAGATGTCGAGCCCGATGAGTTGCTGGAACCCCATGGGGGGTTTGAACTCCTTTGCCATTGCGCGAGGGATATTACCTTGCGAGCGCCGAGCGTGCGCGTAGACTCCCGCCATGCAAACCGCCCCTGGCTCCCAGCCCGCCCATCCGAAGAACGCCGTCGTCATCCTGCTCGACAGCCTGAACCGGCACATGCTCGGGAGTTACGGAGGCAGGGAGTTCGCCACGCCGAACCTCGACCGGTTCGCTGCAAGCGCGCTGCGGTTCGAGCGGCATTACGCCGGGTCGTTGCCGTGCATGCCGGCCCGCCACGACATTCTCTGCGGAGCGCTCGACTTTCTCTGGCGGCCGTGGGGCTCGATCGAGATCTGGGAGGACGCGATCACGCGTCACCTTCACGATGCCGGCGTCACCTCGATGCTGATCAGCGACCATCCCCACCTGTTCGAGGTCGGCGGGGAGAACTACCACACGGATTTCACGGCGTGGGAATACGCGCGCGGGCACGAAAGCGACCCCTGGAAGACTCGCCCCGACCCGAGCTGGCTTGGCGCGCCAGGTTTCGGGCGGCCGTGGCTGCCGTACGACAACTCCCGCGGGTACTTCCGGGAGGAGGCCGACTTCCCGGGACCCCGCACCATGGCCGCGGCGGCGGACTGGATCGAGCGTAACGCCACCTTCCACGACCGCTTCTTCCTGTTCGTGGACGAGTTCGACCCGCACGAGCCGTTCGACACGCCCGACCCGTACGCCTCGATGTACGACGATACGTGGGAAGGCGCGCATCTGATCTGGCCGCCCTACCATGCGGCGGCAATCCGCAAAGGCGTGCTGACCGAGCGGCAGGCGTTCCAGGTGCGGGCCCAGTACGGCGGCAAGCTGACCATGATCGACGCCTGGTTCGGCAAGGTGATGGCGGCCCTCGAACGCAGCGGCGTGCTCGATGGCACGGCAGTCATCGTCTGCACCGACCACGGGCACTACCTCGGGGAAAAGGACATCTGGGGGAAGCCGGGAGTCCCGATCTACGAGCCGCTGGGGCACATCCCGCTCATGGTCCGCTGGCCGGGCGTGGAACCCGGGGGCGTCTCAGCGCTCACGACCAGCGTCGACATCTTCGCCACCCTGTGCGACCTCTTCGGCGTGACGCCCGAGCACCGGACGCACGGGAAGTCGCTGATCCCGCTGATCACGGGGGCGGCGAAGTCGATCCGTGAATGGGCTCTGCTCGGCGTGTGGGGGCGAGAGGTGCACCTGGTGGACGACGAGGCGAAGTACGCCCGGGCGCCCGCGGATGGCAACTTCCCCCTGAGCATGTGGTCGAACCGCTGGTCGACGATGCCTGTGCATGCGGCCAACGCCCCGCGGCTGCCGAAGCCGGACCAGCGCGCGTTCCTCGATCGGATGCCCGGGACGACCGTGCCCGTGATCCGGCAGCCGTTCCAGCCGGGCGACATGCTGCCGTTCTGGGCCTACACCCGGTTCACGGGAAACCACCTGTACCGGCCGGACAACGACCCGGGGGAAGACGAGAACCTGGCGGGAAGCAAGCTCGAGAACGAGAAGGCCGACAAGCTCCGGCAGGCGCTGCTTGCGGTCGAGGCGCCCGATGACCAGCTCGCCCGGTTGGGGCTGAGCTAACGGAGGCGGTGTGCCTCTTGGGGCGTCTCAGTAGACTTCGCGGCGGTTGCCGACTTCGACGACGAGCACGAGGAGCACATTGTCGTGGATTTCGTAGATGACCCGGTAGTCCCCGACGCGGATGCGGTACCGGAGGTCGGCGCCGCGCATCTTGCGGACGCCGGGCGGGCGGGGATCGTCGGCGAGTGCGTAGGCTGCCCGAAGCGCGCGCTCCCGTGCAGAAGGCGGGAGGTTTCGGACCTGCCGCTCAGCATGCCTGTCGATTCGGACCGTGTACTTCACGCGCTCCGCTGGATCCCGAGTTCGTCCATCAGTTGCTCAAGGGGGATCGATTCGCCGCCCTCGGCCTTCGCGCGGGCAGCCGCGCCCAGGTCGTGCTCCATCTCCTTGTCCCAGAGGAGCCGCATGAACAGCTCCAGGTCCTGGGGCGAGATGATGGCGGCGACTCGCCTCCCATCGCGTTCGACGACGACCACGTCGTCCCAGTCACCCATGGCGGCGACGGCGGCGGAAAGGGCCTCCGGGGTGTCGCAAATCACGCGTTCGGGGATGGGGCGGTCGTCGGGATCCATGGATGCAGGGTACCACAGCACCCGATGGCTCAGGGCTCCGGAGTGGGGGTGCCGAGCGCGCCGTTCACCGCGTCGCGAGCTTCGCGGAAGAGGTCCAGGCCCTCTTCGAAGGTGTTCGGGAGGAAGGCGAGGACGGTGGGCGCGGCATCGAGCAGGGCGGTCGCGACCGGCGAAGCGTCGATGTCGTCGCGGAGGTCGGGTTCGGGGTAACGGACGAGGACGATGAGGACGACCTGGCAGATGATGACGGCCTTAATGAAGCCGAATGCGCCCCCGGAGAGGCGGTCGAGCACGCCCAGGTTGAGGATTTCGGCGGTGCGCTTGAGCAGGTGGGCGCCAACCTGCCCGAGGATGATGACGCCCGCGAAGATCGAGAGGAACGAGAGCACCGCTGCAAGGGTGCGGTTGGTGATGATGGGCTCGACCTTGGGGTACATGTCGTCGTAAAGGACGCCGGCGATGGGGATGGCGAGGACAACCGCGGCGATGGAGACAAGCTCGCGGATGAAGCCGTTGGAGTAGGCGCGCCAGGTGGAGAACCCGATGACGGCGAGGAGGACGAAATCGAGCCAGTTCACGTGAGGGTCAGGTTGGGGGGCTGGGCGGCAACGCTCAAGGGCGGGTGGTGGGTGGCCGTTGGCCGGCTCGGCGCCCGATTGCCCACACGGCCACGTACCCCACCAGTACGCCACCGAAACCCAATCCAAGAACTCCGGCGAATGTGAAGAGTCGAGCCTCACCCGCGGGAATGTCCGGCGTCAGTTCCGGGGCCCGCGAGGCTATGTGCACGGCGATGACGAGCAGGCTCGCCCCGGCACTCAGGAGGTAAGCGCCAATCCTGCGCCAGGGTCTCCACGTCCACACTGCAGCGACCCAGGAAGGCGCCAGGAGGACCGCCCACAGCCCGACGACCATCGGCCCCGGCGGGTCCTCATCCGCCGCAACCAACGCGGCGGAGGCCAGGTCGCCGCTCACCCAGGCACACGCCAAGAGCCCGGCGGCCCGCCAGGGCAGACCGCCGGACCGGTTCGCAAGGCCCAGGGAGTTCCGAAGCCGGTTCAGCGGCCGAACTCGCGCAAGCTGCCACCCGGCGAAACCTCGTCGAACTGAAGTGCGCCGTGATTCGCTGAGCGCAAGCTCGCCAGCACCTCTTCCACGAAGGGCGCATTGGCATGAATCGTGATGGCCACCGTCTCCGTCCAGATGAAGGGACTGCCAGAAAGGGCCCTTGCGGCCGCACCTCGGACCGACGTGAGTTCACCGGCATTCACCAGCCGCGCATCTTCCGGTGCCGGGACTGTGCCCGGGGCGTTCGTCACTATTTCCAGAGGTGGCACGCAGCTCGGTTCCTGTGCGTCGGGCCTTGGAACACACTCACCGTAGATGAGATACACAGCATCTTGACCGTTTGCGTTTGCGCGGAACATCTTCGTGAGCTTGAAGCCTGCAAACTCTTCGCCAAGCCACGCCACCGGGTAGGCGGCAAAGTTCTCGGCCTGCGTAACCGCCGAGGCATCGAGTTCCCCCGGGCGGAAGCGTGACGGGTCCGCCGGCAAACCGTTGCCGAGAGGGTTGCGTTCGGGCTGAGCGGCGGCAAGAGCCGCCCAACTGGCAATCAGTCCCAACACCAGGACCGCCAGTAGCACGTTCATTTTGGCCAAACGAGACATCTCAGTTCACTCCTTCTGCGTCGTTGAGGGACCGCGTCCATGGCAGCGAAGCATCACGGCAGATCGATATACCATACATAGCCGTTCGTGTATGCATACTCGCCGTGACATTTGGCGATAGCCATGGTGTTTCCCCAGTAGTTGTTCTGACTTCCCGAATGCCCATCGCTAGCAGTCGTGAAATAGTCGTAAACATAGGCTCTGCCATTTGTAAAACCATACGTATCGACACAGTGATGGCCAGTGAACGGCCAAATATCCCACTCCCACTCATCGTAGTGAGGCGTCGCGGCGTAGGACTGACCGTATGCGGTAGTCGCTGCTACCTCATCTCGGAAGTGCCAGCGGTCGTTCGACCATCCCGAGGCCGTCGCCGCTCCATCATCGTTGGTGGAACACCCGTAGTCATCTTGGAAATACTGATCCCCCTGTGCTTCGTGAGTGTCGAATTCCCCATGATCCGAGTACTGGCCATGTTGGTAGGCGTCATCATAGAAGCCGCTGCCGTTCGTAAATACGATGGTTATAGTATCGACGGCAGTGGAACAGCCCGACTCGTAGCTGTAGCTTGCAAAGGTCGAAGCGGGGCTGTAGCCGGCGTGGACGATCCGCGCATTCGCGCGAATCATAAGGATGCTGCATAATACGAGTGCCAATCCCAATGCCAATTGAACTCGTTGAACGCGGGCGGACGTAATGTGAATCATGCGGTAGTACCTCCTGGACGTCACCATGGTCTCCGCAGCGTTGTCCCTCAATCCCTCTCTTCGGCTCCATCCGATCGGCTCTAGCCATTCGTACTGGTCCCCGCGGAGGTCCACCAGACCGCAAGCGCGGTCCGGTTATCCACTCCCGCTTTGTGCATCGCGTTGGCGAGGTAGTTCTTGACGGTCGCTTCGGAGAGCCCCGTTTCCAGGGCGATTTGGGCGTTCGTCTTGCCGTGGGCCACCAGCGCGACCACCTCGCGTTCCCGTGGGCTCAGGTCCTGGTGCATCGCTCGAACCTCCTCTCCCTCCCGCTCACGGGGGGCATGGTTGTCATACCGCAAATCGGTCTGGGCTTCCATCACAAAGACGTTAACCGCCATCGGAATGTTCCGCCGGCTGCGATGTCCTTCCGCCCCCAAGGAAGGCACCCGGATGTGACCACTCCCGGCGGCCGCGTTCGCCCTTCGACTTTGGCCTTTCGACCCCCGAAACGGTATACTTAGCCTAGCGATTTCCCCTGCCCACAATCGCGCGGAGCCTGCCCTTGTCCATCGAGCCAACCTCCAACGTCCGGCCAGTCCAGATCGAAAACGAGATGCGCACGAGCTACCTCGATTACGCGATGAGCGTGATCGTTTCGCGGGCGCTACCCGAGGTGCGCGACGGGCTGAAGCCGGTCCAGCGGCGCATCCTCTGGGGCATGTACGAAGGCGGCGCACGGGCCGGCACCGCCTACCGCAAGTCGGCCGCGACCGTCGGCGATGTGATGGGCAAGTACCACCCCCATGGCGACCAGGCGGTCTACGACACGCTCGTCCGCATGGCCCAGGATTTCTCGCTGCGCTACCCGCTGGTCGATGGCCAGGGAAACTTCGGCTCGGTCGATGGCGACCCGCCGGCGGCGATGCGCTACACGGAAGCACGAATGTCGACCATCGCCGAGGAAATGCTCGCCGACATCGACCAGAACACGGTCGACTTCGAACCGAACTACGACGGCCGCCACCAGCAGCCGGTGATCCTGCCATCGCGGATGCCGAACCTGCTGCTGAACGGCTCGTCGGGCATCGCGGTGGGCATGGCGACGAACATCCCGCCGCACAACCTGGGCGAACTGGCGGACGCGGTCTCGCTCCTCATCGAGCAGCCAAACTCGACGCTGGACGACCTGCTCCAGATCGTGAAGGGGCCGGACTTCCCGACCCATGGCATCGCGCTGGTGGGCAAGGATAGCGAGCAGGTGCGCCTGGCCTATGGCGAGGGGCACGGCAAGGTGACGATGCACGCGCGGACGAGCATCGAGGAATCGACCCGCGGCCGCACGGCGATCATCGTGACCGAGCTGCCGTACCAGGTGAACAAGGCGATGCTCGTCGAGAAGATCGCCGACCTCGTGCGTGATAAGAAGATCGAAGGCATTGCCGACCTGCGCGACGAGAGCGACCGGACCGGGATGCGCATCGTGATCGAGCTGAAGAAGGAAGGCTCGGTCACGCAGATCAAGAACCTCCTGTTCAAGCACACGTCGATGCGGACGAGCTTCTCGGTCAACATGATGGCGATCGTCGACGGGGCGCCGCGCCGGCTGGGGCTGAAGCGGGCGCTGGAGCTGTTCATTGACCACCGCCGTGAAGTCATCCGGCGGCGCACGGAGTACCAGCTCGCAAAAGCGCGCGAACGCGAGCACGTGCTGAACGGCCTGCTGAAGGCGATCGAGATGCTGGACGCGGTGATCGCGACCATCCGGGCATCGGAGTCGGCGAACAACGCGCTTGAACTGCTGCAGGGCACCGGGATGGTCGCGGCCGAACGGCTGCCGGCGAACAGCCCGGCGGCGTTGCGGGCCCTGACGCGCCAGAACCCGTTCGACTTCACGGAGATCCAGGCGCGCGCCATCCTCGACATGCAGCTGCGCCGGCTGGCCGCTCTCGAACGCCAGGCGCTCCTGAACGAGTACGAGGAGTTGATCAAGAAGATCAACGAGCTCGAGGACCTGCTCGCGAACCCGCGCAAGATCGACTTCCTCATCCGGGACGACATGGCGGACCTGAAGAAGAAGTACGGGGATGCGCGCCGGACCGAGATCGTCGAGGCCGACCCGGAGGACTTCCGCGAGGAAGACCTGATCGCGCACCAGGACAGCGTAATCACGCTGAGCATCCGCAACTACATCAAGCGGATGCCGCTCGAGGAGTTCCGGCGCCAGAAGCGCGGGGGCCAGGGAGCGCGGGGCGCACCCACCCGCGAAGAAGACGCCGTGATGAAGCTGGTGGTCTGCGACACCCACGACAACCTGCTGTTCTTCACCGACAAGGGGAAGGTCTACCACCTGCGTGCCTACGACGTGCCCGATACGAAGAAGCAGGCGAAGGGCCTGCCGATCGTCAACCTCATCGATATCGATGCGAGCGACCGGGTGACGGCGATCCTGGTGATCAAGAGCTACGAGGCGGACTTCATCCTGCTGGCGACGCAGCTTGGCGAGATCAAAAAGACCCTGCTCAAGGACTTCGAGGAAGTCCGCCGCAATGGGAAGATCGCCATGGACCTCGAGCCCGACGACCAGTTGATCGCGGCGCGGCTGGCCACAAACGAGACGAACGTAATCCTCGTTTCGAGCGAGGGCCAGGCGATCCGCTTCAAGATCGACGACCTGCGGCAGGCCAGCCGGACAAGTGGCGGCGTGCGTGGGATGCGCCTCGCAAAGGGCGGCTACGTCGTCGGCGTGGAGACGCTCGATGACGGCGACCAGCTGCTGATCATCTCGGAGAAGGGCTTCGGGAAGCGCACACGCGTCGAGGAATACCCGCTGCAGGGTCGCGGAGGCCAGGGTGTGAAGACGCTCAACATCACCGACCGCACCGGCTCGGTGGCCGCCTGCCGGATGGTTGGCCCCGGCCAGGAACTGATGCTCGTGACGCGCGAGGGGATCGTCGTGCGCACCCGGGTCGACTCGATCAGCCTGATCGGCCGCAACACTCAGGGCGTCACCGTGATGAAGGTGTCGGAAGGCGACCAGGTCGCAAGCATCGCCGCCTTCACGATGAGCGACCCATCGACCGGACGCGCCGGTTCGGATGAAGACAGCAACTCCGGCGTCAATGGAAACGGTAGGGGAGCGGACCCGGACCAGGCACTGAACGCGACGATCCCGCTTGAGCTGGACGAGGATGGAGAAGACGGGGAGTAGGCGCGGGGCGGGCTAAGCCGCGATGTCACCGGGGGTGCTCTTCGGCCTGGGGGCGGCGTTCGCGTGGGGGAGCGGTGACTTCCTCGGCGGGTGGAACGCACGGCGGTTGCCGTCGACCACGGTCGCGTTCTGGGCGCAGTCGACCAGCCTGCTGATCTTGTTCGCGCTCGTCATCGCGGTCCGGCCGGGGTGGGACGGCGCGGCATTTGGCTGGGGCCTGGCGGCCGGGCTATTCACCGGGTTCGGGGGCGCGGTGCTGTATCGGGGGCTCGCGACCGGGAACGCGGCGGTTGTCGCGCCACTTTCGGCACTGGGAGCGGTCGTGCCGGTGGTGGCGTCCGTCGTTCAGGGCGATGCGCCGGGCAGCCTGGCCTGGCTCGGGATCGTGCTCGCGCTGGCGGGAGTCGTGGTCGTCTCGATCCCCGGCGAAGGCGTGAACTTCCGCAGCAACCACCACCTGGGGCCGATCGCGATGGGGCTGGCGGCCGCGCTGGGGTTCGGCTTCTTCTTCGTTCTGATCAATGAAGGGACGGGTGACGGGCGGCCAGAACTGGTCGTCCTGCTTGGAGCGCGCCTGGGGGCGGCAATGCTGATCGGCTCGACGGTAGTCGTGGGGGGCATCCGCAACCCCGGACGGCTGCTACCGAACCTGGTGGCGCTGGGGGTTATCGAGCTTTCGGCCAACGGGGCGTTCGCGCTGGCGAGCACGCGCGGCAACCTGGCGGTCGTGTCGGTGCTCGCCTCGCTCTATCCGGTTGTGACGGTTGGACTGGCCCGCGTGTTCACGAATGAGCGGCTGACGGTGGCACGTGTGGGCGGCGCTGCGCTGGCGCTGGCCGGCGCAGTGCTCGTTTCAACAGGCTAGCAGGGGCGGACTCCCACCACGGGTCGAAATGCGGCCGCGCCAGTCCCGGGCCGATCAATGCGTATACACAGCGTAGCTCTTCCGTTGTTGTGTTCTCTGCTGGCCAAAGCGCAGCTTACGAAGGGAGCCGCCGCCTTCCAGGCCGGGAGGGAGCGGACGGCGTGGCGCGAAGGCACGACGTTGCCCCCGCAGCCGTGGCCGCGGGCTGAACAATCTTCGCGCGAATCGGTTACTCTGTGTGTCCAGTGGACGAGTGGCCGGTTCTGCTGCGCGATGCCCGGTGTGGGATCCGGATGCCCCGGCGCGTGCTCGCCGAGGCGGCCGGCGTCTCCGTGCAAACGGTCAAGTCGTACGAACTCGGCCTTCGCCGTCCCTCCCGCGCCCTCCTCGTCGCTATCCTGGATGCGCTCGAAGTCGATCGGCGCCTGCGAAACGAGATCTTGATTGGAGCGGGCTTCGCCCCCGACGGCGACCACCTGGGCCCCCGAAACGCCGACTACATGTTCACGCTGGCCGAGACGGAAGCCCTCATCAATGCCTTGCCCTGGCCCGCGCACGTCAACAGCGAGCTGATGGAGGTCCTGGCGGCCAACTCCATCGTCCAGCGCCTCTGGGGCATCGACCTGCAGCATGAGTTCACCAGCCCGATCGAGCGGAACCTGATGAACTTCGCCACCGACCCCCGCTTCGCGGATCGGGTGAAGAACTGGGAGTCGGCGACGGCCGTTGCGATCGGCGCGCTCAAGGGGCATCACCGCGGGCCTGTGCCCATGCCCGAGTCGGCCACGGCCTATCTCTCGGCAGTCTTGGAACGCATCTACGATGGCGACCCCGGGTATGTGCGGCGCCTCCTGGATCTCTGGGACAGGGTGCCGCCACGCATCCCGAAGGTCCGGTGGTTCTACCCTGTCATCTGGGACCACCCGGTCATGGGCGAGATGCACTTTCAGGTCTCAGTGGCGGTCGCGGACGAACCGGGCGGCCTGCAGTTCCACGACTGGATCCCGGTGGACGCGAAGACGTGGATCAGTCTCAACGAGCTAATGGGGCCGCCTTCCCTTCCCGGCCAGGCGACCGGTTAGTAGCCGCCCTGGGAGGGGAGGTTCGTACAGCTGCCGCTCCCGGTAATCACTGAATGGTCCGCGTTCGCGGCCACAATGCACATCTGCTGGGCGGCCTGGGGGCGGTCGGCCAACGCGTAGCCGGTGAACGGGCTCGCCCCTCCGTACTCCTGCCCTCCGGTCGCCGGCGAGGCCGTGTTGAAGTAGAAGTGGACGTGCGTGCCTGGCAGCGCGGGAGTAAAGCCCGAGCAGGTGAAACTCACTTCGTAACGGTCGCCCGAGATCTTTACAGCCGTGATGCTGGCAGACATGGGTGCGGCCGTTGCGGTTGCCGTTGCTGCGGCCGTTGCGGTTGCCGTTGCGGTTGCGGTCGCCGCAGGGAGTGGCGTCGGGCTGGCGGCCACAGCGGCCAGTTGACTTGGCGTCGCGGTCGCAGCAACGGTGGCGGCCGCACCCTTTCCGGCCGTCGGGGAGGCCGTGGGTCGGACGGTTGCCGTCGCAGCGATCTGCACCGAGGCGGCCGGGGCGTTGCTCGCGGCCGAGCCAACGTCACCACCTCCGTTCGCGGCGTTGTTCTCCCCGCCGCCACGCGTGAGGAAGAAGGCTCCGAGCGCCACACCGACGGCCAGCGTGGCGGCGACACCTCCCAGCACAGCCAGCGATCTACGAGACAGGTCTCCTGCGCCAATCCCCAACCTCGCCGTCGCCGGGGGAGCCGCTCCAGTGAAGGCTATGACCGGGCCAGCGACTGCGACCGGGGGCGACTCCGAAAGGGCGGCCGACTCGCTCGCAGCTCGTCCGCTCCGGTCCGCAGGGGAGGAGAGGATGGGCGTTGCCGCCGCGACGGGTTCGTTCTCCTGCCTCCCACTGCCGTAGATTGCCGCCCCCAGGGCGATCGCATGCTTTGGGTGCGCGTCGATGGCCGTTGGCCGGCCCGTCGCCTCTCGCACAAGCGCGCCCACAACGGGGATCCGCGAGCTCCCACCAACAAGGAGGATGCGATCGACCTGGTCGAACGTCAGCCCCGCGCTCCGGACGCACCGCTCGAGCGTGGCGATCGTCTCCCTCAGCCGCGGCCGGACCATTTCCTCGAATTCCTCACGGGTCAGCCGCACTTCCGTCTGCAGAGCCGTGAGGAGCACAGGGATGACCCCTTCAGTGTCCGATGAAAGTGCCTCCTTCGTCTGCCGGCATTCGTCGCGGAGGCGATTGGCGGCGGCGCGCGCCGTCGGGTCGTCCTGGTCCAGTGCATCGAGAGCCCTTCCGGTGGCAGCATTGACCAACCCGAGGATAGCCTGGTCGAAGTCGACGCCACCGAGCCTCTCGAGCCCCTCGGCCTCGCCCAGGAGATCGAACCTGTCCCCGGTCTTGCGTAGCACCGCCGCATCGAAGGTGCCGCCGCCGAAGTCGTACACGGCTACCACTGCCCCGGGCTCTACCCGCTCCTGGTCCGCGTAGTGAATGGCTGCGGCCTCTGGCTCGCTCAACAGCACCGCGTCGCCAATCTCAGCCTGGCGAACCGCCTGCCGGAGCAGGTCGAGTTTGTAGGGCCCGTAGCTCGCCGGGTGCGTGATGACAACCAGCCCGGGCGTCTCGCCGCGCTGCTGGGTCACCTGGGCGACCACGCTGCGCAGCATGAGGGCGTAAAGCGCCTCTGCACCGTAAGGCGTCCCACCCAGGAGCATCGGCACCGGGTCGCCGAGACGACGCTTGAATTCGCGGGCGGTCCTTGCCGGCTCAGTCTGTGCGCGCCGATCCGCCGCCTCGCCCGTGAGCACTTCGCCATCGGCACGCAGCAGGACAACGGACGGTACGGAGGCGGCGTGCGACCCAAGCTGAAAGATCTCGGCCCGGCCATTCGCGGCGACGGCTGCCGCGGTGTAGGTAGTCCCCACATCAACGCCCAGGACGTAGGTCACGGTTCCTCCTCCTCTTGGGACCCGGCCGAATGCTAGCAGTTCTTGCTTCACAACTCGTGTGCCGATCGGCTACGCTCAGTGACCTTATGCAACCACCCCCGGAGAACGCTGATCCAGGGAGTGTGCACGATGCCGGCGCCTACGCCGACCTCGCCGCCCAGGCAGCGGCTGCGATGGGACGCGACGACCTTGCCCGGCGAGTCGCAGCCGCGAAAGCGCGTTTGCAGAACTCCGGCACCGCAATCGCCGTCGTCGGTGAGTTCAAGCAGGGTAAGAGCTCGCTCGTTAACGGTGTGCTAGGCATCGATATCTGCCCGGTCGATGACGACATCGCTACTTCCACCCTGACGGTTCTCCGGCATGGCGACGAGGCGCACGCGGTGGTCTGGTGCGCCGAGGGTTCAGAGCGTGTCACACGCGACTTCCCCGTCGCCGCTCTCCCTTCGCTCGTGACAGAAGGTTCAGTCTTGGCAGATGGCCGCGTCGAACTCGTCGAAGTGTTCCTGCCCAATCCCCTGCTTGCCCACGGCATTTCGATCGTCGACACACCGGGTGCCAATGGGATTCGCCCCGGCTATACAGCGGTCGTCCTCGGATACCTGGAGGCAGTGCATGGGGCGGTTTTCGTGACCGATGCCTCCTCACCCCTGACCCACGAAGAGCTTGCGTTTCTACAGGCAGCAGTGGCCGTTTCGCCGGTCACCTGCATCGCCCTCGCGAAGATCGACCTCTTCCCGCATTGGCGCGAGATCCATTCGGCCAACGCTGATCTCCTGCAGCGGGCAGGCCTGGCCATCCCCGTTTTTCCGGTGTCGTCCGCGCTTCGCCATGCTGCCCTCGTGTTGAACGATGGAGAACTCAACGAGGAGAGTGGCTTCCCTGATCTCATCCGGTTCCTCGATGAGAACCTTGTCCAGCGCGCCACCACCATTGCGGCCCTCGGCATGTTCGACACCGCGATCTTCTGCCTCAACGAAATGCGCTTCGCTACTGCTGCCGACCTGGCCGCGCGCCGGTCGCCCGACACCATGGCGGATCGTTTGCAGGCCTTTCGGCAGGCGAAGGAGCGGCTGGAGCGGCTGAAGGTGGGCAACGCCCGCTGGGCAACCGTCATGAACGACGGCCTCGGGGAGCTTGTCTCCCAGGTCGACCATCGCTTTCGTCGCCGCATGCGGGACCTCCAGAAAGCGGTCGATGACGAAGTGGCAAAGAGCGACCCCGCCAAGATCTGGCCTGACCTGACCGCTCGGGTCCGCGAGCAGGCGGCCGCGGGCGCTCGCGACGTCATTTACGAAATGGAGACCGGTGCGGACGAAGTCGCCGCCAGGATCACGGCCTTGCTGGCAGAAGACGACCTTCTGATCGGCTCCGCCGTCGACTCGCGACCTGAGCTCGAACTGACCAAATACTGGGCGCCCCGGCCACTGTCCAGGCTGTCGGTGGCATCAGGAATTGGTATGGGGTTCACTGGCCTTCGAGGTGCGCAGGGCGGGCTGATACTCTTCGGCATGCTATCGGGACTGGCCGGGATTGCGGTTTCAACGGGCGTCCTGGCGGGAGTCGCCGCGGCTTTCGGCGGCAAGCAACTCCTTGAGGAGCGGAAACGGCAGGTGGCGGCACGGCGGCAGGAGGCCCGGACGGCCATTCGCCAATCCCTCGATGAGACCGAGTTCGAAGTCGGCAAGACGCTTTGTGAGCTCTCGCGGGACCTCAATCGCCGCCTGCGTGACCATTACAGCGACCGCATCGGCGAACGCTTCCGGACCTGCATGGACGCGGCGGCCAGCCTTGAGCGTGGCCTTCAGGAGGATGAAGCCGCCCGCAGTGCGCGGGTCGCGGAGCTTAGCAACCAGGCCGGACAACTCGACATGATCCTCGACAAGCTGACCAGGCGGCGCAACGAACTGGCAGCCACCGGGATGCGGCAGTGATCTCCCCGCTCCTGACACGTGTCGACGCTGCCTGCGCCCGCGCCATGGATGCGCTGGGGGCAAGCCCCCTTGCCGCGGACGTGGATCGTATTCGTGCCGGGCTGCATGAACCATTGCGCGTGGCCATCGTGGGGCGGGTAAAGGCCGGTAAATCGACCTTGCTGAACGCCCTGCTGCGAGAGCGAATCGCGCCCACGGATGCCGGAGAGTGCACCAGGTATGTGTGCAACTACCGCCACGGCCTCGACTACGACGTGGAGGCGCTCCTGGCAGATGGCGCCCGCGTGAAGCTTCCCTTCCGGCGCGCCGATGAGTCGCTGGAGATCGACCTCCAGTCGGCGCCGGGGCCCATCGAGCGGTTGGAGGTCGCCTGGCCCGCGGGCGCTCTCACCGGGCTCACGATCATCGACACGCCGGGCATCGGCTCGACGGACGAGGACATCCGCGTCAGGGTTGCTTCGTTCCTCGGCGGCGAAGACGAACAGGTCGCCCCGGAGGCAGACGCCGTCGTCTATCTGATGCGCCACCTTCACCGGACCGACCTGGCACTCATGGAGACCCTGTACAACCGGTCCGTTGCTTCCGCCTCCCCGGTCAACGCGGTTGCGGTCCTGTCGCGCGCCGACGAGATCTGCGCAGCACGACCCGATGCGATGGACGCCGCCGAGACAGTCGCCGCCCGCTACGCCGCCGACCCGCTGCTCAGGGCAGCCGTGGCCGACGTCATCCCGATGGCCGAACTCCTTGCGGAGACGGGCGCAACCCTGCGCGAGTCCGAGATGGCCTGGCTTCGCGAGCTTGCCAGCGCCGGTGCACCCGAGCTTTCGATGCTCCTGCTTTCGGTCGACCGGTTCCGGCGGCCGGACCTCGGCCCTCTCACCGTGGAGGTGCGCGAGTTGTTGTTGACGCGCTTTGGATTGTTCGGCCTGCGCTTTGCACTCCACGCGATCACCACCAACCGCTGCGATACAGCCGCTTCGCTTTCGCGCGCCCTCCTCGAGGTTTCGGGCATCGCACGCCTGAAAGCGCTCATCGACGAGTACTTCTCCTCTCGCTCAGGACACTTGAAGGCTCGTTCAGCGCTCCTCCAGCTCCGCGTGGCGGCACGTTCGGCGGAAACGTTCAGCCCTTCCGCTGCCCAATCCATCCGGCAGTCGATTGAAGAGGTGGAGGCTTCCGCTCACGAGCTCGCTGAGCTGCGGCTGCTTCACCTTGCGCTGACCGCGGTCGCCGGGCTAACCGCCAACGAAGTGTCCGAAGTGCGCCGCCTGGTGTCA
Source organism: Dehalococcoidia bacterium (assembly GCA_003104995.1). GTDB lineage: Bacteria > Chloroflexota > Dehalococcoidia > Tepidiformales > Tepidiformaceae > Amarobacter. The sequence continues at coordinate 34,289 of PQAO01000036.1, forward strand.
GGGAGGGCAACATCCGACCGGCTCGGCCTCGCAGCTGATGCGACCGCCGCTGCGAGCAGGCAAGCGTCTCTCGAGCGAGTCGAGTACTGGCGCCAACGAGCTGCCAACCCACTCGCATCCCGCGATCTGGCGACGGCCTGCGAGATAGCGGCCCGTTCCTACGAAGGAATCTACGCGTCACTTGGGGAATAAGCTGTCCGGGAGGCGCGTAGTTGCGCCGGGCCCGGTCAGAGAGGCGAGGAATCTCGCCGCGCCGCGCTACCGGTTGGCGGCCGTCGTCGCCTTCTACTGCCGGGAGGTCGTTGATCCACTCGGTCAGGTGCTCGCCCGTGATGGCCGCCGGCGCCGTGGGCACTCCCCGCTCACGGAGAGAGACGCAGAGGAGGTCGACGGCCGCGCCGTACGGCCTGGATCGCACGGGGGCTCTTGTTCGCGGCGGCAAGCGAGCGCAGGAAGGCCGCGCGGTATACTTTGAACATGCCGGGCGCTGCGCCCGGCGCCTCACGCGTTGCCTGGGTCGTCCCAAAGCTACCAAGGTATAATCGTGTGAGTGATCGGTGGGTTCTGGGAGGTTCCCCGGGGTCAGATGGTGAGTCTGGATTCGAAAACCTTCGCCGTAGTGCCCTCGTAGCTCAACGGATAGAGCATCTGACTTCGGATCAGAAGGTTGGGAGTTCGAGTCTCTCCGAGGGTACCAAGCTAACAAACTCGCGACGATGCCTGAAGAGGCTGTCAAACTCGGGCCATGGCTTCAGCCAGATGAGCTTGTTGGCCGTATCAAGCTCCACGCGCTCGAACACGAGGCGGACACCCTCCCGCTGCTCTTCCTGGGCCATGCCATCCCAGACCCGCCCGACCTCGATCAGTCGTTCGAGTCCAAAGAGCACGCCGCCCGGCAGTGGTGCCGGGATGGCTGCGAGTCGGGCGTCAATGGCCGTCTTGATTCGGTTCCACTCGGCTTCCTCCAGGTCTCCCGCGACGTACGCCCGAGTTGCCCTTCTCCGCGACCCTACCAGTTCGGTTCGTTCCGCCGCGTAGGCATCGCCCTGGGGTAGACGCCGGGCCTCGCGGTCAATGCGTGCACACCACTCCCGATCGAAGGCCATGGCCCGAATGACACTGGCAACCTCTTCCTCGGCAGCCTCGGCCCGCCAACTTGTTCGCCGCTTCGAACATGGGCGCTGGCGAATCTTGCTCGTCTCTCGATAGTAGGCCCGCCGAAGGTGGGGGTAGCGCGGGTTACCCGAGGTTGTCAGCCAGAGCGGCCCCTGGCATTCAGCGCAAACGGCGATGCCACTGAGTGCACGTGGGCTGCGCGAGCGGGGTGCTGCGTATCCCCTGCCGATTCGCTCCTGCACGCGCAACCAAAGTTCCTCGGAGACTATCGGCTCGTGCGCCCCCCGGCGACGCTCTCCGCGCCGATGGATGTAACCCGCGTAGAACTCGTTTTGCAGGATCGTCTGAATACTGCTGGCTGTGAACACGAGGTTCCCCCGCTTGGAGTGGGGGCGGAGGCCCATCGCGTTCCACCTCTCCGCAGTTTCCGTCAGACCGACCCCGGCGATCCTGTCTTCGAAAGCCTGGTGTATAGCGGTGGCCTCGGCCCGGACAGGGACGAGCGGAGCACTCGTGTCCCGCACCACTGAACCATCCGGCAGCGGCTTGAGTGGCCTTTCATAGCCGAATGGCACATCGCCAACGTGGAGCCCCAGTTCGAACTGCTCTCGCCGTACCTTCGCAACTTGTTCGCCGTGCTTCCGCGACTGCCATGCGTTCAGCACCCCCTGGATGCCGTAATGCACGCGCCCGTCCGGCGAATAGAAGTAGTCCACCTCCTTGTCCGCTTCGACAAGCCGCACACCATTCGCCTGGAGTTCATTGATCAACCACTGCGACAGCTCTTCGTCACGGGCAAGGCGGCTGCTCTCGTGGAAGAGCACAAGGTCGAACTCGTGCCGTCGCGCTGCTTCCACGAGTCCCTTCAGGACAGGACGGCGGTTGAGGTCGCGAGTGGAGGCGCTTTCGCCGGGGGCCTCGAAGGTACGAACGACGCTCCAGCCCTCACGGGTGGCCCTGTCTTTCATGGCACGGAGTTGCGCCCCGAGCGAATGGTGAGCCTCGGTGGCCTGCTCCTCCGTCGAAACCCGGGCAAGAAGTGCAACCCTCATGATGCCTCCGGCACATCCTGCCGCTCTTGCACCGCCATTTCCAGTAGCTGCCGCCGCCAGGATCGGATTAGGAGTTCTTCGAACTGCCGTAGTCGGTCAGAGTCGTACGGGGTTTCGTCCATGCCGGGTGCCTCGCCAGTTGTTTTCGTCTCGGGGGAACCAGCGGCAAATATCTAATTACTTGAAACGAGCGAGGGTGGTAACCGGCTGGCGATCCGCATAGCGGACACCCCGAATGTTGCTCGGAATCGGGGCTGTGTCAACGATCCTGGCCCGGCGGGTTCAGTTCTTGTTGGCGATCCGCAGGAGCAAGAGTAGCGCCAGCAGCCCGACGATCAGCTTGAGATAGTCTTCCATGACAGGCGCGACTGTACATCTTGGTCGGTCATGCCGTCTACATGCAGAACTCAGCCGCCGAGATCAAGCTCCGGGCGGAGCGCAAAGCGGGCGAACTGCTGGCGGCGATGCCCAAGCATCCCGGCGCAGCAACGCCATCACACGATGTTAGTGCGTTGCCACCCAGGCTGGCAGACATTGGGATTAGTCCCATGCAGTCCTCCCGCTGGCAGGCCGAGGCCCTAGTCCCCGAGCCAGTGTTCGAAGACTACCTCGAAGCCACGAAAGACGCGGGCGAAGAGATCACCACAGCCGGACGATGCTCGCCGTGGCGATGCTGCTCTGGCCGGTTCGGGCGTGGTTAATCGAGTTTCCCGTTGCCTGGCTCTCGGCTTCGTCATCGGCCTCGGAAACACCCTTCGTTGGAAGCTGGGGGCTCGCTAACCGGCCCTGTGGCTTCTCCCATCTTCTCCTGGGGCGCGGAAGGGCGCTGACGGGAGGGTAAGAGCGCCTCTCGTCTCCGGGCTCAGGCCGGGCGCGAGCGCTTCCGCCGCCGAGGCCCTTCGAGCGCCTGTTCTGCGACCTTCTCCCAGGCAGCGGCGCTGACCTGGGCCTGGCGAGCCTGCGAGACGTGCGTGTAGATCTGCGTTGTGTTGGCGGAGGAGTGGCCGAGGAGGTCCTGGACGATGCGCAGGTCGGCACCTCCGTCGAGGAGGTGGGTCGCGAACGAGTGCCGGAGGAGGTGGGGGTGGACATCGACCGCGATCCCGGCCCGGACCGCGTATCGCTTAATACACACCTGGAGCCAGCAGGCCGAGAGGCGTTGGCCGAAGCGGTTGAGAAAGAGCGGATTTCCGATTTCCGATTGCCGATTGCCGATTGCCGCCTGCAGTGCCGGGCGGGCGGATTCGAGGTAGGTTTCGAGCGCACGCATGGCGGGCTCGCCGAAGAGGACGAGGCGCTCTTTCGAGCCCTTCCCGTGGATGATGGCCGACCCGTCGGCGAGACTGACCTGTCCCACGTCGAGCGAGACGAGTTCGGAGATGCGCAGGCCGCCACCGTAGAGCAGTTCGAGCATGGCCCGGTCGCGAAGGCCCTGCGGGGTCGAGGGGTCGGGAGCAGTGAGGAGCGCGTCACAGTGCGCCGGGTCGAGCACTTTCGGCAGCCGCTTCGGGCGCTTCGGCAGGGCGACCCCGTAGAGCAAGTCGCGCTCGGCGGCACCCTCCCGGTGGAGGTACTTGTAGAAGCCGTGGACGGTGCTGGTCAGCCGCATGATCGAGGCGGCGACGATGCCCGAGCCTTTCAGTTCGGTGAGGTATTCGCGGAAGAGCTGGCGCGTCGTGCGGAGCGGCTCGTGGCCGTTGCTGGCGCACCAGGCGAGGAAACTACCGATGTCTGCCCGATAATTACGGATGGTGTAGGGCGACCTGCCGCCCGCAGAGAGTTCGCGGAGGTAGGCATCGAGGTAGGCTTCGGCGGATTTGTGCGTCCGCAGTCGGGCCTCGAAGCGATTGTCAGTGATCACCATTGTCGCCTCCTATTGTGGATGCGCCGAACACTACCGCACGAATCATTCCGACGCACTAGTGCCGCTATTGCATCTGAGCTGTATCAATCCATTTAGGCTAAATCGCCCGGTCACCGTTTGGGGACAGCAGAGAGCGTGCCAGTTAGCAGGGATTGACACCTCTGACGTGTCGTTGATCGGGTAGCTCGGGAGATTTTGCGTTTGCTGAGGCGTCATAAAGAGGCGTCTCGCGAATCTAGCGATGCGTGCGTTCGGCCAGTTCGTAATGTCCTCCGCGCTGTTTCAGCACATGCCGCAGAGTCCGCGAGTGTTACAATAAAAGTACAAGATCGAGCCGATAGGCCCGATCCGAGGAGGTCTCCACAACCGCACATGAATCCGCTATTGCTGACAATGCCTGACGCCGCCAAAGCACTTGGTGTCGGACGAACTACGGCGTACCGGCTTGCCGCAAGGGGCGAAATCCCCGTGATCGACCTGGCCGGACGCAAGCGTATTCCACTTGCGGCACTGAACGCACTGATCGACCAGAAGCTTGCGAAACCCTTGAAGGAAAGCTAAACAAAAACCCCGCCTGGCACGGCGGGGCCTGTCGGGCCGGAGCCCATTAACTGCATATGACAAGTGTAACCCGAGCGCCGCACGCGACGCAACCCCACCCCCAAGAAATCGTCCGTACAATCCATCAGGGACTCCGTAGCGGGCACTGCGGGCCGCAGTGCCCATGCCGGGTGCCTCCCAAGGAGGGCACAAATGCCCTTACGCATTGCCCTACGCATAACGACCGCAGCCCTTCCTTAAGCATCCGTGCTGGGAGAGATTCAGTTCTTCTCCACTGCTTTTCCGGCTGCTCTTACGCGAACGTTAAGGCGGAGCTACAGCGCCGTAACCTTTGGCAGGAGCGCATTGTCTTCACCTACCCGAGCGGCAACCGGCACACCCGCACAGAGAAGCCAGGCACCGAAAAGACGGTGGAGTGGAACAGGGGCGCAACGGCCAGGGCTGAGTTGTACGGAGCCCCCAAGCTAGCGGAGCTTCCGCCCGGCGAGACCGTCCTGGTGGCCGAGGGTGAGCAGGCCGCAATTGCCGCATGGAGCTATGAGCTAAGCGCTGTAGGCACCGCTTGCGGCGCGGGTACGATCCCAATCGACACAGTCCTCGAAGCCTTGCGCGGCTTCCGGGTTGTGCTCTGTCCCGACAACGACAAGCCCGGGCTCAGGCACATGCGCAGCATCGGCAATCGGCTCGCTGAGCTGGGCATCGAATCCCGCTGGCTCGAACTGCCAGACCTGCCCGAAAAAGGAGACATCGCGGACTTTGGGGGCGGGGCCGAGGCACTGCGGGCGCTCATCGATGCGGCCCCCGCGTTCATCCCAGACGAGGACACGGATAGCGTTCGTGCCTCGATTCAGGTGAAGGACATGCCCCCTGATGCCCTGGCAAGTCGTGCATGGGAAGCGATTCGTGCCCAGTACCGCGTGGTGCGCACGGGTTCGCAGCTCGCACTGATCGAGGAGGAGAACGGTCTCACGCGTCTCGACCCGATGTCACTCCAAAAGTTCGAGGCGTTGGCGAACTCCTCCGCGACGTACTATCGGGGGCAGAGCGTGACGGCACTTCCGCAGGCATCGAGCCGCCTCGCGTATGAGCTTCCGCCGCCGGGCCTCCCGCGCGTCGATGTCGTTGTCCACGGGCCGGTTGTTGGGCGGGACGGAGAGATCATCTCCGAGGGCATCTATCAACCGGCATCCCTCTTGGTAGCGCCCATCCCGGCGTTGGCCGGATTGACCGTTCCCGCCGCTCCGAGGCCCGAACAGGTGGCCGCAGCGCGAAACTTCCTGCGCGATGAACTGCTGCGCGACTTCCCCTTTCAGGACAGCACCGGCCCGGCTAACGCCATCGCGGCGATGCTCACTCCGCTCTTGCGGCCCGTCTTCTCGGGTGGCTCACCGCTGTTCGTCATCACCGCTTCTGTTCGGGGCTCAGGAAAGACGACGCTTGCAAAGCTCATCCTGCTGCCTTCCGCCGGGCATGAACCGGCAGCAGTGGCTATGCCGCCCAACGGAGACGAGTTGAAGCGGACGGTGCTGGGCGTGTTGCGGGCCGGGCAGGGCTACCTGTTGTTCGACAATCTCACGGGCCACCTCGACTATCCGCAGCTCGACGCCTACCTGACCTCCGAGACCATCCAGGAGCGCCTGCTCCACAGCAACGACCTTGCTTCCTATCACCAGCGGTTGAACTGGGTGGCGACGGGCAACAACGTGAGCCTGTCACCCGACACGCGCTCGCGCTCTGTGTTCATCCGGCTCGTGCCCGACTGCGAGCGCCCCGAGATGCGGGACTTCAGGCATCCCGATATCGAACGGTGGGCGCTGTCCCATCTGCGCGAGATCAGTGAGGCGCTGCTGAGCCTGTGTGCGGCGTGGGTGGCGGACGGGATGCCCAGGGCTCGCGTCAAGCGGCGGTACCAGTCGTGGGCAGAGATCGTCGGCGGCGTCCTCGAAGTGGCGGGTATCGATGGCTTCCTCGCAAACGACCGTGATGAGTACGACTTCGATCCCACAACCGAGGCCTGGAACTCCCTCATCAACCACTGGCACCTGGCCTTCGGTTCACAACCAGTCAAGGTGCGGGATCTGTACCGCTCGCTTGCCGCGACGGACCTGCTGCCCGACCGAGTGGCGGACAAGGCCACGAGTGAAACCGTAGCCATCAAAGTGCTGGGCATGGAGCTTCTGGGCCAGTTGGATCGCATCTTCGGCGACCTTCGGCTTGGCCGACGGCGCAACAACAACACGAAGTCATGGGAGTGGTACGTGGAGCCCGTCCATAGCCAGTCGCCTATGGAGAAAGCCGCTTGATCGGCCAATTTGCGGGTACCCTACCGCCCATTTGCGGGTACTTTGCGGGTACCTTTGCGGGTACCCTCCGGCCCGATTCTAGATTCAAAATCGGCAAATTGCGGGTACTGCGGGTACTTTTTCCAAGTTTGTTACTTGGAGACCCCACTCTTCGCGCTGATCTGCGATCCAGGGCAGCGATACGGAATTATTCCCCAGACTACCCGCAAGTACCCGCAAATGCCGGGCTCCAGATTCAAAATCGGGCACCTGACTACCCGCAACTACCCGCAACCGGCGGGGGAGGTTCAGATGATTGAAATCGCACTGACGGGACGGCTTTTCAAGCCCGCCGTCGAGAAGGTAGTGGGCACCGGCGAGGATGCCAAGAACACCCTTCAGTTCGCGCTCCTCGTGGATGCTGGTGGTGACGACGGGACGTGGTTCAGTATCACCGCCTGGCCACCGCTGGCACAGGAGCTTGCAGGCAAACTGACGGAGCGGCGGTCGGTTTACGTTGAGGGCGCACTTCGCCTGAACCGCTACGAGAAGGATGGCCAGGAGCGCCTCGCCTACAACATCTCGGCTCGCACGATTCTTCCGCTCGGGGAGAACACCCGCCGGGGAACTCCACCGCCCAGCCAGAAGCGAGAGCAACGCGGCACAACCAGGCGAGCCCAACCCGCCGGGACAACGGATAGACGGGGTTACAACCGTGGTGCGGTGTTCGAGTGAGCCGCTTACGAATCGTTAGGGCTAGGGACGTGAGCACCCGACAGAAGTCCAGCAAACAATCGCATGGGCTACGCGCGCGGGCGGGGAGGTAAGTATGGACGAATTGAAGCCCAGGGAAGTGCGCCTACTGGGGGGCATCCTGGAGGGCAAGTCAGCCCGGCAATCTGCGGTTGAGGCGGGTTACCCGGCACCATCCGCGGCCTCGCAAGCGTCGCGCTTCGTGAACCGCCCGGACGTTCGGGAGCGTCTTCAGCGCCTACGTGAGCAGCTGGGCCTCGGGGATGAGGCACTCCTCCTGAAAGCCAAGGAGCTGCTTGAGAGCCAGCAATACGCCATGACGCGGGATGGCGAGGTGAAACACCTGGGGCCTGACAATTTGGCTCAGTCCCGGACACTCGATCAGCTATTCAAGGCTGGCGGATTGTACCCCGATCCGCGCCTCGACGTGCAGGTCGGCACCCAGAACGTCCTGGTCATCGATAGCGCCCGCTCGCCGCTGGCAGCCCTCGATCCCTTCAACGACCCGCCGGAGCAGGACGAATGAGTGAGATCCGGCTTGTGGGCCAGACGCCTTTGCTCACTGGCTACGGATGCGCTGTGGCCGTCAAGCCCCCCGATGATGCCGAGCCCGGCGATGTCCTGCTGGTTGGCCTTGCCGTCGCGCTTCCCGCCGCTCCCGAGTCGGTCCAGGGCTTCTACGTCGGGGACATCCACTGGCCCGAGGACTGGCTACTGGTGGGCGAGAGAACCGAGATAGTGTTCAGCCCGGCCCTTCAGCAACCAGTGGTGAGCCACCTTCTCTGGACGCGGCTCGACGATGATCGCTCCCCGGTCGAGTTCAACTGGCCCACGGAACGCCAATATGTGCTCGAAGCCCAGTCCTACCGGGGAACCCGCCAGCTTGGGACCCCGGTGGACATGGCCCCGAGAGCCCCGCTCCTCCTGTTTGGGCCGTCACTGGCGGAAGAGGACATGGCAGATGCTGTGGCCGTAGCCGAAGCCCCGGGCTACGCCTTCCTGGCGGGCCTCGATGAGCTTCAGGAGGAGCTTTGCGATTGGGTGGAACAGCACCTCGCGGGCTTCGATGTGGAGCAGCTACTCAGCGGGCCAGACTACGGCCAGCAGCCCCAGCACAGTGCGGACAGCCCCGGCGATCACGGTGATCCCGCCCCCGAAAAGACTTAAGGGGCGTCCTCCGCGAGGGATAGCAGCCGCAGCTCGGCCTCCTTGTTCCGCCGCGATAGCTCTTTGCCGAGTGTCCGCGACTCTTCAAGTGATGCCTCGTACTCCGGATGGCTGGGGCCAACGGCTCGGATCTGATCGATTCGCGCCATCTTGATGGCCATTCCCGTTGGCCAAACGCCCCACATTTGCTGCTTCCCATAGTCGAGAATGTCCCGCCGAGCGATTGCGACATGCAGGCCAAGGTCTGGGTGTGGCGCTTCTCGCTCAAGCTCAAAGAGAGTCGCATCCACATAGCCTTCCCATTCCTTGGCTGCCGCCTGCCAGTCGGCATACTGGGGCAAGGATTCGATGCAGGTGTCGTGAGTGTCTGGCGCGTCTTCGCAGATTCGCCTGCTTTCGCGAAGAAGGGCCATTTCGAGGGCGGATTGGCGGGCGTAGAGTTCGTCCATCCGGCGAATTGCCACCCGAAGCTGGCCCTGCCATTCCCCGAGTACATCGGGCGCTGGCGTCTCGGCAGGGGTGGCCGCATGGATCGTCGGGTTGGCCTGGGGCACCTGCTTCGAATCCTCACGGCAACCAGCCATTATCGTGAGCCCCGCGATGCAGGCTCCCACAAATAAGGCCGACTTGGCCCTGCCCGTCATCTGCTTTCCTCCGGGGGCCACGGGTCGCCAAGTTCAATGCTGGTGTCCGGAGGCACCTCGATGGTGTACGTAGTGCCCTGGGGCGTGCGCACAGTCAGCGTCAGGGCAGCCTTGAAGTACCCCGACGGATCAGGAGGCTCGCCCAGGAACTTCTTGGCGCACACCTCTGAAGGCACCTCCCTGAAGGCCCCGTCATACCAGGCCGAACACTGCTGCTCGATGTTCACGACACGATCCGGCTCGGGGCCGTTGTTGCCGCAGGCGGAGAAGGCGAACAGCGCCAAGACAAGGGGTACGAAGGGCGTAAGGCGCATGGCGGCGGCAGTGTAGCGCGATTGTCGCGACACCTGTTGGCGCTTCAGCCACAACCTGAGCGTTCTCATCCTTGCGATGCGAACCCACAACGTGCAGCCGCAATTTGGCCGGAAGTCCGTGCCGTCAGTGGGCGAACCACGCGCAGGGGTCCTGCTGTTCTGAGCTAGGGGCCAACGGTTGCCTCCACGGTCGGCGCGATGGTTGGCGTCGCTGTCACTGATAACAGAACGCCGGGCGCAGAGTCCTGCGAAGCGAAATGATCGAGAGTGAATAACGCGACCGCAACGACGACGCTGCCCGCTGCGATGATGGCTGACCACTTTTGCCAGTTGGCCGCATCCTTGGATGCCCTCGCCGACTCCCGCCCAATCTTCGCCATCTGCCTTTGCACTTTCATGTCTTGGCTGTGCCACTCGCGCTCACGATCCAACTTCCATTGTTCGTCTAGCATCTTCCGCTGCTCCTCTGAATGGCGCTCGGTGTTCCACTCTTGATGCCCGCCCGAATCTGGGCGTGTCGATCCTACGCCGTTCGCTCGCGCACTGGCGTTGGCAGGGGTGGACGGGGTCAGGGTGTCGCGCTCGCGTGCCTCGGTGTTTCTGCCGCCAGAACTGCCGCGACGCTCGATGGATACCATCGCTTGCCCCCCTTGCCTGTCGCGATGCCGTCGCGATTGAGCCCTTCCGCGATTGCAGCGAGTGTCCGCCCCTTGCGGCGTTCGCTGTGGATGCGCACGGCGGTTGTTGTTGCCAGCGTGGACCGTCCCCCAACGTGGAACCCCTGGGCCTTCTTCGCTGCCATCGCGTCTTTCGTGCGTGCCCCGATTAGGCGACGCTCGAACACGCTGAAGCTGGCCAGCACGGACACGAGCAATTCACCACTCGGGGTGCCGGTATCAACCTGAGCGTCAAGAGCAAGGACGTTCCAATGCTTCCGGCGCGAACGCTCCAGCAAGCTGGCGAAGTCAAGGAGTGAGCGGGATAGCCGGTCGATCCGGGCAATGGCCAGCGTATCCGCCTCTCCCGCTTCAATGCGCTGGATGGCCTGGGAGAGTCCTGGTCGCTCCTCCCACGGGATACCGCCCGACACTGCGGCATCCTCGATGATCCTTGCGAGAATCGCCCCACGGAGCCTTGCAGCGTCGGTGATAGCGGCAATCTGTGCCTCCAACCCTGCCCGGCTATCTGCCTGTTCTTCGGTGCTCACGCGAACGTAGCCGATGATCCTCAGGGGCCGATTTCCAGTGATGGAACCTTTACTGTTCATACCGTCCTCCTCAAGCGACGAAAAAGGGGAGGGTGTCGCATCCCTCCCCCGAAAATCGGTTGCCTTGCTCTATGCGGTGCGGGACACGTATCGCTCGTAATCGTCCACGAGCAGCGCGATCGCGTTGTGATGCCCGGATGTCTCCGGGAAGGTGAGGATCCGCCCCGTGCCTCCGTCGCACTTCTCGATGTCGAGAAGGATGCGGCGGAGGGTTTCGGCCAGTTCGGCTGAATGCTTAGGGTCGGGAATGTCGGCCATGAAAAGGATGCGCGTCACCTCGCACCCCTCGCCCGCTCGTAAGCGTTAATTGCGGATTCGGCACTGAACCGATGGCGTGAACTAAGGAAGGACACCCAACTGAACGAAAGCGCCATTGCGGCATCTTCCACCGCAAGGGCAAGGGGGCGCGGGACTTCGCGAAGGATGGCGGATAGCTCGGACTCGGCATCGGCAATACCGGATGCTGCGACGAGCTGTGCGATGGTGAACCCCGTAGGGATTCGGGTTTGGCTTGCGGCCTGGACGGGACTAGGCATCTTCTCTGCCTCCATGGTGATAAGGCCGAACCATGGTTCCGAGAGAAGGATTGGCACTCTGGCCGTGAAGCCTGCTAGGCTTTCAACAGGCCCGCTATCCGATCTTCTCTCGGTTCGGGTCCAGAAGCGCTCCGATGCTGAAACATCGGGGCGTTTCGCCTTTCACCGGGAACAATACTCCGTCACTACTCGGGTTGCAATACCTTTTGCCCCTATCTCACAAACTTTCTTTCTGGTCAAGCGGGACATCTCAACTGCAACGCTACTCCAAATCAGTACCCTCCCCCATCAATGACGCTCGCCCCGAGCTGTTGTTTTCCACCACCACTCGCCGCGTCGATTGTCACAGTTCGGATCACCACAAGGAGCACCAGCAGCCTGCGGAGGTTGGTCATGGGTACGCCGGGTCTCCCTGTAAAACAGTCGGGTCACACATAGATTTCCTCGCGTCCGTGCGCTCAGCGATTTTTGAATCTGTGGCACGTAGTGGGACTCATTTGGATGGTAAACTGATGGGAGAGAAGGTACTCGGCGGTGTTTGAATGATGGCCTGGATCGATTTCGCAAAGGACTACAGAAGCTCCTGTCCGTCGCGTGCCTCTCTCTCCGATCCAATCCTGACTTCAAACCCGCCGGGTGCCTTCACTGCTTGCTCTCCGGGGGAGGTGCTCAATGGCACTCGTTGACCTGGAGGGCAGCTACAAATCTGCGCCCCCGAAACTCACCTACACACCGGAGCCCGATCCGTTCGCGAACTACACGGACGAGACGGGCTCCGTTAGCACAGCCAACTACTCCGCGTGGAACACCCCTGCGCCCTCTACCGTCTCAGCCCCGGCGACCGGCGAGCGGTGGAACTCGCAGTATCAGACCTACGAGGACTACCGGGGCAACCTGTGGGACTACACCTACAACGCGTGGCGCGATCCCGACGGCAACCTCTGGGACTCGTCCACGGGCCTCTGGACTTCAGTCAGTGACTCGGCGAACCCGCTGGTGTACCGGCCTCAAGTCGGCTGGCAACCTTACAGCGAATACAGCGAGCAAATGGCCGGGCTGGCCCGCGAAGATCAGATGTACCAGAACACGGTGGACGCCCTCCCGCCGGAGGGACAGCAGGGGCTGCCGTACAACGATCCCCAGGACTTCTTCTCGCAGTGGCGGGCCTTCGACCGGAACACTGTCGCCCCAACAGGCGAGTATCAGCCGCCAAAGCAGACACTCTCGGGCCTTCTGATGGGCGGCGTGGACGCCATCAAGACGGCCACGCAACAGGCTAACACCTACGGGTTCTCGCCGGACATGCCCACGTCCCTTGACCTGGAGCAGCGCGGCAGGGGCCTGGAGGCGTTCAAAGACACCGGCATGACCGACTTCCTGCCCGCCGATATGAGGTCTGGACGGGCGACCAAAGCCATGAACGCAGCCAACAAATACTTCTTCGATCCCATAGCCGAAACCGGAGCGCAACTCACTCCAACGTTTCTGAAGTCGGCGGGAACCCAGACGCTTGGCCCTTCATTCGAGCTTGCCTCACAAGCGTCCAAGGCGTTTGGCGGATACGACATCAACAAGAGCGAGAAAGCCGGGATCTCCGAACTTGGCACCGCCCTCCAGCAATCGGGCGGCAACCCCGCGAAGTTCGCTGAACTCCAGCAGGAGAACCTGTTTGAGCGTCCCCTCTGGCAGCAATTCGGTGCTCAGGCGCTCTACGACCCGACGAACATCGTGGGTGCCGGGTTGGCAACGAAGGCCCTGAAGGGCGTCCAGGCAACCGGCACCGCCGGTGACATCGCTCGCGGCCTCGGCAAGGTCAACCAGGCTATCGATGTCGCGCAGTCGAAGGCTGGCCGCGAAGTCCTGGGTGGCACGGCTGGCGTGCTGGGGAACATGGCGGCTGGTGAAGAGAACACGGGCCTTGAATGGTGGCAAGCGGCTGCCCTCGGGGTGCTGGGTGGTTCCGCGACACGCGGCGCTGGCTCGCTTGGCTCGAAGGCCGCAGCCGGACTCGCAAAGGTACAGGGACGCGCAGGACTGGAGCCGATTCTCGGCCTCCAGATGGACATCGTGAAAGGCCCCGAGAGCCGGAACATGCTGGACGCGATCCGGAAGGCCGCTGACAACCCGAACCTTGCCGTTGAGATCGACGCCATCCGCCAGGCAGCCGGGCAGGACACACTGGAGGGCTTCGTACAGGCCGCGCTCAAGAAAGGTCCTGAAGGCAAGCGCCTGCGAACGGCCATCCTGGCTGCGGCTGAGAAGGAAGGCGTCTCCGTAGGCGGGCCGGTACAGAGCCTTACGAGCCTTACGGCTAAAGGGGCTGGTAAGGCCGCTATCCCCGCTCTTGGCGGTGCCGTTGGTTTCATGGCCGCGCCGGATGATGCCAGCCCCATGGAGAAAATTGCCTACACCCTGGGCGGCGCTGCGGCTGCGTTCGGGGGCGAGTTTGCCATCGACAGGGTACTGCCCCGTCTGACGAAGGGCGCGAAGCCCATTGCCCTTGATCTCGAACGGGATGCCCCAATCGCGGTTGGCCTGAACCGGCCCGACAAACTGCCCTTGCGGACAAAGATTGGGAACGAACTGAAGAATCGCTTGTTCCTGGGCCACTTCAGTGATGATCCCCGCGTCGCCGGGATTGCCAGAGATTACGAGACTGGCCGCTCTCTCGTGCCCTCTCAGTCCAACGTCTTCGCGGAGAGCGTCGATGCCCGCCTGAAGTCAGTCTTTTCGCCGGACAAGCGGGGCCGCGTAAAGGGACTCCCGTACCTGGACGAAGCCGGGGAGGTTGTCGGCGAGGAAGCGCCGGATATCCAGCAGATCGCGGCTGTCCTGCCGCACTACTTGGACAAGCTCACCAAGCCCCAGCTCCTGGCCCTCGATTACGCCAGGGCGTCGGTGGAGCGCATCGCTTCTGTCCGTGGCGCTGTCGATCTCAACCCCATCACCCCGGCCAAGGGCGTGATCTCCGGTGGCTTTTACCTCCCGCGTGGCAAATCGGTTGGGGCGGGTGTTGAGGAAGTGCGGGCCATCCCGATCAGCCGGGGCAAGACGGGCGGAGAAGTCTCGACGGAGAAGGCGCGGAAGTTCGCCTCCAAAGCCGAGGGCGAAGCCGCCGGGCGCGAGTACGTCCCGCTGGTTGAAGCACTGAGGAACTACGCCAGCGAGCAACTGGCAAAGGCATGGGATCATGCCGCCGCTCAGCAACTGATAGACACTGGCCTGGGCATTCCGCCGGTCGCAAAGCTCAGCCCCGAGGTGGAGGCCGAGATCAAGCTGATCCGGGCCGAGATGAGCGCGGCCAGCAAGCGGGCCAATGACCTCCAGGGGCGGCTGTCCACGGAACGCCAGGTGGGCCGGTTCACCAGCCGGGACATCCGCGCCATCGACCGGCGCGTTGACGACCTGAAACGCCAGGCACTGGACCGCACAGCCACCATGGCAGACCGCAGGCTCGCCGCCGGGCAGGCATCCAGCCTGTCCCGAACTCAACTCCGCGACAGCCTTAACGCTGCGCTCGATGCGGCGGAAGCGTCGGGAAAGGCCGACCAGAAACTCACCGACCTCGTAGCACGCGCCAGCAAGCAAGAGGCCCGGATGGCCGAACTGGAACAGGGCCTTCGCGCCAACGCTGGCCTGGGCGAAGTCCGCCAGCCGGGGGTCCGGCTTCCAGAAGTCACGGCCACCGGCCCCAACGTCGATTCAGCGGTACAGGCAGCCAGTGCGGCCACTGAAGCCGGGCGGAAGCTCGCCAAAGAACTCCGCAAGGCCACCAGCGAGCGCATGGGCATCCCTGTAGGGCCTGCCAGCGTCTCTGCAACCGACTCAGCCCGGAGCGCGGTGGAGACTGCCCGGAGCGCCCGAAAGGCCGCTACAGAGGCGCTGGAGAAAGCGAAGGCAGAGGCCAAGCTCGGGCCGGATGAGCGGATCGCGGCCATCGAAGCTGAATCAAGAGCCCTGGCCCGGCAATATCGCGAACTCTCGGAACGCGCCCAGACGACGGGCATCCGAACCCGTGCCATTGAGGACGAACTGGACGGCATCCGCCAGCAGCAGGCGGTGGCAGCGGTGAAGATCGAAGGGCTGAGAACTGCCGTTGGCCGGACGAAGGCCGATGCTGCCGCCGCACGCGAAGGGATGTCGCAGATCGACCTGGTGCCCCTGGCAGGCTACCACTGGCCCACTGCGGTCGCCAACACTTTCAACAAGCGCATTCCCCGGCCTGGCCGTAAGTACCTGAGCGTCGAAAGCTATGATGCAGCGAACGATACGCTCCGCGCCCTTGAGGCCACCGGCGACGCCTCTGCGGTGGGCATCCAGCTTGCAAAGCTCGGCTTCTCGGAGCCCGCCCTTGTCGCAAAGGCGACGAAAGCCGCTGTCCTGTCGATGGGCGACCCCGGCGCACTCGGAAAATACATCCTCGATGCCGACATGGATGCCGTCGCGAAGGGTGAGCCGCTGGTTGAGACGATGGCCAAGTACGGCGTTCGCTTCGACACCGGCGAGATCACCACTTCGGCCCACGGGCGCACCACACTGACGCGGGCCATCGAAAACAGCCCCGTACTCGGCAAGGGTATCCTTGAGCCGTCGAACCGCATCTTCGACAACACGGGCAACTTCGCCCGGATCGACCTGTTCAAGACGTTGTATCGGACGTGGAAAGCGGTGGGCATAGATGCCGACGCACCCGAAGTCATGAAGGCCATCAGCAAGGCCACGAATCTCGCTACCGGCTACTCGCGAAGCAGCGTCCTGGGCGGGCCTGTCGGCTCGCGAGTGTTGTTCGCGGGGCGCTTCTTCAAGTCGCAGCTCGACACCATCGGGGATGCCGTCACGAAGGGTGGGATCGAAGGCACCGTCGCCCGCCAGCAGCTTGCCCGCATGATCGGGCTTGGCTCGCTGCTCACCGTTGCGGCCAACGAGGCACGCGGGCACAAGACGGAGTTCCGCCCCTGGGAGGCGAACTTCATGCGTATTCGGGATGTGGGCGGGCATGACATCTCGTTGTTCGGCCCCTGGGACTCGCTGGCTCGCGGGATCGTTACGGACGATTGGAATGACTTTGAACATTGGCGCGACTTCGGACGCTCCAAGAGCGGGCCTATCGTCAGTGCGGCCTGGGATCTCTGGGAGGGGAAGTCGTACATCGGCGATGCCACCACCACGCGGATCAATGTCGGCAAGACCTCGGTGCCTGTGCCGAAGGCGCTGTGGGCAGCCGAGAAGGTCACTCCCTTCGGCCTCGCAAACGCCATCGAGGAGTTCATCGATGCCGGGAAAGGGAAGCAGAGCTTCGGCGATGCCGTTGTTGGCGCGTCTGCTGAGTTCCTAGGGCTGAAGAGTTCTCCCCTTACGGGCTACGAGAAGCAGCTCGGCCACATGCGCAACGCATGGGAGACTTACGAGCCCGAGGGCTACAAGAAGCCCAAGAGCATGCAGGATGACCCGCTATTCCTTCGGAAGTGGGCCTCCGAGAACGCCGACAAACTGGCGGGGCCATCGACCGAGCTGGGCAAGAAAGTGAAGGAGATCGAGAAGGAGTTCGGCGGCAAGGCCACGGCCAACGATGACGCCTTCGTTGCGGGCGAGGGCGTGGACTCCGAAGGCAAGCCCCGAGACTGGAATCTTGGGGACTGGAAGGACCGACGCAGGGAGCTTCAGATCGAGAAGCGCCGGGCGTACCTTGACCTACTCGGAGAGCGGGAAGGCGACGCGAAGCCGGGCACCCCGGCCTACTGGGTGCAGACGTACTTTGAGACGTTCGACGCCGCCGAGAGCGACCTTGGGCTCGACTTCGAGACGCTGGATCGGGCACAGGCCGACTGGCTGGCCGAGCATGGTGACGCGGCCCTTGAGTACGTGCAGGAATATTTGCAGACGGGCAAATCCGAGCCGGAGCGCCAGTACCTCAAGGCCCTGCAGCAGCTAAACAAAGACGGCTATTTCGAGATGCCCAAGTACATCGGGCTGCTATCCGGGGAGCCGGAAGAGGAGATCGACAGGCTGCGAGCGCTGGTCTCTGAACGGAGCGACGAGCCGAAGTACGCGCCGTATGCCAATGAATCGTACCGAGACCGGGCGGCGCTGGTGCTGATCGACTACTGGAAGGGGCAAGGGAAGACGCTGGAAGAGGTAGGCCCGATCTTCGCAGACGTGATCAACGCGGGCAGCAACAAGTACCAGCATCCAAGGCGCGAGCTATACAGGTACCGCAACCCCCAGCTTGTGGAGTGGCTGGATAACGGCAACCACTACGCCACGCTCCAGGCCATCGCAGCCGGGAAGTAGGGCTCACCACGGGCAGAAGCTGCGGGGCACCATCGGGATAGCTCCGGGTGCCAGTCCGTACTGAAGAGTCCGCTCCGCCCAGGTAATCGCGGTGGTGAGCCACTGGCGGTCGCAGGTGGTTCGGCAGGGCGCTCCCATGGAGTCTTTGCCGTAGTAGCCGAGGCCCGCAGCAAGGCCGAGTTTGGCCTGAATCTTGCCCAGCAGGATGTTGAGGTAGTCGATGTCGGCCCCGTAGGCCACCGGATCAGTACAGACGCGCTCAGGCGCGGACGTTGGTTCGGGCGCGGACGTTGGTTGAGGGGCGCTCACCTGGGGCTCGGGCGGCAGGGGTGTCGCTGTTGGCTCTTGTGTCGGAGTGGGTGGGACTGCCGTAGGGGTGGGGCTCGGTGTCGGCCTGGGTGTCTGGGTGGACGTTGGCGACGGAGACACTGCTGCTTCAGGGCTCGCCGGGATGGCCGGGCTGTCTCCACCGGCAACGACGAGAGTAACCAGAACGGCCACCGCAACCAGGGCCAGCGCGAGAAGCACCAGCAGGACAGCAACCGGCTTCGAGAGGGTTATCACGGCGCTGATCCTCCATCGACGGGCGTCACCTGCTGTCGCCCCGCCATCCTAACGATAGAGCGGAGAATCACCCGCCTCCTCGCATCGCTCCTCCGAGGCATGGCATTCGCCCCAGTCCTCCAGCATGCCCTCCCCGATGCCCGTCCACATGGAACAGCCCACGATGATGGCCGCTCCGCCAAGTGGGAAGACGATATAGAGGAACAGGAACAGCAGGTAGCCGCGCATTTCGATTGGCACGCGGTTCAGCATTCAGAGCCCCCTATGCCGCAATGAGTTCGTGTGGCATGAACAGCCACGGCTTGGGGTTTGTTAGCTCGCTATGGCCCAGTCTCTCCGAGGGTACCAGCATTTCGAGTCTGCAGGCCCGGCTTTCCCTCTGACTCGCGTCGCTCCCTATTGTGAGTGGTTCCCGGCCGTCGTTCTTGCGCTGAACGTGACCGGTCCATTGGCCGGCACACTGCCAGAAACCCTACCGAAGCCGCCGAAAGGCGCCGCCCCCGGTACCTTGTTTTCGCTGAGGCAGCTCGGCTGCGTGAACGGCTTCGTGATGGCGTAGGTTGTCGTGCCCTTGATGTCCGACGGTGACGAGAATGGCCCCCATTGGCGCGATAGTCGCCGAGAGCACCGAGGAGAACGTGGAGGTGACCGTTGCCTCCGCGGTTTCCAGGACCTGGCTTCCGGAGTAGCAGGTGTTGGTGACCACCCCGATCCTGGTTCCCGATAGTGTCCCGGTCACCGTCCCGGCAGCGAAGTCGAACTTGAGGGTGAGCGTGGAGGCGAACCCATTCATGGAGAAGTTGTAGGTCACGGTTCGATTTGGCAGGGCCGCTGGTGTCGGCGTTGCAGTCGGCGCAATCAGGGTGGCCGTCCTGGTCGGCGTCTCGACGGTACCACCGGTCCCGCTTGCCCACCCTGCTAGTTGCGAGCCCAGAACTTCCACCAGGGTTTCGGTTTGCCTGTTCCCTTCGCCATCGAAACCGTGGCGGGAGGTGAATCTCCCAGCACGCGCGGGACGATCCGCTGCAGGTGCGCAAGTTCCTCGTTGCTGAGCTTAAACGCCACCGACTGCACGACCGTGACGCGGCGCATGGCAATGTCGGCCGGCATGCCGTCCATTACCGCCTCGAAGGAGTTCCCGACCGCGGCCGCATCCTCATCCGGGAGGGCAAGCCAGGCCCGTAAGCGTGCTTCGGTCATCGAGATCAGCTGGCCGTCGGGCATCCGGTACACCGACTCGATGGCGCTGGCGAGGGAAGTCCGCCGCGCCTCCTCGTCCTGCCTCGCGATAGCCGCGTAGGCAGCCGTCACGGCCGCGACCTGGGCCTCGCGGTCGAGGCTTGCGATGGCCTCCCAATCGTGCGCCGGTCCTGATCTGTCGTCTGTCACGGGTGGCTCCTCAATGCGTGCGTGTCTCAGCCGCGGAAATGCCAGCGGTTCGCGTGGCTCCGCGATGCCACGCGCGGCCCCAACTCGCGTGACACACTCTATCACTCGGAGGAAGTTTCTCGCAGACTTGTCGCGTTATTGGCGGGTTGGCGAAACACCCGGATGGGCAAGTCACGTATTGTGCTTCGAGGTCGGTGGCGGGAATCTCCCGGCAGACTGCCGACCGTGCCCGTCCGCAGCCGGGGCACAGGCGCTGACGGGTTTCCCGATTGATCTTCTACGGGAGCCGGCATCTCGACACGCCGGCCCCCGCCCTCCTCCCTGCGACCTCCGCATTTTCCCCCGGCCGTCCGCCCGGCATCGCTCTGTGTCCCAATCCCGGGGGTGTGCGAGCGCCCCAGCGGCCTGCCATACTCCGCGGACTACAGGGAGGCCGCCAGTGGAGTTCACGTTTAGCCCAGACCAGGAGACATTCCGGCAGAGTGTGCGCCAGTTCATCCAGGACAACTGGACGCCCCCACCGGCGACGGCGCGTCCCGGTGACCACGTCACCAACGAGGCCGAGCGCGAATACGAGAAGCGTCTCGCCCGCCACGGCTGGCTGACCATGGCCTGGCCGAAGGAGTACGGTGGCCTCGGCGCAAGCCACATGGAACAGCTCATTTTCCGCGAGGAGAGTGGGTATGCCGGGGCGCCCGGCGGGGGCGGCCAGGGGATCAGCATGGTAGGGCCGTGCCTGATGGTGCACGGCAGCGACGAACAGAAGCGCCACCACCTGCCGAAGATTGCCTCCGGCGAGGTGCACTGGGGGCAGGGCTTCAGCGAGCCGGGTTCCGGCTCCGACCTCGCATCGCTCCAGACGCGCGCGGTCCGCGATGGCGACGACTTCGTGATCAACGGCCAGAAGATCTGGACGTCCGGGGCCCACCACGCGGACTGGTTCCACGTGCTCACCCGGACGAACCCCGATGCGCCGAAGCATCGTGGCATCTCCTACTTCCTTGTGGATGCGAAAAGCGCGGGCATTACCGTGCGGCCGCTCATCAACATGCTTGGTGACCACGAGTTCAACGAGGTCTTCTTCGAAGACGTGCGCGTGCCGGCCGAGAACATGATGGGCGAGGAGAACCGGGGCTGGTACGTGGCGACAACCCTGCTCGACTTCGAGCGCTCGGGTGTGAACTGGTCGGCTTCGGGCCGCCGCCAGATCGAGGAGCTGACTGCCTACGCGAAGAGCACGCGTGGGCGGCAGGGCCGGTTGATCGACGATCCCGGAGTGCGCAATGGGCTCGCGAACCTGCGGATCGAGGTCGAGGTGAGCCGATTGCTCAGCTACCAGGTCGTCTGGATGCAGAGCAAGGGGAAGATCCCGAACTACGAAGCCTCGATGTCGAAGGCGTACGGGAGCGAACTGGGGCAGCGGGTCGCCAACTTCGGCATGAAGCTGATCGGGCTCAACTCGCAGCGCATCGACGCCAACGACCCGGGCGCTCCCCTCCGGGGGGCGTTCGGACGCGCCTACATGCGCACCGTGCCGGGCACGATCGCCGCGGGCACGAGCGAGGTCCAGCGGAACATCATCGCTACGCGCGGGCTGGGGCTGCCGAGAGGGTAGCTGCCGCCCGTGCCCTATCCGTGTCCGCGCAACCGCGGGTCGGCCGCCCCGTCGGCGATTTCGAGCGCCGCCTCGACGAGGAGTTCGCAGCGGCCACCATAGCCTTCGAAGCCTTCGCCCACGGTCTCGCCGGCGAGGTAGCGGGCGTGGATGCCTTCGACGATGACTGCCAGCTTGTAGTAGGCCAGCACTTCGTAGAACTCGATGGCAGAGACGTCGCGACCGCTGAGGCGTCCGTACTCGGCGACCAGCTCCGCGCGGGTCAGGAAGCCCGGGTGGGCTGTAGCCGCCGCCGTCGCCCGGGCCGCGATGTATTGCGGCGGGTCCGCCGTTTCGCCCCAGTAGCCGAGCGTGTAACCCAGGTCCGAAAGGGGGTCGCCGAGGGTGGCCATCTCCCAGTCGAGCACCGCCACCACCCGGCCCGGGTCGTCGTGGGCGAGCATCATGTTCCCCAGCCGGTAATCGCCGTGGACGATCGTCGGCGGCGGGGATTGGGGGATGGAGTTCTTCAGGCGGCGGATGAGCTCCTGGATGCCCGGCAAGGGCCGCGTTTCAGAGCGTGCCCACTGTTCGGACCAGCGGCGCACCTGCCGTTCGACGTAACCCTCGGGCCGGCCGAAGTCGCCCAGGCCGACCGCGTTGTAGTCGATGGCGTGGAGTTCGACCAGTGTCGCCACCAGCGCTTTGCTGAGCGCGCGGCGCTCCTCCTGTGTGGCTGCGTACCCGCCCGGCAGTTCCTCGGCGATGATGACGCCCTCGCGGTAGTCCATCACATAGAACGGGTAGTCGTTCACGCCCGCGTCTTCGCAGAGCGCGATGGGCCTGGGAGCGGGGAAGTTCGCTTTCGCCATGCCGCTGAGCACCCGGTACTCCCGCGCCATGTCGTGGGCCGTGGGCAACACGTGGCCGAGTGGTGGCCGCCGGAGCACCCACACGCCAGAAGCCGACTCCACCTTGTAGGTCAGGTTGGAGCGGCCGCCGCTGATAAGCGAAAACGTGAGCGGGGCGTCTCCGCCCGGGACGTTTTCGGCGAAGAACCGGCTGACGTTCTCGTAGTGGATGCCCGCGGGGACCTCGTTCTGCATCCGCCGAAGTATACCCGCAGTGCCGGCGGGGCCACCGCTCGCCATGCCGTGACACAATTGGCGGCGATGGCTGCAACGACGGGACAGGTCTGGCTTGTGGGCGCCGGGACCGCGATGCTCGCTGAGCTCGCCGGCGGCGCGACGTACCGCCGGCTCGATGAGCCTGGCCGCCACCTGGCGAACGGGCTGCAGGCCGCCCCATGGCGCTCCGGTGCCATCGGCCGGGTGGCCCGCCACGGTTTGGTGGCCACCCTCTTCTTCCCCGATGACGCCCCCCACGGCGACGCCGGGGCGCGG
This sequence comes from Dehalococcoidia bacterium, assembly GCA_003104995.1. Taxonomy (GTDB): domain Bacteria; phylum Chloroflexota; class Dehalococcoidia; order Tepidiformales; family Tepidiformaceae; genus Amarobacter. Next base: position 57,086 of record PQAO01000036.1, read on the forward strand.
GAGAGCGACACGGCCGGCCTGTGACCGCCCTGCGAATCGGCACGCGCGGCAGCAAGCTCGCCCTCACCCGGACCGGCCTCGTCGTGGACCGCCTCCGGACAGCCCGGCCCGGTGTCGAGATCGTGATCGTGACGATCACGACACCCGCCGGCCGCGGCCAGTCGGCCCCGCTCTCTTCGGGGGAAGGCGCGGGCTGGCGTACGGCCGCGATCCAGCAAGCGCTTGCATCGGGCGAGATCGACATCGCCATCCACAACTACAAGGACCTGCCGACGAAGCGTCCCGTCGGCCTGGTTATCGCCTCCGTCCCCCTTCGCGAGGACTCCCGCGAAGCGCTGGTCAGCCGTCACCCGGGGGGATTGCACGAACTCCCGCCCGGATCGGTGGTGGGTACCAGCTCGCCCCGGCGCGAGGCCCAGGTCCGCGAAGTCCGCCCCGACGTTGCGGTCCGCCCCATTCGCGGCGGCGTCGAGACGCGGGTCGCGCAGGTTGACGCGGGCGAGTACGACGCTACGGTGCTGGAGCTTGCCGGCCTTCGGCAACTTGGAATCGAATCACGCGCGGGGCACGTGTTCGGGTTCGAAGAGATGTTGCCTGCCCCGGCCCAGGGCGCGCTCGCGGCCGAGTGCAGGGCGGATGACGTGCGCACCCGGGCGCTCCTGGAGTCCATCGATAACCCTGCCATCCGCGTGGCGGTAACCGCCGAACGCGTCTTCCTGGCGACGATCGATGGCGGCTGCGGCTTTCCGGCGGCGGCCCACGCCGAACAGTTCGGGACCACCCTGAAACTGGCCGGACTCATCGCCGTCGACGGCCGCATCATCCGTTCGAAGATGGCCGGGCCGGTCGCCACCGCCGGGAGCCTCGGCCGGGCGCTGGCTGAGGAGCTGATGGCCCTCGGGGGTCAGCGCTAACGCTTCACGAAGCGCCGCCGCCGTTCATCGCGGGCGGTTGACCGCGCCGGAGGCGCCGGTGGTGGCGCGTCAGCCAGCGCGAACGGCCGCAGCACCTGGATTGCCCGCGTGAGGCCATCGGCCACCTCCCGCCCGAGCGCAGTGTCGAGGTTGTCGAACGGGTACGTGCGGTGGAGCCGCCGCCACGAGGCAGTCCACTCCTCCAGCTCCCAGCCTTCGCCGAGGGCAGCCATGAGTTCGGGGCCGTGGTCGGCCACGCGCCGGGCGAGCGCGTCGTTCCACTCCACCGGCCCCTCGAAGTGGAGGCCAAGTTCGACCACCCTGCGGGACATCTGCGGCTGGAGCTCGATATGCGCCGCCGGTTGGCCCCAGTGGAACTGGAGGATGGTCCACATCACCTTCCGCTCGGGCCGTGGGAAGTCCTCCGGCAGTGCTGCCAGCGCCAGGTCCTCAACGTAGAAGATGAACTCCCGGGTCTTCAGCCGGCCATCTCTGGTGGGCATGGGAGAGAGTGTATCCGGCCCACGCGGTCCGGGGCGTTTGCCAACACCTTGTTACACTCATCGTCATGAGACGCACGAAGATAGTCGCGACCCTCGGCCCGGCCTCGCTCCACCGCGATACCATTGCCGCCATGATTCGGGCCGGCATGGATGTGGCACGGCTGAACACGAGCCACGGGACGCTCGAAGGCCACGCGCATGCCGCCGCGCTCGTGCGGGAAGTCGCGGCCGAAGAAGGACGTCACGTTGCCGTGCTCATGGACCTGGCCGGGCCGAAGCTCCGCACCGGCGAAACCGAGTTCACCCGCACGCTGGAACTGGTGCCCGGCCACGAGATCCGGCTGGTGAACTATCCGGTCGCCGGTACCGAGTCGCTCCTGACTGTCGAGTATTCGCGGCTGACCGAGGACGTGCAGGTTGGCGAACGCGTGCTGCTCGACGACGGCCACATCGAACTGGAAGTCGTGCGTTCATCGCCTGAAGGCGTGGATTGCCGGGTCGTCGCCGGCGGCTCGCTGGGCCCCCGCAAGGGCGTCAGCTTCCCCGGTACCAACCTCACGACTCCCGCACTGACGGATAAAGACCGCGCGGCCATCCGCGTTGGAGTCGAGGCCTCGGTCGATTACTTCGGACTCAGCTTCGTTCGCGACGCCGATGATGTAGTGCGCACCAGGGAATTCATTGATTCCCTCGGGTACGACACGCCCATCATCGCCAAGATCGAGCGGCGCCAGGCCGTGGAGCACCTCGACGAAATCCTCGCCGAGGCCGACGGCGCAATGGTCGCCCGGGGCGACCTTGGGGTGGAACTCCCGCCGGAAGACGTCCCCGTGCAACAGCGGCTCATCATCGCCTCGGCCGGCCGGAACATGATCCCGGTGATCACAGCGACCCAGATGCTCGAATCCATGATCGACGCGCCCCGGCCCACGCGCGCCGAGGCGTCGGACGTGGCCAACGCCGTCTGGGACCTCTCCGACGCGCTGATGCTCAGCGGTGAAACGGCCATCGGCCGCTACCCCGTCGCGTCGGTTGCGATGATGGACCGCATCATCGTCCGCGCCGAGGAGTCGATTTCCGAGAGCGACGGCATCGGCATGGCCGCTCCCGAAACCGACGACCACTCCTACGTGGTGGCCCTGGCTGCCCGCAGCATCGTCGAGTCCGACCTGAATATGCGGGGGATCGCCTGCTTCACCAAGAGCGGCTACACCGCGCTGTTGCTCAGTAAGGTGCACCCCAACGCTCCGGTGTTCGGCATCAGCCCTTCAGAATCCGTCTGCCGCAGGCTCGCGCTGGCCCGGGGCGTCACGCCGATCCTGTCCCAGACCGCGACCTCGTCGGAGGACTTGCTCCACGTGGTCGACAGTTCGCTCCTGGGCGGCCGGTACATCGTCGAGGGAGACGAAGTGGTGGTCGTCGCGAGCCTCCCGGTCCGCGCCCAGGGCACCACCAACTTCCTGAAGCTGCACCGGGTGGGCGACGCGGCGGAATACGAATGGTGACCATCCCCATCGCGGACGCGCCCGACCCGCTCACGGCCGAGATCTGGCTCGCCGAGCTGCGTGCAGCGGGCATCCGCGCGGGCACGTTCGAACGGGGAGTTGGCGGAGCGCTTGGGGGTGCGGCAATAGCGGGGCTGGCAAGCTATCCGGTCCTGGTCTCCGAGGACGACGCCGTCCGGGCGCGAGACATCGTTGCCGGAGCTGGAGGCGGCGACTACCTGCGCCCCCTCGTCTTGCCGGGAAACGAGCCCGGCGCCAGGCAGCTCGTTGTACTCGGGATCGGCGCGGCCATTGCGGCCGCCCTGGTCATCGCCGCGGCTGTCCTGCTCAACACCTGAGTACCTGCCCGGCACGGGCCACTGGAGGCATGCGATGAAGTTGACGTACGAACTCTGGCGGCTTGTGGCCGTGAAAGATGGGTCGCGGAGTACGTGGGAGTTGGTCGGACGATTCCCAAATGTCAGGCGAGCGCAGCGCAAGATCCACGAACTGGCCGGCAGCAGCATTGTGAGCCCGGAAGAAGGCTTCTACTGGTACGAGGATCGGGAGGGCACCCACACGTTCCGCATCGAGGCGGCCCGGCTGGAGGAGTAGGGATGCTGACTCAGGCGGCCAGGGAGTCCATCCGTGGCTGCTCGCGCCTGCGGAGGGGCCTGGTCTCTTCCAGGTCGCGCAGCACGTCCGTCGCGTAGAGGGCTTCCATGTCGTACTGGTGCACCCGCGCGGTGACCGGGACATCGAGCATGGTGTGGCCGTCGCTCACCGAAACAACGCCCGGCACCCGTTTCAGGTAGATGTATGACTGTTCGAGCGTGCACTCGACCAGCATCACGCAGAAGCGCGGGCCGCCGAGGTGGGCGAGGAAGTCGGAGCTTCGGGTCAGGCGTTTCAGGGTTTCGACCAGCGCGTTTACAGAGCGGTCCGCGAAGTCGTCGCCGCGCCGGGCACGCACCTCTTCCAGGTTTTCCAGCGAGAGCTGGATCAGGACGAAGGGCGAGGCGTGGGCCCGCGCGCGGGGCATCTCGCGGCGCAGTTCGGCGAGGACATAGTTACGGTTTGGAAGATTGTGGAACTCGGAAAGGTAGGCGGAGCCGTGGAGCCGGGTCGAGACCCGCCGCCAATTGCGGTGGCCCAGCCAGCGCATGAGCAGCAGGTTGCCGTTCACCAGCACGAAAAGGGCACAGAAGGTGATCGCGACAATGGTACCCGACGTGCTCGGGTGCCGGAGCGCCTCGGTGATGACGATGGCCATGATGAGGCTCCAACCAATGAGCACCGCCACGCGAATCGCGTGCCGGCGCCGGTCGGTGCCGGGCTGCTCGGGGATGGTGGCCTCGTCTGGAGTGCCGTTCATACACTGTCCTCACGAAGAACATCGGCAGCCGGTGCGCCTTCCATCAGGCCGCGCCCGCTCCGGGCTCGTCGCCCGCTGCTGTATCAGGCTCGCCGTGGTGCGGTGCATACCAGCGGGGCGCCCGCGCCGTGACGTGCAGGAGAAAGGCCCGGGCCTTTTCTTCGAGGGTGGCCATTCCCCCGTGCACGCGGTTGATTGCGCTGTCGACGGCAGGGGGGAGAGCCTGGACTGTCTTTCGCTCCTCGTTGGCAGTGAAGTCGAATCCGCAGGCAAGGCCCTCCCGGTTGCAAGCCAGGTTGGCGGCCCCAACGACGTCGCTCATCGTCTCAATGGTGTGGATGCCTTTGGCGGGGTGGTGGTCCCGGATCGTTGCGACCAGAGGCTCGGGGAACTTCCACCGTTCGGCGAGCCGGGCGCCTACATGCTCATGGCCGATGCCGAAGACCGCGCTCTCCGCTTCGCGGTAGCTCATGTCCTCGCGGTTCACCAGGTCGATCAGCTCGACGAAGGATTCGGGCTCACAGAGCAGCATCGCTAGCTTGCCCACGTCGTGCAGCACCCCCGCCGTGAACGCATCTTCTGGCCGGGCCACCCGCGTTTCGCGCGCCACGATCTCAGCGACGATGCCCACGCTCACGCTGTGCGCCCAGAACAGGTCCTGGTCGAATCCGCTTGCCTCGAACTCGGGCAGCTTGAACGCGTCAATGATCCCCGACGAGATGGCCACCGACCGAACGGTGCGCATCCCGAGGAGAATGACAGCCTCGCGGACGTTCGAAATGCGCCGGGCATAGCCGTAGTAGGCGGAGTTCGAGAGCTTCAGGAGTTTCGAGGTGAGCGCCTGGTCCGAGCTGATGACCGTCGCCAGGTCCATGGCAGCCGATCGCTCGTCCTCGGCGAGCTGGATAGCCCGAGTGGCCACGCTCTTCAGCGGGGTGAGGTCCGTTGTCCGGTTGACGATTGTCCGCAGGCGGTTCCGCGCATCGAGGCTGAGTGAGGAAGTGTCTGTGGTCATGCTGCGCTCCTGCGCTGGTTCTTGTCGGAGTGCACTACACGGTTGCGGCCGGCCCGCTTCGCGGCGTAGAGCCGGTCGTCGGCGATACGAAGGGCCTCGCTCAAGCTATCGGCACAGGAGGGGATCGCGGCCACCCCGGCAGAGACCGTCATCGTCACGGAAATATCCTCGGTCACGGGGATCAGGGCGTTCTCGAGCTCCGTCCGGACGCGTTCCGCGAACCGCGTGACCGCATCGAGGTCGGCTCCCGGCAAAAACGCCACGAACTCTTCGCCGCCGAAGCGCCCGATGATGTCGCCCTCGCGGGTCGCTTTTTGGAGAACAGCTCCCACGCGGGCGAGGACGAGGTCGCCCACCAGGTGCCCGTAGCTGTCGTTGACCATCTTGAAGTGATCCAGGTCGAGCAAGGCGACGCCCAGGTTCATGCCCTCGAGGCCCGAAGCCAGGAGCGCGTCTTCCGCCGCCTCGACGGCGGACCCGCGGTTCAGCAACAGGGTGAGCTGGTCGTGGCGGGCCATGTGGTCCAGTTTGGCCACGAGGTGATTCAGCTGTGTATTCCGGTTCCGCAGCGCGTCCTCGATCTGGCGCACGGCCGTGTGGTCGCGGATGTACATCACGATGCCGGCTACGTCACCATACCGGTCCCGGATCACCGCGGCCGAAACCGCCGCAAAGAACTGGGAGCCGTCCTGGTGGCGACCGGGGATCTCGACATCCACCACACGGCCCCGCTCCAGGAGCTGCTGATCGAGGAGCGCCCGCTCGGGCCCATCGACAAAGAGCATCGAAAAGTGACGGTCGAGCACCTGGATAGGGTCGAATCCGAAGATTGCCTCGCTGGCCCCGCTGTACAGCGTCACCCGGCCGTTCGCATCGGTCGTGACGATGCCGTCCGGGCACGCCACCAGCATCAGCTGGAGCATGTCCGGGTCCGAAAGCAGTGCCAGGAAGTCAATTCGCTCGGGCGTCACGATCCCCCCCTGTCTCCATGGGTATCGGAGCACCGGGCGTGCTTACGCAGGGGAATGACCGCGAAGACCCGGAAACGTATCCTTTCGGATGAAATGAACTTCCGCGATACCCCCGGCGAAGCTGAGTTCCGTGCAGGGGTGCGCAGCTGGATCGCGGAGAACCTCCCCGGCGAACTGCGGGGCGACGGGGGCGAAGGCGAGTGGGGCCAGCTCTCCAGCGGCCACGAGCGCGACAAGCGCGCGCTCGCGCTCTGGCGCGAACGGCTCCAATCGCGGGGCTGGATCGCCCCCGCGTGGCCACCCCGCTACGGCGGCGCACAGCTTCCGATCATGCAGCAGTTCATCCTCAAGGAAGAGATGGCCCGCGCCCGCGCCCCGCGTTTCGGCGGCGTTGGCATCGGCTGGGTCGCCCCGACCCTCATGCAGTTCGGCGCCGAGTGGATGAAGGAGCGTTTCATCGAGCCGATCCTGAGCGGCAAGGAGCGCTGGTGCCAGGGCTTCAGCGAGCCCGGCGCTGGCTCCGACCTCGCGAGCGTCCAGACCCGCGCGGTCCGTGATGGAGACGACTACGTGGTCGACGGCCAGAAGATCTGGACGAGCGGCGCTCACATCGCCGACTGGATGATCCTCCTCGCTCGCACGGACCCAACCGCGCCGAAGCACCGCGGGCTGTCGTACTTCTTGCTCGATATGAAGACCCCGGGCATTTCGCTCTCGCCCATCATCAACATGGCCGGGAACAGCGGCTTCAACCAGGTGTTCTTCGAATCGGTCCGGGTGCCCGCGGCGAACATGGTGGGCGAGGAGAACCGGGGCTGGTACGTCGCTGCAACGACGCTCGACTTCGAGCGCAGCCTGGTCGACCTGTGCGTTGAGTACCGGGCAATCCTGGAGGAGGTGATCGCCTGCGCCAGGGAGAACAGGCTGGACGGTCTTCGCGCGAATCGTCACCGCCTGGCCGACCTGCTCATCGAGGTGGAGGTCGCCCGCAACCTCAGCCTGCGGGTTGTCTCGATGCAGGCGCGCGGCACTCAGCCGAACTACGAGGCGAGCATCGTGAAGCTCTACGCGAGCGAGGTGGAGCAGCGCATGGCGGCGGTTGCCTTCCACGTTGCCGGAATGGCGGGGCAGCTCACGTCGCGTGGACAATCGCCCTGGGAGTTGCTCATGGGGCGCATCGCCCGCTTCCAGCTGCATTCGGTCGCCGCGACCATCGGGGGCGGGACGAGCGAAGTCCAGCGCAACATCATCGCCACCCGTGGGCTGGGACTGCCGCGGGGTTAGGAGTCACGCTCATGTGCCGAAGTATCAAGAAGCTGCGTAATGCGAACCCCCGGCCACGGAAGATGACATCCGCGCAGCCGCCCTGCAGTACGTCCGCAAGGTGAGCGGCTACCGCGTCCCGGCGAAACGCAACGAGCCTGCGTTCGCGGCTGCCGTGGACGAAGTCGCCACGAGCACCATGCGCCTCCTCGAACTTCTCGACGCGCGCTGATCGTCCTTCGCCCGCTGCCCTGATACGCTCCAGTCATGTCCCAGCGCGGAAGCATCGTCCAGGTCAGCATCTCCAGCGGGGGAGTCCCCAAGCTGGCGGTCGCCGAGGGACGAGTGACGGAACTCGGAATCGAGGGCGACGGCCACGACAACCCCGAACTCCACGGCGGCCCTGAGCGCGCGCTGTGCCTGTTTGCTATCGAGCGCATCGAGGCTATGGCGGCCGAGGGCCACCCCATCGCCGTGGGCAGCACCGGCGAGAACATTACGACCCGGGGCATCGATTGGGACCTGGTGGTGCCCGGTGCACGGCTCCGGCTGGGGGCCGATGTCCTGGTCCAAGTTACGCGCTACACCACGCCCTGCAAGACCAATGCCCGCTGGTTCAAAGCCGGGGATTTCAACCGCATGCACCAGGAACTTTTCCCGGGCTACAGCCGCGTCTACGCGCGGGTGCTCACCGGTGGTGTGGTCCGGCCCGGCGATGAGGTCGCCCTTTTGCCGCCGGTCTTGTGAGTCACCGCACCTCGAACTTCGTGTGCATCCCGAGTTCGTGGTGGTCCTCTTTCGTGCCGTCAGGTTCGGTTTCGACGATGAGGCACGCCAGCTCGTATGCGCCGGGCTCGAGCCGAATGCGCATTGCCTGCACATGCCCCGCACTCAAGCCTTCAATTTCAGCCAGGACCTCCCCATCCTTGAGGATGGCCAGCTCATGCGTCTCGCCGCCCGTGTTGTCGGCGATGAACTGGATGACCCCGGCCGCCACGCTGCCCTTGCTCGGTGAGACCGACCACTCCGTGAGGTCCACTTTCACGGTGGATGTCGCCGGGCCGGGGTCGGGTGTTGGCGTGGCGTTGGGATCGACCGTGGGGTGAGCCTCAGCCTCGGGGTCGGCAACGGCAGTGGCCTCCGGTTCGGACGCATCCGAATCGTCACACGCAACCAGGATGGCGCCGCCCAGCGCGACTATGGCCAGGGCGCCGAGACGGAGTGCGTTGAGAGAGGATGAACTACAGAAGTTCATTAGGCATACCTAATCAGAGGAGTATGCCGCGAGTATTGCGGCTGAGCCGGACAGCGTCAACCGCCATCTACTCGCGCCTCCGGCCAAAGGACCATTCCCGCGGAGCGGGCGATCCGTTACGCTTTCGCTATCTCCGCGAGAGGTCTCCGTTGACGCGATAACACCGGCGAAGCGCGAACGTGATGCGGAGCAGGCCACCGCCTGCCGCCACGTGCCGGTGTGCTCAACTTCTCCCGCTCCACACCCCCGTTGCTTCGTCTTGCCGTGTCCGTCCCGGGCGGGAGCCTGCATTTTTTTGGGGTCTCTCATTCATGTTGACCGTCGCAGCACTGCACCGCGAACTCGGCGGGCGAATAGTGCTCACGAACGTTTCCTTCTCCGTCTCCTCGGGCGAAGTTCTGGGCGTGGTAGGCCCGAACGGAGCCGGGAAGACCACGCTCCTGCGGGTCCTGGCGGGACTCGACGCGCCGGACCGCGGCCGCGTGGAGCTCCCGCCGGGCGCGACGATCGGCCACCTGGCACAGGGCTACGCGGGCCGCGACGACGAGGCAGTCCAGGCCGTGTTCCCCGCTGCGTTTGGGGCGGATGCCGCGTCCGAGCGGCTCGCAGTCCTCGCCGCCGCCCTGGCCGAGTCTTCTGAGCACCATGCAGGCCTCGCCGACGAGTACGACCGCCTCCTTGCCACCCTGTCTGACCAGTCCAGCGGCATCGACGCGGCTGCGGCACGGGGTGCGCTGGGCCTTCGCCACGTAGATCCCGCAACTCTGGTTCGCCAGCTTTCCGGCGGAGAACTCACCAAGCTCGGCCTGATCGACCTGATCGCATCACGCCCGGATGTGCTCCTGCTCGACGAGCCGACCAACAACCTGGATATTGCCGGGTTGGAGTGGCTCGAAGCCCAGGTCGAGCGCTTCTCCGGCGTGGTCGTGGCCGTCTCGCACGACCGGGTCTTCCTCGACCGGTGCGCCACGAAGGTGCTGGAACTGGACGCCAGGGGGCGCGGCGCCGAGGTGTTCGCCGGGAACTACTCGGCGCTGCTCGCGGAGAAGGAGCGCCGCGAGAGCCAGCAGTGGACCGCCTTCGAGCGTCAGCAGCGCGAGGAAGCCCGGCTGAAGCAGGCCATCCACAAGATCGAGACGCGCGCCCAGGGCATCGAGCAGCGCACCATCGACTTCGCGAAGCGCAAGAAGGCGCTGAAGATCGCCCGGCGGGCGGTGACGCTCAAGGCGCGGATCGAACGCCAGCTCAAATCGGACGACCACGTCGAGCGGCCGGAGAAACGGCCACACGGCTTCTACGGCGAGTTCGCCGCGAGTGATGGCGGCGCTTCCCGCCTGCTCGCCGTGGACGGAGTAACCATTGCCATCGGCGGCCGTGTCCTGGCCGAAGGAGTTACCTTCACGGTAAACAGGGGCGAATGCGTGGTACTCACAGGCGCCAACGGGGCCGGCAAGACCACGCTCCTCCGGGCGATCCTCGGCGAGCTTCCGCTTGCGGCGGGCACAGTGCTGCTCGCGCCCTCGGCGAAGGCCGGCTACCTGCCCCAACGGGAAGAGCCGGATGCGGCCGGCATGGACGGGAGCCGCACGCCCGTAGAACTCTTGCGGCGGGCGGTCCCGATGACCGCGGCAGAGGCGGCCAACTTCCTCCACCAGTTCATGCTCGGACATGACCAGCTGGGGACTCCCGTGGCGAACCTGAGCTACGGCGAGCGCCGCCGCCTCGGACTCGCGCTCCTTGTCCGTGGCGGCGCCAGTCTCCTCATCCTCGATGAGCCGGCGAACCACCTGGACCTCGCCAGCAGGGAGGCGTTCGAACAGGCACTGTCGAACTACAATGGGGCGTCGCTGGTCGTGAGCCACGACCGGCGCTTCATCGAGCGCTTCGCCGGCCTGGTGGTGGAACTGGGGTAGGAGCACCCTGCCGGAGGCGAGCCAGCCTCGCCATTGGCTCCCGGGACCGCGTCCACCCCGTTACGTCCCGAACGGGGCGCCGTCCCAGCGCTCGCGCGTTACGAAGGTCGAGACCGGCTTCCGCTTTAGCTTCGAAAGCTGCCGCACCGGCTTTCCGAGCGGCATGATCGTGCAGACGGCGACGGACTCGGGCAGGTGGAGGAGTTTGCGCAGGGCGGGCTCTTCGGCGATCGGCATGGTCGTGAGCGTCCCGCCGAGGCCCTCGTTCCGCGCCGCCAGCAGGATGTTCCACGCCAGCGGGTAGATCGAAGCGCCGCTCGCCACCGCCGTCCGGGGCAGGTATTGGTCGATCGACGCCACCACACGCAGATCGACGCACACAACGAGCACCACCGGCGCCCGCCGGTAGGGCTCGGTCAGTGTGGCGGGCACAGGTGTCGCGGCGATCATTTCCGGCGTGGCCCTGGTCGGCATCACCGTGTTCCAGGGATTCTCGCCGAGGGCAGCCTGGGCGGCATAGCGCCGGGCGGCCGGCTTCGCGCATTCGGCGATGGCGTCTTTTGTCTCCTGGTCGCGCACGACGATGACGTGCCAGCCCTGGCGGTTGCCGCCGCTTGGCGCGAAGCGGGCGTGCGCGAAGATCCGCTCCAGCACCTCATCCGGCACGGGGTCGGTGGTGAACTCGCGGGCGGCGAAGGTGGTGTCCATGGCGTCGTACAGTTCCATGCGCGCATTGTGGTGGAATACGGCGCGCCCGGCGACCGGACGGTTTTCGTGAGATCTGAGCATAAATACTTGGTTGCCAAGTATCCCGCCTCTGAGTACCTTGCGTGCAATGGCCGAACGCCCGCTTCTCCCCGGCGAGTACGCCGTGCTTGCTCTCCTCGCCCTCCGGCCGATGCACGGATACGAAATGACTGCATTCATCGAGGAGGAAGGGCTCTCCGACGTATGCCCCGTCGAGCAGAGCACGCTCTATACCTACCTGCGCAATGTCGAGGCGCGCGGGCTGGTGACGTGGGCCGAGGAGCGTGTCGGCAATCGGCCCCCGCGGAAGATCTTCGAGCTCACTCCCGCCGGGAACGAACTGATCCATGCATGGCTGCGCCGCCCCGTCGGACGCATGCGCGAGGTCCGTCTCGAGTTCCTGCTGAAGCTCTTTTTCCTCGCCCGCCTCGACCCGGACGCGCACCGCGAGCTCCTCGCCGGCCAGGTCAGGGCGTGCGAAGTCTACCTGCACGCCCTGGACGCGCGAGTCCTCCTCGCACCATTCGAACAACTGGTGGTCCAGTCCAAGCGGTCGGCGGCAGAGGCCACGCTGAACTGGCTCACCAGGTACGCGCAAGAAGTCCAAGAACAGGTCATCCGCAAATGAGCCTGGCGAACCACGGCACAATCTTCCTTCGAGCGGCGGCGCTCTCGCTCCTTGCGGTCCTGGGTGGCGGCCTGGCCCAGGCCTGCGGCGGCGAAGACGATAGCCCACCGCCAACCGCTACCAGCGGTGCTTCAACTCCCGCCACCGCGATGGCATCCACTCCGACGCCCGGCCTGGTCCCTCTGAGAGGAGAGATCGTCGTCTTCGCGGCGTCGTCGCTTATCGATGCGTTCAAGGCAGGCGCCGAAGTGTTCGAGACCAGGCACCCCGGCGTGAAGGTCACGTTCAACTTCGCCAGCTCGTCCGCCCTCGCGACACAGATTAACGAAGGCGCGCCCGCCGGCGTGTTCGCGAGCGCGGACCTCGCTCAGATGAAGAACGTGATCGACAAAGGGGCTGCCGCGGAATCGACGATATTCGCGACGAACGTCCCGGTGCTGGTGACGCCCGCGAAGGGGAGCGCCGTGACCAGTTTTGAAGACCTGGCGAAGCCGGGCGTGCGACTCGTGCTCGCCGGACCGGAAGTCCCGATTGGACGATACTCCCGCCAGGTTCTCGACAACGCGTCGGCTGCGGCGAGCGGTCCGGGCCCCGACTTTGGGAAGAGGGTTCTCGACAACCTCAAGAGCAACGAGGCAAACGTGCGTGGCGTCCTGGCGAAAGTGCAACTTGGTGAGGCCGATGCTGGAATCGTCTATACGACCGATGCCGCCATCGCCGGGAGTGACGTGAAGGTCATCGAGATCCCACTGGCATGGAACGTCACGGCGGAGTACCCCATCGCCATCCTGAAGGACAGGCCCAACGCGGCAGCGGCCGAAGCATGGGTCGAATTCCTGCTCTCCCCCGACGGGCAGGCAGTGCTTCGGGAATTCGGGTTCGGCTCGCCGGCACCGTGATCGATTCACCACGGGCCGACCGCGCCGCCACCGTGACCATCGCGGTGTTGGCCGTCGCATTCGCACTGTTCTTCGTCTTGCCGCTCGCCGGGCTCATCGTACGGGCGATCGAAGAGGAATCGACCTGGTCATTGTTGAAGGAGCCTCAAGTGCGGCAGGCGCTGGGGCTCTCGCTGTGGACATCCACCGTCACCGTCGCGCTCACGGTGGTCTTCGGGACGCCGGTCGCCTACATCCTGGCCCGCGGCCGGTTCCCTGGGCGCGCGTTCCTCGATGCGCTCATCGACCTCCCGATTGTGCTACCGCCGACGGTCGCCGGAGTGGCGTTGCTGACCGCCTTCGGGCGGAGGGGGATCATCGGCGAGCCGATTGAAGCCTGGACCGGCTACGCGTTCAGCTTCACCACAACGGCCGTCGTCATGGCGCAGTTGCTGGTTGCAGCGCCCTTCTACGTACGCGCGGCCAAGAGCGGTTTCGAATCAATGGACCCCCAGGTGGAACGGGTCGCCTACACGCTTGGCGCTTCACGGGTGCGGACCTTCTTCCGGATCACCGTGCCACAGGCGTGGCCCGCGCTGCTGGCGGGGTTTGTGCTTTGCTGGGCGCGTTCGATGGGGGAGCTTGGCGCGACCCTGATCTTCGCCGGCAACCTGGAAGGTAAGACCCAGACGATGCCGCTGGCCATCATCAGCGCCTTCGAAGGGTCCTCCCTCGGGCTCGCGGGAGCCATTGCGCTGTCTCTCATCCTGCTGGTCGTCGCGTTTCTCGTCCTGGTGGTGTTTCGCATGGCGGGACGGTGGGCCCGGTGGACGTGACGCTCGAATTTTCGGCTCGCCGGACGCTTGGCGCGTTCAGCTACGACGCGAGCTTCACCGCGTCATCCAACGAAATCCTCGTGCTCTACGGGCATTCGGGCGCCGGCAAGAGCCTCACGCTGCAGTTCATCGCCGGGCTTCTTCGCCCTGATCGCGGCCGGGTCGTCCTGCGCGGCGCCACGGTGTTCGATTCGGAGTCGCGGCTCAATCTGCCCCCCCAGCGCCGCAAAGTCGGCTACGTGGTACAGGAGCTGGCCCTGTTCGAGCACCTGAGCGTGGCCGAAAACGTTGCTTTCGGTCTTCCGCGGGAGCGCGACCGTGCCGCGCGCGTCCGCGAACTCCTGGGCCTGCTCGACATCTCCGGCTTCGAAGACCGCCGCCCGTCCACCCTCTCGGGTGGCCAGCGCCAGCGCGTTGCCCTCGCCCGCGCCCTTGCCCGCGAAGCGCCGCTCCTCCTCCTCGATGAGCCGTTCAGCGCACTCGATGATGCGCTTCGCAACTCGATGCGGCGTGAGCTGCTTCGCCTCCGGACTGAACTGGGACTCACCATCCTCTTCGTGACACACGACCTCCGCGAAGCCCACTTCCTCGCCGACCGGATCGCCGTCTTCGATGGGGGCCGGGTCCTCCAGCTGGGAGCGCGCGAGGACGTGTTCCGGCGCCCCGCCTCACGCCGCGTAGCCGAACTGACCGGCGTCGCCAACATCTGGGAAGGTGTTGTGACCCACGTCGCGCCCGAGGCGGTCACGGTCAATGTCAAAGGGGCATCGCTGCGTGCGTCGCCCTCTGTCCGGGCATTCGTCCCCGGAGAACGTGTCCACGCCGTCGTCCGGGCCGAACGCGTCAACCTCCGCCGTGACATGCAAGCCGCTTCCTCGCCCCGCAACCTCATCCCCGCCGAGATCGTCGCGGAGTTCGCCTACGGCTCGAGCCACGTGCTGCAGCTCCAGCCGGAGGGACCCGGGCCACGGATCGAAATCGAGATCGCCGCCCGCCCCTACGAGGTCTTAAACATCGCCTCGCGCAAGCTGTTCAATGTCGAGATCGACCCCGCCGATGTCCACCTCGTCCCGGGTGAGGACAGGCCCGGCGGGGCGATCACCGCCTGACCGAGGCCGTCGCGGCGCCGGACGAAACGGCGGCCGCCTCCGGGAAGAGGACGGTGAACGTCGTGCCGTGGTCCTCGTTGGACTCGACGATAATGGCGCCCCGGTGGGCGTTCACGATGCCGATGACCGCGGCCAACCCCAGCCCACGCCCCGGACCCTTGGTCGAGTAGAACGGCTCGAACACGCGGTTGATGGTGTCTGGCGGGATGCCGGGGCCGTCGTCGGACACGCTAATGAAGGCATAGTGGCCGGAGGCCGTGATAACGCCGCTCCGGATCAGGCTCAATTCGGCCGCGTCGAACGCTCGCGCGCCGCTCGAGACGCGCATGTGGCCGGGCCGATCCCCCAGCGCGTCGAACGCGTTGGTCACCAGGTTCATGACCACCTGGCGCAGCTGGACTTCGTCACCCTCAATGAACACCGGCCGGTCCGAGGCGTCGATGTCTACCACGACGAAGCTGCCGGCGACCCGCCGGACGAGCTTCACCGTGTCGCGGACGAGATCAGCGACATCGACCTGTTGGATCATCAGTTGGCCGTTGCCGGCGTAAGCGAGGAGTTGACGCGTGAGGTCGGCTGCCCGGAACGCAGCAGTCTCAATCTCCGTGATGGACTCCGCGGCGGGGCTTTTCGAATCGACTTCGAGCTTGGCGATGGCAGCGTTGCCCGCCACGGCCAGGAGGATGTTGTTGAAATCGTGCGCGATGCCGCCGGCCAGGAGACCGAGGCTCTCCAGCCTCTGGGCCTCCTGCATCCGCCGTTCGAACGTCCGCTCGCGGGCTTCCCGTTCGCGCAGTTCGGTCACGTCGCGGCCGCTCACCTGCCAGAGCCCATCGCTTCCGGCGGGCACGAACGCCAGGTCGACTCGCCGGCGGGCGGGTCCTGCAAACGTCACCTCAAACCGGGCCGGGGCCGCCTGGTTCGAGGGCGTTAGCGCCGACCGGATGGCCGCGCGGTCGCGTTGCGCGGCGAGCGTCTCCAGGGGTCTGCCGGTCAGTTCGGCCTCGTCGGCCGCTCCCACGAACGCCACACCGGCCGGGTTCGCGTACACGATGCTGCCTTCCCTGACGAGGTAGATGGCGTCGGGAGTGGAGCCGACGAGGGCTTCGTAGCGCCCGGCCGACTGCTCGAGGGAGGCGAGCATCCTGTTGATGCCGTCCGCCAGCTGGCCAACCTCGTCCCGGCCCTCGGCCGCGACACGCCGCCCGAGTTCGCCCGAGCTGCCAATCTGCGAAAGTTCGCGGCTGAGGCGGCGCAAGCGGCGCGCCACGAGCCGCTCCAGCAGCCAGAAGATGGCGGTGCCGAAGATCAGGGTCACGCCGGCCGCGATCGCCAGCATCCACCACCCGACGCGGGTGCCCTCCCGCGCGATGTCGCGATCGATCACCACCTGGACCCGGATTGTGCCCGGTTCGTTCTCGGTGGGCAGCGCGCCGGAAGCGTGGAGCGTCTCGTCGCCCACACGGGTCATCATGGTTCCCGCCACAACAGTCCCGGCGCCGGTTGTCAGCGAAAGGTCGAGCACCGTCTGTTCGGAAAGCCGTTCAAGGACGGGTTCATCCAGGTAGCGGGCCATCAGGAGATAGCCTCGCGCCGGCCCGTGGTCCTCGCTCGTCAACACCGGACGAATGGCGAACATGAGCGGACCGTCTTCCAGAAGGACGATGCCGGCGCGCCGGTATCCGTCGGCCGCGCCCTGTTGCTGGTTGATAGGCAGGCGCAGTTCACGAAACAGGTCGGGCGAAATAGGGACTGGGTTGCCACTCTCGCGCTCGATAGAACGCGTGACGACGGGGCGCCCGTCGAGGTCGATAAGGACCAGGTAGTTCAGGTCCAGGGCCGAGAGCGTGTCGTCCGGCAAGTTTTGCTCGACATAAAGACGGTTGCGGTCCCGCATGTACGCGTAAGTGGCATCCCACGAAGCCCAGTCCTCCACCGTTGTATCGATCTCGGAGATCTCATTGGCGATGGCGTTGCGCGCGCGGTCGACATCGCGGGCCGCGTAGGAGTGCTCGAGCTCTGAGAACGTCCGATCCGTGACGAGCGTGGAGAACCCGTACACGCCCATCGCGGTGCCGAGCAATGTGACTGCCACGATGAGTGCGGTTGTCCGCCGGAGGGTCATCGCCATCGACACAGGACCTCTTCGGGCACACGAAGTCGCTCAGGCGGTATTGTCGGCAAGATGGAAGGGCGGAGATATGCGGGATTGCCCTAACGCCTCTGTGCCCGCGAGAGGTGCGCGCCGCCTACCATGGATCGATGCGCACCCCGTTCTCCGCACCGGCTCGGAACCTGCTTATCGGCGCCGTCTGCGGGTTGGCCGTCATCGGCGCGTTCGCGGGCGGCCGCGCCCTGTTGACCAGTGAACCGCCCAACCCGGCCGAATGGCTCACCCCCGCCGACCGGGAGGACCTCGCCGCCGCCATCGCCAGCGTCCCTGCCGATTCCTGGGTCGCCGGCTGCCTCTGGGAGCAGAGAGACCGTACCGATATCGTCCGGGTGGTCGACGAGCCGGGTGGCCTGGCCGAGCTCTGGTCAGCGCGGACGCGGAGTGGCCGCGAAATGAGTCTGCTTACCGTTGACGGGTTCACCCGCCCCGCTGAGTTCAGCGAAGTTTCCGGTCCGGGCTACTACTGCAATGTCCCGCGCGAATAGTTACGAGAACGGCTGCCGTCTCAGAGCGCGCCCCGTGCCCGGAGGCCGGCCACCTGGTCCGTGCTGAAGCCAAGCTCGGTCAATACCTCTGTTGTGTGCTCCCCCACCTCCGGGGCGCGCGTCGGTCCGACACGTGCCAGCCCGTCGATGTTCAGCGGGTGGTTCACGATGAGTGGCGCTACGACCGAGGGGTCGCTCGGTGGTACAGCCATCCTGTTCGCGTGGACCTGCGGGTCATGCAGGAGATCCTGCGTTTGGGCGACGGGCGTCACGGGCACACCGTTCTCACGGAAGATGCGCATCCACTCGGCGGCCGTGCGTTGGCGGAGGGTTGCCTTCAGTTCCTCGACCAGCTCGGGAGCGTGCTGGGGGCGGGCGGCATGGTCGCCGAAACGCGGGTCGGCCAGCAGATCCTCGCGCCCGGCAGCGATGAGCAGAGCGTCGAGTTCGGCGTGGGTGCGCACCATATAGAGCTGGAGGAGGCGGTCGTCGCTGGTTTCGAACAACACCCGATTGGGGCTCACCAGGGGGCGGACCACCGTGCGGTCCGGGAACTCGGCTTCGACCATCGCCGCCTGCGCGTAGCAGAGGTTGGCCCACACACCGTTCGCCAGCAGGCTCGTGTGGACGCGGGTGCCCTTACCCGTGCGTTCGCGGTTCATCAACGCGGTGACGATCATGGCGTAGACGGCCACGGCCGTCGGGTGGTCGCCCATCCCGGGGACCGACATGCCCGGCGTGGCGTCCTGCGAGCGGACCAGGTCCATCAGCCCGGTGCGCGCCCACCATGCGACCCCGTCGAAGCCTTCGAGTTCGGCGTCGGGGCCTTCCTCTCCATAGGCAGTGAGCGACGCGTAGATCATCCGCTCGTTCAGCGGCGCCAGGTCTTCGTAGGTCAGCCCAAACGCCCGGCGCGTGGCGAACGGCTGGTTCGTGACGTACACGTCGCAGTCGCGGACGAGTTGCAGCAGGATGTCGCGCGCTTCCTGCGTCTTCAGGTTGAGCGCGATGCTGCGCTTGTTGCGGCCGTCGGCGAGCCACATGTAGTTCATCGGTGCCTCTGGGCTGAGCGGGCCGTTGGCCAGCGCCCGGTAGGGGTCGCCGGCGCCCGGGGTCTCTACTTTGATCACCGACGCGCCGAAGTCGCCGAGGATGGTGGTCGCGACCGGGCCCGCGATCCAGGTGCCGACATCGAGCACTTTGAACCCGGAGAACAGGTAGTCGCCGTCTCCTGCCATACTTTCGCCCTCCCCATTTAGAACTGTGCGGCGATTCTGGCGCACGCCGCCGCTGCCGTCATGCCGGAGAGGCTCCGGGGAGTGGCGTCGGAGATATGACCAGATCTTGGGGA
>PQAO01000037.1 GCA_003104995.1 Dehalococcoidia bacterium
GCGTGCTGGGGCGGGTGTCCCAAGCACCGCTTCGCCACGACGCCCGACGGCGAGCCGGGGCTGCACTACCTGTGCGCGGGCTACAAGAAGTTCTTCCGCCACATCCGCAAGTACCTGCGCGCCATGGCCACGCTGCTCGAGAACGACCTGCCGGTCTCCGCCGTGATGCAGGCGATCGACGGGCCGCTGGTCATCACGCGCACGAACCTAGCCCCCACCCATCCGGGAGATCCGAAATGAACCGAAACGTCCTCGCTTTCGCCGCAACCATCCTTTGGAGTTGCCCCGGTTTCGCGGACGGGTTGGCGCTTGGATTTCAAGCGGGCTCAATCGCGGCCAATGCGCCCGCAATCGCATATTGGGGACGAAACGAACCAAGATATTGAGTGCAGAGACTTTTCGCGAAGTTCGTATCCCATCCGGGCATCACAATCGCGAACCTCTGGACCTGAGCCCGTTAGCGCTGTGGTAGTTTCTACTCCGCCAGTCACCTGAATTCCGAAGTCCTCCGGACCATTGGAATTCGCACAGGACCCCGCGCCACGCGGGGTCCTGTTCTTTCCCCCGATGCTGAGCTATCGCCACGGCTTTCATGCCGGCAACCACGCCGACGTCCTGAAGCACGTCGCGTTGGTGGCGCTATTGCGCATCCTCACTCGCAAGGACAAGCCGCTCGTCGTGCTCGACACCCACGCTGGCGCCGGCATGTATTCTCTCGAGCAAGGCTTCGCGGTGAAGAACGCCGAATTCCGCGATGGCATCGCCAGGCTCTGGGAGCGCAACGATCTGCCGGCGCCCGTGGCCGATTATCTCGACCAGGTCCGCGCCGTGAACGCGGATGGCGTGCTGCGGCAATATCCGGGGTCACCCCGGATTGCCCTGGGATTGCTCCGGCCCCAGGATCGCCTGCGGCTGTTCGAGTTGCACAGCACCGAAGGGCCGATTCTCGCCCAGCAGTTCGCGCGGGACAGTCGCCGCGTGACGGTGACTGCGGGGGACGGATTCGCCGGCCTGAAGGCGGTGCTGCCGCCCCCGTCGCGTCGCGGACTCGTCTTGATCGATCCCTCGTACGAACTCGCGTCCGACTACCGGGCGGTCGTGACCGCGCTTCGCGACGGGCTGCGGAGATTCGCGACCGGCACGTACGCGGTGTGGTATCCGCTTCTTCAACGCCGCGAATCCATCGAGCTGCCCGACAAGCTCCGGCTGGCGGCGAACGTGGACTGGCTGGACGTCGCGCTGCAAGTCAAGGCGCCCTCGCCGGCGGGACTGGGCCTCCACGGAAGCGGCCTGTTCATCGTCAATCCGCCGTGGAAGTTGTCCGAACAATTGCTGGGCATCATGCCTTGGCTCACGAGTGCGCTCGCGCAGGATGCAACCGCGGAGTTCCGGTTCGACGCACGCGAGACGTAGGCGGTTGACCTTGGCCTGCGAGCCGGCATCGCGTGTGGCCGCGTTGCCAGGAGACCCCGGCCGCCGGACTCGCCCGGCCCTTCCTGCCGCGGACCTCAGTCCAAGGGCAGCATCACCTCGTTGCGCCGCAGGAAGGGCAGGGTCCAGGGCGGGTCGTAGCGCGCGAGCTGGGGCGTGCCGGCCGGCTTCAGCCCCTCCGTGCGCAGCCATTCGAGCAACTCGTTCGTTCGCTCCCGCACCTTGTCCTCCCCCGCAAAGCCGGAGAAGCGGACCACGGCCATCTGCCGCGCCGGGAGCTCGCGCAAGCGCACCCGCGCATCCCGCGGCCGCGGGAGGGTTTCGAGGGTGTAGGCCGACGGCATCACGAAGTGCATGCGATATCGCTCCGTTGCGCCGGCCTCCATCGTGACCGGCGCGGTCATCGCCACCTTCTCGTTGCCGTCGCCCCGGACGGAGACGTTGTTCCCGAAGATGTAGCCGGCGATGACCCGGAAGCCGTCGCCGGAAGCCTCGGACAGGTCTCCCTGCACGAACGTCTCGGCCACGATCATCGGGGCGTAGCGGCGCAGCTCGAAGTCCCCGCTGCGGCGCAGGGTCTCGAAGCGCGGCTCCTCGATCGCTGAAGCGGTCTGGGCGGCAAGGGCGGTCATGAGGGCTAGGGCAGCGCGGCGCATGAATCGGCTTTCGGGTGCGGGGGAAAGACGCAAATGCTACCGGCCCGCGGCCGCGGCAGGTGCGTGCCGCGGCTGGACCTTGGTCCCATGAATGGCGCCTTTACGGCTTCAGGTCGAACCGATCCGCGTTCATCACCTTCGCCCACGCCGCGACGAAGTCCTCGACGAACTTGCGCTTGTTGTCGTCCTGCGCGTAGACCTCGGCGTAGGCGCGAAGGATCGAGTTCGAGCCGAACACSAGGTCSACCCGCGTYGCGGTCCAYTTCACCTTGCCGGTCCTGCGCTCGACGATCTCGTACGAGTTCTTCCCGGTGGGCTTCCACGCGTACGCCATGTCCGTGAGGTTCACGAAGAAGTCGTTGGTGAGCGCGCCGACGCGGTCGGTGAAGACCCCGTGCCTCGTGCTGCCGTGGTTGGTGCCCAGCACGCGCATGCCGCCGACGAGCACCGTCATCTCCGGAGCCGTGAGGCCCATGAGCTGCGTGCGGTCGAGCAGGAGCTCCTCGGGGCTCGCCGCGTAGTCCTTCTTCACCCAGTTGCGGTAGCCGTCGTGGATGGGCTCGAGGACGGCCAAGGACGCCGCATCGGTCATCTCGGCGSTGGCGTCTCCCCGGCCGGGCGAGAACGGCACGGCGATGTCCACCCCGCCCGCCCTGGCGGCCTGCTCGATGCCCACGTTGCCGGCGAGCACGATGACGTCGGCGACGCTCGCCCCGGTTTCCTTCGCGATGCCCTCGAGCAC
>PQAO01000038.1 GCA_003104995.1 Dehalococcoidia bacterium
GCACCCACGCGCTTGCTGACGCGGGCGCCTGTGACGTGGGGCACGCGGGATGGCAGCGGCCGGGCGCACGGCGTGGTGGTGCGAGTGGCATCCACGCGCTTGCTGACGCGCGCGCCTGTGACGTAGGGCGCGCGGGATGGCAGCGGCAGGGCGCACGGCGTGGTGGTGCGAGTGGCATCCACGCGCTTGCTGGCGCGCGCGCCTGGGACGTAGGGCGCGGTTGGGCCGCCTCAGAGGGCCTCGTCGCACTCCATGCGAACGATGTCGTCGAGGGTTTCGCGGCGGGCGATGAGGCTGGCCTTGCCGTCCTCCCAGTAGACCTGGGCGGCGCGGCCCATCGAGACGTAGTTCGAGGACATGGCTGTGCCGTAGGCGCCCGCGTCGTGCAGCACGAGGAGGTCGCCGGGCTCGGGGCGGGGGAGGTCGCGCGGCTGGAGGAGCTCCTGGTCGTCGCGGGTGAAGACATCGCCACTTTCGCAGAGGGGGCCAGCGACCACGAACGGTTCCGGGGTGCGGTCCTGGCCGGCGCCAGCGATGGAGATGTGGTGGTACGAGCCATACATGGCCGGGCGGATAAGGTCGTTGAAGCCTGCGTCGACCATGATGAACTGGTTGCCGGGGCCTTTCTCGTTGGCCCGGGTGGCCTTCACGTCTTTCACGCGCGCGACGAGGACGGCCATGCCCGCGACCGGGTAGCGGCCGGGTTCGATCTCGATGCCGATGGGCCGTTCAGCCGCGGCGGTTAGCTGCCGGACGCCTTCCTGGAGGATGCCGCGGTACTCGCCGAGCGGGTAGGGCTCGGCGCCGGGCCGGTAGGGGTGGGGGATGCCGCCGCCGAGGTTCACGGCACGAGCATCGGGGTAGTAGGGCAGGAGGTGGGCGAACAGGGCCACGAGCTTCTTCATGTTCTCGTCAAACTCGCGGATCTGGGGGCCGGTACCGACGTGGGCGTGGAGCGCGACCACCGGGAAGCCGGCCTCTTCGGCGAGCGACTTCACGGTGGCGTGGTCTTCGTACCAGATGCCGTGCTTGGATGAAGGGCCGCCGGTATCGCAGGCCTGAACGTGGCCGTGGCCGAAGCCCGGGTTGATGCGGATGGCGATGGGGCCGCGGTAGCCGGCCTCGGCCAGCTCGCGGATCATCCCCGGCGAGGCGACGTTCGGGAGGACGTTGTTCTCCACGACGGCCTGGAGCGCGTTGTCGCGGAAGACATCGGCTGTGTACATGACGACGGGCGGCTCGTTGCCCATGGCGAAGCCAGCGCGCTTCGCGCGGAGGACTTCGTTGCCGCTGACGGCGTCGATCCACATGCCGTGGGCGCGGGCGGCTTCGAGGACTTTGCGGGCGGGGTTGGCCTTGACGGCAAAGCGGCACTGGAGGCGATCGCCTTCGGTGAGCGCGGCCAGTTCGGCGAACTTCTGGTTCAGGATCGCGCCATCGTAGAAGTAGAACGGCGTGCCGACCTTTTCGGCGATCGCCTGGAGCGGGTACTGGGAGAGGTCCATGGGGGAAGGATAAACCGCCAGCGCGCCAGGAGGTGCGCCAACGACGCACGGATAAACAGGGAGGCGCGGAGGTGTCCTGGAGATGCTCAGCGCCTCAGCGCCTCGGTGTTTCGTCCTGGCGATCCCGCGGGGGCCCTATGCCGGCACGTAGAGGTTGCGGGTGCGGACGCGGTTCTTGCGGGCGTGGGTGTGGAGGAGCTGGTGGAAGGCGGTGAGGCGGGCGCGGGCCCAGCCAGCGTAGGTCGCGGGCGTGTCGCCATTCAGGTTCAGTTGCTCGGTCGAGGATGAGGCGAGTTCGAGAGCGGCGTAGGCGGCGGCGCCGGTGGCGAGCACGTCCTCCAGGTGGGGCGGAAGCGTCGACGCCGAGCTGTCGAGGGTGTGAGCCGCGGTGTAGTAGAGGCGGGCGTCGCCGCCATCCGGGGCGATGGCGGTGTGCAGGGTGAGCGTCCCCTCCCAGGTGGCGAAGCGGACGTAGGAAGGCGGGAAGTGATCTACGGGGTACTCGGCCGCTTCGATTTCGACCAGGCCGTCGAGCGTGGTGAGCGAGAGTTCGCGGCTACCGGGCGTTGTCGCGAGCGTGGCGGTGAGTTCGCGCGGGATGGCGAGGCTGAGCTCGGAGAGCGCGCGGGCGATGTGGCGGTCGAGGGCGTCGTTGTCCCAGCGGAGGGAATCGGGGTCGCCGAGGTCCTGGCGGAGGCGGGTGCGGATATCGCTGAGGGTGGTCATGCGCGGGACGGTAGCCGGTGGCTGGGATAGCTCCGATCGGCGGATGACACGCGCCCATTGCGGGCAAGGACGGCCATGGCACACTCGAATCACCTCTTTTGTGGAGCAACCCCAGGCCATGCACCCGTGGCACGACATCGCGGTCGATCCAGGTACGATCGAGACCCTCCTCCCGGTGGTCATCGAGATCCCCTCAGGCAGCAAGAACAAGTACGAACTCGACAAGGCGAGCGGCATTTTGAAGCTGGACCGGGTGCTGTATAGCTCAGTCCGGTACCCGGCAAACTACGGCTTCATCCCCCGGAGCTACTGCGACGACGGCGACCCGCTGGACGTGCTGGTGCTCGGCCAGGAGCCGGTCCACCCCCTGACGTTGATGCACGTGCGGCCGATCGGGCTGATGCGCATGAAAGACGGGGGCAAGGTGGACGACAAGATCCTGGCGGTCCATGCGCATGACCCGGCGATGGACCACATCAAGGAGCTGGAGCAGGCGCCTCCCCACGCGATGACGGAGATCCACCGGTTCTTCCTGGATTACAAGGTGCTCGAGGAAAAAGAGGTGGTGGTGGACCCGTTCCAGGGGCGGGAACACGCGATCGTCGTGATCCGGCAGGCGCTGGCGGACTACTGGACGATGCGCGCGGCGGAGAAGTAGGAAGGACGAAGGCCGAAGCGCGCAGTGCGCCGGGGTGATCCGCAGGTGGCCGGTCCCTCGCTCCGCCCCTGCTCTATACTCCGGACCGCAACCATACTTCCGAGGTTCTCCATGTCTGAACTCCTGGCCGCCTGGCAGATCGCCGACGGGGTCCGCGCGAAGGCGTTCTCCGCGCGCGAAGTGCTCGATGCCGCCCTCGACCGCATTGCTGCGAAGAACCCGGCCCTGAACGCGTTCATCGCGGTCTACCCGGAAGCCGCCCGCGAGGAGGCGGCCACCGTCGACGCCGCCATCGCCCGCGGCGAAGACCCCGGCCCCCTTGCCGGCGTCCCCATGGGCATCAAGGACCTGGAACCCGTGCAGGGCATGCTCTTCACGGAAGGTTCCCGCGCCTACGAAGGCCGCCTCGCCAGCCATGATGGCGTCTCCGTCGCGCGACTCAAGGCCGCCGGCGCCGTGGTGCTCGGCAAGACCAACACGCCGGAGTTCGGCTACAAGGGCTACACGGAGAACCAGCTTTGGGGGCCGACGCGCAACCCCTGGGACCCCACCAAGACCCCGGGCGGCTCCAGTGGCGGCAGCTCGTCGGCCGTTGCAGCGGGCATGGTCCCGCTGTGCTCGGCGAGCGATGGCGGCGGGTCCATACGCATCCCCGCGTCGATGACCGGCTGCTACGGCATCAAGCCGACCGCCGGCCGGATCCCCCGGGCGCAGGTGCACGCCCCCACCTGGGGCGTCTTCAGCACGCTCGGCCCCATGGCCCGCACGGTCCGCGATTCGGCCCGCTACCTGGATGTCACGGCCGGCCCTCACCCGAACGACCTCGACGCGCTGGATTCAACGGGCCACTCTTTCGAAGCGGCCGTCCTTGGCGCGCCGCCCCGCCTCAAGCGCATCGCCTACAGCGCCGACCTCGGCTATGCGATCGTCGACCCGGAGGTCGTCCGCGTGACGCGCGACGCGGCCGCGGCACTCGCCGCCGCGGTCGGGGCCGAGCTGACCGAAGCGGGGCCGGGCTTCCCCGACCCCATCCAGTGGTGGCTGACCATCGCCGCCTCCGGCGATACGCGCCTGGTCGACGCGATGACACCCGAGGAGCGAGCGCTCCTCGAGCCGGGCTTTGCGCGGTTCTCCGAGTTCGGGCGGGCGATCACGGCCGTCCAGGTTGCCGAGTCGCTCGAGCAGCGCCACCAGATGAACCGGACGATGACGGCTTTCTTCGAGCAGTACGATCTGCTGCTGACGCCCACGACAGCCACCACCGCTTTCGTGGCCGAGGGCCCGCCCCCGCAGACCATCAACGGCCAGCAAGTCGGGCCATCGAGCTTCATCCCGTTCACCTACCCGTTCAACTTCACGGGGCACCCGGCGGCCTCGTTGCCGGCGGGGCTTTCGGCGAGCGGGCTTCCCATCGGGCTGCAGGCGGTGGCGCCGCGCTACGCCGACGCCTTCCTTCTCCAGGTGAGCGCGGCCTTCGAAGCGGCGCGCCCGTGGAGTTACCCGGCCTGATTCCGAGGGCGTGTTGTAGCGTCACCGACCCGGATCCCGCGGCGGGTGAGCGCGAACGGCGTTCGGGGTAGCGGCAGCCCAGCGCGCCATGCCTGACGCGCCTCGGATTGGAGGCCATGGCGCGGCGGGGTGAGCGCGAACGGCGTTCGGGGTAGCGGCAGCCCAGCGCGCCATCCCTGGCGCGCCTCGGATTGGAGGCCATGGCGCGGCGGGGTGAGCGCGAACGGCGTTCGGGGTGGCGGCAGCCCAGCGCGCCATCCCTGGCGCGCCTCGGATTGGAGCGCATGGCGCCGTGGGTGAGCGCGAACGGCGTTCGAGGTAGCGGCAGCCCAGCGCGTCATGACTGGCGCGCCTCGGATTGGAGCGCATGGCACCGTGGGTGGGCGCGAACGGCGTTCGGGGTGGCGGCAGCCCAGCGCGCCATGACTGGCGCGCCTCCGATTGGAGGCCATGGCGCGGCGGGGTGAGCGCGAACGGCGTTCGAGGCGCCGGAGTCCCAGCGCGTCATGACTGGCGCGCCTCGGATTGGAGCAGGTGGTGCGGCGGGTGAGTGCCGACGGCGTTCGGGGTAGCGGCAGC
>PQAO01000039.1 GCA_003104995.1 Dehalococcoidia bacterium
ATCGACAACGCGCCGGAAGAGCGCGCCCGCGGCATCACCATCGCCATTTCCCACGTGGAGTACGAGACCGATGCGCGCCACTACGCGCACGTCGACTGCCCGGGCCACGCCGACTACATCAAGAACATGATCACCGGTGCGGCCCAGATGGACGGCGCCATCCTGGTGGTGGCCGCCCCCGATGGCCCGATGCCCCAGACGCGCGAGCACATCCTCCTCGCCCGCCAGGTCGAAGTCCCGGCCCTCGTCGTCTTCCTGAACAAGGTCGACATGATGGAGGACGAGGAACTCCTCGAACTGGTCGAGATGGAACTGCGCGAACTGCTGACCGCCAACGAGTTCCCCGGCGACGACATCCCGATCATCCGGGGCAGCGGCCTCAAGGCCCTCGAATCGGCCTCGACCGACATCAACGCCCCCGAGTACAAGTCCATCATCGAACTGATGGACGCCGTCGATAGCTACATCCCCACCCCGGAGCGGCCACTCGACAAGCCCTTCCTGATGCCCGTGGAAGACGTCTTCGGGATCAAGGGCCGCGGCACCGTCGTCACCGGCCGGATCGAGCGCGGTATCGTCAAAGTCGGCGAAGAAATCGAGATTGTCGGCATCATCGAGACGCGCAAGACGACCGTCACCGGCGTCGAGATGTTCAAGAAGCTGCTCGATGAAGGCCGGGCGGGCGACAACGTCGGCTGCCTCCTCCGCGGCGTTGAACGCGACGATGTGCAGCGCGGCCAGGTGCTCTGCAAGCCGGGTTCGGTAAAGCCGCACACCAGCTTCGAGGCCCAGGTCTACGTCCTCGGCAAGGATGAAGGTGGCCGCCACACACCGTTCTTCAACGGCTACCGGCCCCAGTTCTATCTGCGCACCACCGACGTCACCGGCTCCATCAAGCTGCCCGAAGGCGTCGAGATGGTCATGCCTGGCGACAACATCACCATGACCGTCGAACTCATCCAGCCCATCGCCGTCGAAGATGGTCTCCGCTTCGCCATCCGCGAAGGCGGCCGCACCGTTGGCGCCGGCGTCGTCACCAAGATTCTCGCCTAGGCGAGCGGGAGCACACAGCAATGGCCAAGAACAAGGGCGACCGCATCATTATCCAGATGCAGAGCACGGAAGGCCCGGTCTTCCGTTACACCACGGAGAAGAACCGCCGCAACGACGCGAACCGGCTGGAACTCAAAAAGTACCACCCCGGACTTCGCAAGCACGTGCTCTTCAGGGAGACTCGGTAAGCCGAATGGCACGTACACAACGGCGCCGTACTGCCCCTGCCACCACCGGTGGCGAGCAGCCGGCCGACTCGGCGCGGCGCATCCGCGAAAATCTGCCGCGCCCTGCCGCTGCGCCTGTTTCCACGGGCATCGCCCGCCCTGAACTCCGGCGCCGGCGAAACCCATTCGGGTTCCTCGCCAGGCTCCAGCCACGGGCCGTCGCCGATGTCATCGCCGAGCTGCGCAAGGTGACCTGGCCGACGTTCAGCGAAACCCGCTACCTCACCATCGTCGTCGCCATCGTCGCAGTCATCATGGGCCTGTTCCTCGGTGGAGTTGACCTGTTTTTCGGCTGGATCATCGAGAGGCTGTTCTTCTAATCATGTCTAGCGAACCACTGCCCATCACGGCACTATCTGGAGTCCACCCCGAAGAAAAGGCCGCCAAGCGGCCTGTCCGCCGGCGGAAGGACGAGGATACCCTCGAACAGGAACATCTGACCGAAGAGGAGATCAGCGCCGCCGGACGCAAGTGGTACTTCGTCCACACCTACAGTGGCCACGAAAACAAAGTCCGCCATGCCATCAAAGCCACGGTCGAGCAGATGGACGCGAAGAACAAAGTCTTCCACGTGGTAGTGCCCACCGAAGATGAAATCGAGATCCGCGATGGCCAGCGGCGGACCGTCAAGCGCAAGCTCTATCCCGGCTACGTCCTCGTCCAGACCATTGAGCTCAAGGAAGGCGACCCGGACTCGGACGAAGCCTGGCACATGATCCGGAACACCACCGGCGTCACCGGCTTCGTCAGTTCCGGCACTCGCCCCGTCCCCCTCTCGATGGACGAAGTCAACCACATCCTCCGTGCGATGCGGATGGAGCAGCCACGCGTTCGCGTCTCCTTCATCCCCGGCCAGAGCATCCGTATCGTCGACGGACCCTTCGAGGACTTCGTGGGTACCGTGGACGAAATCAACACCGAAAAGGGCCGCGTCAAGGTCATCGTGAACATGTTCGGCCGCGAAACGCCGGTCGAGCTCGACTTCCTCCAGGTCGAGCGGCTCTAGCACCCACGCGCGCATGCTCCGGGAACAGAGCCCCTCACCAGTGAGGGGCTCTTCTGTTTTGCCAGGAAATGTACCCCAACTCCCCGCGACCCTCGCACCCGCACAACAGATCCGCGCGCCACTCCGGGTTCGTTAGCTCCGGTGGAAACGGGCAGGACCGGAGGGTAATTCCGGTCCTGCACCAAGGGGTCTGCCCGCCGCCATGCGCCGGACGGAGGCAGCTCTGTTTGCCGGCGCGATCGCGCCGGGCCGACGGGGCACGGGAGGTTCGGCTAGAAGCCGGCCCTCCCGCCACGACCTCGCATGCGCGGGTCGAGAACATCACGCAAAGCGTCGCCTGCCAGGTTGAAGCCCAGCACGGTGAGGGTGAGCGCCATACCGACGGCGAGCGCCATCCACGGGTCGGACGTCCCGTTGCGGCGCCCTTCCTCGATCATCTTCCCCCAGGAAACGACCGTCGGGTCGCCCAGGCCGAGGAACGCCAGCGTCGCCTCGATGAGGATGTAGAGGCCAATCGAACTCGTGAACGTCACGATGATCGGGGCCGTGATGTTCGGGAAGATGTGCCGCCCCATGATCCGGACGTCGTTTGCGCCGATGGTCCGGGCGGCCATCACGTACACCTCTTCGCGTGCCGCCAGCACCGCGCTCCGGACAATGCGCGAGGAGCTGGCAACCCCCAGGATACCCAGGGAAATGGTATTCACCGCGAGCGTCGGGTTCGATACCACCTGCCCGAAGAGGAGCAGCAGCACCAGGCCCGGGAACGCCTGCAGCGTATCCACGATGCGCTGGGCGAAGAAGTCGATCGCGCCGCCAAAGTACGCGCTCGAAACGCCCACAATGACGCCGACGATCGTGGCGATCAACGCGGCCCCGAGGCCCACGTACAGCGCCGTCCAGGCGCCGTGGATGATCCGCGAATAGAGGTCGCGGCCGAGACCGTCGGTTCCAAGCCAGTGGTCCGATGTTGGATGGCCGAACAGAATGGGCGTTTCTCCCTTCTGGAACACCTCGGCCGGATGCTCGAGCCGTACCATCGGGTCCGTCAGCGCCTTCTCGGCAATCACCGGGTCGTACTTGGGGTTCACGCTCGTGAAGATGGTCTCGGGGTCGTAACGCTGGATCTGGTCGCCGAACAAGGCGGCAAAGACGCACAAGCCGATGATGAGCACGCCGAAGCCGCCCAGCGGTTTGTGCCGGAAGAAGTTCCCGATGTGCACGACGATCCGTACCGGCCGGGGCCGGTCGCTCAGGCTTCGCGGGACGCCGTAGGTTCCAGGCCGATCGAGGACTGCCTGATCCTGTGTCATGTGCAGCCCCTCCTAGGAGTATCGAATGCGCGGATCGAGCACGCCGTAAAGGAGGTCGATCCCGAGATTGACGAAGACGATAAAAGTGGCGATGACCAGGACGAAGGCCTGGACTACGGGTACGTCGCGAGCGTTGATCGCGGCAAGAATGCGGCGCCCCACCCCTGGGATGCCGAAGAGGTTCTCGAAGACGACGTTCCCGCTCAGCAAGCCCGCCAGCGTCAGCCCCAGCACCGTCACCACGGGCACCATCGCGTTCTTCATTGCGTGGCGGACGATGATCACCCGTTCGCGCATCCCCTTGGCCCACGCCGTCCGGATGTAGTCCTGGCGTAGCACCTCGAGCATCTGAGACCGCAACAGCCGCATCACACCCGCACCGGAAGCCAGTCCCCCCGCAATCGCCGGGAGGATGAACAGCTTGAGGCTGCCCATGGGGTCGTCCCAGAGCAAGGGTGATGTGCTGATCGGGATGTCCCAGAGCTTCCACTTCACCACATAGAGGAGCAGCATCGTCCCGACCCAGAAGTTCGGCATCGCCAGTGCCAGGATGGCGAAGAACCGCAACCCGTAGTCGGTCATCGTGTCCTGCCGTATGGCCGAGATGATCCCGATGGGTATTGAGGTCACGACCGCTACGAACAGCGACATGAAGGAAAGCTGCAACGAGTACGGCAGCCCCTCCTTCATACCCTGGAGTGCGGGCTCCTTGTTCTGGTACGAAACGCCGAAGTCCCCTCGCAACAGGTTCCCGATGTACCGCACGTACCGTTCGGCAAGCGGCTTATCAAGCCCCAGCTCCTCGCGCACGCGCTGGATCTGGAGCTCGCGAAGCGCCGGGTCGGTTGATGTCGGGTCCTGGGCGGCGATGCGCTGGGCAACGAAGTCGCCCGGCAGCACGCTCGTGGCCACGAACACCAGTGTCGCGACCAGCCAGATCACCGGGATATTCACGACCATGCGGCGCAGAATGTAGTTCTTCACGGCTTTCCCCCCTCGATGCGGCACCCAACGCAGGGCAGGGGGCGCATGCCCCCTCCCTTTCCCCTGGTAGCCCGGCTAAGCCTGGCGGCCCTGCCAGGCCGGGTCGGTTGGCGCGCCGCCGTCGTCATTCTCGTCGCGACAACCGGCGAGCCCGGGCGCTGCCGCGCCAGCGCCGGCGGCGGCAGCGCGACCGAGCGCTCGGCGGCGCGAGAGACTTTGCGAGGATGCTCGCCTCTTCAAATGGTTTTCGTAATCCGACATGCGGATCTCCCCCCTTGGCTCCTATTCACCGCCTCTATGCTTGGGATACGCCTCCCCAGCGGTGATTCGCGGAGTATACGCGCGAGCGGCCTTGATGGAAGTGGTGTTTTCGGAAACTTCCCCTTACCAGACTGTCATGCTGCGGAGGCCCTTTCGAACGGGAACGGCGCTGATTGGCTTTGCCCGGACCAATGCGAAGTGCCATACTGGTCACTCGGCCTGGATCGAGGGCGGCATTGGCGTGCCCCCGCACCAGGACCATCTGTGGAGGCGCACCAACGCGTGCGCCGCTTGCACACGAGGAGACACCTTTGGCAAAGAAAGTCCGCGCAGTGGTGACACTGCAACTCCCGGCCGGGAAAGCGAACCCGGCCCCGCCGGTTGGCCCCGCGCTCGGCCAGCACGGCGTCAATATCATGGAGTTCTGCAAGGAGTACAACGCTCGCACGCAGGACAAGGCCGGCAACATCATCCCGGCTCAGCTCACCATCTTCGAAGACCGCTCCTTCACCTTCATCCTGAAGACGCCGCCCGCAGCCGACATGCTCCGCAAGGCCGCCGGCATCGAAAAGGGGAGCGGCAGCCCCCGTCTCACCAAGGTCGGCAAGGTCAGCGAAGACGACATCCGCAAGATCGCCCAGACAAAATTGCCCGACCTCAATGCCAACAACCTCGGCGAAGCCATGAAGATCATCGAAGGCACCGCCCGCAGCATGGGCATCGAGGTAGAGTAGCCATGGCAAAGAAGGGCAAGCGCTACCAGGAAGCCGCCGCGAAGGTCGATAAGACGAAGTTCTACTCCGTCGATGAGGCCATCGCGCTCGCGAAAGAGATTCACCCCGCGAAGTTCGACGAGACCGTCGAGCTCCACATCAAGACCGGCCTCGATCCGCGCCACGCCGAGCAGCAGATCCGCGGCAGCGCCGTGCTCCCGCACGGCCTTGGCAAGGTCCTCCGCGTCCTCGTCTTCACCGAGGGCGAAGCCGTCGCAGTCGCCCGTGAGGCTGGCGCCGACTATGTCGGGAGTGACGACCTCATCAAGCAGATCGAGGGCGGCTGGCTCGATTTCGATGTCGCCATCGCCACCCGCGAGATGATGGGCAAGGTCGGCCGCCTCGGCCGCGTGCTCGGTCCCCGCGGCCTCATGCCGAACCCACGTTCCGGCACCGTCGTCGGCGCCGAGGACATCGCCCGCTCGGTCCAGGAGGCGAAGCAGGGCCGCGTCGAGTACCGCCTCGACCGGCTCGCGAACATCCACGTGCCACTCGGCAAGGTCAGCTTCGATGAAGCGAAGCTCAAGGAGAATATGGCCACCCTGATCGAGGCCGTTAACGCCGCCAAGCCCCGGGAAGCCAAGGGCCAGTACATCCGCAGCGCCACCCTCACCACCACCATGGGCCCCGGCATCCACCTCGACCTGGCCCAGGCGATGGCGCTGAAGGTCTAGCGGCAACACCCCTCAGCGGAAACACCGAAGGCCCGGGATGTCCCGGGCCTTCGCCATTGACAGGCCCATGCGAACCCGTTGCCAGGCCACATGCTCGGTTGCCTCAACCGCCCCGTTCCAGCAAGCGGCCCCTGCAGGCCCTTTCCGCCGGCGCTTCCTGCACGCAGGATGTACGCGTGTCGAAAACCTTTATCCGAAGGCAGTTCTGGAGCAGCGCGCTCGCTACGGCAGTCGCAGCCTTCGCCGTGGGCATGGCCCCGCAAGCAGTGGCGGTGAGCACGCCAACGCCTTACCCACCGGTGAACTGCCCTGGCGAACCGGACCTCCCGGCGCTCGGCGAGATACCAGCGTATGCGCTCGCCTTTCTCCGCGCGGCTGCAATTGACCCGTCCAGCGCCTTCCCCTCCCGGAACCATGCCGTGGCACTCTCCTGGTCCCCCATCAGACTCGACGACGGCTGCATCGGAGTCTATGTGCGCGCGCCGGGCGAAGCCACATTCCCGGACCAGCCGCACACGCGGCTCGGGCCGCGCCAGGACAGCTGGGAACACCAGTCGATCAATGCCCCGGGAGAGTACTGCTACCGGCTCGTCGCGATTGGCGCGTCGGGACGCGGGCCCTTCGCGGAAACCTGCACCACGGTCGAGGCCGTGGCAAACGTGGAAACGGCCTCGGACGGCCGGTCGTTCGCGGCGATCGGGCTCACCGCCTGCGTGCTATTGGGAGTACTCGGGCTGGTGGCGATTCGAAGGTTCCGCGGGCGCTGAGGACCGCGGTTACCTTCTCTACGCGTTCCTGACGGCCTCTTCCAGCATCGCGGTCGCCTCGGCGTACCCCGTGCCTTGCTCGAAATGGATCGGTTCGCCGATGCTCACCCGCACGCGGGCGCGCGGGTGCGGCAGCCACTTCCCTTCGTAGAAACCGGGGCGGAGGACGTCGATCCGCATCGGTACCACCGGCACCCCTGTTTCGACGGCCAGCAAGCCTGTCCCACTCTTGAACCGCTGCATCGGCCCAACCACTGTCAGGCGGCCTTCGGGGAAGATCAGTACGTTCCAGCCCTCGTCGAGCATCTTCGCCACGTACTCCAGGCTCTCCCGCACGCCGGAACCTTCCTTGGCGAAGGGGAACGCGTTGCCCAGCAGGCTGGCCGTAAACCCACGCCAGCGGTTGCCGAAGATGTCACTGGCCGCTGCCGCAATTGCCACCCGCTGGCGGAACCCGTGGGGCATGCTCCGGAGCAACAGCGACACATCGAAGTGCATGTTGTGGTTGCTGATGAGCAGGCAAGGTTCCTGCACGGTCCGGAAACGCTCGCGGCCCCGGACCTCGACGCTGTAGCCAATCCGCAACAGCGGGAACAGGACCAGCGATGTGAGGACACGCCGCAACCACCGTACGGGCCGTCTTCGCGGCCACGTCGGGAAGCGATGCATGCGGACTTTGCGTTCACCTCTTGATGCCATAACACGGAGCTGGGCGATCGTCGTCTGTGGCCCAACCTCCGTATCATCTATGTAGACGCCCATATCGTCTTCAAGGCCGGACAACAACTCGACACGGCCGAGCGAATCGAGCCCCAGGTCGGAGCCCAGGTTCGCATCCTCGGTCAGCGGTGTGTCGGTCTTCCGGACGGCGGCGATGATGCGCAGCAGCGGGTCATCCAGCTCTTGCTGGGGAACGCCTGCCGGCACCCGGTGGTGCTCCTTCACGTGAGCCTCCACCAGCGGACGGCGCACCTTCAGGGTGTGCGTCCGCGGGAAGTCCTCCTCCGGCCAGACCGTCCAGCCGAGCACCTGCTGGCGGGCGTCGATCTGCTCATTCGCCGTCCGCACCGCGGCCAGTGCGGTGCCCGGCTCGGACTCAACGATCACCGCATGCAAGCGCACGTCGGGCCCCTCGGCCATCCCCAGCACAACGGCATCCATCACCCCGGGCTGGTGCCGCAGGACCGTCTCAATGTCCTCCGGGTACACGTTTTGTCCATCGGAGAGGACGATCAGGTCCTTCTTTCGTCCCTTCAAATAGAGGTAGCCGTCCTCGATGTACCCCAGGTCGCCGGTGCGGTACCAGTCGCCATCGAACGACGCCGCGGTTGCCACCGGGTTGTTCCAGTAGCCCTCGAAGACGTTCGGGCCACGCGCCAGGACTTCGCCGTCCTCCGCGATCCGCACCTGTTGGCCGGGGAGCGGTCTCCCCACGCTGCGAATACGCCGGTCGTTTCGCGGGTTGATGGTGACAATCGGCGCGCACTCCGTGGTCCCGTACCCTTCGACGACCGCGATTCCCATCGCTTCCCACTTGAGCTGTACGTCGGCATCGATCGCCGCGCCTCCGCTCGCGATGAAGTCGAGTTTCCCGCCAAAGCGCGAGAGCACCGACCGGAAGAGCTTCCGCCGCATCACGGGCGGCAGCGGCGCCGCGATCTTGCGCAGCCGGTTCAGCAACCCCAGCTTCCCGCGCGCCGTGGCCTCGCGCTCGATCCCGTTCATGAGCAGCGTCAACACCTGGGGCACACCCATGATGAACGTCGGCTTCCACTCCTGCATCGTGCGCGAAAGCGCCGCCGGCTGGCGGCTCGCCGGGTAGCACACCGAGGCCCCAACGTGGATCGGCGCGAAACAGCCGCCCACCTGCTCGAACATGTGGCTCAGCGGCAGGAGCGAGAGCATCCGCGTGTCGCGCGCGATGGGGATCACCGCGATCCCGGCCTCCACATTCGAGACGATATTCTGGTGGGTTAGCACCACACCCTTCGGGTCGCCCGTGGTCCCCGAGGTGAAGATGATCTCGGCGATGTCCGACCCTGAAATTGGCGGGCCGTCGTGCCGGCCGTTGGCCTGTAACGGTACCGAACCGAAGCTGAACGCCGGGACTTCCATCTCCCGCAGGAGCTCCGCCTGCGACGGTCCCGCGAACGCGAGCACCGGCTCCGTCTGCCCCACCACGCGCTCAACGAAGTCACGCGATGACCGCACATCCAGCGGGACCGCGATACCCCCGGCGATAAACGTCCCGAACATCGCCGCGACCCAATCCGGCTGGTTGGGCGCCCAGAGCACCACCCGGTCGCCCTTCTTCACCCCCCGCCCCGCCAGGAACCGCGCGTAGGCATGGGACTGCTTCTCCAGCCCGCTGTAGGTGTACTTGGTCGTGCGGACACCGACCCGCATGGTCACGGCCAACCGGTCGCTGTAGTTTTGCGCCGATCGATCGAGGAGTTCGATGAGCGTGTTCATTTGGACGCCAGCGCGTATGCGAACTCGCGCACTTTCCTGTCCGCTCCTTCGAGGATGGGACGGAAGTGGCTGAAGCACAGCGTTTCGAAATCGAGGCTGGCGAGCTTCTGAACGGAGGCTGCCGCCTTCGGCATGTCCTGCGAGAACATCCGGCTCGGCAACATCAGCCTGCCGAACTTGTACTGCATCGCATCGCCGACCAGGAGGACCCCGCGGTTCGGGAAGTGCAGCGAGATACTGCCTGCCGTATGACCGGGCGCATGCACAATCCGCATGCCGCCAAGCGCCGGCAGCTCGTCACCGTCATTGAGCACAACATCGACACGCGCCGCGCCGGGGTCGTTGCGCAACAGGTACGGCTCGCAGATGCGTGCCAGCCAGGGGTGCTGGAACGGGTTCGGCAGGGGGCGAGGGCTTTCGACGTGGTGCGCCTCGGCCAGGTGCACGCCCGTCTTTCCTGGCACCCACTCCTGTAGTTCGGACAGGCCACCCACATGGTCGATGTGGTAGTGGGTGATGATGATGTGCTTGATGTCCTCCGGCGAACGGCCGAGTTCTTCCACGGCGCGCAGGATGCGCTCGCCGGAACCGGGCGAACCGGTGTCGATTAGTGTTATGTCGTCTTCGACGATGAGGTACGCCTTGGAGCCCTTGGTGCGGACCTGGTACAGCCCGGGCAGCACCTCAACGTAGTTGCGGAACGGAGCCGGCTTCATCTCCTCCCAGCGATCCTGCCAGGGAGGGCGGCGTGTGGGAGTCGGGGATGTCATGGAACGAAGGATAACAGTCCCGGGGCGGAAAAGGGGTGGGGTGGCAAGCTTCGAGGAGGGCAATGGAAGCAGAGCAGTAGGAGAAGGGACAAGACCGGAAGCCTGCCACCCCGTTGGGACATGTGAAGGCTATCACAAGCACCCCGGCGCCGGTACCTTCGGGCAATCGAAGTTTCTTATGGAATCATGTGCCAGAACCCGAATCGCGTTCGCTTGCGGAGGTCGCCGGGCTCCGTCACAATCGATACGCATACCTTCGCCGCGCCCATCCGGGCAGGGCGACTTTCGAAAGCAGGAACTCCCCATGGCAATTAACCTCGGAGACACCGAACGCGAAGCCCAATGGCGCCAGGTCGTTCGCGACTTCATCAAGAACGAGGCCCCCGCCGCCCTCCGCGGTGATACCGACCAGGGCGAAGGCTCGATGTTCGGCCGCCTCGGCGCAATCAAGGAGTGGCGCGACAAGGTCGCGGCCAAGGGCTGGATCGCCCCCTCGTGGCCCAAGAAGTACGGCGGCGCCGACATGTCCGTCGTCGAGCAGTTCGTCATGAACGAGGAGTTCGCCGAGGCGGGCGTCCCCGGCAACCTGGGCGGCTTCGGCGTCATGATGATCGGCCCCACCATCATCGAGCACGGCACCGAAGAGCAGAAGGAAGAGCACCTCACCAAGATCCTCAAGGGCGAGGTCATCTGGTGCCAGGGCTATAGCGAACCCGGCGCAGGGTCCGACCTCGCCGCCCTCCAGACCCGCGCCGTCCGCGATGGCGACGACTACGTCATCAACGGCCAGAAGATCTGGACGACCGGCGCCCAGTACGCCGACATGATGTACATGCTCGTCCGCACCGACCCGGATGCGCCCAAGCACCGCGGCATCACCTACCTCCTCGTCAACATGAAGTCCCCGGGCGTCACCGTGCGGCCCCTCACCACGCTGGCCGGCCACCAGACTTTCAACGAGGTCTTCTTCGAAGATGTCCGCGTCCCCGTGAAGAACCGGATCGGCGAAGAGAACCGCGGCTGGTACGTCGGCACGACCACGCTCGACTTCGAGCGCAGCTCGATCGGTAGCGCCATCGGCGTCCGCAAGCAGCTCGAGGGCCTCATCCGCCAGGCCAAGGCGGGGGACGGCGAAGCCTCCTTCACGCGCAACCCGAAGGTCAAGTCGGAATTCGTCGACCGCTGGATCGAATGCGAAGTCGCCAAGATGCTCAGCTACCGCGTTGTGAGCATGCAGGCGAACAACAAGATCCCCAACCACGAGGCAAGCATGTGCAAGATGTTCAGCAGCGAGCTGAGCCAGCGCATCGCCAACCTCTCGATGCACATGTTCGGCATGCACGGCAACGTGAGGAACCGCGCGGCCATGGGCTACATGCAGGCCGTCAGCTCCACCATCGCCGGTGGCACCACCGAGATCCAGAAGGGCATCATCGCCACCCGCGGCCTCGGCCTCCCGCGCGGCTAACCCGCCAGTACGCTCATTTCCCGAAGCCCGCATCCTCCTGGATGCGGGCTTTGTGCTTGTCCGGTCGCCCAGGACGTGCTGACCGGGCACGCGATCTTGGGCGCGGACGGCTCTCCACGACAGGAGGAATCTAGGCGGCGGGTTTGCTACGATCCCCGCACCGGTTCGCCGGATCCCAGGGGCGGGCGTGGCGTAATGGTAGCGCGCGACCCTTCCAAGGTTGAGGCGCGGGTTCGATTCCCGCCGCCCGCTCCACCCATTTCCATCACCCACCGATCGCGTATGCGTCTTCGCCTCCGTCCGGGGGCCGGGCCCGGGAGGATCGTTCATGACCAGCGCACAGACCGAGGAGACTCCATTCCTCAGCTATCCCGGTGCGCAACGCCCCAACCGCCATCGCTGGGTTGATTCCTACGGGGTGAACATCGCAACCTGCGAATGGGGCCCCGCCGATGGGCCGCCGCTCTTCCTCGTCCACGGCGGTTCGGATTTCGCGGGCACCTTCGACGTGTTCGCACCGCTCCTCGCCGCCGCCGGCTGGCGCGTCATCTCGTGGGACCACCGTGGCCACGGCGACTCCGACTATGCACCGCTTTACAGCTGGGATGCGGACGTCCGCGACGCGCTCTCCGTGCTCGATTCCACCACACCCGACCCGGTCCCCGTCGTCGCCCACTCCAAGGGCGGCGGCATGATGCTTCAGCTCGCCGAAGCACTCCCCCTGCGCATGTCCAAAGTCGTGATTATCGACGGCCTACCCTCTCCCGAACCCCACCCCGACGTCTCGGACCACGAACAGCGCCGTTTCACCCAGCAGAACCTCGCCAACTGGCTCGACCACCGGCGTTCAGCCGCCTCCACCTTCCGCAAGCCCGGCACCATCGACGAACTGGCGAAGCGCCGCAAGCGCATGAACCCCCGCCTCTCCGACGACTGGCTCCGGTACCTGGTGACCATAGGCGCGAAGCGGGACGCCGACGGCTGGCGCTGGAAGCTCGACCCTGCAATCCGTTTCGGCGGGTTCGGCCCATGGCGGCCAGACTGGTCGCTCGAACGCCTGCGGACCCTGCGAGCGCCGCTCCTGGGCTTGACGGCAACGGTCGAAGAGGAGATGGGCTGGGGGACGAACCACAAAGCCCTGCTGCCCTTCCTGCCGCCCGGTGCATCGCTCGTCCCCTTCGAAAACACGGGCCACTTCGTCCACATCGAACACCCCCAGCGCGTCGCCAGCATGGTGCTGGAGTTCCTCGGATGACCATCTTCCTGACACACAACCGCGTGAAGCTTGCACTCCACCACCTGCGGCCCGGTCCCGGGCGGCCGCTCCTCCACCTCCACGCCCTCGGGGAGCAATCCCCCGCCCATGTGCCCGCCGATCTGGATGCCTGGCCCGGCCCTGTCTTCGCCCTCGACTTCACTGGTCACGGCGCGTCCACCGTCCCCGGTGGCGGAGGCTACACCTCGGAGGTCCTCATGGGGGACGCCGACGCGGCTCTCCAGCTGATCGGGAATGCGACAGTGGTGGGGCGGGGGCTTGGGGCCCACATCGCGCTCCTCATCGCCGCCGGCCGGCCGCAGCAAGTCCGCGGCGCCATCCTCTGTGATGGCGCCGGGCTCGTTGGCGGTGGCGACGAACCGGGCCCGCTCGTGGTCCGCGGCGTGCCCGGCAAGCCAACCGCCCCAGATCCCTTCGCCCTTGTCGAACTCGCTTCGGACCTGCGCCCGCCGGATTATGTCGTGCGGTTCGCCGAACTGGCCGCGCAGCACTCCGGCCTGGCACAGCCCATCGCGGTGGCGGCGAAGGCCCGGCCCGACTGGCTCAAAGCGGTCGCCGGACTTCCGTCGGTCGCAGTCGAATCACTGGAAGACGCGCTTTGCCGTTTTGCCTCGCTTTGACCCCAACGGACAAACGAAAAGCCGGGCTATTCGGCCCGGCTCAATCGCGTGTCACTGGCGACGCGGGTCAGGACTTGACGAGCGTCCGGAGGCACCGCGTGCAGATATTCAGGCGGATGGACTCGCCGCCAAAGAAGATCCGCTGCTTACTGATGTTGGGCTTGAAGGTGCGCGACTTCTTAGGAGCCTTACGCTCCCACCGGCCCCCGTGTTTGTGGCGGATATGCCGCCCGAACATTGTTGTCTTCGCGCAAACGTCGCAAGCGCCGCTGGCCATGCGTCAATGCCCCTTCCGTGGCAGAATCAGAACCTCCATGCTAGCACCCGGATTCAGTAACGGCCAAACCGCCGCCGGCAGACCCCGCCTTTGACGACTCCAGCGCCCCCCCGCGACCTCCTCGACGGTTCCGCCCTTCGCGCCCTCTTTATGGCCGCATCCAGCCACCTCCGCCAGTCCGCCGCGGAGATCGACGCTATCAACGTCTACCCGGTCCCCGATGGCGACACCGGCACCAATATGTCCGCCACGCTCCGCGAGGCCATCGACCGCGCCATCGAAACCGGCGAGGCCCCCACCGTGGCCGAGGTGCTCCACGCGATCGCGCGGGGCGCCCTCTACGGCGCCCGCGGTAACTCCGGCGTCATCCTCTCGCAGGCGCTGCGCGGCTTCGAAAGCGGCGTTGGCCCGGTCGAGCGCCTGGATGCTCGCGGCCTTGCCGACGGCCTCCTGGCAGCCGCCGACCAGGCCTACCACGCCGTGAGCAAGCCCCAGGAAGGCACCATGCTCACGGTGCTCCGCGAAGCCGCGACCGAGGCCATGCAGGCCGCCGAGACCATGCCCGGCCGGGGCGCCGGCCTTGGATGCGCCTCCGTGATGGCCCGGGCCGTTCTCGCCGCCGAGACCGCCGAGGCCGGGACCATCGACCAGCTCCCCGCGCTCAGAGAGGCCGGAGTCACCGACGCCGGCGGCGAAGGGGTCTGTGTCATCCTCGGGGGCCTCTTCTCCGCGCTTTCCGGGGAGACCCCCCGCTTCGCCATCCACCGGGCCTACCGTCCCATCGCCATGGTCGAGGGCCACGGCAAAGACGAGTTCGGCTTCTGCACCGAGTTCCTCATCGAGGCCACCGGCCGCCCGCTCGACCTCGAACAGGTCCGCGCCCTGGCCGAGTCAGGCGGCAACCGGTCGGTCGTCGTGGTCGGCGATGAGACCGTCGCGCGCATCCACGTCCACTGCCTCGACCCCCAGCCGCTCATCGATGCCGCGAGCCAGTTCGGCACGGTCTCCCGCGTCAAGGCCGAGGACATGGGCGCCCAGCACGAACGCTTCAAGGCGAGCGGCTCGGGCGCCGGCGCCCGCATCGCCCTCCTCGCTTTGAGCCGCGGCAAGGGCTTCGATGCCGTCTTCGAAAGCCTTGGCGCCGCCGTTAGCGACCTCGGGCTCGTCGAAAAGCCCCCGGCCGGCCAGGTCGCCGACGCCGCCGACGCGCTCCGCATCCCGGACGTGATCGTCATCAGCAACCACAAGAACGTGCGCCTCGCCGCCGAACAGGCCGTCTCGCTCGCGAAGTGCACGCTCCACCTGGTGCCCACCACCTCGCTCCCCCAGGGTGTCGCCGCTGCCATGGCCTTCGACCCCGACGAATCGGCCCCAGCGAACATCACGGCGATGAGCGAGGCCGCGAAGGAGGTCACCACCATCGAGGTGACTGTCGCGGCAGCCACCCGTACCGCCGACGGTGTCGACGTGCGCGAGGGCCAGGCCATCACCCTGCTCGATGGCCGCCTCGTCGCCGCCTCCGCCACCCCCCGGGAAGCGCTCCTGGCCGGGCTCCGGCTGGCGGGACCTGCCCGCGGCTCGCTGGTCACCATCTACAGCGGCGAGGACACGCCGCCCGCCGAGCTGGAGGCGGCCCGCGCCGAGATCGAGGTTGCCTTCGACGGCGTCGAGGTGGAAGCGCTTTCCGGCGGCCAGCCGCTCTACCCCTTCATCGCATCGGTCGAGTAGCGGAACATGCCGGGCATGGACACCACGACATGGCTCCTCCGGACCGTGATCTGCGCCCTGGCGGTCGCTCTCCTCGGCTCTGCCTGCGGCGACGGCGACGGCAGCCCCACGGTCACCCTCACTCCCACCGATGCGCCGATGCCCGCCGGGGGCATCCCCGTGAACCTCCGGACCATTACCGTTAGCGACACCGGCTTCTCCCCGGGCGCCCTCCAGGTGCCCATCGGCACGCAGGTCTTTTGGCAGTGGACGGGGAAGCAGGAGCACCAGATCACCGGCTCGTTCAAGGGCAACGACGGCGACATCCCGGTCGAGTCCCCCCGCCTGAAGGGGTCGGGCACGTTCTCGTACGAGTTCAAGACCAATGGGCTGTTCGAATACCACTGCGCGGTCCACGGCGAAGCCATGTCGGGCCAGGTAATCATCAAGTAGCGGATTCCGGCCAATCGCCCGCGTTTACGTTCCGGTGATGGAAACGGCACGGGCATCCGTGGTATGACATCCCCGGCACTCCGGGAGCGGAGCAGCCGGAGGGTATAAAATGCAAACTCCATCGCATGGCCAGCCCTGCTTACGGGGATCGCCATGGCACTGGCTGCCGGAACTGCCCTGGCAACGGTGAGGGGAATCCTGTCACCACGCGCGCCCGCCCGCTTGAGCTGGGTGTCGCCAGTCGTCCTCCTGGTGTGCAGCCTGCTGCTGATCACCGGAGTTCTCCTCGCTCTGTGGGCACTCAATCTTCGGGGTACGCTGGGGCGTTAGGAGACACGCTCCGCGCACATTCCCCCTGCGCTCCTCCGATCACCGCACCGGGAGCCTTCCGCTCCGCCGGATCGCCCGGAACTTCCCGTCGCTCCGAGGCGTTGGAAGGGGGAAATGAAGCGAGACATGAGCGAACCATTCACCCTGACCCGTGCGTTCTGCGACGCCCTGTTGGCCATCGCCCTGGGATTGGCCACAGCCGCCCGGGAGCGCCGGGCTCCGCCGCCCGCCTCGATGCTGAGTTCAAGCTTTACGTGGAACTACCGGCGGGCCGTCTCGAGACCGGTTCCGCCAGCCTCCTGAGCCTCTGCCGCCAACAGCCAACAGCCACCTACGCGTAGCGCTCCTCGCGCCACGGGTCGCCGTAGATGTGGTACCCGTAGGTCTCCCAGAAGCCGGGCCGGTCGCGGTCGAGGAACTGGATTCCCCCTATCCACTTCGCACTCTTCCAGAAGTACAGGTGCGGGATTACCAGCCGCAACGGCCAGCCGTGCTCCTTCGTTATCTCTTGGCCGTTATGCGTCCGCGCGAACAACACGCCCTCGCGCATCAAGTCTTCGAGCGGCACGTTGGTCGTGTAGCCGCCGTAGCTGTGCAGCATCGCGTACTTCGCCTCGGGCTTCAGCTTGATCGC
Source organism: Dehalococcoidia bacterium (assembly GCA_003104995.1). Classification (GTDB taxonomy): domain Bacteria; phylum Chloroflexota; class Dehalococcoidia; order Tepidiformales; family Tepidiformaceae; genus Amarobacter. The sequence goes on from PQAO01000039.1 coordinate 17,066, forward strand.
ATCGAGCAGCGCCTTGAACGGCACGCCCTGCCAGGTGTTGTCGTACTTGCTCCACGTCGTCACGCAGTGGATGTCGCTGGTGTCGGTCATGTCCCCGAGGGCGTTGAACTCTTCCCAGGTGAAGGTCTTCTCCTCCTCCACCAGCCCCCACACGTGGAACCGCCACGAGTCGAGGTCGATGCGCGGGATGCTGCCGTAATGGAGCACTGGCCAGCCGGCGGTCAGGTGTTGGCCGGGGGGCAGCCGGAGCTTCCCGTCGGCGCGCATCTCTTTCGTGCTCTGCATCGTCATCATTCCAACTCTCCTGGCGTCATCCGTCTGCGGTAAGAACCAGCGTAGCCCGTGCCCTCGCACATCGACAAGGCATATTGCCTTACCGCAGCGCATCCCGCGGTTACACTGGGAGCAATGCAAGATGCCGACACCCGCCCGGCCGCCGGCCCTCGTCTCGCCATCCGCCCCCGCGATGGCTGGTTCCTCGCCCTCGCCGTGGCGATCGTCGGCCTCGACCAGCTCACCAAGTGGATCATCCGTGGGTGGCTCGAGCGCGGCGAGGCCTACTCACTCGTCTGGCCGCTCAAGATCGTCCACGTCACCAACAGCGGCGCGGCCTTTGGCATGTTCCAGGGCGCCGGGCCGCTGCTGGTCATCACCAGCGTCGTCGGGATGGTCGCCATCCTCGTCTACCTCTTTAACCCCGGCTTCGCCCACCCGCTCATGCGCCTCGGGCTGGCCTTCATGCTCGGTGGCGCCGTCGGCAACCTCATCGACCGGGTCTCCGAAGGCCGCGTCGTCGACTTCATCAAAGTTCCGAACTTTCCCGCGTTCAATGTGGCCGATTCGGCCATCACGATTGGTGTGTTTTTTCTCATATGGGCACTGATGTTCGACACAGCGACGGACCCGAAACCCGGGAGCTGACCGCCTCCGAAGCCGGCCGGCTCGACGCCGTCCTCTCGCGGGCGCTGCCTGAGCTTTCGCGCGCCCGCATCCAGCGACTCATTGAAGCGGGCAACGTCCGCGTCAACGGCGAGATATTCCGCAAGTCCGCCACCGTCCAGGAAGGCGACCTCCTCGAGTTCGAACTCCCCGCGATAGACCATGCGGTCGCTCCCTCCGGCCTCGACCTGCCCCGTCTTTACGACGATGCAGCTTTATCGGTGATCGACAAGCCGCCCGGTTTGGCCGTCCACGGCGCCCCCGGCGACACGGGCCCCAGCGTGGCCGGCTGGTGGCTCGAACAGCTCGGTCCGGCGGCGGCCGGGTTCGACGTCGAGCGCCCCGGCATCGTCCACCGCCTCGACAAGGACACCTCGGGCGTCCTCCTCCTCGCGAAGACGCCCGCGGCCCAGGCCGCGCTCAGCCACGCCTTCGAAGAGCGCGCCACCCGCAAGACCTACCTCGCCATTGTCGAGGGCAAGCCCCCCCAGCCCCGTGCCGTCGTCGACGCACCGATCGACCGCCACCCCGGCGACCGCACGCGCATGGCGGTCACCACCAGCGGACGCCCCTCCCGCACCGAGTACGAGGTCATCGCAGCGGACAATGAGCGCTCGTTGCTGGAGGTCCACCCGGAGACGGGCCGCACCCACCAGATCCGCGTCCACCTGTCGGCCATCGGTTGCCCGGTCGCGGACGATGGTGTCTATGGAAAGCGCGCCCCGCGTGGACGCCAGCTCCTCCACGCGTACCGGATCCAGGTGCCGCACCCCTCCGGCGGCACCCTCACCGTCACCTCCCCGGTCCCCGCCGACATGGCCGGCGCGATTCGCTCTATCGGCGCCGAACAGGTAGCCTCGCACTACTCCCAGCCCGTGCCGCCAAACCTCGAAGCGGCCCCCGATGAGCTTGCACCGTGACTGATTCCCCGCGCCCCGTCCGTACCCGCTACGCCCCCAGCCCCACCGGCGACCCGCATGTCGGCAACATCCGCTCGGCCCTGTTCAGCTGGGCCTACGCCCGGGCAAACGGCGGCCAATTCCTCCTCCGCATCGAAGACACCGACCGCAACCGGTTCGTCGAAACATCGGTCGGCGCGATCATGGAAAGCCTCCGCTGGCTCGGCATCGATTGGGACGAGGGCCCCGATGTGGGGGGGCCACATGCACCCTACTTCCAGTCGCAGCGCCTGCCGCTCTACCAGAAGGCCGCCGAGACCCTGATGGACCGCGGCCGCGCCTATCGCTGCTTCTGCACCGCCGAACGCCTCGACCAGATGCGCGCCGCCCAGGCCGCCGCCAAACGCCCACCGGGCTACGACGGCCTCTGCCGCGCCCTCTCCCGCGAGGAGTCGGACACCCGCGCGACTCGCGAACCCTTCGTCATCCGCTTCGCCATGAACCGCGAAGGCCAGACCGTCCTCCACGACATCATCCGCGGCGACGTCGTCTTCGAAAACAGCCTCCAGGACGACTTCGTGATGCTGAAGTCCGACGGCTACCCCACCTACCACCTCGCCCTCATCGTCGACGACACCGAGATGGAGATCAGCCACTGCATCCGCGGCGACGAGTGGATCTCGAGCGCGCCCAAGCACATCCAGATCTACGAAGCGCTCGGTTGGGAGCCTCCGCAGTGGGCCCACCTCCCACTCATCCTCGGCCCGGACCACAAGAAGCTCAGCAAGCGCAGCGGCGACACCGCCGTCCTCGACTACCGCGCCAACGGCTACCTCCCCGAGGCGATGGTCAACTTCCTCGCTTTCCTCGGCTGGTCGCTCGACGACCACACCTCCATCCTTGGCGCGGACGAACTGACGAAGCACTTCGATCTCAGCCGCGTGGTACCCAACCCGGCTGTGTTCGACATCGAACGCCTGAACTTCCTGAACGGCCACTACATCCGCGAGATGGACGACGCCCGCTGGGAAGCAACCATCACCGAATGGTGCGAGCGCCAGCTCCCCGAATCCGTGCACCGGCCCATCGACCCCATGGTCGTAAAGTCGGTCGCTCCGCTGCTGAAGCAGCGCGTCGCGCGGCTCGACGAGATCGCGGGCATGGTCGAATTCCTCTTCGGTTACGAGGCCCCCGAACACGAACTCGGGGCGCTAACCGAGCGCGTCGGCGGCGATGTGGAGATCGCTCTTCGCGCGGTGGATGGCGCGCTGGTCGCCCTCGCCGCCATCGCCGAGGAGCAATGGACCCGCGACGGCATCGAAGCGGCCATTCGTGGCATGGAGTCCGCCCTCGAGATGAAGCTGCGCAAGTTCGTGCCGGTCCTCTACGTCGCCGAGATGGGGCGTCCCCAGGGCATCCCGCTGTTCGACTCCCTCGTCCTGCTCGGCCGCGAGCGCACCCTCCAGCGGCTGCGCACCGCCCGCGCGCGCCTCGGGTAGCCGGCGTTTCGCGCTGGAGCGTTCAGGCGCCGCCGTGGTACATTTGGAGTTCCTGCTGGGGACTCGTCTAATGGTAGGACAGCAGATTCTGGATCTGTATGTGGGGGTTCGACTCCTCCGTCCCCAGCCAACAGTTCTGCACCTGGATGGGGCCTGTCGATAGCCGTCTCCACCAACCCGGGTGCGAGCGGCACGGCGAGCCGTCCCCTCAATACACCCGCCTCTCCCACAACAGCCCTGTTCTGCATCCCAACGAGGAAGGCGCACCGGCGCCGGGCTCGAATGGATTCTCGACGTCGGGCCGTCCCACGGTTTTGCACTGCCTCCGTCCAGAAACCATGGACGGTCCCCGGGCGTCGCCGGGCCGGGCGTAAGATGTGGCCACCTGCAGCACCCAGGAGACCCATATGGCCGACCCGACCCCCCCGCCCACCACCCTTGCGGCAGTCCTGGAACAACAGGCCCGGGAACTCGGTGATAAGCCCTACATCCTGTTCGAAGACCGAGTCGTCAGCTTCGCCGAGTTGAACAGCCAGGTGAACCGGGCGGCGAATGGGCTCGCAAACCTGGGAGCCGGCGCCGGCATCGGCGTCTCGATCATGATGCCAAACGCGCCCGAGTGGCTCTTCGTGTTCTTCGCCACACAGAAGCTCGGCGCCTACGCCGTGCCCGTTAACGTCGGGCTACGCGGCGAAGGCCTCCGCCATGTCCTCGACCACTCCGACTCGACGATACTCGTTTGCCATCCGGACTTCGTGGAGGCCATCGAGGAAGTCCGGGGCTCCCTTCCGAAGCTCAAGCACATCGTCATCGACACTACCGGGGCGGACCCTGGCTACCAGCCCCCGGACGGCTGGATCACGCTTTCGGAGGTCATGGACGCCTCTCCCGAAGACCCCGGCCGGCCAATTCAGCAAGGCTCAATCTCGGGCCTCATGTACACCTCCGGCACAACCGGGGCGCCCAAAGGGGTGGTCCAGCGCTACCGGCCGGTTGCACCCGCGGCGGCTGGCCTCGGCGGCGGTTTCTACGAGGCCAACGAGATCCTCTACACCTGCCTGCCGCTGTTCCATGCGAACGCGCTCTTTCTTTCGGCCCAGCGCGCGCTCGTAGGCGGCCTGACGCTCGCCCTCTCGCGCCGGTTCTCGGCCAGCCGGTTCTGGGACGAGGTCCGCCGCTACAACGCCACCACCTTCAATGCCCTCGGCGCGATGATCCCCATCTTGATGAAGCAACCCGAGCGCGACAACGATCGCGACAACCGGGTCGGCATCGTCCTGAGCGCCGCCTGCCCGGCCTCGGTGTGGGAGGCGTTCGAACAGCGCTTCGGCGTCCGGCTCGTTGAGGCTTACGGCGCGGTCGATGGGGCGGGGTTCGGGATCACCAACCCGGGGACATCTCCGAAGGGCTCGATCGGCAAGCCCGCCACGCCGATCCGGATCGTCGACGACAACGGCAACGACGTACCTGCCGGAGTGCCCGGGGAACTCCTCTTTCAGATAGATAACCCCGAGCTCCGCCGCGTCGAGTACTACAAGAACACCGAGGCAAGCACCGAGAAGATCCGCGACGGCTGGCTCCACACGGGCGACCTCGTCTATGCGGACGAAGAGGGAAACCTCTTCTTCGCCGACCGCAAGACCGACTCGATGCGGCGGCGCGGTGAGAACATCTCCTCCTGGGAGGTCGAGCGGGAGATCAACGCCCACCCGGCGGTCCTCGAATCAGGAGCCTTCGGCGTCCCCTCGGAACTTGGCGAGGACGACGTCATGGTCGTTGTCGTCCTCAAGGAGGGCCAGGCCATCACCCCGGAGGAACTCGTCGAGCACTGCAGGAAGCGTATGGCCAGGTTCATGGTGCCACGCTATATCGAGTTCCGGGACGAACTGCCCAAGACAGGCACGCACCGCGTGCAGAAGAGCCTGCTGAAACAGCAGGGCGTAACGGCGAACACCTGGGACGCCGAGCGCGCCGCGCCCATCCCCTGACGCCGAACGCCTATCCGGCCAGGAGGGGTTTGCCTGGCCGCGGCGCCATGGCCGGGGCGGCCTGTGTCATCATGCGCCGCCAGCATCTCCCGACGGCACATCGGCCTGGGACGGAGCGCCCTCGAATGGCGTCGCCAACACCTTGTTTTCCAGGCCGAGCGCGGTCATCAGGTAGCTGATCTCCGCGTCGCGCCACGGAAGAGGCGCCTGTTCCTGGATGAGCCGGGCGCGCCTCAGTTCCTCGTCGATCGCCGGGTCCGGGACGAACGGGTTCCCGCACTCGTTTTCGAACGAGAGCTCGCCGAGCGGCGGTTTCGGCGTTTGACCGCCGGCTTCCCACGACTCGGCCGGGTAGCCCACTGCCTGGATGGCGACCGGCACCGCAGTCTCGGGCAGCTTGAGCAGTTTGCCGATGCGATCGATGCGCGGGCTGCTCATCAGGCAGGTCGTCAGCCCCTCGTCATAGGCAACCAGGGTGGCCTGCGCAATCGCCTGGCCAACGTCCATGAATGCCAGGGGCGACACCGAAGCCATCTCCCAGCTGGCGCTGAATGTTGGCCGGAGGCGCTTCTCGATCTCCTCGATCGTCCCCTCCACGTCCATACCCAGGCGCCGCGCCCGTACGAGTCCATGAAGGTCGCTGATCCACTTGTCGATCTGATAGGCCGCGCGTTCGTTGTACCAGAAGATGAACACCGGGGCCGTCTGCATCTGCTGGTACCCGAGCGGCGGCGTGAGCGCCTTCATCAGGGCGTCCGATGCGGTCTCCCGCCAGATCACGATGCTGCGGACATTCATGACGTTGCCCACGCACGAGGCATGCCGCGCGCCCTCGAGCATCTTCTGGATCTTCTCGCGCTCAACCGGGCGGTGCGGCAGAAAGAAGCGGATGCTTCGCCGGCGGCCGATGACTTCCTTGAGTTCCATGTTTCCTCTCCTTTCGCGATCCTGATCAGCCGAGCAGGTGTTGGGCGCCCGCGATCGACAGCGTGTCGTTCGAACCGTCCTCGATGAGCGCCGCCCGGGCGTCACGCATCAGCGCCTCGACCAGCACACCCTTCACCATTCCCATCGCTCCGCACAGCTCGCTCGCGTCACTTGCGACATCGAACGCCGTCCGCGTCGCGAAGACCTTCGCGGCCATGGAGTAGTGCACCGTCGGCAGCCCGCTTTGGAGACGCTGGTTGGCCTTCCGCGAAAGCGCCCGCGACGCGTTCACCCGCATGAACATGTCGAACAACCGCTTCTGAACGAGCTGGTGACTCGAAATCGGCACACCTCCCTGGATGCGTGCCTGAGTGTAGGTCAGTGCTTCCTCGAACGCTGCCCGCGCCACTCCGCTGAAGGTTGACGACATGCCCGCATTGGCCCCGGCCAGCGTGTTGTCCAGCCCCCCGGCCGTGAAGGGAGGCTCGGCCAGCATGTAGTGCGCGGGGATGCGCACGTCATCGAAAAAGATCTCGCCCTGGTTGAGCGGCCGCTGGCCGAGCTTGTTCGTCGGCGGCCCCTTGGTCACGCCGGGCAGGTTGAGCGGCACCACGGCCACCCCGATCCCCTGCATCCCAAGCTCCGGCTTCACATTGAGGAAGGCGAGTGTGTGTGTTGCGATGGTGCCGTTGGACACCCACGAGGACTTCTGTCCGCGGATCACCCACTCGTCGCCGTCGCGGAAGGCGGAGCAATCGAGGTGGTTGTCTGGGTTATCGCCACCGATGATGAGGTCCGAGCCGTGATTCGGCTCGGTCGCGCCCCAGCACCCGATGTAACGGCCCTCGGTGTCTTCAACAAAGGGCATCACCAGCTCGCGCATCAGGTCCGGGTGGCCGCTCATGGCGGCAAACCGGAACGGCATCGAGGCCACTCCAAGGCTGATCGAGAGGCCTGAGTTGCCCCAGCCGAACTCCTCCCCCACCAGGTGAGACTCCAGCGGACCGAGACTCGCGCCACCCAGTTCCGGCGGGAACCCGCGCAGATGGTGCCCCGCCCGGTAGGCTTTCTTGAAGGCATCCCAAAGCGGCGAGCCCGAGGCAATCACCTGGTCGGGCGGCAGGTCGTCCAGTGCGGCCCCCGTCGGCCGCAGCACTTCGGCGGCGAACCGGTGCGCCTCCTGCTTGAGAAGCACCTGGTCGGGGGTGAGATCGGAAATGTCGTCTGTGTAGGGCATGTCCCTTGCTCCCTGAACAACTGAGGTCACGTTCTACAGCCCGCCCCGGGCCGATTGCGAAGCAGCATGCAGGCCCTCGGCGCCTCCACATATGACGGAGCGCATGCGCCGTATTGGCAGCAGCTAACCCGGACCGCCGCCAGCCGCCACCCATGAGACGCTCGCCCGATCCGGACGGCCCGGCCTCGGTCCTCAGGCGCTCTACGGCCCCGGTCATGGTCATTGGCCCCGAGGTCGAACTGCCCGGCGCCGCGTAGCCCGGGACCGCGCCCGTTTCACGCGGCCAGCTCCGGAGGGGACTCCGTGGTTGCTTCTTCGGCCCGCAACGGGAGCCCGAACAGGAATCCCTGCACGCCGTGGATCAGCCCCGGGTTGCCCTTTAGCTGGGTCGAGGCGGCTACGTCGCGGACCAGGTCGAACATCCCCTCGTCCTCAATACCCTCCGCGATGACCACCGCTCCCGACTCTGTGGCAAACGCAAGGATGGCCATCAGCGCAGCCCGGTTGCTGGCGCCCTTTGCCGCCGACACCATCACGCTCCGGTCGATCTTCACGTAGTCGAACGCGGCCTTGCTCATCAACTCGATGCCGTTGTTCCCAGAGCCGACATCATCAAGGGCCACGGCGAACCCATGGCTGCGGAGTCCCGCGACCGCCTCGCTGATGACATCGACTGGTACGCTCGAACGCTCTGTCACTTCGAACACAACGCGCGAGCGGCTGATATTCGCCGCCTTGAGCTCTCGCATCAGCGTCATCGGAGAGTACGACTGATGCGTCAGCGAGTACGGTGAGATGTTGATGAACAGCAGGCCTTCCGCCGGCAGCTCCTTTGCGGCTTCCAACAGGTGGTGCCGGCACAGCGCGTCGAGTTCCGCCGCATGGCCGAACTGTTCGGCAATATCGAACGCCTGCTGGGGACCCTCGAGGCCGTAATCCGGGTGCGGGCGGGATAGCCCTTCGTATCCGAGGAGTGTCCGGGAGTGAATCTGCCAGATTGGCTGGAAGACCGGGTTAATCCGTCCCTCCTGGAGGAGCAGCCGCACGGCCTGCAGCTTCGCGGCCGGGAAGACCGGGACCGACCCTTCGGACTGGCGGTAGAGCACGGTCAGGTTCCGCCCCCTCAGCTTGGCCTCGTAGAGCGCCGCGTCGGCACGCTGGGCGAGGAGTGCGACATCGCGATCAGCAGGGTCGAGCATGGCAATGCCCGCGCTCAAGGTCACATCGTTGCCCAGGAGTTCCAATACCTGGAGGCGGACCTGCTCGGCCAGGTAGAATGCTTCCGCGCTCTCCACTCCGTGGACAATGAGGGCGAATTCGTCTCCGCCGATACGGAACCGCGAGACTCCCGGCGGCGCCAGCTTACTCAAGAGCCCGGCGAACTTGCTGAGCACCGCGTCTCCCCGGCCGTGCCCGAACGTGTCGTTCACGATCTTGAACTCGTCCAGGTCCATCATCACCAGTGCCACGGCGCCGCCCTGGGTGGCCGCGCCCACGCGCTCAATGGCCTCCTCAAAGGCGCGCCGGTTCCCGAGGCCTGTGAGCGGGTCAGTTGTACTGATCCGCCGGAGCTGGTCGTTTTCCGCCACGGTGCGCGCTTCGCTCCTCCCGAACCGGACCGCGATGAACAGGAGCAGGACTACGAGGGCCAGGCCCACACCGTAGAGGCCCCGTGAAACAAGGTTGGCAAGTTCTTCAGCTTCCGCATGAGCCACCTGCCGCCGTGCTGCCGCTTCGTCTTGCACGCCGGCTTTGAACTTCGTGATCGTGGTAACCGGGTTCGGCAGCTTCGCCGGGTCGCCTCCGACGGCATCCGGGTCCACCAGTTGCCCGGCGAGCCCCTCGCTCCCGGGGTCGCCCGCCTTCGCTGACCTGTAGAGAGCGGTGTAGGCGGCGCCATACTGGGCGACCAGGTCTTCGAAGGGTGGCGGCGGCTCTTCCCGGAGCCGCGCGAATGTGGCCACGATCGGCATGATGTACAGGTTCGCCCACTCGCCGAACTGCCGGTCCTCGATCCTCGGCGAGCGGGAAATCGCATCGAAGGTTTCGTTGATCTCGGCCTGCACGTCGGCCTGTTGAAGCAGGTACTGTGGATCGCCGGTCGCGTTCCCCACGGCGATAAGCAGTTCTGCCCTGTTGGCTGTGGTGCTCGCCCGCGTGTAGAGCGCACTCATCCTGTTAGCTTCGAGCACCGCAGCCGTGTGCCGCACGTCGCTGCGATGATGCCAGTAGGTCACTGCACCCAGCGCCCCAAGGACGCTGAATAAGACCACGACGGCCAGGGTGCTGATCAGGCTTGGCTTCATCGTCCGCCGAAATGCTCGCGCTATTCTCGTCGCGCCGGTACGAATCATGTGGTGACTTCTCCATTCCCTTGCCATCAGGCGGCCACGGACTGATATGCTGGTGTTTCGGCGCTCGACGTCCGCGCCCCGCCGTTGAACAGGGCCACAGCGAGCGTTCCCAGGATCGCTCGCTGGCCAGGGGCAAACTCAAGGCCGAGCGAGAACTCCGGCGGTACCCCATCCAGGACCCGCCGGACGATGCACTCAAGGCGCACCGGCTCCTGTGGTAACGACACCACGAGCGTCATCCTGGCTCCCGGCTCGGGGCGTTCGCCAATCACCCGGGCCATACAGCCGGTCATCGAGACATCGGTGACGCGGCAGAACCTCCCGTCGAGACGCGCCCCAAGGTGGACATCGAACCGGTGGCTCTCGCGCCGATTGGGGGAGAACCGCGGATCGCGGATCCGGCGGATCGCGGTCACCAACAGCAGCGTGTTGCCGCACAGGAAGACGGCAGCGCCAATCGCGGCGGCTGGCGTCTGGTATTCGAATGGCGTCAAGCCCGCAATCGTCACGGCGAAGTAGAGGAGTGCCAGCACCGATACCCCGGTGAGGATCTTGAGCAACGCCGGGACTGGCGCCTTTTGGCTGTCCATTGCGGCGCCTTTCGGCGTCACGCGGAACCCCCGTTTTCGGCGTGGATTGAAGACCGTGAGGGTCGCCGGAAGTACCGCGGGCATACGCAGCACTTCGAACACGAGCGACAGCAGTGGCGGGTAGTGGCCGCGAGCCAGCAGGCGCAACGCGACAAACTGCGCGACGAACGTCGTCACGAACAGCGGGATGAACACCTGCCCCGGGGCCGAAATCGGCGATGCGCCCGTCGTGACCACGAGGATCGGGGCGAGCATGAACAGGAGCGTCCGCCACGAATCGAACCACCCCGCGAGTGTCGTGATGAAGCCCAGGCGCTGGCCGGGCTTCAACCCGCGCGAAAAGAGCGGGTTCTCCATGTGGAGCACCTGCATCGCGCCGGTCGCCCACCGATTCCGTTGGAGCGCGTACTGAGCGTAGTCGGTTGGCGCCAGGCCGCGGGCCAGCACTTCGTTGTGGTAGACCGCTTTCCAACCGTTACGGTTCAGCCGGATGGTCGTCTGGATGTCTTCCGTCACTGACTCGGTCGCGACGCCACCCACCGAATTCAGCGCCTCGACGCGAACCAGTGCGCCCGTGCCGCACCAGAAGGCTGCGTTCCAGCGGTTCTTGCCAGGAGCGATAGCCCGGTAGAAGACAGCCTCTTCGCTGAACTGGCGTCCGTTCGCACTCCTCTCGTGCTCGAACGAGTCGCGGTTGTAGAAATCCTGCGGTGTCTGGACCACGGCCACCGTGGGGTCGGTGAAATACGGCAGTGTACGGATGAGCAGGTTCGGGCTCGCCACATGGTCCGCGTCCAGGATCGCCACGATGTCCGCATCAATGCGGGCCATGGCGTAATTGAGGTTCCCGGCCTTCGCATGTTCGTTCGTCGGGCGGCTGAGGTAGCGGGCGCCGAGTTCTTCGGCAAGAGCTCGTACCCAGTCGCGGTGTCCATCGTCCAGGACCCACGTCTCGTGAGCGGGCTCCAGGGCGACGGCAGCCGCGATCGCGGGCAACAGGATGGCCTCGGGTTCGTTGTAGGTCGGTAGAAGCACAGCAACTCGCGCATCGGGCGCCGCGCCGGAGCCTTCGGCGGGCACCACGTCGACGTCCCAGAGCTGGATGGTGTAGAGCGCAAGCCCCGCCAGGCTGTGGAACTCCGCCGCCAGAAGAGGAATGGCGACAAACCATGCGCTCATCTCGACCGTAAAGCCCACGCGCCAGAAGAGGTAGAAGGCGCTGCCGGCGATGGTCGCCAGGGCGAAGGCGCGCGTGGCCGTCCGGCGGCTTTGGCGCTCTGGATGCGGGCGCGTTCCGCCGGGGAACGTGGGGAGGGCGCGGAAGGGTGGGCGTGTCGTACTCATGGCATACAGGTTTTCGGCAGCGCGGCGGCCCGCTCCATGGCGGGAACACGTTATCCCGGTGGTATCGAGCCTATCGAGGCGCTTTCACGGCCCGGCTGTCACTCTGCTGCCTCGCCATCGCGCATCAACCACCGCGCCCACGGCAGCCGGAACACTGCGAGGATCACTACCACCCCGGCGAGTTGCAGCGCCAGGCTCCACCAGTCTGTGAATGTCCCGGACAGGAGTTCGCGGGCGCTTCCGGCCGCCGTCGCCCCCACCCACACCCACAACAGGTCGGTGACCAGGTGCGTGAGCCCGTAGCCCAGCGCAAGGGGCGCCGCCGGTATACGCCCGGCGCCCGCGGCGATGAACAGCGCATTACTCGGGAACGGACCCGCGGTATAGGCAGCGGCATAGGCCACCGCTGCCCCACGCCTCCCCCTGCTGCGGCGGTCGAACCACGCCCCGAGCGCCTCCGCGTTTCGCCGTGACCGCTCGGGAAGATGTGGCGCCATCCAGCGCGTCAGTTGGGCCAGCACCAACCTCCCAAGCGCACCCGCAACCGCTCCGCCGATCGCGAGCGGCACCAGGGGCACGCCCGCCCCCACCCGGAATGCCGTGAGCACGGCCCACATCGGCGGCATGAACGCCGGCACAACGCTGATGGCGAACGCCGTGCCCCACGCCACCAGCAACCAGAGGAACGTCGTCACCCGCCCAGTCTGACACGCAGGCGCCCCGGCTGCGGGCCTCTTACATGTCCCGCCAGGCCGGGTCCCGCTTCTCGAACCAGGCTTGCCGTGCCTCGCGCGCGTCCGCCGTCTGGCTCGCCAGGATCTGGTTGCGGTTCTCCAGCTTCAGGGCCGTCTCCAGCGGGATGCCGTTGACCGTCTCGTTCAGCACCTGCTTGGTAAGCCGAAGCCCCATCGGGCTCGCCTTCCGCGCCATGCCCTCCGCCACCGCCACCGCTGTCGGCACCAGTTCGTCCTGGGCTATGATCTTCGTGATCAGCCGCATCTCCCGCGCTTCTTCCGCATCCACGATCCGGCCGGAATAGAGCATGTCGGCCGCGTAGGCCGGGCCCACGATCTTCGGCAGGAAGTACGACGATCCCACGTCCGCGCCGCCCAGCCCCAGGTTCAGGTACGAGCACGCGAAGCGCGCGTTTTCCGTACCGATGCGCAGGTCACAGGCGATGGCGATCGAGAGCCCGCCCCCGGTCGCCGCGCCATTGACCGCCGCGATCAGCGGCTGGGGGCAGCTCCGCATCTTCACCATCAGGTCGGCGATATCTTCCTGGAAGGTCATCGAGTCCTGTACCGGCCCCACGCCGGGTTGCCACTGGCCCTGTTCGCTCCCGGCTTTCAGGTCGAGCCCCGCGCAGAAGCCCCTGCCGGCGCCGGTGATAACAATCACCCGCGTTGCGTAGTCACGGTGGCGCGCATCGAAGAACTCGCGCAGCGCCCGCAGCATGCCGTGGTCGATGGCATTCAGTCGCTCGGGCCGGTTCAGCGTCAGCACGCCAATGGGGCCGTGTTGCTGGAAGAGGATGGACTCGTTCATGCCCGGATTCTGGCGGCAGCGCCAGCCCCTGTCGAGCGGTCGCGGCTCAGCGTTCGGCCAGCACACGTGTGCCCGCCAGCCGGTCGTGGAGCCCGCGGTTCTCGCCGTCAAAGAACATCATCCCCGGGACCAGCAACGCTCCCAACTCCAAACCGAGGAACAGGAAGGCCGAGTCGGATTCGACCGTCGACCCCCAGAGAGCGAACGCCACAAACGCCGGCAACCACGCGGCGAACCAGCGCACCGAAGTCCGCGCCAGCCCGGGCGGCCGTCCGTTCGGCCCAACCACATGAAGCCGCAACCGCCGCTTGGCAAGGTGCCGCCCCCGGTGGGCCGTCGCGGGCACCTCATACAGCCACAGCACCAGGGCAATCGCGAAGAGCGTGGCCCAGCTCACCGCGGGATGCATTTCCGGCGCACCTGGCACCGGCCCCGCGGGCGAAGCGTCCGGCTCCACCGTCAGCCCCAGCAGATCCCCGATCACATATCCGGCCGCGCCGGCCACGAAGAACACGACCAGCCACACCAGCGCGTCGATCACGCGCGCGGTGGCCCGCTCCATCGGCTCGGCCAGCCGCGGCTCGTCTGTCTTCAGCTGCTCCAGCCCGCGCAACAGCTCGACCGCCCGATCGGCTGCCGGCTGATTCGGTGTCCCTCGCGTCGCTCCGCCGCTCATGGAGAAACGGTAGCATCCGCGTCAACACCCTCATGAGCCGTCCCGCCTCCCTCGAACAGCTGTACCGCGACGCCCTCTATGAGGTCGACCTCCCCACCGGCTATGAGGTCGACCTGCCCACCGGCACGATCATCTTCCGCATCGGCGAAGCCGCCCCCGACGAACTGCCTGTCCCACTCGCGCTGGTGACCGCCTTCAACCCGGGCACATCCCGGCCTTGCGAGGAGATCAACCGGGCCGCAAACCGCCGTCTCCAGGCAGAAATCGCCCGCCGAGGTTGGCCATCCTTCGTCGCGCGCGGCCGTAATGCCGACGCCACACACATCGAGCCATCCTTCGCCATCCCGGACATCAGCCGCGAGGACGCGCTCGCCCTGGCTCGCCAGTTCGGCCAGGCCGCCATCGTCTTCGTCGATAGTGAACTGGTGAGCCTGCTCTGGTGCGGGTGACCATTTCCCTTGACAGCGTAGGATGTCTCCCGGTCCGACACCCGATGCGCTGAGACTGCCCGACCCCCGGCCCATCACTGAGCGGTGCCACCTCCTGGCTTCCGCCACACGCGACACGCGCCCTGCTCAAGCTCTGAGGCCTACCCCAGCGGTTCGAGCCCCAGGTCCGGGTTCTGTTTGCGGCAGTAGTCCTCTTCCCACGATGAGGGAAAGATGACCACCAGGTCGCCGTGCCGGTCGCGGACACGGATCGAAGCCCGTGGCCACTGCACGTCGGCCCCGCTGGGGGGCAAGGTCACGCGCTTCGCCACTGTGTGTTCCATGGGCACAACCTTCGTCTCGACCCCGTATTCGGTCTCGAGCCGCGACGCCACCACTTCGAACTGCAACGTTCCCACCGCACCCAGGATCGGCATGCGCGTGCCGTCAATCGACCAGAACACGCGCACCGCGCCCTCTTCCTCCAGCTGCTCCAGTCCGCGCTGGAACTGCTTCGACTTCGCGAAGCTGAAGCTTTCGAGCGTCGCGAAGCATTCGGGCTCGAACCGGGGAATCGGCTCATAGCGCAGGCTCTTGCTCGATGTCAGCGTATCGCCGATCAGGAAGAGGCCCGGGTTCACGAGCCCGATGACGTCGCCCGCGAACGCCTCTTCCACCGTCTCACGCTCCCGCGCGAACAGCCGGTGGGGCCGCGTCACCCGGATGCTCCGCCCCAGGCGCGGGTGGTACACCATCATGTCCTTCTCGAACCGGCCGGAGCACACCCGCAGAAATGCCATCCGATCGCGGTGCTGCGGGTCCATGTTCGCCTGGATCTTGAAGATGATGCCCGAGAATTCGTCCGAGTCCGGGGCGATATCGCCCGAATCCGAGGCGCGCGGACCGGGTGGCGGGGCGAGCTTCGCCAGCGCTTCGATGAATGGCTCGACACCGAAGCTGTTCAGCGCGCTCCCAAAGAACACCGGGGTCATCTCGCCGCGCAGGAATGCCTCACGGTCGAACTCGGGAGTCACGCCCTGGATGAGAGCGATCTGCTCCTTCAACTCCGCATGGCCGCGGTCTCCGAGGATCGCCGTCAACTTTGGGTCGTCCAGGTTGCCCACCGTAACCGGGGCACGGTGCCGCCCGCCCTCGGTGCGTTCGAACTGGAGGACGGCGTGGTTCACCAGGTCATACACGCCGCGAAAGCTCGGCCCGTCGCCGATCGGCCAGTTCATCGGCACGGCCAGCATGCCCAGCACGCGCTCGATCTCGTCGAGCAGTTCCAGCGGCTCGCGTCCCGGGTGGTCGAGCTTGTTGATAAACGTCAGCACCGGGATCTTCCGCATGCGGCAGACATCAAACAGCTTACGCGTCTGCGCTTCGATGCCTTTCGCACTGTCGAGCACCATCACGGCACTGTCGACCGCCGCAAGCGTCCGGTAGGTGTCTTCGCTAAAGTCCTGGTGGCCCGGCGTATCGAGCAGGTTGAACCGGCAGCCGAACGCGTCGAACTGCAACGCGGTCGAGGTCACCGAAATGCCGCGCTGGCGCTCCATCGCCATCCAGTCGGAGGTCGAGCGCCGAGCATTGCCGCGCGCCCGGACCGAACCCGCTTCCTCGACCGCGCCCCCGTAGAGAAGGAACTTCTCGGTTAGCGTCGTCTTGCCGGCGTCCGGATGCGAGATGATCGCGAACGTCCTCCGCCGCGCGACTTCCTCGCGCAGCGTGGCAGAAGCGCCAGCAGTGGCGGTACTCTCGATCATCCGTGTAACCTCGTGCGTCCAACGCCGGGCGTTCAAGCCCACCGTCCCGGTGCGGGCCAGCTGCCGGGAACGTCACTTCTACCGTAGTCCGCCCACGCCGTAATGAATAGGGAAATCTGCTAACGGGGCAACGATGGCCCCAATTGTTCGCTTCGCACGAACTATGTACGCTTCCTTCCTGCCTCACGTCCACGTGAAGGTTGCCGAGGACACCACATGAATCCTGCCGCCGATACACCGCTCGGCGAATCGCTGAACAATCGCCAGAAATGGCTCCTGCTCGGCAGCCTGATGATCAGCCTCTTCGTTGGCGCACTCGATCAAACCGTCGTGTCCACTGCTACCCCCCGCATCCTCGCCGACCTCGGTGGCTTTGGGCTGCTGTCCTGGCTGTTCACCAGCTACATGCTGACCTCGACGGTCATCATCCCGCTGGTCGGAAAACTGGGGGACATCTACGGCCGAAAGCTCTTCCTGATTGGCGGCGTGTTCATCTTCATGGTTGCCTCCGCGGCCTGTGGCGCCGCGCCGAACATGCCCGTGCTCATCTGGGTGCGCGCGGTCCAGGGCCTTGGCGGCGGCATGATCTTCGCCTCCGTCTTCGCCACAATGGGCGACCTGTTCTCCCCGGCCGAACGGGGGAAATACATCGGCCTCTTCACCGGCATGTTCAGCCTCGCCAGCATCGTCGGCCCGGCCTTCGGCGGCTTCCTGACCGACAACCTGAGCTGGCGCTGGGTGTTCTACGTCAACATCCCGGTGAGCCTGATCGCGATGCCCGCCATCTGGTTCAATCTCCCATCCAAGGCGCGCTCGGGTAGCCCGAAGCTCGACTTCCTGGGGGCGGCACTGCTTTCGGCATCGTCGGTCATGGCCCTGCTCGCGTTGGTTTGGGCCGGCGACAAGTACGCCTGGGGTTCGGCGGAGATCATCGGGCTGTTCGCGGGGTCGGCGGTCACCCTTGCGTTGTTCATCTGGCAGGAGCTGCGGCACCCGGAGCCTATCCTCCCGCTCCACCTCTTCAAGAACCGCGTCTTCCTGGTGTCCAACCTGATCGTGTTCACGTTTGGCGTGGGCGTGTTCGGGGCGTTCCAGTTTCTTGGCATCTATGTCCAGACCGCGCTCGACGCGTCGGCCACGACTTCCGGCGTGATCTCGATGCCCCAGAGCCTTGGCGTCCTGACCACCAGTATCATCGGCGGCTGGTTGATCTCTCGTACCGGCAAGTACCGGTGGCAGACCGTGTTCGGCACGGTCCTCATCGCCATCGCCCTGGGCATGCTCACCCAGCTCAGCCTGGAAACGAAGCTCTGGCACATCAGCGCCATCATGGTCGTCCTGGGGCTTGGATTCGGGCTCGTCCTCCCGACCATGTCGGTCGTCGTCCAGAATGCCGTCAGCTATCAGTACATCGGTGTGGCAACTTCATCGAGCCAGTTCTTCCGCCAGATCGGCAGCGTGCTCGGCATCGCGGTGTTCGGCGCCATCCTCGCGAACACCTACCACTCCCAGTTCGCGGAGCGCTTCAGCGCCGAAGATCGCGCCACCGTCGGCCCAATCATCACCGCCCAGCTCGATGACCCGACGGTGAAGCTCAACGACCAGCAGTACGCCCGCATCGAGGCCCAGGTGCTCACCTTCGACGGCGGCGAAGCCATCCTCGAACGAGCTCGCTCAGCCCAGGGCGAGAGCGTCGTTTCCGCCATTCGGAACATCTACCTGGCGGCTTTCGGCGCCGCCCTGGTGTGTGCGGTTTTCGCCATCGCGATGCCGGAGCTCCCCCTGCGGAGGACCGTGCAGGGTGGCCCTCCCGGGCAGGTGCCCCTGGGGTCAACGGGCACGGGTCCGCCGGGACCTGCCGGGCCACCCGAGCCCGTGCCCGCCCCGGGCACCGGAGCACCCGGCCTGTAACGGACACCTGCGTCACATCAAAATGGCCCCGGCGATTGTCGCCGGGGCCATTTGGTCGCAATGCGGGATGCGGTCTAGAACCGCTTCTCCTTGATCCGGGCAGCCTTGCCCGTCAGGCCGCGCAGGTAGTAGAGGTTCTTCCGGCGGACCTTGCCGCGCCGGATCACCTCGATCTTGTCAACACGCGGGCTGTTGATCGGGAACGTGCGCTCCACACCCACGCCGCTCGCGATCTTCCGCACCGTGAAGTTCGAGACCAGGCCCTTCATCCGCCTCCGGATGACAACCCCTTCGAACACCTGGATGCGCTCTTTGTCGCCTTCGACAACCTTCGCGTGGACGCGGACGGTATCGCCGCTTCCGAAATCTGGAAGACCGGTTCGCGCTTCGTTCGGGATGAGCGCGTCAAGTTCGTAAGCCATATCAAGAACCTCTGTGGGCGTAACTTTCTCACGATACCGGATCGGCCTTTATGTTCCACCCTGGCGAGGGCGCCTAACGCCCCGTGCTCCCGTGTCCGCCGACCCCGCGCTTCGTGTCCGATAGTACTTCCGCTTCCTCAAACGAGACATCCGCGAGCCGCGTGACCACCAGCTGGGCGATCCGGTCCCCGTCGTGCACCGTGTGCTCGATGCCGGGCGCAACCGTGTACAGCGTAATCATGATCTCGCCACGGTAGTCCGCATCGAGCGTCCCGAACGTCGCCAGCACGCCTTGCCGCGCGAGCCCGCTGCGGGGGCGGAACTGCGCGTCGAGCCCCCAGGGCACCTCCATCGCCAGCCCGGTCGGGACCATCACCGGCCGCTGCCCGACTACCATGGGCCCATCATCCAGGCACGCATGGATATCGAACCCCGAGGCGAATTCGGTGGCTCGCGAGGGCACTCGTGCGCCCGGCCGGAGCAACTTCACACGTATTGCCTCATTCATGGCCGCGCGAGCAATGGCAGCATGATGTGACTCGGGCGTGAGGCGTCGTAAAAGACCGTGCCGGTCGCGACTTCGAGGGCATGGTCCGTCGCAATAAGCCCACCGGTGTTCGTGTTCCGGTCGACCCGCGGGAAGTTCGAGCTGCTGACCGCGAGCCGGATGCGGTGGCCGGCAAGGAACACGTTCGACGTTCCTGCGAGGTCGACCGTCACTTCGACCGGGGTACCCGGCTGGAGCAGCTCCGCCCGCGCGAACTCACCCCGGCAGCGCACCAGGATGATTCCGTCGGCCCGGTTCATGGCGGTCCCGTCAGGATGCAGGTAGTCACCCTCGGCTTCGGGGCGGGACACATCGGCCCGCAGGATCTTGCCGTCGCGCCTTGGTATCGGCACGTCTCGTTCGACCGGGATGTCCATCAGGGAAGGCATACGCAAAAGCATACGGGGCGCGAAAGCGCCGTGCGAAACCTGCCAACAGTTGACCGATTACAGGAAAAGTGGCCACTATGTGGCTACTTTCCGGGGAGAAGATGCGCGAGCGTGAAGACAATCGGCGTCCGCCAGCTAAAGAACGAGGCCACCCAGATCGTCCGCGCCGTGCGCGATCAGCATGCCCTCTACGTCATCACCGTCAATGGCCAGCCTGTCGCCACCCTGCGCCCCTACGCCGACCGCGACATCGCCGGCATGCAGCGCTCCCAGGCGGCTTCCGAAATGGCCGCCATCGAACGCCTCGCCGGCGCCGTGGGCGAAGCATGGATGAGCGTCCCCGATGTCGACGATATCTCCGAAACTCCCCGGCGCGGACGCGTCCCCATTGGCGAGGAGGACTAGCCGTGGCCACTGTCGATGCCAGCGTCCTCGTTTCGCTCTTCAACACGCGCGACCGCCTCCACAACTCCACCATCGCATGGTTCCGCCAGGCCGTGGCCGATGGCGAGCCCCTCCGCGCGCCAGTCACGGTGCTCGCCGAGGTCTCTGCCGCGATCGCCACCGGCACCGGCGACAAGCAGCTCGCCCGCGATGTGGAGGCCCACGTCCGCCACTCGCCGCTCTTCGAGCTGCTCCCGGTCGCCCTTCCGCTCGCCGAGCGCGCCGCGACGCTCGCCGCCGAGCACCAGCTCCGGGGCAGCGACGCCATCTACTTCGCGGTCGCCGAAACCCTGGGCGACCGGCTGGTGACGCTCAACCCCCGGCAGCTCCAGCGCGGCGCCTCCGTCGTCGAGACGGTCCGTCCCCGGGTGTAGGAGATCGGACGCCCCGCACCGCCGGTGGTATGCTCCGCATGAGGACATGGCGATGACCGCGAGACCACTCTCTGACGACGCGACTTCCGATGGTGTTGTCGAACTCACGCCCGAACAGGTGGAACTGGCGTTCGACGCGGAGTCCCGGGCCTCGCTGGGCATCTCTGCCGAAGAGTTCCGGCGCCGATGGCAACGCGGCGAGTACGCTGACCAGGACACCGAGGCGGTCTGGCGTGTCGCGTTCTTTCTCGGGGGGCTCGCGCCGAAGCAGTGAACGTGCGGGAATTCCGAGCGGGCGTCACTTCCCGGGCCGAGCATGTCCGGCGGCTTGTGGCGGTTTGTAGTTCGGAACATGTTCGACATTGGGTCGACATCAAGCGTCCAGTCGCGGGCTTCATCCAGACCGGCCACGGTGAGCCGCTGCGAACGGAACCGCTTCGCCTCACCCACAGGATTCGGGAGTGGTGGGCCGCTGGCGATGAACACCTCCTTCTCACCGGGTGCCACTACGTCCTGCTCGATTCGGTCTCCGGGAGAGTTGCTCGCCTTCCATCGCCATGATGGCCGCTTTCCCGACGGGCACTATCATCTCGGGCCCGCGTCAGGTGAATTGCTCACACCGCTGAGGCGAGCCCACCTACCTGCTCCGCGGCTCGATCTGGAGTCGTTCATGTTCATGCTGATCACGAAGTTCCGAGTCCGTCCCCGGCGGGCCGATTGGGAGTCCGTCCTCAGGAGCCCCGGCCCTACCTGAATAGGTCCCGCTCCGAGTCGCGGATGATCGATTGCATCGTCGCCGTCTCGTCCGCCTCCCAGGACAGCCCCCGCACCACGGCACAGGGCACCCGCGAAATGTTCCCCTTCACCAGCTCCGCCGCCCCCGCCACTTCGTCGGCCGTGCACAGCGCCTGCACGCGGAATTCGTGCCCGTGCGGGTCCACCTGCCCGATATAGCTCGTCACCGGTTGCATCCCCGCGATCCCGATGGCGATGTCGGTCTGCGCTTCGCGCCACGGACGCCCGAACGTGTCCGAAATGATCACCGCCACGTCCACGCCCTTCGCCTTGAGCGCCGTCCGCACCCGCTTCGCACTCGCGTCCGGGTCGACCGGCAGCAACACGGCCAGGCCATGGCCGCCCGAACTCGACTGGTCGATCCCCGCGTTCGCGCAGACGAACCCGTGCCGCGTTTCGGTGATCAGCACCGGCCCGACCTGGCGCACTACCCGCCGCGACTCACGCAGCACCAGTTCGATCACCGCCGGGTCCTTCTCCCACTTCTCCGCGTATTGCCGCGCGAACGGCGACACGTCGACCGTCGACAAGTCGACCACACGCCCCTCGGCCTTTGAGACGATTTTGGACGTTATGACGAGAATATCGCCCGATTCCAGCGGTGTGCCGGCCGCCGCCGCCGCCGCGTGGATGCTCCCGGCGAGGTCCGTCCCCGCCGTGATCTCGGGGAGGCCTGGGATACCGAAGATGGAGAGTCCGGGCATGAGAGCGCCGCCTTGTCGAGGTTGTGCGGCCATTGTGGCCGAGTCGCGCCAGATGTGTAAGCCAGCGCCCGGGGTTCAGAGCCCCACGATTCGGATGGTCGACTGGGTCTTGTGTTTCCGGTTCAGGTTGATGAGCAGCGAGGTCATCATCTCCACGTACCGGCTCTGCGATGGGCCCCCCGCATCGATCCCGCGCACCCCCGCGATCTGGTTCGCGAGGCCGATGACCACCTGCTTCGCCTCGGCATCCCGCCCGCAGACGAGCACGTCGGCCTCGATGGGGCGATCCAGGTGCTGCAACTCTTCCGCGCTCATGTTCTGGAACGCCGAAACCACCCGCGCCTTCGGCAGCTGAGCGATCGCCTCCTGGAGCGCGCTGTTGCCGGGCACGTCCAGGGCTACCGCGCCCACGCCCTGCTGGAACTCAAGCGGGGCCACCACGTTGCACAAGATCTTCCCGTCGAGCGCCGGCCCCAGCGCCTCGAGCGTTGCCTGCTGGCCGCTGTACGGGAACGTCAGGAACACCACGTCGGCGTCCGCAACCACATCGGCATTCGCCCCACCGGACGCCTTCGCCCCGGGCACCGCCTCCGCGATCTTCTGGGCGCCCTCGTCGCCGCGCTCCTTCGAACGAGAACCGATGGCCACTTCGTGGCCGGCCTTGGCAAACCGCATGGCGAGACCCAGGCCCTCCGGGCCGGTGCCTCCAACGAACGCGAGCTTCATGAGGACTCCTTCGGACGAACGAATAGGAAAAGCGTAAGGGTTGCGCGCGAAATGGGAGAAGACGCCCCTGTTCCGTTCCAACTTCAGTGCCATCCCCCTGTGCCAATCCAGTGTTTGCGGCGTACCTGAATGGTGAGGGCATCCGCCATCACGGCCTGGCCTCCACGAGTATAGGCGCGCTTACCACCTGCCCCGGGAGGGGCTGGGAGTGTCTGCTATACTCGAACCATTGGCGCGGGTCCCCGTCCGCGAAACCGGAGATCGCCTTTGTATTCCCGCTGGCTACGCAACAGTTTCATCTACTTGCTCATCCTCGTAGCAGTCATCGCCATCGTCTTCGCATTCTTCTCGAGCGGTGACGACCACCAGAAGATCGGCTACGGCCAGGTAGTCGAGGATGCCAAGAACGGGCTTGTCCAAAAGATCGAGGTCGATGGCCGAAACCTGACCGTCACGTACCTCACCTCGGGCAGCGCGGTGGACCCCGAGGTCAAGTCCTCCAAGATCGGCCCCAACTCGGAGATCGAGAAGCTCCTCGCCGACGCGGGCGTGGCCCTGAGCCGCCCGGCTGGTTCCGGCGCCGGTGTCGCCGCCGTCAACCTCGAGTACAAGGACAGCTCCGGCTTCGGGCCGTGGCTCGGCCTGCTGCTCAACATCCTGCCGTTCCTGCTCTTCGGTCTCTTCCTCCTCCTCATCATGCGCCAGGCCCAGGGGTCCAATTCCCAGGCCATGAGCTTCGGCAAGAGCCGCGCCCGCCTCTTCACCGGCAGCAAGGTCACCGTCACCTTCGCCGATGTCGCGGGCGTCGATGAATCCAAAGAGGAGCTCGCCGAAGTCGTCGAGTTCCTCAAGTACCCCGAAAAATTCGCGGCCCTCGGCGCGCGCATCCCCAAGGGGGTCCTCCTCGTCGGCCCTCCCGGTACCGGCAAGACCCTCCTCTCCCGCGCCGTCGCCGGCGAAGCGGGCGTGCCGTTCTTCAGCATCTCCGGCTCTGAGTTCGTCGAAATGTTCGTCGGCGTCGGCGCCAGCCGCGTCCGCGACCTCTTCGACCAGGCAAAGAAAAATGCCCCGTGCATCGTCTTCGTCGACGAAATCGACGCGGTCGGCCGCCAGCGCGGCGCCGGCCTGGGCGGCAGCCACGACGAGCGCGAACAGACCCTCAACCAGATCCTGGTCGAGATGGACGGCTTCGATACCGGCACCAACGTCATCGTCATCGCCGCGACCAACCGGCCCGACATCCTCGACCCCGCCCTCCTCCGCCCGGGCCGCTTCGACCGCAAGGTTATCCTCGACGCGCCCGACGTGAAGGGCCGCGAGGCCATCCTCGCCGTCCACGCCAAGGGCAAGCCCATCGCCGACGATGTGAAGCTCTCCATCCTCTCCAAGGCCACCGCCGGGTTCAGCGGCGCCGACCTCGCCAACCTCGTCAACGAGGCGGCCATCCTTGCCGCCCGGCGCAACAAGAAGATCATCACCATGAAGGAGTTCGAAGAGGCCGTCGACCGCGTCATCCTCGGGCCCGAGCGCAAGAGCAAGGTGATGTCCGAACTCGAAAAAAAGGTGACTGCCTACCACGAAGGCGGCCACACCATCGTCGCCCACTTCCTTGAGCACCACGACCCGGTGCACAAGGTCACCATCGTCTCGCGCGGCATGAGCGGCGGCCACACCCGCTTCATCGGCGAGGACACCAGCTATCACACCCCCGCGATGTTCAAGGACCGCATGGCCAGCGCCCTCGGCGGCCTCGCCGCCGAAGAGATCGTCTTCGGCGAAGCCTCCACCGGCCCCTCCAGCGACATCCAGCAGGTCACCCGGATCGCCCGCTCCATGGTCACCCGCTGGGGCATGAGCAAGAAGCTCGGGCCCCGGACCTTCGGCAAAAGCGAGGAGCTCGTCTTCCTCGGCCGTGAGATCTCGGAGACCCGCGACTACAGCGAAAAGGTCGCTGAAAGTATCGACGACGAGGTCCGCACACTCATCGATGACGCGCACATCGTCGCCACCAGCATCCTCAATGACCATCGCCCGCTGCTCGATAAGCTCGCCGGCGTCCTCATGGAAGTCGAAACCCTCGAGGGCGACACGCTCGCAAGGCTGCTGAACAGCGACCCGAACGAGCCCTGGCCGCCATCCGACCTCGAGGCAGCCCCCGAACCGCCCATACCGCCAGCCGCCAGCGACGAATCGCCCCGGCGGCCGTCGTTCGAACCCAAGCCAGCCCCGGGACTCGCCTGGGAAGGCGGCAACCAGACCCGCGCCGACGGGTAAGCCCACCCCAACGGCACGAAGTCGTTGACTGAATCCGTGGACAGCACCACACTGGAAAGCTGTCCACGGATTTCCTGGAGTTAGATATGGAAGCGATCGTACGCGCCGATGGGCGTCAGTTGCGCCTCATTGAGGGGCAAGAGTTCGAAATGAACCGGATCGAAGGCGAACCGGGCGATACGGTGAACCTCGACGTCATGATGGTCCTCGATGGACCGGAAGTGACCGTCGGGAAACCGCTCGTCGAGGGTGCCGCCGTCCGCGCGCGCATCACCCAGCATGGCCGCGCGCCCAAGCTCGTGTTCATGAAGTACAAGAACAAGATCCGGTACCGCCGCAAGTTCGGCCACCGGCAACAGGTCACTCGGCTCGTCGTCGAGTCTATTTCGAAGGGTTAGGCACAATGGCGCATAAGAAAGGCGTTTCGAGCTCCAAGAACGGCCGCGATAGCAATTCCCAGCGCCTCGGCGTCAAGCTTTTCGATGGCGAAGTCGTAAAGCCGGGCTCAATCATCCTCCGCCAACGCGGCACGCGTTTCCACCCGGGCAACAATGTCGGCCTCGGCCGCGACTACACGATCTTCTCCCTCATCGATGGGAAGGTGAAGTTCGAGCCGTTCGCCAAGGGCCGCCGGAAGAAGATCAGCGTTTACGCACAGGCCGAAAGCTAAGGAAGGGACCATGAAGGCCGGGATCCACCCCAACTACCAGGAAGCCACGATCACGTGCTCATGCGGCAACGAGATCAAGACCCGCTCGACAAAGTCGTCCATGCACCTCGATGTCTGCAGTGCCTGCCACCCGTTCTTCACGGGCGAACAGCGCATCGTCGACACCGCAGGCCGCGTCGAACGCTTCAACCGCCGCTTCCAGCGCGGCAACTAACGCGCGGAAACCGCACAATACCGGGGCGCCTCGTGCGCCCCTTTTCATTTCTCGGAGTAGCCATGACGGACGCGACGTCTCCACAGCCGGCAAACGTCTACTTCGGCGGCCAGGCCGTCATCGAAGGCGTGATGATCCGCGGCCCCGAGCACATGGCCGTCGCCGTCCGCCACCCCAAGGGCCACATCGTCACCCACTCCGAGCGCCTCACCGGCATCTACACCGGCCGCTCCCGCCGCATCCCCTTCCTCCGCGGCGTTGTCGTGCTCTGGGAAACGATGGCGCTCGGCATGCGCGCCCTCAACTACTCCTCCCGCATCGCCTTCGAAGAAGAAATCGACGACAACGGCGAACAGGTCGAGTTCCCCGAAAAGGTGCTCTGGGGGACCATGGCCCTCGCCATCCTCTTCGTGGTCGGCATCTTCTTCGCGGGCCCCATCCTGCTCGCCAACCTCCTCGAAGCCTTCGATGTCCACCGCTTCTGGATCGTTGCCGTCGAAGGCGTCCTCCGGCTCGCCCTCTTCGTCGGGTACATCGCCCTCATCGGGCTCATCCCCGATATCCGCCGCGTCTTCCAGTACCACGGCGCCGAACACATGACCATCCACGCCTACGAAGCCGGCAAGCCCCTGGTCCCCGCCGAAGTCCGCCCCTTCCCCAAGGAGCACACCCGCTGCGGCACCAGCTTCCTGCTCGTCGTCGTCTTCGTCGCCCTCATCACCTTCTTCGTCTTCGACCTGCTCGTCGATGAAGGCATTCTCATCCGCACCGCTTCGCGCATCGTCTTCATGCCGCTTGTCGCCGGCATCAGCTACGAGATCCTCCGCATCGGCGCCCGCTATGGCGGTAACTGGTTCGTCCACGCCATGTTCGTCCCAAACATCGCCCTCCAGGCCCTCACCACCAAAGTCCCCGACGACAGCCAGATCGAGGTCGCCATCGCCTCCTTCGAAGCCACCCTCGAAGCCGCTGGTGTGGCCTCCGCCTCGGCAAGCGATGCCGAAGCCATCGCCATGGCCCCGCCACTCGACTGACGCCACCGGGCGAAATCTTCACACTTCGGCTCTGGAGAGTTTAGAACGTTTGTTCTAAACTCGCAGATCCGATGGATGTCGCCTGTCTCCAGGTACCCAACTTCCTCATCGCGCTCGCCCGGCGCGACCACCCCGAACTGGCCAGGCGCCCGGTCGTGGTCGGCGGCGCCCCCGAAGAGCACGCCCAGGTCACCGCCTGCTCCGCCGAAGCAGCCGCCGCGGGCGTCACCATCGGCACCACCCTCCGGCGCGCCCTCGCCCTCAGCCCAAACGCTGTCTTCCTCCCCCTCCAGGAAGCCTTCGCCCACACCGAAGCTGCCCGCCTGACGGACCTCATCGAAACCCGCAGCCCCCTGGTCGAGGCCGTCGCCCCCGGTCACATCCACTTCGAGGTCCGGGGCCTCGCCCGCCTCGCGAAGATGAGCGGCGAGCAATACCTCGCCGAACTCCTTGAGTCGGTCAGCGCTGAAACCGGGCTGGGGGCCTGGCTGGGGGCCGCGAGTAGCCTCTTCCCCGCCCACGCCGCCGCCAGCGCCCTCCCCGTGATGGGTACAGCAGCCCCCGCCCCCGGCTCACCGCCTCCGAAATCGCCCAAAACCGGCTGGGTGCTCGTCCCCGCGGGCCAGGAGCGCGACTTCCTCACCCACGTCCCCGTCGAAGTACTCCCGGTCGACCCCGTGATGCACGTCCGCCTGCGCCTCTTCGGGCTCGAACACGTCGGCCAGGTCGCCGATATCCCCCTCTCCGCGCTCCAGGCCCAGTTCGGCCCCGATGGCCGCCGCGCCTGGGACCTCGCCAACGGCCGCGACCACTCCCGCATCGTCGCCCGCCGCGAAGAGGTGCGCATCACCGAGGAGATGGACCTCCCCGCGCCAGCCGCCTCCATCGAACCGCTGCTCGCCGGCACCGAAGCGCTCCTCAACCGCGCCCTGGCCCACCCCGCCGTCCGCGGCCAAACCGTCCGCCGGCTCGACTGGTGGCTCGGCCTCGAAAGCGGTGAACAGGTCGCCCGCCGCGTCGTCTTCCGCGAACCAACGAGTGACGCCCGCCACATGCTCTTCGTCCTCCGGAGCAAGCTCGACCGGCTCGCACTCGATGCGGCCGCCGCCAGCGTGGGCGTCACCCTCTCGGGCATCTGCAGCGAATACGCCCACCAGGCCAACCTCTGGCAGATCGGCCCCCGGCGCCAGCGCGAACTCGGACAGGCCATCGAACAGCTCTCCGCCCGCACCGGCGGCCCCCAGGTCTACCGCATCGTGGAGGTGCAACCGTGGTCGAGAATCCCCGAACGCCAGCTGGCCCTGGTGGCCTTCGGCTCCTGAACCAGCCCAGGCCCGCCGCCGTCGAGGCCACGCCCGCCGGCGAACCCGCTGCTGCCGTCTGGCAGGGCCGCTACCAGCGCGTTCGCGCCATCGCCGATAGCTGGCGCATCGACGATGAATGGTGGCGCGACGAGATTGCCCGCCGCTACTTCGTCGTCGAACTCGAATCCGGCCGCCGCCTCACGCTCTTCTGCGACCTCGTCACCGGCACCTGGTACGCCCAGCCTTACGAAGGCCCGCGCGATGGCGGCAGCATCCTCCGCGGCCGCGCGGGCTAATCCCTGGCGCGCCTGGAACGACCCGCTCGAACACCCCACCGACCTACCCGAGGCGCGCCAGTCATGGCGCGCTGCGGCGTCGCAGTAGCCACAACGGCCAGCCGCCAGGCCACTGATTATTCGCGGAGCCATCGGCCAACAACCATCGGCCTTTCTTTAGCGTGGGGGGTG